>NZ_JBSKJN010000001.1:0-1136483 GCF_053709515.1 Enterobacter sp. UPMP701 | reverse complement strand
TCGGCGGGTTTTTTGTTCTCCCTCCCACTGGGAGAGGGCATCAGGCCGCACCGGATCAATCTTACGCAAATATCGTCATCAAATACGCAATAAACAACGCCATATGCGCCGCGCCGTTCAGCACATTGGTGCGGCCAGTGGAGAACGAAATCTGGCACAGCAGCAGCGACGCCACCATGACAATCATCTCCGGCGCGCCCAGCGCAAACTGCAATTCATTTCCGGTCATAAAGGCAATCAGCGTCACCACCGGCACGGTGAGTGAAATCGTCGCCAGTACGGAGCCGAAAAACAGGTTCATTGCGCGCTGCACCTGATTATTCAATACCGCTTTCAGCGCGCCCAACCCTTCAGGGGACAGAATCAGCAGCGCCACCAGGAAACCGGTAAAGGCCACCGGGGCGTTCATCTCGGTCAACAGCGTCTCCAGCGGGCTGGCGTTCATTTTGGTGACCGCGATAACCGCAATCAGATGCACGATCAGCCAAACCGTGTGCCACGCGCTGCTGTGCGCCGACGGCTTGCCGTGGTGCGGGTCATCGTCGTCACTGTCATCTTCATGTTCGTAAACAAACAGGCTCTGGTGCGTTTTGGTCTGAATGAGCAGGAACACGCCATACATGGCTGCGGAAATCAGCGCGACCAGCAGCGCCTGTCCGGTGGAAAAGTTCGCGCCCGGCAGCGCCATCGGGAAGACCAGTACGATGATTGCCAGCGGGAAAAGGGCGATCAGATACTGTTTAATGCCAAAAAGATTCATGTACTGGGTCGCAAATTTGCGTCCGCCCAGTAACAGGGAGAAGCCCACCAGGCCGCCCGTCACAATCATAATGATGGAGTAGAGCGTATCGCGCATCAGCGTCGGAGCGGCATCTCCGGTTGCCATGAGCGCGGAAATCAGGCTGACTTCAAGAATAACAACGGAAAGACTGAGAATTAACGAACCGTAAGGCTCGCCCAGACGGTGGGCCAGGACGTCCGCATGGCGAACGACGCTAAACGCGCTGGTTAAAATGCCCACAAGGGCAAGAATATTAATACCCACTACCACTGGCAGTGACTGACTGCTTCCCCAGAAGAGCAGTACAGCCAGTGCCAGAACCGGGAAAATGAGAGACGTCTCCTTGTGGCGGGTCTTTACCGCCTCGTGTGTTGCTGTCATGTGCTTCTCCATCAATGCAGGTGCTTGTAATTATAGATAGATTTTAAGGGCATTAAATTAACAGAAATCTGTTAAATACCCTTTATTTTTTACTTAATTTTACCCTTTGTCATGATTTTCTTATTTGATGCTTATAATATACTGTTTTCAGTAAATAAATATTAAATAACAATATATTAAGAATCATTCATGTTCATTGTTTATCGCCGGGTGGCAGCCTTGCGCATCGTCGTCCACACTTATCTTTTTAACCAAAAGAGAGGTTAGCGATGCCCTATAAAACGAAACGCGAATTACCCGATAACGTGAAAAACGTCCTGCCTGAACACGCGCAGGATATCTACAAAGAGGCATTTAACAGCGCCTGGGATCAGTACAAAGATAAAGACGATCGCCGGGATGATGCCAGCCGTGAAGAGACGGCGCACAAAGTCGCCTGGGCCGCCGTAAAACATGAATATGAGAAAGGAGACGACGATAAATGGCATAAAAAGAAATAGCCATGAAATAATTCGCTGCCTTCATTTTGACTTTTCAGGCGGTTGAACTGCCGTTGTATTGCAACTGGTCCGCTAATTGCTTATCGTAATTTGACTGCTGGCAAAATGACCAGCACATAATGCCGGGAAGGCGAATTACAGATGTCGCAAGGAAGCATGCAGTGGCGGAGGTGTAAAGTGTTAACGCGTGATTTCTTAATGAAGGCAGATTGTAAGACGGCATTTGGTGCTATTGAGGAATCGCTTCTCTGGTCAGCTGAACAACGTGCGGCGTCGCTCGCTGCCACGCTTGCCTGCCGCCCGGATGATGGCCCGGTATGGATTTTTGGCTATGGTTCACTGATGTGGAACCCGGCTCTCGAATTTGTTGAATCGGCAACGGGAACGCTGCCCGGCTGGCACCGCGCATTTTGCCTGCGCCTGACGGCAGGACGCGGCAGCGCGTGTCAGCCAGGACGCATGCTTGCACTGAAAGAGGGCGGACGCACCACGGGCGTGGCGTATCGCCTCCCGGATGCCACGCTTGAAGAGGAGCTAACACTGCTCTGGAAACGCGAGATGATCACCGGCTGCTATATGCCGAGCTGGTGCAAGCTGGAGCTTGACGACGGACGCACCGTTAACGCGCTGGTGTTTATTATGGATCCGCGCCATCCATTGTATGAAGCCGATACCCGCACGCAGGTGATTGCCCCGTTAATTGCCGCCGCCAGCGGGCCGCTGGGCACCAACGCGCAGTACCTTTTCTCTCTCGATCAGGAGCTGACCCGCCTCGGCATGAAGGACGATTGTCTGAATGAGCTGGTGGTGAAGGTGAAGGCGCTGCTGGAAGGGAACCCGCTTAACGGCACGCTGCGACCGGGTTTTGCCTGAGAATTCGCCCGGCTGGCCGGGCGTGTAATCTTACGCTGCCACGTAGCTGACAGAATGCTCCAGCGACTGACTGTGGCTGTCGATCAGCACATCCCACGTGCCGGTATATGGCACGGTCAGCCACGCCTTGTCATCCTGCACCGTCAAAATATCTGCCTGCGATTGCTTTTGCGCTTTTGAACTCATGAGATGAATGCGACAGCGCTCTGAGCAACGCACCACCACCGTATCCCCGCCAAACAGTTTCAAACTTGTTTTCACCAGTGCCATTTGTTTACCCCGTCGATTTTGCCCATCCCGAGCGTGATATTGTTCACAAATTACTCATTGCATAACACCAAAGTGGGGGACATGGGATGATGATTTTGATCAAAAAATGGCATAACGTTTAAACAAAAATGACAAAATGCCTGAAAGCATTCAGCTGGCGCGGGTTTTAGCCGGTAAACCCGCGCCGGGAGAAAATTAAATGCGGAAATGACCGGCGGTTTCAGCAAGGTCGCCCGCCTGGCTCTGCAACGCGCTGGCCGCTGCGGCGGACTGTACCACCAGTTCGGCGTTCTGCTGCACCATGCGGTCGAGATGCGTCACCGCGTGATTGATCTCGTGAATGCCTTTCATCTGCTCGCTGGTAGCAATGGAAATTTCGCGCATGATGCCAGAGACGCTGCCGATACTGGAGCGGATCTCATCCATGCTTTCCCCGGCCAGATGTACGTAACGGGAGCCGGTTGCCACGCTGTCGGTGGTGGAATCAATCAGTGATTTGATCTCTTTCGCCGCCTGGGCGCTGCGGCTCGCCAGGTTACGTACTTCGCCCGCGACCACGGCAAACCCGCGCCCCTGCTCACCGGCACGCGCCGCCTCAACCGAGGCGTTCAGCGCCAGAATGTTGGTCTGGAAGGCAATGCCGTCAATCACGCTGGTAATATCACCAATCTTAGCGGACGCTACTTCTATAGACTGCATGGTGCTGATGGCCTGAGAAACCACTTCACCGCCGCGCGCTGCTGCCGCGGAGGCCTTGCTCGCCTGGTCGTTGGCTTCAGCTGCCGATTCATTCGACTGGGTGACGGAGGCGGTGATCTCTTCCACGGCGCTGGCGGTTTCGCGCAGGCTGGACGCCGCCTGCTCGGTACGTCCGGAGAGATCCTGGTTGCCTGCCGCAATCTCCTGCGCGGCGTTTTTCACCGAGGCGCTGGCGTCGCGGAGCTGGACCATCACCACCGAGAGCTTATCGCTGAAGGCGTTAAACGCCTGCGCAATCTGCGCCACTTCGTCATCGCCGTTATCCGGCAGGCGCTGGGACAGATCGTTGGTGCCGTTGGCAATGTTGTGCATCGCGTCGCGAATGTCGGACAGACGCTTCAGCAGGCGGGCGATCAGGATGTGAACAAGAGCGCCGCTCAGGAGCGCCAGGATCACCAGCGAAACAGCAGAGGCTTTCAGCAGAGAACGCATGCCGGAAGTGGCGTCGCTATTATCGAGGGCGACCACCAGGAACCAGTTCGTGCCCGGTACGGCCGTGGCGATGAAGGTTTTTTCAACGTCATTCAGCATGCCATCGACCGGATTGCCGCTTTTCAGCGCAGCAAAATCAATGCCTTTGATCGTCTCAGCAAACGGCTTCAGCGTAAGAGCCGGATCGTTAGCGGCAATCACGCTGCCGTCACTGTTCAGGAGCAACCCGCTGCTGGCCGGAGTCGGATGGATCCCGCGCACGTTTGCCACCACACTATCCATGGCGACATCGCCTGCCACCACCGCTTTCAGGCTGCCATTCTCCTTCACCGGCACGGCAAAGGTCACTACCAGCTTCCCGGTTCCGGCGTCAACGTAGGGTGCCGTCACCACCGGCCCATCGGTGCTGACCACCTGCTGATACCAGGGACGGATGGTCGGGTCGTAATCCGCCGGGACGCCCGTCGGATCGGAGAATTTCGCCGTCTTGCTGGCATAGCCCACGTAGACGTTGGTAAAGCCGCCCGCCTGGGCAAGCTGCTTAAACACCGAAACCGGATCGTCAGCCAGCGCAACGGTCTGTGCGGAGGTAATCACCGTCATTTTGCTTTTCACCCAGTCAGCAATCGCCATGTTGTGGCTGGCGCTGGTGCTGGTCAGGATATCGCGCTGTGACTGTTGATTATCCTGACGCGTGACCTGGAAGTTTATAACGGTGTTAAGGAGAAGGGCGACGACGAGGCAGCCTGTCGTCGCGGCGATGATGCGTGCGCGAATCGATCTGAACATAAGTGAAATACCTGCTGTGTTGTTTCCATGCCTATCGGCAACCCCGCAGGTAAACTTGATGCTGAAACCGCGTCCATAAGAAAATAATATTTTTACGGGTTTATTATTAAAAAGTTAATACTTTATCGGCGGTCAGGGTCCACTCCGCCAGCTCGACCAGCGTCCCGATTTCCACGCCATCAATCAGCGGCAGCGCGGTGATGCCGCGTCCGTCGGTGCAGGTCTTACAGAGTTTACCGGCACGTCCTGCGCGGTCAGGATCTCCAGCATCTGCTGAATGTTGTAGCCTTCCGCCGGTTTTTGACCCTTCAGCCCGGCGGTCACGGCGTCGGACATTAAAAATATCCGCAAAGCCAGGTCGCTCTCTTTTTCGCGCAGCGCGATCGCCAGGCGCAGGCTGTTAAAAAGGGATTCACTGCCGTAGGCCGCACCGTTGGCGACGATCACAATTTTCTGCATGTTGACTCCTGTTCTTTTAAGGCACGAATATTGCTTTATTCCCCAGAGTTTCGCTGTCCGGGGGAGTGAGCATGACATTAATGACCGGCATTTCGCCAGGTGCAACCGAATGGCTCCAGCGCGCAAGACTGATGCGCCGGGAGCAGCTCAGCAGGCTGGCGCAGCTTGGCGCGCTGGTGCGTGGCATCAGCCAACTGGTGCATATGCTACAGTGCGAACGCGGGGCATCCAACGTCTGGCTCTGTTCACAGGGTAAGCTCTACGCGCCTGAATGCAAAGCCAGCCGGGCGCTGGTGGACGAAAACCTCGCTGCGCTTTATGACGTTCTTGGAAATCAGTCCCCCATTCCGGGAAGCGCCGTTTGCGAACGTATCGGCAGCGCGCTGCTCACGCTGGAGACGCTTCCCGCCCTGCGCGACGGTGTAAGCCAGCAAACGCTGACGGCGCCGCAGGCAATGGAGCACTACTCCCGCATGCTCCGCCACCTGATCAGTATCGTGCCGCAGCTTAATGACAGCATTGACGATCCGCAAATCGCAGGCCGTTTTGTCGCCCTTTATAGCCTGATGCAGGGCAAAGAGCTGGCGGGACAAGAGCGGGCGCTGGGGGCGATTGGCTTCACGCAGGGCTTTTTCGATGATGTTACCCGCCAGCGGCTGGTTGACCGCATTGACGGTCAGCAGGCCTGCTTTGAGATCTTTCTCTCCCACAGCGAGGCTAACCTGCAGGCGACCTTTTCCCTCAACTGCCAGCCCGATCGCGAGACAGAGCAACTCCGGCGCGTGGCCTGTACCCGCCAGCCAGCCGCAGACAATGGTCATACCGCGCTGGCCTGGTTTGCGCTGCAAACGGCGCGGCTGGAGCATCTGCGCGCGCTGGAAGAGACAATCATCGCCGACCTGATGGTTGCGGTAGCCGAGCGCATTCAGCGCGACGAGGCATACCCGCGTTCTGTGGATGAGCAGGACGATCCGCTGGCGCATTACCCGGATAAACCCCTGCTGACCCTGGTGCGTCAGCAGGCGCGCGAGATAGAGCAGCTTTCCCGTCAGCTTGCGTCGCTGCGCGATACGCTCGAGGAGCGTAAAACCATTGATAAAGCCAAAAGCGTGCTGATGACCCATCAGCATATGAGCGAAGAGCAGGCCTGGACGACGCTGCGTAAAATGGCGATGGACAAGAACCAGCGTATGGTCGATATCGCCCGCGCCTTGCTTACGGTAAAGAGTGTTTGGCAGATAACACCTAAGGAGTAGCTGCACAATCAGTGGGCATTTAGTGCCTGATTGAGGTGCGTGAAGGGCAGTGAACGCGGGCTATCGCCCCGAAAACAAGGTCTTAAAACCTGGCATTGACTTTGCATTAATCAATTAACCATTTTTGACGGTGCGCCAACGGCGGTGCACCCGTCTTCGGGATAAAGGCGTCCAGCGGTGCTTCGGCACGGCGGACGCTTTTTTTTGGCTTTTTTTCAGGAGCGGTTATGGCGGATTTGTCGAGACGGCGGTTTTTGCAGGCCAGCATGTTGGCGAGTGGCGCAATGCTGTTACCGGGTGTCATGGAGGCCGCATGGGCGGCGGGCTCGGATAAACCGGAACAGGAGACGGTACGCATCGGGTTTATCCCGCTGACCGACTGTGCCCCGGTGGTTATCGCAGCCCTGAAAGGCTTTGATAAGAAATACGGTATCACCCTTGTCCCCACCAAAGAGGCGAGCTGGGCGGCGGTGCGCGACAAACTGGTGGCGGGAGAGCTGGACGTCGCACACATTCTTTACGGCCTGCTGTACGGGCTGGAGCTGGGCATCGCGGGCAAACCGCAGCAGATGGCGAACCTGATGACTCTCAACCAGAACGGGCAGGCCATAACACTCTCCAGCGACCTGGCAGAGAAGGGCGTTCGCGATCTAGACGGGCTGAAAACGCTGATTGGGCAGCACGCGCCGGGAACTTACACCTTCGCGCATACCTTCCCGACGGGCACGCACGCCATGTGGCTTTACTACTGGCTGGCCAGCGCGGGCATTAACCCCTTTGACGACGTGCGCACGGTGGTGGTGCCGCCGCCGCAGATGGTGATGAACATGCGCATTGGCAACATGGTCGGCTTTTGCGTCGGCGAACCGTGGAACGCGCGGGCGATTAACGACCGTATCGGCTTTACCGCCGCCACGTCGCAGTCCATCTGGGCCGATCACCCGGAAAAAATCCTCGGCACGCGCCGTGACTGGGTGGAGAAAAATCCGCACACCGCCCGGGCGCTGGTGAGCGCCGTGATGGAGGCCGCGCGCTGGATTGAGGCGTCCCCTGAGAACAAGCGTGAAACCGCGCAGATCCTCTCGCGCCGCGCCTGGCTCAACTGCAAGGAACAGTATCTCACCGGACGCATGCTCGGCGAGTACGACAACGGCCTGGGCCAGCGCTGGCAGGACGCGCACCCGATCAGCTTCTTCAACGGGGGGGCCGTGAGCTACCCGTATCTCTCCGACGGTATGTGGTTCTTAACCCAGTTCCGCCGCTGGGGCTTGCTTAAAGCCGCGCCGGACTACGCGGGCATCGCGCAGCGCATTAACCAGACCGCGGTCTGGCAGGATGCCGCCACCGCCGTCGGCGGCATGTCCACACCGTCATCACCGTACCGCAGCAGCACGCTGATGGACGGTACCGTCTGGAACGGTACCGATCCGGAAGGGTACGCCAGCCGTTTCGCCATTCACCGTAAAGGGGCCTGATTATGCCGCATCTGCAAAACACGAAACCACAAGAGACGTCAGAGACCGGGGAAGTGATTGTCCTGCCTCCGGTACAGGTTCGCCGCCGCCCGCCCGCCTTTGCGCGCCGGATGAACGACTTTTTCCAGCGCGTTATCCCGGCGCTGCTCGGTCTCGGGCTGCTGGTGGTGCTCTGGCAGCTGGCGGCGATAAACAGCAAAGGTTTCCCGACGCCGCTCAGCACGCTCGATTCCGCTATGACCCTGTTCGCCGATCCGTTTTATCGCGACGGACCTAACGATATGGGCATTGGCTGGAACGTGCTTGCTTCACTGCAGCGCGTCGCCATCGGCTTTGGCCTCGCGGCGCTGGCGGGTATTCCGCTGGGCTTTTTGATTGGCCGCTTTACCTTTTTCGCGCGCATGTTTAACCCGCTGATTGCGCTTCTGCGCCCGGTCAGCCCGCTGGCCTGGCTGCCCATCGGCCTGCTGCTGTTCCAGAAAGCGGAGCCCGCGTCGAGCTGGACCATTTTTATCTGTTCCATCTGGCCGATGGTGATCAACACCGCCGAAGGCGTTCGCCGCATTCCGCAGGACTACCTTAACGTCGCCAGGGTGTTGCAGCTTTCCGAGTGGACCGTCATGCGCCGCATTCTTTTCCCGGCAGTACTGCCTGCGGTGTTAACCGGGGTACGCCTCTCCATCGGCATCGCCTGGCTGGTGATTGTCGCCGCCGAGATGCTCACCGGAGGCCTGGGCATCGGCTTCTGGATCTGGAACGAGTGGAACAACCTCAACGTCGAAAACATTCTCATCGCCATCGTCATCATTGGCGTGGTCGGGCTGCTTCTGGAGCAGGGGCTGATGCTGATTGCCCGTCGCTTTAGCTGGCAGGAAAAATAAGGAGCGAACATGAAACCATTAATTCAGGTCCAGGCCGTGAGCCAGCGTTTTTCCACCGCCAGCGGCGAGTTTCTGGCGCTACAAAACGTCTCTTTTGATATTCACGAGGGCGAAACCGTCAGCCTGATTGGCCATTCCGGCTGCGGCAAATCGACGCTGCTCAACCTCATCGCCGGGATTACGCTGCCGACGGAAGGCGGGCTTATTTGCGACAACCGTGAAATCGCCGGGCCGGGACCGGAGCGCGCAGTAGTGTTCCAGAACCATTCGCTGCTGCCGTGGCTGACCTGCTTCGACAACGTGGCGCTGGCGGTGGATCAGGTGTTCCGTCACACCATGAGCAAGGCCGAGCGCAAAGAGTGGATCGCGCACAACCTCGACCGCGTGCAGATGGGTCACGCGCTGCATAAACGTCCGGGTGAGATCTCCGGTGGCATGAAGCAGCGCGTCGGGATTGCCCGCGCGCTGGCGATGAAGCCGAAAGTGCTGCTGATGGATGAACCCTTCGGCGCGCTGGATGCGCTGACGCGCGCCCATCTTCAGGACTCGGTGATGCAGATCCAGCAGGCGCTGAACACCACCATCGTGCTCATTACCCACGACGTGGACGAGGCGGTGCTGCTCTCCGATCGTGTGCTGATGATGACCAACGGCCCGGCGGCCACCGTGGGAGAAATCCTGCGCATTGACCTGCCGCGCTCGCGCAACCGGGTGCAGCTGGCGGACGACAGCCGCTATCACCACATGCGCCAGCAGATCCTCCATTTCCTCTACGAAAAACAGCCGAAAGCGGCGTAGCGAGGGGGCTTTGATGCGACTGGTCATTATCGGTAATGGCATGGCGGCTACCCGGCTGATTGCGTCGCTCACCGGGCGTGCTTCCGGTCGTTTCGCTATCACCGTCATCGGTGACGAGCCGGAACATGCCTATAACCGCATCCAGCTCTCGCCGGTGCTGGGCGGTGAAAAAACGGCTGCGGGCATCAGCCTTCAGAATGACGAATGGTACCAGGCGCGCGGCGTGACGGTGCTGCGGGGCGAAAAGGCGATTGCCGTGGACGTGAACGCGCGGGAAGTGCAAACCACCGCCCGCACGCTGGTCTGGGATGCGCTGGTGTTTGCTACCGGGTCAACGCCCTTTGTTCCGCCAATTTCCGGCGGCGATGCGCCGCACGTATTCACCTTCCGTACCCTGGAGGATATCCGCGCCATTCAGGCCATCACTGGTCCGGCGGTGGTGCTGGGGGGCGGTGTGCTCGGCGTTGAGACGGCGGCAGCGCTGGCGCGTAAAGGTGACAACGTCACAATTGTTCATCGCGGTCCGTGGTTGATGGAACAGCAGCTTGACCAACAGGCGGGAATGCTGCTGGAAGATACGCTGGCGGCGCGGGGCGTTAGCTGTGAGCTCGCCTCTGGCATCGCGGCGATTAACGGCAAGAACGTGACGCTACTCAACGGGCACAGCATCGCCGCCGCGCGCGTGGTGCTGGCAACCGGCGTGCAGCCGAACGTTGCGCTGGCGCAGGCCTGCGGCATTCGCTGTGCGCGCGGCATCGTGGTGGATCAGCAGATGCAGACCTCCGTACCGGACGTCTACGCCATTGGCGAGTGCTGCGAAATTGACGGCCAGACGTTTGGCCTGGTTGCCCCTTGCCTGGCGCAGGCGGATATCCTCGCCGCGCGGCTGGCCGGGAACGTCACTGCGCCGTTTACCCTGACCGACAACGGCGTGCGCCTCAAGGTGACCGGCGTGGAGCTGTTCAGCCTCGGTCGCGTGGCGGCGCAGGAGGGCGATGTGGTCTGGAGTTCATGGGATCCGCTGAGCCGTCACTATCGACGTTTACTGATCCAGCAGGGGGCGCTGGCTGGCGTGCTGCTGATGGGCGACTGCCGCAGCGCGGCGACATTTACCGATTTACTGGCAACGGCTGCGCCCGCGCACGCGGACTGGCTGTTCGATCGTTTCACTACGCAACCGCAGGTTGCAGGACAGAACGCTATGACAAAACCTACTCTGGTGGTGGTTGGGCACGGTATGGTCGGCCATCATTTCCTCGAAGACTGCGTTAACCGCAATCTGCATCAGCAGTATCAGATTGTTGTCTTTGGCGAGGAGCGCTATGCCGCCTATGACCGCGTACATCTGTCGGAATATTTTGGCGGCCGCAGCGCGGCGTCGCTCTCGCTGGTGGAGGGGGAGTTCTTTGCCGATAACGGTATTGAGCTGCGCCTCTCGCAGCAGATCGTCGCTATTGACCGCGATGCGCGCGTGGTGCGCACCGCCAGCGGGCATGAGACTCACTGGGACAAGCTGGTACTGGCGACTGGCTCATACCCGTTCGTGCCGCCGGTATCGGGCAACGATCTGCCGGGCTGCTTTGTTTATCGCACCCTTGACGATCTGGACAACATTGCGGCGCATGCGGCAGGCTCGCGTCGCGGCGTGGTGATTGGCGGTGGCCTGCTGGGACTGGAGGCGGCGAATGCCCTGAAACAGCTCGGGCTGGAAACTTACGTGGTGGAGTTTGCGCCGAATCTGATGGCGGTGCAGCTCGACAACGACGGCGCGGCGATGCTGCGCAAAAAAATCGAGGCGCTGGGCGTCGGCGTTCACACCAGTAAAGCGACGACGGAGATCGCCACGACGGACGACGGACTGGTGCTGCGTTTTGCCGACGGGGAACAGCTCGAAACGGACATGGTGGTCTTTTCTGCCGGTATTCGTCCGCAGGACGCGCTGGCGCGCAGCAGCGGGCTGGCTGTCGGCGAGCGCGGCGGGATCTGCATTGACGACGGCTGCCGGACCTCCGATCCGGACGTGCTTGCCATCGGCGAATGCGCGCTGTGGGAGGGGAAAATCTTTGGCCTGGTGGCCCCGGGCTACCAGATGGCGCGCGTGGCCGCCGCCGCGCTGGCGGGCGAAGATAAAACCTTCACCGGCGCGGATATGAGTACCAAACTTAAGCTGCTCGGCGTCGACGTAGCCTCGTTCGGCGATGCCCACGGCCGCACGCCGGGCGCGCTGAGCTATCAGTGGACGCACGGACCGCAGCAAATCTACAAAAAAATTGTGGTCAGCCACGACGGCAAAACGCTGCTGGGCGGCGTGCTGGTGGGTGACGCCAGCGAATACGCTACGCTGGTGCAGATGATGCTTAACGGCATCAGCCTGCCGAAAGAGCCGGAAACGCTGATATTACCCGCGTTGTCAGGCAGCGCGCCGAAAACGCTGGGCGTGGCGGCGCTGCCGGAAAGCGCGCAGATCTGTTCGTGTCATAACGTCAGCAAAGGGGATATCTGCCAGGCGGTGAGCGCGGGCGCAGCGGATATCGGCGCCATTAAGCAGTGCACCAAAGCGGCGACCGGTTGCGGGGGCTGCAGCGCGCTGGTGAAGCAGGTCATGGAGTACCAGCTTGCCGAGCAGGGCGTGGAGGTGAAAAAGGATATCTGCGAGCACTTCCCGTACTCGCGGCAGGAAATTTACCACCTGGTGCGCGTCAACCATATCCGCAACTTTGACCAGCTTATCAGCCGATACGGCCAGGGGCACGGATGCGAAATCTGTAAGCCGCTGGTGGGGTCAGTGCTCGCTTCCTGCTGGAACGAGTATCTGCTGAAACCGGCGCATCTGCCGTTGCAGGACACTAACGACCGTTACTTCGCCAATATTCAAAAGGACGGGACGTATTCTATCGTGCCGCGTATGCCTGCAGGGGAAGTGACGGCTGACGGGCTGATCGCCATCGGGCAGATTGCGAAACGCTATAGTCTGTACAGCAAAATCACCGGCGGGCAGCGTATTGACCTGTTTGGCGCCACGCTCGAACAGTTGCCGGAAATCTGGCAGGCGCTGGTAGAGGCCGGGTTTGAGACCGGACATGCCTACGGGAAATCCCTGCGCACGGTGAAATCCTGCGTCGGGTCGACCTGGTGCCGCTACGGCGTGCAGGATTCCACCGGCCTCGCGGTCAGGCTGGAACACCGCTACAAGGGCCTGCGCGCCCCGCACAAAATCAAAATGGCCGTTTCCGGCTGCACCCGCGAGTGCGCGGAGGCACAGAGCAAAGACGTGGGGGTGATTGCCACCGACAAAGGCTGGAACCTCTATCTGTGCGGCAACGGCGGAATGAAGCCGCGCCATGCGGACCTTTTCGCCAGCGATCTGGATGATGAGACGCTGATCCGCACCGTTGACCGTTTCCTGATGTTTTACATTCGCACGGCGGATCGCCTGCAGCGCACCAGCACCTGGATGGACAACCTGGAAGGCGGACTCGACTATCTGCGCGAGGTGATCCTCAACGACAGCCTGGGCATTGCCCACGAGCTGGAGCAGGAGATGGCCCGGGTGGTAGAGACGTACCAGTGCGAATGGCAAACCACGCTCAACGATCCCAACCGCCTGGCGCTGTTCCGCACCGCGGTGAACGTCGCGCCGTCGGATGAAAGCAAGCGCTGGCAGGAAATTTGCGGCATAGAGGATATCCCCGAGCAGGCGGGCATTGGCGCGCGTCTTGGCCGCAAACCGATCGCGCTGTTCCGCTTTGGCAAAACCGTCTACGCCCTCGACGATCTGGAGCCGGGCAGCAGCGCGAACGTACTTTCACGCGGCATCCTCGGCGATGCGGCGGGCGAGCCGGTCGTTATCTCTCCGCTCTACAAGCAGCGCATTCGACTGCGCGACGGGCGTCAGGCCGAAAGCGGGGAGCCCGCAGTGCGCGCCTGGCCGGTCAAAATTGAAAACGGCAAGGTGTGGGTCGGCAACGAAGAGCTGGTGATGCGTGCGGAGGCCTCATGACGGAAACCCGGACAACGTGCCCCTACTGCGGGGTTGGCTGCGGCGTAGTCGCCAGCGTGGAAGGTGAAGCGGTCAGCATTCGGGGGGACGAAACCCATCCAGCGAATTTTGGTCGCCTGTGCGTGAAAGGATCGGCCCTGGGCGAAACGACGGGGTTACAGGGGCGATTGCTGCACCCCGTTGTTGACGGCCTGGAGGTGGACTGGTCGCAGGCGCTGAACGCGGCGGGTGAGAGGCTGCGGGGGATTATTGACACATGGGGGCCGCAGGCGGTGGCGTTTTACGCCTCCGGCCAGCTGTTGACCGAGGATTATTATGCCGCCAACAAGCTGATGAAAGGGTTTATCGGCGCGGCGAACATCGATACCAATTCGCGGCTCTGCATGTCCTCGGCGGTGGTGGGCTACAAGCGCGCCTTCGGCGAAGATGTGGTGCCGTGCAGCTACGAGGACGTGGAAAACAGCGACCTGGTGGTGCTGGTGGGATCGAACGCGGCCTGGACGCATCCGGTGCTGTATCAGCGGCTGGTGCAGGCAAAGCACAATAATCCGCAAATGAAGGTGGTGGTGATTGATCCGCGCAGCACCGCTACCTGCGATATCGCCGATCTCCACCTGGCGCTCAGGCCCGGCAGCGACGCCGGGCTGTTCGTGGGGTTGCTCAATCTGATCCAGGGCGCCGATGAGTGGCCGATTGCCCGCGTGGCGGCGTTTTGCGATCTTCCATCAGAGGATATTGGTACCTTTTACGACTGGTTTGTCACCGTGCCTCGCGCCATTACGCTCTATACGATGGGGATCAACCAGTCCTCCAGCGGCAGCGACAAGTGTAACGCCATCATTAACGTTCATCTTGCCAGCGGGAAGTTCAACCGTCCGGGCTGCGGCCCGTTTTCGCTGACCGGACAGCCAAACGCCATGGGCGGCCGGGAAGTGGGCGGGCTGGCGAACCAGCTGGCGGCGCATATGAGCTTCGAGCCGGACGATCTCTCACGGGTGGCGCGTTTCTGGGGAACGGAACGGCTGGCGCAGACGCCGGGGCTGATGGCGGTGGAGCTGTTTGACGCCATCGCCCGCGGCGAGGTGAAGGCGGTGTGGATTATGGGCACTAACCCTGCCGTATCGCTGCCGGACAGCCACGCGGTGTGCCAGGCGCTGGCGGCCTGTCCACTGGTGATTGTCTCTGAGGTGATGAACGATACCGACACCAGCCGGTTCGCCCATATCCGTTTTCCGGCGCGGGGTTGGGGAGAAAAAGACGGCACGGTGACCAATTCCGAGCGGCGCATTTCGCGCCAGCGCGCGTTTTTGCCCGCGCCGGGCGAGACAAAGCCGGACTGGTGGATCGTGGCTCAGGTTGCGAAACGGCTGGGTTACGGTGAGGCCTTTGCCTGGCAACATCCGCACGAGATTTTTGGCGAACATGCGGCGCTGACGGCCTTTGAAAATGACGGCGCGCGGGCATTGAACCTGCATGAACTGGCTGGACTAACCCGTGTAGCGTGGGACCGGCTTGAACCGTACCAGTGGCCGACGGGGAATTTTCCGCGCCGAAACGTAGTGCCTGTCGATCCGCTGCCGCACGGCGCGGCGGCTGGCGCGCTATACCCGGTGATCCTTAACACTGGCCGTATCCGCGACCAGTGGCACACCATGACCCGTACGGGATACGTGCCCCGGCTGATGCAGCATATCGCGGAGCCGTTTGTTGAGGTCTGCGCCGCAGACGCCATCCGGTTTTCCCTCTGCGACGGCCAACTGGCGCGCATCAGCTCCCCGCGCGGCGTGATGGTTGCCAGAGTACGCATCAACGACGGAATACGGGAAGGCGAGGCGTTTGCCCCGATGCACTGGAACGCTGAGTTTGCCCGCCAGGGAAAGGTCAATACGCTGGTGGAAGGGCGCGTCGATCCGGCTTCGGGCCAGCCGGAGAGTAAACAAACCGCCGTCAGAATCATGCCCTGGCAGCCCGCCTGGCAGGGGGAACTCTATGCCCGGGAATGGCCGGAAATGCCATCCTCGGTTTATTGGTGGCGTAAAGCTGCTCGCCTGACGGTGGCGGGTGATAAGCCGCTGCTGTCGTGGGTCATGGATTATGCCAGCGGCCGGGGCTGGCAGCTGCAGGTTGCGCAAACCGGAGAACGCAGCAGCGTGCTGGCCTGGCATAACGGCGAGCTGATGCTCGGCTTCTGGGAAGGCACCGCGCTGCCGGTGCTGACGCACCCGGTGATTGAAGCCGCTTTTCAGTCGCCGCCCGTGCAGCCTGCAGCCCGCCACGCATTGCTGAACGGGGAGGGCGTGGGGGAGACTGTCGATCCGGGGCGCATTATCTGCAGCTGTTTCAGCGTTGGCGAAAACGCGATACGGGAGGCGATTGCAGGAGGGTGTGATTCCGTAACCATGCTGGGCGCGCGGTTACGCTGCGGAACGAACTGCGGTTCGTGCGTGCCTGAGCTCAAAACAATGTTTCAGGAAATTCCGGAAAATTCCCCTTAAAGCTGCAAATAGGGAGAAATAGCGTTAAGGTAACGGGTGTTCTTACGTAAGCACCGGGTAATTCTTACGACATTGATGACTGTTTCTCCCCCTTTCCGAACGCTTGTTTTACTCTCCCTTGTTACTGCCGGAGCCGTCCACGGTGCGCCGCATTCCTTTATCCAGCAGGCACAAAACCCCTTTGATAATAACGGGGATAATTTGCCAGATCTCGGAATGGCAGCGCCCACCGGCGAGGGCGAAAAGCATCTGGCGGAAATGGCGAAAGCCTTTGGTGAGGCCAGTATGACCGACAATGGCCTGACCACGGGCGAGCAGGCGCGGCAGTTTGCCTTTGGTCAGGTGCGCGACGCGGTGAGCGGCGAAGTGAACCAGCAGATCGAATCCTGGCTGTCGCCCTGGGGGAATGCCAGCGTCAATTTGCTGGTGGATAACGACGGGAAATTCAACGGCAGCAGCGGGAGCTGGTTTATCCCCTGGAACGATAACAACCGTTACCTGAGCTGGAGCCAGCTGGGGCTGACGCAGCAGACGGATGGCCTGGTCAGTAATGCCGGAATCGGCCAGCGCTGGGTCGCCGGAAAATGGCTGCTGGGCTACAACACCTTTTACGACAACCTGCTGGACGAAAACCTGCAGCGTGCCGGACTGGGCGCCGAGGTGTGGGGGGAAAATCTGCGCCTGTCAGCCAACTACTATCAGCCTTTTGCCGGCTGGCGCGAGCGCTCTGACGTCCAGGAGCAGCGCATGGCGCGGGGATATGACGTTACCGCCAAAGCCTGGCTGCCGTGGTTTCATCACCTGAATACCAGCGTTAGCTTTGAGCAATATTTTGGTGATAACGTCGACCTCTTCAACAGCGGAACCGGGTATCACAACCCGGTGGCGGTCAATCTCGGGCTTAACTATACCCCCGTACCGCTGGTGACGCTGACCGCCGGACATAAGCAGGGCGAAAGCGGCGAGAGCCAGAATAACCTGGGGCTGAAGCTCAACTATCGCTTCGGCGTACCGCTGGTTAAGCAGCTCTCCGCCGGGGAGGTCGCGGCCACGCGCTCCCTGCGCGGAAGCCGCTATGACTCGCCGGAGCGCAGTGGTCTGCCGATCATGGAGTTCCGCCAGCGTAAAACGCTGTCCGTCTGGCTGGCGACCCCGCCGTGGGATCTGAAAGGGGGTGAGACCGTCATGCTGAAACTGCAGGTTCGCAGCACCCACGGTATCCGTCAGATCCACTGGCAGGGTGATACCCAGGCATTGAGCCTGACGTCACCAGGGAAAAGTGACAGTACCGACGGCTGGAGCGTAATTATGCCTGCCTGGAATGACGCTGAAGGGGCGACAAACCGCTGGCACCTCTCGGCGGTGGTGGAAGATGCGAAGGGCCAGCGCGTCTCGTCCAATGAGATCACGCTTAGCGTGGCGCAGCCGCTGGTCGCATTACCTGACGACGACCCGCGCTGGAAGCTGCTGCCGGATGAATGAGGCTTAAAAAATACGTTCCTGATGGACCCACACCGCGGCTTCCACGCGGGATTTTAACTTCATTTTCTTCAGCATATGCTTCACGTGCACTTTGACCGTACTTTCGGTGATATCCAGACGGCGGGCGATCATTTTGTTCGGCAGGCCCTGGGCAATCAGCTTAAGAATATCGCGTTCGCGCGGGGTTAACTGACTGACGTCACGGTCAGAGGTGGCGCGATTGGCGCGCAGGCTGGCGGCCAGCACCGGCGTCAGGGCTTCGCTCAGCACCATCTCGCCTGCGGCAGCCTGCTGCAGCGCCTTAAGCAAGTCTTCCGGCTCCATATCTTTCAGCAGATACCCATCCGCGCCGCGCTTCAGCGCCGTGACGACGTCCTCTTCGTGGTTGGAGACGCTAAACACCACCACGCGACCGGAAAGGGATTTCTCGCGCAGCTTGTCGAGGGTTTCCAGACCGTTCATGCCGGGCATGTTGAGATCGAGCAGGATCAGATCCGGATCGAGGGATTCGGCAAGCTCAATGCCCTGTTCACCGTTGCTGGCCTCGCCAACGACGGTAATGTCGGGTGCCATGCTGACCAGCTGTTTTACGCCAGTACGCAGCATCGGATGGTCGTCGATCAACAGGATGGATGCCGGTTCCTGATTAGTCATGGGTTTCTCCTTGAGCAGTTGTAAGCGGTTTTTCGGGAATAAAGGTGACCACAACTTCCGTGCCACCCGTCTCTCTCCGGCGAACCTGGCAATCACCGCGCAGGCTTTGGGCGCGGTCTCGCATGATAATTAAACCATAGTGGTTAGTGCGTTCGGCATTTTCCGGCACGCCGCGGCCGTTGTCGTGAACCGTCAGTCTGACCTGATTGTCGTGCTGGCTAACGGTGACCGTAACCGCCGTCGCTTCAGCGTGTTTAAGCACGTTGCTCAGCGCTTCGCGGGCGATCTGCAGCAGATGAATCGCCTGATGAGAGGGAACAAACCGCGGCGGCAGCTGGTAATCCAGCTTCACCGGGAACCCCAGACGGGCGCTAAATTCGTGGCAGCTGGATTCCAGCGCCGGGCGCAGGCCCGGCTCGGTCAGCTGCAGGCGGAAGGTGGTCAGCAGTTCGCGCAGCTGTACCCAGGAGGTGTTCAGCTCGTTGCGGATCTGGCTCAGCAGCTGTTTGTTGCTTTCCGGCATTTCCGCATCCTGCATCTGCAGGCAGCTCACCTGCATTTTCATACAGGAGAGCGACTGAGCGATAGAGTCGTGAAGCTCGCGGGCGATGGTCGCGCGCTCTTCCATTACGATCAGCTGCTGCTGTTTTTCCTGATGCCTGTCGAGCGCCAGCGTGGCCGTTAGCTGTTCAACCAGCGTATCCACCAGCTGCTGCTGGTCGTGGCTCAGGTGACGACCCGTAGGCAGGGTGGCCAGCAGAATGCCGTACTGGGTATGGCTGTCCGTCAGGCGCCATTTCAGCGTGGTGCCGCCAGACGTCAGCGGCGGCAGGCCGCGCGGGCAAAGGTGACAGCCTTTGTCATCGCAGGACATGTCCGACTGACAGGTGAATTCCTGGTGGTTCTCTTCATCTTCCACATCGTAAACCCGCAGCTCCAGATCGTGCAGCAGGGTCAGATTTTGCAGGCCGTTGAGCACCGGCGAGAGGCGTTCGCATAGCGGCACCTGCATGTGCAGCCGACGGTTAGCCTGCCACAGGAAGGAGAGGATTTCGTTTTTCTGCTCCAGTCCTGCCGTTTTTTCCTGCACGCGCTGCTCCAGCACCGCGTAGCTTTCAGACAGCTCAGCCGACATGGTATTCAGTGCCTGACCAAGCATGGCCATCTCGTTGCGCCCGCTGATGTGCGTACGCTGGGTAAAATCTCTGTTCGTGACGGCGCGCGCCATTGCCAGCAGCTGTTTCCAGGGATTCAACAGCCGGGCCCGGAGCCAGACGATGGTGAAGATCAGCAGCAGACCCATAAAGAGGGCCATAGCGCGATGTACCATCACCACCCGGTCGATGCGTAATTCGGTGGTTTGGTCGAAAGCGGAGACCAGCGAATCGATGCGGGAGACAAAACCCGCCACGTCCCGCGCAACGGTCTCCGTGGTGCGCGCCTGTTTCAGACCGGGCTCCAGCTGGGTGTGCCAGTAGCCCTGAAGCGCTTTAAGCTGGGATTCCTGACCGGCTCGAATGGCGGCGTTTTCCAGTTCAGGGCTGAAGGCCGTGCGCTCCATCTCATCAATTAATGGCCGATCGTCCTGCGTCAGGGGGACCGACGCCAGCAGACGGTAACTCTGCATGCGTAGCGAGCCTGCCTCATTGATGGCATGCGCATTACCCTGTACCCCTTGTACCAGCCAGCCAGAAATCGCCATGCCGGTCACGCCGAGGGCGGTGGACAGCAAAACAATCAGGGCAACCTGATTCACGAGAGTCAGCGGTGATAAACATCTTTTTAACATAGAGTTGCCGGGCTCCTGACGTGGCCTGCTTGCAGGAATGGCGCTATTCTGGTGCATACCCTGGAGTATACCCATACCAATAAAGGATTACTCCTAAATTGCCAAAGGAGTAAGGGGGAGGGGGAGGACGGAGCAGGGAATCTACAGCACCGTGAAAAACCACGTCTTTTTTACCGATATATCCTACTCACTAAGGATGAGAGCTTTTTTCGGGCCGCAAATCCTTCCACTTTTCCTTTGATTTATATCAACTTACCGCCGCTCTAAAACCCTAATGTTTGCAGCATCATTCGAGAATCAGAGGTGTCTATGAGTCACTCATCCGCTCCCGAAAGGGATAATGGTGCCGTTATTACTGAATGGCGTCCAGAGGATCCGGCGTTCTGGCAACAGCGCGGCCATCGTGTAGCAAGCCGAAATCTGTGGATTTCCGTTCCGTGTTTGTTATTAGCGTTTTGCGTATGGATGTTGTTTAGTGCAGTGGCGGTAAACCTGCCAAAAGTAGGGTTTACGTTTACCACCGATCAGCTGTTTATGCTGACCGCACTGCCGTCGCTTTCGGGCGCATTGCTGCGCGTGCCTTATGCGTTTATGGTCCCGGTATTCGGTGGCCGTCGCTGGACGGCGTTCAGTACGGGTATCATGATCATCCCTTGCGTATGGCTGGGTTTTGCGGTGCAGGATACCTCCACGCCGTTCAGCGTGTTCGTGATTATCTCCCTGCTGTGCGGTTTCGCTGGCGCTAACTTCGCCTCAAGCATGGCAAACATCAGCTTCTTTTTCCCGAAAGCGAAGCAGGGCGGCGCGTTGGGTATTAACGGCGGCCTGGGTAACATGGGCGTAAGCGTGATGCAGCTGATTGCGCCGCTGGCGATCTCTGTTTCTATATTTGCGGCCTTTGGCGGCGGTGGCGTTGAGCAGGCGGATGGTTCTTCCCTCTATTTGCAGAACGCGGCCTGGATTTGGGTTCCGTTCCTGGTGGCCTTCACCCTCGCGGCCTGGTTCTTTATGAACGATCTGACCGCGTCGAAGGCATCCCTGAGCGAACAGCTTCCGGTGCTGAAGCGTGGTCACCTCTGGGTGATGGCACTGCTTTATCTGGCCACCTTCGGTTCGTTCATCGGCTTCTCTGCGGGCTTCGCCATGCTGTCGAAAACCCAGTTCCCCGACGTACAGATCCTGCAATTCGCCTTCTTCGGTCCGTTTATTGGCGCGCTGGCCCGTTCACTGGGCGGCATGGTGTCGGATCGTCTGGGCGGTACCCGCGTAACGCTGGTGAACTTCGTTGTGATGGCGGTCTTCTGCGCGCTGCTGTTCCTGACGCTACCTGCTGACGGGCAGGGCGGTAACTTCATCGCCTTCTTCGGCGTGTTTATGGTGCTGTTCCTGACGGCCGGGCTGGGGAGTGCTTCCACCTTCCAGATGATCTCCGTGATCTTCCGCAAGCTGACGATGGATCGCGTTAAAGCGCAGGGCGGAAGCGAAGAACAGGCCATGCGTGAAGCGGCGACGGATACGGCTGCGGCCCTGGGCTTTATCTCTGCCATTGGTGCAATTGGCGGCTTCTTTATCCCGAAAGCGTTTGGTATCTCGCTTGACCTGACCGGCTCTCCGGCTGGCGCCATGAAAGTCTTCCTCGTCTTCTATATCGCCTGCGTTGTGATTACGTGGCTGGTATATGGCCGTAATACCAAGAAAAATAAGTAAGTATGATTATCCGTTTACGCGGCCTTCGGGCCGCGTTTTTTTTAACCCGCATAATAGTTACAACATACTGATGCTTTTCACAGCAGACGCCTGCAGGTAACACTGCGATCGCCATCGCTTTACAGGTGGGTCTACCCCTTAATACCTGAGATGTTAAATTTTGCCGGGGTTATTGTACGATGAATCATAAATCTCTTTATAAATCATCTGGTTAGTCATATTAAAAATATACCGCTTTGGTGGTATTTGGTCTAACCCTTCCTTTTAAAGTCCCTCTTCGTCTTGATCGTTATCAATTCTCCTCCTCTTTCAGGGCGTTACCTTCGCTGCAAATCAGCAATGTCGATTTAGAGAGCCACAGGCTCCACACAGGAGATACCCGATGAGCAAATTTTTGGACCGGTTTCGCTACTTCAAACAGAAGGGTGAAACTTTTGCCGATGGGCACGGCCAGGTTCTGGATACCAACCGGGACTGGGAAGACGGTTACCGTCAGCGCTGGCAGCATGACAAAGTCGTCCGTTCTACCCACGGCGTGAACTGCACTGGCTCATGTAGCTGGAAGATTTTCGTTAAAAACGGTCTGGTGACCTGGGAAATGCAGCAGACTGACTATCCGCGCACCCGTCCGGATATGCCGAACCACGAACCGCGCGGCTGCCCGCGTGGCGCCAGCTACTCCTGGTATCTCTACAGCGCCAACCGTCTGAAATACCCGCTGATGCGTAAACGCCTGATGAAGATGTGGCGTGAAGCGAAAGTCCAGCACAGCGATCCGGTTGATGCCTGGGCGTCCATTATTGAAGATGCCGACAAAGCAAAAAGCTTCAAGCAGGCTCGCGGTCGCGGTGGTTTCGTTCGCTCCTCATGGAAAGAGGTGAACGAGCTGATTGCCGCCTCCAACGTCTACACCGTCAAAACCTACGGTCCTGACCGCGTGGCGGGCTTCTCGCCCATCCCGGCGATGTCGATGGTTTCTTACGCCTCCGGGGCGCGTTACCTGTCTCTTATCGGCGGTACCTGCCTGAGCTTCTACGACTGGTACTGCGACCTGCCGCCTGCGTCTCCGCAGACCTGGGGCGAGCAGACCGACGTGCCGGAATCCGCCGACTGGTACAACTCCAGCTACATCATCGCCTGGGGCTCTAACGTTCCTCAGACCCGTACCCCGGACGCGCACTTCTTTACCGAAGTCCGCTACAAAGGGACCAAAACCGTTGCGATCACTCCGGACTACGCGGAAATCGCCAAGCTGTGCGACCTGTGGCTGGCGCCGAAACAGGGTACCGATGCCGCGATGGCGATGGCGATGGGCCACGTCATGCTGCGCGAATTCCACCTCGACAAACCAAGCCAGTACTTTACTGACTACGTGCGTCGCTACACCGACATGCCGATGCTGGTGATGCTCGAGGAGCGTGAGGGTTACTATGCCGCTGGTCGCACGCTGCGCGCCGCCGATCTGGTGGATGCCCTGGGCCAGGAAAACAACCCTGAGTGGAAAACCGTTGCCTATAACAGCAACGGCGAGCTGGTGGCACCTAATGGCTCAATCGGCTTCCGCTGGGGCGAAAAAGGCAAATGGAACCTGGAGCAGCGTAACGGCACCACCGGTGAAGAGACGGAGCTGCGTCTCAGCATGCTGGGCAGCCAGGACGAGATCGCTGAGGTCGGCTTCCCGTACTTTGGTGGCGAAGGTTCAGAGCACTTCAACAAGGTTGAACTGAAAAACGTTCTGATGCACAAACTGCCGGTTAAGCGCCTGCAGCTGGCCGACGGTTCTACCGCGCTGGTCACAACCGTTTATGACCTGACCATGGCGAACTACGGCCTGGAGCGCGGGCTGAACGACGAAAACTGCGCAACCAGCTATGACGACGTGAAGGCCTACACCCCGGCCTGGGCGGAGCAGATCACCGGTGTGCCGCGCGCGCAGATCACCCGTATCGCTCGCGAATTTGCGGAAAACGCCGACAAAACCCACGGTCGCTCCATGATCATCGTCGGTGCCGGTCTGAACCACTGGTATCACCTCGATATGAACTATCGCGGTCTGATCAACATGCTGATCTTCTGCGGCTGCGTCGGTCAGAGCGGCGGCGGCTGGGCGCACTACGTGGGCCAGGAAAAACTGCGTCCGCAGACCGGCTGGCAGCCGCTTGCGTTTGCCCTCGACTGGCAGCGTCCGGCTCGTCACATGAACAGCACCTCGTACTTCTATAACCACTCCAGCCAGTGGCGCTACGAGACGGTCACCGCGCAGGAGCTGCTGTCGCCGATGGCGGATAAATCCCGCTACAGCGGTCACCTGATTGACTTCAACGTGCGTGCTGAACGCATGGGCTGGCTGCCGTCTGCGCCGCAGCTGGGCACTAACCCGCTGCGCATTGCGGAAGCGGCGAAGAAAGCGGGGATGTCGCCGGTGGATTACACCGTGAAATCCCTGAAGGATGGCTCAATCCGCTTCGCGGCAGAACAGCCTGAGAACGGTAAAAACCATCCGCGTAACCTGTTCATCTGGCGCTCCAACCTGCTGGGCTCGTCCGGTAAAGGCCACGAGTACATGCTGAAATACCTGCTCGGTACCGAAAACGGTATTCAGGGTAAAGATCTCGGCAAGCAGGGCGGCGTGAAGCCAGAAGAGGTGGAATGGAAAGACAACGGTCTCGACGGCAAGCTGGATCTGGTGGTGACGCTCGACTTCCGTCTGTCCAGCACCTGCCTGTACTCCGACATCGTGCTGCCAACCGCTACCTGGTACGAAAAAGACGACATGAATACCTCGGACATGCATCCGTTTATTCATCCGCTCTCTGCGGCCGTTGACCCGGCGTGGGAATCAAAAAGCGACTGGGATATCTACAAAGACATCGCGAAGAAATTCTCTGAAGTTTGCGTAGGTCACCTGGGCAAAGAGACCGACGTGGTGACGCTGCCAATCCAGCACGACTCTGCCGCCGAACTGGCGCAACCGCTGGACGTGAAGGACTGGAAAAAAGGCGAGTGCGACCTGATCCCGGGCGTCACCGCCCCGCACATTATTCCGGTTGAACGTGACTACCCGGCGACCTATGAGCGCTTTACCTCTATCGGCCCGCTGATGGAGAAAATTGGTAACGGCGGAAAAGGGATCGCGTGGAACACCCAGAGCGAAATGGATCTGCTGCGTAAGCTCAACTACACCAAGGCGGACGGCCCGGCCAAAGGCCAGCCAATGCTGAACACGGCGATTGATGCAGCAGAGATGATCCTGACCCTGGCTCCGGAAACCAACGGCCACGTTGCCGTGAAAGCCTGGGCGGCGCTGAGTGAATTTACTGGTCGTGACCATACGCACCTGGCGACGAATAAAGAGGAAGAGAAAATCCGCTTCCGCGATATTCAGGCCCAGCCGCGCAAGATTATCTCCAGCCCGACCTGGTCAGGCCTCGAAGATGAGCATGTGTCTTACAACGCCGGTTATACCAACGTTCACGAGCTGATCCCATGGCGCACCCTGTCTGGTCGTCAGTCGCTCTATCAGGATCACCAGTGGATGCGCGACTTCGGGGAAAGCCTGCTGGTTTACCGTCCGCCAATCGACACCCGCTCCGTGAAAGCGGTGATGGGCGCGAAATCGAACGGTAACCCGGAGAAGGCGCTGAACTTCCTGACGCCGCACCAGAAGTGGGGTATTCACTCCACCTACAGCGACAACCTGCTGATGCTGACGCTGTCGCGCGGCGGTCCGATTGTCTGGATGAGCGAAACGGACGCCAAAGATCTGGGGATCGAAGATAACGACTGGATCGAAGTGTTCAACAGCAACGGTGCCCTGACGGCGCGTGCGGTAGTGAGCCAGCGCGTACCGGCCGGGATGACCATGATGTACCACGCGCAGGAACGTATCGTGAACCTGCCGGGGTCAGAGATTACCGAGCAGCGCGGCGGTATTCACAACTCCGTGACCCGTATTACGCCGAAGCCAACCCACATGATCGGTGGCTATGCGCAGCTGGCCTACGGCTTTAACTACTACGGCACCGTAGGATCGAACCGCGATGAGTTCGTGGTGGTACGTAAGATGAAGAATATTAACTGGTTAGACGGCGAAGGTAATGACCAGGTACAGGAGAGCGTAAAATGAAAATTCGTTCACAAGTCGGCATGGTGCTGAATCTGGATAAATGCATCGGCTGTCATACCTGCTCGGTCACCTGTAAAAACGTCTGGACCAGCCGTGAAGGTATGGAGTACGCCTGGTTTAACAACGTGGAAAGTAAGCCGGGCACCGGCTTCCCGACCGACTGGGAAAACCAGGAGAAGTGGAAGGGCGGCTGGATCCGTAAAATCAACGGCAAACTGCAACCGCGCATGGGTAACCGTGCAATGCTGCTCGGTAAAATCTTTGCTAACCCGCATCTGCCGGGCATTGAGGATTATTACGAGCCGTTTGATTACGACTACCAGAACCTGCACAACGCGCCGGAAAGCAAGCACCAGCCGATCGCCCGTCCTCGCTCGCTGATCACCGGTCAGCGCATGGACAAAATTACCAGCGGTCCAAACTGGGAAGAGATTCTGGGCGGCGAGTTCGAAAAACGCGCCAAAGACCAGAACTTCGAGAACATGCAGAAGGCGATGTACGGCCAGTTCGAAAACACCTTCATGATGTACCTGCCGCGCCTGTGCGAACACTGCCTTAACCCGGCGTGCGTGGCGACCTGCCCAAGCGGCGCCATCTACAAGCGTGAAGAAGATGGCATTGTGCTGATCGACCAGGACAAGTGCCGCGGCTGGCGTATGTGCATCACCGGCTGCCCGTACAAAAAAATCTACTTCAACTGGAAGAGCGGTAAGTCTGAGAAGTGCATCTTCTGCTATCCGCGTATCGAAGCCGGGATGCCGACCGTCTGCTCAGAGAGCTGCGTAGGCCGTATCCGCTACCTTGGCGTGCTGCTGTATGACGCGGACGCGATTGAAAATGCCGCAAGCACCGAGAACGAGAAAGATCTGTATCAGCGTCAGCTGGACGTGTTCCTCGATCCAAACGATCCGAAGGTGATTGAGCAGGCGCTGAAAGACGGTATTTCGCAGAGCGTGATTGACGCGGCGCAGCAGTCTCCGGTGTACAAAATGGCGATGGACTGGAAGCTGGCCCTGCCGCTGCACCCGGAATATCGCACGCTGCCGATGGTCTGGTACGTACCGCCGCTATCTCCGATTCAGTCTGCGGCGGACGCGGGCGAGCTGGGCAGCAACGGCATTCTGCCGGACGTGGAAAGCCTGCGCATCCCGGTTCAGTATCTGGCCAACCTGCTCACCGCCGGGGATACCCAGCCGGTACTGCTCGCGCTGAAACGCATGCTGGCGATGCGTCACTTCAAACGTGCGGAAACCGTTGACGGCGTGAACGATACCCGCGCGCTGGAAGAGGTCGGCCTGACCGAAGCGCAGGCGCAGGAGATGTACCGATATCTGGCGATTGCTAACTACGAAGACCGTTTCGTGGTGCCGAGCAGCCACCGTGAACTGGCCCGCGAAGCCTTCCCGGAAAAAAGCGGATGTGGCTTTACCTTTGGCGACGGTTGCCACGGGTCCGACAGCAAATTCAACCTGTTCAACAGCCGCCGCATCGACGCCATGGATGTGACCAGCAAAACGGAGCCGCACCAATGATTGAACTCGTCATTGTTTCGCGTCTGCTCGAGTACCCGGATGCTGCGCTTGCGCAGCATCAACAGGAACTCTTTGATGCACTCGCGTCATCTGAAAACCTGGATAAAGAGGATGCCCAGGCGCTGGGCGTTTTCCTCCGGGATCTGCTGGCGCGCGATCTGCTCGATGCCCAGGCGGACTACAGCCAGCTGTTTGATCGTGGCCGCGCGACGTCGCTGCTGCTATTTGAACACGTTCACGGGGAATCGCGCGACCGCGGTCAGGCGATGGTGGATTTGATGGCTCAGTACGAACAGCACGGTCTGCAGCTGGACAGCCGCGAGCTGCCGGATCATCTGCCGCTGTATCTGGAGTACCTGGCGCAGCTGCCAAAAGAAGAGGCGCTGGGTGGTCTGCAGGACATCGCGCCTATTCTGGCGCTGCTCAGTGCGCGTCTTCAGCAGCGCGAGAGCCGCTATGCGGTGCTTTTCGATCTGCTGGTGAAGCTGGCGAACGCCTCGGTTGACAGTGAAAAAGTGGCGGAGAAAATCGCGGACGAAGCCCGCGACGACACCCCACAAGCGCTGGACGCGGTCTGGGAAGAAGAGCAGGTGAAATTTTTTGCTGACCAGAACTGCGGCGAGTCTGAAATCTCCGCTCACCAGCGTCGTTTTGCCGGCGCGGTTGCCCCGCAATATTTGAATATCTCTAACGGAGGACGGCACTAATGCACTTCCTGAATATGTTCTTCTTTGACATTTACCCGTATATCGCGGGCACCGTGTTCCTGGTGGGAAGCTGGCTGCGTTACGACTACGGCCAGTACACCTGGCGTGCCGCCTCCAGCCAGATGCTGGACCGCAAAGGGATGCACGTCGCGTCTAACCTGTTCCACATCGGGATTCTGGGGATTTTTGCCGGTCACTTCCTCGGGATGCTGACGCCGCACTGGATGTACGAAGCGTGGCTGCCGATTGAAGTGAAGCAGAAGATGGCGATGATCGCCGGCGGTGCCTGCGGGGTGATGACCCTGGTGGGGGGACTGCTGCTGCTGAAACGTCGTCTGTTCAGCCCGCGCGTGCGTGCTACCACCACCGCAGCGGATATCCTGGTCCTCTCCCTGCTGATGGTGCAGTGTGCGCTCGGTCTGCTGACCATTCCGTTCTCGGCGCAGCATATGGACGGCAGCGAGATGATGAAGCTGGTCGGCTGGGCGCAGTCCGTGGTCACCTTCCACGGTGGCGCGTCTGAGCACCTGGACGGCGTGGCGTTTATCTTCCGCGTTCACCTGGTGCTGGGCATGACGCTGTTTGTGCTGTTCCCGTTCTCCCGTCTGGTGCACATCTGGAGCGCGCCGGTGGAGTACCTGACGCGCAAATACCAGATTGTACGCGCCCGTCGCTAATTCGTCGTTTTAATACTCACCCCGCATTCGCGGGGTTTTTTTTCGCCCCAGCCCAGGTTATTGCCCGCTGCTGCAAACAGGATCAACGCGCCGCCCGCCAGTTGCGTCAGGTTCAGCGAATGTCCGAACACCACATTATCGACAACAATCGCCACCACCGGATAGATAAACGACAGGGAGCCGGTAATGGGGGTAGGCAGCTTCTGGATCGCGCTATACAGCAGCTGGTACATAATGCCGGTATGGACGATGCCGAGCGTCAGCAGGATCGGCCAGGGAAAATCACCAGAAAATGACGGCAGGCTGGCAAACGGCAGAAGCATCACGATACCCGTCAGCACCTGGATAAAGGCGATATGCTGCGGTGCGATTGTTTTCAGTTTGCGCGCAATGATTGCCGTCAGCGCGTAGAAGAAAGCCGCTGACAGCGCCAGACCGATTCCGGTGAGCCATTCACTGCCATGCGCGCCGGTTAGCTCGCTGGAGAGCAATACCACCACGCCACCAAAGGCGAGGAACAGCCAGCCCCATTTCACCATGCTGACGCGTTCACCTAAAAACATCCCCATCAGGACCAGCATAAACGGCTGGGTGTTATAGACCACGGTAGAAAGCCCGATAGAGATCCGTTCATAGGCCGCGAAGAGCAGCAGCCAGTTCACCACGAGCGCCACGCCGCCGAGAATGGCCAGCAGCAGCGTGGAGCGGGTGAGGGGACTAAAGGGCTTTTGACTTACCCTGATAAAAATAAAAAGCGCCATTGCCCCGATAAGACAGCGCCAGAACACCACTTCCGTCACCGGCAGGCCGCTGAGCAAAACGAACGCGCCGATAGAACCTGAAATTAACATCGCCAGGCCCATCTGCCAGACGCCTTTATGTAAATCACGCATCATTCACCTCCCGATTAATAACGCTATTGTCGAAAATCGCTGTCGGGTTTTACAGGGGTGAGATAAGGTTGAAAGTGTTAACTGCTTTTTTAAATTAGGTGAAACGAGTGGAATACCTTATTGATGATATCGATCGGCAAATTTTAGCCTGCCTGGTCGAGGATGCGCGCATGTCTTTGAAGGTGCTCAGTGGCCGCATCGGCCTGACTTCCCCCAGCACGGCAGAACGCCTGAAAAGGCTGGAAGAGCGCGGTGTAATTCAGGGGTATGGTGCACGGGTGAATCTCGCGGCGCTGGGGTATACGCTGCAGGCTCTGGTGCGCGTGCGGCCTTTGCCGGGCTTGTTACATAAGGTAGATAAATACATTCAGGCGATGCCGGAGTGTATTGAGAGTGACAAGGTGACTGGAGAAGACTGCTTTGTGATTAGGCTGGTGGTGCGATCGATAGAACAACTGGATGCGCTGCTGGACGGGCTGGCGGAACATGCCCAGTGTAATACGTCGATTGTGAAGAGTTCGCCGGTGAAGCGTCGTTTGCCACCGATGTAGTGGTCTGTCGCCCGGTGGCGGCTGCGCCTTACCCGGCCTACGAAGGCGGACTAGGTTCGATTTTGTTATGATTTTGGAAGTGATGGTGGTGGGGGAAGGATTCGAACCTTCGAAGTCGATGACGGCAGATTTACAGTCTGCTCCCTTTGGCCGCTCGGGAACCCCACCAGGGGTAATTCAAATTTTGAGGTCATGCTGAGAGATGGTGGTGGGGGAAGGATTCGAACCTTCGAAGTCGATGACGGCAGATTTACAGTCTGCTCCCTTTGGCCGCTCGGGAACCCCACCACGGGGTAATGCTTTTTGACTTACCTGCTTCCTGCTGGAAGCGGGGCGCATCATATCAAATGAGACGCCCCTGTAAAGCATTCCTTTAGGGAAATGAAGTTGTTTGCCTGCTTTTTATCCGTAAAGGCGCAAAGCTAATCAATTCATTTTCCGAAAGATTAAAGAATGATGGTTCTGTTACCGTAGACAAAGACACGCTGCGCCAGCACCTGATACAGCGCGCGGCTCAGTACATTCTTCTCAACGTCACGTCCGGCGCGCATCATATCTTCTGCCGTATAGGTGTGATCCACGTGAATCACGTCCTGCATGATGATTGGGCCTTCGTCCAGATTGTCATTCACGTAGTGCGCGGTGGCGCCGATGATCTTCACGCCGCGTTCGTACGCCTGGTGATAAGGACGCGCGCCAATAAAGGCTGGCAGGAACGAGTGGTGGATGTTGATAATCTTGTTCGGGAAGCGGGCCACGAAGGAAGGCGTTAGCACGCGCATGTATTTTGCCAGCACCACGTAGTCCGGGTTATGCGCTTCAATGGCAGCAGCCATCAGGTTGTCGTGTTCTTCACGGGTATGGCCTTCATGGCTCACCAGTTCGAACGGAATATCAAAACGTTCCACCAGCGTGCGCAGGGTCTCATGATTGCCGATTACGGCAGCAATTTCCACATCAAGGCCACCGTAGTTGGCTTTCATCAGCAAATCGCCCAGGCAGTGAGCCTCTTTCGTCACCAGAATCACAATGCGACGGCGGCCCGCGGGATTCAGCTCACGCACGGAGCCCTCCGGCAGCGCGCTGTCCAGATCGGCGAGCAGGGTGGTGTCGTTGAAAATACCTTCCAGCTCGGTACGCATGAAGAAGCGTCCGGTGCGGTGGTCAACGAACTCGTTGTTCTGCACGATATTCAGTTCATGCTTGTAACAAATGTTGGTAATTCGTGCGATAAGCCCTTTTTGATCGGGACAGATAGTGCGCAGAACTTTACGTTGTAATGATTGCATCGCCGGGAAATCCTGTTTGTATTTGCGAAGTCTGGGTTGTCAGGCGTTACTGCCCGCAACACTTTTTAAATTTTTTACCTGAACCACAAGGGCAGGGATCGTTACGACCAAACTGTGGGCGCGTACCGTCAATATAATACCACTGCCCGCTTTCCTTTAAGAACCGGGAACGCTCGATAATGGCGCCGGGCTTATTGTTCTCGGTGAAACGGGCAACAAAACTGACAAAGCCTTCGTCGTCGTAGCTGCCGGGGGACGATTCAAAGACGGTAAGTCCAAGCCAGTGGGTGTTGGCGAACCCGGCTTCGATCTCCTGTCTGAAATCAGCGGCGTGGCAGGACGGGTGCCAGGTTTTTATCAGGTAGTCTGCGTCTTTGATCACAAAAGCAGTATACCGTGAACGCATGAGGTGTGACGGGCCCGGTGCAACCTGATCGCCAGAAAGATATCGCTGGCAACATAGGCTATACTCCAGAGCGCTACCACAAGGGCAGAGTTGAGACACAATTCTCTTCCTGAAACAAAAATAAGGGCGTAAAACGCTTCGGGTAGCACTATGTTAACTGAGCAGTTGCGTTGACGCTATGTCAGGAATCCAGGGGAAGTAAAACAGGGCTAATGAGAAAGGTTAAAATTGGACTGGCGTTGGGTTCAGGTGCAGCCCGCGGTTGGTCTCATATCGGCGTGATTAATGCCTTAAACAAGATGGGCGTTAACGTTGATATCGTTGCAGGATGTTCAATAGGATCGCTTGTCGGCTCCGCCTTCGCGTGCGGCAAGCTCCCGGAACTCGAAACCTGGGTGCGCTCCTTCAGCTATTGGGACGTGCTGCGTCTGATGGATCTCTCCTGGCAGCGCGGTGGGCTGTTGCGCGGTGAACGCGTCTTTAACCAGTTCCGCCAGGTTATGCCTCTCGACGACTTCACTGATTGTCAGATGCCATTCGGCGCCGTCGCAACCAATCTCAGCACTGGCCGTGAACTCTGGCTGACCGAAGGGGATATTCACCTTGCCGTGCGTGCTTCGTGCAGTATCCCTGGGCTAATGGCTCCTGTACCCCATAACGGTTACTGGCTTGTCGATGGTGGCGTTGTTAACCCGGTCCCCATCTCTCTGACGCGTGCCATGGGAGCCGACATCGTTATCGCCGTTGATTTACAGCACGACGCTCACCTGATGCAGCAAGACCTTATGCCGGTCAACCTCCAGAACGAAGATGTCGAAGCCGGGAAGCTTGCCTGGCATGAACGTTTGCGCGGAAGAATTGGCCGCCTCGCCGCACGACGCTCGATAGCCGCACCGACGGCGATGGAAATTATGACCACCTCAATTCAGGTTCTTGAGAATCGCCTAAAACGTAACCGTATGGCAGGCGACCCTCCGGATATTCTTATTCAGCCATATTGTCCGCAAATCTCTACCCTTGATTTCCATCGGGCTGAGGCCGCCATCGCAGCGGGCTCGCTAGCCGTCGAAAAGAAAATAGACGAGTTGCTGCCTTTTGTGCGAACAGCACGTTAAGCACCTTTTTTTGACTACTTCAGCAAAATCTGACAGGCGATAGTGCCGATAGCATGCCACTATTTAGTAACTATCAGCCAGGGGAGGAACCATGACGCAGCCATTGGCCGGAAAACACATTTTGATTGTTGAAGACGAGCCCGTTTTCCGATCGCTACTGGATTCGTGGTTATCCTCACTGGGAGCAAACACTTCTCTGGCTGAAGATGGCATCGACGCGCTGGAAAAAATGACCCGCATCACGCCCGACCTGATGATTTGTGACATCGCGATGCCGCGAATGAATGGACTCAAGCTGGTTGAGCATCTTCGCAATGAGGGCGACCAGATGCCCATTCTGGTGATCTCGGCGACAGAGAATATGGCGGATATTGCTAAAGCTTTGCGGCTGGGCGTTCAGGATATCCTGCTTAAACCCGTAAAGGATCTCAACCGGCTGCGTGAAACGGTATTAGCCTGTCTTTATCCAAATATGTTTAATTCCCGGGTTGAGGAAGAGGAACGTCTTTTTCAGGACTGGGATGCTCTGGTGAGTAATCCTCCTGCCGCGGCGAAACTGTTGCAAGAACTTCAGCCGCCCGTGCAGCAAACTATTTCACATTGCCGCGTAAATTATCGTCAGCTGGTGGCGGCTGACCAGCCAGGACTGGTGCTGGATATCGCGCCGCTGTCTGATTCTGACCTCGCATTTTATTCTCTGGATGTTACACGAGCAGGGGATAATGGCGTATTAGCCGCGTTGTTACTTCGTGCGCTATTTAATGGTTTATTGCAGGAACAGTTATCGCATCAGGGGCAACGGCTTCCTGAGTTAGGCAGTTTACTCAAACAGGTAAACCAGCTTTTTCGCCAGGCTAATTTGCCCGGACAGTTTCCACTGCTGGTCGGTTATTACCATAGTGGCTTAAAGAATCTTATCCTCGTTTCAGCAGGTCTCAACGCGTCACTGAATACCGGTGAACATCATATTCAGGTAAGTAACGGCGTGCCGCTTGGGACACTGGGAACGGCGTATCTTAATCAAATTAGCCATCGCTGTTCCTCCTGGCAGTGCCAAATTTGGGGCGCCGGAGGACGGCTACGCTTAATGTTGTCCACGGAATAAGCAATTGGATCTTAATTTTAAGATTGCTTTACCTGTGTTTTCTCGGGAATGCTACTATCGCTGCCCAGATTCATGCGTATTTGTCCTAATTGATCGGCAACGCGTTCTTTTCAGACCCGGACTGCGGGGCGAGGCTGATATACTCAACGCGTTATTTATTGCATAAAAGTTCAAAACTTGAACAGCTCAGGAGAATTTGAATGGCTGCCCTAAATTCGAAAGTCAGAAAGGCCGTCATCCCGGTAGCGGGATTGGGGACCAGGATGTTACCAGCAACTAAGGCGATCCCTAAAGAGATGCTGCCTCTGGTTGATAAGCCATTAATCCAGTATGTCGTTAACGAATGTATCGCGGCTGGTATTACTGAAATTGTGCTGGTTACGCATTCATCAAAAAACTCTATCGAAAACCACTTCGATACAAGTTTTGAACTCGAAGCCATGCTGGAAAAACGTGTTAAGCGTCAGCTGTTAGAAGAAGTTCAGTCTATTTGCCCTCCACACGTCACTATTATGCAGGTTCGTCAGGGGCTGGCGAAAGGTCTGGGCCACGCGGTTATGTGCGCACATCCTGTTGTAGGTGATGAGCCTGTCGCGGTCATTCTGCCTGACGTTATTCTGGATGAATATGAATCCGATCTTTCCCAGGATAACCTGGCTGAGATGATCCATCGCTTCGACGAAACGGGCTGCAGCCAGATCATGGTTGAACCTGTTGAAGACGTGACGGCTTACGGTGTGGTTGACTGCAAAGGCGTGAACCTTGAGCCAGGCGAAAGTGTGCCAATGGTTGGCGTTGTAGAGAAGCCTAAAGCTGCCGTGGCGCCGTCTAATCTGGCGGTAGTGGGTCGCTATGTCCTGAGCGCTGAAATCTGGCCTCTGCTGGCGAAAACGCCTCCAGGAGCGGGTGATGAAATCCAGCTGACGGATGCCATTGATATGCTGATCGAGAAAGAGACCGTTGAGGCTTACCATATGAAAGGTAAGAGCCATGACTGTGGTAATAAGCTCGGTTATATGCAGGCATTCGTTGAATATGGCATTCGCCACAACACGCTGGGTGAAGAATTTAAAGCCTGGCTCAAAGAGAGTATGGGTATTAAGAAATAACCCTGGGTGTAAATGTCTGAAACCGGTGTGGCACTGCCCACCGGTTTTTTTATGCCCGTAAGACGCCAGTAGAAGCCTGATTGTAAGCAAAGCTAAATAGCCGAATAACGCTTTATGACGGAGTGTAAGAGGATGTTTGCGATAAATTGTGGTTAAAAAAAATCCCGCATGAAGCGGGATTTTTCTGAATTCGACGAGATTAATCCTTGATCAGGAAGTCATCCAGCTGTTTACCTTGCTCATCCATAGCTTTCTTGATTACAGCAGGAGTGCGGCCCTGGCCAGTCCAGGTTTTAGTTTCGCCGTTCTCATCAACGTAGCTATATTTAGCAGGACGGGCAGCGCGTTTTGCTTTGGTACCAGTTTTAGCTGCAGCCATGCTGTTCAGCAATTCATTAGGATCGATACCATCAGCAATCAGCATTTCACGATATTGCTGCAGTTTACGCGTACGCTCTTCGATTTCAGCAGCAGCAGCGCTTTCTTCTTCGCGGCGTTCATTAACTACAACTTCTAATTTTTCCAGCATTTCTTCGAGCGTTTCAAGGGTACATTCTCTTGCCTGCGCACGAAGAGTACGGATGTTGTTCAGAATTTTAAGTGCTTCGCTCATTGTAGTAATCTCAAACTTATAATGGGGGGTGGTTTGTTGACCTAATAATAGAGCCATAAATTCAGTTGTGCAATAGCCAGCAATGTAAGGAATTCAAAAAATACTAAATAAAGCCGCTATTATTAATTACGCTAACTTAAATTTCCTCGACGCCAGTCTCGCTTGTTATCACGTAAACCTGCTTAACCCGGCCGCTTGCATCTTTTTTTTGTGACATTTACCGCAGGAATTATAGTTGCGGCGGATAAATATCAGCCTTTTGTATTAGTTCCAGGCAGCAGCGTTAAGGCTGGAATAGTTAATAAATAGTGAATTTTAATGAACGCGGATTCCACTATAAAAAGAAGTGTTATGTTTGGCTAACCATATAACATATTCCCCAGCGGAGCTGCCTTTACTCTCTGTTTTAACGGATTATTTTCGCTAAAAGAGGGCGTGTTGCCTCGCGCTGTGCGGCATCGTCTGTGCGGCCAGTCACTGATGACCAGACAAAATATGGTACAATGACTCATCGGGAATATTACACATTGATTAGGGTTTTACGGCCAATGGCACAACTTTATTTCTACTATTCGGCAATGAATGCAGGGAAATCCACCGCACTGCTGCAGTCCTCCTACAATTACCATGAGCGGGGGATGCGTACCGTTGTATATACGGCTGAAATCGACGATCGCTTCGGTGCAGGGAAGGTGAGTTCCAGAATAGGCCTGTCATCGCCCGCCAGGCTGTTTAACCCGCAAACAGACCTGCTGGAGGACATCCGGGCTGCGCATATTTCAGAGCCCATTCATTGCGTTCTGGTTGATGAGAGTCAGTTTCTGACGCGAGAACAGGTTCATGCGCTCTCAGAAGTGGTCGACGAGCTTGATATCCCCGTCCTTTGCTATGGCCTGCGTACGGATTTCCGCGGGGAGCTGTTTGCCGGGAGCCAGTATTTGCTCGCCTGGTCGGATAAACTGGTTGAACTGAAGACTATCTGCTTCTGCGGCCGCAAAGCCAGCATGGTGCTGCGTCTCGACCAGGCCGGAAAACCTTACGCGGATGGTGAGCAGGTGGTGATAGGCGGTAATGAGCGCTATGTGTCGGTCTGCCGTAAGCATTATAAGGAAGCGTTGTCCGTAGGCTCGCTGACGGCGATTCAGCACGATAACCGAAAATAGTATCTGCTGTTATTCAGACATAAAAAAACCCGCCATTCAGGCGGGTTTTTTCATCAGGCTGTCAGTTAAGCGCTTTTCTTCGCTTTCTTATCAGCTTTAATGACCGGAGCTTCTGTTTTAACAGCCGCAACGTCACCTTCTTTGAACTCACGACCGTAGTAGGTATCCAGCAGAATCTGTTTCAGCTCGGAGATCAGTGGGTAGCGTGGGTTAGCACCTGTACACTGGTCATCGAATGCATCTTCAGACAGCTTGTCTACGTGAGCAAGGAAGTCAGCTTCCTGAACGCCTGCTTCACGGATAGACTTAGGAATACCCAGTTCAGCTTTCAGGCTTTCCAGCCATGCCAGCAGTTTCTCAATCTTCGCAGCAGTACGGTCGCCCGGTGCACTCAGACCAAGGTGATCTGCGATTTCAGCATAACGACGACGTGCCTGCGGACGGTCGTACTGGCTGAAAGCAGTCTGCTTGGTTGGGTTGTCGTTAGCGTTATAGCGGATAACGTTGCTGATCAACAGGGCGTTCGCCAGACCGTGAGGAATGTGGAACTGAGAACCCAGCTTGTGCGCCATAGAGTGGCAAACACCCAGGAAGGCGTTAGCAAACGCGATACCGGCGATGGTTGCTGCACTGTGGACGCGTTCACGTGCTACAGGGTTTTTAGAACCTTCGTTGTAGGACGCTGGCAGGTTTTCTTTCAGCAGTTTCAGAGCCTGCAGAGCCTGACCGTCAGAGAACTCAGACGCCAGCACAGAAACGTAGGCTTCCAGCGCGTGAGTCACCGCATCCAGACCACCGAACGCACACAGTGATTTCGGCATTTCCATGACCAGGTTGGCATCAACGATAGCCATATCTGGGGTCAGCGCGTAGTCAGCCAGTGGGTATTTCTGACCGGTTGCATCATCCGTTACTACCGCGAATGGCGTCACTTCAGAACCGGTACCGGAAGTGGTGGTGACCGCGATCATCTTCGCTTTCACGCCCATTTTCGGGAACTTGTAGATACGTTTACGGATATCCATAAAGCGCAGCGCCAGCTCTTCGAAGTGAGTTTCCGGATGTTCGTACATCACCCACATGATTTTCGCGGCGTCCATTGGGGAACCACCACCCAGTGCGATAATCACATCTGGTTTGAAGGAGTTAGCCAGCTCAGCACCTTTGCGCACAACGCTCAGGGTAGGGTCAGCTTCAACTTCAAAGAACACTTCAGTTTCAACGCCAGCCGCTTTCAGCACAGAGGTGATCTGGTCAGCGTAGCCGTTGTTGAACAGGAAACGGTCAGTCACGATGAGCGCACGTTTGTGGCCATCAGTAATCACTTCATCCAGCGCGATTGGCAGAGAGCCACGGCGGAAGTAGATAGATTTCGGAAGTTTGTGCCACAACATGTTTTCAGCTCGCTTAGCAACGGTTTTCTTGTTGATCAGGTGCTTAGGACCAACGTTTTCAGAGATGGAGTTACCACCCCAGGAACCACAACCCAGAGTCAGGGAAGGTGCGAGTTTGAAGTTATACAGGTCGCCGATACCACCCTGAGAAGCAGGGGTGTTAATCAGGATACGGGCAGTTTTCATCATCTGGCCGAAGTGGGCAACACGCTCAGGCTGGTTATCCTGGTCGGTATACAGACATGAGGTATGACCGATACCGCCCATGGCAACCAGTTTCTCAGCTTTCTCTACCGCGTCTTCGAAATCTTTCGCACGGTACATCGCAAGCGTTGGAGACAGTTTTTCGTGAGCAAACGGCTCGCTTTCGTCGACAACTTTAACTTCACCGATCAGGATTTTGGTGGTTGCCGGAACGGTAAAGCCTGCGAGTTCAGCGATCTTATAGGCTGGCTGACCCACGATAGCGGCGTTGAGCGCGCCATTTTTCAGGATGATGTCCTGAACCGCTTTCAGCTCTTTACCCTGCAGCAGGTAGCCGCCGTGGCTGGCGAAACGTTCGCGTACTGCGTCGTACACGGAATCAACAACGACTACAGACTGTTCAGATGCACAGATAACGCCGTTATCGAAGGTTTTAGACATCAGTACAGACGCAACTGCACGTTTGATGTCAGCGGTTTCATCGATAACAACTGGGGTGTTACCTGCGCCTACACCGATTGCTGGTTTACCGGAGCTGTATGCTGCTTTAACCATACCAGGACCACCCGTCGCCAGAATCAGGTTAATGTCCGGGTGATGCATCAGCGCGTTGGACAGTTCAACAGAAGGTTGGTCGATCCAGCCAATCAGATCTTTTGGCGCGCCCGCAGCAATTGCTGCCTGCAGAACGATGTCTGCGGCTTTATTTGTCGCGTCTTTCGCACGTGGATGTGGAGAGAAGATGATTGCGTTACGGGTTTTCAGACTGATCAGTGATTTGAAGATAGCCGTTGAAGTCGGGTTAGTGGTTGGAACAATACCGCAAATGATGCCGATAGGTTCGGCGATGGTGATAGTCCCGAAGGTGTCGTCTTCAGACAGAACGCCACAGGTTTTCTCATCTTTATAGGCGTTGTAGATATACTCTGAAGCAAAGTGGTTTTTGATCACTTTATCTTCAACGATACCCATGCCAGATTCGGCAACGGCCATTTTAGCGAGAGGGATTCGAGCATCTGCAGCAGCCAGAGCGGCCGCGCGGAAGATTTTATCAACCTGTTCTTGGGTGAAATTGGCATATTCACGCTGGGCTTTTTTAACGCGCTCGACGAGGGCGTTCAGTTCAGCGATATTAGTAACAGCCATAATGCTCTCCTGATAATGTTTAAACTCTTTTAGTAAACCAGCGCTCGATACGTCAGACAGTATAGTCAGTGCCAATACGACTTGCGTTACATAAAGTAAAACAAAGAGTTACTTTATGCTCCGGTACACTAATTTACTAAAAGAGCCTTACCTTAGCATCATCCCTTTTTGTCAGGTGACCTCCCTGGGGGCGTAATCAAGATTACTCACTTCTGAGTACGAAAATCATGATCTGCGTCAATTTTCTACCAAGCTGATACCTTTCAGCAGGGTTATTTCATGGATATTTTTCCACTGTTAATTAATTAAGTAACTATTGGAAGCGGCGCTATCATTGAATCAACATATGTTTAACATTCTGAAATGCTAACGTTTTGGCACAGATTTCTGGTGAAGTATGCTCGTAAAAAGCGTATCTTCAGCGCGATTTTTCATGACAACGTATCAGTCCCGGGCATGCGCAATAGCGGAGCAAAACGTGATCCAATCGCTCTTTGATTTTCCAACGTATTTCAAATTTTTTATTGGTTTGTTTGCCCTGGTCAATCCGGTGGGAATCATTCCTGTCTTCATTAGTATGACCAGTTACCAGACGGCGGCGGCCCGGAACAAAACCAATCTCACCGCTAACCTGTCTGTGGCGATCATTTTGCTCACGTCGCTGTTTCTTGGTGACGCTATTCTTCAGCTCTTCGGCATCTCGATCGATTCCTTCCGCATTGCCGGCGGCATCCTGGTGGTGACCATTGCCATGTCGATGATCAGCGGTAAGCTGGGTGAGGACAAACAGAATAAGCAGGAGAAGTCGGAAACCGCTATCCGCGAAAGTATCGGCGTGGTTCCGCTGGCGCTACCTCTGATGGCGGGCCCGGGTGCCATCAGTTCAACCATTGTCTGGGGCACGCGCTACCATAGTCTCATGCACCTGATTGGTTTTTCAGTTGCCATTGCCGTTTTCGCGCTCTGCTGCTGGGGAGTGTTCCGCATGGCGCCGTGGCTGGTGCGCTGGCTGGGACAGACCGGCATTAACGTTATTACGCGTATTATGGGTCTGTTGCTGATGGCATTAGGGATCGAGTTTATCGTCACGGGTATTAAAAGCATTTTCCCCGGTTTATTACACTAATATTTCATATGAAAGAACGGCGCTGCGTCGCCGTTTTTTTTACGTAATTATCAGCAAATCATATAACTAAAGTTGAAATGCTTACATATCATAATAAATTCTACTAATAATGTTCATCTCTTATATTTCATAGAGTTATGCATTCCTCTACGACCCACCTGCACAGAAAATCCTCGAACGATCTGTTATTTTACTCACATGATACTCTGGGGCTTGCTGAGAGATAACCGAAATGATATTAGTAATTTCAACATTCCGTTAGACGAATGTGCTAAATAATAATCAATTGTTAAATTATTGTACAAAACCACTCGATGATAGCGCAGCGACGCGCTTGTAGAGATGATTTTCTCTATCTTATTGAATGTCATGTATTTTTGATGGCATTCAACGTCTGGCAGGGCTGCCACCAATGCGAAGGCACTCACTGTAAAAGAGAATTGCTTAACAAATTTGCAAAATGTATTGGCGCGTGATTACGCCATTTGATACTTTCCGGCCTACTATTTTGCAGCATAAAACAATCAGATGAGAATTATTTTCATATAGTCCTCTTCTCAGATATCCGGCACAGGTCTCAAACAGGGGAGGCCTGTAAAGAATCGACGCAAGACGGCCATACGAGCGGTCAGTAATAAAAAAGTCGGTGATAGCAAGAAGTAAAAAAAGAACCTGACAGCAGCAAAAAAAACTCCTGCGCTGTACGGGCCCCAACAGGGGATTAGACAGCTGGCGAAAGCCAGTAATTATAATGAGTGGAGTACCAACACAATGTCCATCATCACAAAAAAAAATCTGGTAGCGGCGGGGATTTTAACTGCGCTAATCGCGGGCAACGCTGCAATGGCTGCGGACGTTCCTGCAGGTGTGCAACTGGCTGAGAAGCAGACGCTGGTGCGTAACAACGGTGCGGAAGTGCAGTCTCTCGACCCGCACAAAATTGAAGGTGTTCCTGAGTCAAACGTTAACCGCGATCTGTTCGAAGGTCTGCTGGTCACTGACGTAGACGGCCACCCGGCACCGGGTGTGGCAGAAAAGTGGGAAAACAAAGATTTCAAAGTCTGGACCTTCCATCTGCGTAAAGATGCCAAATGGTCCGACGGTACACCGGTTACCGCCGAAGATTTCGTGTATAGCTGGCAGCGCCTGGCGAATCCCAATACCGCCTCTCCGTATGCGAGCTATCTGCAGTATGGCCATATCGCCAATATCGATGACATCATCGCCGGTAAAAAACCGGTCACCGACCTGGGCGTGAAAGCGATCGATGCCAATACCTTTGAAGTGACGTTGAGCGAACCTGTTCCGTACTTCTATAAGCTGCTGGTTCACCCGTCCGTTTCTCCGGTACCAAAATCCGCCGTGGAAAAATTTGGTGAAAAATGGACGCAGCCTGCCAATATCGTGACTAACGGCGCCTATAAGCTGAAAGACTGGGTAGTCAACGAACGCATGGTGCTGGAGCGTAACCCGCAGTACTGGGATAACGCGAAGACCGTGATTAACCAGGTTACCTACCTGCCAATTTCTTCTGAAGTGACCGACGTTAACCGCTACCGCAGCGGTGAAATCGACATGACCTATAACAACATGCCGATTGAACTGTTCCAGAAGCTGAAAAAAGAGATCCCGAAAGAAGTTCACGTCGATCCGTACCTGTGTACCTATTACTACGAAATCAACAACCAGAAAGCACCGTTCACCGACGTACGCGTTCGTACTGCGCTGAAGCTGGCACTGGATCGCGATATCATCGTGAACAAAGTGAAAAACCAGGGCGATCTGCCGGCGTACAGCTATACGCCTCCTTATACCGATGGAATGAAACTGGTTGAGCCTGAGTGGTTCAAGTGGTCACAGGAAAAACGTAACGAAGAAGCGAAAAAACTGCTGGCTGAAGCTGGATATACCGCAGACAAGCCTCTGACTTTCAACCTGCTTTACAACACGTCAGATCTGCATAAAAAACTGGCGATTGCCGTTGCGTCTATCTGGAAGAAAAACCTGGGCGTGAACGTTAAGCTGGAAAACCAGGAGTGGAAAACCTTCCTCGATACGCGTCATCAGGGGACCTTCGACGTGGCGCGTGCGGGCTGGTGTGCAGACTATAACGAACCGACATCCTTCCTGAACACCATGCTCAGCGACAGCTCGAACAACACGGCGCACTATAAGAGCCCGGCGTTCGACAAAATCATCGCTGAAACGCTGAAAGTGTCTGACGATGCACAACGCGCAGAACTGTACGCGAAATCAGAAGAACAGCTCGATAAAGACTCTGCAATTGTACCGGTTTACTACTACGTTAACGCCCGCCTGGTGAAACCGTGGGTAGGGGGTTACACCGGTAAAGACCCGTTGGATAATATTTCCGTTAAGAATCTTTATATTATCAAGCATTAATGGCAATACGTGGGGCGGGCCTGGCTTGCCCCACTGTGTCTACTTTGTAACATTCATCAGGCACACGCCAGAAGGTACGGGCAATGTTGAAATTTATCCTGCGTCGCTGTCTAGAAGCGATACCAACGTTATTTATTCTAATTACGATTTCCTTCTTTATGATGCGTCTCGCACCGGGAAGTCCATTTACCGGTGAACGTACGTTGCCGCCAGAAGTCATGGCCAACATCGAAGCGAAGTATCACCTGAACGATCCCATCACCACCCAATACTTCAATTATCTGAAGCAGCTGGCGCACGGTGATTTTGGACCGTCATTTAAATATAAAGACTATTCCGTTAACGATCTGGTGGCCTCCAGCTTCCCGGTCTCGGCAAAACTGGGTGCTGCAGCATTCATTCTGGCCGTCGTTCTCGGGGTCACCGCAGGCGTTATCGCCGCGCTCAGACAAAATACCAAATGGGATTATGCCGTAATGGGGGTGGCAATGACCGGGGTAGTCATACCCAGCTTCGTTGTCGCGCCATTACTGGTGATGATATTTGCCATCACGCTGAAATGGCTGCCCGGCGGCGGCTGGAACGGCGGGGCACTGAAGTTTATGATTTTGCCCATGGTGGCATTATCGCTGGCGTACATCGCCAGTATTGCGCGTATTACCCGTGGTTCAATGATCGAAGTGCTGCACTCAAACTTCATTCGTACCGCGCGCGCGAAAGGGCTGCCGATGCGCCGGATTATCTTCCGCCACGCGCTCAAGCCAGCGCTGCTGCCTGTGCTCTCCTATATGGGGCCAGCGTTTGTCGGCATCATTACGGGTTCAATGGTTATCGAAACAATCTACGGCCTGCCGGGTATTGGTCAGCTGTTCGTTAACGGGGCGCTTAACCGTGACTACTCGCTTGTTCTGAGCCTCACGATCCTCGTGGGCGCGCTGACCATTCTCTTTAATGCCGTTGTCGATGTGCTGTATGCCGTTATCGACCCGAAAATCCGTTACTAACGCTGGAGCACGCCATGATGTTGAGTAAGAAAAACAGCGAGGCGCTGGAAAACTTCAGTGAAAAACTGGAAGTAGAAGGTCGTAGCCTCTGGCAGGACGCGCGCCGTCGCTTTATGCACAACCGTGCCGCGGTCGCCAGCCTGGTTGTGCTGGTGATCATCGCGCTGTTTGTGACCCTGGCGCCGATGCTGTCGCAATTTACCTATTTCGATACAGACTGGGGCATGATGTCCAGCGCGCCGGATATGGAGTCCGGCCACTATTTCGGTACCGATTCATCCGGCCGTGATTTGCTGGTGCGCGTGGCGATTGGTGGTCGTATTTCCCTGATGGTCGGTATCGCCGCCGCGCTGGTGGCGGTGATCGTGGGGACGCTTTACGGCGCGCTCTCCGGCTACCTTGGCGGCAAAGTAGACTCAGTGATGATGCGTTTGCTGGAAATCCTGAACTCCTTCCCGTTTATGTTCTTCGTTATTTTGCTGGTGACCTTCTTCGGCCAGAACATCCTGTTGATCTTCGTGGCCATCGGGATGGTGTCGTGGCTGGATATGGCGCGTATCGTGCGCGGCCAGACCCTGAGCCTCAAGCGCAAAGAGTTTATCGAAGCGGCGCAGGTCGGGGGCGTATCAACCAGTAATATCGTGGTTCGCCATATCGTGCCTAACGTGCTGGGGGTGGTAGTGGTTTATGCCTCACTGCTGGTGCCAAGCATGATCCTGTTTGAATCCTTCCTCAGCTTCCTGGGGCTGGGCACGCAGGAGCCACTCAGCAGCTGGGGCGCGCTGCTAAGCGATGGGGCAAACTCAATGGAAGTATCACCGTGGTTACTGCTCTATCCGGCAGGTTTCCTGGTCGTCACCCTGTTTTGTTTTAACTTTATCGGCGATGGCCTGCGTGATGCCCTCGACCCGAAAGACCGTTAAGGAGCGCCGTCATGACAATTATTGAAACGGCCACCGCGCCACAGGCGCAGCAGCAGAGCAATCTTCTGCTGGATGTGAAAGACCTCCGCGTGACCTTTAAAACCCCGGACGGCGATGTTACTGCGGTCAACGATCTCAACTTTAACCTGAGCAAAGGGGAAACGTTGGGGATCGTGGGTGAATCCGGCTCCGGAAAATCCCAGACGGCATTTGCGTTAATGGGCCTGCTGGCCGCTAACGGTGTGATTGGTGGTTCCGCGAAGTTTAACGGTCGTGAAATCCTCAACCTGCCGGAGCACGAGCTGAACAAGCTGCGCGCCGAGCAGATCTCAATGATTTTCCAGGATCCGATGACCTCGCTGAACCCGTATATGCGCGTCGGCGAGCAGCTGATGGAAGTCCTGATGCTGCATAAAGGCCTGGGCAAAGCGGAAGCCTTTGAAGAGTCGGTCAAAATGCTGGATGCGGTGAAAATGCCGGAAGCGCGTAAGCGCATGCGCATGTTCCCGCACGAGTTTTCTGGCGGTATGCGTCAGCGCGTGATGATTGCGATGGCGCTGCTGTGCCGGCCAAAGCTGCTGATTGCCGATGAACCGACCACCGCACTGGACGTCACCGTGCAGGCGCAAATTATGACCCTGTTGAACGAGCTGAAGCGTGAGTTCAACACGGCGATTATCATGATCACCCACGACCTGGGCGTGGTGGCCGGCATCTGTGACAAAGTGCTGGTGATGTATGCTGGCCGTACTATGGAATACGGCAAAGCGCGTGACGTGTTCTATCAGCCTGCCCACCCGTACTCGATTGGTCTGCTGAATGCGGTGCCGCGTCTTGATGCGGAAGGGGAATCCCTGCTCACCATTCCGGGCAACCCGCCAAACCTGCTGCGTCTGCCGAAAGGCTGTCCGTTCCAGCCGCGCTGCCCGCACGCGATGGAAATCTGTAACAGCGCGCCGCCACTGGAAGCATTTGCCCCAGGCCGTCTGCGCGCCTGCTTTAAGCCGCAGGAGGAGCTGGTATGAACGCAGTAGATGAAAAACGCAACGTACTGCTCGAAATCGCTGACCTAAAGGTGCATTTCGATATCAAAGACGGCAAACAGTGGTTCTGGCAGCCGCCAAAGACCCTGAAAGCGGTAGATGGCGTCACCCTGCGTCTGTATGAGGGGGAAACCCTGGGCGTGGTGGGTGAATCCGGCTGCGGTAAATCCACCTTTGCGCGCGCCATTATTGGTCTTGTCAAAGCCACCGGCGGCAAAGTGGCCTGGCTGGGTAAAGATCTGCTGGGCATGAAACCCGACGAGTGGCGCGACGTGCGTAGCGACATCCAGATGATTTTCCAGGATCCGCTGGCGTCATTAAACCCACGTATGACTATCGGTGAAATTATTGCCGAGCCGCTGCGCACCTATCATCCGAAGATGCCGCGTCAGGAAGTGCGTGACCGCGTGAAGGCGATGATGCTGAAAGTCGGGCTGCTGCCTAACCTGATTAACCGCTACCCGCATGAATTTTCAGGCGGCCAGTGTCAGCGTATTGGCATCGCGCGTGCGCTTATTCTTGAGCCGAAACTGATTATCTGTGATGAACCGGTTTCCGCGCTGGACGTATCCATTCAGGCGCAGGTGGTGAACCTGCTGCAGAAACTACAGCGCGAAATGGGGCTGTCGCTGATCTTCATTGCTCACGACCTGGCGGTGGTAAAACACATCTCTGACCGCGTGCTGGTGATGTACCTTGGTCATGCCGTGGAACTGGGGACCTATGACGAGGTGTACCACAATCCGCTGCACCCTTATACCAAAGCGCTGATGTCGGCGGTGCCGATCCCCGATCCCGATCTGGAGAAGAATAAGACGATTCAGCTTCTGGAAGGGGAATTACCGTCACCGATCAACCCGCCATCAGGGTGCGTTTTCCGTACACGATGCCCGATAGCCGGACCGGAATGCGCGAAAACGCGGCCGGTTCTGGAAGGCAGCTTCCGACATGCGGTTTCCTGCCTGAAAGTAGACCCGCTATAATCGCAAGGGCTGACATGATGTCAGCCCTTATTTTTTGCGAGGTCACTGTGTCGCGTTTATTCACCTCAGCCCGTCGGCGGCTATATCATCTTTTATTCGATCCTCAAACGGCATCGGGACGCCGTTTCGAAGGTCTTTGTGCGCTGTTTGCGCTACTCAGCGTGGTGGTCATCTTTATTGAATCGGGTGTCGGTACGCAATATCACCTGACATTTGAGGAATGGCATGCGTTTGTCTGGCTGGAGTTGATCATTACCCTGGTCTTTACCGCTGAGTATATTCTGCGGGTGATCTGCTGGCCCAATCCGGCGAAATACGTATTCAGCTTCTGGGGCTTTATTGATTTAGCGACGATCCTGCCGCTCTACGTGATGTGGCTATGGCCGGAAATCAGCCTTAACTATGTTTTCGCCTGGCGAGCGATGCGCGTTATTCGGGTATTACGAATTCTGAAATTACTGCGCTTTATGCCGTCGCTGCGCGTATTCTGGAGCGCGATCGTCAGCGCACGCCATCAGCTTATTCTCTTCTATTCGTTTATTGCCATCGTCATGATTGTTTTTGGCGCGCTGATGTATTTGATAGAAGGGCCGAAATATGGCTTCACGACACTCAATGCCTCCGTTTACTGGGCGATAGTGACAGTGACGACCGTGGGGTATGGCGATATCACGCCCCATACGCCGCTGGGGCGGATAGTGGCATCCGTGCTGATTCTGATTGGGTATTCGGTAATTGCGATCCCAACGGGGCTGATTACCACGCACATGAGCAGCGCTTTTCAGAGCCGGAAGCTGCAGCGCAAATGTCCGAACTGCCACCAGGGCGATCATGAACACAGCGCGCGGTTTTGTAACCGCTGCGGAAGCGCGTTACCGGATTAAATAAAAAAGGCTGCCATTGCAGCCTTTTTTATTATTCGCGCCAGAGAATATGGCACAGCTTGTGGTCCTTTTCGCGACACAGCAGGACGCGGGCGAAAATATCGTTAATTTCGCCGCCATCTTCATCAGCCAGGCCAATCACCACTTCGGCGAAGAAGTCCGGATTCAGGTCGAAGTCCACATGCTCAGCCCAGTCTTCTGACGGGTCAAACAATTCGGCGCCGCCACGCTCTTCGAACTGCAGATTAAAGAGGATCACGTCTGCAGGATCGAGGTTATCAACCGCCAGTTCGAGAAAAATGTCGTAGGCCTGCTCGAGCGTTTCGTCTTCGGTCAGGCGATTGTTCAGATCCATTTCCATGATGACTACCTGTTTAACATCGTTGGGCACGTTTTACAGCAACGGACTAAAGAAGTAAAACAGTCGTTCAGCTATTCGCTGCCATAACGGACGTTTTACCCACAGTCTGGCATCCAGCAGCCGCGAGCGGGAGATATAATCATCCTGAACCGCCGCCAGGTCGCCGCCAAAGCCGGCGTCGTCAATCACCAGGGTGATTTCAAAGTTTAGCCACAGGCTGCGCATATCGAGGTTAACCGTGCCCACCAGGCTTAATTCGCCGTCGACAAGGACGCTCTTGGTGTGCAGCAGCCCGCCTTCAAACTGGTAAATTTTAACCCCGGCGGCCAGCAGTTCGCTAAAGAAGGCGCGGCTGGCCCAGCCCACCAGAAGTGAGTCATTTTTGCGTGGCAGAATGATACTGACATCGACGCCGCGCTGCGCTGCGGTACAAATGGCGTGCAGCAGATCATCGCTGGGGACAAAGTAGGGCGTGGTCATGATCAGGCATTCACGCGCGGAGTAGGTTGCGGTGAGCAGCGCCTGATGAATCAAGTCCTCCGGGAAGCCCGGCCCGGAAGCAATGGTGTGGATCGTATGACCGCTGGCCTCTTCAAACGGCATAATATTGCCGTCCGGCGGTGGCGGAAGGATACGCTTGCCGGTTTCTATCTCCCAGTCGCAGGAGTAGACAATCCCCATCGAGGTGGCAATCGGCCCCTCCATGCGTGCCATCAGATCAACCCATTGTCCAACGCCGGAGTCCTGTTTAAAGAAGCGCGGGTCAACCATGTTCATACTGCCGGTGTAGGCAATATAGTTATCGATCATGACCATTTTACGGTGCTGGCGAAGGTCCATCCTGCGCAGAAACACACGCAGAAGATTAACCTTCAGCGCCTCAACCACCTCAATACCGGCATTGCGCATCATACCCGCCCAGGGGCTACGGAAAAATGCCACGCTGCCCGCAGAGTCAAGCATCAGGCGACAGTGAATGCCCCGGCGTGCGGCCGCCATCAGGGATTCCGCTACCTGGTCAGCCATGCCGCCAGGCTGCCAGATATAAAACACCATCTCAATATTATGACGAGCCAGCTGAATATCGCGGATTAACGCCTGCATGACATCATCGGATGATGTCAGTAGCTGGAGCTGATTGCCCTTAACGCCGCCAATCCCCTGGCGGCGCTCGCAGAGTTTGAACAGCGAGGAGGCGACGCTGCTGTTCTCCTCGGCAAAGATATGCTTGCAGGCTTTGAGATCGTTAAGCCACTTCGCGGTGGAAGGCCACATGGCGCGCGCGCGTTCGGCGCGTCGTTTACCCAGATGAAGCTCACCGAAGGAGAGATAAGCAATAATTCCCACCAGTGGGAGGATGTAAATGATCAGAAGCCAGGCCATGGCAGAGGGTACGGCTCTGCGCTTCATCAGGATGCGTAACGTCACACCCGCGATTAACAGCCAGTATCCCAGAATGACCAGCCAACTCACCACGGTGTAGAAGGTTGTCATAGGTAAAAAAAATCCTTTTGAAAGCGTATTGTTATGAGTGTACGCATCAGGATTCATCTGGCAAATAAAAACGCCAGGTAAAAGCGCTGGTTTGCTGTCGGGTTGGGTTTATAATGGCGCCTCTGTAACAGAAAGAGTTGTAGACATGAAGCGCAGTAGAACAGAAGTAGGGCGCTGGCGCATGTTGCGACAGGTGAGTCGTCGCAAGGCTCGTTGGCTGGAAGCACAATCCCGCCGCAATATGCGTATACACGCCATCAGAAAATGTGGACTGACCCGGCACCGCAACGCGCTGCTGTTCGCCGTCCAGGATATCTGAAGCCATGAGGGCACCGTAAAGGTGCCCGCTGATTTTTTAGCGTCTGATTTTTTAGGAATAGCGTATTTGCAGCGTTGTTCCTGTTGTGTTTAGCAAAAGGAGGGAGAAGTGTTTGCGGAGTTTGGCGTACTGAATTTCTGGACGTATGTTGTTGGCGCATTTTTTATCGTGCTGGTACCCGGGCCGAACACCCTGTTTGTGCTGAAAACCGGGATCGGGCACGGCGTTAAAAAAGGTTATCTTGCCGCGACCGGTGTGTTTATCGGTGATGCAGTACTGATGTTTCTGGCCTGGGCGGGCGTCGCGGCATTAATCCAGACCACGCCGGTACTGTTTAATATCGTGCGTTATCTGGGGGCTTTCTATCTGCTGTGGCTGGGCGGCAAAATGCTCTGGTCAGTGGTGAACCGCCAAAAAAATGCTCAGGAGAGCGGTCCCGAACCTGCCAGCACGATCATGAAGCGCTCGCTGGTGTTAAGCCTGACGAATCCCAAAGCGATCCTGTTCTACGTCTCGTTCTTCGTGCAGTTTATTGACGTGAATGCACAGAGCACCGGCACGTCTTTCCTGATCCTCGCAACCACGCTTGAGCTAATTAGCTTTATGTATATGAGCTTCCTGATCTTCTCAGGCGCGTTTGTCACGCGTTATCTGAAAACCAAAAAGAAACTGGCAAAGCTGGGAAACGGGCTGATAGGGCTGCTGTTTGTTGGATTTGCGGCAAGGTTGGCGTCGCTGCATTGATGTAAAAAAGGCTCCTTCCGGAGCCTTTTTTACATCAGAACACTTTCTTATACGGCCGAACTGTTACTTTCGCATACACACCCGCTGCAACATAAGGGTCTGCGTCAGCCCAGGCCTGCGCCGTTTCAAGAGACTCAAACTCCGCAATAACCGTGGAGCCAGAAAAACCGGCAGCGCCCGGGTCATTGCTGTCGACTGCTGGCATTGGGCCCGCGGTCAGCAAACGGCCTTCATCCTGCAGCAGCTGCAAACGAGCCAGATGGGCAGGGCGAACAGAGAGGCGTTTTTCGAGGGAATCAGCGACATCTTCAGAGTAAATCACGTAAAGCACGGTGAAGCTCCTTAACCGTTAAAAGTGTCAGTTACGTTATGTGAAAGGGCAATTGACTGCAATGTAAAGATAAAAACAATGTTAATACCCTGATCTGGATGCCCCTTTTTTGACCACCTTGCCGCTTAAATTGCGCCAGAACAAAGTGTCTTATTGAATATGATTGCTATTTGCATTTAAAATCAGGGTTCGATTTTTTAATGTTGATGATTATGACTTCGATGACCCTTGATTTACCTCGCCGCTTTCCCTGGCCGACGCTGCTGTCCGTCGTGATTCACGGTGCCGTCGTGGCGGGTTTGCTCTACACCTCGGTTCATCAGGTTATTGAAATGCCCGCACCCGCGCAGCCGATTTCGGTGACCATGGTATCGCCAGCGGATCTCGAACCGCCGCAGGTTGCGCCACCACCGCCACAGCCGGTTGCTGAGCCGGAACCGGAACCGGAGCCAGTTCCGGAGCCACCGAAGGAGGCACCGGTGGTGATCCACAAACCTGAGCCGAAGCCGAAACCCAAGCCGAAGCCAAAGCCGGTGAAAAAGGTCGAGGAGCGTCCGAAACGTGAAGAACGCCCTGTTGAACCGCGCACGACCCAGCCGGTGGAGAATGCAGCGCCTTCGCGTCCGGTTATGAATAACAACGCGCCGGCAGCTAAACCGACGGTTGCCGCACCGGCGGGCCCGCGCGCGCTGAGCCGTAACCAGCCGCAGTATCCTGCTCGTGCACAGGCCTTGCGCATTGAAGGCCGCGTGCGGGTGAAATTTGACGTCACTGCGGATGGCCGCGTAGATAACGTAGAGATACTGTCTGCACAACCTTCGAACATGTTTGAGCGTGAAGTCAAATCCGCAATGCGCAGATGGCGCTACGAAGCCGGTAAACCGGGTAGCGGGCTAATCGTGAACATTGTTTTCCGCCTGAATGGCGGGGCGCAGATGGAATAACAAAAAGCCTCCGGATGGAGGCTTTTTTTTTGCCCGTATTCAGGCTGGCGGAAGCTGACGAGGTTTACCCTCGCTATCTACCGCAACATAGATAAACAGCGCTTCTGTCGCTTTATAGCGCTGTCCAATGGGTTCAGAAGAGACTTTCTTCACCCAGACTTCAATGTTGATAGAGATGGAGGTATTGCCGCGCTTTACGCAGCGGGCGTAACAGCAGACCACATCTCCTACCGCAACCGGGCGCAGGAAGGTCATCCCATCCACCCGCACGGTCACCACGCGTCCGTGGGCAATCTCTTTCGCCAGAATTGCGCCGCCCATATCCATTTGCGACATCAGCCAGCCGCCAAAAATATCGCCATTGGCATTGGTGTCAGCGGGCATTGCCAGTGTGCGTAAAACCAGTTCGCCCTGAGGGGCGTTATTTGTTGTCATTGTTTTAACTCGTAACGGAAGACTTCAGGCGGGATGCTACTATGATTTCACAGCGGAGAGAATAGACCAGAACGTCTGTCGAACACGTTCTGGTCAGTCAACAATCAGTGCTTGTCGTCCTGCGGCATGTGGCGGTAGATATAAACGCCGCTTAACAGAGTGAAAATCAGCGTCAGGGCCGTCAGGCCGAAGACCTTAAAGTTGACCCAGATATTCTGCGGCAGCCAGAAGGCGATATAGATATTGGCGAGACCGCAAAGAATAAAGAACACCGCCCACGCGATATTCAGGCGCGACCAGACTTCCTGAGGCAACGTCAGCTCTTTACCGAGCATGCGCTGAATCAGCGGTTTTTTCATCACCCACTGGCTGATGAGCAGCGCCCCCGCAAACAGCGCGTAGATCACCGTCACTTTCCACTTAATAAATTCATCATTGTGGAAGAACAGGGTGAGACCGCCGAATACGGCCACCAGCACGAACGTCACCAGCGCCATTTTCTCAACTTTACGGTAACGCACCCAGCTGTAGATCAGCACAACCGCTGTCGCAATAATCAGCGCGGTGGTGGCAGCGTAAATGTCATACAGTTTGTAAAACGCGAAAAAGACCACCAGCGGTAAAAAATCAAGAAACTGCTTCATTCTGTGATTCCATCTTCTGTGTTGAGCCGGGCCCGGTCATGCACCCGGCATCAGGGTTACTGACGAATTAACATATACAGGCGGAACAGATAGACAAGCAGTACCGCAGAAATCAGGTTGCTCAGCGTATTCGCTACCACCGCGCCAACATTAGGCGTTAAGACTGCAAAATTGGGTGCAAACAGGAGCAGGAGCGTTTTAGCCAGCAGCCAGCCGATCACGGCAGGAGCCACCAGACGCATGTTCGTCCATGCCAGCCTGATGCTGCTGCGCATCGCGGTAAAAATGCCCATTTTATCCTGCACGACCATCACGGGGGCAAACGCGAGCACAATAGCCAGTAACACACCCGGCACTACGACCAGCATAATCCCCATCTGCACCAGCATGGTGGTTAAAAAGATCAGGATAAACAGCTTAGGTAAGACCGGCGCGCTGGCGCCAATTGCCCGTAAAGCGCTGACCCGATGACCCGCCGACACCAGCTGAATCATCAGCAGAACGCCACCCGCCAGAATTGCATTACCAATGAGCCCGGAGAAAGTGGATGCGGCAGAAGCCCGCAGCAGAATCTGTTGCTGTTCCGGCGTCATATTTTGTACCAGTTCAAACAGCCCCACGCTTCCTGCCAGATGGTCGCCCTGGCTCAGGCTGGCAATCTGTTCTTCACTCGGTGAGAACGCATGACCCAGCACCACAGTAATAAAGGCGCAAAGCAACGCGATCAGTAAAAAGGTAATGAACTGATTGCGGAAAAAGTTTCCCGTGTCACGGTAGACAGACTTCGCCGTGATAGACATGCACTCTCCTTGAGTATTGCAGGTGTTAATTAGCCGGCAATTGTACACCGGATGCACCTGCTGTGGCAGCATCAAGGCTTGTATGGAAAAGCATATCTTTGTAAAGCGGCGGTAATCCAAAGCGTGCCCGGGCACGATTACAGGCTTCATTGACCTGCCCATCTTCGCCGGACATGGCAAATTCCCTGCACGGGCTGGGACGATCCTCATAGATGGAACACCGGGTAGAGATGCCGGGCTCACCCTGCAACGCCGCGCAACGGCTCTGCTTTTGGTTGGTACCGCGCATGCATCGCAGAAAAGGGGTGACAGGCTCAGTGAGATGAACCGGAACGGTACCGCCGCCATCGCTGGCTTCGGCCCAGTAGAAAGAGACTCGAAAATACGCACAACAGGCTCCGCACGTCATGCACGGGTTAACTTCACTCATGGCACACCTGCAAAAAGAAGAACGCATCAAATCAACTTGTAAGAGCGATAAATTATCCAGCCGCCAGAGGAAGAGCAAGAGGGGATAATGAGAAAATTTTGTAACGGTGAGATGCCAAAAATTGACATGGAAACAACTTATTGCTTTTCGATTCGCCACAAAAAATTAACCCAGATCAATGAATGTTAACTTACTGGTTTTAATGTGATCTGTAGCAGATCACTTATTACTCATTTGTGAGTATATTCTCACCCGCGATTAAAACCACAACGATGGAGCGGATATGAAAAAATTAGCGGTGGCAGCCCTTGTATTAAGCAGTCTCTCTGGCGGCGCGTACGCGCATGAAGCAGGCGAATTCTTTATTCGTGCCGGTTCGGCAACGGTTCGTCCAACGGAAGGTTCTGATAACGTGCTGGGAATGGGCGGTTTTAACGTCAGCAATAACACCCAGTTAGGCTTAACGTTCACCTGGATGGCGACGGATAACATTGGCGTTGAGCTTCTGGCCGCAACGCCGTTCCGTCATCGCGTTGGCCTCGGGGCCACCGGTGATATCGCCACGGTTCACCATTTACCGCCAACGCTGATGGCGCAATGGTACTTTGGCGATGCCAACAGCAAGGTGCGTCCGTATATTGGTGCGGGTGTGAACTACACCACCTTCTTTGATGAGAAATTTAACGATACCGGTAAAGAGGCCGGCCTTTCCGATCTCAGCCTGAAAGACTCGTGGGGTATGGCGGGGCAGGTTGGTCTGGATTATCTGATTAACCGTGACTGGCTGATCAACGCCTCAGTCTGGTATATGGACATTGACACGGACGTACGCTTCAAAGCGGGCGGTGAGCAGCAAAGTATCAATACTCGCCTGGATCCGTGGGTGTTCATGTTCTCTGCGGGGTATCGTTTTTAATTCCTGTCGTTCAGTGCGCCCCCAGGGGGGCGCATATCGTAGACTACTTCTGAATCAAATAGCGAATGGTTGGCCCGTCCTGCTGGATATCCAGCACCGTGTAGCCATGGTTTTTCGCGTCCAGCGGAATGTTGTTGATGGATTGCGGACAATCGCTCACCACCTCCAGAATTTCACCTTTTTTGAGCTGAGGTAGCGCCTCAAGCGTGGCGACAGCCGGGTACGGACAGGGTTCACCGACCATATCCAGACGATAATCGGGGACGATCTCTTTCATGCAGCGTTCTCCTGCGTTTCAGTTTTGACGGCGGCACGGCGGAAGAAGCGTTTCTCCTGTGCGACAACCAGTAAAAAAGCGACCAGCAGCAGGGCATAAGTCACCATGAGTCCACCGAGTGGGCCAAAGGTGTTCAGCAGATTGACCTTGTCCCAGTTCGTGGCGAGCACCGGGGAGACGTCATCCCAGAAGTAGGCCAGGAGGGTAGAACCTATTACGTTCCCAAGCCCAACCCACCAGTAATGCACTTGGCCTTCGACGGCGCGGTACATCCAGCCGGTTTCACAGCCGCCCGCCAGTACGATACCGAAGCCAAACAGCAGACCGCCAATCACCGCGTTCGGGCCAGCCCACATGATCTTCGGTTCAACGCCGAGCTGAACATAGCTGAAGATGCCGATAGCGCTCACCGCCATACCGGCAATAATCGCCTTCGCCATCATCGTCCGCCCGGTGATCCACATATCGCGAAACGCGGAGGTGAAGCAGATCTGCGCGCGTTCAATCAGCAAACCAAAACCAACGCCGAAAAGCATCGCCAGGCCGAGTTTTGGCTGATTCAGCGCCGTGCAAATGGCCCATGCGACCATAGCCAGAAAGACCAGCACACCGAGGCGAAAGCGGCGACGCGCCTGATCGGGCTTTTGGGTTAACGGAGACGCGGCACTGACTTTTGTCATTTGCACCGGAATGCGGAACAGCGGCAGCAGGGTGAATTTTGCCCCGAAGTAAGAGCCAATCGCGGTGGCGACAGCAAAGAACCAGGCGTGAAGAGAGAACTGAGGAATACCCGTAAAGAAAGCGGCCAGGTTGCAGCCCATCGCCAGCCGGGCGCCAAACCCGGCAATGATACCGCCGACGACCGCCTGCATGATGCGAATACGGCTTTTGGGCATACGCAACTTAACGTTGTTTGCCCACAATGCTGCTGCGAAACAGCCGCCGAACATGCCGATGATCATCATCCCGTCAATGCGGGTCAGCGGGGTTCCGTCCAGGTGAATGAGTTTAAAGTAGCCCCATTCCTCGGCATGTACGCCTGCGAGCTGCAGCAGTTGCCCACCCCAGCGGGTGAACTCGCCGGTCACGGCCCAGAAGGTGCCGGTAATACCGAAATAATAAGTAGAAAGAATGCCTGCCGCGATGACGGCCGGAACAGGTGACCAGAACTTAACCAGGTAAGTCTGTTTGAAGGTATGCCATGACATGAAAAACCTCTGAACTCAGAAGGATTAGTGCTAAAAAGAGTCCAGATCATACGCTTACGCGAAAGTTTGAAAAGCCATTCACACCGAAAATATCGACGGGATCAATTTTGCCATAACCCTTTGTTGTTCGAAGGGAAGGAGGGGGAACCGTCTGGCCAGGATGCCAGACGGTGGAGCCGTTATGCTTTACGCGTTGCCGCTTTCATCTCGGTCACGAATGTCTTCAGCTCGCTCAGCATCTGCTCGGGCTTGTCCACATTCTTTTCGATGATCTTCACAATCGCGGAGCCGGAGATGGCACCGGCCGCCTTCGCATCAATTGCCGCAGCGACCTGATCCGGGGATGAAATCCCGAACCCCTGCAGCGGAGGTGCGGCATGGTATTCAGCCAGTTTTTCCACCAGGTGATGCAGCGGCAGCGCGGCTTTATTCTCGGCGCCGGTCACGCCTGCGCGGGAGAGCAGATAAGTATACCCGCGTCCGTAAGAGGCAATCTGGCGCAGCAGTTCGTCATCGGCGTTCGGCGGGCAGATGAAAATTGGCGCGACGTTGTGGCGCATTGCTGCCTGGCGGAACGGCGCAGACTCTTCCACTGGCACGTCGGCCACCAGCACCGAGTCGACACCGACTCGGGCGCATTCGGCATAAAATTCATCAATACCGCGGCTGAAAACCAGGTTCGCGTACATCAGCAGGCCGATCGGAATGGTCGGGTGCTTCTGGCGAATCGCCGCCAGCATTTCAAAACACTGGGTCGGCGTAACGCCTGCCGCAAACGCGCGCAGGGTCGCATTCTGAATGGTTGGGCCGTCTGCCAGCGGGTCAGAGAACGGAATACCCAACTCCAGCGCATCTGCACCGGCTTCAATCAGGGTGTCGATAATCTTCAGCGACTGTTCCGGGCCGGGGTCGCCCAGGGTGACGAAGGGAACGAACGCGCCTTCCTGGCGGGATTTCAGTTCAGCAAATACATTATCGTAGCGTTCCATCAGATTTCCCCTCGTGCTTTCAGAATGTCGTGAACGGTGAAGATATCTTTGTCACCGCGGCCGGAAAGGTTAACCACCAGCAGTTGCTCTTTTTCCGGGTTTTCTTTCATCATTTTCAGTGCGTGCGCCAGGGCGTGGGAAGACTCCAGCGCCGGGATGATCCCTTCGCTGCGACACAGCGTTTTAAAGGCTTCCAGCGCTTCGTCATCGGTAATGGAGACATAGTCTGCACGACCGGTGCTGTTCAGATACGCATGCTGTGGACCGACGGATGGGAAGTCGAGGCCGGCAGAGATAGAGTAAGACTCTTCAATCTGACCTTCGTCGGTCTGCATCATTGGGGATTTCATACCGAAGTAGATCCCCACGCGGCCATGCTTCAGCGGCGCGCCGTGCTCACCCGATTCAATGCCGTGACCGGCAGGCTCGACGCCAATCAGACCCACAGTGGCGTCCTCGATGAAGTCGGCAAACATGCCGATGGCGTTAGATCCGCCGCCAACGCAGGCGATGACCGCATCCGGCAGACGTCCTTCTTTTTCAAGGATCTGCGCTTTGGTTTCTTCGCCGATCATGCGCTGGAATTCGCGCACGATGGTCGGGAATGGGTGCGGACCCGCTGCGGTGCCGAGCATATAGTGCGCGGTATCATAGCTGCCGGACCAGTCGCGCAGCGCTTCGTTACAGGCATCTTTCAGCGTGGCGGAACCGCTGTGTACCGGGATCACTTCAGCACCCATCAGGCGCATACGGAACACGTTCGGTGACTGACGCTCAACGTCTTTCGCACCCATGTAGATGCGGCACTTCAGGCCGAGCAGGGCGCTGGCGAGCGCAGAAGCCACACCGTGCTGACCTGCGCCGGTTTCGGCGATGATCTCAGTTTTACCCATGCGTTTTGCGAGCAGCGCCTGGCCCAGCACCTGGTTAGTTTTATGCGCGCCGCCGTGCAGCAGGTCTTCACGCTTCAGATACAGCGTGGTTTTTGTGCCTTCGGTCAGGTTGCGGCATTTGGTCAGCGCCGTTGGACGGCCCGCGTAATTTTTCAGCAGGTCGGTAAATTCCGCCTGAAATGCCGGATCTTTCTGCGCGCTCACGAACGCTTCTTCCAGCTGGCGCAGCGCGGGCATCAGGATTTGCGGGACGTACATCCCGCCGAATTCACCAAAATACGGGTTAAGTAATGTCGTCATCTTCTCTTCCTTAATATGCACGCAGAGTTTTAAACACCGAGGCCAGTTTGCTGGCATCTTTAATACCCGGCTCTGACTCTACGCCTGAATTGAAATCGAGGCCTGCGCAGCCGGTTTTAGCGGCTTCTACACAGTTATCCGGGCTTAATCCACCCGCCAGCAGGACGTTGTCCAGCTTTTCGCCGTTCAGCAGTGACCAGTCAAAGCGCTGACCGGTGCCGCCCTGGCCGTTGTCGAGCACGTATTTATCAACATGATTCAGGTTACGCGCGGGCAGGGTGTCACCAACGCTCTGCGCTTTCCAGATCTGAATCTGAGGCGCGAGAACGGTACGAAGGGTATCGATATAAGCCTGATCTTCACTACCGTGGAGCTGTACCGCGCTCAGGGATAGCGCGTCGGCTTTTGCCGCAACGTCTGCAATATCCGCATTGCGGAATACACCGACATAGCTGAGCGGGGCCGCCGCTATGACCTTATGCGCCTGCTCTTCGCTGACCGCGCGAGGGGATGAATCCACGAAAATCAGCCCGCCGTAAATGGCCCCGGCCTCATAAGCGGCCTGGGCATCCTGTTCGCGGGTTAAGCCGCAGACTTTGTTTTCACCCAACAACACGCGACGCACCGCCGCATTGAGGTCGTCATGTTCCATCATGGCGGAGCCAATCAAAAAACCGTTGGCAAAGTGGCTCAGCTCGCGCACCTGGGCGTAGCTGTTAATGCCAGATTCGCTGATAACGGTGACGCCAGAGCCCAGACGTGGAGCCAGCTGGCGCGTGCGGTTCAGGTCGATCGACAGGTCACGCAAATCGCGGTTGTTAATGCCGACCACTTTGGCTTCCAGCGCAATCGCGCGCTCAAGCTCTTCTTCATTGCTTACTTCGGTCAGCACGCCCATATTCAGGCTGTGCGCCACGGCAGCAAGCTGGCGATACTGTTCGTCGTCCAGTACCGAGAGCATCAGCAGGCAGGCATCGGCCTGGTAAAAGCGCGCCAGCCAGATCTGATATGGGTCGATAATAAAGTCTTTGCACAGGATCGGCTGCGGCGCGATGCCGCTGACGATCGGCAGAAAATCGAAGCTGCCCTGGAAATATTTCTCATCCGTCAGCACGGAAATGGCCGACGCATGATGCTTATAAATACCGGCAATTCGCGCCGGGTCGAAATCGTCACGAATAACGCCTTTAGACGGAGAGGCCTTCTTGCACTCCAGAATAAACGCGGTGCGCGCACCCTGCAGGGCGTCGTAGAAACGACGGCTGCTTGGGACAACCTTGTTCTGGAAACTGGCAAGCGGCTGCTCTGCTTTGCGTGCTTCCACCCAGATGGCCTTATCGGCAACGATTTTCGCTAAAACGGTCTGCATTCTTTACCCTCTTGCCGCAAGTGCGGTAACGCGATCGTAAGCTGCACCGGAGCGCAGTACATCCAGAACTTTTTGAGCATTGGCTTTCAGGTCTTCCTCACCGTGCAAACGCATCAGCATGGCGACGTTGGCGGCCACGGCGGCTTCATGAGCTGCCTCACCTTTACCTTGTAGTAAGCGCGTCAGAATGTCACGGTTTTCTTCCGGCGTACCGCCTGCCAGCGCGTCCTGATGATATGGCGTTAAGCCGAAATCAGACGCTTCAAGCTGATAGCTGAGTACTTCACCATTGTTCAGTTCGGCCACCAGCGTCGGCGCATGCAGCGAAACTTCATCCATACCACCGCTGTGAACCACGGCGGCACGCTTGTAACCCAGCACGCGCAGCGTCTCGGCAATCGGCAGCACCAGCTCAGGGCTGTAAACGCCAATCAGCGCCAGCGGCGGATGGGCCGGGTTGATCAGCGGGCCGAGCACGTTAAACAGCGTGCGGGTTTTCAGCTGCTGGCGAACCGGCATCGCGTGGCGGAAACCGGTGTGATACTTGGGCGCAAACAGGAAGCAGACGCCCAGGTCATCCAGCGCTTCACGCGAACGTTCCGCATTCATCTCCAGATTGATACCAAACGCGGCCAGCAGATCGGACGATCCGGAACGGCTGGAGACGCTGCGGTTACCGTGTTTTGCCACTTTCAGGCCACACGCTGCGGCCACAAAGGCGCTGGCGGTCGAAATATTGATACTGTTGCTGCCGTCACCGCCGGTCCCCACAATATCGGCAAACTGATAGTCCGGGCGCGGGAACGGGGCGGCATTTTCCAGCAGGGCCGTGGCCGCACCGGCGATCTCCTGCGGGCTTTCGCCGCGAACCTTCATGCTGACCAGCGCAGCGGCCAGTTGCTCAGGCTTCAGCTCGCCGCGAACCACGGCGGAGAAAAGCTGGTGGCTCTCCTGCTGGCTCAGGGTCTGCGCCTGATACAATTTTTCCAGAATCGGCTGCAGGGTGTTGGTCTGCTCCAGTTTCTGCAACGCCCAGTCGAGCGTTTGCTCCAGAAGACGCGCGCCGTGCGAGGTGAGAATCGATTCCGGGTGGAACTGCATTCCGCAGACGCGATCCGCATCATGACGTACCGCCATTACCATCCCTTCAAACGAGGCGTTGATGGTCAGCCCGGCCGGAATATTGCTCCCGACCAGCGAATGGTAGCGCGCGACCGGAAGCGGGTTTGGCAGCCCGGCAAACATCGCCTGACCGTCATGTTCAATGCTGGAGGCTTTACCGTGGAGAATTTCACCCGCCTGGCCGACGTAACCGCCGTAGGCTTCCACGATCGCCTGGTGACCGAGGCAGATACCAATAATCGGCAGTTTGCCGCGCATGCGGGTCAGCAGCTCCGGCATACAGCCTGCTTCGCTCGGCGCGCCTGGCCCAGGGGAGAGCATCAGCACAGGGTTTTGCATGGTTGCCAGACGGTCAATCAGGGTCTGCGCCGGAACGTGGTTGCGGTAGATAACGACGTTATGACCATTCGCACGCAGCTGATCTGCCAGGTTATAGGTAAAAGAGTCGATATTATCGAGCAGCAGAATATCAGCCATCAGAAAATCTCCTGTGCGTGGTGTGCGGTAGCGATGGCGCGCAATACCGCGCGTGCTTTACTGCGGGTTTCGTCAGCTTCAGACTGCGGAACAGAATCAAGAACAATCCCGGCACCCGCCTGAACGGTGGCGATACCGTCTTCGACATAGGCAGAGCGGATGACGATGCAGGTATCGAGATCGCCGTGCGCGGTGAAGTAACCCACCGCGCCGCCGTAGCTGCCGCGACGACGTCCTTCGGCGGTGGCAATCAGCTGCATGGCGCGCACTTTTGGCGCACCGCTCAGGGTGCCCATGTTCATGCAGGCGCGATAGGCGTGCAGCACGTCGAGATCGTTGCGCAGTTCACCGACCACGCGGGAGACCAGGTGCATCACGAAGGAATAGCGGTCGACTTTGGTCAGATCCGCCACGTAGCGGCTGCCCGGGGTGCAAATGCGCGCCAGATCGTTACGCGCCAGGTCAACCAGCATCAGGTGCTCGGAGAGTTCTTTGTGGTCGGTACGCATTTCCAGTTCGATGCGGCTGTCCAGATCGCGATCCAGCGAGCCATCGGCGCGACGGCCGCGCGGACGGGTCCCCGCAATCGGGTAGATCTCAATCTGGCGGCTGGTGGCGTCATACTTCAGCGAGCTTTCCGGCGAGGCGCCGAACAGCGTGAAATCATTGTCCTGCATGAAGAACATATACGGGCTTGGGTTACTTTTCTTCAGCACGTCGTAGGCCGCAAGCGGTGACGGGCAGGGCAGCGAGAAGCGACGGGACGGCACGACCTGGAAAATTTCCCCGGCGCGAATCGCTTTTTGCATCTGGCGAACCACGGCACCGTACTGATCGTCGGACTGATTAACGTCGCATGTCATTTTTTCCACGTGCTGCACCGGCAGCGCAGACGGCGCTTCAGTCATCTGCTGCTGGAGCTGAGCGATGCGATGCTCAAGGCGGTTTTTCTCAGGCGCAGATGGTGTGAACAGGCTGGCCTGAATGCGGGTGTATTGCTTCTGGTGGTCGATCACCAGCAGGGTTTCGGCCAGATAGAAGCAATAGTCCGGGCAGCGGTTGCCCTGCTCGGTGTCCGGCAAATCTTCAAAACCGGCAACCAGATCGTAGGCAAACAATCCGCCGAAGAACATGGCTTCACGCTCATCTTCCGGCACGGTCACCAGATTTTGCAGCAGACGGAAGGCATCGAACACCGATAGCGAGCAGAGGCGCGCGTCTTCGTCCAGCAGCTGGCTCACCGGCGGGAAATGCAGAATACGTATGTCAGGGTGACGCTCGTTTTCAATGCCTGACGGCAGGGCGGTATCCAGCAGCGGCAGCAGCGATGCGCCATTCTCTGATAATGCCTTGATAGTGACGGTGTCACCTAAAGCGGTAATGCGCAGCGCGCTGTCGACCAGCAGCAGGCTTTTGAGATCGTCCTTGCTGTCGATATCGGCAGATTCCAGCAGCAGCGTTGCCGGGCGAGCCCCGCATACCTGATGAAACAGCGCGGTCGGGTTGTGACGATAGGCCGCCTCGCAGGTCAGCAGTTCGAGATGAGGTTTGGCTGTTTGCATGTTGTTGTTCTCATATTTTGTTCAAAAAAAAGCCCGCTGGGTAGCGGGCGGGTATCTGTTTGCATTTCGCAGACGCGTGACACTGCCCGAAGATCAGGAAGTGCGCCACCAACCGTGCAGAGTGAAATGTGCTGTCATTTTCAGATACCTTTCTCGTGTGAACTTGCGTACTAGTTAACTAGTTCGATGGCGAGTTGTCAACCCTTGATTTCAGAATTTCACGTTAAGTCGGTATCATAGGGGTTTCGGATGTCTCCAACCTGTATGGGAAGTGCTTTGAGCGATACCACCTACGCGATTATTTATGATTTACACAGCCATACTCAGGCTTCTGATGGCCTGCTGACACCCGAAGCCCTGGTTCATCGCGCCGTTGAAATGCGAGTCGGCACGCTGGCGATAACCGATCACGATACCACCAATGCCATTCCGGCAGCGCGCGCCGAGATTGCCCGCAGCGGGCTGGCGTTGAATCTGGTGTCCGGCGTCGAGATTTCGACCGTCTGGGAAAACCATGAGATTCATATCGTTGGCCTTAACATTGATATAGAACATCCGGCACTTCTTGCCTTTTTGCAAGAACAAAAAACGCGCCGCAACCAGCGCGCGGAGATGATCGGCGAACGCCTGGAGAAGGCGCATATTCCGGGCGCGCTGGAAGGGGCGCAAAAGCTGGCGAACGGCGGGGCGGTAACGCGCGGTCATTTCGCCCGTTTTCTGGTTGAAGCAGGCAAAGCGACGACCATGGCGGATGTGTTTAAAAAGTATCTGGCGCGCGGGAAAACCGGATACGTTCCGCCACAGTGGTGTACAATAAAACAAGCTATTGATGTGATTCATCATTCTGGCGGTAAGGCCGTGCTGGCCCATCCGGGGCGGTATAATCTTTCTGCTAAATGGCTGAAAAGGCTGCTGGCGCACTTTGCCGAATGCGGAGGCGAGGCGATGGAAGTCGCCCAGTGTCAGCAGGCGCCCAACGAGCGTGCGCAGCTCGCGACGTATGCCCGCCAGTTCGGCCTGCTTGGATCGCAGGGCTCTGATTTCCATCAGCCCTGCGCGTGGATCGAACTGGGGCGCAAGCTCTGGCTACCCGCTGGCGTTGAGCCGGTCTGGCAGCTCTGGGAACAGCCGCAGCAAATTGAAGAGAGGGAAGTATGAGTCAGTTTTTCTATATCCATCCGGATAACCCGCAGCCACGTCTGATTAACCAGGCCGTGGAGATCGTCCGCAAAGGCGGCGTGATTGTCTACCCGACCGATTCTGGCTACGCGCTGGGCTGTAAAATCGAAGATAAAGGCGCGATGGAGCGCATCTGTCGCATCCGTCAGCTGCCGGACGGCCATAACTTTACCCTGATGTGCCGCGATCTCTCTGAGCTGTCGACCTATGCGTATGTGGATAACGTGGCGTTTCGCCTGATTAAGAACAACACGCCCGGCAACTACACCTTCATCCTGAAAGGGACGAAAGAGGTGCCGCGCCGCCTGTTGCAGGAAAAGCGTAAAACCATCGGCATGCGCGTACCGTCGAACCCGATTGCCCAGGCGCTGCTGGAAACCCTCGGCGAACCGATGCTCTCTACCTCACTGATGCTGCCGGGAAGCGAGTTTACCGAGTCCGATCCTGAAGAGATTAAGGATCGTCTGGAGAAGGTGGTGGAGCTCATTATTCACGGCGGTTATCTCGGCCAGCAGCCGACTACCGTGGTGGATCTGACCGAAGACGCGCCTGAAGTGATTCGTGAAGGCGTGGGTGATGTTAAGCCTTTCTTGTAAAGGTGTAAGCAGATATACTACGCGGCCATCAAAGCAGGGCCCGGCTCTGCTTTTGACCTGATTCGACGCCTGTGAAGGTGCTTAATCTCCATGTTAAATCAAAGCGTTGACATTAACCTTATGATATGTAAAACAAAAGGGTCAACGCAATGAGGAACAGAGTTTACAACAGACCTCCTCGATTCACGACGAAGCGCGGTAACGTCTACTACATCAACTTTCGACTTCCCGACGGAACATTTTTCCGTCGTAGCCTCGGCACAGATTCATTACAAGCTGTCGAAGTTACAATGTCACGTCTTAGTGCATACATCCCCCTTGTTCAAAATGGTTCGCTGTCCGTCGAAGACTTCAAAATGCACATTGACGGTTTCAGGGAGGCCACTCAGCGCGATTTCGATACTTATCTGTTGGATTGGTTGCGTATGGGCGTTGATGAAGCTAAACGAATGCCTGAACTTGGACGGCTCCAGCGCCAGATTGATTCTGATGCTGCGATCTCTCCGATTGCCAGTGTGACTGAGGCGAAAGGCCGCGCGGATGTTCATCTGAACAGGGTGTACAGCGGCGATGATTCAACAGCACGAATGCTACTCGCTACTTTGTTTAAGAAGAAGGTTTCCTTTGACCAAAGTGATGTAGAACAGGTTTACGAGGTGGCGGGGCAGATTGATTTACATCAGGCTATGCTCCAGCAAGCCTACGATGCTTTCTATTCTGGTGATCTTGTTCGATATCGCACTTTGGTCGATGAGATGCAATCCAGGTTAACAGAAGCCGAGCGGCTGAAGAAGCCAGCAGCTAAACAGGTTTTAGTGCCTACGGTTGAGTCTCAAAGCCATGATACGCCTCTGCTCTCTGTTGCATGGAAAATGTTTACCAGTGAGAAAGGAAAGGGCTGGGCGGCGGCTGTAGCCAACGAAAACCAGCGTTTCTATGATGTGCTGATGCATGTTATCGGTGATCTTCCTGTCGGAGCGATCACGAAGCAGAACATACGGCAAACTATTACCGTTATTGAAAATCTTCCTCGTCGAAATAGAAAGCCTTACTGCGAAATGACGCTTATAGAGTGCATTGATTTTGATGTGCCGGAAGAGGATTTGATGAGCAGCGCCAACGTTAAAAAGCATCTCAAGATTTACTCCTCATTCTTCAAAGACTTCCTGAAAGATGAAAAGGACATTTTAGAGAAAGCCCCGACAGAAGGTATCAAATACGAGGTAACGGAAAACAAGGGCGGCTCTTACTCTAAACCTGAGATGCAGCGCCTTGTGGAGCATCTGAACACTTGCGCTGATTGGCGGCGTGATTATTTCTTGACTCTGATTTATACCGGAGCACGCCGGGGCGAAATCGCTTCTATCCGCAAAGAACACCTTCGGAAAGATGAGGAAACAGGACGCTGGTATATATTCATTGATGGCGGGAAGACGGATCAGGCTGTAAGGCAGATACCACTAAACGCAGTCTTAGAAAAGTTACTTTTAGCGCGTATTAAATCGCTCAAATCTTCCGATCCTGTGTTCGGTGATTTGCCGACGTATGAACAGATCGGGCTTGAGTGGAACAGCATTATGGCTGATTGCAACATACAAAAGTTTAATGAGTTTGGACAGAAGAGAGTGATCCATGCCCTTCGCCACACTTTCATTTCAGAGGCAATGACAAAAGTATTGCCCGTAATGGTGCAGTTCTGCGTCGGGCACTCCCGGACTCAATCGTTAGGTATCACAGCAAGGTACACACATAGGCCGCCGTTGAGAGACTTACTTCCGGTGGTTGATTGCATAAGTTGGTAAAACTACCTCACCAACGGGAAATAAGGCTGGTGGAGTCCAGCCTTTGGCGGTCATCTCACCTTCTTGAAGGTGAGTAGGATCAGAGGCACGCAGACAGCGAAACCAACAATAGAGGCCAACGCTGAATCAGAGTGATCTTGCGATAGTTCCTTAACAAACCAGGTGCATTGAGAAGGCGTAAGCTCCCCACCTTGGCTCATTGTCTCTGAAAAGTTAAGGGCGAAGACAAGATCGAAATACAGCACGATAACGTAATAAGCTATGCAGATCAGCGCGATACTCACCCACCTGAGCCAGAACTTTTTATTCATCATCGTATGTACTTCCCAATGAGCCGCCTACTGTACCGCCTGAGTATGGAGATGTTGAGCCAGCAACGGCAGCAGAATCAGCCGCTACTTGTTGGATTTTTGCATTTCCTCCCATCGGTTGAGGGCTTTTGTTCTCAATGTTTGGATACTGCTGCTTGAACGTGCTTGTCATCTCGACAACGAGCATTGAGGAATAATCTGCACTCTTTGATTCAAGGTAACTTTGCAGTGATACCGGGATAGTGAAATCTTCTTCTATGTTGATTGGTAGCTGTGTAGTCGTAGAGGTGTAACCATGTTCAAATAATTTTGAACCAGCAAACTTAATTCCTTCAACAGAATGAGTGGTACAGTTATTGCCTGTTACGTCATACTTATCAATCGTGCGGCCTCTTCGTATTGTACCATCCTGCATCTTTGGTGTTTGAATCGGTGATACACCGTTATTCCATAATTTTTCGAAGTACTTACGGATTAATTCAGGAGCGGCATCATCAATCCGAAATGCACGCGCACCCATTTCATAAAGTTCGTAACGGTAATACTTCCGTGCATCTTCATCTTGGAAGAAATCTAAAATCCCATCTCCGGTTAGCGTGCTTCTATCTGTGCGTCCATAGCGTCCATAGGTGTACAGATAGATGTTGTTATTCTCATGCACCGAAACGAAAGCATGGCCTGCACTTGTTGTTTCAGTCCAGATGTAAACGCCGTTCAATAGCTGGTTATCTTCTGGCTTGCAGGTGTCAGCAAAGCTGTTTTGCTTCTTCGCTACTTGGGCGTGTTGTTCTGGTTCCTGCTGGGCTTGTTGCACCAAAGGTACAGCAGCGACTGCTGATTTAGCGCTCATGATTCCCGGATGACGTTCCCCAGTGAAGCCGGACATGGCGATCACAAAGTTATCTTTGCAGTGACATAAAACCAGATCTCCATCACCCGCGATGAAAACCGCTTCGAGGAGTCCTGTATAGGTTGCATTGATTTCAAAAGCACCTTTGCAAACATCACACCATGCTTTATCACCAGCCCTCACCAATGGATTGTGGTCTTCATCAAAAATAGTTGATGAGGCAGAAACGATGTGCCCGTACCTCGTTTTATTACCCAGCTTTGCAAGTGTTCTTTGCGTTACCATCAATGATCCCTCAGTGAGCAGTTTCTGCTGCCAACGTTTTGTCTACTTCAAAGTTATCAACAAGAAATCCCTTTGCTGCTGGAATGTCACGACGTAGAACCAGTATTCCTGTTCCCTGAGGGGTACTTGTTATTTCATCTCCATTGCTGAGACGACTGCCGACAAGAGCAACGCTACGGCCTGCGTTATTATGTGCAGCCTCTCCTGCACCACTGATTATTGTCGCCTCAGTACCATCGGGATAAACGACTGTATCCCGAGTTTGAGCGACCCGGAGTTTTTGACCTGTGCTGATCTCTACTTCCGAAGTGGATGTTGCGGTTTTGAGTGTGCCACCGTCACGAGTCAGACTTCCTTCAACCGCGATGCGGTAGATGTCGATCACTGGATGCTGTTTGAGTTCGGTTTGCTGTTTAGTAATGAGTTCCTGCCATTCTTGGCTCATTCCAGCAACTTGGTCATCACTGAACGTTGGTTTGTCAAAAGATGCCAGAATTTCAGGGGTAAGATCGTTATTGTACTGTTTCATAAGTCCCTCTACTTGTTATGGAAATAATCACTGCGGTCATTTTACAAACAATAACTACATGCGCAACAAGTATTAGATCTAAGTCAAACTTCGTTTCGAAACAGAAGGTTATCCGGTAAAGTTGTGGGGGATGTTATGGCAGGCATTTTGGCAGGTACGGCGGCAGCGGTTGGAATCCTTGATAAAGCGGTGAGCATCACCCAGAAACCCGATCAATCGGTTTATCACCAATAACGCCATTGTTGACCTTTTTCTTCAACATACTGCGTCCATGCTTCGGAAAGTTTGATTACCTGGCTTGCGGTTTCTTTAACTTCCGTTGAAAAAGCCTGGTTTGTTTCAACACTACTTTGCGGTGAAGATTTCAGTTTCTGCTCTTCTAACTGATTTTGCAGTGTTGCAATAAGTGGGCGATATCGCAGCAAATCTTTCGAATAGAATGCTTCATAGGCTTGCGCGACGGTCGCGCGGCTCATATCAAGTGCAGCACCTACTTGATTCGCAAGGGGTAAGTCATCCTTTGAAAGTTCAAGTTTCTGCATGTAGAGGCTGGCAAGCACTTCGTTCGCCGTTTGTTCGCTGCCGTCCACCATCCGCTTAAAATGTGCATCTGCATAGCCTTGAGCAGCTTCTACCATATCGGATGGTGAAAGAGGTGAATCAGGATTGATGTTTTTATGCCATTGTCCTAACTCTGGGAGCCGCTCCACTTCGGCAACATCTCTTTCGAGAGCGCGTAACAGATAGCTGTCAAAGTCCTGTTTAGTGGCGGTGCGGTAGCCTTGAATCTTCCTTTTAAACTCCTCGATACCCATTGTTCCATTCTGAACGAGCGGGATGTATGGACGGATCTGATTCATGATCACTTCGGCTTGCTTTTGGCTGTCAGTACCGAGAGTCAGACGCACAAAACTTGTTGAATCATTTAATCTAAAATTCGTGTAGTATGTGCGCCCACGAATCATTGTGTGTAACAGCCTGTGTGATATATTGTTTGCCATGCTGTGTACCATGAAAGAGTTACTGATCAGCGAGTTAAGTTGTTGATGCTAACTCGTTGTTTTAGAAAGTACACCAGACGCCTGTGAAGGCGACACCTGAGGAAGCTCAATGAGCGAGAAGTTACAGAAAGTGCTGGCGCGTGCCGGCCACGGTTCACGCCGTGAAATCGAAGCCATTATTGAAGCGGGTCGCGTGAGTGTGGACGGTAAAATCGCCACGCTGGGTGACCGCGTAGAAATCGTACCGGGGCTCAAGATCCGCATCGACGGTCATCTTATCTCCGTGAAAGAGTCCGCTGAACAGATCTGCCGCGTGCTGGCTTACTATAAGCCGGAAGGTGAGCTGTGTACCCGCAACGACCCGGAAGGTCGTCCGACGGTGTTTGACCGTCTGCCTAAACTGCGTGGCGCTCGCTGGATTGCGGTCGGTCGTCTGGACGTGAACACCTGCGGCCTGCTGTTGTTTACCACCGATGGTGAGCTGGCAAACCGCCTGATGCACCCAAGCCGTGAAGTTGAGCGTGAATACGCCGTTCGCGTCTTCGGCCAGGTTGATGAAAATAAACTGCGCGACCTGTCGCGTGGCGTTCAACTGGAAGACGGTCCTGCGGCGTTCAAAACCATCAAATTTACCGGTGGTGAAGGGATTAACCAGTGGTACAACGTGACCCTGACCGAAGGTCGTAACCGCGAGGTGCGTCGTCTGTGGGAAGCGGTTGGTGTGCAGGTTAGCCGCCTGATCCGCGTTCGCTACGGCGACATTCTGCTGCCAAAAGGTCTGCCACGCGGTGGTTATACCGAACTGGATCTTACCCAGACCAACTACCTGCGCGAGCTGGTTGGCCTGACGCCGGAAACCACCTCTAAAGTGGCGGTGGAAAAAGATCGTCGTCGCATGAAGGCGAACCAGATTCGCCGTGCGGTGAAGCGTCACAGCCAGGTCAGCAGCAATCGCCGCTCTGGCAGCCGGAATAACAACGGTTAATTTTAAAAAAGCCCGGTGAATATACCGGGCTTTTTTCTTTAGTAATCAATACCAATTTGCGCTTTGATACCTGCATCAAACGCATGTTTCACCGGACGCAGCTCGCTGACGGTATCTGCCAGCTCCAGAATATCCCGATGACACCCGCGCCCCGTGATAATTACCGTCTGATGCGCAGGGCGGTTCTTCAGAGCGTCCAGCACGGTGTCAAGCGGCAGATAGTCGTAGGCGATCATGTAAGTAATCTCATCCAGCAGAACCATATTCAGCGAAGGATCGGCCAGCATTCGCTTAGCATGCTCCCAGACGGCCAGGCAGGCTGCGGTATCGGTTTCACGGTTCTGGGTATCCCACGTAAACCCGGTTGCCATCACCTGAAACTCAACGCCGTGAGGCTCAAGTAAGTTTCGCTCGCCGTTGGGCCACTCGCCTTTAATAAACTGGATAACGCCGACTTTTTGCCCGTGGCCGACCGCGCGGGTGGCGGTACCAAATGCGGCAGTGGTTTTCCCTTTACCGTTTCCGGTAAACACGATGACGATCCCTCGCTCGTCCTGAGCTGCTGCGACGCGCGCATCGACCTGTTCTTTCAGACGCTGCTGGCGTTGCTGATGGCGTTCTTCACTCATTGCGAAATTCCCGGTTTACGGCCCGGCTGGGCATCAAAGGTCATCCCGGTCTTGCGACGGCTGTCGTCGCCCATCAGCCAGAGGTAGAGTGGCATGATATCTGCCGGGGTTTTCAGCTTCTGCGGATCTTCCGTCGGGAACGCACTGGCGCGCATTTTGGTGCGTGTGCCGCCCGGGTTAATGCAGTTTACGCGAAGATGACGGCTCTGATACTCCTCTGCCAGCACCTGCATCATGCCTTCTGTTGCAAATTTTGAGACGGCATAAGCCCCCCAGTTTGCGCGTCCCTCACGACCCACGCTGGAAGAGGTGAAGACCAGAGAACCTGATTCGGATTTGAGTAATAAAGGAAGCAATGCCTGTGTGAGGAAAAATGTGCCGTTGACGTTGACCTGCATCACCTGCTGCCAGATATCAGGATCCTGTTCATCCATCGGGCGTACTTCACCAAGCAAACCGGCGTTGTGCAGCACGCCGTCCAGACGCGGGTAGTGAGTATTGATGCGTTGGGCAAGCGCCTGGCACTCCGCTGGCGTACAGGTCAGCAAATCGAGCGTGTACCAGCGGACCGGCGCACCGCCTGCGGCTTCGATCTCCTGAGCAACACTTTTTAGCTTTTCTTCGTTGCGCCCAATCAGAATAACGCTCGCGCCATATTCAGCATACGTCAGGGCCGCTTCGCGACCAATGCCATCGCTGGCACCGGTGACAAGAATGTTCCGGTTCTGCAGCAGGTTTTTTTGCGGTTGATAATGCACGGTGACTCCTCAGGCGCACGCTGTCTCAATGACGCCTTCATAATGACTTTTCGGCTTTATGCCCGAATTAGCATGAGAATTCAATCAGTCTACAGGACGCATTGCTGTAAAATTAACAATTTGCAAATATTTAAACCGCAGCGTGGGGATTCCTGAAGGCGGCTCGCAGAGGTAATGTCACGAGCGAGACGCAAAGGCAGGGGCTGTTGTACACTGCCGTGAAAGATTCGTGGTTAAATCAAGGTGGAACGCGTGGAATTACTTTCTCAATATGGGTTGTTTTTGGCCAAAATCGCGACGGTGGTGATTGCCATTGCCGTGGTTGCCGTTCTGATTGTCAACCTGACGCAGCGCAAGCGTCAGCGTGGGGAGTTACGCATTACCCGCCTGAGCGAGCAGTATAAAGAGATGCAGGAAGAGATGTCCCTCTCGCTGCTCGATAGCCATCAGCAGAAGCTGTGGCTGAAAGCCCAGAAGAAAAAACACAAGCAGGAAGCCAAAGCCGCGAAGGCGAAGGCAAAGCTCGCGACGCCGCAGGGGGAGGCAAAACCCCGCGTCTATGTGCTCGATTTTAAAGGCAGCATGGATGCACATGAAGTCGCCTCGCTGCGCGAAGAGGTGACCGCCGTTCTGGCCGTGGCAACACCGCAGGATCAGGTGGTGGTGCGTCTTGAAAGCCCGGGCGGGGTGGTGCATGGTTACGGGCTGGCGGCCTCACAGCTGCAGCGTCTGCGCGAGAAGCAGATCCCACTTACCGTGGCGGTAGACAAAGTCGCAGCGAGCGGCGGCTATATGATGGCCTGCGTAGCGGACAAAATCGTTGCGGCGCCGTTCTCCATCATTGGTTCAATTGGCGTGGTTGCACAGATCCCCAACTTTAACCGCTTCCTGAAAAATAAAGAGATTGATATCGAACTTCACACGGCGGGTCAGTACAAACGCACGCTGACGCTGCTGGGGGAAAACACGGAAGAAGGGCGCCAAAAATTCCGTGAAGATCTGAATGAAACTCATCATCTGTTTAAAGACTTCGTACATCGCATGCGCCCAACGCTGGATATTGAGCAGGTGGCAACGGGTGAGCACTGGTACGGCATCCAGGCGCAGGAAAAAGGGCTGGTGGATGAAGTCGGTACCAGCGACGATCTGCTGCTCAACCTGATGGAAGGCCGGGAGCTGGTAGGCGTACGCTTTACTCAGCGTAAGCGACTGATGGACCGCTTTACCAACAGTGCGGCAGAAAGCGCGGACCGCCTGCTGCTTCGCTGGCTACAGCGTGGACAAAAACCGTTGCTGTAAACAAAAACGCGAGGCGCAAGCCTCGCGTTTTGCATTAATCGACCAGGTGATATTTCTCTGAAAGCGCATGCGCCAGGTATTTAAACATGTTAAACACGGCGGTGCTTTTCGGGGTAGGTAACCCCTGCTCGTCAAGGAAGTATTCGCCGCTGAACACCAGCACGCCATTACGCTGTTCAACGCCGGTGGCTTCAATGCCCGCCAGCGTATCTTCATGGTCACGAATGAGCTTGTTCGCTTCGATAAGCAGAGAGGCTCGGTCAATGGGTTGGGTCGTATTCTGCATAATCCACTCCTTAAACAGTGACAATAGTCTACGCCGCAGGCGCTTTGGGGGCAAATTTTCCCTGTAATGTGAGGGGATAAGGTACAGGGGGCAGGTTGGCGTGATTTGCTTTTGCATGCTAATAAAGTTGCGTAACGAATTTTATCAGGTACAGTGTGCGCTTTCGTCATTCTGGCAACAGAATTGCTTGACATTCGACTGGGAATTCGTCACGAATGAACTGTGATATGAGAAAAATGCCCGATAACTCAATGACCTGGATGTCGCCATTCTGACGTTCGGTAAGACATAGGGGTTGATATCCCCTGACGCAGTCGCAATATCAGTGACACGTCGTCAGCGGAAGGGAAATCAACGTGCGGCGAATTCCTGGAAGAATTAAATTAGGTAAAGGTGAATATGGGTAAAGCTCTCGTCATCGTTGAGTCCCCGGCAAAAGCCAAAACGATCAATAAGTATCTGGGTAATGACTACGTGGTTAAGTCCAGCGTGGGTCACATCCGCGATTTGCCGACCAGTGGCTCAGCCAGCAAAAAGAGCGCAGACTCTACCTCCACCAAAGGGGCTAAAAAGCCTAAAAAGGATGAACGTAGCGCGCTTGTCAACCGCATGGGTGTGAACCCATGGCACAACTGGGATGCACAATATGAAGTGCTGCCCGGGAAAGAAAAAGTCGTTAACGAGCTCAAGCAGCTTGCTGAAAAAGCAGACCACATCTATCTCGCAACCGACCTTGACCGCGAAGGGGAAGCCATTGCCTGGCACCTGCGGGAAGTGATCGGGGGTGATGACAAACGCTACAGTCGCGTAGTGTTTAACGAAATTACGAAGAATGCGATTCGTCAGGCATTTGAAAAGCCGGGCGAACTGAATATCGACCGTGTCAACGCCCAGCAGGCGCGTCGCTTTATGGACCGCGTTGTGGGCTACATGGTTTCTCCACTGCTGTGGAAAAAGGTTGCACGTGGACTGTCTGCAGGACGCGTGCAGTCTGTAGCCGTGCGTCTTGTCGTTGAGCGTGAGCGCGAAATTAAAGCCTTCGTGCCGGAAGAGTTCTGGGAAGTCGACGCCAATGTCACCACGCCTGGTGGCGATGCGCTGCCGCTACAGGTAAGTCACCACAACGACAAGCCTTTCCGCCCTGAAAACCGCGACCAGACCATGGCCGCCGTGGCGCTGCTGGAAAAAGCGCGCTATCAGGTGCTGGATCGTGAAGATAAACCGACCAGCAGCAAGCCTGGCGCGCCGTTCATCACCTCCACTCTGCAACAGGCGGCGAGCACCCGTCTGGGGTATGGCGTGAAGAAAACCATGATGATGGCGCAGCGCTTGTATGAAGCGGGTTACATCACCTATATGCGTACTGACTCCACCAACCTGAGCCAGGACGCTGTGAATATGGTGCGCGGATACATCAGCGACAATTTCGGTAAAAAGTATCTGCCGGAAACAGCGAACCAGTTCGCCAGCAAAGAGAATTCTCAGGAAGCGCACGAAGCGATTCGTCCTTCTGATGTCTCTGTATTGGCCGAGTCGCTGAAGGATATGGAAGCCGACGCCCAGAAGCTGTATCAGCTCATCTGGCGTCAGTTCGTTGCTTGTCAGATGACGCCAGCGAAATATGATTCCACAACGCTGACCGTCGGCGCGGGTGATTTCCGCCTGAAGGCGCGCGGTCGTATTCTGCGCTTCGACGGCTGGACGAAAGTGATGCCTGCGCTGCGTAAAGGCGATGAAGACAGAACGCTGCCGGCGGTGAACAAAGGTGACGAGTTGTCGCTTGTCGATCTGGTTCCGGCACAGCACTTCACCAAGCCGCCTGCGCGCTTCAGTGAAGCGTCCCTGGTGAAAGAGCTGGAAAAACGCGGTATTGGCCGTCCGTCGACCTACGCGTCCATCATCTCGACGATTCAGGACCGCGGCTACGTGCGTGTTGAGAACCGTCGTTTCTATGCGGAAAAAATGGGTGAAATCGTCACCGACCGTCTGGAAGCCAACTTCCGCGAGTTGATGAACTACGACTTCACCGCGCAGATGGAAGACAGCCTCGACGAGGTTGCCAGCCACAAAGCAGAGTGGAAGAAGGTTCTCGACAGCTTCTTCAGCGACTTTACCGACCAGCTTGAGAAAGCCGAGAAAGATCCTGAAGAGGGAGGCATGCTGCCTAACCAGATGGTTCTGACCAGCATCGACTGCCCGACCTGTGGCCGTAAGATGGGTATTCGTACCGCAACCACGGGCGTGTTCCTTGGCTGTTCAGGCTACGCGCTGCCACCAAAAGAGCGCTGCAAAACAACCATCAACCTGGTGCCGGAGAACGAAGTTCTTAACGTGCTGGAAGGTGATGATGCGGAAACTAACGCCCTGCGCGCGAAACGCCGCTGCAAAAAATGCGGCACGGCGATGGACAGCTATCTGATCGATCCTAAACGTAAGCTGCACGTCTGTGGTAACAACCCAACGTGTGACGGGTATGAGATCGAAGAGGGTGAGTTCCGCATTAAAGGCTATGACGGCCCGATTGTGGAGTGCGAGAAGTGTGGCTCTGAAATGCACCTGAAAATGGGGCGTTTCGGTAAGTACATGGCCTGCACCAACGACGAGTGCAAAAACACGCGCAAAATTCTGCGTAACGGTGAAGTAGCTCCGCCGAAGGAAGATCCGGTTCCGTTGCCAGAATTGCCGTGTGAAAAATCCGACGCGTACTTCGTGCTGCGTGATGGCGCAGCAGGTGTCTTCCTGGCCGCCAACACCTTCCCGAAATCGCGTGAAACGCGCGCTCCGCTGGTGGAAGAACTGCATCGCTTCCGCGATCGTCTGCCTGAAAAACTGCGTTATCTGGCCGATGCGCCACAGCAGGATCCAGAAGGTAATAAGACGGTAGTGCGTTTTAGCCGTAAAACGAAGCAGCAATACGTTGCGGCAGAGAAAGAGGGCAAAGCGACCGGATGGTCAGCCTTCTTTATTGACGGTAAATGGGTTGAAGGCAAGAAATAATCTTCCCTTACCGTAACTTACCTGTGAAAGGGCCGGATATCCGGCCCTTTTTTATTACCTTATTATTATTTTTTGTTCCGTACTATACAGCCAGGCTATAAATGATATAGTGGTTATAGTTAACCCTTTTCTTATTATCAAATCGTCTTAAGCGATTGACCGCGTGCGCTAAATCGGATGGTCTGGCATGAAATTACAGCAGCTTCGTTATATCGTTGAGGTGGTAAATCACAACCTTAATGTCTCTTCCACTGCCGAGGGGTTATATACCTCTCAGCCGGGCATCAGCAAGCAGGTTCGCATGCTTGAGGACGAATTAGGTATTCAGATTTTCGCCCGCAGCGGTAAGCATCTTACGCAGGTGACGCCTGCGGGGCAGGAGATCATCCGCATTGCGCGAGAAGTCCTCTCTAAAGTCGATGCGATTAAATCTGTAGCGGGTGAACACACCTGGCCGGATAAGGGCTCACTCTATATTGCCACCACTCATACCCAGGCGCGCTATGCACTGCCTGGCGTCATTAAAGGCTTTATTGAGCGTTACCCGCGCGTCTCTTTGCATATGCATCAGGGGTCACCAACGCAAATTGCTGAGGCCGTTTCCAAGGGTAATGCAGACTTTGCCATCGCCACCGAAGCGCTTCACCTGTATGACGATCTGGTCATGCTCCCGTGCTATCACTGGAACCGCTCCATCGTGGTCACCCCCGATCATCCGCTGGCGGGTAAAGGGTCGGTGACGATCGAAGAGCTGGCGCAATATCCTTTGGTCACCTACACATTTGGCTTTACCGGGCGCTCCGAGCTTGATACTGCATTTAACCGGGCAGGTTTAACGCCGCGCATTGTCTTTACCGCTACCGATGCCGACGTCATTAAAACCTATGTGCGGCTTGGGCTGGGAGTAGGGGTGATTGCCAGCATGGCGGTCGACCCTGTGTCCGACCCTGACCTGGTGCGTCTTGATGCGCATGATATTTTCAGCCATAGCACGACAAAAATTGGCTTCCGTCGCAGCACCTTCCTGCGCAGCTATATGTATGATTTTATTCAGCGCTTTGCCCCACATTTAACGCGTGACGTGGTAGATACCGCCGTGGCATTACGCTCGAATGAAGATATTGAAGAGATGTTTAAAGATATCAAACTCCCTGCAAAATAATCACTCCCGGTATCTTTCCCACAGGGAAAGATACCGAAATATCGGCTTAAAGCTAAATTAGAATTATCATCATCTGCACTTCCCCTGCCATATATTGTCATTATCCTTTTCATTCTTGTGGTTTTAATGTCGTGAATTGGCGACAAAAATAGAAACTAATTAACCGCTACGCAAATTTTTCTTTTCAATTATTTATTTCGGGTCAAAAGATTGAATATTTCATACCTCATGATGCGTAAATTCACTGGCTTTTCGGCTAAAGTTTCTTTAGGATTTATCTCAACAGATGATTAATTGTACCAATTGTTTGGTCCTAAATGATAAGTGATATCGATTGTATGAGGTTAGCAATGCCTTCAGGAAGTGAAGAACCGCAAAGGGATCCTGCGCTCAAGCGTAAAGCCTGGCTGGCGGTCTTTCTCGTCTCCGCCCTGTTCTGGGTGATGGTTGCTCTCCTGGCCTGGAAATATTGGGGTTGAATATGGCAGTGACGGTACGCACCGAAGCGGTAAAAAAAATGTGTCAGCCTCATGACACGGTTCACAAAGGACGTAAGGCGCCTGCAACAGTTGTGCCTGCATCCTGGAAACTGACGCCACAACAGCAAGCTTTTATTGATGTGTTCGCAGAAGACGAACCCAAAAAACAATAATTTAGTTTATTGCGTAATGATGCATTTAGTCTGAATAATGACTATGCACCTTTGTACTCTTTAATAAATACACATCAGCAATATAGCACTGAGGACCTGCCTCGGAATGTTTAATAAATAATGCCTGGTGTCCCTATGATGAATAACATGACGTCTCACAAATACTGGTCATGGATCGGCGTTTTTACCCTGTCGATTCTGTTCTGGAGTCAGCTCATCTGGCTGGCCTTCCGCTAAATGATAAAACCTCGCTGCGGCGAGGTTTTTTGTTTTACCGCCCTCTGGACCATTCCTAAATTTATCAATTTGGGTTGTTATCAAAACGTTACGACATCTTTGTGTTATCTTTAATTACGGCCCTGATGATTGTCAGGACATCTCTGTAATTAAGGAGGAGCTTATGTCGTTAACCCTACGCGAAGCCAGTAAGGACACGTTACAGGCAGAAAATAAAACCTGGCACTACTATAGCCTGCCGCTGGCTGCCAGAACGCTTGGGGACATTTCGCGTTTACCCAAGTCCTTGAAAGTTTTGCTGGAAAACCTCTTACGCTGGCAGGACGGTGATTCCGTCACTCTCGAAGATATCCAGGCGCTGGCGGGGTGGTTGAAGCATGCCCATGCCGACAGAGAAATTGCCTACCGCCCGGCAAGGGTCCTGATGCAGGACTTTACCGGCGTGCCTGCCGTGGTGGATCTCGCCGCCATGCGTGAGGCGGTTAAACGCCTCGGCGGCGATACGGCCAAAGTGAATCCGCTTTCCCCCGTTGACCTCGTGATTGACCACTCCGTAACGGTTGACCACTTTGGTGATGACGACGCCTTTGGCGAAAACGTGCGTCTGGAAATGGAACGTAACCACGAGCGGTATGTTTTCCTGAAGTGGGGCCAGCAGGCATTCAGCCGCTTTAGCGTGGTTCCACCAGGCACCGGTATTTGCCACCAGGTTAACCTTGAATATCTCGGTAAAGCCGTCTGGAGTGAATTGCAGGACAAAGAGTGGGTGGCTTATCCGGACACGCTGGTGGGCACCGATTCCCACACCACCATGATTAACGGCCTTGGTGTGCTGGGATGGGGTGTCGGCGGTATCGAAGCGGAAGCCGCCATGCTAGGTCAGCCGGTCTCCATGCTCATTCCTGATGTCGTGGGCTTCAAACTGACAGGCAAACTGTCTGAAGGCATTACCGCCACCGATCTGGTGCTGACCGTCACCCAGATGCTGCGTAAGCATGGCGTGGTAGGCAAGTTTGTCGAATTCTACGGCGACGGGCTGGATTCACTGCCGCTCGCCGATCGCGCAACAATTGCCAATATGGCGCCGGAATATGGCGCAACCTGCGGCTTTTTCCCCATTGATGATGTCACGCTGGAGTACATGCGCCTGAGCGGGCGCAGCGAAGAGCAGGTTGCCCTGGTTGAGGCTTACACCAAAGCGCAGGGAATGTGGCGCAATCCGGGCGATGAACCGGTCTTCACCAGCTCGCTTGAACTGGACATGGGTAGCGTTGAGGCGAGCCTCGCCGGACCAAAACGTCCGCAGGATCGCGTGGCCTTGACCGACGTGCCAAAAGCGTTTGCCGCCAGCAACGAGCTGGAAGTCAACGTGGCGAAGAAAGACCATCGCCCAATCGACTATGTTCTGAACGGGCATCAATATCAGCTTCCGGACGGTGCGGTTGTCATTGCCGCCATTACCTCCTGCACCAACACCTCAAACCCCAGCGTATTGATGGCAGCCGGGCTGCTGGCAAAAAAAGCGGTTGAGATGGGGCTTAAACCACAGCCCTGGGTCAAAGCCTCCCTGGCGCCCGGCTCTAAAGTTGTATCGGATTACCTGGCGCAGGCAAGACTGACTCCGTATCTTGACGAGCTGGGCTTTAATCTCGTGGGTTACGGCTGTACCACCTGCATCGGTAACTCCGGTCCGCTGCCTGAACCTATTGAAACGGCGATCAAGCAGGGCGATCTGACGGTTGGTGCAGTTCTGTCCGGCAACCGTAACTTTGAAGGGCGTATTCATCCGCTGGTGAAAACCAACTGGCTGGCCTCGCCGCCGCTGGTGGTGGCGTACGCGCTGGCCGGCAACATGAATATTAACCTGGCGACCGATCCTATTGGCCACGACCGTAAGAATGACCCGGTCTACCTGAAAGATATCTGGCCGTCCGCGCGTGAAATCGCGCTTGCGGTTGAAAAAGTCTCCACTGAGATGTTCCGCAAGGAGTATGCGGAAGTGTTTGAAGGCACGCCGGAATGGAAAGCCATCAACGTTGTGGGTTCAGATACCTATGACTGGCAGGACGACTCGACCTATATTCGCCTGTCACCGTTCTTCGATGAAATGCTGGCCGAACCTGCACCGCTTCGGGATATCCACGGTGCGCGCATTCTGGCGATGCTGGGAGACTCCGTCACTACCGACCATATTTCGCCTGCGGGCAGCATTAAAGCCGACAGCCCGGCAGGACGTTATCTGCAAAGCCGGGGCGTTGAACGCCGTGATTTTAACTCCTACGGCTCACGGCGTGGTAACCATGAAGTGATGATGCGCGGGACGTTTGCCAACATCCGCATCCGCAACGAAATGGTGCCAGGCGTGGAAGGGGGCATGACGCGCCATCTGCCGGGGACTGAAGTCGTGTCGATTTATGATGCGGCCGTCAAATATCAACAGGAAGGTACGCCGCTGGCGGTGATCGCCGGGAAAGAGTACGGTTCCGGCTCCAGCCGTGACTGGGCGGCAAAAGGCCCGCGTCTGCTCGGTGTTCGCGTGGTAATCGCCGAATCGTTCGAACGTATTCACCGCTCAAACCTGATCGGCATGGGGATCCTGCCGCTTGAGTTCCCGCAGGGCGTCACGCGTAAAACGCTGGGCCTGACCGGAGAAGAGCAGATTGATATTAGCGGTCTGCAAAACCTGCAGCCGGGTAAAACGGTGCCGGTGAAGTTAACGCGGGCAGACGGGAAAACCGAGGTGCTGGATTGCCGGTGTCGTATTGATACGGCAACCGAGCTCACCTATTACCAGAATGACGGCATTTTACATTACGTGATCCGGAAGATGCTGGATTGATAAAAAAGCCCGGCACTTGAGCCGGGCTTTTTACTGTTACTCTTTCAGCAGATGGCCCATTTTGGCCGCTTTGGTATCGAGGTAGTGGGCATTTTTCGGGTTGCGGCCGACAATCAGCGGCACGCGTTCGACGATGTTGATCCCTGCTTCGGTGAGGATCTCCACTTTTTTCGGGTTATTGGTCAGCAGGCGAACCTCGTCCACGCCAAGCAGCTTGAACATATCGGCGCAGAGGGTGAAGTCACGTTCATCGGCGGCAAAGCCAAGCTGATGGTTTGCTTCGACCGTATCGTAGCCCTGGTCCTGAAGCGCGTAAGCGCGGATTTTATTCAGCAGGCCAATATTACGACCTTCCTGACGGTGATAAAGCAGCACACCGCGACCTTCTTCAGCAATATGGGTAAGGGCCGCTTCCAGCTGGAAACCGCAATCACAGCGCAGGCTGAACAACGCATCGCCCGTCAAACACTCCGAATGGACACGGGACAGCACCGGCGTCTGTCCTGAAATGTCACCGTAGACCAGCGCGACATGATCCTGTCCGGTTGCCAGTTCTTCAAATCCCACCATCAGGAAATCGCCCCATGGGGTTGGCAGTTTGGCTTCTGCCACACGTTTAAGCTGCATGTGATTCTCCAGAGTAGGCTGACACGTTTCGTGCCTTGCGCCTGTTTTGCTTTCTGTATCTGTTCATTTTGCCACAAGCTCAGCACGTTCGCCTAATGGGCGCCATGCTATATGAATGTTAAACGCACGATCCGACATATCCACTCATTGAATCAATTTCAGTTATGATTGTGGGGCTTAGCGAAAAAGGAGAAGACATGCTTTCAATCGCCAGACGTACGGCAGCAGGCGCGGCCATTTTACTGATTATGCCTTTGGCCGTATGGATATCCGGCTGGATGTGGGAGCCTGGACAGAATGTTACGTGGCTAAAAACGTTGTACTGGGTCACGGAAACGGTCACGCAGCCGTGGGGAATTATTACCCACGTCCTCCTATGCGGCTGGTTTCTGTGGTGTCTGCGCTTTCGACTGCGCGCGGCGCTGATGCTCTTTGCTATCCTCGGTGGCGCAATCATTATTGGGCAGGGCGTGAAGTCATGGGTAAAAAGTCACGTTCAGGAGCCCAGGCCGTTTGTCGTCTGGCTGGAAAAAGCACACCATGTTCCGGTGGATGAGTTCTACACTTTAAAGCGTAAAGATCGCGGCGCGCTGGTAAAAGAACAGCTTGCGGAACAGGAAGATATTCCAAAATTCCTGCGTAAACACTGGCAAAAAGAGACGGGCTTCGCATTTCCTTCTGGCCACACGATGTTTGCGGCAAGCTGGGCATTGCTGGCCGTCGGGCTGCTCTGGCCAAGGCGACGCACAATCACCATCGCGGTGTTACTGGTCTGGGCAACGGGTGTAATGGGTAGCCGCTTATTGCTGGGGATGCACTGGCCGCGAGATCTGGTGGTCGCAACGCTGATCTCCTGGATGCTGGTAACGCTGGCCACCTGGCTTGCGGAACGGTTCTGCGGCCCGCTCACACCGCCGCCTGAAGAGAAAGAAGAGATCGCCGAACGGGAGCAAAGCGACGCCTGACGGTTGATATTGTGCATTTCGCCCATAAATCCATGACGTGCGCGTTACTTTTTCCGTTTCGCGCCCGTCGCTAAAATGGTAGTTTATAAGGCTGATTGCGGTGAGTTGAACACACTTTATTCGCTTGAACCACATAACGGGAAGTAATGTGAAATATTTACTCATTTTCTTACTGGTATTGGCGATTTTTGTCATTTCAGTCACATTGGGTGCACAAAACGATCAACAGGTGACGTTTAACTATCTGCTGGCGCAGGGAGAGTATCGTGTCTCTAGCCTGCTGGCGGTCTTATTTGCTGCGGGTTTTGCCATCGGCTGGCTGGTTTGTGGTCTCTTCTGGTTGAAAGTTCGTGTTTCTCTTGCGCGCGCTGAACGTAAAATTAAACGACTTGAACAGCACATTGCGCCTGCGTCCGACATTCCGGAAAGCTCTGGTGTGCCGGTCGTGAAGGAATAATCGACTATGCTGGAGTTGTTGTTTCTGCTTTTGCCTGTAGCCGCTGCCTATGGCTGGTATATGGGCCGCAGAAGTGCGCAACAAACAAAACAGGATGAGGCAAACCGACTCTCCCGCGACTACGTTGCAGGGGTGAACTTCCTCCTGAGCAATCAGCAGGATAAAGCGGTAGACCTGTTCCTCGATATGCTGAAAGAGGATACCGGCACCGTTGAAGCCCATCTTACGCTCGGCAACCTCTTCCGCTCGCGCGGCGAGGTAGATCGCGCCATCCGTATCCACCAGACCCTGATGGAAAGCGCCTCCCTGACCTACGATCAACGTCTTCTTGCGGTACAACAGCTGGGGCGGGATTACATGGCCGCAGGGTTGTACGATCGCGCAGAAGATATGTTCACGCAGCTGGTGGATGAAACGGATTTCCGCATTGGCGCGTTGCAGCAATTACTGCAGATTTACCAGGCCACCAGCGACTGGCAGAAAGCCATTGATACTGCCGAACGTCTGGTGAAGCTCGGTAAAGACAAGCAGCGCGTTGAAATCGCTCATTTCTACTGTGAGCTTGCGCTTCAGCAGATGGGCAACGACGACATGGACAAAGCCATGGCGTTGCTGAAGAAAGGCGCCGCCGCGGACCGCAATAGCGCACGTATCTCCATCATGATGGGGCGCGTGTTCATGGCGAATGGCGATTACGCTAAAGCCGTTGAAAGCCTGCTGCGGGTGATCGACCAGGACAAAGAGCTGGTCAGTGAAACGCTGGAAATGCTGCAAACCTGCTATCAGCAGTTGGACAAGCAGGAAGAGTGGGTGGCATTCCTGCGCCGTTGCGTGGAAGAGAATACCGGCGCGACTGCTGAGCTGATGCTTTCAGACGTGGTTGAACAGTATGAGGGGAGTGATACCGCGCAGGTGTATATTACGCGCCAGCTGCAGCGTCATCCAACTATGCGGGTATTCCATAAGCTGATGGACTACCACCTGAATGATGCGGAAGAAGGGCGCGCCAAAGAGAGTCTGATGGTACTGCGCGACATGGTTGGCGAGCAGGTACGCAGCAAGCCGCGCTACCGCTGCCAGAAGTGTGGCTTTACCGCCTATACGCTCTACTGGCACTGTCCTTCCTGCCGGGCATGGTCCACCATCAAGCCAATCCGTGGCCTGGACGGGCAGTAATTTTTTAAAACAGAACATTTTAGTTACAACATACTGATCACTTTTACCGTTCTTTGAACACCGTGCGGTTTGCTGGCCTGGCAGGGGCGTAAATGGCTTCTGTCATTTTGCGACGGCGGCAGGTAGAATGCTCGCCGTTTATCTGTTCCGCGCCGCTGCGCGCCCATAGACGAAAAGGGCTGGTCATGACGTCTGTTACATCCTCCACTTCCCGCGTAATTACGGATTCTCCTGTTGTTGTTGCGCTTGATTACAATAAGCGTGACGCAGCACTGGCCTTTGTTGACGGTATCGATCCTCGCGATTGCCGTCTGAAAGTTGGAAAAGAGATGTTCACGCTGTTTGGGCCGCAAATCGTCCGCGATCTGCAGCAGCGCGGTTTCGATGTTTTCCTCGATCTCAAATTCCATGATATCCCGAACACCACGGCGCACGCTGTAACCGCTGCCGCAGAGCTGGGGGTATGGATGGTCAACGTGCATGCCTCTGGCGGGGCGAGAATGATGACAGCCGCCCGCGAAGCGCTTCTGCCGTTCGGCAACGATGCCCCATTACTGATTGCGGTCACTGTACTGACAAGTATGGATGAAAGCGATTTACGCGACCTTGGCGTGACGTTGTCACCTGCCGATCATGCTGAGCGTCTCGCGCGTCTGACGCAGAATTGCGGTCTCGATGGCGTCGTCTGCTCCGCGCAGGAAGCGGTGCGCTTTAAGTCTGAACTGGGCAAAGATTTCAAACTGGTCACGCCGGGCATTCGGCCTGCTGGCAGCGACGTGGGCGATCAGCGCCGTATCATGACGCCTGAGCAGGCTCTGGCGGCTGGTGTCGATTACATGGTAATCGGTCGGCCGGTGACACAGTCAGCAAACCCGGCGGAAACGCTTAAGGCTATCAACGCATCACTGAAAAAGGGGGCGTAATGACCGATTCCAATAGTCGTCTGGTCTACTCAACGGAGAGCGGGCGCATAGACGAGCCGAAAATGAAAGCTGAACGTCCGAAAGGCGACGGCATTGTTCGTATCCAGCGTCAAACCAGTGGACGAAAAGGAAAAGGGGTCTGCCTTATCTCCGGGATTGAACTGGATGATGCAGAGCTGAACAAGCTCGCAGCGGAACTGAAAAAGAAATGTGGCTGCGGTGGTGCCGTTAAGGATGGCATTATTGAGATTCAGGGTGATAAACGCGATTTAATTAAATCGCTGCTTGAAGCCAAAGGCATGAAAGTCAAACTGGCGGGCGGTTAAAATAAATGAGCCACGGCAAATGCCGTGGCTCGTGTTATATACGTGCGTTAGTCAGACCTGAAATGCGTTCAAATGCGCAATATCCGGGAAGGCTATAGAATAATTATTTGCCAACCTGGTGACCGATAATACCACCGACAGCAGCGCCACCTAATGTACCCAGCGTACTACCATCTGTTAATACTGCACCACCGAGCGCGCCAGCACCGGCACCGATAGCGGTGTTACGGTCACGTTTAGACCAGTTAGAGCACGCGCTCAGGGACATTGCTACAGTGATTGCCAGAACAGCGGCGGCTAATTTTTTGCTGGTTAAGGTCATAATACTTTCTCCTGAATTATCGATTCACGGAAAGATGTACACATTAAGTATAGACACAATGAATACCTAATTCTTTTTTCCGTGAAAGCTTGTCGCGCAGGCGTTACGTAATCACGCAGGTGATAGTCACTTCCTGTTATATCGCTAACATTAATTTTACGACTTTAGGGCCGGTTAAACAGGTAAAAACTCTTAAAGGAGGGATAGGAATCATCTCAGACGAAGGGCTAAACGTGCGCCCGAAATACGGGCGCGAAGATGATTCAGGCGGCCGTATTAATAATATCGACGATCAAACCGTCTTCTTCCAGTTTATTACGGTGCGCGTCACTCAATCTTTCATCGGTGATTACGCGGCTAAAGCGAGAGACCGGACCCATGGTGTAAGGGTGAACGGCGCCAAACTTTGAGCTGTCCGTGAGCACAATGGCTTCACACTCCTTCTCCAGTACGGCATTAACCACGTCGGAGCGCATCATGTCCCGGCCGGTGAAGCCTGTCTCCGGCTGCCAGCCGTCAATACCGATGAAGGCCTTGCTGAAATGGACCTGCTGGACATACTGCCGGGTCAGTGGGCCGACCATGCTTTCGCTTTTTTTCTGGTAAATGCCGCCAAGCAAAATGACCTCACAGCGCGTCTCTTTGAGCAAATGGGCGATATAGCTGCTGACGGTGATGATAGTAATGTCTTTTTGGTCAGCAAGCGTACGCGCCAGAAGCGCGTTGCAGCTGCCGTTTTCAATAAAGACCGTCTCACCATTGTTTACCAGCGACGCGGCGAATTCTGCCAGTTCACGTTTAAGCGCATAGTTGTTCATCATGCGCGTTTCAACGTCCTCGCTATCCAGCGGCACGGCGTAGCCATGCGCACGGCGCAGGTAGCTCTGTTTTTCCAGCAGGTTGAGATCCTGTCGGATTGTCACTTCGGAAACGCCGGTGGTTTTCGCAAGATCGACAACGCTTACGCGTCCCTGATCGATGACCATCTGCAAAATGAGTTGTTGTCGGGAATTCATAGCATCCAATTAGTAAAGCGAAATGAGGTCGGAAAGGGTGGGATTACACTTCCCACGGCGCTTTTGGCTGTCGGTTTTCAGGAGCGTTGTCGGCTCCATTCTGAGCAAGAAGTTCAGACTTCAGGATCTCAAGATTACGGATCGCAGAGTGATAATCACCCGCCACCAGGATATCCAGCACGGTATCAATACGTTGTGCTACAGCTTGTGGATCAATAGTAGACATAATCTCTCCCCATGAGCGAAAAGTGAATATTTTCAATGATGCAGAAAATAGGGTCAAAAGAGAAGGGAAAAAATGCACTAACGAAATGACATAAACGGAAGTGATAAATTTATTCCCCCTCAAGCAGCAGGCTTAATGTGTGGATTAGTCTAAAACTGCGCGCAAGGCGCTTTTTTATATGAGGAATTAGACTATGTCAGTTATCAATCAGCCTACCTGCACATTGTTTACCGATACTGAACGTTTCACGCAGCTGTCAGCATATTACGAGGCGGAGCGACATACCGTCTGGATGATGCTGCGGGCTCAGCCTCGGCCTTGCTTCAACCACGCGTTAATAGAGGAGATCATGAACCTGTCATGGCTGGTTCGTCAGTCAGGCTTTGCAGTCGATTTTTGGATCACCGGCTCGCTGGTGCCCGAAATGTATAACGTCGGAGGTGATTTACAGTTCTTCGTCGAATGCATTCAGAACGGACGTCGTGAAGCGTTACGGGCGTATGCCCGCGCCTGCGTTGATTGCGTCCATGCGGCATCAAAAGGGTTTGATACGGGGGCTATCACGCTGGCCATGGTCGAAGGTAGCGCGTTAGGGGGCGGATTTGAGGCCGCTCTGGCGCACCATTTCGTTCTGGCACAGCGCGATGCCCGGTTAGGCTTCCCGGAGATTGCCTTCAATTTATTTCCGGGCATGGGGGGATATTCGCTGGTAGCACGCCGTTCAGGCATGAAGCTGGCGGAGGAACTTATCTACAAAGGGGAATCCCATACGGCTGAATGGTATGAACAGCACGGCCTGGTGGATATGCTGTTTGAACCCGGCCAAAGCTACGTGTCCGTCAGGACGTTCATCGACACCTTGCGGCCAAAACTGAACGGCGTAAGAGCCATGTTGCGTGCCCGTACGCGCGTACTGCAGCTACCGCGCAGCGAGCTGATGGACATCACGGAAGACTGGGTGGATGCCGCTTTCTGCCTTGAGCCGAAAGATATCGCCTACATGGAGCGCCTGGTGATGCTGCAGAACCGCCATCCTTCGGCGGGTTTACGCAAAGCAAGCTAACGCATCTGGCGCGCCTGATAGCGTTTTAGCCATCGCTCGAATGCGGCAGCGGGCATCGGCTTAGCGAAAAGAAAACCCTGTCGTTCGTTGACGCCGTTCTTGGTCAGAAAGGCGTCTTCTTTCGCGTTCTCCACCCCTTCGGCGATCACCTGCAGATTTAACGCCTGGGCTACTGCGACAATGGCGCGTACCAGAGACTGTGAGACCGGCTGCTTGTGGATATCCCTGACAAAGGATTGATCGAGCTTAATGGCATCGATTGGAAAACGCGCCAGCTGGGAAAGGGAAGAATAGCCGGTACCAAAATCATCCAGATGAATTTGCGCCCCGAGGCGGCTGAATTGCTGGATCACGGAGAGCGCCAGCTCTTCGTTTTCAATAAGACAACTTTCGGTTAACTCTACGTCGATAGGGCAGTACTCAAAATGCAGATCCTTCAGCGCCTGCTTTAAGTCACTGAATATGGTCTGGTCGGCCAGCTGACGTGCAGAGACGTTCACGGCCACCCGCAGATTAATCCCCTTGTCACGCCATTTCGCCACCTGGCGAACCACATCCAGCATGACCCAGCGGCCCAGCGGCACAATCAGCCCCGACTCCTCGGCGTAGGAGATAAATTCCAGCGGCGGGATCAGGCCGCGCTCGGGCGACTGCCAGCGGACCAGCGCTTCAAGACTTCTCACTTCACCGCGCCAGGTCATCTTGGGCTGGTAGTGTATCAGGAGCTGATCGTTATCCAGCGCTTTACGCAGGTTGGTATCCAGCCACAGGTATTCAAATACGCGCTGGTTCATTTCTGGGGAAAAGACGCAGAACTTACCCCGACCGTTTTCCTTGGCGGTATACATGGCTGTGTCGGCATTGCGAATTACACTTTCCCGATCGTTCCCGTGCTGCGGTGCGAGGGCGATCCCCAGGGAGCAACCGGTGTAAACCTCAATCAGACCGATTCTGAACGGCTGGCGCAGACGGGTCAGAATGCGCGATGCCATCGCTTCCAGTGAACCCTGAGAGGTATTGGTGGCCATCACGATAAACTCATCGCCGCCGAGCCGCGCCAGCACCTGTCCATCATCCAGACAGCTCAGAATGGCGAGCGCAACCGCCTGGAGCAACTGATCGCCAAACATATGCCCGTAGGCATCGTTGACCTTTTTAAAATTATCCAGGTCGAGATACACCACGCCAATCTGCGTTTCGCCGCGGCTACGGATGGCGTCAGAAATCAGTTCGTGGATGGCATTGCGGTTTGGTAAGCCGGTGATGGTATCGGTATTGGCCAGCACGCGCAGACGCTCCTGTGCCCGGCGTTCCTCCGTAATGTCGGTCCCGGAACAGATAAGGAAAATTTCATTTTTACCGCTGCCGCTGTGCACAAACTTGTTTCTGAACAGAAACAATCGTTGTCCTTTGCGCGTTTTCACCCAGCGTTCCACTTCATAAGAGCTGCCGTTGCGAAAGAAACCCGCGATGTTACGCTTCGAGGCAGCCGCTTCGCTGCGGCTCATGAAGAGCTTAAACACGTTCTGGCCGATGACTTCGTGTTCTTTCAGGCCGGTGTATTCTTCGCTCAGGCGGTTAAAACGCTGGATATTACCGTTTTGGTCGAGAATAACGATGACTGAATTCGCTTCAGAAACAACCTGTTCCGCGAAAGAAAGCCCCTGCGCCAGGTCGCGTGCCACGGAGGGTGTATCGTTCCAGGCGGAAGCTGTGCCGGCCCATTCATTACGGGTTATTTTACGCCCGACAAGATGGACGGGAATCTCTTCGCCATAAAGGGAGAGGTCCATTGAAATGCTGGAGGTGATCACCGTTAGCTGACGAATCAGTGAAGCTTGTTCATCGTTCAGCGTCACGACCTGAGTCACATCGGCATTTTCGCTGGCGGCAAGATGCAGAGCGTTGCTGTCAGCCGACAATCGCCACCAGGGGCTGTGAGTACCCATGTAACGAAACAGCAAATTCTGCTCAAGATCGTCAATCATGATTTCTCCCGCCGCTACTCATTAGCGCACAAATTATTCATTTGCAGTCGACTTTTCCGTTGTAAAACAGCGGCAAAAACCGAAGTGAACTTATTGTTTTTCCCTGTTTTCTTATCATAAAACGAGTCAGGTAAAAAAGAAGACACAGCGTATATAAATTCACGTAACCGAATATGACGGCACTCTTTTACTGTAGATAATTATGGCAATTTTGGGCGGGCGGAGGCGGAAAATAGTAAGAAAAAATGATGATTTTGCGGGGGAGAGAGAAAAGAAAAATTGTCGGCCTCTCCGCAAGGAAATAGCCGACAATTTAGCAGGTTATCAGGCAACAGGGCGCGCGATAATACTGCGGGTTTCCATACGAACTTCAGCGATAGTTACGTCGATCACGTCCGTGACCTTGTAAACTGTTTCACCTTTAATTTGCACGGTGCCATTTTCCTGACTACAAACAAGTTCATCGCGAACGGCGTGCAGGAATGGGGCAGGGATAAAGGCAACAGCACCATTATCCACCAGACGGACGCGCATCCCACCGCGGCTGATATCAATGATCTCCGCCGCGAAGCGGGTATCGGTACCGGCTTTATCCTTAAGGAAACGCGCGTACAGCCAGTCTCCAACGTCACGCTCCGCCATGCGGTTCAGGCGGCGACGCTCGGCCATCTGAATGGTCGTGTCGTCCTGAGGACGTGCAATGGTTTTGCCTTTGATAATCGCTTTCAGCAACCGATGGTTAACCATATCGCCATACTTACGGATAGGAGATGTCCAGGTGGCATAGGCTTCCAGGCCGAGGCCGAAGTGCGGGCCTGGCTCGGTGCTGATCTCAGCGAAGGACTGGAAGCGGCGAATGCGGCTGTCCAGGAAACCGGACGGCTGCGCGTCCAGTTCGCGGCGAAGCTTGCAGAAGCCCGGCAGCGTCAGCACTTCTTCCGGATCAACATGCACATCGTGATTTTTCAGCAGGGCGGCCAGCGCTTCGGTATTGGCTGGATCGAATCCGGTGTGAACGTTGTAAATACCAAAGCCCAGCTTGTCGCGCAGCACGCGTGCGGCACAAATGTTAGCGGAAATCATCGCTTCTTCGACGATGCGGTTAGCAATGCGTCGCGGCTCGGCCACGATATCCAGCACTTCACCTTTTTCGCCCAGAACAAAGCGATAATCCGGACGATCCTTGAAGACCAGCGCGTGGGTTTTACGCCATTCGCCGCGGTTCAGGCAGATACGGTGCAGCAGGCGAATCTGTGACGCAACGGCGTCTGATTCAGGTTTCCAGCTACCCGTGTTCTCCAGCCAGTCGGAGACATTGTCATACGCCAGCTTGGCTTTTGATTCGATGGTGGCAGCAAAGAATTCGATATCGTCTTCAATCGTGCCATCTGCGGCAATGGTCATGCGGCAGGCGAGAACCGGGCGCACTTCATTTGGACGCAGTGAGCAGAGATCGTCAGACAGTTCGCGCGGCAGCATCGGGATGTTAAAGCCCGGCAGATAGTTGGTGAACGAACGCACTTTGGCCATATCGTCCAGCTTGCTGCCTTCCACAATCCAGGCCGTAGGGTCGGCGATGGCGACGGTTAAATGCAGTTTACCGTCGTCGCTCTCTTCAGCGTAGAGCGCATCGTCCATATCTTCGGTGCTGGCGCTGTCGATGGTGACAAATTCCAGCGCAGTAAGATCGCGACGCGTCAGACCTTCGTCCTGCATCTCGGTTGCCACGCCGTCTGGCGCTTCTTTTTCAAGATTGTGGCGCGCAAGCGTAACCCACCATGGAACGAAATGGTCGTCACCGAAGGTGATGAACTGGGTCAGTTCCGCGTAAAAACCGCGGTCGCCTTTCAGAGGGTGACGGCGCATTTCGGCCACGGCCCAGTCACCGTCTTTAAAATCATGCTCAACGCCGCGTGCGGCCCGGCAGGGAATGGCATCTTTCAGCAGAGGGTGATCCGGCACGACAGAAAGGCGATCGTCTTTTCTCTGTACCTTGCCCACAAAACGGGTCAGGAACGGTTCGATCAGTTCTTCCGGCTCGGCGGACTCACGCTCCTTCTCGGTATGAATGACGGCCATGACGCGATCGCCATGCATGACTTTCTTCATCTGCGGTGGCGGAATGAAGTAGCTTTTCTGCGCGTCAACTTCAAGGAAGCCAAAGCCCTTTTCCGTGGCTTTTACGACCCCTTCTGCACGCGGCGTCTGGGAATGCAGTTGCTGTTTAAGCTGCGCTAGCAGCGGGTTGTCCTGAAACATAATGTTCTATTTTCGTAGCCATTGAGCGGCTGACAGTTTTACGCGATTCTCACTGCTACAGCAAGCGGTCTTTAGGGTATGAGTAGGGTTATTCCGCTTTGCCAGACGCGACTTTCAGTCGGTTGATCCACCCCTCAAACGCGCTTCGGGCGAGCAGGGCTATCGCCTGGACGGCAGTCAGTCCGCCTTCCGTGAGCGGAGTAAACTGCGCGGCGCTGAAGCGGTCCGGTGAACGTGCCAGTAAGTCGACTGCTGCCGCAAGCGCCGGAGAGGAGTGTGGTGTCGCGACCCTGCTGTTTAGCAGGATCTCTCCCGTCAGGTCGAGCAGCGTTGGCTCGTGGCACAGGACCGGCGTCAGTGCTTCAAGCGCGGGTTCTGCCTGCCAGCGGGAAAGTGACTCAAGCTGATGCGCACTCGCATAGCGAAGCTCGACGACGGGCAGAAGCGCTACCCACGCATCGGTGCACGCTGGCAGGGTATGCGGCTGAATATGATGGCCCGGCAGCCAGCGAACGGGATGGCCGAGCAGCGCCTGAAAGACCGCTACCACGCGCGCCTGAAAGCCAGTGAAGCCGATAATCTGATTGATCGCCACTATGTCATAGGTTGTCAGCCCCACCTCATCAAGCTGGGTCCGCGCTTTATCATCAATAACGTCAGGCGAGCTGGCGAGCTGGCGGGCATACTGGGTGATTTGTGCCAGCCGTCGGTTGCTTTCGCGCGAGGAGTCAGGACCCGGCAGCGGGGCAAGAAGGGCAGCGTAATGGTTACAGAGCCGCTGAATGCCGCAGGCCTGGGCGACCGTCAATGCGGTGCTTAACCGGTCATAGGCGCTGAGTGTTCGCAGGCGGTTTACGGGAAGTGAGAGCGGGAACAGCTGATGGCATAAGGTTCTGGCAGGGGCAAGCCAGCCGGTACAGGCGCCGACAATCTCGTCCGGGAGGGTTAAATCGAGCAAAAAACGATCGTCGACGTTAGCGGCTTCGGGCACCAGGGGCAGCACATCCGACTGCGCGTGGTTTGACTGGGTTTCGTGATACCAGTGGCCTTTGCCGGAAAAACGGCGTTGTTCCATGGGCGTTCCTTGATCTCAAAATGGCGATCAATATCCTGGCGTAAGGCTGGTAAAGGGAAAAATATTGTTAGGTGATAACAAATAGCAGAACGGAATAACGAAGGGATGGCGCGGAGGGGAAAGCTCTCTTCCCGTGCGGGAAGAGAGCCACAGCTTATTTAATTTCCAGCTCGTTCATTGCAGCGATGTTGAAGCCACCATCAACGTGAACCACTTCGCCGGAGATACCTGCGGAAAGGTCAGAGCACAGGAATGCTGCAGAGTTACCCACATCTTCAATGGTAACGGTACGACGAATCGGGGTAACCGCTTCGCAGTGTGCCAGCATTTTACGGAAATCTTTGATGCCGGACGCCGCCAGAGTGCGGATAGGACCCGCAGAGATGGCGTTAACGCGCACGCCTTCCGGGCCCATTGCGTTCGCCATGTAGCGTACGTTTGCTTCCAGAGACGCTTTAGCCAGGCCCATCACGTTGTAGTTAGGGATAGCACGTTCCGCGCCCAGGTAGGACAGGGTCAGCAGCGCAGCGCCCGGGTTCAGCATCGCGCGGCAAGATTTCGCCATCGCAACGAAGCTGTAGGAGCTGATGTCGTGCGCGATTTTGAAGCCATCACGGGTAACCGCGTTCACGTAATCGCCGTCCAGCTGGTCGCCAGGCGCGAAGCCGATGGAGTGAACGAAACCGTCGAATTTTGGCCAGGCTTTTGCCAGTTCAGCAAACATGCCATCAATGCTTTCGTCTTGTGCAACGTCACATTCCAGAACAATACTGGAACCCAGCTGCGCGGCAAATTCTTCAACACGGCCTTTCAGCTTGTCGTTCTGGTAGGTGAACGCCAGCTCAGCGCCTTCGCGATGCATTGCCTGAGCGATGCCGTATGCGATGGACAGTTTGCTGGCAACGCCAGTTACCAGAATGCGCTTACCGGAAAGAAAACCCATAGCTTTAATCCTTATATTCATTGCTTATTTTGCCTTGTAATTCATAGCGTTACAGGCAGTATTTCAAAATCATTCGAAATTAGCTCGAAATTATAGCCCACTCACAGCCCCTTGTGTCACGCTATTTCTCGCTCTTCTGCCGCGACGGGGCTCCCGCGAGGTGTTGAGCTGACGCTTTACTACGCTGTTGCACGGGGTTCTCAGCAGTATACCACTGCGTGTCGGGTTCGCCTCATCCAACCAGAGAAGCGAGAACGACGCCGCCGTGTCAATACGCCGTGCCTTTTGCGCAAAATGATCCGTTCAGCTGTTTCAACTCACTAAAATTTATCGAGGGTCGACGCACGTCAGAAATTCCATTCTTATATTTACGCGTTAAGTAAAAATTTGAAATCAGGGAATATTCTGCGCCTACGGTCAAAGATAATTATTTTACAAAGGGAGTTATACATAATGAAAGGGGAAATGTATCAATACGATGACGATGATATCGACTCGATTGCCTGGTCCGTCGCATTCAGCGAATGGCTGGGAATGGATACATTACAGGATTGTGTTCTGAAACGGATCTCAAAGCAGGAGAGAGAAAAATATGAAAATAAGTTAGCCGAGTTTCGCCATTTCTTTCAATACGCATCAGGAGAAGAATATTTTTCACGCTATCTAATACAAAATAAAACGCAGCACTAAGTTTATTTTATACGGATATATGGATTACATGCATGAGGATTGCACAGTTATTAGCTAAAACGTTAATTGCCGGCACGTTTTCTCTCCCTTACGTGACGGTGTTGGCCATGATGCCCGTGGATCATAATCAATACGACGCCATGATTATCGAGGCGAGAAAAGGCAATACACAACCTGCATTAACCTGGTTTTCAGGCCATCAACGGCTCGATGAATCTCAGGTTGCCGACTGGATGCAGATCGCCCTGTGGGCCGGCAAAAATGACGAGGTCATCGACGTCTACTCCCGGTACCGACACCACACGCTTCCGGCGAGAGCCTGGGCCGCGCTGGCGGTCGCCTGGCGCAATAAGCAGGAGTGGAAAAAGGCGCTAAAAGTCTGGGACCGTATCTGTGATGAAAGCCCGTACACGGCAGAGTTTTGCCGGGGAAGAGTATTGACCCTCGCCGACAGCGGTGAGTATGCCGGGGCGCTGCGTGACATCCGCCAGCTGCAAAAGAGAGCGCCAGACAGCAAAAATTACCTGACGGAAGCGTATGTACACAGGCTTGCCGGCCATTACCCCGAAGAATTGCTGGCTATCACCCAGGCGATGCGCCTGTCAGAACACCCGGAAACGCTGTCTGATGCCTGGCGTACGGCCCTGGCAGACAATCAGTTGCCGTCAGCCGAATTAACGCATGTGCAGGCGCAGGGGAAACAGCCTGAGGCCAGCGAGCGTGCGGACGCGGCGGCGGAGTTAGTCAGGCTGGCGTTCATGCCGACCCGCAGCGAAAAAGAGCGCTACGTTATCGCCGATCGTGCCTTATCCCTTTATGAAGGGATAATCGCCGAGTGGAAAAATAAGCCGGAGTATGAGGCGGTATATCGCCGTGTTAGCTTCGACAGGCTCGGGGCCTTGCTTTCACGCGACCGCCATGAGGCGGTCATCGCGCAATATCAGCAGATGCAACAGGCTGGCCTCGTGCTGCCGGAGTATGCCCAGTACTGGGTGGCCTCGGCGTATCTCAAAACGGGCCAGCCCGATCGGGCTCAGGCGATGCTCTCACGGCTGTTTTATCAGACGCCTCAGAAGGTCGATGACATTTCGGAGGAGGAGCGTGCCGATCTGTTTTATAGCCATCTGGAAAGTGAAAACTACCGCCCGGCGATGCTGCTGACGAAACGCGTCGTTGATACCACACCGGCCACCGTATACCCGCGCGGATCGTCAGTGCCCGTGCCGAATGATAAATGGCTTGAAGGGCAACAGTACCGCGCCTCGCTGGCAATGTACGAACAGGATCTGGCCCGGGCGGAATCGCTGACGCGCGGCCTTGCGCAGGCGGCACCGGGCAATCAGGGGCTGCGTATTGACCATGCGCGCGTGCTTCTTGCACGCGGGCTGCCGCGAGCCGCAGAAGAGAGTCTGAAGCAGGCCGAATTGCTGGAACCGTCAAGCATTCCCCTGGAAACCGAACAGGCCTACGCCGCGCTGGATCTTCAGGAGTGGCAACAGGCCGAGGAGCTGACGAAGGATGTGGTGCAACGCGCGCCTGACACTGCAGCGGTAAAGCAGCTCAGTAAGGCGCTTGCTACCCATCAGCGCGCGGAATTACGGGTGGCGGGAACGGTTGGCATTGATTCTGACTCGCCTGACTCAGGACGTCACGATGTTAGCTTCAACAGTACCCTTTATAGCGCTCCGCTGAACTATAACTGGCGCGGATTCGTCGGCTACGGCTTTTTTGACGGCCGTTTCCAGGAGGGGAAAGGCGTGGTGCATGACGGGCTCATGGGGCTGGAATGGCGTTCGCGAAACCTGTGGGCAGAGGCTGAAGTCTCAGGTCGACGTTTCAGTGGCGATCAAAAAATCGGGGCCCGGCTTTCGACCCGTATCGATTTTAACGATAGCTGGCAACTGGGGCTGGAAGGCGAACGCGTGTCGCGTAACGCGCCGATGCGCGCCATGAAGAACGGCATCACCGCGAACAGCGGTGGGGCGGAGATACGCTGGTATCAGCATGAAAGCCGACAATACAGCGCGCACTACCTGAAGACCGACTTCTCTGACGGTAACCACAGGAATGAATATTTCCTCAACGGTCAGGAACAGGTCTGGGCGTCGCCCGATGTGAACCTGAGCCTCCAGCCAGGCGTCTATTACGGCACCAACAGCCAGTCGGACGTGCCTTACTTCAGCCCGGACAAACGTCTGGACGCGATGGTCGGGATGACGCTGGATCATCGGCTGTGGCGCCGGTACGAAAACAGCTGGACGCAGACATTCAGCGCCGGAGCAGGAAATGCGTGGCAGAAGAGCTATGGCAGCGGCCTCATTACTCAACTGGGCTATGGGCAGCGCGTGTCCTGGCGCGACGGGGGAGAAGCGGGGGCGATGCTACGCTGGGATAAACGCCCCTATGACGGAAAGCAGGAACACAATCTATCGGTTGATTTTAATGTGACCCTTCGATTCTGAGGCAACGTATGTTACGGAAAGGATTTCAAACATTACTGGCGCTGCTCGGCATTATGCTCGTAGCGGCGTGCGTCGACGGGCGCGGGCCTGCCTATACCAGCCCGGCCCTGCGCGAAAAGTTACGCGCCGAAACGCCATGGCCGGCGAATGGCTTCGTAACGATTGCGTATCATGAGGTGGAAGACGGCGAAACGGATCAGCGTTTTATGTCCGTGCGGACCTCCGCGCTGAAAGAGCAGTTTGCCTGGCTGCGTGAAAATGGCTACAGGCCGGTCAGCGTGGCGCAGATCCGCGAGGCACACCGCGGGGGTAAACCCTTACCGGAAAAAGCGGTTTTGTTGTCGTTCGATGACGGCTTCAGCAGCTTTTACACCCGCGTCTATCCGCTGCTCGTTGCCTATCAGTGGCCCGCTTTGTGGGCGCCGGTTGGCAGCTGGATCAACACCCCCGCCGGGCAACCGGTGCAGTACGGCGATGAGAAGATCGCGCGTGAACGCTTCGCCACCTGGCAGCAGGTGCAGGAGCTGTCCCGTTCGCCGCTGGTGGAGATAGGTGCACATACCTGGAACAGCCATTTTGGCACCCTTGCGAATCCGGGTGGCAGCATGCTTCCGGCATTTGCGAATCGTCGGTTTCTCAAGGACGATCGGCGCTACGAAACCGAAAAGGAGTATCGGGCGCGCATACGGCGAGACGCACAGACGCTGGTAAGCCATTTTAAAACCCATACCGGTAAAGCCCCTACGGCCTGGGTGTGGCCATATGGCGCGGAGAATGGGACGGCGATTCAGGAGCTTAAGGCTCTCGGTTTTGACATGTTTTTCACGCTGGAAGACGGGCTGTCAACAGCCACGCAGCTGGATTCGATTCCGAGGATCCTGATTAATGGCAATCCGACGCTGGAAGCGTTTGCGCTTCAGGTAACGGGAGTGCAGGAACAAGCGCTCCAGCGCGTGATGCATGTCGATCTGGACTACGTGTTTGATCCAGACGCCGCGCAGATGGAAAAAAATATCGATGCCCTCATTCAAAGAGTCAAGGATATGGGGATCACCACCGTTTACCTGCAGGCGTTTGCCGATCCGGCGGGCGACGGTCTGGTGAAGGCGGTCTACTTCCCGAACCGCTGGCTACCGGTGAAGGCCGACATTTTCAGTCGCATTGCGTGGCAACTGCGAACCCGGGCGAGCGTGGCCGTTTACGCCTGGATGCCGGTCATGAGCTGGGATATGGCGGCAAACTTAACCCGCGTGCACAGCCTGACGGCAGGCGATGACGAGCGTCCTCAGGTCAATCCATCACAGTATCGCCGCCTGTCTCCCTTTGATGCTGAGGCAAGGCAGCGCATTGGTGATATGTATGAAGATCTGGCGGCGCATGCCTCGTTTGACGGCATTCTTTTTCATGATGACGCCGTGCTGTCCGATACGGAGGATGCCAGCCCCGCAGCGCTGGTCGCTTACGAAAAAGCGGGCTTTGGCCGCGATATTCGGGCTATTCGCGACGATGCACAGCAATTTGAGGCATGGACCCGGTTCAAAACCGAAACGCTTACCCGTTTCACCCTTGAACTGGCGGATAAAGTAAAAGCTATCCGCGGCCCGCAAATCAAAACGGCGCGTAACCTGTATGCGCTGCCGCTGATTGAACCGAAAAGCGAAGAGTGGTTTGCACAAAACGCCAATGATTTTCTTGCGCACTATGACTGGACGGCCGTTATGGCGATGCCCTACATGGAGGGCGTGAAGGATCGGGAGGGCGATAAATGGTTTAAGGCGCTTATTGCGCGCGCAGCGGCGTTACCTGACGGGAAAAATAAAATGATTATCGAGCTTCAGGCTCGGGACTGGCGACCGGACGGGCAGCATCAGCGTATTGCATCCCGCAAGATTGCGGAGTGGATGCGTATTATGCAGCTCTCTGGAATAAAACATTATGGTTATTACCCCGATGACTTTTTGAATAATCAGCCGAAGATAAACGTTATTCGGCCGGAATTCTCAACGAACTGGTACCCTGAAGATGAATAATCGCTATTTCTCAATCGTTATTTTAATTCTGGTGTTGTGTATCCCTGTCGGATTAACCCTGCTGTTTTCCGCAGAGGTGATGCTGCGATATGTCTTTTTCTGGCCGTTCTTTATGTCGATATTCTGGATAGCGGGCAGCGTCTTTTTCTGGCTTTATCGCGAGCGGCACTGGGCGTGGGGTAAAGATGCACCGGTACCGATGCTCAAAGACAACCCCTTAATTTCGATCGTTATCCCTTGTTTTAATGAATCGAAGAATATTCAGGAGACCATTGCGGCGGCCATGTCACAGCGGTATGACAATTTTGAAGTTATCGCGGTGAATGACGGTTCGTCGGACGACACGGGTTTTCAGCTAAATATGCTGGCCGAACGTTATCCTCGCCTGCGTGTTGTGCATTTGATGGAGAACCAGGGAAAAGCGATTGCGCTGAAAAGTGGTGCCGCCGCTGCAAAGGGGGAGTTTCTGGTTTGCATTGACGGCGACGCCTGTCTGGATCGGGACGCCGCCGCCTGGCTTGTCGCGCCGATGATTGATAACCCGCGCGTCGGGGCCGTGACCGGGAATCCGCGTATCCGCACTCGCTCAACGTTAATCGGTAAAGTCCAGGTCGGTGAGTTTTCGTCGATTATTGGTCTTATCAAACGCACGCAACGGGTCTATGGCCAGGTGTTCACCGTTTCCGGGGTGATTGCGGCGTTCCGCCGGAGTGCGCTGGCCGACGTCGGTTACTGGAGCGATGACATGATCACGGAGGATATTGATATCAGCTGGAAACTACAGCTTCGTCGCTGGTCTGTGTTCTATGAACCCCGCGCGCTGTGCTGGATTTTAATGCCGGAAACGCTGCGTGGGCTGTGGAAACAGCGTTTACGCTGGGCGAAGGGGGGCGCGGAGGTGTTCCTGAAAAATATGGGCTCCCTCTGGCGCTGGAAACACCGGCATATGTGGCCGCTTTTTATGGAATATTGCGCGACGACGGCATGGGCATTCACCTGCCTGGTTAGCGGGCTGGTCATCCTGGCAGATGTTATCCAGAACGGCTCGGCGGGAGGGCTCTCCATTTCATCGGTGTCGGAGAATGCCGGGGTGCTGCTCTGTAGCCTGTGTCTGGTGCAATTCCTGGTGAGTATCCTGATCGAGTACCGCTATGAGCATAACGTCATCGCCACGCTGTTCTGGATCATCTGGTACCCGATCATCTTCTGGCTTATCAGTTTATTCACCACGCTTGTCGCGTTCACTGTTGTGATGCTGAACCCTCGTAGCACGCGTGCGCGTTGGGTCAGCCCGGACCGCGGGATCGCAAGGGGGTAACATGAAACAATGGATTATTAATTCGCAAAAAAATCCCTTCCGGGAGTGCCTGGAACTGTTCGTAACCTGTCTTTTGTGGGCTGTGTTTGTGTACTTTGCCTCGGGGTTTATCGCTTTTTTCCTGAAGGGGTTTACGCAGGGGAATGACGCGTTTTTGCGGCTGTTCCTCTATTTCATCCTGGCAATACTTAACGCGCTGGTGCTGGTTCTCTGGGCGATTTACAACCGCTATAAGCACCAGCGAATTGCGATTCCGCCTTCTCATGTGGCGAGTGAGGCGGAGCTGGCGATGAGCTTTTCGCTTCCGCAGCCGGTATATCAGCAGTTCCAGGCTAATAAAAAATTGTACGTTGATTTTGACAGCCATGGTGACGTGGTAAATGTCACCTCAGAGCAGTAGTACGATCCCCTGGCCATGCCGGTCAGGGGTGTCGGTTTGCGTCTTTATAATTTTGCGGTAAGAAGGATGATGATTAACAGTACGTTGGCCGAGAAAATGATCATGCTCTCAGGTGCATTTCTGTTTGCACTGATGATCGCGGTGAACTCTTTTTGCGTGAATGATAATCCTGGCTTCAGGGTACCCATGACAACGTATTTAATCGTCATGATCGCGCTGTTCTTTCTGGATACCATTATCTTTATTTTTATCCAGATGCAGTATGCCTCTGACAGAACGCACCTGTCCTCATTGATTCTGAGCATGGCGTTTTTAAGTGGGCTGGTCTATTTCATTGAAACGATTGTTATTATTCAATATCCTGAGCACTCCGGTTTTTCTAATGCGGTAAAAACAAACGACACGGCGGTATTTTATTTTTTCCGCCAGCTGAGCTTTATCTTTTTGCTGGCGCTCGCCGTTCGGGTGGAAAAACTCACCGCACGTTCGGCGTTAGGACGGCGTAATAAGATCAACCTGGCGTTAACATTATGTATTCCGCTGGTGCTGTTCCCGGTTCTGGCCCATTATTTAAGCAGCTATCATCCTGCACTGTCATTAACGATAGCGGCCGATGGCCGTGATCAGCATGCTCCCGTCTGGGACGTCAGGTACGTTAACGTTCTGATCACGCTCTGGTCGTTTTTACTCTGCTATATGACCTATGTAACGCGGTTGTCTTCAGGGATGTGGAACAGTATTATTGTGGTATGTCTCTCTGCCATTATTTACAACTTTTTCCTGTTGCTGCTTGATACGTATAATATGTCACTCTGGTATATCAGCCGGACAGTGGAGGTATTTAGTAAATTATTTGTTATATTCACCTTGTTATTTCACGTATTCAGCATGTTGAAAATTTTTGGCGAGCGAATTAATCGCGATCCGCTTACGCAGATCTTCAACCGAAAGTATTTTTATGAAGCGCTTCAGCGGGTCCGCACGCTCAGGACAGAAAAAGGCGCGAGCATAATGATGCTGGATATCGATAACTTTAAGTCTATTAATGATACCTGGGGCCACCCGGCAGGAGATCGCGTCCTTCTGGCGGTGGTAGAAATTATTAAAGACAGTATCCGTGAAAAGGATATTTTTGCCAGACTGGGCGGAGAGGAGTTTGGTCTTCTGCTGCCGGATACGGACGAGAGCCTGGCGGTGTCCGTTGCCGAGCGTATTCGTCATAATGTCCAGTATCGGACCGGACAGGGCAACCTTTACGCGCTTCCGGCAGAGGTGACACTGAGTATCGGTGTGTGCTCAGCCATTCAGAACAACCTCAACAGCAACGAGATCATTCGTAACGTGGATGAGGCGCTCTACGAGGCCAAGCACAACGGCAAAAACAGAATCGTCAGCAGACGCGCAGAATGCGGGTGAGGTTAGAGGATGGGGATGAAAACATCAAAATTGACATGCTCATCACTGTAAGAATTAAACTTCATTAAATAAATGCCCTCGCGCAACGCCAGACGTTTTTTAACCATCGCCTTAACGAAGGCAATTTTGTTAAAGGCGCTGTAGCTCTCCCAGCTACCGCTGAAGGTCATTTTCGCGTATTTCCCTTTTACTGCGCACGTTTCTTTTTTTGCAGTGGTGTCGCTTTGTAAGGAATACGATATTAAGACCTCTACAAGATAAGAACGGCTTTTGCCTAAGCGTTCAGGTGGGCGAGGCACAAGGGTGATACGATCAATCTCATGACGATTTTCAACCAGCAGTTTCTTGATTTTTTTAGTAATGTCATGGACCGAGGTATCAAAAAGATGATCGTGCTCGATAATTTGATGGGTATATAAAAACGTTTCATTCAGCTCACACATTTCGAGTTCAGGCGTTTCATGATCGCTTAATAAAAAAGAGGGCTGTAAAATATCAAAATTCCACACTCCGGCACGTCTGTACTCAGAGGGTGTCAGCCCTGTCATTTTTTTAAAGGCTCTGGAAAAACCCTGACTACTCTGGTAATGGAAAAGATAAGCTATATCCGTCACCGGAATAGACGTCATCTTTAGCATAATAGCAGCACGGCTCAGCCTCCTTCTGAGAATATATTCCCCTAATGAGAGGTGATAGTGCTCCTTAAACCATGTTTCAATGGTTCTTCTGCTGTATCCGATATCCTCAACCAGATCATCAATATGTAAGATAGTAAAGTTATTTTCCTCCACCCAGGAGAGAATATACCTTCTGATACTGTCTTTCATTTGCGTGTCAGTTATTACTTAACGGTAAACCAATTTATGCTGAGCAGATTATGCCGGAAGTTAATTGACTGGCGAAGGGATCCTGGCAATAACTTTAATTTCAAAATCAAAGCCGGCGAGCCAGTTAACGCCTATGGCCGTCCAGTTTGGGTAAGGAGGACGCGGAAACGCCAAATTTTTGACCTGCATGATGACGGGGAACTGGTTTTCTGGGTCGGTATGAAAGGTCGTTACATCAACAATATCGTCAAAGGTACATCCTGCGGCTGCGAGGGTAGCCTGGAGATTATCAAATGCGAGCTGTACCTGAGCGGCGAAGTCGGGCTCAGGTGTGCCATCGCTGCGGCTGCCAACCTGGCCGGAGACAAATAACAGATCGCCCGAGCGGATGGCGGCAGAGTAGCCATGTTCTTCGTAGAGGGCATGGCGGTTGGCCGGGAATACAGGGTCACGTGGGTGCATGGCATTTCCTTTTCTGTCAGAGGTTATTGTCGTGATGACGAAGTCGAAGTAACATACGCGATGTATGTGAAAAAATGTAATCCACATACACCATGTATGTCAAATTAAAAACGCTGCTTAACCAAGGGAGCCCCATGGCTGCAAAACGTCGTGCTGAAACGGCACAGGAAAATCGTGAAAAAATGATCCAGGCAGCGCGAAAGGCGTTTGCTGAAAAAGGGTATGCCGCCGCCTCAATGGATGAACTGACCGCAAGCGTGGGTTTAACACGCGGCGCGCTGTACCATAATTTCAGCGATAAGAAAGGGCTACTGGCGGCGGTGGTCGCGCAGATAGACAGCGAAATGGCAGCAAAAGCGAAAGCCATTGCTTCCACTGCCGAAAATGACTGGGAGCGGCTGCTGGCTGAAGGCGTCGCCTATATCAAAATGGCGCTGGTTCCTGAAGTGCAGCGTATCGTACTTCTTGATGGTCCGGCGGTTCTGGGCGATCCGGCGCAATGGCCCAGCCAGAACAGCTGCCTGGAGTCGACCCGTCACACCATCGAAAAAATGATCGCATGCAACGTCCTTAAACCGGTGGATGCAAAAGTCGCAGCCCATCTGCTGAATGGGGCTGCGCTGAACGCTGCATTGCTGATTGCCGCCAGTGATGAGCCGCAGAAAACGCTGCCGCATGCCATTGAGGTGTTCACTCTGCTGGCAGGCGGATTACGCAACAACTAACGGGTATCTTTTAACGATCTTTTCGCCATGCATCAGCCGTTAACGCCTCGCCAAAGTGACCGGCAATCAGCCTTTTTGTCAGCTCATGAAGCGGGGAGGCCATCACGTCCGCGGTGCTGCCGCGCTCGACAACCTCTCCCTGGTGCATGACCATCACCTGATCGCTGATGTGTTTCATCATTCCCAGATGCTGGGTCACGTAGATATAGGAGATACCCTGCTTTTCCTGCAGTTCCAGCATCAGGTTAATCAGCTGCGAACGCATCGACATATCCAGCGAGGCCAGGGCTTCGTCAGCAACGATCACTTTCGGGCGCAGAATCAACGCGCGCGCCAGACCGAGACGCTGTTTCTGGCCGGGGGCCAGCATATGCGGGTAGTAGCTTTCGTGGTCCGGCAACAGTCCAACCATGCGCAGGGTCTCAACAATGCGCTTACGGCGCGCCTCTGGCTCCAGGTCGGTGTTCAGCCGCAGCGGAAAATCGAGGATCTGCGAAATTCGCTGGCGTGGATTAAGCGAGGTTGACGGATCCTGGAAAATCATACGAATGCGCTGGCTGCGGAACGAGTAATCGCCAAAGTGCAGAGGATGATCGTCAATCAACACTTCTCCGGCGGTGGGCTCGACCATTCCGGCAAGCATTTTCGCCAGGGTGGATTTCCCGGAGCCGTTTTCGCCAATGATCGCCAGCGTCTGTTTTTCACGCAGCGTAAAGCTCAGGGGTTTAACCGCTTCGACCGTCTGACGATGAAACAGGCCTGTACGATAGCGAAAGGTCTTACTCAGGTTGCGGACTTCCAGCAAGGTTTCGACCATTTCACTCTCTCTCCATGTTCAGCGGGAAATGACAGGCGTAAAGATGATTTTTGGCGCCGGTGAGGCGCGGCGTCTCAATGCATTTACGCTGAGCATACGGACAACGCGGCCCCAGACGACAGCCTATCGGCAACGATTCCAGCAGCGGAATCGCCCCCGGCAGGGTATTCAGGCGGCTCTTATGCGGCATGGCGCTGCCAAAATCAGGTATGGCACGGATTAGCGCCTGCGTGTACGGGTGGTGCGGGGCGGTGATCAGGTCTTCGCTGGGAGCAGTTTCGACCGTTTGTCCGCAGTACATCACGTCAATTTTATCCGCCCACTTGCTCAGCATTTGCAGGTCATGGCTGATCAGCAAAATGGTGGTGTTGTTATTCTGATTCAGCCGCGACAGCAGGCGGAAAATTTGCGCCTGGGTGGTCGGCTCCATCGCATTCGTCGGCTCATCAGCAATCAGCAAACGCGGCTGATTGGCCAGCGCGATGGCAATCATCACTTTTTGACACTCGCCGTCCGTCAGTTCATACGGGAAGCTGCGCATCGCGTCTTTGTGATCTTTGATCCCAACGCGGTGCAATAGCTCGATGGCGCGGCGTTTGCGCCAGCCGAAACGCTGCCACCAGCGGCCTTTATAGGTCCAGCCGGGGATGTTCTGCATCAGCTGTTTGCCCACGCGCTCGGACGGATCGAGACAGGATTGTGGCTCCTGAAAGATCATCGAGACGTTATGGCCGACCAGTTTGCGACGCTCGCGAGGGGAGAGGCGCAGCAGGTCGATATCGTCAAACCGCATACGGTCGGCGGTCACGCGCCAGTTGTCTTTTGCCACGCCGCAGATGGCCTTGGCGATCAGGCTTTTCCCCGAACCGGACTCACCCACCAGCCCGCGAATCTCGCCCTCGGCGAGGGTGATGCTGATACGGTCGACGGCTTTAACCCAGCCTTCGCCGGTTTTAAATTCGATGGTGAGGTTGCGAATATCAAGAAGCGGCATTATTGCACCCCCGCGTTAATTGCACGGCGAATACCGTCGCCCAGCAGGTTGATCAGCAACACGCTCACCATAATGGCTGCACCCGGCAGCATGACCGTCCACGGCGCCACGTAGATTAACTCCAGCGCATCACCGAGCATCGCGCCCCATTCAGGGGACGGCAGCTGCGCGCCGAGGTCAAGGAAGCCGAGCGCGGCGATGTCCAGAATTGCCATCGACAGGGCGCGGGTGATCTCGGTCACCAGCCCGGCAGCGATGTTCGGCAGAACGGCAAACCACAGAATATTGAAGGTGGTCGCACCGTCCAGACGGGCCGCGACGACATACTCTTTTTCCAGCTCGTCATGCACCATGCTGTAAACCGAGCGCACGATACGGGGCAGGATCGCCAGCCAGACGGCGAACATAGCGTGCGACAGATGCGGGCCGGCAAAGGCAACCACAATGATCGCCAGCAGCAGAGACGGAATCGACAGCAGCGTGTCCAGGATATGGTTCAGTACCGCCGAGCGCAGGCCATGGGTGGAACCCGCGAAAATACCGAGCGCCAGTCCACAGATCGTCGCCGCGAGGGTCACCACAAACGCGCCGCCCACCGTCGGGGCAGCCCCGCTTAACAGGCGGCTCAACACGTCACGTCCGAGGTCGTCCGTCCCAAGGAAGAACGAGACTTCGCCGTAGCGAGACCAGGAAGGCGGCAGCAGCTGATAGCCAAGGAACTGCTGGTCGATGCCGTAAGGCGCAAACCACGAGCCAAAGACGCAAAGCAATACCAGCCCGGCGCAGCCATAAAGGCCGATCATTGCCGTGGTATCACCATAGAATTTACGCCACACGGTACGTAGCGCACCGGGCGTGCGCTTTTCACTGTATACGCTATCGTAAGGCATACCATTCCTTATGCTTCAGAGGGTTAGCCATCGCACCCAAAATATCGGACAACACGTTAACAGTGATGACCAGCGAACCAATCACCATCACGCCAGCAGAAATCGCGGCGTAATCCTGCTGGCGGATGGCGTTAATCAGCCAGCGCCCCAGCCCAGGCCAGCTAAAGACCATCTCAGTGATCATCGCCAGGGTGAGCATGGTGGAGAACTGCAGCCCAAGACGCGGGATCACCGGCGGCAGCGCGTTGTGCAGGACGTTGCGGCGCAGTATGGTCAGGCGCGACAATCCGCGCGTGGCGGCGGCTTTGACGTAGTTCTGGTCAAATACCTCGATGGTGCTCAGGCGCATCAGGCGGATCACCTCGGTCGTCGGCGCAACCGCCAGCGTCAGCACCGGCAATACCATATGGCGCAGGGCGCTGACGATCATCTCATGACGCCACACGGAGTCAGACAGCCACGCGTCAATGAGGGCAAAACCCGTCACCGTTTTAACCGTATAGAGCAGGTCAAAACGGCCAGAGACCGGTAGCCAGCCCATTGTCAGGGAGAAGAACAGCGTCAGCAGGAGCGCGAGCCAAAAGACCGGTATGGAGAAGCCAAGCAGGGCGAGGGCGCTGATAAATTTATCCTGCCATTTATTGCGATAGATCCCGGCCAGCATGCCCACGGGAATGCCCACCATCAGGGCAAAGCCGAAGGCCAGAATGCACAGCTCCATCGTCGCCGGGAACACTTCTTTCAGCTGCTGAGAGATAAGCTGTCCGTTGATGCTGGACACGCCGAAATCCCAGTGCAGCAGACCGTTAAACCAGAACAGCCAGGCATCCCACAGCGACGACCCTTGCAGCGGGGCGTGCGGCGTAAAATAGCTCAGGCTGAAGCCGACGAAGGTTAGCAGAAAGAGCGTCACCAGCAGTAACAGGAGTCGACGTAAGGTAAAAATGATCATGGTTTTTTCACCTCTTGTTCTTTTTCGCGCGACACGCCGGCGAACGAGGCGTTGCCGAACGGACTCAGCACCAACCCTTTAATGTCGTAACGATAAGCCTGGAGACGCAGGGAAGAGGCCAGCGGCAGCACGGGCAATTCCTGTGCGAGGATCTTCTGCGCTTCATCGTAAGCGTCAATGCGCGAGGCCAGCTGTTGGGAAGAGAGCGCTTTTTGCAGCACGGCGTCAAACTCCCGGTTACACCAGTGGGCGTAGTTGGTCTGCGAGTTAATCGCAGCGCAGCTCAGCAGCGGGCGGAAGAAGCTGTCCGGATCGTTACTGTCGGTAGCCCAGCCAGTCAGAGTCAAGTCATGATTCATATCCATCAGGCGCGCCTCCTGGAAACGGCCCTCAACCGGTACGATGATCACTTTGACGCCCACCTGCGCCATATCTGCCTGCAGCAGTTCGGCGGTTTTCAACGGGCTGGGGTTCCACGCCTGGGAACTGGTGGGCACCCAGAGCTGGAGCGTCAGGTTTTCCGCCCCCAGCGCTTTAAGCTGCTCACGCGCCTTTGCCGGATTGTACTCCGTAATTTTAGCCTCACCGTCATAGGCCCACGAGGCGCGCGGTAAAATAGAGGCGGCGGTTTCCGCCGTACCGTAGTAGATCGACTGCATCAGACGCTGGTTGTTGATTGCCAGCGCCAGGGCGTGGCGGACGGCAGGGTTGTTCAGCGGCGGCTTATCGGTGTTAAAGGCCAGGTAAGCGATGTTCATCCCCGGGCGTAACGTCAGGCGCAGGCGCGGATCGTCGCGCAAAATAGTGAGCTGGCTGGCGGCAGGCCAGGCGAGCACGTCGCATTCCCCGGTCAGCAGTTTTGACAAACGTCCCGTTCCGCCAGAGCCGAGATCGACCACTACCTGCGGCATCAGGGGCGTACCGCGCCAGAAATGTTCATGGCGCTGCAGGCGAATATATTGCCCCGCGCGGTATTCGGCCAGCTGGAACGGGCCGGTACCCACCGGCTGACGGTCGAGCAGTTCCTGACGATCTTTTTTCGTCAGCTTCGCCGCGTATTCAGCAGACATAACGGAGGCATAGTGGGTCGCCAGATGCCAGAGGAAAGAGGCATCCGGGCGCGTCAGGGTAAACTCAACCGTCCGGTTATCGAGCTTGCGCACACTTTTAACGGTGTCGGCAAACTGCAGGCTGTCAAAATAGGGGAAATTACTGCCGTTAACGTTATGCCACGGGTGGTTGCGGTTAAAGATTCGCTGGAAGGTGAAGACCACGTCATCCGCGTTCAGCTTGCGCGTGGGGGTAAACCACGGCGTGCGTTGAAACGCGACATCGTCGCGCAGGCGAAAACGGTAGGTTGCACCGTTGTCCAGCACTTCCCAGCTTTCCGCCAGCTCAGGCACCAGGCGGTAGGTGTACGGATCAACATCAAGCAGACGGTCATACAGCTGTGCAGCAAGCGTATCCACAATCAGGCCGCTGCCCGCTTTCTGCGGGTTGAAGGTATCCACCTGGCCGCTCACGCAATAGACGAAGCCGCTGTCACGAATGTCAGGCTGCGTAGACTGGCCGGGCGCAGCAAACGCCAGGCTGCTAAACAGACCGAGTGCAAATAAGGACGATAAAACCAGACGCATAATTTTTAAGGTTTTTAGGTTCGATCTGCAAAGTGTATCGCACTTACGCCTGCTTCGTAAAAATGTCTGAGGGTAAGTGCCGATATTGTCAGCGCATTTGATGCTTTTTAAGCAATGCCCGTAACTGATGGTAGGTCAGGCCCAGGAGTTCAGCCGCCTGTTTCTGGTTATATTTAGCCGCTTTCAGGCTCTGCTCCAGCAGCAGCTGCTCCTGGTCGTGCTGGAACTGACGCAAATCAAGGGGCAGTGCGGGAGTATCGCCTGATGATGGCGTGGTGGAAACCGGCGGCGCGCTGCGCTGAAAAGGATCGATAATGATATTGTCCAGCTCCGTCTCGCTGCTGCCGTGTCGGTAGACAGAACGCTCCACGACGTTTTTCAGTTCGCGAATATTCCCCGGCCAGTGGTAAGCCAGCAGCGTCTCCTGCGCATAATCGCTGAAGCCAGGGAAGAGCGGTAGACCGAGTTCGCGGCACATCTGAATCGCAAACTGATCGGCGAGCAGCATAATGTCGCTTCTTCGCTCGCGCAGCGGTGGAAGCTGAACGACGTCAAAGGCCAGGCGGTCAAGAAGATCGGCACGGAATTTCTCCTCCGCAACCATTTCCGGCAGATTGGCGTTGGTAGCGCAGACAAGGCGCACGTTAACCTGTAGCGGCTGGCTGCCGCCGACGCGTTCAAGTTCGCCATACTCAATCACGCGCAGTAGTTTTTCCTGCACCAGCATCGGCGCGGTGGCGAGTTCATCAAGAAACAGGGTGCCGCCGTCGGCGCGCTCAAAGCGCCCCGGGTGGCGTTTCTGAGCGCCGGTAAACGCGCCCGCTTCGTGGCCAAACAGCTCGGTGTCGAGCAGGTTTTCATTCAGCGCCGCACAGTTCAGTGAAATAAAGGGGCCGTCCCAGCGCCCGGATAAATAGTGCAGACGGTTAGCAATCAATTCCTTACCCGTGCCGCGCTCGCCGATGATCAGCACCGGTTTGTTGAGCGGGGCCAGGCGAGAGACCTGTTCGAGCACCTCAAGAAAGCTGTTGGCTTCACCGAGTAAATTGTCTTTGTATCCAGCCATGATGAAATTAACCACTCCTTAGCGATATTCACCAGGTCAGCATAGTTCTGCGATGAATAAAAATCAATCACACTGAATAAAATCAATAAGATAAAAAACTGGCACGGGAATTGTATTGTCGATACAGCAGGGCATAGCCCGATAACAGAACTATGAGGATGTAATTATGGGTATCTTTTCTCGTTTTGCCGACATCGTGAACGCCAACATCAACTCACTGCTGGAGAAAGCGGAAGATCCGCAGAAGCTGGTGCGCCTGATGATTCAGGAGATGGAAGACACGCTGGTTGAAGTGCGTTCTACCTCCGCCCGCGCGCTGGCTGAGAAAAAACAGTTAACGCGCCGTATTGAGCAGGCGACCGCCCAGCTCAATGAATGGCAGGAAAAAGCAGAACTCGCGCTGCGCAAAGATAAAGAAGATCTGGCCCGCGCGGCGCTGATAGAAAAACAGAAGCTGGCGGACATGATCGCGACGCTTGAACATGAAGTGACGCTGGTGGATGACACCCTTACCCGCATGAAGAAAGAGATTGGTGAGCTTGAGAACAAACTGAGCGAAACCCGCGCACGTCAGCAGGCGCTGACCCTGCGTCACCAGGCGGCAAGCTCCTCCCGCGACGTGCGTCGTCAGCTGGACAGCGGCAAGCTGGATGAGGCGATGGCGCGTTTTGAGTCATTTGAGCGTCGTATCGATCAGATGGAAGCGGAAGCAGAGAGCCACAGCATCGGTAAGCAAAAGTCGCTGGATCAGCAGTTTGCCGATCTAAAGGCCGATGATGAAATCAGCGAACAGCTGGCGGCACTGAAAGCCAAAATGAAGCAAGACAACCAATAATAATTCCTGCGGCACCTGAGCGTGCCGCATCGTAAGACAAGGAGTACACATGAGCGCGCTTTTTCTGGCCATTCCCCTGACGATTTTCGTGCTGTTTGTTTTGCCGATTTGGCTATGGCTGCACTACAGCAACCGTTCTTCAGGTAACGATTTAACCCAGAGTGAACAACAACGTCTGGCCCAGCTTACCGAACAGGCAAACAAGATGCGCGATCGCATTCAGGCGCTGGAAGCTATCCTGGATGCAGAACATCCAAACTGGAGGGACCGTTAATGTCGGGACTGAATCTGAACAAAAAATTGTGGCGAATTCCGCAGCAGGGCATGGTGCGTGGTGTCTGTGCCGGACTGGCCCATTATCTTGACGTTCCGGTAAAACTGGTGCGTGTGGTCACGGTGCTGTCGATATTCTTCGGTCTGGCGTTTATCACCTTCGTTGCTTACATCGTGCTGGCGTTTGTCCTTGACCCAATGCCGGAAGGTGAGCTGGCCGCGGAAAGCGCCCCCACCAGTAACGATCTTCTCAACGCGGTTGACAATCAACTGGCGGCCGGGGAAAAGCGGTTACGTGAGATGGAGCGTTATGTCACCTCCGATACCTTTACGCTGAGAAGTCGTTTTCGTCAGCTTTAAGAGAGAATATACATGAAGCAAAACTGGCAACAGGCCGGTCAGAAGGTAAAACCCGGCCTGAAAATCGCAGGTAAATTGGTTCTGATGACGGCGTTACGTTACGGCCCGGCAGGTGTGGCGGGTTGGGCGATCAAATCTGTTGCCCGCAAACCGGTCAGAATGTTGCTGGCCGTGGCGCTCGAACCTCTGCTGCAGAAAGTAGCGAAACGGTTGTCACGCCGCTATTTATCCCGGTAAATCACGCTCGCGTTAGCCCTTTCTCTTCCTGAGAGGGGCTAACGGCCATTACCGTTTTTTCTCCTGTTCCCTCACTTTTTTTGCAGCAGCTCACATTACTGCACAGAGCTGCTTTGCAATTGTCTTTTTCAGCCTCCCGTTCCGTTGACAGATATTTTTCAGGAGAGTAGATTGCTCTTCGTGGGACCGCTACCATGGAAAATAATGTGAACGCAAAAATTAAAAATCTTATCAATCATATTTACGGTGAATCATTTTCTGAAGCACATTTTAAAGTATTATTAACAAAGCTCGAACAAGCCGCCGTTGATATTACAGAAAAACGTAAAACAGGATGGGATGAAAAAGATGTTGTCCTGATCACCTATGCCGATCAGTTCTCCGCGAAAGGGGAGAAAGCCCTGCCGGTATTTACCCGTTTTTATAATGAGTGGCTTGCACGTACGTTTTCCCATGTCCACCTTTTGCCTTTTTATCCGTGGTCTTCTGATGACGGCTTTTCCGTTATTGATTACCACGCTGTTGCGCCCGAAACCGGAACCTGGCGAGATGTGGCTGAATTAAAACAGTCTGCCAGCTTAATGTTTGATTTTGTGTGCAACCATATGTCAGCAAAAAGTGAATGGTTTGCTAATTATCTGGCACAGAAACCGGGTTATGAAGATTTCTTTATTTCAGTCGATCCTGAAACTGATTTATCGGCAGTGACGCGTCCTCGTGCATTACCCCTGCTGACACCTTTTACACTGCATGACGGCAGCGTACGTCATCTGTGGACCACCTTCAGTGATGACCAGATCGATCTCAACTTCGCCTCACCTCAGGTGCTGATTGCGATGGTTGACGTCCTGCTTCATTACCTTGCGGAAGGGGCTCGTTATATCCGTCTGGATGCCGTCGGGTTTATGTGGAAAATCCCAGGAACAAGCTGTATCCATCTGGAACAGACGCATTGCCTTATTCAGCTTTTCCGCGCGATTACTGAGCTCGTGGCGCCGGGCACGGTGATCATTACCGAGACGAATGTCCCGCACAAAGACAATATTTCCTACTTCGGTGACGGTGAAAACGAAGCCCAGATGGTCTATCAGTTCTCCTTACCGCCGCTGGTGCTGCATGCTGTTCATCGTCAGGATGTTAACGCCCTCTGCCAGTGGGCAGGGTCGCTGGCGCTGCCTTCGAGAAAAACGACCTGGTTCAACTTCCTGGCCTCTCACGACGGTATCGGTCTGAACCCGCTACGTGGTATTCTTCCGGAATCAGAAATCCTTTCACTTGTCGAAAAACTTCAGCAGGAAGGGGCGCTGGTCAACTGGAAAAATAACCCTGACGGAACGCGCAGCCCTTACGAAATTAACGTGACCTATCTGGACGCGTTAAGTTCACAAAACAGTTCGGATGATGAACGCATTGCGCGCTTTATTCTGGCGCATGCCGTACTGTTAAGTTTTCCTGGTGTTCCCGCTATTTATATTCAAAGCATTCTTGGTTCCCGTAACGATTACGAAGGCGTCGAACGCCTTGGATATAACCGCGCAATAAACCGGATGAAATACACTGCCGGTCAGGTTGACCAGGAACTTAGAACTACGAATAGTATTCGTCATAAAATTTATTCCCGCTTAAGCGAGCTTGTTGCGGTCCGTCGCGGAGAAAGTGCATTCCATCCTGATAGTCAGGCATTATTTGAATCACTGGATGAACAAATCCTTAAAATTGTTCGCGTGGCGGAAAATGGTGAGAGAATTACAGCACTGTTTAATTTTAGTAATAACGTTCATACCGTTAATGAAGAAACGCTAAACGGTACGGAATTGCTATCAGGACAAGCTGTTAGCGGTAAGGAACTGACCCTCAATCCATGGCAGGTTATGTGGATTAAAGAAAACTAAAAAGGACCCTGAAATGAAAATGCCCAAAATTGTGCTGTTATCAGCACTGGTTTCGTGCGCCCTGTTATCAGGCTGTAAGGATGACAAACCTTCTGCTGTCACCATTGAGTTTATGCACTCATCGGTAGAGCAGGAGCGTCAGGCAGTTATTACGAAACTGATCGAAAAATTCGAGAAAGAGAATCCTGGCATCACTGTGAAGCAAGTGCCGGTAGAAGAGGATGCCTACAACACCAAAGTGATTACGCTCGCCAGAACGGGCGCGCTGCCTGAGGTGATTGAAATCAGCCATGACTACGCGAAAGTCATGGATAAAGAGCAACTGCTGGATCGCAAGGCTATCGGCGAGGTCATTAAAGCGGTAGGCGAAAACACCTTCTATGACGGGATCCTGCGCGTGGTGCGCACAGAAGACGGCACCGCCTGGACGGGCGTGCCAATGAGTGCCTGGCTGTCCGGCGTCTGGTATCACAAAGATGTGCTTGCCGCTGCGGGTATTGAGGAACCGCATAACTGGGAACAACTGCTTAGCGCCAGTCAGAAACTGAGCGACCCGGCCAATAAACATTACGGTATTGCGCTACCTACCGCAGAAAGCGTGATGACCGAGCAGGCATTCTCCCAGTTTGCGCTGTCCGGCGGCGCGAACGTTTTTGACGCCAACGGGAACGTTGAAATTGATACCCCTGAAATGGCGAAAGCGCTGACGCTCTATAAAGCGCTGGCCGCGACTACCATGCCGGGCTCGAACGACGTCATGGAGATCAAAGATGCCTTCATGAACGGTTCTGCACCGATGGCCGTCTATTCCACCTACATCCTGCCAGCGGTATTCCAGGACGGAAACCCTGCCAACCTTGGCTTTGTCGTTCCGACAGAAAAATCCTCCGCCGTTTACGGCATGGTTACCTCTCTGACGATCACCACCGGCCAAACCGACGATGAGACTCAGGCGGCTGAAAAGTTTGTCACCTGGATGGAGAAAGCTCAAAACGCAACCGACTGGGTCATGATGTCGCCAGGCGCGGCGTTGCCGGTGAATAAGCTGGTGGTGGGCACGGATACCTGGAAAAACAACGACGTGATTAAAGCGTTTGGCCAGCTGCCTTACGAGCTTATCGCCCAGTTCCCGAATGTGCAGGTATTTGGTGCGGTAGGGGATAAAAACTTCACGCGCATGGGCGATGTGACAGGGTCCGGCATTATCAGCTCCATGGTGCATAACGTCACGGTGGGTAAACAAGATATCAGCACCACGCTTAGCAATAGCCAGAAGCGACTGACTGACCTGATTTCACAACGATAGGAGCGCTCTGCGGAAGGAAATTATGAAGACGTTGTTTTCTGGTCGTTCAGATATGCCTTTCGCCATGCTGCTGTTGGCCCCCAGCCTGATTTTGCTGGGGGGCCTGGTGGCCTGGCCAATGATTTCCAATATTGAAATCAGTTTTTTACGTCTGCCGCTAAACCCGCGAATTGATGCGGTGTTCGTCGGTCTCGATAACTACATCCGCATTCTGGGGGATGCTGCGTTCTGGCACTCCCTGTGGATGACGTTCTGGTATACGGCGCTGGTCGTGCTCGGCAGCACCGGGCTGGGGCTTGCCGTTGCCATCTTCTTTAACCGGGAGTTTCGTCTGCGGAAAACGGCGCGTTCGCTGGTGATTTTATCCTACGTAACGCCGTCTATTTCCCTGGTGTTTGCCTGGAAATACATGTTCAACAACGGCTACGGGATTGTGAACTATCTGGGTGTCGATCTGCTGCATCTTTATGACCAGGCACCGCTGTGGTTCGACAACCCTGGCAGCAGTTTTGTTCTGGTGGTGCTGTTCGCCATCTGGCGCTACTTCCCGTATGCCTTTATCTCATTCCTCGCGATTTTGCAGACCATTGATAAATCGTTGTACGAAGCGGCAGAGATGGACGGAGCCAACGCCTGGCAGCGTTTTCGTATCGTCACGTTGCCCGCCATCATGCCGGTGCTGGCAACGGTGGTGACGCTGCGAACCATCTGGATGTTCTACATGTTTGCGGATGTCTACCTGCTGACCACCAGGGTCGATATTCTGGGCGTCTATCTCTACAAAACCGCGTTTGCTTTCAACGATTTGGGCAAAGCGGCGGCAATCTCTGTGGTGCTGTTCGTGATCATCTTTGCTGTGATCCTGCTGACCAGAAAAAGGGTGAACCTCAATGGCAACAAATAAACGCATTCTGGGCCGTATTGGTTTTTATCTCGGGCTGGCGGTATTTCTGATTATCACGCTGTTCCCGTTCTTCGTGATGCTGATGACGTCGTTCAAAAGCGCGAAAGAGGCGATATCGCTGAACCCGACGATTCTGCCGCAGGCGTGGACGCTTCAGCATTACGTCGACATCTTTAACCCGCTGATCTTCCCGTTTGTTGACTACTTCCGCAACAGCATGGTGGTGTCGCTGACGTCGTCGGTCATTGCGGTATTTCTCGGTACGCTGGGCGCTTATGCGTTGTCCAAACTGCGTTTTAAAGGACGCACGACGATCAACGCGAGCTTCTATACCGTCTATATGTTCTCCGGGATTTTGCTGGTGGTACCGCTGTTCAAAATCATCACCGCGCTCGGCATTTATGACACCGAAATGGCGCTGATCATCACCATGGTGACCCAGACGCTGCCGACGGCGGTATTCATGCTGCGCAGCTATTTCGACACCATTCCGGACGAAATAGAAGAGGCGGCGATGATGGATGGTCTGAACCGTCTGCAAATCATCTTCCGCATTACCGTGCCGCTGGCAATTTCCGGTCTCGTGTCGGTGTTTGTTTACTGCTTCATGGTGGCGTGGAACGACTACCTGTTTGCCTCCATTTTCCTGTCCAGTGCCAGCAACTTTACCTTGCCGGTCGGACTGAACACGCTCTTTAGCACGCCAGATTATATCTGGGGTCGCATGATGGCGGCCTCGCTGGTGACGGCACTGCCGGTGGTCATCATGTACGCACTCTCTGAACGTTTTATTAAAAGTGGTTTGACCGCCGGTGGCGTCAAGGGCTAAGGCGGCCAATTTTTTTATCAGGAGCAAGTTATGAAGAAGTTAGTTGCGACAGCGCCACGCGTAGCGGCGCTGGTGGAATATGAAGATCGTGCTGTTGAAGCACATGAAGTGAAAATTCGCGCCCGCTTTGGCGCACCGAAGCACGGCACCGAAGTCGTGGATTTCCGCGCGGCAAGCCCGTTCATCGATGAAGAGTTCAACGCGGAGTGGCAGATGTTCACCCCGCGTGAAGAGGGGGCAGCGCGCGGTATCGAATTCGGTAAATTCCAGCTGGGCAACATGATCGTTGGCGACATTATTGAATGTGGCGCAGACGTGACGGAATACCAGATCGGCGACAGCGTCTGCTGCTACGGTCCGCTGCAGGAGACGGTGATCGTTAACGCGGTAAACAATTATAAGCTGCGCAAAATGCCGCAGGGCGCGTCGTGGAAAAACGCCGTTTGCTACGATCCGGCGCAATTCGCCATGAGCGGCGTGCGTGATGCCAACGTCCGCGTAGGGGATTTCGTTGTGGTTGTGGGCCTGGGCGCGATTGGTCAGATCGCCATCCAGCTGGCGAAAAAAGCCGGGGCGTCCGTCGTAATCGGCGTCGATCCTATTGAACACCGCTGCGAGATCGCACGCCGTCACGGTGCCGATCACTGCCTGAACCCAATCGGTACTGACATTGGCCTGGAAATTAAGAAGCTGACCGGCAAGCAGGGCGCGGATGTGATCATTGAAACCAGCGGCTTTGCCGATGCACTGCAGTCTGCGCTGCGCGGACTGGCCTACGGCGGCACCATCTCCTACGTGGCTTTCGCCAAGCCGTTTGCCGCAGGTTTCAACCTTGGCCGCGAAGCACACTTCAACAACGCGAAAATTGTCTTCTCCCGCGCCTGTAGCGAACCTAACCCGGACTACCCGCGCTGGAGCCGCAAGCGTATTGAAGAGACCTGCTGGGAATTGCTGATGAACGGTTATCTCAATTGTGAAGATCTGATCGACCCGGTCGTCACCTTCACCACCAGCCCGGAAAGCTATATGAAGTATGTCGATCAGCACCCGGAACTCAGTATCAAAATGGGCGTCACTTTTTAAGCTAAGGACAGCAAATCATGAAAATCGCAACACAAAACCAGGCCTTTTTCCCGACCAATATCATGGAAAAATTCGAGTACATCAAAGCGATGGGTTTTGATGGCTACGAAATTGATGGCCGCCTGCTGGTGGAAAACCTCGATGAAGTAAAAGCCGCTATCAAAGCCACTGGCCTGCCGGTAACAACCGCGTGCGGCGGATATGATGGCTGGATCGGGGATTTCATCGAAGAGCGCCGTCTGAACGGACTACAGCAGATTGAACGCATTCTTGAAGCGCTGGCTGAAGTGGGCGGAAAGGGCATTATCGTGCCTGCCGCGTGGGGGATGTTTACCTTCCGTCTGCCGCCAATGACCTCTCCACGCAGCCTGGACGGTGACCGCAAAGCCGTAAGCGCCTCCCTGCGCTGGCTGGATGAAGTGGCCGCGCGCACCGGCACCACCGTCTACCTGGAACCGCTGAACCGCTACCAGGATCATATGATCAACACCCTGGCTGACGCGCGTCGTTATATTGAAGAGAACGGCCTGAAGCATGTACAGATCATCGGTGATTTCTATCATATGAACATTGAAGAAGACTCGCTGACGGATGCGCTGCATCAGAACCGCGATCTACTGGGTCATGTGCATATCGCGGATAACCACCGCTACCAGCCGGGCAGCGGCAGCCTTGATTTTGCCAGCCTGTTCGATCAACTGCGTGCCGATAATTATCAGGGTTACGTCGTGTATGAGTGCCGCGTTCGCGCCGAGGATCCGGCTCAGGCTTATCAGGACTCACTCACTTATCTGCGTGAATGCTAAGGATGACGAGCGTGATGAGTGCTTCTACACCTTCGCCTCTGCGTGTCGCCATTATTGGCGCCGGGCAGGTCGCGGACAAAGTGCATGCCTCGTATTACGCCACGCGCAGTGATGTTCAAATGGTGGCTGTCATGGACAGCCGCCTTGAACAGGCACAGGCGTTCGCGGAACGTTATGCTATTCCATCGGCATGGCAGGACGCTCACGAGATGTTGCAGGTAGTAAAACCGGATGTGGTGAGCGTCTGTTCGCCTAACCGGTTCCATTTTGAACATGTGATGGCGGCGCTCGAGGCGGGATGCCATGTGATGTGCGAAAAGCCCCCGGCGATGACGCCACAACAGGCTGATGAGATGCGCATCGCGGCGCGCAAAGCGGGAAAAGCCCTGGCGTATGATTTTCACCACCGCTTTGCCCTGGATACCCAGCTCCTGCGCGATGCGGTAATGAACGGAACGCTTGGAGAAATTTACTTTACGTCGGCGCAGGCGCTGCGTCGCTGCGGTGTGCCGGGGTGGGGCGTTTTTACCAACAAATCGCTACAGGGCGGTGGACCGCTGATTGATATCGGCATTCATATGCTAGACGCCGCAATGTATGTCCTGGGTTTCCCTGCGGTAAAACGGGTGACCGCGCACAGCTTCCAGAAGCTGGGAAACCGTAAAAGCACCGGTCAGTTTGGCGAGTGGGATCCCACGCAGTTTACCGTGGAAGATGCCCTATTTGGCACGATTGAATTCTGCAACGGCGGCATTCTGCGTCTGGACACCTCTTTTGCGCTCAATATCCGCGAGCAGTCGATCATGAACGTCTCTTTTTGCGGAGAAAAAGCGGGTGCAACGCTGTTCCCGGCGCACATCTACAACGACGAAGCCGGTGTTTTAGAAACCCTGACCCAGCGTGAAGAGGCCGACGATCAGCGTCATCTGCGCAGTATGGATGCCTTCGTGCGTCACGTGCGGGGAGAGCCCGTGATGATCGCTGATGCGGAACAGGGACTGGTTATTCAGCAGCTTGTTGGCGCGCTTTATGAATCCGCAGAAACAGGGGAAAGCGTGACACTATGCTGAACGTCTCTGTATTAACCGATCCGGGCTTTTGTCCACACAGCCTGAATAAATACGCCTCCATCATGGCATGCGGCAATGGCTACATGGGCATTCGCGCCGCACATGAAGAAGAGTACACCCAGCAGACCAGAGGCATGTATCTCGCGGGGCTGTATCATCGCGCGGGACGCAACGAAACCACAGAGCTGGTCAACCTGCCGGATGTCACCGGGATGGATGTTGAGCTGGACGGTATCAATTTCACGCTCCTGTCAGGCGACATTCTTGAGTGGCAGCGCGAGCTGGCTTTTGCCAACGGCGAATTGCATCGTAACGTTGTCTGGCGTTCGCCGGACGGAAAACGCTATCGCCTGGAGAGTCGTCGTTTTGTTTCGCTGGATCAGTTGCCCTTAGTGGCAATGCAGCTCTCGATCACACCGCTCGATGGTGCCACCCAGGCCGTGCTGAAAACCGGGATAGATGCAACGCAAACGAACAGCGGCAGGCAGCATCTGGATGAAATCTCGGTCAGGGTCTTTGACCAGCACTACATGCAGGGCGTGTATGAAACGCAGGACCGGGCGTCTGAGGTTGTTGTTTCGGCGTTTTGTCAGCTCTCAGCGAAGAGCGACAGCTGTTTTACCGCCAAAAATCGTCGTCTCAGCGTTCACCATTCTCTGACAATTGCTCAGGGTGACACTGTCACGCTTGAGAAGATCGTCTGGCTGACGCATCGCAACGATAAAGCGCTGTCCCAGGAGTCTTTCGCCCGCAACGCGCTGGCCGATCTCAAAGTCTGCGCGGCAAGAGGCTACGACGCGCTGCTTGAGAGCTCAGCGTATGCCTGGAAAGCGGTCTGGCGTGACGCACGGGTGGAGGTGGCTTCCGCAGAGCATCAGGATCAAATGGCGCTCGATTACGCCGTCTGGCATCTGACCGCAATGACGCCAGCCCATGACGAGCGCAGCAGTATCGCTGCGAAGGGGCTGACGGGAGAGGGGTATAAAGGCCACGTCTTCTGGGATACCGAAATTTTCCTGCTGCCTTTCCATCTGTTCACCCGCCCGCAGGTTGCCCGCAGCCTGCTGCGCTATCGCTGGCTTAATCTCTCAGGCGCACGGGAAAAAGCCCGTCGTAACGGCTGGCCTGGCGCGTTGTTCCCGTGGGAAAGTGCCGCAAGCGGAGAGGAAGAGACGCCAGAATTCGCGGCGATTAACATCCGTACCGGGGTACGCCAGAAGGTGGCCTCCGCGCTCGCTGAACATCACATCGTGGCAGATATTGCCTGGGCCGTTGTCGCTTACTGGCAGGCGACACGCGACGATGCTTTTATGCGTAACGAAGGCCTGACGCTGCTGATGGAAACCGCCGCGTTCTGGATGGGACGCGCGACGGAAGTCAACGGTCGTCTGGAAATCCATGATGTGATCGGGCCGGACGAATATACCGAGCACGTAAACAACAACGCCTACACCAACTATCTGGCCTGGCACAACGTTGCCTGCGCGACCCAATTTATGGCGATGTTTGGACGTGAGGATGCGCGTTTTAATGAGAATGCCGCACGGTTCCTGGCGCACCTGTGGCTGCCAGAGGCCGACGCGGACGGTGTGATCCCGCAGGATGATACCTTTATGGCAAAACCTGCCATCGATCTGAGCCGCTATAAAGCTAAAGCGGGTAAGCAAACCATACTGCTCGATTACTCCCGCGCGGAAGTGAACGAAATGCAGATCCTTAAGCAGGCCGATGTGGTGATGCTGAACTACCTGCTGCCGGAACGGTTTACGCCGCAGCAATGCGCTGCCAATCTGGCGTTCTATGAACCGCGTACCATCCATGACTCGTCGCTGAGCAAAGCCATTCACGGGATTGTGCTCGCGCGCTGTGGCGACACCGCAGGGGCTTATGCCTTCTGGCGTGACGGTATCGGCATTGATTTGGGCGACGATCCGCACAGCAGCGATGAGGGTATCCACGCTGCGGCCACTGGCGCGATCTGGTCTGGTGCCATTCAGGGATTTGCTGGCCTGCAAATTATCGAAGGGGAATTGCATCTTGCGCCGAAGCTGCCCGCGCACTGGCAGAAGCTTGCCTTCCCGCTGCGGTGGCGGAACGCAACCATGCGCTTCACCTGTGAAAACGAGGTGTTAACCATTGAATCCTCCGCACCTGTCACGCTGACGGTGTGGGGCCAAACGCTAACTATCACAGGGCGGAAGGTCTGCGCTTACAAGGACTTTCTTGCACCCGTTAATGGGACCGCTACCACGGAGGGACGCCATGACGCTTAACGCTGTTGTATTCGATCTGGACGGTGTAATCACCGATACCGCACATCTCCATTTTCAGGCGTGGCGCGCCGTGGCGGAAGAAATTGGCATCACCTTCGATGAAGTCTTTAACGAGCAGCTGAAGGGAATAAGCCGTATGGATTCTCTCCTGCGCATTCTGAAGCATGGCGGGAAAGAGGGGATGTTTAGCGAGGCGCAGTGCCTGGCGCTTGCGACGAAAAAAAACGCGCTTTATGTCCAGTCGCTGGCATCACTCACGCAGGATTCACTGCTTCCAGGGATCCGCGACGTGCTGGCGGAGATCCGTGCCGCGAAGGTCAAAATTGGGCTGGCATCCGTCTCGCTCAATGCTCCGGGGATCCTGCACGCGCTGGGGATCCATCAGGCATTCGATTTTTGCGCCGATGCTTCCCGCATTCGCCGCTCCAAGCCAGACCCGGAGATTTTCCTCGCCGCCTGTGCAGGGCTGAACGTGCGTCCTGAAGAGGCCATCGGTATTGAAGATGCCGCCGCAGGCGTTGATGCAATCAACGCCGCGGGGATGCTGTCAGTTGGGATTGGGCCTGGTCTTAACCATGCGGGATTACAACTTCATTCAACGCGGGAACTGACCTGGACATGCCTGACAGAGTTCTGGGCGTCCCGGGCGTATTGATAAGGAATAAATTATGGCTCAACTGTCTCTGAAACATATTCAGAAAATCTATGATAACCAGGTCCACGTGGTTAAGGATTTCAACCTCGAAATTGAAGACAAAGAATTTATTGTCTTCGTCGGTCCATCGGGCTGCGGTAAATCCACAACGCTGCGAATGATTGCCGGTCTTGAGGAGATCAGCGCGGGTGAACTGATTATCGACGGCGTTTGTATGAATGACGTGCCTGCCAAATCGCGCGATATCGCAATGGTATTCCAGAACTATGCGCTTTATCCGCATATGACGGTTTACGACAACATGGCGTTTGGCCTGAAAATGCAAAAAATAGCGCCTGCGGTGATTGAAGAGCGCGTTAACTGGGCGGCGCAGATTTTGGGTTTACGCGAATACCTGCAGCGTAAGCCTGGCGCGTTGTCCGGCGGTCAGCGCCAGCGCGTGGCGCTGGGCAGGGCGATCGTGCGTGAAGCGGGCGTCTTCCTGATGGATGAGCCGTTATCCAACCTCGATGCCAAACTTCGCGTCCAGATGCGCGCTGAAATCAGCAAGCTGCACCAGAAGCTTAATACCACCATGATTTATGTCACGCACGACCAGACGGAAGCCATGACGATGGCGACCCGCATCGTGATCCTGAAAGACGGCATTATTCAGCAGGTAGGGGCACCGAAGCAGGTGTACAACGAGCCAGCAAATATGTTTGTCGCAGGTTTCATCGGCTCACCGGCGATGAACTTTATTCGTGGTGCCATCGACGACCGCTATTTTGTGACGGAAACGCTGCGTCTGGAGATCCCTGAGGACAAGCTCGCCGTATTGAATGCGCAGGGTTACCAGCGCAAAGCGGTCGTCTTCGGTATCCGTCCGGAAGATATTGTCACCCTGCAGAGCAGCGGAGAGGAGATTACGGCAAAAGTCAGCGTCGCTGAACTGACCGGAGCCGAATTTATGCTCTATGCCGCCGTGGGAGGACATGAACTGGTTGTCCGCGCGGGCGCGGCCAATGACTACGCAGCCGGAGATAATATCGGCATTCAGTTCGATATGAATAAGTGCCATTTCTTCGACGCTGATTCCGAAGCGGCTATTAGATAAGAAAGGTGTTTGCCGGAAATGCAAATTTCCGGTTTTTTTGTTTGTTAATTATAAAGGGAATATTTAATGAGTACTCTACTAAGAAGTGCTGCGCTCGTTCTGTGCGCAGGGGTTAGCTGTGCGCAAGCAACAGAAACCGCAAAGCAGTGGGCGTTTAATATTGGCGCCATGTACGAAATTGAAAACGTCGAGGGTCAGGCCGACGATAAAGATGGATTATATGAACCCTCCGTGTGGTTTAATGCAACCTGGGATGCATGGACTATTTCGCTGGCCATGTATCAGGAGGGGCCAGTTGATTACAGCAGCATGACCCGTGGAACCTATTTTGACCGTCCTGAATTTGAATTACGCTATCGTTTTATCGGCACCGATGATTTTACTTTCGGTCTGACCGGCGGCTTCCGTAATTACAGCTATCATTTCAAAGATGAGGATGGCGTGAAAGCTGGCAGCGCGAATATGCAGCGCTATAAAATTCAACCGGACTGGGATGTAAAATTAACCGATGACTGGCGTTTTGGCGGATGGTTTGCCATGTACCAGTTTGCCAACGATCTGGAAAAAACCGGCTATTCTGACAGCCGCGTTGAGACCGAAACCGGTTTTACCTGGACCATCAACGAAACCTTCTCTGCGAAAGTGAATTACTATTTAGAGCGGGGTTTCAATATGGACAGTTCACGTAATAACGGCGAGTTTTCGACCCAGGAAATTCGTGCCTATCTGCCCATTTCGTTAGGCCAGACCACCTTGACGCCTTATACCCGCCTGGGGCTCGATCGCTGGACGAACTGGGACTGGCAGGACGATCCTGAGCGTGAAGGACACGATTTCAACCGACTCGGTCTCCTCTACGCTTACGATTTCAACAATGGTTTATCCATGACGCTTGAATACGCCTATGAATGGGAAAACCATGACGAGGGTGAAAACGATCGCTTCCACTATGCGGGCGTTGGGGTAAATTACGCGTTCTGATCATGATTTACCAGGGGCGTTTGCCCCTGGTTTCTAGCGTAATGCAGCCGCATCCGAGAAATGCGTTTCAACCAATACCTTATGCGGCGCAGGTTTACCCGCAATACGCTTAAACAACACGTTGCAGCTCTCTTCGCCCAGCTTTCTCGTTGGGATGTCAAACCCGCCTGGCGCAGGGGTTAAAACGAGAGACAGCATTGGGTCGCTGTATCCTGCCATGGCAACCTGTTCGGGAACCCTCAGATTTAACTCATCCGCTGCTCGATAAAGGCCCAACAATTTCATGCTGTCAGTGGCAAAAACGGCATCGGGTGGGTTGTCAGACGAGAGTAATTTGCTGGCCGCCTGGAGCGCGCTTTCATGGGTATATCCGCCATCAATCACCCATTCCGGATTAATGGCGATGCCCTGTTCCTCAAGGCTGGATTTATAGCCCGCAAGGCGATCGATAGAAACGTGATAATCGAGCGGGGCATGCAGGCAGGCAATTTTAGTGCGTCCATGTTGAATAAACGACTTTGTCAACATAGCGCTGTCGTGGAAATTGTCCGTATCAACGGAATAAATATTCTGATATTCACCTTCCACTTTCCCGATAACAACCACGGGCACGCCGTATTCATCCAGCGTAGTGAAAAAGGATTCGTTTGCCGGGGAACTTAGCATGATGATCCCTTTGATCATCTTCTGCTTTATTTTACTTACACATTTCAGCAGATCGTCTTCACTGCTTTTTGATGTTTGCAAAATAACGTCAAACCCTTCGTCTTCCGCTTTTGCCGTAATGGCATGAAGGACATCGGAGAAAAAAGGGTTACCGGCAGTGGTTTTAGTCGAACGGGTCGAAATAACCATAATGGCGTCGAAGCCAGAAGAGGTCAGGGCACGAGCCAGTTTGTTGGGTTGATAATTTAATTCGTCTATTGCCTTCAGCACTTTGTCACGCGCTTCAGGAGAAATATTCGTTTGTTTATTCAGAACGCGGGAAACGGTTGATTTCGATACGCCCGCAACCCGTGCGATATCATAAATGGTGGGTGACATACACCTTACTCACTCCGGACTGACTGCAATGCCGTTCATCTTACTGGAGAGAAAACGGCAATAGCAATAAATAAGAATTGATAATCAACGATCTGCCCCCATTTATTGTATTCTGAAGCCATGCATTCCAGGCTTCCGGGCAACGAAGGATGGCGATGAAGCGACTTAAGAACGAACTCAACTCACTGGTGAACCGTGGCGTGGACCGACATCTGCGCCTGGCGGTAACCGGGCTGAGCCGCAGCGGCAAGACGGCATTCATTACCGCGATGGTAAACCAGCTGCTGAATCTGCATGCTGGCGCGCGGCTGCCGTTGCTCAGCGCGGTGCGGGAAGAACGCCTGCTGGGCGTTAAACGCGTCCCTCAGCGTGATTTTGGCATTCCACGTTTTACCTACGACGAAGGCCTGGCGCAGCTTTACGGCGATCCGCCCGCGTGGCCGACGCCGACACGTGGCGTCAGTGAAATTCGCCTTGCGCTGCGTTTTCGCTCAAATGAATCCCTGATGCGCCACTTTAAGGATACTTCCACTCTGTACCTTGAAATCGTCGATTACCCCGGCGAATGGCTGCTCGATCTGCCGATGCTGGCGCAGGATTACCTCAGCTGGTCCCGGCAGATGACGGGGCTGTTGCTGGGGCAGCGCGCAGAGTGGTCGGCTAAATGGCGTCAGCTGTGCGAAGGGCTGGATCCGCTGGCGCCTGCGGATGAAAACCGTCTGGCGACCATTGCCGAAGCCTGGACGGATTATTTGCATCAGTGTAAGCAGGAAGGTCTGCACTTCATTCAGCCGGGCCGTTTTGTGCTGCCGGGTGATTTAGCAGGCGCGCCTGCGCTGCAGTTCTTTCCATGGCCGGATGTCGATCGGGTGGGCGAGTCGAAGCTGGCGCAGGCCGACAAGCACACGAACGCCGGCATGCTGCGCGAGCGTTACAATTACTACTGCGAAAAGGTGGTCAAAGGCTTTTATAAAAACCACTTTTTACGTTTCGACCGCCAGATTGTGCTGGTGGATTGTCTGCAGCCGCTTAACAGCGGGCCACAGGCATTTAACGATATGCGCCTCGCGCTGACGCAGCTGATGCAGAGTTTCCACTACGGACAGCGAACGCTGTTTCGTCGCCTGTTTTCGCCGGTGATCGACAAGCTGCTGTTTGCGGCCACGAAAGCCGATCACGTCACGGTCGATCAGCACGCCAACATGGTTTCTCTGCTGCAGCAGCTGGTGCAGGATGCCTGGCAAAACGCCGCGTTTGAAGGCATCAGTATGGATTGCCTTGGGCTCGCCTCGGTGCAGGCGACGCAAAGCGGCCTGATTGACCTTAACGGCGAGAAAATACCGGCATTACGCGGGAATAGGCTCAGTGACGGCGAACCGCTGACCGTTTATCCGGGCGAAGTGCCTGCGCGACTGCCGGGCCAGGCCTTCTGGCAGAGCCAGGGCTTCCAGTTTGAAGCCTTCCGCCCGCAGGCCATGAGCGTCGACCGGCCGTTACCCCACATCCGTCTGGATGCGGCGCTGGAGTTTTTGATAGGAGATAAATTGCGATGACGGAACCGTTAAAACCGCGCATCGACTTTACCGGTACGCTGGAGCAAGAGCATCAGGATGCGTTTAAAACGGCGCAGACGTTCAGCGGCGCGCAGGCAGATAATTTTGCCCCGGCGCTGACGGACGAGCCCGCGGTTGAGGAAGGCCCGGCGGAGGCGGTCGTGGAGGCCGCCCTGCGCCCAAAACGCAGCCTGTGGCGAAGGATGGTCACCGCCGGTCTGGCGCTGTTTGGCGTGAGCGTGGTCGGGCAGGGCGTGCAGTGGACGATGAATGCCTGGCAAACCCAGGACTGGATCGCGCTGGGCGGATGTGCCGCCGGGGCGCTGATCGTGGGGGCTGGTGTCGGGTCGGTTGCCACCGAGTGGCGCCGCCTGTGGCGTTTGCGACAGCGCGCGCACGAGCGCGATGAAGCGCGGGATCTGCTCCACAGCCACGGCACCGGCAAAGGCCGCGCCTTCTGTGAGAAGCTGGCCAGCCAGGCGGGTATCGATCAGTCGCATCCGGCGCTTCAACGCTGGTATGCCGCTATCCATGAAACCCAGAATGACCGGGAAGTGGTCACGCTCTATTCCCATATGGTTCAGCCGGTGCTGGATGCCCAGGCGCGACGCGAGATTAGCCGCTCGGCGGCGGAATCCACGCTGATGATTGCCGTCAGCCCGCTGGCGCTGGTGGATATGGCCTTTATCGCCTGGCGTAACCTGCGGCTGATCAACCGTATCGCGAACCTTTACGGTATTGAGCTGGGTTACTACAGCCGACTCAGACTGTTCAAACTGGTTCTGCTCAATATTGCGTTTGCCGGTGCGAGTGAGCTGGTGCGCGAAGTGGGGATGGACTGGATGTCGCAGGATCTGGCGGCGCGTCTTTCCGCCCGCGCGGCGCAGGGCATTGGCGCAGGGTTACTGACGGCGCGTTTGGGTATCAAAGCGATGGAGGTGTGCCGTCCGCTCCCCTGGATTGATGGCGATAAACCGAAGCTTGGCGATTTCAGGCGTGAATTGATCGGTCAGCTCAAAGAGACGCTCAATAAAAAACCGACGCCGTGAGGTTTTGTTCACTAATCGTGCTGGCTGTCAATATTTGTTGACAGCCATCTTCCGGTTCACCGTGATCTGACATATCATTTTAACGTTATTGGCTTAAAACGGTGAATTTCCCATGCGTCTTGAAGTCTTCTGTGAAGACCGTCTCGGTCTGACCCGCGAGTTACTCGATCTTCTTGTTTTACGTAGCATTGATTTACGTGGCATTGAGATCGATCCTGTCGGGCGAATTTACCTCAATTTTGCCGAAATTGAATTTAATACCTTCAGCAGCCTGATGGCGGAAATCCGCCGTATCGCTGGCGTTACGGATGTACGCACCATTCCCTGGATGCCGTCCGAGCGTGAACATCTGGCCCTGAGCGCACTGCTGGAAGCGATGCCTGAGCCGTTCCTCTCCCTGGATCTGAAAAGCAAAGTTGAGCGCGTTAACCACGCGAGCTGCCAGCTTTTCGCGCAGAGCCAGGAGAAGCTCAGCAACCACCATGCCGCACAGCTGATCCCGGGTTTTAATTTCCAGCGCTGGCTGGACAGCAACCCGCAGAACACGCACAGCGAGCATGTGGTGATAAACGGACAGAATTTCCTGATGGAGATCACGCCGGTTTATCTGAAAGGGGAAGGAAACACCCGTATTCTGACCGGTTCGGTGATCATGCTGCGCTCGACGTTACGTATGGGGCGCCAGCTGCAAAACCTCTCCAGCCAGGACGTTGGCGCATTCAGCCAGATTATTGCCGTCAGCCCGAAAATGCGCCACGTGGTTGACCAGGCGCGCAAGCTTGCCAGCCTGACCGCGCCGCTACTGATTACCGGCGATACCGGAACCGGGAAAGACCTGCTGGCCCACGCTGTGCATCTGGCAAGCCCGCGCGCGGCAAAACCGTATCTGGCGCTTAACTGCGCCTCTATTCCGGAAGATGCCGTCGAAAGCGAGCTGTTTGGACACGCCCCGGAGGGTAAAAAAGGGTTCTTCGAGCAGGCCAATGGCGGTTCCGTGCTGCTGGACGAGATCGGCGAAATGTCGCCGCGTATGCAGGCTAAGCTGCTGCGCTTCCTGAACGACGGCACCTTCCGCCGTGTGGGTGAAGATCACGAAGTGCATGTGGACGTGCGCGTCATTTGCGCCACCCAGAAAAACCTGGTGGAGCTGGTGCAAAAGGGAATTTTCCGCGAAGATCTCTACTACCGTCTCAACGTCCTGACGCTGAATATTCCACCGCTGCGCGATTGCCCGCAGGATATCATGCCGTTAACGGAGCTGTTTGTGGCCCGCTTTGCCGACGAGCAGGGCGTTCCGCGTCCGAAGCTGTCTGCCGATCTCGGCACGGTCCTGATGCGCTACGGCTGGCCGGGCAACATTCGTCAGCTTAAAAACGCCGTTTATCGTGCGCTGACGCAGCTGGAAGGCTATGAACTGCGTCCGCAGGACATTCTGTTGCCGGATTACGACGCGGGAACGGTATCGGTCGGCGAAGAGGCGATGGAAGGCTCGCTGGATGAGATCACCAGCCGCTTCGAACGTTCAGTGCTGACGCAGCTTTATCGCAACTATCCGAGTACGCGCAAACTGGCAAAACGTCTTGGCGTCTCGCATACCGCGATTGCGAATAAGCTGCGTGAGTATGGCCTGAATCAGAAGAAGGGTGATGAATAATAAAAAGCCTCTGTAAAGAGGCTTTTTTTACGCTTATTCCTTTGCCAGCGGCGCGGTTACAATCTCGGTTTTGGTTTCTCCCTGAATGGCCGCAATCCTGCTTTCCACCTCTTTTACCTGCTGCGGACTGTGAAGCAGGGTATAGGTCAGATCAAACTGAGCGCTGGCACCTGGCTGAAGTTGTTTCACGCGCTTTTGCTCGCGTTCAATCGTGACGGGGTAGGCATAGCTGGTGCCTGGCTCAATCCCCGTCACATACCCCTGTTTTGGTGTATCAGTGTTTTTCCACAAGGTCAGCACGGGCAGCTGGCGGGTATCAAACTGAATTGACGCGCCTTTATCACCGGCTTTGTTCACCACCGCCGCGAGGGTTTCGTGGTTGGTGTCCGCGAGCGGTTTGATGTTAAAGACCATCTCATCAAAGCCCTTTGTTGGCCCGGCATAGGTTTGCCAGTCGTTAACGCCTGCTTTCGCGTAATCATTGAACGGGCTTACGCTTGCCGCCGGGGCAAGGAAGCGCGCGCCTTCTTCGAGGATCGGCGTGCCGAAGTTGCTGTGATAGATGATTTGGTAATCATGCGGGTAATCGGCATGGTTCGTCAGAACGTCATGCAAGCTGAACTGGTTGGTTCCTGGAACGTAACGCAGTTCGGTCATGGTTTGCAGATCCGCTTTTTTGAATGTGCTCTCTTTGATGAGTCCGCGAATACGAATTTCATGCGGGGCGGCATCTGCAACGTCCACCTCCACCTGGGATGCCGGCGTATTCCCCGCCTTGCCGTGCAGGGTATAAATCTGGCCGTCAGCAATAACCGGGTGACCCGTCCACTCGTAGCCACAGCGAACCATCATCTCGTTGAAACCTTCCAGCCAGCCGAGTCCGTTCCGACTTTCGAGATTGATGTATGCCGGGTTGACGACCTCTTTAACAGGCGAATTCCACCCCAGTCTGGTTCCAAAGCCTTCGACGTGCAGAAGGTTCATCCCGCGCGTCGGACTTAAGGTGATTGTCAGGCCGTTTTTGCTGCTAATGACGATAACTTTGCTGCCTTCCTGCTTTCCGCCATGCAACACTTTTTGCTCAATGCTGAACGTCCTGTCGTTGATTTTCAGCTCATCGCTGGAAATCTTCCAGTTTCCTTTTTCCACACTGCTTTCAGCGCTTGTCAGCACCCAGGTTTTTGCCGGGGCATGACCAGAAACCAGTACCGCAAGGAGCGTTAAAGCCAGTTTTATTTTCATGTTAATTCCTTTTTGCTGAAACGATTATTTTCTTTCGTAAGCAAATCTAATGTTTTGACGAAAAAGGAAATGTGATGCGTCTCACTGAGGACGAAGATACAAAGTTTTAACGAATTTATTGCTAATTAGATCGCTAATATTATGAATTTATAAAGGTGCCTTGCATAAAAACTGTGAGAAATACCCATTCATGCTTTAACGTTTCAGCTTGCGAGTAATAAAAAACCCCGCCATGGCGAGGTTTGGAAAAAGCGGTATACAATGCTAAGTAATGATTATGCTTTCAGCTTTTCCAGCGCGGCAGTGTAATCCGGCTCGGTAGTGATTTCATTAACCAGTTCGCTGAAGACGACAGTGTCGTTTTCATCAAGAACCAGTACAGCGCGTGCTGCCAGACCTTTCAGTGGGCCTTCCGCGATGCTGACACCGTATTTCTCAAGGAAATCTGCACTGCGCAGGGTGGAGAGGGTGATAACGTTGCTCAGGCCTTCAGCGCCGCAGAAGCGGGACTGGGCGAAAGGCAGGTCAGCGGAAATGCACAGCACAACGGTGTTGTCCATTTCAGTTGCCAGCTGGTTGAACTTACGCACGGAAGCGGCGCAAACGCCGGTATCAATGCTTGGGAAAATGTTCAGCACTTTGCGTTTACCCGCAAACTGAGCCAGTGTGACGTCAGACAGATCTTTAGCCACCAGAGTGAAAGGTTGCGCTTTGCTGCCAGCCTGCGGAATGGAACCTGCAACAGCAACCGGGTTGCCCTGGAAATGAACGAGTTGTGACATAGATATCTTCCTGTTTACATATAGTTAACGTCGTGGCTAGTGTATGCCATCAGCGGATAACACGGCAAACCAAATTTTTTCGCCTTACCGGGCCGCAAGGAGTCAGTGATGAGAAGCGTTAAGGTCTATGAAGAAGCCTGGCCATTGCATACCCCGTTTGTAATCTCCCGTGGCAGCCGAAGTGAAGCCAGCGTGGTTGTGGTTGAAATTGAAGAGGACGGTTTTAAAGGTGTCGGGGAATGCACGCCTTACCCACGCTATGGGGAAAGTCTTGCATCGGTGATGGCGCATATCATGACGCTGGTGCCAGACCTGCAAACAGGGCTCACGCGCGAGGCATTGCAGCAGCGGTTACCCGCCGGGGCGGCGCGTAACGCCATCGACTGCGCGCTCTGGAGCCTGGAGGCCGCTAAGCAGCAGCAATCGCTGACGTCGCTGTTAGGTGTTGCGCTGCCGGAAGCGGTCATTACGGCGCAAACGGTGGTGATTGGCGAGCCGGACCAAATGGCAGCCAGCGCGAAAGCGCTCTATGACGCGGGGGCCCGGCTTCTGAAGGTGAAACTCGACGATCGTCTGATCAGCGAGCGGATGGTCGCCATTCGCTCGGCGGTTCCCGCAGCCACGTTGATTGTTGATGCCAACGAGTCATGGCATTCCGAAGGTCTGGCCGCGCGCTGTCAGCTGCTGGCTGACCTGGGCGTGGCCATGCTGGAACAGCCTTTGCCGGCAAAGGATGACGCGGCGCTGAAGAATTTTATCCATCCGTTGCCCATCTGTGCGGATGAAAGCTGCCACACTCGCGAGAGTTTAAGCGGGCTTCAGGGCAGCTATGAGATGATTAATATTAAGCTCGACAAAACCGGGGGCCTGACGGAAGCGCTGGCCCTGGCAGCGCAGGCACGGGCGCAGGGTTTTTCACTGATGCTGGGCTGTATGCTCTGTACGTCCCGGGCGATCGGCGCGGCGCTGCCGCTGGTGAATCAGGTCAGTTTCGCCGATCTGGATGGCCCGACATGGCTGGCGGTTGACGTGTCGCCAGCACTCAGTTTTACCAGCGGCGTGCTTCATCTCTGAGGCTGCCAGCGCAAGAGCTCCACCATGGCTTTTAAGTATTTTTCGCTGGCCTCGTCGGAGGAGATCGGCGGGAATTCAGCGGTAATGCAGGGCAGGCTCAAATCGTCACACCAGCTACCGAACGATCCCGGCGTTTCATAGCCCACGCTGGTGACGAGTGGCAGGGCGAACATTTCCGCCAGCCACGCGCCGAGCTCAGAGTGGCGCGGATCTTCAATGCAGGCCAGCGGATCGTGGAAGGAGACCACCCATGCAGGGTGGATCTTATGGATGAGCTGGCACAACGCCTGCGTTTCCGGCTCTGAGCCCGGTTTGTCTCCCGTCAGCAGCACCACATCTCGCTCCTCTGCGGAGCTGTTCCAGCGGTACACCGTTTCCCCGGCGCGCCAGTTTGCCGCCGGGAAATTACGGTTTAAATCAACGCCTCTCGCATTGGCGCGAAGCCCCAGCTGACAGCCGTCCGGGTTAACCGCCAGAATCACGTGATGACGCCGTAAAGCGGGCGTCAGCGTCCGCAACGCACACGAAAGCGTTACGACAGAGGAGTTTTCATCACCGTGCGTGCCGGCGATGATCAAGCCGCTGTCGCGATCGGCATCGGGGGCGGGGAACCAGATCAGCGATGCGCCTAAAAATGAGCGGCCATATTGCTCAGCGCCCGGCGGAAAGGCGCCGCGTTCCGCTCTCGGTCGGGTGGTTGCCATACGAAATCCTGATAAAGAAGTCACTACTGGCAGTGTTGTGCAAAACCCGCGGTTAATCAAATAGTTTCCGTAACGGCTGAGAATTGCCTTAAATCACTATTCAGGAGTAAGTTATTTGCATTTCTCTTTGTCGAAACAAATAATTACGCAACTGCCTGTTACCTGAATTCTTTAAAGGGGATCTTATGAAGCATCCTGTTTCGCGTCTTTTTGCCGCATTGTGCCTGTGCGGACTTACTTCACTTTCCTACGCTGCTGATGTGCCGCAGGGCACGGCGCTGGCGCAAAAGCAGGAGCTGGTCAGACACATTAAAGATGAGCCCGCGTCGCTGGATCCGGCGAAAGCCGTGGGGCTGCCAGAGATTCAGGTGATTCGCGATCTCTTTGAAGGCCTGGTTAATCAGAATGAGAAAGGTGAGCTGACGCCGGGCGTGGCGACACGCTGGCAGAGCAACGATAACCGCATCTGGACGTTTAGCCTGCGCGACGACGCAAAATGGTCTGACGGTACGCCCGTCACCGCTGAGGATTTTGTCTATAGCTGGCAGCGTCTGGTGGATCCGAAAACCACTTCGCCGTTTGCCTGGTTTGCGGCACTGGCGGGCATCCACAACGCACAAGCCATTATTGATGGTAAAGCCGCGCCCGATACCCTTGGGGTAACCGCCGTAGATGCCAGAACGTTACGCGTTCAGCTGGACAAACCATTGCCGTGGTTCAGCAACCTGACGGCTAACTTTGCCTTTTATCCGGTGCAAAAAGCCAACGTCGAAAGCGGTAAAGAGTGGACACGACCGGGCGCGCTGGTGGGGAACGGCGCTTACGTTCTGAAGGATCGCGTGGTGAATGAAAAACTGGTTGTGGTGCCCAATAAGCACTACTGGGACAATGCCAAAACGGTACTGCAAAAAGTGACCTTCGTGCCGATTAATCAGGAATCGTCGGCCACCAAACGCTACCTGGCAGGGGATATTGATATTACCGAATCGTTTCCAAAAAACATGTATCAGAAGCTCCTGAAGGACATTCCGGGACAGGTTTATACGCCGCCTCAGTTGGGAACGTATTACTACGCCTTTAACACCCAAAAAGGCCCGACGGCGGATGCACGGGTTCGTCTGGCACTGAGTATGAGCATCGACCGTCGTATCATGGCGGAAAAAGTGTTAGGGACGGGTGAGAAGCCCGCCTGGCACTTCACTCCTGACGTGACGGCAGGGTTCACCCCGGACGCCTCGCCATTTGAGCAGATGTCGCAGCAGGAGCTGAACGCCCAGGCAAAAACCTTGCTGCAAGCCGCAGGATATGGTCCTCAGCGTCCGCTGAAACTGAACCTGCTGTATAATACCTCGGAAAACCACCAGAAAATCGCGATCGCGGTGGCCTCCATGTGGAAGAAAAATCTCGGTGTGGATGTCAAACTGCAAAACCAGGAGTGGAAAACCTACATTGATAGCCGTAACACCGGCAACTTTGATGTGATCCGCGCTTCATGGGTCGGTGATTACAACGAGCCATCAACGTTCCTTTCATTGCTGACCTCCACCCACAGCGGCAATATCTCCCGCTTTAATGACCCTGCCTACGATAAGATCATCCAACAGGCGACGCTGGAAACGACGGCGAAGGCGCGCAATACGGACTACAACATGGCGGAGAAAATCCTGATGGAGAAGGCGCCCATCGCGCCAATTTATCAGTACACCAATGGCCGCCTGATAAAGCCCTGGGTGAAAGGTTACCCTATCAATAACCCGGAAGACGTGGCGTATAGCCGGACGATGTATATTGAAAAGCACTAACGGGCAGTAATGTCAGCTCATCACAGCTAAACCAGAGCTGGCGCGGTTTACCGCGCCAGTTTTTCCTTAGCGTCCTGAAAGGTGATGTCCTTAAATGACGGTTTTTAGCCATGACGCTATATCCTGGGTCGGCAGATTATTTTGTACATTCCAGGTATCTTGCATCGGCCACCATACACCGTCTCCCCTGGCGAAGGCTGTGCGATAGCCAGCCATCGTGTCATCCGGTTTCAAACGCAGCTCATCCAGTAGCGCAGGGAGGAGCAGGACGTCTTTAGTGAACGTTTGGCCTGTCACGCGTTCAACGGTTTCTGCCAGTTTTCCGTAAGAGGTTGTTTCACCTGCGACAAATATCACTTCATTTACGATCCGCGGCTGATGCAAATAAATTTCGGTGGTGAGTCGGCCAATATCCGCAGGTGATGTCACGGTGACCTGTGTGTCCCATCCTCCGAGCGCATTAATGGTTTTTTCGGATAGATTTACCACATCAAATGCCGGTTCGAAGAGAAAGCTGGTAAACATACCGGTTGAAACAATCACCCATTCCGTCGCGTTCTGTTCCCGCAAAAGCGTCCTGACATCATACTGCTCGTCCCAGACGGGCTGACCGCTCCCTTTGCCCACCACATCGTAATTCACGCCAAACTGCCAGGGAAAATAGCGGCTAACGCCAGCCTCAAGTACCGCACGGGTAATTTTGAGCTGTGTACCTGCTCCGGCGACAAACCCCATGCAATTGATCACGGTATCAAAATCCACAAAGTGAGTTTTTAACGTTTCAGTTGAACTGTCGGCGACATCGACCGCGATGAATTCTGCCCCTGCATCAGCCAGTTTTTGATGAGTTTCGGAGGGAAGCTTACCCCTGTTGTCCCAGGAGCCGGGCGAAACGATAACGGAGATAGTGCCATCGCGCTGCGTAACTGCCGGAACCAGGTAGTCCAGCACGGCAGCACCTAATTGTCCTGCACCAAGCACTAATACGTTTTCACCTGTTTTGATATCACGTTCTTTCATGCTGAGCCTCACTTTGTTAAATCGCCTGTCTACATCGACTTGAGGAAGGTTATGTCAGCTGGCCGCATTCGATAAGATGGTAAGCATAAGTTAGACTGTTCGTAAAAATGGGATAATCAGAGTTTTCAGGCGTGGTGGGAATATGGATAAACTGGAATCAATGCAGGTCTATATTTGCGTGGTCGATACCCATAGCTTCGCCAGGGCGGCAGAAGTGCTGGGGCTACCGCGTTCAACCGTATCGCGGGTCGTTAAGGAACTGGAGACATACCTGGGTATTCAACTTTTACAACGCACCACCCGGAAACTCAGCGTGACGGCAGAGGGCCGACGTTACTACGACGAGAGCAAACGACTGTTGGCAGATATCGCAACGATGGAGTCTTCTTTTCCCGGCAGATCCGCACAGCCCAGAGGCCGTTTTAAAGTGGGGATGCCGCAGTCTCTCGCCCGACATTGCATTCTTCCCAGTCTCCCGGAGTTTCTGCGCCAGTATCCCCAGCTGGAGTTGATACTCTGTTCCAGCGATAACGTGGAGGACATTATTCAGGAAGGGTATGACTGCGTAATTCGCACCGGGAGGATTGAAGATTCAACGACGCTGGTCGCGCGCCCTCTGGCGAACTTCAGGTGGGTTGTTCTGGCTTCTCCGGGCTATATAGCCGCCTGTGGTAAGCCGGAAAATCTCGACCAACTGGAAAAACATTATGCAGTCGGCTATCTGAACCACCGCACCGGGCGTACCATCGACTGGTTTTTTACGCGTGATGACGGCGATTGTGCAATCCGCATGAAAGAGACGCTGATCGTTGATGATACCGACGCCTATATCCAGGCCGGAATTCAAGGGCTAGGGTTAATTCGCGTGGCCAGCTATCTGGTTGCACCCTATCTGCAAAGCGGAGCGCTCGTTCGCTGTATGGAGAACTTTTCTTTTGATTTACCGCTTTCGCTGGTCTATCCACAAAACCGCTATCTTCCTCCTTCGGTACGCGCCTTTTATGACTGGAGCAGATCGGTGCTACAGCAAGATGGCGACTGACCGGCGAGATTGTCATTGAAACTGACGTTCGGGAGCGCCAGTTTTGCTTAATAGTCGGAAATAAAAAAAGCCCGTCAGAGAACGGGCGAAATAAGCAAATGATTTAGTGATTCGTTATCAACGTTGTTGGAGGATAACGACGCGTATCTTACGCGGCTGCGGGTTATGCTGATACCTGACAAATACGGTAGGTGAAACAATAAATTAAACGTGCACTACAGCACGTCAAAAGTGGGGTAGAGGCTGTTTTCCAGATATTCAACGAAGTACCAGATCTCACCGCTAAAAATAAACCATAAGCCAAATATAATAAGCAGCAAAATAATTAAGGTGAGTATTATTTCTGTTTTTCCCATTATCGCTACAACCCACCCGTCGTTAATTTACTTAAGCCTGGCATTGTAGCGGGGCTTTTCCCGATACTCCAGTTTCATGCAGCGAGGACTTTATTGCGCCCATCATTTTTAGCGCGATAGAGCGCATCGTCAACGCGTTTAAACAGCTCATCAATACTCTCCGCCGGGTCATGTCGCGCCACGCCAATGCTAACCGTAAACCGCGGTAAGCCCGCTATGGTGATACGGGCAACAGCCGCCCGGACGGATTCGGCAATTTTCAGGGCCGTTTCGAGGGACGTGCGCGGGAGCAGGATAACAAACTCTTCACCGCCCCAACGGAACACCAGGTCATCCTGCCGGCTGCATGCTTCCAGCGTTCGGGAGAGCGCGATAAGCACCTCATCGCCTTTCAGGTGGCCGAAGAGGTCGTTGATGTTTTTAAAATGATCGGTATCTACCAGCAGCAGGCTAAATTGCTGCTGTGCGGAAAGATGGCTGAGGTTGGCCTGGTCGATAACATTGTAGAACTGACGCCGGTTGAGTAAACCCGTCATCGCGTCACGCAACGCAGCATTTTCCAGCTCCTGCTCGAGCCTCTTTTGCTCGGTAATATCATGGATTATGCACAGCATCAGTTTGTCACCGTAGATCTCAATAGGGCCGGCATAGGTCTGGACATGGCGGGTGGAGCCATCGGCAAGGCGGTGGACGAAATTGAGCGGCTTATGTCCGCCGGGCAACGCGGCAATCTCCGTCATGATGGGCATCACATCTCTTCCCAGAGTGTTTATTTCCCAGGTATGTTTGCTGCACATTTCGTCATGCGAATAGCCATAGAAGCTGAGCGCCGCCAGGTTTGCATCGACAATATGCCCGTCGCGGGCATGATCAATTAACAGCATCGGCGCGCTGTTGGTCAGGAAAAAGCGCGCGTAGAATCCCTGTTTTTTTCGCTGGTAGGTTGCGGAGCGGCTGGCCTTCAGGCCTGACGGGGTTTGCGAAGCGATCCCTTCAAAGACGATAAGGTCGCCATATTGTGGGGAGTGGGTGAGAGAGAGGCGACAGCTAAGCGGCGCGTCATGCCCATCGCGGCTAATGGTCCAGATCTCGACAATATCCTGATCGTTTTTCAGCTCAGAAACATACATCGACAGGGCCGTTTGCGCACTTGCAGAATAAGTGCCTTTACGCAGGGCATCCACAGTTTTACTGGCCGACAGCAGTGTCGCGGTCACATTTGCAAAAATGATCTGTTCTGAAACAGGAGAAATAAGCCACACGGGCGTTTTAATTGCATTCAGCGCATCAAAACCATTTTGCGACATAGGGATTTCCTGTTCATCGGCACAATATGCCTGACAATCATGAAAGAATTGACTCGCGTGTACTCCTTTGAAACATACTCTACTTAATCCCGTCAGGCATGATTTTTTTGTGAAATAAATGCGTAATCCGTACGCATTTGACTCATGGATATAATTTGTTTCTCTGAGTTTTTCTGCAGCAGCAGCCACGGAACCTGATCGGCAGGTAAAGGACGGGAGAAAAGGAATCCCTGAAGATAGTCGCAGCCAAGATTGGTCAGGATCGCCTGCTGTTCGTCCGTCTCGATCCCTTCGGCTACCACATTCATCTCCATGGTGCGGGCGATATTAATAATGGTTTCTACCAGCTTGCGGCTTTTTTCATTTTCAGGCATTGAGGCCACAAAACTCTTGTCGATTTTAAGCTCTTTTGCCGGAAGAACGCTCAGCATCAGCAGGTTCGAATAGCCCGTGCCAAAATCATCAATGGAGACGGTGATCCCCGCATGGTTAAAGGTATTGAGTAACTCGATGCTGCGGTCGAGGTTTTTTAGGGCGGTACTCTCCGTCACCTCCAGGACCAGGCGGGAGGGAGAAAGATGATATTTTTCCAGCATCGACGAGACGATATGAAAGATATCCGGCTGCTCGAACTGAACGGGAGAGAGGTTGAACGATAAGGTCCACTGGCTGAAACCCTGTTCAGTCCAGAAATGAAGCTGGCGACACGCGGCTTCGATAGCCCAGTTGCCGACAGGAATAATTAAACCCGTCTGTTCCAGCGTGGGTAAAAACAGCCCCGGCAGCAAAACCCCTTGCTCCGGATGACGCCAGCGCAAAAGGGCCTCAAAACCGTGAATGCTCTTATCTTCCGCATGCCAGGTTGGCTGGTACCACAGTTCAAACTGATCGCGCTCCAGCGCCTGAGAAAGCTCCTGCAGAAAGCCAGGTTTAGCCGGAACCGCCGTTGACATCTCCGGGCGGTAAAATGCCCAGCCGTTGCGTCCGTCTTGTTTAATGTGGTGTAAGGCTGCATCTGCCTTAAATTTCAGCTCGTGCAGTGTTTCGCCATCCTGAGGATAGAGGCTGACACCCGCGCTGAGGGTCGTACTCAGGGTGTGTCCGCAAAGCGAAAGCGGGCGGCGCATATCCGCCAGCAGGGTGGTGAGCAGAGTATTGAGTTTTTCATCGTCACATTCAGGAACCAGCAGGATAAAGGCATCCCCACCCAGCCTGGCCAGCGTCATTTCGCGGGTAAGCCGGGACGTGATGCGCTGGGCAATGGTGATCAACAGTTCATCGCCGACGCTATGGCCCCAGGTGTCGTTAACGCGCCTGAAGTGGTCGACATTGAGGAAAATCACGGCGAAGGGTTTCTTACTCAGCATTGCGCTGCGCAGACAATCCTGCATACGCATATCCATCTGGTGACGGTTGGCGAGGCCGGTGAGGGCGTCAAAGCGTGCCTGAAGCTCAAGCTGGCGGTTGAGCTGACGCAAATTGTCCGTCAGCCTGGTGGTGCGCCAGTGCGAATCAATAAGCGATATAATTAACATCACGCCGAGCAGGGTAAGCGTGGTGACGGATACCCAGATGGATAATCCCAGTTCGCTGACCCCGCCGGGAAGCGTACGTGCCGTTTCATGGAAATGCGCAGCACTCATGCCCGTATAGTGCATCGCACAGATGGCGGCGCTCATGACGAAAGCGGCGAGAATGCGATTAACAAAAACCCCTTTGTGCTTATCCCTGAGACGGAAAGCCAGCCACAGCGCCACGCCGGAGGCGACGACGGCAATCAAAACCGACACACCCACAGTGCGCCGATCCCAGATGATGCTATCTTTCAGCATCAACGCGGCCATGCCGATATAGTGCATGGAGACCACGCCAGCGCTGAGAATGAGCGTGGCGAACAACAGCCGAAAGAGAGAGAAGTGTTTGCCCGTGACGGCAATGTTAATGGCCGTGGTGGAGGCAACCACCGCCACACCGAGAGACGCAAGGGTTAGCCACAGGTCGTAACTCATTATCATGGGCATTTGCATCGACAGCATGCCAATGAAGTGCATGGACCAGATCCCGATGCCCAACGTTACGCCTCCGGCAATGCGCCAGAACAGAGCCGCCTTTCGGCCGGAAAGGGGGATTTTCCCGGCGCTGTCCAGCGCTACAAAGGAGGCAATAAACGCCACCAGATAAGAGACAGCGATTAAGACAGGGTCCCACGATATATTGAGCATTATGCAATCCCACCTGTGAGAGTGTTACCGGTTTCGCCTGCCGGCACATCTTTATCTGGCAATGAACATGCGCGTTCAATCATATTAGTTATTTATCGTGAAAAATGATCGGTGATACAAAACATCAAACTCGTGCAGAATATAAAATATATTCCTTTTATTAGCGTATTAAGCACAGCTAAACATAGACGAATAATTATAGCAAAGCGCCTTAAATATGAGGGCGTTCGTATCGTCTCTGCGTGGATGATGGTATCGTTTCAGGTGGTTTCGGACCAGTGGCACAGCATGTGGCATAGAACATTTCTTCTAATACACTCTTTTCACCTAACTTAAGTTAAATATCAGGTAGCTAACAGCGAAACGAGAAACCAGCGCAGTATGTGAGGACAAATTCAAAGTCGAATGCTATAAGTCTTAATGCCGACCAAAAATATAAAGCCGTGGATAAAATCATGCTAAAAAATATTAGTGTCAGAACCTTCATTGCCTGGTTCCTTTTATGCGTTTTTTTGGTGAATGCGGGTGTGGTTGTTCTATTTAACAGCAATTCGTCTCTCTTTATTTCGATTAATCTGGTTAATTTCGTCGCGCTATTATTGCTCTGGGGTTATATGACAAAGTATCTTGTGACGCCGATCAATACTGTGAAAAAAAGTATTGAAGAAGTGACCGCAGGCAATCTTGGTGTCGCAATCCCAGAATTTGGCAATAACTGCGCGGGGCGCTTAATCCCCGGGATTAATAGTCTTTCCAGCAACATCGCTACGCTGGTGCGTGAGATCAGGTCGTCATCCCAAAACGCCATGACCTTATCGGATCAACTCTCTTCCCGCAGCGCCCAGCTCTCGGTGAAAACCGAGCAGCAGTCTGCGTCCCTGGTGCAAACTGCAGCCAGCATGGAGCAGATGGCCGCAAGCACCCGAAACAATGCCGATAACACCCGGCTGGCGAGCGAGCAGGCAAATGTTGCGACGTTGCAGGCGCGGAAGGGCGGCGAGCTGATGGGGCAGGTTGCCACCAATATGCAATCCATCACCGAATGCGCTCAGCAGATGACGGAAATCATCTCTCTGATCGACGGCATTGCATTCCAGACCAACATCCTGGCGCTGAACGCCGCGGTTGAAGCTGCGCGGGCAGGCGATCACGGAAAAGGCTTTTCTGTGGTTGCGGAGGAGGTGCGAAACCTGGCGCACCGGAGCGCGGAGGCCGCGAAAAATATCAAAACGCTGATTGAAGTCACCAGCAGTAATGTTACCCAGGGGGCCAGCGTGGTGTCGGAAGCGGAAAAGAATATGCATGAAATTGTGACCGGTTCCGGGAATGTCAGCCGGTTGATGGATGAGATTTCTACCTCGACCGCAGAGCAGGAGAAGGGGATTTCGCAAATCACGCTGGCGCTGTCCGAACTGGAGCGGGTCACGCAAAGCAATGTGGCAATGGCGGAGGAACTTAACGGTTCGTCTGATGTGCTGCGCAATCAGGTGATTGAACTGCAGGCGCGGACCCGCAACTTCAGGCTGAACCAGGGCGCGCCTCAGCCACCATTGCCCGGCCCGGCCACCTTCCTTCAGCGACCTGAGCACTCGCTCTGAGTGCGACCTGAAGCCTGGCATGCCAGGCTTTTTTTCGTATCTGAAACAATATGTACAATTCCTGAGCGATTTCATCGCGATGCGAGACATAGTTGTTGCTTAACCCCTGACGGAAGCTAGACTGACATCGAAAGAGCAAAAGAGGGGTAGGCGCTGTGGAAAGCATTAAAGGATCTGAACTTAACGTTCCTGACGCAGTTTTTGCGTGGGTGCTGGATGGCCGCGGCGGTGCCAGGCCGCTGGAAGATAATGATGTTATTGATAAAGATCATCCTTGCTGGCTCCATCTGAACTACACCCACCCGGACAGCGCCGACTGGCTGGCCTCGACCCCGCTCCTGCCTAACAACGTGCGCGACGCGCTGGCGGGCGAAAGTCTGCGGCCCCGCGTAAGCAGAATGGGGGACGGTACGCTTATCACCCTGCGCTGTATCAACGGCAGCACGGATGAACGTCCCGATCAGCTGGTTGCGATGCGCGTCTACATGGACGATGGGCTGATTGTTTCCACCCGCCAGCGTAAAGTTCTGGCGCTGGATGACATAGTGAACGATCTCAAAGAGGGGACCGGGCCGGTTGACTGCGGCAGCTGGCTGGTGGACGTCTGTGACGCCCTGACCGATCATGCGAGCGAGTTTATTGAAGAACTGCACGATAAAATTATCGACCTGGAAGATAACCTGCTCGATCAGCAGATCCCGCCGCGCGGCTTTCTGGCGTTATTGCGCAAGCAGCTGATCGTAATGCGTCGCTATATGACGCCGCAACGGGATGTGTATGCCCGTCTGGCCAGCGAAAGGCTCAGCTGGATGAATGACGATCAGCGCCGCAGAATGCAGGATATTGCTGACAGGCTTGGGCGTGGGCTGGATGAGATCGATTCCTGTATCGCCCGAACGGCGGTGATGGCGGATGAAATCGCGCAGGTGATGCAGGAGTCGCTGGCGAGAAGAACCTACACGATGTCCCTGATGGCGATGGTCTTTTTACCCAGCACATTTCTGACAGGGCTTTTTGGTGTCAATCTGGGCGGTATTCCCGGCGGTGCCTACCGATACGGCTTCACCGCGTTTTGCGTCATGTTAGTTGTTTTGATTGGTGGTGTTGCATGGTGGTTGCATCGTAGTAAATGGCTGTAAATTTACGCTTTTTTCACCTTTTTCGAGGATTAAAACGCTCTTTTAATTGAGCGAAGTCAATAAACATCTACCCCGTAAGGTGCAATATTACTCCCGCAGGTGAATGCAACGTCAAGCGATGGGCGTTGCGCTCCATATTGTCTTACTTCCTTTTTTGAATTACTGCATAGCACAATTGATTCGTACGACGCCGACTTTATAGTCGGCTTTTTTTTGCCTCCTGTTTCTGAGCGTCTACCCTAAAAGGGACGACAGCAAACCCTGGAGGGAAAGATGAGCATTTTACTCGCTCTGCTACTGCAACAATCGCGTCAGTCCGATCCTGTCCCCACCGATCCCGTGCCGATGCCCGATCCCATTCCGCGTCCGCAGCCGATGCCAGACCCGCCGCCGGATGAAGAACCGATTAAATTGTCGCATCGAACCCCGAGATCTGCGAGGATACGCGCCATCTGACCGTAACGATCACCACGAGAGACTATTGTGACCGCTTTTTCTACCCTGAATGTTCTGCCTGCCGCCCAGCTCGACAATCTCAACGAGTTGGGATACCTCACGATGACGCCTGTACAGGCGGCCGCTTTGCCCGCCATTCTTGAGGGCCGTGACGTACGTGTGCAGGCTAAAACGGGCAGCGGGAAAACGGCCGCTTTCGGTCTTGGTCTGCTACAGCATATTGACGCGTCACTGTTTCAGACCCAGTCACTGGTCCTGTGCCCGACTCGCGAGCTGGCAGACCAGGTCGCGGGCGAACTGCGTCGCCTGGCGCGCTTTCTGCCCAACACCAAAATTTTAACCCTTTGTGGCGGACAGCCATTCGGTGCGCAGCGTGATTCACTTCAGCATGCGCCGCACATTATTGTTGCGACGCCTGGCCGTCTGCTGGATCACCTGCAAAAAGGCACCGTATCACTGGATGTATTAAGCACGCTGGTGATGGATGAGGCGGATCGGATGCTGGATATGGGCTTCAGCGATGCGATTGATGAGGTAATCCGCTTCGCGCCGGTCGATCGTCAGACGCTGCTGTTCTCTGCGACCTGGCCGGAAGCCATTGCCGCAATCAGCGGTCGCGTGCAGAAAAAACCGCTCACGATCGAGATTGACAGCGTTGATGCTCTACCCGCCATTGAACAGCAATTCTTTGAAACGTCGCAGCAGGGAAAAATCCCGCTCCTGCAGAAATTGCTGAGCCAGCATCAGCCTGCGTCCTGCGTAGTGTTCTGTAATACCAAAAAAGACTGCCAGGCCGTGTGTGACGCTCTGAATGCCGCAGGGCAGAGCGCGCTGTCGCTGCATGGCGATCTGGAACAACGCGATCGCGACCAGACGCTGGTGCGCTTCGCTAACGGCAGCGCGCGCGTGCTGGTGGCGACCGATGTGGCCGCGCGCGGCCTGGACATCAAATCCCTTGAGCTGGTGGTGAACTTTGAGCTGGCATGGGATCCCGAAGTGCATGTCCACCGTATTGGTCGCACTGCTCGCGCCGGGAATAGCGGGCTGGCCATCAGCTTCTGCGCGCCGGAAGAGGCGCAGCGCGCCAATATTCTCGCTGAAATGTTGCAGATCAAACTGAACTGGGTGAGTGCGCCGGGCAGCGTCAAGCTCGTGCCGCTGGAGGCCGAAATGGCGACGCTGTGCATCGATGGCGGCAAAAAAGCCAAGATGCGTCCGGGTGATGTGTTAGGGGCGCTGACCGGGGATATCGGTCTGGACGGGGCAGATATCGGGAAGATTGCGGTGCATCCGGCACATGTTTATGTGGCCGTTCGCCAGACGGTTGCACATAAGGCATGGAAACAGCTGCAAAACGGCAAGATTAAAGGCAAAACCTGCCGCGTTCGTCTGCTGAAATAAGACACAAAGCGTCTCAGAATGCTTTTCTGAGACGCTATCCGCTTATTTCACTTCGAGCACGTTCAGACGTAACTCTTCAAACTGATTGTCATCCTCTTCCGGCTGCCAGCCCGCTGGCTGCATAGGGATCTCTTCCCTGTCAAACGCCAGATCGCCGCCATTGACCACTTCGGAATCATGGTTGATGCCTTTGAAGTCGAACAGCTCAACGTCTGCGAGGTGTGAAGGGACCACGTTTTGCATCGCGCTGAACATGGTCTCAATACGACCCGGATAACGTTTATCCCAGTCACGCAGCATGTCGCCAATAACCTGACGCTGCAGGTTTGGCTGAGAGCCGCACAGGTTGCATGGAATGATCGGGAAGCCTTTTGCCTGAGAAAAGCGCTCAATGTCTTTTTCGCGACAGTAGGCGAGAGGGCGGATCACAATGTGCTTGCCGTCATCGCTCATCAGTTTAGGCGGCATGCCTTTCATCTTGCCGCCGTAGAACATGTTCAGGAACAGCGTTTGCAGGATATCGTCGCGGTGATGGCCCAGCGCAATTTTAGTCGCGCCCAGCTCCGTCGCGGTACGATACAGAATGCCACGGCGCAGACGGGAGCAAAGTGAGCAGGTGGTTTTCCCTTCCGGGATCTTCTCTTTCACGATGCCGTAGGTGTTTTCTTCGACGATTTTGTACTCAACGCCCAGCTGTTCCAGGTATTCCGGCAGAATGTGCTCCGGGAAGCCCGGCTGTTTCTGGTCAAGGTTGACCGCCACCAGCGAAAAATTCACCGGTGCGCTTTGCTGAAGATTACGCAGGATCTCCAGCATGGTGTAGCTGTCTTTACCCCCTGACAGGCAAACCATGATGCGGTCGCCTTCTTCAATCATGTTGAAGTCCGCAATGGCCTCGCCCACGTTACGGCGCAGGCGCTTTTGCAGTTTGTTCAGGTTGTATTGCTCTTTCTTTGTATTTGATTGATTTTCTTGCATTTATTACTACCTTCGGAGCCAGTAGCGGCGAAAGACGGGTTAGCGCCAGCAAATAAAAGCCAGCAGGCAAAAGTATGCCGCGTATGGTACGGATTCCGGCGGCGAATACCAGCACGTTTTACAGCTGCGTTAAATCTGGAGCTGATACTCGATAAAGAGTAGTAGGCTTTCTATTTATCCTTGCGCTTCCTGGGCATGAAAACAAATCGCAGGTTTTGATATTCCATCGCACCATACTCACGGTGATGAAAAACATCTCGGTTTTGGGCTGTAACGAAGTCAGCGTACGCTGTGCCTTCAAGGCCTCTAGTTCTGGCTCTAATAGCGTGATAACTCGATCACCTGCATCGGTTTTTGGTGGGACGAAAATCCCTGGCGCATTAAGGTTGCGCTGTATATGAGCCGTAACCGCATTCTGGCGTCGCGCCGTGCTGTCATTGGAAGGGCATCATAGAGCCTGGTATAACGCGGTTTTTTTGCTTTTAATCACAACGGATGGTGAATACCAAACACCTCCTCAACCGTCATATGAGACGCAACAGCGACTGCCTCTACGGCTTGATAAAAGGTGCAGCCCATCTCGCGAGTGTTAGGTATAATTTGCTCTATCGCGTTGGCGCTGGTTAGACATGCTTCTAATGGATGGCGTATACAATACCGCACGATCAATTCCTGGCCGGCGTAGTCCAGTTCGGCCATATGCGTAAAATTACTTGTTAGCGCAAAGCTGTGATATTCAAGCTTTTGCCTGAAAAGTACGGAATCAACTTCGCACTCTTTTAACGTCTTGTTAGTTACCATTTTAGCAAGATCGGCCATAGCAGCCGGAAGGTTGAGCAGCGAACAGCCATACTCTGAGAGTTGCACCTCGTAGCAAGCAAATTTATCAGCATATTCGCGCTTCATTCGCTTTTCTGAGCTGGAGAATAGGTTGGTTATAAAACGTATCATTGGCGACCCTACCATTAGTGTTTAAAACATTTTCCTGGCCAATATCGAATATGATAGCGTTTTGAACAACCATATGCCGTCCTGGCACCACTAATTAGGATTTTTGCCAATTAATGAAAAAACAGTAAGCACTGTTTCAATTCAGCCCTTTTATATCGCCGGGGCTTTTTCGTTTCAGGATCTGGGAACCATCATCGACATACCTTCTTGTTACATCGTCCAGAGGCTTGACCCATTTCAAACACACAGCACCCGCTATTAACGCGAGGTGAAAGTATGTATCGCATGGACAAAAATACCATCGGTGCTGCATACGGCGCTTCAGTCGGTAGCATCCTAAATGGCATGCTGTATGCCTACAGATGAAACCGTCGAACTCTCTAATGCTGCTGGACGAAACTTCAGTGTATTAAGTGACCCGCCACCCAATTTACGGTGAATCTCCCCGCTAGCGCATAACGCCATGGGGATCCCTACGAGAGGATCGCCCATGAAGCTTTTAAGGGGATAACTGGCACCCAAGAGCAGTGATGCAGTCATGATACACCTCCGATCAGTCTATAGGACGTCGATTCAGCGATTGATAAAGGCGTAAATATAAAGCCTCGCTAAAGCAATGCGAACGTCCATCCATAGAGTAACGGGAAAAATAAGTGACGACTCGCCAGTTATGGAGGTTTAGTATCCATGGAAGAAGTAGCGAATCTTAAGGCCGATAAACTTCAACACTGGCCAGACATAATGCTGGATTAAATATAGGGCAGGTGGAACAACCAATGTCGCACCAGTTGCGCAAATTGCGTATACCGCCGAGTTCTTTGCGATTAATGCGTAATTTAGGTTAAGTGTTTCAAAATTAATTGCACTGGCTGTACTCGAACCTACAAATCCAGAGACAAAAACAACCGCGAACACATAAAATGATGCTGCTATGAGCTTTAAAATTAGCCGAATGGATTTCACGTTGAGCACCTGCTGAATAAGTCCACCTTTTTTACACAAAAACAACGTGTTTAGCCAGCTTATGGAATGCGGTGATCTAAAGAGTGGTCCGATCTTTATACCCCTCATCTTCCCTGACTGTCGCCGTGTTTAATTCAGGCATTCTTTAATATAAAATCTTCGACAAGACATAAATGCTTTCACGACATGCACTTACACTTCCACGACTGACCCTATGACATTGAATCGCTTTTGTTTTGTCCTTCTGCTCTTCGCTGCGATTGGCAGCCTTTTTTCCTCGTATCCCTTTGCCATGTGGTTTCTGCTGATCAATATGCTGACGATAGCGATTTATGGCGTCGATAAAACGGCAGCACGAAAAGGGATGCGCAGGGTACCGGAAATCACTTTACTGGCGTTTGGCGCGGTGGGAGGGTGGCCAGGCGCCATTCTGGGTCAACAGCTCTTTCGCCATAAAACGCAGAAGCAGCCGTTCAAAACCTGGTTTTACGTCAGTGTCGTCCTGAGCAGCTCAGCCATGGGGGCGCTGTATCATTTCTGTCCCTTTATTCTTTTTTGAGCATCATCAGGAACGCACAAACTGACCGTTGACCTCAGGTTTACCAGAGCTTCTGAGAGGTGCTGACGCTGCGTCATTAAAATACCTGCTACGCTTGTTTGTTGTATCTGGAGCATGAGTATGAAGAACAAAGACGAACAAACAGGATTAGTGGGGCTGGCGATTGGTGCCGCTGTCATTGGGCTGGTTTCATCGCAGAAACCGATCGATCGCGACAGCATTGTCAACGAACTGGTCAGGCTGGGCAGGCAAAAAGGCGATGGTGTAGAAGATGAGGTTTTCCTTAAGGCCGCCGAGCTGGTGAAAAAAGGGGTATAACCGATGGCTGACATTCGTCAGGCTCAGTGCCATTGTGGTGCGGTAGTATTTACCGTCGCACTCACTGACGGCTTTAATACCGCGCGGCGCTGCAGCTGCTCATTTTGTCGTATGCGGGGCGCCGTGGCGGTCTCTGCACCGTTATCGGGTATTACTGTGACGCGAGGTGAAGATAAGCTTACGGAGTACCGTTTTAATACGGGGACGGCGCGGCATTACTTCTGCTCGGTCTGCGGGATTTACACGTTCCATCAGCGTCGTTCAAACCCGAATGAATACGGCGTGAATGTCGCCTGTTTTGAAAACGTGTCGCCGTTTGACTTCCCCGAAGTGACGGTGATGGACGGCGTGAACCATCCGACGGATGGTGAAAGTGGCATATTTGGCTATCTCTCGTTTCGCAAAAAAGAGACCAATAAAGGCTAATTACCGCCTGGCCTTTTTTTTGTCAGCCTGGCTATAGTGGGAAGTGGGTTTCTAAAACAGGAGAAATTATGCTCTGTGTTGAAAAAGACGATCCGCGTGAGGCCCCCGAATCAGGGGATAAAAAACCTCAACCTGTGAAAAAGTAATGCTCGCAATGAGTATGACCGCCACCGGCACTGCTGGTGGCTTTTTGTTTTCTGAGGCTCACTGTCAATGACGATCCAGATGGTTCAACAGCGTGCCGAGATGCCCAACGATATCGCGAAAATCAAAGATCAACGCCATCCACAAGCACGCTAAAAGTGTCAGAATGGTGACGGATATACGACCAAACAACGCTGTTATCCTTAATGAAGAGGGGGATATCGGCGCAGTCTAACCCGCTTTCTTTCAACTTATCCTCAACAATATCGCGATTATGTCCAGTTGTGAGACGAACATCAAAAAGAGGAGCCCGCACCATGCTGCGGGCTCTCATTATCAGAACTGGTACACCAGGCCTAATGCAACGACGTCATCGGTGCTGATGCCGTTGTTTTTGTAGAAGCTGTCATCTTCATCCAGCAGGTTGATTTTATAATCAACATAGGTGGACATGTTCTTGTTGAAATAGTAGGTCGCGCCTACGTCTGCATATTTAACCAGGTCCTGATCGCCCTGACCGTTGCCCAGATCTTTCCCTTTCGACTGCAGGTAAGAAATGGCCGGACGCAGACCGAAATCGAACTGGTACTGGGCGGTCACTTCAAAGTTCTGAGTTTTATTCGCCACAGCGTCGGTGTTATCACTATAAGGGGTCATGTTGCGGGTTTCAGAATACATTGCCGCCAGATAGATATTATTGGCGTCATATTTGAGACCAGCAGTCCAGGCATCTGCTTTGTCTCCGCCTGCAGTGGTATGCGTAACCTGGTCGTTGGTACGGTCAGAAGAGGTGTAGGCGGCACCGGCACTGATCCCCATGCCAAAATCATAGGTGGTAGAAATACCGAAGCCGTCACCATTCTCATGACGCGTATCGCGGCCGTTGTTTGTGCCTTCCTGATTGTTGTTGGCATCTTCATTGTTGCCCTGATACTGCAGCGCGAAGTTCAGACCCTGCACCAGACCATAGAAGTCGGTATTGCGGTAGGTTGCTACGCCGTTAGCGCGGCCGGTCATAAAGTTATCGGCATTGGTATAAGAGTCGCCGCCGAACTCAGGCAGCATATCTGTCCAGCCTTCAACGTCATACAGCACGCCATAGTTACGGCCGTAGTCAAAGGAACCGTAGTCACCTACTTTAACACCGGCGAAGGCCAGACGCGTCCAGGACTGATTATCAGACCCTTCGGTGTTATTCGCCTGAATGTTGTATTCCCACTGCGCGTAGCCGGTCATCATGTCGTTGATCTGTGTTTCACCCTTGAAACCCAGACGCATATAGGTTTGATCGCCATCTTTAGAGGCGTCATCGGAGAAGTAGTGCAAGCCATCTACTTTTCCGTACAGATCCAGCTTGTTACCGTCTTTATTATAAATTTCTGCTGCATGGGCAGCGCCAGCCATTAACAGAGCCGGAATCATCAGAGCCAGTACTTTTCTTTGCATTATGATATTCCTTTGCAGTTGTTTTTATTTAATTACCTGTTGAACTTTCCCAAAAAGAAAGTTGTCCCATGCTAAATCACTCCTGCGGGATAGTAATAAAATATAATTGTTACGAATTAAGTAAAATCTAAACCGAATAAATCCGCGGTAATGATCATTTGTTTGGTGAATGATTTAAATCTTATCATATTAAATAAAAATTATTAATTAGCGGCTAAGTCAGGTAATCTCTGCCCCGTTATATGCCTTTAAGATTATTTATCCATAATTAGTATGAATGTTATTTAGGAAACTAAAGCGATATTCATTAATTATCTGGACGAGCCCGATGTGAATGCATCGGGTTTTTTTATGGCAAAAAAATGCCCGGACGAACCGGGCGTAGGCATTAGTCGCTGGTAGATTTTTCGGCTTTACCTGCCAGCTGGGCCAGGAAGTCATAACGTTTTTGCAAATCGGCGGCGGCATCTCTCCAGAGCTGCTCTGCCACCTCTGGCTGTTGCGCATTCAGGCGACGGAAGCGCTGTTCCTGCATTAGCGTTTCTGCCAGGGCATCTGACGGCGGACGCGAATCGAGCGCCAGCGGTAATTTGCCCTCGTCCGCACGGCGCGGATCGAACCGGTAGAGCGGCCAGAAGCCGGTCGCCGTCAGTTGACGCATCTGATCGTGGCTGAGTGCCAGGTCATAACCGTGTTCTTCGCACGGGCTGTAGGCGATGATCAGCGACGGACCCGGATACGCTTCCGCCTCCTGTATGGCTTTCACCGTCTGGTTAAGCTGTGCGCCCAGCGAGATCTGCGCGACGTAAACGTGGCCGTACATCATCATGCTGACGCCGAGATCCTTACGCGCCTTGCGTTTACCGTGCTCACCAAATTTCGTCACGGCGCCGAGAGGCGTGGCTTTCGACGCCTGGCCACCGGTGTTGGAATAACACTGCGTATCGAGGACCAGAATGTTGACGTTTTCGGTCAGGCTCAACACGTGATCCAGCCCGCCAAAGCCGATGTCGTAAGCCCAGCCGTCGCCGCCAATCAGCCAGATCGATTTTTCGACCAGGGCGTCAGCGTCGGTCAGCAGTTGCTCTGCACCTGCAACCCCCTGAAGGGCGCGACGCAGTTCAGCCACCTGCTCACGACGCACCTCTGGCGTTGCTTCGGCGTGAAGTGCGGTATTGAGTTCGCCAGGGATCTGGTTGGCAAACTGGTCCAGCAAACGCATCACGCGCGCGCGGTGCTGGTCAACCGTCAGGCGGAAGCCCAGTCCAAACTCGGCGTTATCCTCAAACAGAGAGTTTGCCCATGCCGGGCCGCGACCATTCGCATCGGTGGTGTACGGCGTAGAAGGTAAATTACCCCCGTAGATGGATGAGCAGCCGGTGGCGTTAGCGATCAGCATTCGGTCGCCGTACAGCTGGGTAAGCAGCTTGATGTACGGCGTTTCACCGCAGCCAGAGCAGGCACCGGAGTACTCGAACAGCGGCGTGATGAGCTGCGAGGTACGAATATCAATACGTTCAAGCTTGCTGCGATCGATTTCCGGCAGGTTCAGGAAGAAGTCATAGTTCACTTTTTCTTCTTCAACGCGCTCAAGGCGCGACATCATATTGATGGCCTTGATGTCCGGGTTCTGCCTGTCTTTCGCCGGGCAGACCTCGACGCAGAGGTTACACCCGGTACAGTCTTCCGGCGCAACCTGCAGAACGTACTTCTGGCCGCGCATATCGCGGGATTTCACATCCAGCGAGTGCAGGCTGGCCGGAGCATCTTCCATCGCATCCGGTGAAACCACTTTGGCACGAATGGCCGAGTGCGGGCAGGCCGCTACGCAGTGGTTACACTGTGTACACAGATCTTCTTTCCAGATCGGGATCGCTTCGGCAATATTACGTTTTTCCCAGCGCGTGGTGCCCATCGGCCAGGTTCCGTCCGGCGGTAGCGCGGAGACGGGCAGGGCGTCACCCAGCCCGGCCAGCATAGCGGCCGTCACGGTTTTCACGAAATCAGGCGCTGCATCAGAGACCACCGGAGGGCGGCTCGGGCTGGTGTCATTTACCGGCTGCAGCGGCACCTCGAACAGTGACTCGCGAGCCAGCGCCAGCGCCTGCCAGTTACGTTCTACCAGCTCCTGCCCCTTGCTGCTGTAGCTTTTGGCTATCGCCCCCTGCAGTTCCACCAGCGCACTGTCGCCCGGCAGGATTTGGGTCAGATGGAAGAAGGCCATTTGCATTACGGTGTTAATACGCGCAGCCAGGCCACATTCGCGCGCGATTTTCGCCGCGTTGACCACATAGAAACGGGCCTTTTTCTGGTTAAGCACCGTCTGCACTTCCTGAGGCAGGCGCGCCCAGACCTCGTCCGCGCTGTATGGCGTATTAAGCAGGAAAATACCGCCGGGCTTCAGGCGCTCAGCCATCTGGTATTTGTCGATAAACTGCAGCTGGTGGCAGCCAACAAAGTCCGCCTGAGAAATAAGGTAGGCCGAGCGGATAGGGTGCTCGCTGACGCGCAGGTGTGAAACGGTCAGTCCGCCTGCTTTTTTAGAGTCGTAGACGAAGTATCCCTGGGCGTACCACGGCGTCGAATTGCCGATGATCTTGATGTTGTTCTTGGTAGCCGAGACGCTGCCGTCACTGCCCAGACCGTAGAACAGGGCCTCGAGTTTGGCTGTTGCAGGCAGGGTATTTTCCGGCAGGGGCAGGGAAAGATTCGTTACGTCATCATAAATGCCGACCGTGAAGCGCGGCTTGGGTTTCGCTTCCTTTAGCTCGTTGAACACGGCCAGCACGCAGTCCGGACCAAACTCTTTGGAAGACAGACCATAGCGTCCGCCGATAACGCGCGGTAGCGTTTCACGTTCGCCATTATTAAAGGCTTCTGCCAGCGCGGTCATCACATCCAGATACAGCGGTTCCGCGTGTGCGCCCGGCTCTTTGGTTCGATCGAGCACCGCCACGGCGCGCGCGCTTTCCGGCAGGGCAGAGAGCAGATGTTTAGCAGAAAACGGGCGATAAAGACGCACTTTAAGCACGCCGACTTTTTCGCCGCGGGTTAACAATTCATCGATCACCTCTTCACAGGTGCCGATAGCCGAGCCCATCAGTACAATCACGCGCTCAGCCTGCGGGTGGCCGTAATATTCAAACGGTTTGTACTCGCGTCCGGTTGCGGCGGCAAAGTTATTCATTGCCTGCTCGACGTGGTCATAAACCGCGTTGTACCACGGGTTTGTGGCCTCCCGGGACTGGAAATACGTATCCGGGTTTGCCGATGTTCCGCGGATAACCGGGTGTTCCGGGTTCAGGGCGCGGGCGCGATGCGCGTCGATTTCCGCCTGCGGCAGCAGAGCCAGGATAGTCTCGTCCGCCAGCGGGACGATTTTATTGATTTCGTGAGAGGTGCGGAAACCATCAAAGAAGTGAATAAACGGAACGCGGCTTTTAAGCGTGGCGATATGCGAAATTAAGGCAAAGTCCTGCGCTTCCTGAACGCTGCTGGCACACAGCATTGCGCACCCGGTCTGGCGCACGGCCATCACGTCGGAGTGATCGCCAAAGATGGAAAGTGCGTGGGTAGCAACGGTACGTGCCGCGACGTGCAGGACGAAGGGGGTCAGTTGACCGGCGAGCTTATACAGGGTTGGGATCATTAACAGCAATCCCTGAGAGGAGGTAAACGACGTCGAAAGCGCGCCTGTCTGAAGCGCGCCATGTACCGTGGCAATGGCTCCCGCTTCTGACTGCATTTCAACCACTCTCGGGACATCGCCCCAGACGTTTTTTAACCCGTTCCCCGCCCAGGCATCCGCCTGTTCTGCCATGGTGGAGCTCGGCGTGATCGGGTAGATGGCGATAACTTCACTGGTGCGAAACGCGACTGAGGCAACTGCACCATTACCGTCAATAGTTTGCATAGAACGACACCCTTACATTGCGCAAAAATAGGGGGCTGTCATAAGGCGACAAACCCTGAATATTATCTGTGTAGTCTAGCAAACGGGGGGTTTTACGATTTTCGCTTTTGTGTCCTCCGTATTCCCGCCATCAATGGTTAGATCAAACTTAGGGCGAAAAAATTGCGAGAAATTGTTTCAGTAGCGCATAAATACGCACTTCCGCTCTCGACGACACGGGATGTGATGCCTATGATGCATAGGTTTCGCACAAAATAAGGGGGATAGAGCATGCGTTCAGCATTTTTGGTAGGGTGTGCCGCATTATTGTTGTCGGCATGTAGCAGTGAACCTGTCCAGCAGGCGACGGCGGCACACGTGGCGCCGGGAATGAAAGCGGCAATGTCCAGTTCAGGACAAGCTAACTGCGCAATGATTGGCGGTTCGCTCTCTGTTGCCCGCCAGCTTGATGGCTCTGCTATTGGGATGTGCGCCTTGCCAAACGGCAAACGCTGCAGTGAACAGTCGCTTGCCGTTGGAAGCTGCGGTAACTACTGATTATTCAGCGCGCTTAAACATCAGCGTTTTATCGGCAGTCGCCAGCGTCAACTGGTCTTCAGTCAGGTCGACCTGCGCCCCTTTGCGCAGCATGTCGCCGATGGCCTGATCCAGCTCGTTCAGCTGTGGTTCAGTGCAGAGTTTGCGCGTCATCGCCAGCGCTTTCACTTTTAGCTCGCCTTCAGACAATTTTCCCTGTCCGTTGAAGCGATTACACATCTGGCCGGAAACGCTGATGTTGTTAACCAGGCTCATATCGGGCAGGGCGTTAAAAGCGATCTCAGGTTGCGTTGTCGTGCCCTTCACGGCTTTACCGTCCACGTTTTCCAGTACAAAACGATGGTTCTTCAGCTGCTCCGGCTGTACGGACGCTTTGCCCGGATTAACGCAGCCAGTGAGGACAAGGCTGATAACACTTAACGCGATGAGCTTTTTCATTTTTCTTCTCAAATTATAAATGCTGTGAATCTTTTACCAGTGTAACGATACTCTGCGGTGGGTTAATGGGGTTTATCTGAAAGTGCGGGGTGGTGCCGGGCAACGCAGGGCTGCCCGGAATTGAGGTTAATGAGATTTAAAGCCAGCGGCCGTCATTAACATGCGGAAAAGCATACTGACAGCCGCCAGCGCCAGTACGCTGCCGCCCCAGATAATGGCCAGCCACATCACTTTTTTCCAGACCGGTTGTTGCATCAGTGATAACCCTCCCCATGCTGAACTTTGCCGCGAAATACGTAGTAGCTCCAGAAGGTGTAGACCAGAATAACGGGAATGATCAACAGCGCGCCCACCAGCATAAAGCCCTGGCTTTGCGCAGGCGCGGCCGCCTGCCACAGGGTGATTGACGGCGGTATAATATGCGGCGAGATGCTAATTCCCAGCCCGCTAAAGCCGAGGAATATCAGCCCTAACGTCAGGATAAACGGACGGTTATGGCTGTCGGAGTTCTTCAGGCAGCGCCACTGATACAGGCTCAGAAGCACAACCAGTGCCGGGACGGGCAGCAGATAAAACAGATTCGGCAGCGTAAACCAGCGCGCAGCGATGGCCGGGTGCGCCAACGGCGTCCAGAGGCTGATCGCCGCGATAAACGCCAGCAGCATGATTAACAGCGTTTTCGATACCTCACGCATCCGCTGTTGCAGGGCGTTTTCGCTTTTCATCACCAGCCAGGTTGAGCCTAACAGCGCGTAGGCCACCACCAGACCCGCGCCGCAAAACAGGTTAAACGCGGTAAACCAGTCAAACGGTCCGCCGGTATAGGATCGGCCAGTGACGGTAAAGCCGTTAATGACGGCCCCCACCGTCACGCCCTGGGTAAACGTCGCCAGAATTGAGCCGCCAATAAACGCCTTATCCCAGAAAGGTCGGTGCGCCGGTGTGGCTTTAAAGCGAAACTCAAACGCCACGCCGCGGAATATAAGCCCGATCAGCATTAACGTCAGCGGAATGGTCAAGGCATCAACGATCACCGCATAGGCCAGCGGAAACGCGCCAAACAGGGCGGCTCCGCCAAGCACCAGCCAGGTTTCATTCCCATCCCAGACGGGCGCGACGCTGTTGACCATCACGTCGCGATCGTCAGCGTTTTGCGTGGCCGGGAACAAGATACCGATCCCCAGATCAAAACCGTCCATCACGATATACATCAGCGTGGCGAAAACGATGATGACAAACCAGATAATGGAAAGATCGATACCCATTATGGCTGCTCCTTATGTTCAGCTGTGACGGCGGAAAGCGGGCGCGCCGGACGTCCGTCGGACTCGGTGGCGAAAGATTCATGCGGCTGCGGGCCTTTTCGGATGAGGCGCACCATATAGCTGTAGCCCACGCCAAATACCGAGGTGTATACAACGAAGAAGGCCAGCAGGCTCACGCTCATATGCAGGTCCCCATGAGCTGAAACCGCATCTTTTGTTCGCTGAAGCCCATAGACCACCCACGGCTGGCGACCCACTTCGGTGGTGACCCATCCGGCAAGGATGGCAATCAGCCCGGTTGGCCCCATCAGGAGCGCAAACCACAGGAAAGGACGCGACGAATACACGCGTTTTTTGTAGCGCAGCCAGAGTGCCATCACTCCGAGCAGCAGCATCAGCATGCCCAGGCCTGCCATAATGCGGAACGACCAGAAGACGATCGTGGCGTTCGGGCGGTCTTCCTTCGGAAACTCTTTAAGGGCCGGAACCTGTTTATCCAGACTGTGCGTCAGGATAAGGCTGCCCAGCGCCGGGATCTCCAGCCCAAAGCGGGTGCGTTCCTGCTCCATATCCGGCCAGCCAAACAGCAGCAGCGGGGTAGGCTCACCCGGCGGATTCTCCCAGTGCCCTTCAATAGCGGCAATCTTCGCAGGCTGGTGTTTTAAGGTGTTCAGCCCGTGCATATCGCCAACCAGTGCCTGGATGGGGGCGACAATCAGCGTCATCCACAGCGCCATCGAAAACATTGCGCGTATGGCAGGGGTATTATTCCCGCGCAGCAGATGCCATGCCGCGGAGGCACCCACAAACAGCGCGCTGCTGAGGAACGCCGCAATCGACATATGCAGCAGGCGATAAGGGAAGGAGGGGTTAAACACTACCGCGAACCAGTCCACCGGTACCACCTGACCGTTGACGATCTCATAGCCTTGTGGCGTCTGCATCCAACTGTTTGAGGCGAGGATCCAGAAGGTGGAGATAATAGTGCCCAGTGCCACCATGCAGGTGGAGAAGAAGTGCAGGCCTGGCCCGACTTTATTCCAGCCGAACAGCATCACCCCGAGGAACCCGGCTTCGAGGAAGAAGGCGGTAAGCACTTCATAGGTCAGCAGCGGGCCGGTAATACTGCCCGCAAACTGCGAAAACCCGCTCCAGTTGGTGCCAAACTGGTAGGCCATGACCAGCCCGGAGACCACGCCCATGCCAAAGTTGACGGCAAAAACCTTCGACCAGAAATGGTACAGCGAGCGCCAGACCGGATTTTTTGTTTTCAGCCACAGGCCTTCAAGTACGGCAAGGTAGCTGGCCAGACCGATGGTGATGGCGGGGAAAATAATGTGAAAGGATACGGTAAACGCAAACTGTATCCGTGCAAGGTGAAAAGCATCCAAACCAAACATGCACAGCCTCAATGTCAAACGGTGTGCTGTTATGGTATAGGAGCAAAGTTCGGACTATCAGACGCAGAAAAGTGATTTTTAACCATAACAGTTGGCATAAAGTTCATGCGTTAGCTATCTGATATACCTCGCGGATGAGTAATAAAAACAGTATTTTTATGAATTTTACGCATAAAAATACTTGCCTTGTCGTCATCGCCGTGCGTTAATGGTCCTCTGGTTTTGAGTCCAAATAAATATCTGACGTAGTTTTATAAAGCAGTTCTCATCACGTTGTGCCTCTCCGCAGCCTCTCTTGGGTCTTTATCTACTTTCCGATTCGTTTTGTTTAAAACCATTATTGCCCAATCGGCCCATTAGTAATTTACGTTTTTACGTTCACAGGAGAATCCTATGACTTCTTATATCCATTTTCGCTGCCCATGCTGTCATGGCTCGCAGTACCGTACCTCAGTCTTTGATGTGTCTGAGAAAAACCCACTCGGCGCGAAATGCATTTTTTGCAAATCGTCAATGATCACGCTCGATCACCTGGCCGCGGCACGCCAGGCGCAAAGCCACATTACCGAGTACCGTAAGTAATTCATTTCACTAACTATAACAGTTAGCTAAATCTTCTCTTTTTCTCCTGCTGATATACACTGTCGGCAATAAGGAGAATCTGATGAAAAAATACCAGCGTCTGGCGCAACAAATTATCTCGCAGATTGAGCTTGGCGTTTGGCTGCCGGGCGATAAGCTGCCTTCCTTGCGAGAGCAGGTGGCGAGCAGCGGTATGAGCTTTATGACCGTTGGCCACGCGTATCAGATGCTGGAAAGTCAGGGGCGCATTGTCGCCAGACCGCAGTCGGGCTATTACGTTGCCTCGCGCCCGACCGCACAACAGCCTGCTCCACCTGCCCAGGTGATGCGTGACGAAGTGGTGGATATTAACACCTACATCTTCGAGGTCTTACAGGCCAGCCGCGACCCGTCCGTTGTTCCTTTCGCTTCCGCCTTTCCTGACCCACGGCTTTTCCCGCTGCAGCAGCTCAACCGCTCGCTGGCGAACGTCAGCAAAACCGCGACAGCGATGAGCGTGATTGAGAACCTGCCGCCGGGTAACGTCGATCTCCGCCACGCCATTGCCCGTCGCTATGCGCAGCAGGGGATGAACATCTCCCCGGAAGAGATCGTGATCACCGCAGGCGCGCTTGAAGCGCTCAATCTCAGCCTGCAGGCGGTGACCGAGCCTGGCGATTGGGTGATAGTCGAAAACCCGTGTTTCTACGGCGCGCTGCAGGCGCTGGAGCGCCTGAAACTCAAAGCGTTGTCGATTGCGACGGATGTCCGCGAGGGGATTGACCTGAATGCCCTTGAACAGGCGCTGAATGAGTACCCGGTTAAAGCCTGCTGGATCATGACTAACAGTCAGAACCCGCTTGGCTTCACGCTGAGCGCGGAGAAAAAAGCGCGTCTGGTCGCACTCCTGACAAAACATAACGTCACGTTGATTGAAGACGATGTCTACAGCGAGCTCTATTTTGGCCGCGAAAAGCCGCTCCCGGCGAAAGCCTGGGATCGTCAGGATATGACGCTTCACTGCTCCTCTTTTTCAAAATGTCTGGTGGCCGGTTTTCGTATCGGCTGGGTGGCGGCGGGTAAACATGCGCGCCGCATTCAGCAGCTTCAGCTGATGAGCACGCTCTCAACCAGTTCTCCCATGCAGCTGGCGCTGGTGGATTATCTGGCGACAAAACGCTACGACGCCCATCTGCGCCGCCTGCGACGAACCCTCGCCGAGCGAAAACAGCAGGCGTGGCAGTCGCTTCTGCGTCATATGCCTGCCGGAGTTAAAATTCATCACAGCGAAAGCGGCTATTTTTTATGGCTGGAGCTACCTGCACAGCTGGACGCGGGGCTGCTGAGCGAGAGGGCCTTAACCCACCACATCAGCATTGCGCCCGGAAAGATGTTTTCCACCTCTGATGCCTGGACTCCATTCTTCCGTTTTAATACTTCCTGGGCGTGGGGGGAGCGGGAAGAGCAGGCGGTCATACAGTTAGGAAAACTCATTAGTGCGATGCTGGAATAATCTTTCCGACCTTATTTAAATAATCATTTCTTATCCTGATGGTGGCGCTGCAAATATTTTGCAGTGTCGTATCATAGGAAATCTGCATACCGTCTATCGCGGCTAACTCCTTGTCTATAATCCAGTTAACGGGGAATGCGTCCCCGGTCACACCTTGATGAAATTTCCTTAAGCCGTACGGTGCGGCGCATTTGCGCGGTCTACGTTTAATAAGGGAGATATTTTTACGGCACGGCTGCCGCTAAATTTCATTGCGACAGGAGTAACTCTTATGAGCAAAAAATTTGCCCGCAGCAGCCTGTGCGCGCTCGGCATGACTATCATGACAGCGCAAGCCGCAGAACCGCCTAAGGCCATTGGCGACGGGGAAGGCCGACTGGATATTATCGCCTGGCCGGGATACATCGAACGCGGGCAGACGGATAAAAATTATGACTGGGTCACCCAGTTTGAAAAAGAGACCGGCTGCGCGGTTAACGTCAAAACGGCGGCCACGTCCGATGAAATGGTCAGCCTGATGGCAAAAGGCGGGTATGACCTGGTCACCGCCTCGGGTGATGCCTCCCTGCGCCTGATCATGGGCAAACGCGTTCAGCCGATTAACCCCGATCTTATCCCTAACTGGAAAACCGTCGACCCGCGCATCGTGAAGGGCGAGTGGTTTAACGTGGGCGGCAAGGTCTACGGCACGCCGTATCAGTGGGGGCCCAACCTGCTGATGTACAACACCAAAACCTTCCCGACGCCGCCGGACAGCTGGAGCGTGGTCTTTACGAAGCAGGATCTGCCGGACGGCAAAACCAATCAGGGACGCGTGCAGGCGTATGACGGCCCAATTTACATCGCCGATGCGGCTCTGTTCGTCAAAGCCACCCAACCGCAGCTGGGTATAAGCGACCCGTATCAGCTCACTGAACAGCAGTACGCCGCCGTGCTCAAGGTGCTTCGCGACCAGCATGCCCTGATCCACCGCTACTGGCATGACACCACCGTCCAGATGAGCGACTTCAAAAATGAAGGCGTCGTGGCCTCCAGCGCCTGGCCGTATCAGGCGAATGCCCTGAAGGCTGAGAACCAGCCCGTTGCCACCGTCTTCCCGAAAGAGGGTGTAACCGGCTGGGCGGATACCACCATGCTGCACGCGCAGGCAAAACACCCGATGTGCGCCTACAAATGGATGAACTGGTCGCTCACACCGAAAGTGCAGGGCGATCTGGCGGCATGGTTTGGCTCGCTGCCCGTCGTGCCTGAAGGGTGTAAGGCCAGCACGCTGCTGGGTGACAAGGGCTGCGAAACCAACGGCTATAACTATTTTGACAAAATCATGTTCTGGAAAACTCCCATCGCAGAAGGCGGTAAATTTGTGCCTTACAGCCGCTGGACGCAGGATTACATCGCCATTATGGGCGGTCGTTAATAGCCCGGGAGCAGAACATGACGTACGCGGTAGAATTTAACAACGTTTCCCGTCTGTACGGCGACGTACGGGCAGTGGATGGGGTCACCATTGCCGTTCGTGACGGAGAATTTTTCTCCATGCTGGGGCCTTCGGGCTCCGGCAAAACCACCTGCCTGCGTCTGATTGCCGGCTTTGAGCAGCTGTCAGGCGGCACGATTTCTATCTTTGGCAAAGAGGCGAGCGCGCTGCCGCCGTGGGAGCGGGATGTGAACACCGTGTTCCAGGATTACGCGCTGTTCCCGCATATGTCGATCCTCGATAACGTGGCCTACGGGCTGATGGTCAAAGGCGTCGACAAGAAAAAACGCCACGCGCAGGCTCGCGACGCGCTGGAAAAAGTCGGCTTAAGCTTCGCCGTCGCCCGAAAGCCTTCGCAGCTTTCCGGCGGCCAGCGGCAGCGTGTGGCCATCGCCCGGGCGCTGGTTAATGAACCGCGCGTCCTGCTGCTGGACGAACCCCTGGGCGCGCTCGATCTCAAACTGCGCGAACAGATGCAGTTCGAGCTGAAGAAACTTCAGCAGGAACTCGGTATCACCTTTATTTTTGTCACCCACGATCAGGGTGAGGCCCTCTCCATGTCAGACCGGGTGGCGGTGTTCAATAATGGACGCATCGAGCAGGTCGATACCCCGCGCGATCTCTACATGCGCCCGCGCACGCCGTTTGTCGCCGGTTTTGTCGGCACGTCCAACGTTTTTGATTCAGCCCTTGCACAGAAACTCTGCGGCATGGAAGGCGCTTATTCGCTGCGCCCGGAACATATTCGCCTTAACGAGAGCGGTGAAGTTCAGGTTCAGGGATACGTGCAGGCCGTTCAGTACCAGGGCGCCGCCACGCGTCTGGAGCTTAAACTTGCTGACGGAGCAAAACTGCTGGTAAGCCAGGCCAATCTCAGCGATTTCTCGCCGCTGAGTGGCATAGCGCCGGGGCAGGCCGTCATGGCATCGTGGTCGCGCGAGGCGATGATCCGTCTTCACGAGGAGAGGTGAAATGGCTATGAGTGTCGCTCATCCTCCCGCCCCGCGAAGTCGCGTAAGCCGCATTACGGCACTATTCTGGCGTAAACCGTCGCTCGGGTTGTTCCTGCTTCTGCTTGCACCGCTGATGTGGTTTGGCATCGTCTATTTAGGATCGCTACTGACTCTTTTATGGCAGGGTTTTTACACCTTTGACGATTTCACCATGGCGGTCACGCCGGATCTGACCCTGGCGAACATTCTGGCGCTCTTTAACCCGGCAAACTACGACATCATCCTGCGCACGTTAACGATGGCGATTGCGGTGACGATTGCCAGCGCGATCCTGGCATTCCCGATGGCCTGGTACATGGCGCGGTACACCCGCGGCAAGTGGAAAGCGTTTTTTTATATCGCCGTAATGCTGCCAATGTGGGCGAGCTACATTGTCAAAGCCTACGCCTGGACGCTGCTGCTGGCGAAGGACGGGGTGGCGCAGTGGTTTCTCAACCACCTGGGGCTGGAGCCGTTCCTGACGTCAATCCTTACGTTACCCGCAATTGGCGGCAATACCTTGTCCACTTCCGGGCTGGGACGGTTTTTGGTCTTCGTCTATATCTGGCTGCCGTTTATGATCCTGCCCGTCCAGGCGGCGCTGGAACGCCTTCCTGCCTCGCTACTGCAGGCCTCAGCCGACCTCGGCGCGCGTCCTCGTCAGACCTTCCGCTACGTCGTTCTGCCGCTGGCTATCCCGGGCATTGCCGCGGGCTCGATATTCACCTTTTCCCTGATGCTGGGAGACTTCATTGTGCCGCAGCTGGTGGGGCCGCCGGGGTATTTCATCGGCAATATGGTCTATTCCCAGCAGGGGGCGATTGGCAATATGCCCATGGCCGCCGCGTTCACGCTGGTGCCCATCGTGCTGATTTCACTCTATCTGGCGTTCGTGAAACGTCTGGGAGCATTCGATGCACTCTGAACGCGCACCGCTGTTCCTGAAGGTGGCAGCCTGGGGAGGAGTGATCTTCCTGCATTTTCCGCTACTGATTATCGCCATCTATGCCTTTAACACCGAAGACGCAGCCTTCAGTTTTCCGCCGCAGGGGCTGACGCTGAAGTGGTTTAGCGTGGCAGCGGGGCGTGGAGATATTATTGAATCCGTGACGTTGTCACTTCAAATTGCGGCACTTTCCACCGCGATCGCCCTGGTGCTTGGCACGCTTGCTGCAGCGGCGCTGTGGCGAAGCGATTTTTTTGGCAAAAACGCGATCTCGCTGTTGCTGCTGCTGCCAATTGCCTTACCGGGAATTATTACCGGGCTGGCGCTGCTGACCGCATTCAAGACGATCGACCTTGAGCCGGGTTTTTTCACCATCGTGGTCGGGCATGCCACGTTCTGCGTGGTGGTGGTCTTCAATAATGTGATTGCCCGGTTCCGGCGTACCTCCTGGAGTCTGGTAGAGGCGTCGATGGATCTCGGGGCTGACGGGTGGCAAACCTTCCGCTATGTGGTGTTACCCAACCTGGGTTCAGCACTGCTGGCGGGGGGAATGCTGGCGTTTGCCCTGTCGTTTGACGAAATCATCGTCACAACGTTTACGGCGGGACACGAGCGTACGTTACCGCTGTGGTTGCTCAATCAGCTAGGACGTCCGCGCGACGTGCCGGTCACCAACGTCGTTGCACTGCTGGTGATGCTGGTAACAACCATCCCCATTCTGGGAGCCTGGTGGCTAACCCGCGACGGCGAGAACATTGCTGGCAGCGGGAAATAACATTGATTTGAACAGGACAATGCTATGCAAACACATCTGCTGATAAAGGGTGAACTGGTTGCCGGAGAGGGAGAGAAACAGCCGATCTATAACCCGGCCACCGGTGAGGTGCTGCTGGAGATTGCTGAGGCCTCAGCGGCTCAGGTCGACGCGGCGGTTCAGGCCGCCGACCGGGCTTTTGTGGTGTGGGGGCAAACGACACCGAAAACGCGCGCCGAGTGCCTGCTGAAGCTGGCGGATGCGATTGAAGCGCATGGTGAAGAGTTTGCCCGGCTCGAATCCCTTAACTGCGGCAAGCCGCTGCACTGTGCTCTGGGCGATGAGATTCCGGCGGTGGTCGACGTATTTCGTTTCTTTGCCGGGGCCGCGCGCTGCCTGAACGGGCTGGCCGCCGGAGAGTATCTTGAGGGCCACACGTCGATGATCCGCCGCGACCCGGTGGGCGTGGTAGCCTCTATCGCGCCGTGGAACTACCCGCTGATGATGGCGGCATGGAAGCTGGCGCCTGCGCTGGCGGCCGGTAACTGTGTGGTCATCAAACCTTCTGAAATCACGCCGCTGACGGCGTTAAAGCTGGCGGAGCTGGCAAAGGATATCTTCCCGGCAGGCGTTCTCAACGTGCTGTTTGGTCGCGGTAAAACGGTGGGCGATCCGCTGACCAGGCATGAAAAAGTGCGCATGGTGTCGCTGACCGGTTCGATTGCTACCGGGGAGCATATCATCGGCCACACGGCGTCCTCCATTAAGCGCACCCACATGGAACTGGGCGGTAAAGCGCCGGTTATCGTGTTCGACGATGCTGATCTGGACGCGGTTGTGGAGGGCGTGCGGACGTTTGGTTTCTACAATGCAGGGCAGGACTGTACGGCGGCCTGCCGTATTTATGCCCAGAAGGGGATCTCTGCCCAACTGGTGGAAAAGCTCGGTGCCGCCGTCGCCAGCCTCAAAATGGGGGCGCCGGAAGATGAGTCTACTGAGCTCGGTCCGCTGAGCTCGGCTGCGCATCTTTCACGCGTCTGTCAGGCGGTTGAGGAGGCGAAAGCGCTCGGTCATATTCGCGTAGTGACGGGCGGAAGCAAAAAAGAGGGGGCGGGCTACTATTTCCAGCCAACCCTGCTGGCCGGGGCGAAGCAGGAGGATGCCATCGTTCAGCGCGAGGTGTTTGGCCCGGTAGTGAGCGTCACCGAATTCGACGATGAAGCGCAGGTGCTGGCCTGGGCGAACGATTCGCAGTACGGTCTGGCGTCGTCGGTCTGGACTCAGGACGTGGGCCGTGCCCATCGGCTGAGCGCACGCCTGCAGTACGGCTGCACCTGGGTGAATACCCATTTTATGCTGGTGAGCGAAATGCCGCACGGCGGCATGAAATTGTCCGGCTATGGAAAGGATATGTCGGTGTACGGGCTTGAGGATTATACGGTTGTCCGGCACGTAATGATTAAACACTAGAAAATCATGCCCGGCGGTCAGCATCGCCGGGCGTTTGTTTTACCAGCCACACACCTCGTGCTCATTTTCCGTATCGTAAGCGCGGACGGTATTCACCAGATCTTTCACCACATCTGCGGCGACATCGGGGATGAGCAACTCCATCGGAGCCTCTGTTTCATAATCCACCGAGACGCCGTTGCTGTTGTTGGTCACGGTCACTGTGTACGTTGCTTTACCCACGCGGTTACTCCTTATGTGTATTGACCACTTTGCCGATGCCCGCGCCCTGAAGCGTAACGTCAGGATCGGCAAAAAAGTCGATATTGAACCAGGTATTGTCGGTCAGTAGCTCAATGCGATGCCATTTTTCCGGCGGTGAGATGCCAAACGATCCGGCTTCAATCACCAGCTCCAGATCCGGTTCGGTCGCGGTCGCGTCAGGGAAGCCAAAATAGCGCACCGCCCCCTGCATCACCGACAAACGGCCATATACGCTGGCTTTCGTATTATGGTGGGTGAAAAGGGCTTTTGGCGCGGTGTCTTTGTTCCAGAATGGAGTGGAGCGGGTATGAACAAAATTCTCAGGGATACGTAGCATAAGGGTTTCCTCCTAAATAAAAGCCGCTTAAAGCGACTTCAATACCTCTGGTTCGACGAAAAATTCAATATTGAACAGCGTGTCGTCGCTCATCACCTCGATGTGATGCCATTTCTCAGGGGGAAAAACACCGAAGTGGCCAGCCCTGATAATCAATGTCCTGTCAGGCTCAGGGGCATGTTCATCAGCATAACCCAGGTAGCGGACGGCGCCCTGCATAACGGACAGACGGGGATAAACGCCCGGACGGGTACCCGTGTCGAGATGACGCTGAAAGATCCCGGCAGGGGCGGTTTCTTTATTCCAGAAAGGGGTGGAGCGGGTATGAATACAACTCTGCGGAATGCGTAGCATATGGCCTCCCATGGATGTCTGCCTTTATTAGACGCCGTTGCGGAAGAGAATATTTATCAAAAAGTGCATTTAACATGCATGTTATCAATAAAGATAATGGGTGGCTCCCCCTGTTTGTTATACAAAATACTCAGTTGTTATTAGCCTTAATTTTTAAGTGGTTATTATGTAATTAAAAAACTTGATCTGTATCAACATATGACGCATATTGCGTGCGGTTATTTTTTCGGCTCTGGTATTCAGAATGACGTTGTATCAAAAGATGTTGGTTTTTTACGCAATCATGGCTTCCATCTGCGCATTAATTACCTGGTTCCTCTCTAAAGACCGCAAACGTATCCGTCTGCTCAGCGCGTTTCTGGTGGGATCAACCTGGCCGATGAGCTTCCCCGTAGCGCTCCTGATCTCGCTTTTCTGAAGCACGCTTCCATTTTTAAAAGATGATTATGGCATTCCGGATATGATGACTGTATAAATACACAGTGCATCGTAAAAGGAGTGCTTATGAACAGTTTTTACTCGCAGCAGGCCCGTTGCACCGTGCGCTGGCATGACTTGCCCGGCACCGGCGATCCCGTGGTGTTTATTCATGGGCTGGGCTGCGCCTCTTCCTATGAATATCCCCGCGTCGTTCGTGACCCTCAGTTTGGCGGGCGCAGAACGATTCTCATCGATTTACCCGGCAGCGGTTACAGCGATAAGCCCGAGCACTACAGCTACAAAACCACCGATCAAGCGCGCGTTGTGGCGGAGCTGATTGACCATCTGAAACTGGATGCCTTCTGGTTATACGGCCACAGCATGGGCGGCAGCATCGCGATTGAAACAGCAGGGCTGGTGGCAGCGCGGGTTAAAGGCCTGATCGTGTCGGAGCCCAATTTTCACGCTGGCGGTGGCATGTTCAGCCGGTCTATTGCGGCGCAAACCGAACAACAATTTGTGGCGCAGGGTTACGGTGACATGCTCCGTGCAGAAAAAACGGCGTGGGCCGGGTGCCTGCAAAGTAATGCGCCTTATGCAGTCTGGCGCGGCGCATCGAGCCTGGTGGCGGGCGTTGAGCCGGACTGGGAGACGCAATTTCTGTCGTTGCCTTGCCCGGTGACGTTGATTTTTGGCGAGCTCTCTCTGCCGGATGACGATGTGGATCGTCTGAAGCAGAAGGGCGTTGAGGTCAAAATCATCCCTGCTGCGGGGCACTCCATGTCGTGGGAAAACCCATCGGCACTGGCGCAGACGTTAGCGGAGTGTATGGCGCGGTGAAAATGGCCCGCACTCCTGCGGGCCGAAATCTCAGCGTAATAATGACTGCAGAGCCCTGCGTGCGTCAGGCTGAACATCATGCGGATGCTGATAATCAATGTTCTCTATCGCGCGGCTATAGAGGGCGACCAGCCAGTCGTAAACGTACGCGGTGGCCGCATGGACAGGCTGCTCTCCCAGGCGCGTCAGGCGCGGCGCGGCACTGCTAACCACGGGCGTAACAAAAATTGCCTGTCCCTTGCGGATGCGGCTTGCCGGACGCTCTGCTGACGGCGTCTGGTCGTAACCCAGCCAGCCAACGAAATTGCCCATCACGGCATGCAGTTGCGCAGCGCTGCTTTTATCCGCGTCTACAATCCGCCGAAGCTGCTGAGGCAGATCCAGCCGGTAGCTGGTCACCACCAGTACATCCGCGATGTGCTGCAACATTGTGGTCTCAAGCCCAAGGCGCGCGGCAGCGGCCTCGTTGCGGCTCCACTGTCGCAGATGATTTATCCAGACTCTGTGTGCCAGACGCGCTTTGTCTTTTGTCTGGTGCAGGCCAGGATTTTCCTGAGGGGTATCGGCGAACAGGTCAATCGCATCCGTAAACAGTCCGTTGACCTGCTCCTCGCGAGGCTGCTGTACGGCCAGCAGCGCCTCAAACGCCTTCAGCGGCGGAAGTAGACCTTCCAGCAGCTCGCCGTGGCGGGCGGCGCTGCTTTGCAGCGTGCGCACCATGTTTTCGGCCTGAGCACGCCGGGTACCCGGCTCCTCAACCAGCGGGGCCAGATAACCCTGCATCAGCGCCGGGAGCTCCTGGCGCAACAGGCCTTTCAGCGTGCTGAGACGCTTCTGCCGCTGGGCGGGGAGCGTCGCCTGCGACAGCCACTCGACAACGCGCAACAGGCTGTGGCTGTCCAGCGCCTGCAGTGTCCCCCAGCGCAGGCCAGGCTTACCCAGCAGATGCTGTACGGCCTCATCAAGATTCTGTCGGGTGGTAAAGCGGGCGTCATGAGGGGTGATCGCCCACACCAGACCCGGCAGGGCAGACTCTTCGGAAAGCTGGGTCTCTTTAACCCAGTTCGTTAACGCTTTTGCTTTTTTGGCCGTCTGCTGGTGCTGCGCAGTTGCATTGCAGATAACCAGGACATCGGGCTGCAGCTGCTGGCGGTAATGCTCAAGCAGCCACGGATATTTGGCCTGCAGCAACGGATCGGCACTGCTGTCTTCAAAGACCGGAATATCAATAATGTCCACATTATCCAGCGCGCAGTTCTCAACGGGCAAAACCAGCTCGCGGGTCAGGAAGGCAAGCACGTCGACGGGGATGCTGATAGCGTTGAGCAATTCGCCGTCGTTCAGCGGATGCAGCAGCGTCTCCTGGGCCTCCTGCTGGGTTAAGGTGCCGTGCGTCAGGAACCCTTCGCCGGGCAGGCCAAAGCTGTCTACCAGCAGACTTAGCGGCGCGGCAAGCTCTCGCGCATGGCTGGTCTGATGCAGAACATGAGCAAGCTTAAGCCACTGCTGGGTTAACTCCTGTTGCTCCCCCCACAGCAGCGACCAGACGCTGGCTCGGGTGCTAAGATCGAGCGATGGGATCAGCTGGGCAAACTGATGCCACAGGGCATCATCAATTTGCTGTTTCGCGGCAGGTACCGTGCTTTGCCAGAAACGCGCAATCGCACCCACTTCCTGCGCCGTAATACCGGGTACGCTCTGGGGCTGGCGCAGGCCGCGCCATTTCTCCAGCCGCGTCTCAATCACCGCCTTATCCACCGCGCGCATCTGCGGGTGCAGCGTCGTGCGGGCAATAAACAGCTGTACCAGCTCGGCCTCGGTGACCAGGCTCAGACGCAGCGGGAACGCCTCATCCGTTACTTCTGCGTTTTCCCGGGTGAAGCGGATAGCCATGTTGGTCAGGGCGTGTCCCGGATTGATATGCGAGAAATAGTCAAAGGTGCGCTGGCCCGGCGTCACGTTCAGGCGACCGTTGCCGCTGCCGCACAGCGACTGCAGCAGGTGCGCTTTGGCACTTTGCGAATGACCGTAAAGCCCAATGCTGCTCCTGCGGGTCAGGGCGCGTTCAATGGCCTGCTCCCGCGCCTGCACCGCGTTGATGCGAGCAAGCAGGGCGTCAGCATCGTTATCCAGCACAGGGGCGTTCAGGCGCGTCTCATTAATCCACCCGATTAAGGCCTGAGTGGTGGTCGTCGTCGCTGTCATTTCAGGTATACGCTCCCGCTGTCGATCCAGTAGTGGCTGCCGCTGTGTCGGCGATCGGCCAGAGTATTCAGTTTGAAGGTTAGCGCGTCAGGCGCAACCGGCGTGCCGTCCTGCAGCCAGGCATCGCTCAGCTCGAAGGACTCAGGGCCCTCCTGTTTGCCGCCGCCGCAGAGCTTAAGACGCACGTTGAGCACGCCGTCTCCGGCAATCGCTTTTGCCAGCTCAGCCGAGTTGATGCTGAGGGTATAGAGCGGCGTGGCGGGCCAGCGCGCGTTCGCCAGCTGGCGGAAGCCGAGGGTGACGTTACCGCGCAGGGGGAAGTGCAGCCTCGCGTCGAGCTTCGCGCCCGGCTTATCCAGGTCGATATCCTGATACCAGACGTTCTCCTCGCGCAGGGTATTGACGGTGTTATCCAGCACGCCCAGATAACGCACGGTGGAATATGCGCCAATGTCTGCGGCTTTAAAGTTAAAACGCGGCAGACGCAGGTCGAGTGCCAGGCTGCAGAGCATGGCCCCCACGGCAGCCGTCGATTTCGGGTTGCCAATGCGTCCCTGCTGGCTGAACGGGTACCATTCATGAACCTGATATTTGTCCAGCCAGACGATGCGATTGACCGGCACCGGCTGCAGGTGTCGAATCAGCGCCTGAACGCCAGGCAGGCAGCCCGGGCGCCCTGTGATCAGCAGAACATCGCAGCTGTAGTGGGAAATCGCCTCGCACACCGCATGAAGCGGAGAGGTGAGCGTAAACTGGCCAGCCAGCATCGCATCCTGCATTTCGCGGAAATTCACGTGCAGCGGCACGGCGAACAGGTCGAAAGCGTCTGAGCCCGTCGGCAGGGCGTGATCGATCGCCTGTTGCAAATAATTCATCACGTTGCGGGTCGGCTTCTGCAGCAGGAGCTCGCCGAAGGTGGCATGCAGACCGGCCAGCGGATCGTCAATGTCGCTGGCTTCCCAGGCGGCAAGAATGGCATGACCAATCGGCATAAAGAGCTGAAGCGCCGTTTGCTGGCGCAGTACCGCCTGGGTATCAATACGCCCGGAATCGCCGAACAGCGACGCCATCAGCAACGAGGCGTCCGCAATGCCGGATTTCTGCAGTTGCGTTTGCAGGGCGGGCAGGACATAGCGCTGAATCACGTCCAGCAGAGTATCGTCGCCCGCCACCTTAAACCCTTCGCGGAACAACAACTGCGGCGTGATTTTGACGTTATTACCGGAACCGTCATCAAGCTGATAGTGGGTAATCGCCATATCCGTGGTGCCACCGCCAATGTCGATAGAGGCGACGCGTAATGCGCGGCCCGGCTGCACGCCCGGCTCTGGTTCACGGTCCGTGCGGGCGAGGGAGGCGAAAAAGGCTTCCGTCTGGCCGCCAAAGCGGGAGATGGCTTCGTTATACAGCCAGACCAACTGGCCGCAGCTGGCTTCATCCCATTCCATCTGAATTTCAGGTACCGGCACCACGCTTTTTTCCTGCTGTTTGCGGGTGGCAAAATCCTCGTCCTGCGGGTGCCAGCCCATCGCTTTCCAGACGATGGCAATGGCTTCAAACATACGGCGACGGAAAATCTCGCGCTCCTGCTTCGGCATGGCCGAGGGCAGGGTCAGGATCAGGGTGCGCAGCTGGCGCGGCGAGGCCGGGAAGCCCAGACGCAGGCGCGTGGCAACGCTGTTGATCTGACCCAGCGCCTGCGCCAGCAGTTCGCACAGCATGTGCGTCATCAGCGTGCTGCGGCTGTACTGCGGCGAAAAGACCGGCAGGCGTTCATCCTGCGGCAGCGTAAACAGCGGCTCACCGTCATCGTTCATCAGGTTCATCAGCGGGAACGCCGTGGCAAGCGGCTCACGCTGGGTTTTGCCATTCATCTGGCTAAAGCGCCAGTCCTGCACAACCGGCGTTTCATCCCACAGGTAGCGACGCGGGCTGGAGATACCGCTGTTGCCTTCAGTTCCCAGACGCTGCATCGCCAGCTTGCGGGCTTCATCACCCACGCGAACAATCGACGGCCAGACAAACGCATCTTCGCGGCCGCTTTCCACCGAGAAGTGCTGCTTGCCGAAACGCGCTTCGGAGAATTCGAGACGGCTGGTGAACAGCGGTTCGTTGAGGAACTGTGGTTCGCTTAACGAACGGACCTGCAGCTCGGCGGTCTGCCGCAGCCCGTCGTTTGCATCACCGTGGTCTTCGATGATGACGCCACAGGTGTGAGTATTCCCCACGTCAAGGATCAGGTCGACCGGAATGGCTGGGGTACTCAGCGTATGGGTGACAAATTTCACCTCCGGCACGGTAAGCTGTTCACCGAGCATAGTGAGCAGGTTAAGCCAGTGGGCCTGATATTCAAAACTGCGCATCGCCTGATGCAGGTCACGTTCAGAGCGGTTTTCAACGCCGTCGGCATACTGGGTAAATGCCTCGCGCAGCCAGCCGTCAATCCAGGTCTGGTCGAGGAAGCTTTCTACTTCAGTATCGCGCCAGGCCAGCGCAAAGCGGGTTCCGTTCAGGATATCGTTTTCAACCGGCGACAGGGCGGAGGTGGCATGCTCCGCGATCTGGCTGTCGAGCGCGAGGGTGACGCGGTGGGTGTTGCCAGCCGCATCGGGTTTCTCCAGTTTACGCACCTGCACGCGCGCCCAGTTATCCGGGCCATCGACAAAGGTCCGCGGCGGGTTGAAGCGCAGGAACGGCACAGGAAGCCAGACGCCGTCCAGCACCGCAAGGGACTGATTCAGCGGTATGGTGGTTTCCGGCTTAACCACTTCAGGCTGCCCGCCGTTCATCCCCGGCAGGGTATAGCGCCCGTTCACCAGGTCAAAATCGAGTCGCAAAAGGGGGCCGTTCGCGGTTTTACGTACGAAGCGCCCGTTGCTGGCGGTGTCCTGCGGCGTCAGGCCGAAATCAAGGAACTGCACGCCGCTATTGGCAATAAGCGTGACGCTTTGTTTATAGTCGCAAAGATTTACCAGCATAAGATCAGGCACCTGCTTTCTTGAACGTCAGTGGAACGACGGTGTTGGCATCATAGCGAGCGCGACATTCTGCGATATCGCTGGCACCTGCTTTACAGGCGACTTCCGGCATCGGGTAGCGGGAACCATCGGTGCAGCGGGCATGACCGCGACTCTTAATCATCAGCTCGCCATTGCTGTGCAGCCCGGAGAAGATCTCCGCGCGGCAGACGATGTTGTCGCCGTGCACGACGCGGGCGAAGCCCTTATTCTTCTGGATTTGATAGCGCATTGACGGCGGTTTGCCGGTTATCGGATCTTTCACGTCAAGGATGGCGCGCCAGGTGCCGTTGAGGAAGCGCGTTGAACCGGCTTTCACCTGGCTGGCTTCCATCACCATGGCATCTTTCGGGATGGCGACAATCACCACCGGCGCAGCTTCAGGTACAGGCGCTGGGTCTTTTTCTTTGTTCGCCACGACCTCAGCCTGGTGCAGGGGTAAAGTCATAGCCAGCGGCTCCACCGCTTTGATCGGTTTTGGTGCGATAGCCACGGGCTCAGGTGCCGGTGCAGGCGCTGGCTCTGCGGAAGGGGCCTGTTTTGGCCATAGCAGCGGTGCGGCAACGGCGGCAACGATGACGGCGGCAACCGGCAGGGTCCACAGCGGTACGCGGCGCTTTTTCGCTAAAATTGCGGGGACTGGCTCAGCCGCCGAAGGAGCAATGACGGGAGCAGGCTCTGGCTCATACAGTTCTTCCGCAGTAATGCGCACCGTCGGGGTCGGGGCGACCAGAGGCTCGTCCGCTTGCTCGAAGGTAATGACCGGGGGCGCTTCCGGCTCGGGCTCAGGCTCGGGCTCGGGCTCTTCAATGACAACCGGGGCAGGCTCAGGGATCAGCGATTCACGCAAACAGTCGAGCGCATCGTCCCGTGCGTTTTCATTCAGGTTTACAAAGCCCCAGAAGCACAGGACCGGCTTTCCATCGACCAGATAAACGAAATTCTCGCCGGGAAACTGAAACGCCTTCGTCAGCAGCGAGCCGAAAAGCTGTTGTGCCGTTTTGGGCGACTGGAGGCATTTCTTGCTTAATGACTCAACGCTGGCAAGCGTACTTTCCAGGTAGCGCAGGGCGCGATAGCGGTCGTCTTCACTGGCTGCCTTCCAGCTGGTGACGCTTCCCTCCACCGGAGAATACCAGTCTACGCGGTCGCCGCTGTCGTTGACCTGAGGAATAGCCAGACAGTCGACGATGGCCTGCTGTTTGCGCAACCGGAGCGCTTCCCGGATTTGTAACGCTGATTCAAAAACGGCCTGTCCGCCGCCGCCAACGGCCTGAAAATCATCCAGATTACCGCTGCGTAAAAGAGTTTTTGCCACGATTTGATCCCATATACTTCTTCACTCCCTTACTTTAACCAAACCAAGAAGCAAACAAACGGAGGAAGAGACGCTAAAAGCGCCGATTTCTTGCGGCATAGATCGTGACGGTTGTGCTTGACGAATAACGGGCCTTAAGGCAAATCGCCTTTTTCTGCACTGGCGGGAAAACCAGCAAAAAATGCGGCTTTAGAATAACCTGATAGTGTTTCGTTATTTGCCAGGTCATAACGGCTGTGCTGTTATTACTGTCCACTATAATAAAACCGAAAGGGTTATAACCATGTCTACAGGGAAAACGCTGCTTGCCCTTGCGCTGAGCGCTCTTTTACCAGCCGGTGCCGCATGGGCGGCAAACAACGACACCATTATTTACTGCTCCGAGGCATCCCCCGAGTCGTTCAACCCGCAAATTGCCAGCTCCGGCCCGTCGTTCGTGGCCAGCTCACAGGTGCTGTACAATCGCCTGATCAATTTCGACCCGGTGAAAAACACCCCGGTACCGTCACTGGCGGAATCCTGGACGATTTCGCCGGACGGAAAGACCTATACGTTTACTCTGCGTAAAGGAGTGAAGTTCAACAGCAATAAATACTTCAAGCCGACCCGCGACTTTAACGCCGATGACGTTATTTTCTCGGTAATGCGTCAGAAAGACCCTAAGCATCCGTACCACAATGTCTCACAGGGCAACTACGAATACTTTAACGACGTTGGGCTCGACAAGCTGATTCAGGACGTTAAAAAGGTTGATGATTACCACGTCCAGTTCACCCTGAGTGAACCGAACGCCGCGTTCCTGGCCGACTGGGGGATGGATTTCGCCTCGATCCTCTCCGCCGAATACGCCGATGCGATGCTGAAAAAAGGCACGCCGGAGAATGTGGACACCTGGCCGATCGGTACCGGGCCGTATGTGCTCCAGCAGTACAAGGTGGATTCGCTGATCCGCTACGTCGCTAACCCGAACTACTGGGATGGCGAGGTGCCGACCAAACATCTTATTTTCTCCATCACACCAAACGTGGAAACCCGTCTGGCGAAGCTGCAGACCAACGAGTGTCAGATTATCCCTGCGCCGTCTCCGGTCCAGTTTGACGTCATTAAAAAGAACAAAAATCTGACCCTGCACTCCGTCGACGCGCTGAACGTGGGTTATCTGGCGTTTAACACTGAGAAAAAGCCGTTTGATAACGTGCTGGTGCGGCAGGCGCTGAACTACGCGACCGACAAGAAGGCTATCGTCAATGCGGTCTTTATGGGCTCCGGTACGGTGGCAAAATCGCCGATCCCGCCAAATATGCTGGGCTTTAATAAAGATCTGCCGGATTACAGCTACGATCCTGAAAAAGCAAAAGCGCTGCTGAAGCAGGCCGGGCTGGAGAAGGGCGCCGAGGTCACGCTGTGGTCAATGCCGGTTCAGCGTCCATATAACCCTAACTCGCGTCGTATCGCGGAGATGATCCAGAGCGACTGGGCGAAAGTCGGCGTGAAGGCCAAAATCGTCTCTTACGAGTGGGGCGAATACCTCTCCGGGATGCGCAAAGGTGAGCACGACTCGGCGCTGTTCGGCTGGATGTCCGATAACGGCGACCCGGACAACTTTGCCGATGTGCTGCTGGGCTGCAACAGCATCAAAACCGGGTCAAACGCCGCGCGCTGGTGCGATAAGGGGTATGATTCCCTGGTGCAAAAAGCGAAGCTGACCAGCGATCCGGCCGAGCGTGCGAAACTGTATAGCCAGGCGCAGGAGATTTTCTACCAGCAGGCACCGTGGATCGCGCTGGCAAATGGCAAAACGTTCTACGCGACCCGCAGTAACGTGACCGGATACAGCGTGAGCCTGATGGGCAGCGATTTCTCTAAAGCGAAGCTGAACTAAGCATTTATTGCCGGGTAAGGCGAAGCCGCCACCCGGCAATTCACAAGGAGTGACAATGTCACATTTAAACGAAGTTATCGCCCGTGTGGATGCTGCCATCGAAGAGAGCGTCATCGCCCACATGAACGAGCTGCTGATTGAACTGAGCGATGATGCCGATCTCAGCCGTGAAGATCGCTACACCCAGCAGCAGCGTCTGCGTACCGCGATTTCGCATCACGGTAAGCAGCATAAAGAGGAGATGGACGCGCGCCTCGATCAGCTGACTAAAGGCGGCACCATTCTGTAGCGCTCAAAACTGACGTCGTGCCACCAGCCACGCGCCGACGACCAGCATCACCGCGCCGCATACCGGGCCGATCAGGGCGCGCAGAGGAATGCCGTTGCTTCTCAGCACGTCCATGACCAGCCCGCCAATCAGCTGGCTTGCCACCAGTACGGCGATGGTCGTTGCCGCGCCAACGTTCTGATACCCGCTGATGCTGGCAAAAACAAAAAACGACCCCAGCAGCCCCGGGATCAGCATCCACCAGCGCACCGTTGCGGCCAGTTCACTGAACCCGGCGAAGCCCTGTTTCAGCAGCAGAATGCTGACAAACAGCACAATGCCGACCAGCGAATTCAGCAGCATCGCGATAAGTATCGTGGAGGAGGACTGGGTGATACGCACCATGAGAGTGTTTTGCACCACCAGACCGATTCCCGCCGCCACGAGGAACGCCAGCGTTAGCGACTGATTCATGGGATCGCGTCCGGGTCGCTGCGCTCATCCAGCTGCAGCTGCATAAAGGTTAAGTCCAGCCAGCGGCCAAACTTGGTTCCCACCTGTGGCATTTGGCCGGTGGTCACAAAGCCGAGCGTTTCGTGGAGGTGAATGGAGGCCTGATTTTGCGCTTCAATACCGGCGACCATCACGTGTTTGCCGATGGCGCGGGCTTCGTTAATCAGCGCGTTCATTAACGTGCGGCCAATGCCCTTGCCCTGGTGATCGGGGTGGACGTAAACCGAATGCTCGACCGTATGACGGAAACCGTCGAAGGCGCGCCAGTCACCGAAAGAGGCGTACCCGGTGATCGCACCGTCTTCCTCACTCACCAGAACCGGATAGCCCGCGAGCGTGCGCGCCTCAAACCAGGCGATTCGGTTATCGGTATCGACGGTCTTATCGTTCCAGATCGCGGCAGTATGCAGCACCGCGTGGTTGTAAATCTCTCCTATTGCAGCGCAGTCTTCTTTGCAGGCATGACGAACGATCATGATTAAACCTCAATGAGTTGTTCACTATAGTATTACGGTATTGCTACGATATTACACAAGTGTACCGCATGTGCGCTACGTTATAAGCCCTCATTTTTTGTTATCAGAACCCCATTGAAAAGCCATTCATACACTATAGTATGACGTCATGAATACAATAACAGACACAATGAATCAGCGTATTAGCGCCAGAATTCGCCTTGAACGCGAATCACGCGGTTGGTCTCTGAGCGAGCTGGCGGAGCGGGCTGGCGTTTCACGCGCCATGATCCACAAAATAGAACGCGGCGACAGCAGCCCGACGGCGACTTTACTTGCTCGCCTGTCAGGCGCGTTTGGGATCAGCATGTCGACCCTGATTGCCAGAGCCGAGATGCAGGAGGGAAAACTTCTGCGTCTGGCGAATCAGCCCGTCTGGCGCGACCCGCAGACGCACTATCTCCGCCGCCATGTTTCTCCCCGTACCGATCTGCCTATCGACCTCGTTCAGATTGAGCTGCCCGCGGGGAGCGACGTCCCGATGCCGGCATCGTCCTATGCCCTGGCGCGTCAGCTTATCTGGCTGCAGTCCGGTGAACTGGTCTTTCAGGAGGGCGACACTCGCCACGAGATGCGTGCCGGGGATTGCCTGGAACTGGGGCCACCAAATGACTGCCGGTTCATTAACGAAACGAACGAAACCTGTATCTATCTGGTTGTACGGCTTAACCAGTCTGGCGCGTAATGTTAAGGCGATAACGCCGATCGTGAGCCAGGCTGTAATAACATTTGTACCAGAAGGAGAACCCGATGAATCACTCTGTTTCGCAAAACCGCCGCTGGGTACTGGCCTCTCGTCCACAGGGCGCGCCGGTGGCGGAGAATTTTCGTCTGGAAGAGCAGGCCGTTCCTGCACCTCAGGCGGGGCAGCTGTTGCTGCGTACCGTCTGGCTGTCGCTGGACCCGTACATGCGGGGCCGCATGAGCGATGCGCCATCCTATTCACCGCCGGTTGAAATTGGTGCGGTGATGGTAGGGGGAACGGTTAGCCGCGTAGAAGAGTCAAACCATCCCGACTATAAAGCGGGTGAATGGGTGCTGAGCTACAGCGGCTGGCAGGAGTATGCGCTTTCGGACGGCAGCGGCCTGGTTAAACTGGGCGATAATCCCTCCCATCCCTCCTGGGCGCTCGGCATTCTGGGTATGCCAGGCTTTACCGCCTACATGGGTCTGCTGGATATTGGACAACCGAAAGCGGGTGAAACCCTGGTGGTCGCCGCAGCGACGGGCCCGGTTGGCGCGACAGTCGGGCAGATAGGTAAAATCAAAGGTTGCCGCGTGGTCGGCGTAGCCGGTGGGGCAGAAAAATGCCGCCACGCCGTTGAGGTTCTCGGGTTTGACGCGTGTCTGGATCATCACGCGGCGGATTTCGCTGAGCAGCTGAAACAGGCCTGTCCGAAAGGCATTGATGTCTATTATGAAAACGTCGGCGGGAAAGTGTTTGACGCCGTGCTGCCGCTGCTGAACACCTCCGCGCGCGTGCCGGTTTGCGGCCTGGTGAGCGGCTACAATGCAACGGGGCTGCCTGACGGGCCGGATCGTTTGCCGCTTCTGATGGGCACCATTCTGAAGAAACGCATCCGGATGCAGGGCTTTATCATTGCCCAGGACTACGGTCACCGCATTCATGAGTTCCAGGAGGAGATGGGGCGCTGGGTGCAGGAGGGCAAAATCCACTACCGTGAAGAGATCACCGACGGGCTGGAGAACGCCCCCGAGGCGCTGATTGGCCTGCTGGAAGGACGAAACTTCGGCAAAGTCGTGATTCGCGTCGCGCCTGACAATAAATAAACAGCAATATGGCGGGGTTTCCCGTCATATTTATTTGTGAAGATACGATATATTGTCTTTAATAAATGGACATAGCTTTTCGCGCCATCATCCCGGATGCGCCCGAAACTGATAAAAAAATCATTTTGCATTTTTTGCTGTTTTTACGTACTTCCCACCACCAGGCATGACGATACAGGATATATCGGACCAGCGTCGTTTTATTTAAACTGACGTTTAAAAATAGCATTAAGTTTTAGCTACAGGAATTGAACATGCTTGATTTGGATCATTTAGAAAAAGCGCAAAGGATCAGTCTTACCATGCAAGTTGAACTGAGTTTGAAGGGCGCATTAATTACAGGCTCACTCAAACCTGGCGCACGACTGATTACAAAAGAGATCGCCGATAAATTAGGAACCAGCATTACCCCCGTTCGCGAGGCGCTGTTGCGTCTGGTGTCGGCAGGGGCGTTACAGGCCACACCAGCCCAGGCATTTCTGGTGCCAGAAGTCACGCTGGAGCGCTATAACGAGATTAACGCCATCCGCAAGCAGCTTGAGCCCATGGCGGTCGCTGCGGCCTGTCAGAATATGTCTGATAGCAAACTGGAGACGTTGCGCAAATTGTCAGATGCGTTTCATGACGCCATGCGCAACGGCAACGTCCAGCAGGCATTGCATGCGAATCGCGTCTTTCGGTTTACGCTTTATCAGTTTGCGGAAATGCCGACGCTCAGCGCATTAATTGAGCAGCTATGGGTGCGCATCGGACCCTGCATTAACTATCTGCACCAGGAGCTTAACGACATTAAGGAGGCGACGTATCACTATGATGAACTGCTTTCTGCCCTGGAACGCCGGGATGTTGACGCCAGCCAGAAGGCGATTGAAAAGTTGATTGATGAATCGAATACGCTTTTACAGCGACAATATTTTAACTGAGAGATTATTTAACAGAGCGACTATATACGTCATCCAATTATTTATCTGATGAATAACACCCGATGGCAATAAGCCATCAGGGGTTATTTCATTTATAAAATAAACTTTACTGTTTTCTTACTCGAAGCGATAAGAGACCGACAGCCCCACGCCGTAGTTACGGCCTGGTGCAGGCTCGTAATAGCGCCCGTTGGATTCGTTGACAATCACTGAGCCGACATACTCTTTGTCGAACAGGTTATCTACGCGGCCGAAGAGATCCATTCCCCAGTTGCCATAGTTGAATTTATAGCCGGTATTCAGCCCAACCACCGTGTACGAAGGTGCTTTTGCCGTGTTTTCGTCGTCGGCCATGATATCGCTCATATAGCGCACGTCTGAGCCCGCGTACCAGCCTTCTTCAGGCTGCCAGCCAAATGACGCATAGCCCATATTGCGGGCAATACCCGGCATGCGGTTGCCGTTACAGTCGGCGTCGCCACAGACGTTGGTTCGGTAGGTGGCATCCAGATAGGTCCACGCCATTTTCAGCTTCCAGTTCTCAGCGAACTGCTGATCGAGGGAAACTTCCACACCCTGACGGCGGGTTTTACCGGCATTTTTATAGCTGGTACGTCCGCCTGCGCTGGCATCCACCACGATCTCGTCATCCGTGTCCGTGCGGAACAGTGCTGCCGTCAGCAGGCCATTGCCCACGCGGGTTTTACTCCCCACTTCATACGTGTTGTTCGTGGAGGGCTGCAGGCCAATATTCAGGCCGCCCTGGTTATCGGCGCGATAAGAGAGTTCGTTGATGGTTGGCGTTTCGAATCCACGTCCTGCGGCCGCATAGAGGTTCCACGCGTCCGTCACCGCATACTTCACGGAGCCCGCCGGGAGCCACTTGTGATAGCTCGCCTCACCGCTGTCATCGCCGTTGCCCGGCGTTACGTAATGATCGTTGGAATCAAACCAGACAGAGCTGTAACGTACGCCCGCATCGACGGAGAGTTTCTGCGTCAGCTGCCAGCTGGTTTGCAGGTAAGGGTCAACGTTCCACATCAGGTTACGTTCGTTCCGTCGTTTATCACCCTTCACGCCGTAGTCAGGTACGCCGTTGTTCATCACGAAGTTCTCGTACCCGCGACGATCTTCACTCATGTTTTCATAGTTCAGACCGGTGGTGAAGGTGACCGGCACCAGCAGCTCGCCGCGGTGCGTCCAGCGGGTATCAACGCCCTGATAATGACGCTGCATATCAATTACGCCGCCAGAGTGAGAAGGTCTCAGCTGCGGCTGATAAGGGATCGACTGGTACTGCGTCATCTCACGCTCGCCGGCGTACATCATCACGCTGAGATCGTCCTGCGCGCTGAGCTGGCGGTCATAGCGCAGTCCGGCCTGGGTCTGCTTGATGGTCTTGCGCGTGTTGTACTGATCGCCGCGCGGAGACTGGCGCGGGTTATTCTGCCACTCCTGATAGCTCAGGCCGCCCGGATCGTTGGCCTTCATGTCCACGCTGTTGAAAACCAGCGTCAGCTTGCTCGCGTCGTCGATGCGTACGCCCAGTTTGGCGTTCGCGAGGTTTTTCCGCGCGCCGCTGTGGTCGCGGTAGCCTTTGGTGGTAAAGCGGGTTGTCGAAACCGTGTAATCCACATCCCCCGCGTGCGTTCCGTCACCCATTGCGCCGGTGGCTTTCATGCCATAGCGCCATGTCCCGTAGCTGCCGTAATAGCTGCTGGCCTCAATGGTCGGCGGCTGCTGACCGGTCTGGGTGTTGATGTTAATCACGCCGCCAGAGGCGTTACCGTAGAGGGCGGAGAAGGGGCCGCGCAGCACTTCAACACTGTCAATGCTGGAGAGATCGATGTTGGAGGTCTGGCCCTGTCCGTCCGGCATGGTGGCCGGAATACCGTCGACGTACATGCGGATACCGCGCACGCCAAACGTTGAGCGGGCACCGAACCCGCGCATCGAAAGCTGAAGATCCTGGGCATAGTTCTGACGGTTCTGAATTTGCAGTCCCGGCACGCTGCCGAGCGATTCAGAGAGATTAATGCGCGGCGCGGCATGACGCATATCCTCGCCATTTACGACGCTGACCGCCGCCGGGGTATCAAGCTCTGATACGGTCTGCGGCGTGGCGCTGACGATCATGGTTTGTTCCTCTGCGCTCATCGCATCAAGAGGCGCAAAAACAACGGGAACCAGCAGCAGCGGGAGTGATGCCTTACGGGCAGAAATGATTTTCATGAGTAAAACCGGTTGTGGTGTATAAACGAACCAAATGGAACATGTCCATACATGTTAAAGGTTTTGTAAATGTTTTGAAAACTATAACCGCACATTGCGTTAATGAAAGGCAGCAAGAGAAAGAAATACTCCACTTTTAATCTATTAATGATTACTATTCTCATTATCAGAACGGCAATGCCATGACGTTGCCAGCCGGAAGCGATGTCAGTAGTACACCCATTGTTAAAAAAGGAATTGTTATGTCTTTACGCCATCCGCGCTCGCCGCGACTGAGCACGTCTCTGCTGTCTGCCGCTTTACTGTTTGCCGGAACCTTCCAGGCGCACGCCGCCGGGGAGATGCTGCGTAAAGCGGTGGGGAAAGGGGCCTATGAAATGGCGATCAGCCAGCAGGAGAACGCGCTGTGGGTTGCCACGTCACAAAGCCGTAAAACCGACAAGGGCGGCATTATCTATCGTCTTGATCCGACGACGCTGGACGTGACGCAGGCCATTCATAGCGATCTCAAACCGTTTGGCGCCACACTCGACGGTGCGACGCAAACCCTGTGGTTTGGCAACACCATCAACGGCGCGGTGACAGCTATTGATGCGAAAACGGGCGACGTGAAAGGGCGCCTGGTGCTCGATAACCGCCAGCGCAGTGAAACTGTCAAACCGCTGCAGCCGCGCCAGCTGGTGGCGGATGATGCGAGCAACACGATTTACATCACCGGTGTTGGTAAAGAGAGCGTGATTTGGGTCGTGGATGGGGCAACGCTGAAGCTGAAAGAGACCATCGCCAGCACCGGCACATACAGCACCGGTCTGGCGCTTGATGCTAAGGCAAAACGCCTGTATACCACCAATGCTGACGGCGAGCTGGTCACCATTGATACTGCCACCAACAAAATCCTGAGCCGCAAAAAAGTGCAGGACGACGGTAAAGAGCACTTCTACCTGAACCTGAGTCTGGACACCGCCGGTCAGCGTGCGTTCCTGACCGATTCAAAACAGCCGGAAGTGCTGGTGGTGAGCCTGAAAGACGGCAGCGTGATGGAGAAAATCGCCGCGCCTGAATCGCTGGCCGTCCTGTTTAACCCGGCCCGCAATGAAGCCTACGTGACGCACCGTGAGGCCGGTAAGGTGAGCGTGATTGACGCGAAAACCTACAAAGTGACGAAAACGTTCGATACGCCGGTCTACCCGAACAGCCTGGCGCTCTCCGCGGATGGCAAAACGCTGTACGTGACGGTGAAACAGAAATCGACCCGCCAGCAGGAAGCGACCCTGCCTGACGACGTGATTCGTATCGCGCTGTAATATAAAAAAAGGGAAGGCATTTGCCTTCCCTTTTTGATCTTTACTGGATGCTTAACGTGACGTTTCTTCCACCAGCGGTGCGTCGTGTTTTTCATCGTCAGGATGAACCGGCGCGGTGCTGTGGATTTCGTGAACGCGCTTACGCACGCCGAACCAGCCAGCAATCAGCAGCACGGCCAGCAGCGGAATGGTGGCGATAGTATAGGTGCCGTTCGGGTAGTCGAACGCCATCAGTACCAGCACGCTAAACAGGAAGAGCAGGGTGAGCCAGGAGGTCACCGGCGCGCCCGGCAGCTTAAAGCTGACGTCAGCGGCTTTGCCTTCTTTAATGGCTTTGCGCAAACGCATCTGGCAGACCACGATAAAGGCCCAGGAGGCGATAATGCCGAGTGCGGCCACGTTCAGAACGATCTCGAAGACCTGAGACGGCACCAGATAGTTCAGGAACACGCCAAAGACGTATACCACCAGCGTGGCCAGAATACCGGCGTACGGCACGTGCTGTTTGCTCATCTTCGACATGAACTTCGGCGCCGAGCCGCCCATCGACATGGAGCGCAGGATACGGCCAGTGGAGTAAAGACCGGAATTCAGGCTCGAGAGCGCCGCGGTCAGTACCACGATGTTCATGATGCTGCCAACGTAAGGCACGCCGAGCTTAGAGAAGAAGGTGACAAACGGGCTCTGTCCGGCCTGATAGGCATTCCACGGCAGCAGCAGAACCAGCAGCACCACGGAGCCGACGTAGAACAGACCGATACGCCAGATCACGCTGTTAATCGCTTTTGGCACCATCGTCTGCGGGTCTTTACATTCACCCGCAGCGGTACCCACCAGTTCGATAGAAGCAAAGGCGAACACGACGCCCTGCACCAGCACCAGGGCGGGCAGCAGACCGTGCGGGAAGAAACCGCCGTTATCGGTTATCAGGTGGAAGCCGGTGGCATTGCCATCCAGCGGCTTGCCGCTGCCGAGGAAGACGGTACCGACGACCAGGAAGATCACAATGGCCAGCACTTTGACCAGCGCAAACCAGAACTCCATCTCGGCGAACCACTTCACGCCGATCATGTTCATGGTGCCGACGATCGCCAGCGCGCCAAGGGCAAAGACCCACTGCGGCACATCACCGAACGCGCCCCAGTAATGCATGTATAGCGCAACAGCGGTGATGTCGACGATACCGGTCATCGCCCAGTTAACAAAGTACATCCAGCCTGCCACGTAGGCGGCTTTTTCACCGAGGAATTCGCGGGCGTAAGAGACGAAGCTTCCGCTGGACGGGCGATGCAGTACCAGTTCGCCCAGCGCACGAAGAATGAAGAAAGAGAAAATCCCGCACACCAGATAGACCAGCGCGAGAGCCGGGCCAGCCATTTGCAGACGTGCGCCAGCACCTAAAAACAGACCCGTTCCGATAGCGCCGCCGATGGCGATCATTTGAACCTGACGGTTGCCCATCGCCTTGTGGTAGCCCTCTTCGTGGGAGTTCAACCAGCGACGTTTAGCAGCATGATGATCGGCTGCGCTTTTATTGCTTGTTTTCATTGAGTTACCTGTTTGCCTGTCTGAACCATTATCGTGATAGTCCTGCCTGGCAGAGCGCAATACAAACGATTGCTTCTGCGCAAACACATGCCGCCTTCCCAGTCATTCTGCGTATGGATAAGGCGAAACATGGCGAGGCATCCTACCTGCAATTCATAAGCGACGCAAAATATAACCGTGCCGAAAGTGATGCACGTCGAAGGAAATCGTGTGGTCAGAGCAGACGGGGATCACAACGCGCTGAAACGTGGCGAGTTTTTAGACAAAACGCGCGTTGAAGCGGTGCTTTAATCATCAGGTTTGCTTAATAATTACCTGTGGGTATCGATGACGGCTGACGCAGGGCATCCAGCAGCAGCTTGAAAGCGTGCGCATGCTGGCGACGACTGGGATAATAAAGGTGATATCCTTCAAAGGTCGGACACCAGGCATCGAGGACCTGAACTAACCGTCCTTCTGACACGGCCTTACTGATCGACGTTTCCGGCACGTAGGCCAAACCGAGACCGTTCTCGGCGGCATCGATACGCTGCGGCAGGCTGTTCAACGTAAGCTGTCCTTCAACTCGCACGCTAAAACCGCGCCCGTCGCCTTCAAATTCCCAGGCATATAATCCCCCAAGAGTGGGCAGGCGCATATTGATGCAGCGGTGCGTCGCAAGCTGCTCCGGGGTTTCCGGCACGCCAAAGCGCTCCAGATAATCTTCGGACGCGACGACGGCCATGCGCATGTCCGGCGCGATCCTCACCGCCACCATATCTTTCGCCACCTGTTCACCCAGGCGCACGCCCGCGTCGAAACGCCCATCAACAATATCGGTCAGGGCGTTATCCACCGTCACTTCAACGTTAATATCCGGGTATTGCGCCATAAAGGGTTTCAACACCGGCCAAAGTACACTCTCCATGGCATGTTCTCCCGCGGTAATACGGATATTCCCCGCAGGCCTGTCGCGCGTATCGCGCAGCGCCGTTAGCTCCTGTTCGATCTCCATCAGGTGGGGACGTAAGCGGATAAAAAGCTGCTCGCCGGCCTCGGTAGGTGCCACGCTACGGGTGGTTCGGGTCAACAGGCGAACGCCGAGTCGGGCTTCAAGATTGCGCATCGCATGGCTCAGTGCCGACTGCGAGACGCCCAGCTGTGCCGCGGCTCGTGTAAAGCTGCGCTCGCGGGTGACGACCATAAACGAGAGCAGATCGTTGAAATTGTCTTTTAACATGGCGGCTAGTCCTCATTTATGAATTCAGTTCATGTTTCCGTTCTGATTATGCACTCTAATGCTGCGGATGGCTTTGCGCTACTGTTAACGCAACAGTCAACGAGGAGTACATGATGAAAATTATCCGCAGCGGTTCATTACCGTCAGTAAAGGGGCCAGACGCCTGGTTCACCGGCACCGTGCGCATTGATGCACCGTTCCAGGCGACAGAACCGGCAAAAGTAGGCGGGGCCACGGTGACCTTCGAGCCGGGCGCGCGTACCGCCTGGCACACTCATCCGCTTGGGCAAACGCTGATTGTCACCCAGGGGCGCGGCTGGCTGCAGGAGTGGGGTAAAGAGGCGGAGCCGCTTAACCAGGGCGACATCGCGTGGATACCGCCGGGCGTCAAGCACTGGCACGGCGCGTGTGCGCAAACGGCGATGACTCATATTGCCATCGCCGAAGCGGTAAACGGCAGTCCGGTTGAGTGGCTGGAGAAAGTGAGTGACCTGCAGTACCCGAATGATTAGCTATTGAGCGTGTCGGTGACAAAAAGAAAGGGATATGATGCGATCCTTTTTTTCAGCATAGTCAGGCGGAACGGTGAAAATCAATATTATCGGCACCAGCGGGAGTGGTAAAAGCACGCTTGCCAGACGCATCGCGACGGAGCTGTCGCTCCCGTATATTGAGATGGACAGGCTGTACTGGCGCCCTGACTGGCAGGGCACACCGGATGAAGTGCTGCTAAATACGCTGGCGGATACGCTCGCTTCCACGCCCGGCTGGGTGCTTGACGGCAATTACAACCGTACTCGTCATGTGAAGTGGCGCGAGGTGGATCTGGTGGTGTGGGTAGACTACGGGTTCATCCGCACGCTCCGGCAGGCGGTGACGCGCGCGTTTAAACGCGCATGGCACCAGCAGGAGCTGTGGCCCGGCACCGGAAACCGTGAAAGCTTCCGCCGATCATTTTTTAGCAGGGAGTCCATCATCATATGGACCCTCAAAACCTGGCGCAGCAATCGCAAACGTTATGAAGCCGATATGCAAAACCCGCGATATGCCCACATTCACTTTGTCCGCATCACCCGACGTCAGGAGGCGGAGGCGCTGATTTCATCCCTGAAATCACACCGCTAGCAGGGTTTTACATATCTGATTTCCGGCAAACTAAATGTAAATTAATTGTTTCTCAGTGGTGAAATCCGCCTTTAATAATGTCGACATGTTAAGTCAAACGAGAACGCAACATGTCATGGCGAATCAGCATTCTGGACAAAAGCCCCATCGCTGAAAATGAAACGGCTGCCGATGCGCTGGCGAGGACGTTAGCGCTGGCGCAACAGGCGGAAAGTCTGGGCTATCATCGCTTCTGGATTGCCGAGCATCACAATACTCCACAACTCGCCAGCCCCTCGCCGGAGCTGCTGATTGCCTGGATCCTCGGGCAGACAAAGCGCATCCGCGTGGGCTCTGGCGGCGTCATGCTTCAACACTACAGCCCCTATAAAGTCGCTGAAAACTTTAATCTTCTGGCTGCGCTGGCCCCGGGCCGCGTGGATCTGGGCATCGGGAAAGCCCCTGGCGGCCTGCCGCTCTCGACCCGCGCGCTGCAGCTTGGCTTGCATCCTCAGGAAAAAGGCAGCTTTGCCGAACAGCTGACGCAACTGGACGGCTGGATACGTCCTGAAAACCCGTCGGCGGAAGAGGCCGTTCGCGCCACACCGCTGCCGCCGGTCCCTGCCCAGGGCTTTCTGCTGGGCGCCAGTACCGAAAGCGCGCTGCTCGCCGCCTCACTCGACTGGCACTTCGTCTTTGCCGCGCACCTGAACGGCGACCCGGAGTTGCTGCGCGAGGTGGTATCGATCTGGCGTAAGAACAGCGCGCGGGAAGTGATTGTGGCGGTGCAGGCGATTGTCGCGCCGACCCAGGCTGAAGCGGACGCGCTGGCGCAGAAGGTCGAAGTGTGGGGCGTTGAGCTGGCAAACGGCCAGCGCGTGACCGTCGCCAGCGAGGAGCAGGCCTACGCCTTTGCCCGTCAGGCAGGCAGCGAACCGGTGCGCATTGCCCGTCGGGCGCAGTCGCTACTGGCGGGTACTGCGGAGTCGGTGCTTGAACAGCTTAACGCGCTGCATGCGCAGTGGGGTATTGATGAATTTATCATCGACACGCCGATCGCGGAGGGGGCAACGCGCGTTGCGTCGCTGCGTCTGCTGGCAGGGGCGCGTCTTAACAGGGAGGCCACCGTATGAGCTTCGGTGAACAACTGATTGCCTGGCGCCGCGAACTGCACCAGAACCCGGAGCTATCCGGCCAGGAAGTAGAGACCACCGCTCGCCTGCGCCAGTGGCTGACGAATGCCGGTATTACCCTACAGCCATACGACCTGCCGACCGGACTGGTGGCGGAAATTGGAACCGGTAACAAGCTGATTGCGCTGCGGGCAGACATTGATGCCTTGCCAATTGAAGAGCGCAGCGGCGTGCCGTTTAGCTCTCAGCAAGCGGGCGTGATGCATGCCTGCGGACACGATATTCACACCAGTGTGATCCTCGGCGCCGCGTTAAAGCTCAAAGAGCGGGAAGCCTCGCTCAACGGCCGGGTGCGTATCCTGTTCCAGCCTGCTGAAGAGAATTTTGGCGGTGCGAAGAGCATGGTGCGCGCCGGTGCCCTGCGTGACGTCAGCGCCATCTTCGGCATGCATAACGAGCCCGGCCTGCCCGTGGGCGAGTTCGCCACGCGCGGCGGGCCGTTCTATGCCAACGTCGATCGCTTCGTGATTCGCATTACCGGCAAAGGCGCACATGCGGCCCGTCCGCATGAAGGCAACGACGCCATTGTGCTGGCGAGCCAGCTGATAACGGCGCTGCAAAGCGTCGCCAGCCGTAACGTCAACACGCTGGATTCGGTGGTGCTGAGCGTAACGCGCATCGCCGGGGGCAATACATGGAACGTGCTGCCGGAAAGCGTCGAGCTGGAGGGCACGCTGCGCACCCACCGCACGGAGGTGCAGCAGAACGTGAAGGCCCGCGTGGGCGAAATCGCCGCCGGGTTTGCCAGTGCCTTTAGCGCGCAGATCGACATCACATGGTATGCCGGGCCCACCGCGCTGGTGAACGACGAGCGCTGGGCTGACTTCGCGACCTCGGTCGCCAGAGAGGCAGGCTACGAAACCCGGCATGCGGAGCTGCATATGGGCGGAGAAGATTTTGCGGTCTACCTGCAGTCTGTTCCCGGCGCGTTTGTCAGCATCGGCAGTAATAGCCCGTATGGTTTACACCATCCGGCGTTTAATCCTGACGAAGCCCTGATTGAGCCCGCAGCCCGCTATTTTGCACAGCTGGCAGAAAAAGCCCTGCAACACGTTTAATTCTGGAGAGGTAAATATGTCTGCACATCGTCAACTGCGGCTGGGGACCATTTTGCATGGTGCATCCGGAAATATGTCCGCCTGGCGTCATCCTGCGGCCACCGCTGACGCCAGCATCAACTTTAATTTTGTTAAAGAGACGGCGTTAAAAGCGGAGGAGGGCAAACTCGACTTTCTGTTCGTTGCTGACGGCCTCTATATCAATGAGAAATCGATCCCCCATTTTTTAAACCGCTTTGAACCGTTAACGGTGTTATCTGCGCTGGCGAGCATCACCTCGCGGCTGGGGCTGGTGGGAACCTTATCCACCTCCTACAGCGAGCCCTTTACCACGGCGCGCCAGTTTGCCAGCCTCGATCACCTGAGCAACGGCCGTGCGGGCTGGAACGTGGTGACCTCGCCGCTGGAGGGCTCGGCGAAAAACTTTTCCCGTGAAAAACACCCGGAACATGCTCTGCGCTATCGCATTGCCGATGAGTACCTCGACGTGGTGAAAGGGCTGTGGGATTCCTGGGAAGGCGATGCGTTCGTACGTAATAAAGAGAGCGGTCAGTTTTTTGACCCGGCCAAACTGCACACCCTGGATCACCACGGTGATTTCTTCCAGGTTGCCGGACCGCTGAATATTGGTCGCACCCCGCAGGGGCGTCCGATTATTTTTCAGGCGGGCGCGTCGGACGACGGGAAAAAGCTGGCGGCGAAACATGCCGACGCCATATTTACGCATCACGAAACGCTCGACGAGGCAAAAGCCTTTTACCGCGATGTGAAACAGCAGCTGGAAACAAACGGCCGTCGTGCGTCAGATTTACATATTTTCCAGGGCGTCAGCGTTATCGTGGGTAAAGATGCCGAGGACGTGGAAAAGCAGTACCAAACCACGGCGGCGCTGGTATCGATTAACGATGCCCTCAATTACCTCGGGCGCTATTTTGAACATCACGATTTCAGCCAGTACCCGCTCGACGAGCCGTTCCCGGATATCGGCGACTTAGGCAAAAACAGCTTCCGCAGCACCACCGATGAAATCAAGCGCAATGCCGCCGAGCGCAACTTAACCCTGCGTCAGGTGGCGCTTGAGGCCGCATCGCCGCGTCCGCGTTTTTCCGGTACGCCGGAAGAGGTCGCCGACGGCCTGCAGGCCTGGTTTGAAGGCTATGCCGCAGACGGTTTTATTATCCAGGGCGGCACGCCGGACACCTTCCCGCGCTTTGTTGACCAGGTGGTGCCCGTATTACAGGCCCGCGGCCTGTTCCGCACCGACTACCCTGGAACCACGCTGCGCGAAAGCCTTGGCTTAGACCAACCGAAAAACCAGTTCACACAACAATAAAAGAGAACTTCGCTATGCAAAAAACAACGCTTATTCTGGCGCTCGCGCTGGCCTTTACCCCTGCCGTCTGGGCAGAGAATGTAAATATTAACGGCACCGGCGTGAGCATTGAGGCCAATAAAACGCCGATCAATACCGCCAAAAACAGCGAGGCGGTGGCGCAGTTGCCGAAAGATTATCGCTTCGCCGTGCCGGGGAAATTTACCGTGGCAGTGGCGGGCCTGAATCAACCGCCGCTGACGGTGTTTTCCGATGACAACAAAACGCTGCTCGGGAGTGAAGTTGACGTCGCCCGTCTGGTCGCCGACAGCCTCGGGCTTGAACTGAACGTGGTGCCAACGTCGTGGGAAGACTGGCCGCTGGGCGTGGCTTCCGGAAAATACGATGCGGCCATCAGCAACATCACCGTGACCAAAGAACGCAAAGAGAAGTTTGATTTTGCCACCTACCGTAAGGACTCCCTCGGTTTCTACGTGAAATCGACCAGCCCGATCGAATCGCTTCAGAAGGCTGAGGACATCGCCGGGCTGCGGATTATCGTGGGTTCCGGGACCAATCAGGAGGCCATCCTGCTGGCATGGAATGCCGAAAACCTGAAGAAGGGGCTGAAGCCCTTTACCCCGATCTACACCAAAGACGATGCGGCACAAACGCTGGCGCTGCAGTCCGGGCGCGCGGATGCCTACTTTGGTCCGAACGTGATCGGCGCATGGAAAGCGGCGCTGACCGGGAAAACCAAACTGGTAGGCAGCGTCGACGGCGGCTGGCCGAAGGCGGCGCACATTGCGGTGACGCTGAAAAAAGGCAGCGGGCTGGTTGAGCCGGTGCAAACTGCGCTGAACGGCGTAATCAAAAACGGCGATTACGACAAAGTGCTCAACCGCTGGGGGGAAGGCGTTGAGCGCATTCCCCAGTCAGAAGTGAACCCGGCGGGCCTGGGTGATTAAGGAGGCGTTATGCGTGAACAATTTCGTGACGTTTCGCCGGAAGATGCTGAACTCCAGCCCATTATTGAAGGGCTGTTCGGTGAATATGCCGCCCGCTACGGGGATTACTTCTCTAAAGACGCGGAAGTTGAACTCACCGAGTGGTATTTAGCGCCACAGGGGCTGTTTATCGTGCTGGAGCGCGACGGAAAAATCATTGCCACCGGTGCGTATAAACCCTTCGACGAACGCACCGCGGAGATCAAACGCATCTGGACGGACAAAAACCTGCGTCAGCAGGGGCTCGCCGGGCGCGTGGTGCAGGAGCTGGAGCGCAGGGCGGTGCTGGCGGGTTACAGCCAGATCTACCTGACCACCGGTTTTCGCCAGCCCGAAGCGGTGCGGCTGTATCTCAGCCAGGGCTACCAGGCGCAGTTCGATCTTAACCGCGATCCGGAAGAGTACAGCCAGCCGCCGTTTGACGGTCGGCTGCGCTTCACTAAGACGCTGGTACGCGAAGCGTTCAGCAAAACCGCATAAGGAGCGACGATGAGCAACGTTGAAACCATTAAGGTGGTCCCGGCGCGTTATCCGCTGCGGACCGTCGGCGCCGCGGTGGCGCTGTTTGTGCTGGCGGTGGTGATCCAGTCCGTTGCCTTCAACCCGCGCTGGGAGTGGGCGGTGTTCGCCCGCTGGTTTTTCGACCCGGTTATCCTCGAAGGCGTAGGGCAGACCTTACTACTCACCCTGATCGGTACCGCGCTGAGTGTGGTGTTGGGCGGCATGCTGGCGCTGGCGAGACTCTCCTCGTCATGGTTGCTGAGCAGCCTGGCGTGGGGCTACATCTGGCTGTTTCGGTCGCTGCCGCTGATCGTGGTGCTGATCATTCTCTACAATTTTTCCTATCTCTACGACACGCTTTCTCTCGGCGTGCCGTTCACCGGCATTAGCTGGGGCAGCTTTGAGACCATTAACGTGCTCGGGCAGTTCTCCACCGCCGTGGTGGGGCTGACGCTGGTGCAGAGCGCCTACACCGCCGAGATTATTCGCGGGGGCTTCCTCGGGGTGGATCACGGCCAGTATGAAGCGGCCGCCGCGCTTGGCCTGCCGGCCTGGCGACGTACGGTGCGGATCATCCTGCCGCAGGCGCTGCGCACCATTCTGCCGTCCGGGTTTAATGAAATTATCAGCCTCGCCAAGGGGACGGCGATGGTCTATGTCCTGGCGATGCCGGAGCTGTTTTATACCATCCAGATGATCTACAACCGCACCCAGGAGGTGATCCCGCTGCTGATGGTCGGAGCCGCCTGGTACCTGGTGATTACCACCGTTTTGTCGGCCATTCAGTATGTTGTTGAGCGCGGCCTCGCCCGCAGTGAGCGTCGCTCTGCCGTCAATCAGAACCGCGACACCCGACGTGTCCGTTCCGTTACCACCACGCCCGCACAGGAGCCCGTTCATGCAAGCCTCTCCTGAAGGACATATTTCGATTACCGGGGTCAGCAAGTTTTTTGGCCGCCATAAGGCGCTCGACAACGTTTCGCTTGAGATCCCGCCGGGTTCCGTGACGGTGATCCTCGGGCCGTCCGGCTCCGGCAAATCAACCCTGCTGCGCACCATTAACCACCTGGAGCGCGTTGACGAAGGATTTATCCAGATTGACGGGGATTACATCGGCTATCGCCGTCAGGGCGACAAGCTTTACGAGCTGAAGGAGAAGGAGATCCTCAAACAGCGCGTCAACGTAGGTTACGTGTTCCAGAACTTTAATCTCTTCCCGCATCTGACGGTGCTGGAAAACCTGATTGAAGCCCCCATAGCGCACAAAAAGCTCAACAAAAAAGAGGCGCTGGAAAGGGCGTACAGCCTGCTGGACGTGGTTGGGCTGCGGGATAAAGCCGATGCCTGGTCGCGCCATCTTTCCGGCGGACAGCAGCAGCGTATCGCCATTGCCCGGGCGCTGGCGCTGCGCCCCCGCGTGATGCTGTTTGATGAGCCCACCTCGGCGCTCGACCCTGAACTGGTTGGCGAAGTGCTGGACGTGATCAAAAAGCTCGCCCGGTCCGGCACCACGTTGGTGGTGGTCACCCATGAGATCGGTTTTGCCCGCGAGGTGGCGGATCAGGTGGTGTTTATGGTTGACGGGAAAATCGTTGAGCAGGGAAGCAGCGACGAGGTTTTAAACCGTCCGTCGCACCCACGAACGCGCCAGTTCCTCTCTAAAGTCCTGTAAGGATCGCAGATGAAATTAACAGGCGGTCAGCCCGCCTGGGATAACCTGTTCATGGTGCTCTACACTTAGGGTTTTTATCCCTGAGGGGGCAATGTGATGAAACTCTATGGCGTACCCGGCTGGGGCTCGGCCATCGCTGAAGTGATGCTAACCCTGGCAGATATCCCTTATCAGTTTGTGAACGTGGACGGGTTTGACCAGCCCGGCCCGCAGCGCGAGTTGCTGCAAAAACTCAATCCGCTGTGTCAGGTGCCCACGCTGGCGCTGGAAAATGGCGCGATCATGACCGAAACGGCAGCGATTGCCCTGATGGTGCTCGACAGATGTCCCGATCTCGCTCCGCCCGTGGGGCAGGCCGAGCGCCAGCAGTTTCAGCGTTTGCTTATCTGGTTTGTGGCCAACGTCTATCCCACCTTTACTTACGCCGATTATCCGGAACGTTGGGTGCCCGATGCGCCGGAACAGCTGCAGAAAAACTGCATCGAGTACCGGAAATCACTTTATCTGTGGTTTGACAGCCAGCTGAAAGCCTCGCCTTTCGCATTGGGTGAACGGCTGACGCTGCTGGACGTTTACATTGCAGTGGCACGTACCTGGGGGCCGCGTCATAAATGGTTTGCGGCAAACACGCCCAATATTACGGCCATCGCCGATTCCGTTTGCGCGCTGCCGGAACTGCACAAGGTGTTAAAGGCAAACAACATTATCTGATAACGTGGAACGCTCACACATAACAGGAAGCCTGCACATGCCACATGTTGATATTAAGTGTTTTCCCCGCGATCTGAATGACGAACAAAAAACCGCGCTGGCAGCGGATATTGCCGAGGTGATTATTCGCCATTTCAACAGCAAAGACAGTTCAGTGTCGGTGGCGTTGAATCAGGTAAGCCCGGAAGACTGGAAAGCGCAGGTCTGGGATACCGAAATTGGACCGAATCTGGACGCGTTAATTAAAAAGCCAGGCTATTCAATGTAAGCCCGTTTGCCGGGGAAGGGCTCCGTCGTCCCCGGCTTCACCTGCATAAAACCTACTTTCGCAAAAAACGATAAAAATGAGTTTTATCTTATCCGTTACACTTTACGTTTCTGACTGACATTTTATACATCCTTAGGAAAGATCTGGCACAGAATCACGTTAAGGACAGCAACGTTAAAGGATAATTTTCTCATGACAAAATTACCCCGGTTTTCACCCGCCTTTTTTCACCCTCGTTACTGGCTAAGCTGGACGGGCATCGCGGCGCTTTGGCTCATCATGCTGCTTCCTTACCCGGTGCTGTACAGAATTGGGCATCGCCTGGGGCGGTTAGCCATGCGTTTGCTGCCTCGCCGCGTCGACATAGCCCGCCGCAACCTTGAGCTCTGCTTCCCGGAGATGAAAGCGGAGGAGCGTGAAGCCTTGCTGCAGCGTAATTTTGAATCCGTGGGGATGGGGGTAATCGAAACCGGTATGGCGTGGTTCTGGCCCGAGTGGCGCGTGCGTAAATGCTTTACCGTGAGCGGCTATGAACATATGGAGCAGGCCAGGGCGCAGGGAAAGGGCGTGGTGCTGATCGGCATGCATTTTCTGACCCTTGAGCTGGGCGCGCGAATATTTGGCATGCTTAACCCTGGAATTGGGGTTTATCGTCCCAACAATAATGCGCTGCTGGACTGGCTACAAACGCGCGGGCGTCTGCGTTCAAATAAGACCATGCTGGATCGCCATGACTTAAAGGGCATGATCCGCGCCCTGAAACAGAATGAAATTCTCTGGTACGCACCGGATCATGACTATGGCAAAGCCAACAGCGTGTTTGCCCCTTTCTTCGCGGTCCCGGATGCCGCCACGACGGCGGGCAGCTATATGCTGGTAAAAAGCGCAAAGCCTGCCGTCATTCCGTTTGTGCCGCGCCGCAGAGAGGACGGTACAGGGTATGAGCTGATTATTCTTGAAGATATCAGCGCGTCATTGCAGGGTGCGGATAAAGAGTCTGTCGCAACCCAGATGAACCGGGCGATCGAGCGCGCGGTGCTGATGGCACCCGAACAGTATATGTGGCTGCATCGACGCTTCAAGACGCGTCCTGAGGGCGTGCCGGACAGATATACCCGTAAAAAAATCTCCGCGCCCCCTCGGGCTGGCTTAACCGACGATGAATTCTCGCAGCAGTCGGGCATGCAGCACTAAAACGCCACGCAAAAGGCTGCTGGAGCTAGTTTCCGGCAGCGCTTTTGGCCTTTAGCAGTATTTCCATCAGCCCGGGAAAACGGGCATCCAGATCCTCCCGACGCAGTGAAATCATATTTTCTCGTCCCTGCGGACGCTGCCAGATGACCCCACTGTCGCGCAACACGCGCCAGTGATGGGTCATCGTGGACTTCACCACATCCTCCGGACGCAGCGCGTTGCAGCTGAGTTCGCTGCCATCGGCCAGCCGGCGAATAATCGAAAGGCGAAGCGGGTTGCCGAGGGCAAACAGCACATTTTCCAGCAGTATTTGTTCAGTTTCAGGGTGGTTAGGGATCATCGTTTTCCTGCGTATGGCGTCAGATTGAGCTATATCAACAATAGGTCAACCGTTAAAAAATAGTTCGATAATACTCGTACAATAGGACTATTATAGCAAACGAACGAATGCACGACCATCCCGGTCGTCACAGACAAGTCATGAGACTTAAGGAAATATCATGCCCCGACCCATCCCTCTCGAACGTTATCGTAACATCGGTATCTCCGCGCATATCGATGCCGGTAAAACAACCACCACTGAGCGCATCCTGTTTTATACCGGGATGAGTCACAAGCTGGGTGAAGTACACGATGGCGCGGCAACCACCGACTGGATGGCGCAGGAGCAAGAGCGCGGGATCACCATTACTTCCGCGGCGGTCAGCTGCTTCTGGCCGGGTATGGACCGGGGATTTGAGCCGCACCGGATCAACATCATCGACACTCCGGGGCACGTGGATTTCACCATAGAGGTGGAACGTTCCATGCGCGTGCTCGACGGCGCCGTGATGGTGTATGACTCCGTGGGCGGCGTGCAGCCGCAGTCGGAAACCGTCTGGCGTCAGGCCAACAAATATCATGTTCCGCGGCTGGCCTTCGTCAACAAAATGGACCGCCCGGGGGCTGATTTCTTCCGCGTCGTACGGATGATGCAGGAGCGTCTGAAAGCCAATCCGGTGCCGATTGTCATTCCGGTGGGTGCAGAAGATCATTTCACCGGCGTGGTGGATCTCATCAAGATGCGTACCATTTTGTGGGACGATGCGACGCAGGGCATGGTGTTTACCTATGCGCCGGTACCTGATGATTTAGTTTCTACCGCCCAGGAGTGGCGGGAAAAAATGGTCTCTGCGGCGGCGGAAGCCAGCGAAGAACTGATGGACAAATACCTGGAGACGGGCGATCTGTCGGAAGCGGAAATCATCAGGGGGCTGCGCATTCGCACCATCTCGGGTGAAATCCAGCCGATGCTGTGCGGCAGCGCCTTCAAAAACAAAGGTGTGCAGCGCATGCTGGATGCCGTGATCGAACTGATGCCGTCGCCGCTGGACGTGCCGGCCATTGACGGCGTGGATGAAAAAGGGCACCACGCGGAGCGTCATCCGAGCGATGATGAGCCGTTCTCGGCGCTGGCGTTCAAGCTGATGAGCGACCCGTACGTCGGGCAACTGACCTTTATCCGCGTTTATTCTGGTGTGCTGCGCAAAGGCGACGCGGTGTACAACCCGGTGAAAGGGAAAAAAGAGCGTATCGGGCGTATCGTGCTGATGCATGCCAACGATCGCCACGAGGTGGACGAACTGCGCGCCGGGGATATCGCAGCCTGCGTGGGGCTGAAAGACGTAACCACCGGTGACACGCTCACCGATCCGAACGCCGTTATCACGCTTGAGCGCATGGAGTTCCCGGACCCGGTTATCTCGCTGGCAATTGAGCCGAAAACCAAGGGCGATCAGGAGAAGATGGGCATTGCCCTGCAACGGCTGGCAGCGGAGGATCCGTCGTTCCGTCTGCATACCGACGAGGAGTCCGGCCAGACGATTATTTCCGGGATGGGCGAGTTACACCTTGAGATCATCGTCGACCGCATGAAACGTGAGTTCGGCGTTGAGGCGAATATCGGTCGTCCTCAGGTAACGTACCGCGAAACCCTGCGCAAGGCGGTGAAGGATATCGAGGGTAAATTTGTCCGTCAGTCCGGTGGTAAAGGGCAGTACGGCCATGTAGTCCTGAGCCTGGAACCGCTGGAGCCCGGAAGTGGCTTTAAATTTGAAGATGCCACCAAGGGCGGCGTGGTGCCGCGCGAGTATATTCCGTCTGTTGAAAAAGGGCTGCGTGAAGCCATGAACAGCGGCGTGCTGGCGGGCTATCCGGTTGTCGACGTCAAAGCGACGCTGACGTTTGGCTCGTACCACGACGTCGACTCCTCCGAGATGGCGTTCCGCATGGCGGCGATCCTCGGCTTCAAGGAGGGGGCTCGCAAGGCGGATCCGGTCATCCTGGAGCCTGTGATGCACGTTGAGGTTGAAACGCCGGAAGAGTACGCCGGGAACATTATGGGCGATCTCTCTTCCCGTCGCGGCATGGTGCAGGGGATGGCGGAACAGTACGGCAGCCAGATTATTCGCGCTGACGTGCCGCTGGCAGAGATGTTTGGTTACGCCACCACGCTGCGATCGATGTCCCAGGGACGCGCGACGTATACGATGGAGTTCCATCATTTTGCGGAAGCACCGCGGAATGTTGCGGATGAGATTATTTCACGGCGAGCTAAGTAGTTAATTAATTGCACATGGTAGTCGTTAGGCTACCATGTGTTTTTATTATTACGACTGGGAGCTTATGCCTGTTACTTAATTAGCGTCGCCGATCGAACTTTCCATTTTCCTTGTTCTTCAACGAGACAATCCGCAACAACATGATCTTGCTTCTTACCAAACGCGATATAGACGTTTGTGCAAACGGCGTCAAAATCAGAATGTAAGACGGTTATCTGATTCCAGTCATCATCCCAGTCCTGTGCTTTGATAAACATATCCGCGTCGGGCATATCTTTTTCATTACTGTCACCTGAATACAATTCTTTAACTGCTGCAATTGTCCCCGAGGCAACGTAATCATTCATAATATCTGGGTTAAGTACGGGCGGTTTGTTCTGTTCTAACTGCGCGATATACCATTGATTGAATTTAAGCGCAGCCTGGCCCGGTGCATAAACGTTTTCTGCGGCCGCGAGCGGAGAAAGGGCTAAAAGTAAAAAGCAGAGTGTTTTCATTAATCATGCCTGAACAGTTCGTAATGTGGTTGTATGTTGCGGTAAGCCTGCCCTGGGTACATGGTGCGTTGAACAAAATCGCTGATCCACTGTTGACCATCGTATATGCAAACGTGACCGCTATCTTGACCAACAATATTTTGAATAACTGCGACGTCGCCTGCATGGGGTTGATCGTATACCAGGCGGAAGCCTGCGTAATGTGCGACCCATATCTTTTGCCAGATGCGTATTGGGGATTTTCAATCTGCCACCCGTTCTGATCGCTTCGGTTACGTAGCGAGCACAATAACCCGTGCTCTTAGGTTGGGCGTAGGGTTTCGCATATAATATTGCACCATCTTTCTTCCATGACATTGATATTTCCTTAATGAAAGATTGTTTATGCAACAACTTCTGAAATATCCTCCGTTTTACATCGCCATGATAAACATAAAATGCCATAGAAATTTTTTATAATTCAGCAGGATATGATTAAGTAAATCAATCCAGCGCCTTCACCATCTTCCCGCTCGTCACAAACGTACCGGCCCCAAGATGATGCAGGGTATTCAGCTTATCCCCGTCAAACTGCCAGCGTCCGGAGACAAACGCGCGTTCATCCGCTGCTGCGGAAACCACTTCACCAAACAGCGTATCGTATTTTTCTGCCGCGGAGGTGACGGGTAATAACCGACACTCCATCCACGCCAGACATTTCTCTTCAATCACCGGCAGGCCAAGCTCAGGCCCGTTCACGACCGGGATCCCGTAGCAGTTAAATTTATCCTCGTCGCGCCCGCTGACGCTGCCGACCGCCCAGGTCCAGTTGGCTGCCGCCACGCCGGGGATCACAATGCCGAATTTCCCGCTGCGTTCGATCAACTCCCGTGACCACGCGCTTTTGTCAACCACAATCGCGATGCGCGGCGGCTCAAACTCAACGGGCATTGACCATGCGGCGGCCATGACGTTGCGACGATCGATGATCTCATCCCGGCTGGTGATGAGCACGGTTGGACCGTGATTCAGAAGGCGGCTGGCGTGACGTAATTCAACAGGGCGAAAGTGGCTCATAGGATCTCCTCATGTACACGATGAGTATGGCGAAAAAGCACTTTTACGCATATGCATAAGGGAAAATAGTTTATAAACAGGGGATATCACATCCTGGAGCAAATCATGTCCCCATTTCTGAGTGCTTATTTTGCCCGCACGGGCTGGCAGCAGCCCGTACAGGTTAATATCGATACCCTGCGGGGGCTGCATTTACACCATAACTGCGCCATCCCTTTCGAGAATATCGATGTTGTTTTGCCGCGTGAAATCCATCTGGATGACGCGTGTCTGGTGGATAAACTGGTCACCGCACGTCGAGGAGGATATTGCTTTGAGCAAAACGGCCTGTTTGAGCGGGTGTTGCGCGAAGTCGGGTTTACGGTGCGCAGCGTGCTGGGGCGGGTTGTGCTGGCTAATCCGTCGCAAATGCCGCCGCGCACGCACCGCCTGCTGCTGGTCGAGCTGAACGGCGAGCGCTGGATCGCCGATGTCGGATTTGGCGGACAAACGCTGACGGCGCCGATTCGTCTGCTTGCCATTGAAGAACAAAAGACGCCGCACGGGCTGTATCGTCTGCTGAACGAGGGTAATGACTGGGTGCTGCAGTTCCGTCACCACGAGCACTGGCAGTCAATGTACCATTTTGACCTTGCGACCCAGTACTTCAACGATTACGTGATGGGTAACTTCTGGTCGGCGCACTGGCCGCAGTCGCATTTCCGCCATCATCTGCTGATGTGTCGCCATCTGCCTGACGGCGGCAAGCTGACGCTAACTAACTTCAACTTTACCCACTGGCAAAATGGTCATGTGGAGGAGCAGATCCATTTGCCGGACGCTGAAGCGCTTTACCGACTGATGCAGGAACGCTTTGGACTGGGCGTTGACGATGTAAAACACGGATTTTCACTGGCTGAGCTCACGGCCGTGATGGCGGGCTTTGATACGCATCCTCAGGCCGGAAAATAATACGCAAAGGGGCACAGGCCCCTTTACCGTTCCAGGGTTTATAGCTGAGTAAACTTGCCGATCCAGGGGCTGCTTTTTTCGCCTGACCACAGATGTAGAATCAGCTCCCGGAATTTTTCCGCCGCCGGACTCAGGGTCGTTTCGCGGCGCTGCACGAGGCCCAGCGTACGCCGTATGACGGGCTCAATCAGCGGACGGCTGACAAGGACATGATGTTCGTCGGTCGGCATCGCCAGGCTGGGAACGACAGACACGCCAAGACCCGCTTCCACCATCCCCAGTGACGTTGACAGATGACGCACTTCATAAAACCAGTTCGGTTTCCAGGCCATTTTCTCGAACGCCTGATCGATAAGCGATCGGTTCCCGCTGGAACGTCTTACGCCAATCAGCTTCATGCCAGCCAGATCGTCCCATGTCACCAGCGGTTTTTTCGCCAGATCGTTGTCCCGTCGGCATGCCAGAACAAAGGGTTCATTCACCAGCGGCGCAAAATCAATATTTGGATGTGTGACGTTTATCATATTTATGCCGAAATCTGCGTCGCCATTTAACACCGCTTCGAGACAATCGCTGGCACTGTGCTCAAGTATGCGGATACGGATGTTTGGGTAGTCATTGTTATAATCTCGTATCACTGAAGGCAGAAAATAGAACGCGGCGGTAGGGATACAGGAAACGGTAATAACCCCTGCCTGATGCGTCGCCATCTCTTTAATACTCAAGATCGCGCTTTCATAAAAATCGATTAAATTCTTTGCCTTAGGTAAAAATTCCCTTCCCACGGTCGTGAGCTTGACGCTGCGCGTGGACCGTTCAAACAGCGTGGTCCCCAGGCTTTCTTCGAGTTTTTGAATTCTGCGTGTTAAAGCCGGTTGTGAAATATGAAAAAATTGCGACGCTTTTGTAAAGCATCCGATTTCTGCAATTTTTACAAACGCTTGTATTCCCTGTAATTCATGCTGCATATCCGCACCTGATTATTGCTTTCCTATAACCACGATAACGCAAGGGCTATTAATACGTAAAGCGTATTAATCATGCTTTTTTTGACATTAGAGTTATCAACGGGAGTGTGAAAACCTTATTGCGTTCCTGATAAACGCGAAATGAGAAAAAGACATGTTAAAGATCCCTTGCGTATTAATGCGTGGCGGTACCTCAAAAGGCCCGGTCATTCTGGCCAGCGATCTGCCTGCGGAAACCGAAGCGCGTGACGCGGTTTTACTCAGCCTGATGGGCGCAGGCCACGAACTCGAAATTGACGGTATTGGCGGTGGAAGTCCGCAAACCAGTAAGGTGGCGATCGTCAGTCCGTCCGACAGCCCGGACGCGGATGTAGATTATTTATTCGCCCAGGTGATGGTGAACGAACGTCGCGTCGATACGACGCCTAACTGCGGCAATATGCTCTGTGCCGTGGGCCCCTTTGCCATTGAAAAAGGGCTGGTGAAGGCGCAAAGCCCGGTGACGACGGTGCGTATTCGCAATCTCAACACCGGAACTCTGGTCGACGCTGAAGTGCAAACGCCTGAGCATCGCGTCGTGTATGAAGGCGATACCCAGATAGACGGTGTGCCGGGTACAGCGGCACCGATTGGCTTAACCTTCCTGAATTCTGCGGGGTCGAAGACCGGGAAACTGCTGCCAACGGACAGCGTGACAAACGTGTTCGACGGTATCGAAGTTACCTGTATTGATATGGCAATGCCGATGGTCCTGATTGACGCCTCGGCGCTGGGCAAAACAGGCGGGGAGTCACCGGCAGAATTAGATGGCGACAGGGCGTTTAAGGAAAGGCTTGAGAACCTGCGCCGTCAGGCTGGCGCGGCGATGGGCTTGGGGGACGTGTCCAACAAAGTGATCCCTAAACCGGTTCTTCTCAGCCGCGCGCGAAACGGCGGAACGCTTCAGGTGCGCTATTTCATGCCGCATACCTGCCATAAATCACTGGCGATTACCGGCTCGATTGGTATCTCAACCGCGACGCTTATTGAAGGCTCCGTCGCCGCTAAAATTGTTGCCGACCGTCCAAAGGAACGCTTTACCAACATTATTGATATTGAACACCCCAGTGGAAAAATATCCGTATCGTTGCTGAGGGACGGAAATAATATCGAAAAAACCCGAGCTGCGGTTATTCGCACGTCACGCAAATTATTTGAAGGCGTTGTTTGCGTGCCAGAAAAAATGCTCTCTGAAGTTGATTAAGTAAAGTCTTAACTAAAAAGCTATCCATCTTACAAAAATACATTCTGTACCTTAACTATAATACTGAGGTTATTATGGCGTTAACGCATGCTAACAATACCCTGAAAGCCCCCGATCCGGTAAAAGCCAGCGCGCATATTCGCGTGATTCTGGCGCTGGCATTATCCGGGCTTGCGGAACTTGCTTCGTTGTTTTTTATTCAGCCGCTGCTCCCGACGCTTGCTGTGGAATATAATGTTCCAGTCAGTCAGGTGAGTATTATCTTATCCGCAGAAACGGCGTTGCTGGCAATTGGGCTGCTGTTTACCGGGACGTTATCCGATCGCTATGGCAGGAAGCGGTTGATTATCGTCTCCCTCCTGCTGGGCGGCATTCTGACGCTGCTCTGCCCGCTGGTGGAATCCTGGGCGATGCTGGTGGCGCTGCGGGCGGTGATTGGTCTGGCGCTGAGCGGCATCGCGGCGGCGGCAACCGCCTATATCAGTGAAGAGGTCGCCCCGGTGGCGGCAGGCATCGTAACGGGATATTTTGTCTTTGGTAACTCGATGGGCGGCATGTCCGGGCGTATTGTAGCCAGCCAGCTGATCGATCACGTTTCCATCAATGTCATCTTTTACGGGTTTGCGGTCAGCCTGATTGTGGTTGCCATTCTGGTGAAGTTCCTGCTGCCAGAATCGAAGAACTTCACGCCTACGCAAAGTCTGAACGTGATGCGCATGGTGAAAGGGGCGGCATCGCATTTCAAAAACAAAAATCTGGCGCTGGCGTTTGTTATCAGCTTCATTATTTTCGGCGCGTTTACCTCACTGTATAACTATCTGGCCTTCTTCCTGAAAGGCGAGCCGTTCCATATTTCACCGGCAAATGCGGGTCTGCTCTCCTTTAGCTTCGCCCTGAGCTTCTTTACGGCTCCGCAGGCAGGTCGCTTATCGGCGAAATATGGCGCAATGAAAGTCCTGCGCGTGCTGTTCCTGGTAATGGCCTTAGGGATGCTGCTGACGCTGACGTCAAATGTCGTCACCTTTATTGTCGGCGCTGTGATTTTTACCGGCTGTTTCTTCGGCTGCCACTCTATCGGTTTAAGCTGGGTCAGTAAAAACGCAACGCATGCAAGAGGCCAGGCCGTCGCGCTCTATTTATTCTTCTACTACATGGGCGGTTCGGTTATTGGGTTTATCAACGGTTTCGTCTTCCATTCAATGGGCTGGCAGGGAATGACCGGGTTTATTCTGGCATTACTTGGCGTAGGCGTTGTGGTGGCAACGTATCTGGCATCCGGCAATAAACAGGTACTGGTTCCAGCGCAGTCAGCTGAATAAATAGCATGGCAATGTGTTCACGCCTCGGGGCGTGAACACAGAATGAGTACGTATATCAATCGGGTATTATTATGAAATTAGCAAGCTATATTCATCAGGGCCGTAAAAGCTACGGGATTTATACCGAGGAGGGCTTTATCGACCTGGGTAATAAAATCGGCCATCAATATGCAACCTTGAAAGATCTCCTTCACTGGGATGCGATTGATATCGCCAGGCAGTATAGCGACTGCCCTGCGGATATTATGCATAAAGACATCACATTCTTGCCCGTTATCGAAGAGCCTGGAAAGATTTTCTGCGTTGGGATGAATTACGCTGAAAAAAGAAAAGAATTTGCCGAGACGAATGATGCCCCCACGCTGTTTATCCGCTTTCCTGATTCCCAAACCGGACATGCGCGGCCGGTTTTAAAACCGGTTCTCTCCAGCGAGTTTGATTACGAAGGCGAGCTGGCCGTGATCATCGGTAAACCCGGCACCCGAATTGACGTCGAAAACGCACTTAGCCACGTCGCAGGCTACAGCTGCTACATGGATGGTTCCGTCCGCGACTGGCAGCACGCCTGGTTCACCGCCGGTAAAAACTGGAAGCAAACCGGTGCCTTCGGCCCGTACATGACCACGGCGGATGAGATCCCCGATCCTCACGCGTTGACCATTCACACCTGGCTGAACGGCATGCTGGTTCAGAATGACTCCACCGGCAGCATGATCCACAAAGTGGCGGATCTTATTGCCTATATCAGCACGTTCACCTCCCTCAGCGCCGGGGACGTCATCATTACCGGCTCGCCCGGCGGCGTCGGGAAAAAACGTAATCCGCCTCTGTTTATGCGCGATGGCGATCGCGTCGAAGTCGAAATTGAAAACATTGGCCGCCTGATGAACACCATCGTGGAAGCGCAACCCCAGCAGCAAGAATTAACCGTCTAGACGCTCAGGAGAGAGACGATGTACACCGCCACCACGCCAGAATTTGAGGTGATTAAAGCCGGTAACGCTCAGGCCAGAGAGGAGATAGCCCGCTTCCTGGCCCGCAACGGTTTAGGCATTGATAACGATATTGAGCTATTTATCGTTGCGCGCTATGAGCGTCAGCTTGTCGGCTGCACCGGCATTGCGGGTAACACGCTGAAATGCATCGCCGTGGATGCCGGATGGCGGGGCACGTCGTTAAGCCTGACGTTAATTCATGAAGCCGAGCTGCTGGCGGCACAAAACGGCGAACATCAGCTCTTTCTTTTTACCTGTCCGGATAACGTAAAGTCATTTCGCGGATGCGGGTTTTATCCGCTGGTGACGATCGAGAACTGTGCGGCGTTAATGGAGAATACCCCGGTCGGTATTCATCGTTACTGCAGCCAGCTGCGTCGCCATCATTTCGTACCCGGGCAAAACATTGGCGCGATTGTGATGAACGCGAATCCGTTCACCCTGGGCCATCAATATCTTATCGAGCATGCGGCCAGCCGGTGCGATTGGCTGCATGTTTTCGTGGTGCAGGAAGATGTCTCCGCTTTTTCGTTTAAAGAACGGTTTGCGATGGTCAGAGACGGATCGCGGCATCTGCAAAATGTCACTGTGCATCCCGGGTCGGCATACATTATTTCTCGCGGCACATTCCCGGGCTATTTCTTAAAAAATAAGCAGGTCATCGATAAAGCCTACGCCGCCATTGACCTGATGCTGTTCAGAAATTACATCGCCCCCGCGCTGAATATTAATCATCGTTTTGTCGGTACCGAACCTTTCTGCCCGTTAACTGCGGAATATAACTGGGCGATGCACCGCTGGCTGGAAGACGAAACGTCTTCAGTGGCGCGAATCAGCGTGCACGAAATAGAAAGAAGAACGGATGGCAATAATGTGCCGGTGTCGGCTTCAGCCGTTCGTCGTTTATTAAATGAAAACAAATTCTCTGCCGCCAGCCGCATGGTGCCAGCCACCACGCGCGCGTTTCTGAATAAAGAGGTCCAGCATCAGCCCTGTTTATCCGAACCGATGTCGGCAGCGGTTTAACCGCATTATCACAGGAAAAATGATATGAAAATTGTGCAAGCCGCAATGGCGGGAACGCTGGAGTCCAGCGACCTGATGGTCAAGGTCAGTCCCGTCGAGAGCGGGCTGGATGTGGTCATCCAGAGTGAAGTGTATAAGCAATTCGGCGACCGAATTACTGAGGTGGTCAATGAAACCCTGGCCGCGTTCAACATCGAGCAGGGGCTTGTCGTCATTGATGATAAAGGCGCGCTGGACTGCGTGATCCGCGCCCGCGTGCAGGCTGCTCTGCTCAGAGGAATGGCCCGGGAAGACATTGCATGGGAAACGTTATAATGAAAAAGTTACGCCGCAGTATGTTATTTATTCCCGGTTCAAGTGCCGCCATGCTTTCAATGGCATTTATCTATAAACCTGATTCCATAATGTTTGATCTGGAAGATGCCGTCGCGCTAAAAGAAAAAGACAGCGCCCGTCTTCTGGTATTCCATGCCCTGCAACATCCGATGTACAACGATATTGAAACCGTTGTCAGAATTAATCCGCTGAATACGCCTTTTGGATTAAAAGATCTGGAAGCCGCCGTCAGGGCGGGTGTCGATGTCATTCGTTTACCCAAAACCGATTCCCCGGAAGATATTCATCAGCTCGAACGCGAAATCGTCCGCATTGAAGAAACCTGCGGACGTCCCGTTGGCTCAACGAAATTAATGGCGGCGATAGAATCTGCCGTTGGCGTGATTAACGCTGTCGCTATTGCGAAATCCTCCGACCGCCTGATGGGTATTGCGCTGGCCGCCTTTGACTACGTGATGGATATGCAAACCGAGCGGGGCGACGGGACGGAGCTGTTCTATGCCCGGTGCGCCGTATTGCATGCCGCGCGCGGAGCCGGTATTGACGCCTTTGACGTGGTGTACGCCGATGTGAACGACGAGGCCGGTTTCCTGAAAGAAGTGGATCTCATCCGCCGGATGGGCTTCAACGGAAAATCGCTGATTAACCCGCGACAAATTGAAATTCTTCATAACGCCTACGCGCCGACGCAGGAAGAGGTGGATTACGCAGAGCGCGTGCTTGCCGCCGCAGAGGAGGGTGAGCGCAACGGACTGGGGGTGATTTCGCTGAACGGCAAAATGATCGATGCGCCAATCATCAACCATGCCCGCGTCGTGATTGAACGCAAAAATGCCTCCGGCATTCGTCAGTAATCCCCTTTACCGCAAGCGACAGGATGAAAAATGAAAAACCAAACTGAAACCCTGCACTACATTCCTGGCTCTCGCCGTGAGTACGTCGCCTTCAGCGGCGCTAACGCGACGACGCCTTATCTTGCTGACAGCCAGCAAAAGACTCAGCGCAAACTCTTTGCCAGCGTAGACGATGTGCTGGCCCGCTGCGATCTGCATGACGGTATGACCGTCTCTTTTCATCACGCCTTTCGTGAAGGGGATAAGGTCATCAATTACGTGATGGATAAGCTGGCCCAGCGCGGCCTGAAAGGCATCACGCTCGCGTCAAGCTCATTAATGTCCTGCAATACGCCGCTTATAGATCACATTCGCAACGGCGTGATCGGCAAAATCTACACCTCAGGGATGCGCGGCGAACTGGCGGATGCGATTTCGCACGGGCTGATGGACGCGCCGGTGCAGATCCACTCCCACGGCGGGCGGGTGAATTTGATTCAGAAGGGCGAAATTGCCATTGATGTCGCGTTTCTGGCGGTCTCCTGCAGCGACGAATACGGCAATGCCAGCGGCAACGGCGGCACCTCGCAGTGCGGCTCGCTCGGCTATGCGATGGTCGACGCGAAGTATGCCAAAAAGGTGGTTTTGCTCACCGAAACCCTGAAGCCGTTCCCCAACCTGCCAGCCAGTATCGTTCAGGATCAGGTTGACTATGTTGTGCAGATTGAGAGCGTCGGCGACCCGGCAAAAATCAGCGTCGGCGCCGCCAGGGTGACCAGCAATCCACGCGAGCTAATGATTGCCCGCTCTGCCGCTGACGTTATCGAACACTCCGGCTATTTCCGCAACGGCTTTTCCATTCAGACCGGTTCAGGGGCGGCGTCAACCGCCTGCACGCGGTTTATGGAAACCCGTATGCGCAAGCACAATATTGTCGCCCGCTTCGCGCTCGGCGGGATCACCGGTAGCATTGTCGATCTGCATCAGAAAGGGTTAATTGAAAAGATCCTCGATACGCAAAGCTTTGACGGCGCGGCTGCGGCCTCCATGGCGGTCAATCCCGACCACGTGGAGATCTCCACCAACGTGTATGCGAACCCGGCCGCAAAAGCCGCCTGCTGCGACAGGGTGGACGTGGTGATCCTCAGCGCGCTAGAGGTGGATACCCAGTTCAACGTCAACGTCCTGACCGGCTCCGACGGCGTGATGCGCGGCGCGTCGGGCGGACACTGCGACGTCGCCGCGGCGGCAAATCTCACCATCGTGGTTGCCCCGCTGATCCGCAGCCGCATTCCTACCGTCGTCAGGCAGGTCACCACCCTGGTGACGCCGGGCGAAAGTATTGACGTTTTGGTTACCGATCACGGTATTGCCGTTAACCCGGCGCGCCCGGAAATTCGCGAACGCCTGATTAACGCCGGGCTGGCCGTTGTCGACATCGACGCGTTGTATCAAAAGGCGCTGCTCATCTCGGGTGAACCTAAGCCTGTTGAGTTCACTGACCGTATCGTCGGCGTGGTGCGCTACCGCGACGGCAGCGTGATTGACGTGGTTCGTCAGGTGAAGGAGACATCGTCATGACGGATAAAGCCTCGAACGCGAAAGTCTCTCTGGAAAAGGTGTTGAGCGCCAGAGAACAGCGAGCCCGTCGGCAGCAGGCGTGGCTGTTTCAGTCGGAGCATACGGTTGTATCCGTCACGCTGGTCTGGCCGGGAGAGGTGAAGGATACCGACCTGGCCAAACGGGTGATGACCGTCGCGAATCAGGCGCTCGGCGAGGTATTCCGCACCCATCAGTGGACGGTCTGTCGGCATCAGATCCTGCAGCCGGTCACCGGCCCCGAAGCGCTCTGGTCGGTGTCGGCACCCGCGTGGATGGTAAAACACGTCACGGCGCATCTGGAGGATAACCATCCTCTGGGACGCCTGTGGGACATCGACGTGTTTTGTCCGAAGACGGGGCTGCTGAAAAGAAATGCCATCCAGCAGCCGATGCGCAGATGCTTTATCTGTCATGAACCGGCCCACGTTTGCTCGCGCGCGCGGCGTCATTCGCAGGCCGAACTCGCGCACGTAATCGAGGAGTTAACCGATGACTACTTCGCTTGCCAGATGTAATGCGTCAGACGCTCAGCGCACCTTCGCTGAGCTGGCTGCCGAGGCCATGTATCGGGAAATTCGCTTAACCCCGAAGCCGGGTCTGGTGGATCGCGTAAACAGCGGGGCGCATAGGGACATGGATTTTGCGTTGTTCATGGCCAGCATCGCGGCGATTGCGCCCTGGTTCTCAACGTTCTTTCACGTTGGCAGAGAGACGGCTCGCCTTGCTGGCCCGCAAACGCTGCGGGCCATAAGACCGACCGGCCTGGCCTGCGAGCAGGCGATGTTTAACGCCACCGGTGGGGTGAATACCCATAAAGGCGGGATCTTCTCGCTGGGGCTGCTGTGCGCCGCGGCGGGACGTCTGACGCAAAGGGATGAAGCGCTCACGCAGCGCAGTTTATGCCGTGAGACCCGCATTATCTGTACCGGCATCGTTGAGCAGGAGTTGAAAACGACCGGCATCGCCAGAACGAAGGGCGAGCAGCAGTTCCAGGCATACGGCTTTACCGGGGCGAGAGGGGAAGCGGCCAGTGGTTTTATGACCGTCCGCCAGGCGGGTCTCCCGCACCTGCACGCCGCGTTGGGTCAGGGCGAATTTGAAGACGTGGCGCTCTTAAGGATGCTGCTGGGTTTGATGGCCGCGAATCCGGATACCAATTTGGTTTCCCGTGGGGGAATAAAAGGTCTGAACTACGCCAGACGCTATGCGAGGCGGTTATTAAAAATAAGACGTCTCCCGGCGGATAAATTGGTTAACGCGCTGCTCAGAATGGACGCGGAATTTATCAAACGCAATTTAAGCCCCGGCGGTAGCGCCGATCTTATTTCCGTTGGCTGGCTATTGTCGCAGTTTCCACCCGAATAATCGCGAATAGCGTAACAGGAAAACGTCATGATTGAACAACTCCAGCAGCAGCTCAGTAAGGTGTACACCCTTATTCTGGTCCCGGGTCTCAGAGACAGCGATGAACATCACTGGCAAAGCTGCTGGGGGCGGCGTTTTCCCTTCTGGAAACGGATCCAGCAGAAAAACTGGTTAGAGCCCGATATCGAAAACTGGGTCTCCGCCATTACCCGCGAGCTGGCAATGTGCCCGCTGCCCGCTATTCTCGTCGGCCACAGCTTTGGCGCGCTGGCGTCATGTCGGCTGCTGCAAACGCGGCGGGTAAACGTAGCCGGGGTGGTGATGGTCGCACCGGCAGAGCCTGCTTTTTTCGGACTTGAAGAGGCCATTCAGCCAACGCCATTACCCGTCCCCTGCATGATATTTGCCAGCCGAAACGATCCTCTGATGCCTTTTACGCGCGCTCACTATTGGGCTACGCGCTGGCGCGGCCATCTCATCGATATCGGTGAGGCCGGACATATTAATTCTGAGTCCGGTTTTGGCGAATGGCCGTATGGGCTCGAACGATTAACTGAATTTTGCGAACAACTTTAGCTTTAACAGGAGAACCTATGTTAGATGATTATCATCAGCACCAGAAAGCGCGCGCTGAGTCGGGTATTCCGGCGAAACCGTTAACGGCGGAACAAACCGAAGCACTTATTCATCGTTTAATACATGATGCACCCGCACATCATCCACAATTATTGTCTTTATTAACCCACAGCGTTCCGCCGGGTGTTGATCCCGCGGCTAAGCTAAAAGCCGATTTTTTATTTAAAGTGGCATTGCAGGAATACCGTGTAAACGGGCTTTCTCCCGACGCGGCCACAACGCTGCTGGGGTCCATGCAGGGCGGCTATAACGTCCAGCCGCTGATTGAGCTTCTTGACCATTCGAACCTCGCACCGCTGGCCGCCGGGCAGCTTTCTTCTACCATCCTGATCTTTGAAAAATTCAGCCAGGTGGAAGCCAAAGCGAAGAGCGGCAACATCCGGGCAAAAGAGGTGCTTCACTCCTGGGCAAATGCCGAATGGTTCACGCGCCGTCCGGCCATGCCTGAAAAAATTACCCTGAAGGTATTTAAGGTTCCCGGTGAGACCAATACTGACGATTTGTCTCCGGCACCGGAGGCGTGGTCACGTCCGGATATTCCGCTGCACGCGCTCTCCATGCTCAGTAACGTCAGGGAAGGGATAGCGCCTGATGAGCCCGGCGCGCGCGGCCCTTTGCGCCAGCTGGCAGAACTGAAAGCGTTGGGCTGGCCGCTGGTGTACGTCGGTGACGTCGTGGGGACCGGATCCTCACGTAAATCCGCCACCAACTCCATCCTGTGGCACATCGGGAACGATATTCCGTACGTGCCGAATAAACGTAACGGCGGGTTTGTGTTTGGCGGCAAAATCGCGCCCATTTTCTTCAACACCCTGGAAGATTCCGGCGCGCTGCCGGTAGAGATGGATGTCTCCGCGCTGACGACCGGGATGCTAATCGATCTTTACCCGTACAAGGGCGAAATTCGTGAGACAGAAAGCCAGCGGCTGGTGACGACCTTTACCCTTAAAACCGAGGTGCTGCTGGGCGAAGTGCGCGCCGGCGGGCGGATCCCGTTGATCATCGGACGCAGCCTGACGGCGAAAGCGCGGGAATCACTGAAGCTTGAGCCTTCAGCGGTATTCCGCACGTCCGCTTCACCTGCGCCATCCGCAACCGGCTTTACGCTGGCGCAGAAAATAGTGGGTAAAGCCTGCGGCGTGACGGGGATCCGCCCGGGACAGTATTGCGAGCCCAAAATCACTACCGTCGGTTCTCAGGACACCACCGGCGGAATGACGCGCGACGAGCTGACCGACCTTGCCTGCCTCACGTTTTCAGCCGACCTGGTGATGCAGTCTTTCTGCCACACCTCTGCGTACCCTAAGCCGGTAGATGTCCAGCTGCATGAAACCCTGCCGCAGTTTATCACCCGCCGGAATGGGGTGGCGCTTAAGCCGGGCGACGGCATTATCCACTCATGGCTTAACCGCATGCTATTGCCGGATACGGTAGGCACGGGTGCCGACTCCCATACCCGCTTCCCGCTGGGGATCTCCTTCCCGGGCGGCTCCGGGCTGGTGGCGTTCGCCGCCGCAACCGGCATCATGCCGCTGGATATGCCTGAATCGGTGCTGGTGCGCTTTACGGGCGAGATGCAGAAAGGGATCACCCTGCGCGACCTGGTGCATGCCATTCCGCTCTACGCCAGAAAGCAGGGGCTGCTGACGGTCGAGAAAAAGAATAAGCGCAACGTTTTCTCGGGCCGGATCCTCGAAATTGAAGGCCTGGAAGCATTAAGCGCAGAGCAGGCGTTTGAACTGGCTGACGCCTCCGCCGAACGGTCTGCCGCCGCGTGCGTTATGCGCCTGGCGGAAGAGAATGTCGCGCAATATCTTCGCTCCAATGCGGCCCTTCTGCGCTGGATGGTTAAGCAAGGGTATGAGAACGCCGCCACGCTTGAACGACGCATTGCTGAAATCGAGGCGTGGCTGGCTAACCCGTCGCTGCTCCGCGCCGATCCTGACGCGGAATATGCGGCAGTCATTGATATCGATCTCAATGAAATCACCGAGCCGGTGGTTTGTGCCCCGAACGATCCGGACGATGCCCGGTTACTTTCTGAGGTTGCCAGCACTCCTGTTGAAGAGGTGTTCATTGGTTCCTGCATGACAAACATCGGTCACTTCCGCGCTGCGGGTGAAATCATGGCTGGTGCCAGCGAAAACCAGGCGCGCTTGTGGCTCGCACCGCCGACAAAAATGGATGCCCAACAGCTCTCCCGCGAGGGCTATTTTAATCAGTTTATTAAAGCAGGGGCGAGAATCGAGCCCGCGGGCTGCTCCCTGTGCATGGGGAACCAGGCGAGGGTGCGTGAAGGAAGCCGCGTGGTATCAACGTCCACCCGAAATTTCCCGCATCGTCTGGGAACGAATGCCAGCGTGTTCCTTGCCTCGGCAGAATTAAGTTCCGTCGCTGCCATACTGGGTAAAATGCCAACCGTGGAAGAATATTTACGCTATACCGATAAACTTCATGGTGCGCGTGAAAATATCTATCGCTATCTCAGTTTTGACACCCTGGCCGAATATCAAATTACAGAAGGTGATAATATCCCGGTTGTTAGCGTGTAGTTTCTTATTATTTATTTAGCAAATGTATTTATCCGGCAGAGGCGTCTCTCTGGAGCCGTCTCTGCCATTCAGGGACCCTTTTCTCATGGGTGAGATATGCTTAAATCCAATGTTTTAAAAACAATCTTACTTGCCGTAATAATATTATTATCAATATTTATTCCTCCGCCTGATGGATTAACCAAAGAGGCGTGGATACTGGCAGGCATATATCTTTCCGCTATCGTTGGGCTGGTCATTAAACCGTATCCCGAACCCGTCATCATGCTGGTCGCGGTGGCATTAACCTGTTTTACCGTAACAAAATTCCCGGATTCTCCGGTTAAATCAATGGATGTGCTGAGTGGATACGCCTCAGGCACGACCTGGCTGGTGTTTAGCGCCTTTACGCTGAGCGCGGCGTTCGTTACTACCGGTCTGGGGAAACGGCTTGCCTACTGGTTTATCCTCAAGTTTGGCAGCACGACGCTGAGGCTAGGGTATGTGACCGCCTTGCTGGATTTGGTGCTGGCACCGGCTACGCCCTCAAATACCGCGCGGGCAGGTGGGGTGGTTTTTCCTATAATTAACAGCATCGCGACGGTATTAGGCTCGACGCCAAAAGAGACGCCGTGCAAGGCTGGGCGTTATTTAATGGTCAATGTCTATATGGTCACTAAAACGACCAGCTATATGTTTTTAACGGGCTTTGCCGGAAACGCGTTAGCGCTACAGCTCATTTCCGATATCTTCCATATTCATATTAGCTGGATCGGCTGGATGCTGGCGGGAGCACCGTTGGGATTATTGATGCTGTGTATTATCCCCTATATTTGCTACCGGGTTGCCTCCCCGGAAATTAAACATATTGATAATGTGGCAATTGCGACCAACGGCCTGCAAAGCCTTGGGGCAATGAGTATCAAAGAGAAAGGGCTGGTGGTGATTTTTATCGCCGCGTTATTAGGCTGGATCTTCTCTCGTCACCTTGGGCTTAATGAATCCGCCGTCGCCATTATCGCGATGGGGGCGGCGCTGCTGTTTAATATTATCGGCTGGAGCGACGTACAGAAAAACAAAGGTGGCTGGAATACCCTGATGTGGTACGGGGGCATCATCGGTCTGAGCGCCACCCTGAGCAAGGAGGGATTTTTCCGCTGGCTGGCAGATTTCCTGTCAGCGCACCTCGATTTTCTCAGCGCCGGTAATATGACAATCGTGATTATCGTGTTTCTCAGCGTCCTGGTTCGCTATTTCTTTGCCTCCGGCGGGGCATACGTCGCGGCCATGGTGCCGGTGTTTGCCACCGTAGGCCTGGTCACAGGAACGGCACCGGTCCTGCTGGCGCTTGCTATTCTGTTTTCCAACTCCTACGGCGGGTGTATCACGCACTATGGCGGCGCAGCCGGGCCCATTATTTTCGCCGCAGGGTATAACGACATTAAATCATGGTGGGCAATTGGCACCATCGTGGCGCTGTGCACGTTTCTGATTCATATGGTTTGTGGCATTCAGTGGTGGAATTTTCTTCTGCAAAACGGCATGCTTCAGTCTTAATCGCCCGGTGGCGGCTACGCCTTACCGGGCCTACAGCCCACGCGGCGGCATTACTCGAAGGCATGTTGATATGGAAATCGTATTACGAAATAAATTCAGTTCATTGGGAATGTTTTTGGGGGGAATTGCACTCATTCTCTCAATCGTTCAGTTTTTATTCGGACCGTTTTCTCCAAAGCCGCCAGCGCTTGAGGTTATTGTTGCTGAGAAAGTTTCGGCTGTAAAACAAGGGGTAATTGCGGGGTTAAAGGGAGAGCGTCCTGCTGCCCGAACCGAAAAAACGACGGTTGATATCGACAGCATTATTCTTAACGCCGGGATTATACTCGCTGTTGTGGCACTGGGACTTTCGTTCATCGGAGGAATGTGCAAGGAGAGCCGTTGGGGTATCTCTGGGGCACTTCTTTTCTCAGGGCTAACGCTGACCTTTCATGCTGTGCTGCTTGCGTTCGGGCTGATCGTCGCAGTGTTGTTGCTGTTATTTATTCTCTCTCTGGTAACCGTAGGTTGATTATAGCCCGGTGGCGGCTACGCCTTACCGGGCCAGGAGGAACCTGAACGTAGGTCAGATAAGGCGTAGCCGCCACCCGACAACATCAACGGCGCGATCTCACCACCTGATACCGACGAGTGAAATACTCAAACGGCGCGCTCCACACATGCACCAGGCGGGTGAATGGGAATATAAGGAAGATCGTCATCCCCAGCACCAGATGCACGCGGAAGATCGGCGCGACGCCGCTCAACATCTCCGACGAGCCCCCCCTGAACGTCACGATCCCCTGCGCCCAGCCGACCAGCTTCATCATCTCGCTTCCGTCAGGGTACTGAGCGGAGAAAGGAATGGTCGACAGCCCCAGAATGCACTGGATCAGCAGGATACTCATGATGATGATATCCGGCGTGGTGGACGTGGCGCGCACCCGCTGGTTGAAGAGGCGGCGGATCAGCAGCATTGAACCGCCAATCAGCGTCAATACGCCGCAAATCCCGCCCGCAATCATGGCTAACTGCTGTTTAACCGCGACGGGTAAAAACCAGGCGTACATCCAGTGCGGGGTTAACATGCCGAACAGGTGCCCGAAGAAGATCCCCAGAATGCCGATATGAAACAGGTTCGAAGCCCAGTTCATCCCGCGCTTGCTGAGCATCTGGCTTGACGAGGCGCGCCAGGTGTACTGCCCGTAGTCGTAGCGCAACCAGCTGCCGAGGAAAAACACGGTGGCGCAGATGTAGGGGTAAATGTCATAGAAAAACACGTTCAGGTAATGGATCATTTTGGGCCTCCGGCGCTGACGTCCACGTACTGCGGCGCGACGTCCTGGCTAAAGCGTCGTTGATATTGCTGCATCGGCGAACTGTCGCACGATGTGGCGTTGTCTTCGATAAACTTCACCTGTTCCTCTTCCCAGACGGCGTCCAGCGCCTGACGGGTATCGTCCCGTTTTTCACCGGACACCTGTTTTGCCACGCTGTCGCTGGAAAGTCGCGTTTCCGCCAGCGTCAGCAGGGCGTCAAACAACTGGTAATGCGCCACGCCGCGCTGTTTCAGGCGGCCACCAATCAGCGCCAGAATAGGCGCGACGTTTTGCAACCCTTCGCGCGCTTCGTCGTCGGTAACGATGCTAAGGTACTCCAGGTAGAGCGGCAGATAGTCCGGCAGCTCGCGGCAGTCAAGCTGAAGACCGGCTTTCTCATACTGGCTCATCAAATCGACCATCGCCTGACCGCGATCGCGGGACTCAGCGTGAACGTGCTCGAACAGCAGCAGCGACGTTGCGCGACCGCGCTCAAAAACCTCGCACCACTCGGCCTGCTTATCCAGCAGCGGGGCGTTCAGATGCTGCCGGGTAAACGGCAGCAGCGTGGGCGCGTCCTGCTCAATCAACGAAAACGCTTCATCACGGCTTTCCCACAGGGTCTCATCGGGATATTCGATCAGCAGCGCGATGATTTTGAGGATCTGCATTATTCTCCCTCCCCGTGTTCGCGCACCTCGGTGATGTTGATTGCGTCGATGCGGCTGCTGTTAAAGAGGTTGAATTTGGTGTCGGAGCCGTGGCAGCCGTCGCCAAAGGTGAAGCCGCAGCCGTTTTTCTCCGGGAAGGCGTCGCGTGCCATTTCGCGGTGGCTGGTCGGGATCACGAAGCGGTCTTCGTAGTTCGCGATGGCGAGATAACGGTACATCTCTTCAACCTGCGCTTCGGTCAGGCCGACCTCTTCGATGGCGCGGGTGTCGGTCACGCCTTCAACGGTCTGGGAACGCTTGTAGTGGCGCATCGCCATCATGCGCTTCAGGGCGCGCAGCACCGGGCCGGTATCGCCCGCGCTGAGCATGTTTGCCAGGTACTGCACCGGAATGCGCAGGCTTTCAACCGCCGGCAAAACGCCGTCGCTCTGCGGCAGACCACCCGCATCCGCGTAGGACTGGATCGGCGACAGCGGCGGCACGTACCAGACCATCGGAAGGGTGCGGTATTCCGGGTGTAGCGGCAGGGCGAGCTTCCAGTCCATCGCCATTTTGTAGACCGGCGAACGCTGGGCGGCGTCAATCACGTTCTGCGGAATACCCTGTTTCAGCGCTTCCTCAATCACCGCCGGATCGTTCGGGTTGAGGAACACGTCGCACTGGCGCTCGTACAGATCGGTTTCATGCTCGGTGCTGGCGGCCTCCTCGATACGGTCCGCGTCATACAGCAGCACGCCGAGGTAGCGGATGCGCCCGACGCAGGTTTCCGAGCAGACGGTCGGCTGGCCGGACTCTATGCGCGGGTAGCAGAAGATGCACTTCTCTGACTTGCCGCTTTTCCAGTTGAAGTAGATTTTCTTGTACGGGCAGCCGCTGATGCACAGACGCCAGCCGCGGCATTTGTCCTGGTCAATCAGCACAATGCCGTCCTCTTCGCGCTTGTAAATCGCGCCGCTCGGGCAGGTGGCGACGCAGCTGGGGTTCAGACAGTGTTCGCACAGACGCGGCAGATACATCATGAAGGTGTTTTCAAACTGGCCGTACATCTCTTTCTGGATCTTCTGGAAGTTGCGGTCGCGGGCGCGCTTTTCGAACTCGCCGCCCAGCAGCTCTTCCCAGTTGGGACCCCAGACGATTTTGTCCATCCGCTTGCCGTCAATCAGCGAGCGCGGGCGCGCGGTAGGGAGGTGATCGCCCTCCGGGGCACGGTGCAGATCCTGATAGTCAAAGGTGAAGGGCTCGTAATAATCATCAATCTGCGGCAGCACGGGGTTGGCGAAAATCTTCGACAGCACGCCCATTTTACCGCCGAGGCGCGGCGTCAGCTTGCCGTGAATACCGCGGATCCAGCCGCCTTGCCACTCCTCCTGATCTTCCCAGTTTTTCGGGTAACCAATCCCCGGTTTGGTTTCGACGTTGTTAAACCAAGCATATTCCATCCCTTCGCGCCCGGTCCAGACGTTCTTACAGGTGACCGAGCAGGTGTGGCAGCCAATGCATTTATCGAGATTCAGAACCATGCCAACCTGTGAGCGTATTTTCATTTTTTCGCCTCCTGTACCTGATCCCGACCTTCGCCGTCCAGCCAGTTAATGTTTTTCATTTTGCGGATCATGATGAACTCGTCGCGGTTAGAGCCGACGGTGCCGTAGTAGTTAAAGCTGTACGCCAGCTGAGCGTAGCCGCCGATCATGTGCGTCGGTTTCGGGCAGACGCGCGTGACCGAGTTGTGGATCCCGCCGCGCCGTCCGGTCACTTCCGAGCCGGGAATGTTCAGGATGCGCTCCTGAGCGTGATACATCATGGTCATGCCCGGCGGCACGCGCTGGCTGACCACCGCGCGGGCGGTGAGGGCGCCGTTGGCGTTAAAGGCTTCGATCCAGTCGTTGTCCTCAATGCCCAGCTCGCGCGCGTCGGTTTCGCTTATCCAGACAATCGGACCACCGCGCGACAGGGTCTGCATCAGCAGGTTTTCGCTGTAGGTGGAGTGAATCCCCCATTTCTGGTGCGGCGTCAGGAAGTTAAGCGCTTTTTCCGGGAAGCCGTTGGGTGGGATCTCGCGCATATGGCTGACGCTGCGGGTGTCAATTGGCGGACGGTAGGCCACCAGGCTTTCACCAAAGGCGCGCATCCACGGGTGATCCTGATACAACTGCTGGCGGCCCGAAATCGTGCGCCACGGGATCAGCTCGTGAACGTTGGTATAGCCCGCGTTGTAGGAGACGTGCTCGCTCTCAAGACCGGACCAGGTCGGGCTGGAGATGATTTTGCGCGGCTGCGCCTGAATGTCGTGGAAGCGGATCTTCTCGTCTTCTTTATTCAGCGCCAGATGGGTGTGATCGCGCCCGGTCAGTTCGCCGAGCGCTTCCCAGGCTTTGACCGCTACCTGACCGTTAGTTTCGGGCGCGAGGGCGAGGATCACCTCTGAAGCGTCAATGGCGGTTTCAATACGCGGACGACCTTTCGCCGGGCCGTCGAGCTTGACGTAGTTGAGCTTGCCGAGGAAATCGACCTCATTCTGCGTGTTCCACGAAATGCCTTTTCCGCCGTTGCCGAGCTTGTCCATCAGCGGTCCGAGGGAGGTGAAGCGTTCGTAAGTTTCCGGGTAATGACGTTCGACCACGGCGATGTTCGGCGCCGTTTTACCGGGGATCAGATCGCATTCGCCTTTGCGCCAGTCCTGGACATCAAACGGCTGCGACAGCTCCGCCGGAGAGTCATGCTGCAGCGGCTGTAGCACCACGTCGGTTTCGGTGCCCAGATGGCCGACGCAGACCTCGGAGAAGACTTTGGCGATGCCTTTGTAGATCTCCCAGTCGCTGCGCGATTCCCACGCCGGGTCCACGGCGGCGGAAAGCGGGTGAATAAACGGATGCATGTCCGAGGTATTCATGTCGTCTTTCTCATACCAGGTGGCGGTGGGCAGGACGATATCCGAGAACAGGCAGGTGCTGGACATACGGAAATCGAGCGTCACCAGCAGGTCGAGTTTGCCCTCAATGGCGGCGGTTTGCCATTCCACCTCTTCAGGTTTCACGTCGTCCGTTGAGCCTAAATCCTCACCCTGAATACCGCTCTCGGTGCCAAGCAGGTATTTCAGCATGTATTCATGGCCTTTCCCGGACGAACCGAGCAGGTTAGAGCGCCAGACGAACAGGTTACGCGGGTGGTTTTTACCGTTGTCCGGCTGTTCGCAGGCGAAGCGAATATCACCCGCTTTCAATGCCTCAACGGTATACTCCTGCGGCGTCATGCCCGCCGCATCCGCACGCGCCTTCACGTGCAGCGGGTTAAGGTTAAGCTGAGGGGCCGACGGCAGCCAGCCCATGCGCTCTGCGCGGACGTTGAAATCGATCAGGTGTCCGGTGAATTTCGAGGCATCCGCCAGCGGGGAGAGCAACTCCTGCGCGGTGAGCTTCTCGTAGCGCCACTGGCTGGCGTGGTTGTAGAAGAACGAGGTGCTGTTCATCTGGCGCGGCGGACGGTTCCAGTCCAGCGCGAAGGCCAGCGGCAGCCAGCCGGTTTGCGGGCGCAGCTTCTCCTGGCCGACATAGTGCGACCAGCCGCCGCCGCTTTGTCCGACGCAGCCGCAGAAGACCAGCATGTTGATCATCCCACGGTAGTTCATGTCCATGTGGTACCAGTGGTTCACCCCGGCACCCAGAATGATCATCGAACGACCGTGCGTTTTGTGCGCCGTGTCGGCGAACTCGCGGGCGATCTTTTCAATCAGGTACGCGGGCACGCCGGTGATCTGCTCGCCCCAGGCGGGCGTGTAGGCTTTGATCTGGTCATAGCTGTCTGCGGCGTTGCTGTCTTCCAGACCGCGATCGAGACCGTAGTTAGCCAGCACCAGATCGTAAACGCTAACCACCCGTTTCTGGCTGCCGTCGGCGAGCGTCAGGGTTTTGCTCGGCACGCGGCGCGTCAGCACCGGCTCCTGCTTCACGCTGCGGAAATGCGGGTTTTCGTTGCCGCCAAAGTAGGGGAAGGCGACGTCCGCCACGCTGTCGTGCGTAATCAGCAGAGAAAGCGTCAGTTCAGTTTCCTGTCCTGCGGCAAGCGATTCCAGGTTCCATTTGCCTTTCTCCCCCCAGCGGAAGCCAATCGATCCATTTGGCACCACCAGGTTACCGGCAATATCAAAAGCGACGGTCTTCCACTCTGGGTTATTGGCTTCCCCCAGTCCGTCGACGAGATCGGAGGCGCGCAGCATCCGGCCCGGCACCACGCGACCATCCTCCTGCTCGTCGAGCAGGACCAGCATCGGCATGTCGGTGTAGCGGCGGCAATAGTTGAGGAAGTAATCGCTCGGGTTATCAAGGTGGAACTCTTTAAGGATCACGTGGCCCATCGCCATGGCGAGGGCGCTGTCGGTGCCCTGTTTGGGGGCCAGCCACTGGTCGCTGAGCTTGGCGACCTCCGAGAAGTCCGGCGTGATGGCGACGGTTTTTGTGCCTTTGTAGCGTACCTCGGTGAAGAAGTGGGCGTCCGGGGTACGGGTCTGCGGCACGTTCGAGCCCCAGGCGATGATATAGCTGGAGTTGTACCAGTCCGCAGATTCCGGCACATCGGTCTGCTCGCCCCAGGTCATCGGCGACGCGGGCGGCAGGTCGCAGTACCAGTCATAGAAGCTCAGACAGGTGCCGCCCAGCAGGGAGAGATAGCGCGTTCCGGCGGCGTAAGAGACCATCGACATCGCCGGAATTGGGGAGAAACCGGCCACGCGATCCGGGCCGTAATTTTTGATGGTCCAGACGTTAGCGGCGGCAATCAGCTGATTTAACTCTTTCCAGTTTGAGCGGATAAACCCGCCTTTACCCCGCGCCTGCCGGTAGCTCTGGGCCTTGTGCGGATCCTGTTGGATGGCATCCCAGGCCAGCACCGGATCGGTATGCTGCGCCAGCGCCTCGCGCCAGAGCTCAATCAGCCTGCGGCGCACCAGCGGGTATTTCAGGCGGTTGGCGCTGTAGAGATACCAGGAGTAGCTTGCGCCTCGCGGGCAGCCGCGCGGCTCGTGGTTGGGCAGGTCAGGGCGGGTGCGCGGGTAGTCGGTCTGCTGGGTTTCCCAGGTCACCAGGCCGTTTTTGACATAAATCTTCCAGCTACAGGAGCCGGTACAGTTAACGCCGTGGGTGGATCGCACAATCTTGTCGAACTGCCAGCGCTGGCGGTAGCTGTCCTCCCAGTCGCGGTTGGTGTGGTAAACCTGTCCGTGCCCATCGGCGAAACTGTCGCCTTTTGTTTTGAAGTAACGGAAGCGGTCCAACAGTTTGCTCATGACATTTCTCCTGCTTCGATAGCATGGCCGGAGGGTGCTGCATTACGCTCCGGCGAAGATGTAGTTTTTATTTTTGTGCGGATTTGCGGCCATACACCAGCCAGGTGACGAGCACGCAGACGATGTAAAACACGAGGAAGACTTTCATGGCACCGACCGGCGATCCGGTCATCGCCAGTGACGTACCAAAGGCTTTAGGGATGAAAAACCCGCCTACGGCACCGATGGCGGAGATAAAGCCCAGCGCGGCGGCGGTCTCCGTCACCGCTTCATGCTGTGCCTGCTCGTCAGTGCCACCCTGCTTTTTGACACGGTCGAGGGTGATTTGGCGGAAAATAATCGCGATCATCTGGAAGGTCGATCCGCTGCCCAACCCGGCGGTGAGGAACAGGCCCATAAAGACCAGATAAAAGGCGACAAAGCTGCCGGAGCCAGAGCCGGGCAGCGTCAGGAAGATCAGGGCGCTGAAGATGGCCATAAAGATAAAGTTAATCAGCGTGACGCGCACGCCGCCCAGCCTGTCCGAGATCATCCCGCCAGCGGAGCGTGCCAGCGCGCCGATCAGCGGGCCAAAGAAGGCGAGGTGAAGGATGTTCACGTCCGGAAACTGAGTTTTTGACAGCATGGCAAAGCCCGCCGAGAAGCCGATAAACGAGCCGAAGGTTGCCAGATAGAGCAGGCTCAGCAGCCAGAGATGAAAGCGCTTAAGCACCGGAAGCTGGCTGGCGATGGAGGCTTTTGAGCTGGCGATATCGTTCATGCCAAAAAACGCCGCAAGGGTTGCCAGAAGCAGCAGTGGCGCCCAGATCCAGGCGGCGTTGGCCAGCCACATCGTCGAGCCGTCCTCCTGCGGTACGCCGTGCACGCCGAGGAAAGTGAACATCGGCAGGAAGATGACCAGCGGCGCAACCAGCTGCATGACGCTGACGCCCAGGTTGCCCAGACCGCCGTTGATGCCCAGCGCGCTGCCCTGTCTGGCTTTCGGGAAGAAGAAACTGATGTTGCCCATGCTGGAGGCAAAGTTAGCGCCAGCAAAACCGCAGAGGAGGGCAATGACAATAAAGACCCAGTAAGGCGTGGCGGTGTCCTGAATGGCAATCCCCAGCCAGACGCAGGGAATAATCAGGATAACGGTACTCAATACCGTCCAGTAACGCCCGCCAAATATCGGCACCATAAACGAGTAGGGGACGCGCAATATCGCACCGGAGAGCGAAGGTAATGCCGTTAGCATAAAAAGCTGATCGGTGGTGAAATTAAAACCGACTTTATTCAGATTGACCGCGATGGCGCTAAATAACATCCAGACGCAAAACGCTAATAGCAGGCAAGCTACCGAAATCCATAGATTTCTTCGTGCGATATGTTTTCCTTTATTCTCCCAAAATTGCGCGTTTTCAGGTTTCCAGTTACTCAACAGATGTGGATTACTCTTTTCACTTTGTTGCGACATATCGCCCTCTTGCTTACCATAATGGAGAGAAAAATGAAGTAAAAACAAAAAGATGAGTGAGGATGCGTTCTTGATTTTTTTGGATGCTTTGGGATACATTTGAAAGGATAGATAAAAAATGCGAACCCCTGAGATTAGAATGGAAATAAGGGTTCGCTTAATGTGTTACTAATTGTAACAATTTGCGGGAATTTATACTCCGGAAGGAGTATTAAAACAATTCCAGGGTAATAAGCTTGTCGAGATGCTTATTAAATGCCGCATCGTCCATTTCGGGCATATTTAATATGGTGATCCCATCCAGGCCACAAACCAGCCCTATCAAACGCCAGGCAATATTTTCCGCCCGATCGTTAAGCGTGAACGCGCAGGCAGTCGCCCCGGCACGGATAATCGCCACGGTCTCCTGGTGCCACATCTCCATGGTCAGGACATAAGCCGCTTTTATCTCAGGATCCCGGCTGGCGAGGATTTGTGCTTCCCGCCACAGGCGAATGTAGGGTTCAAACCCACCGTCGTCGCTGCCGAGCATGCTGTGCAGCCGTTCCCGCCAGCTGGCGTTTTCACCCACCACTTCGGCATCCAGTAACTCGCGGATCACGCGTACGAACGCCAGTGATTTTAACTCGCCGCCAGAGGCAAAGTGGTGGTGAACCTGCCCGGTTGCGACGCCCGCTTCTGCAGCAATGCGCCGCACCGTCATGGCTGCCAGCCCCTCGGACAGGGCCACGCGCATAGCGGCCTGCAGGATCGCTTCCCGCCGCTCTTCCTTGCTCAAATATCGCATTTTTTTCTACTCTCAATGGGAATGAAACGAGTGTAACAAAAAGCTGGACATGCGTTCAACATTCCGTAGGATCGCATCCTGGACATGTGTCCATGAATGAAAATGATAAGGAAATTTATGTATCGTCAGTGGTTAGCGTTAGTGATTATCGTGCTGGTGTATATCCCGGTGGCGATTGACGCGACGGTGCTGCACGTGGCGGCGCCAACATTGAGCATGACGCTGGGTGCCAGCGGTAACGAATTGTTGTGGATCATTGATATTTACTCGCTGGTGATGGCGGGGATGGTGCTGCCGATGGGCGCGCTGGGTGACCGCATTGGTTTTAAACGGTTGCTGATGATCGGCAGTACGCTGTTTGGCCTGTCGTCGCTGGCGGCCGCGTTTGCACCTTCTGCAGGGTGGCTGATTGCGGCGCGCGCCTCGCTGGCGATTGGTGCCGCAATGATCATTCCCGCCACCCTGGCAGGGATCCGCACGCTGTTTCTCGACGCGCGGGATCGTAATATCGCGCTTGGCGTCTGGGCGGCGGTCGGTTCCGGTGGGGCGGCGTTTGGCCCGCTGATTGGCGGTATGCTGCTGGAGCACTTCTACTGGGGCTCGGTGTTTTTGATCAACGTGCCGATCGTGCTTATCGTCGTTACCCTCGCAGCGCGCTTTGTTCCGCAGCAGGAAGGGCGTCCTGAGCAGCCGTTAAATATCAGCCACGCGATCATGCTGATTGTGGCCATTCTGCTGCTGGTTTATAGCGCCAAAACCGCGTTGAAGGGCGCGCTGTCGCCGTGGCTGGTGGCATGTACCTTGCTCACGGGGGCCGTGATGCTGTTTATTTTCGTGCGCATCCAGCTGCGCGCCCGCGTGCCGATGATCGACATGCGTCTGTTTTGCCACCGCATTATATTAAGCGGCGTGGTGATGGCGATGACGGCGATGATCGCACTGGTGGGCTTTGAATTGTTGATGGCGCAGGAGCTGCAGTTTGTCCACGGCTTTACCCCGTTCGAAGCCGGAATGTTTATGCTCCCGGTGATGGTGGCGAGCGGATTCAGTGGGCCGATTGCCGGCGTGTTGGTGGGGCGTCTGGGGTTGCGCATTGTTGCGGCCGGGGGCATGGGGCTTAGCGCGGTCAGCTTTATCGGCCTGTCGACGTTGAATTTCAGTACACAGCAGTGGCAGGCCTGGTGTCTGATGGTGCTGCTCGGCTTCAGTGCCGCCAGCGCGCTGCTGGCCTCAACCTCGGCAATTATGGCCGCGGCACCAAAAGAGAAAGCCGCCGCCGCCGGGGCGATTGAAACCATGTCCTATGAACTGGGGGCTGGACTGGGGATCGCGATTTTCGGGCTGTTGCTTACCCGCAGCTTCTCGGCGTCGATAGTACTCCCGGCGGGGCTGAACGCGTCGCTCGCCGATAAAGCGTCCTCTTCTATTGGTGAAGCGATGAAGGTGGCACAGGATCTGACGTCGCCGCTGGCGGAGTCGGTGATGGGGGCGGCAAAAGAGGCGTTTATCACCTCTCACAGCGTGGCGCTGGGGAGTGCGGGAGGCATGCTGCTGCTTCTGGCTATCGGGATTTGGTTTAGTCTGGCGAAGGTAAACCCGCAGTAACACATTTTGCAGAAACAAAAAAAGCCAGCTGAGTAAGCTGGCTTTTTCACGGACAATATTTAGAACTGGTAGGTCAGACCCAGTGCCACGATGTTGTCAGTACCAATGCCTGCCTGGCGGGTAAAGTTGTTGTCGTCGAGCAGGTTGATTTTGTAATCCACGTAGGTGGACATGTTTTTGTTAAAATAGTACGTGGTGCCAACATCGATGTATTTAACCAGATCCTGGTTGCCAAAGTTCTCGATGTCTTTACCTTTAGACTGCAGGTAGGCGATGGATGGACGCAGACCAAAGTCGAACTGGTACTGAGCCACAACTTCGAAGTTTTGCGCCTTGTTTGCAAAGCCGTAAATGTCGGTACGCTTGTTGTTCGAAGTACCGAAACGGGTTGCGTTGTAGGTCTGAGAGTACTGCGCAGCAAGGTAAATGTTGTTTGCGTCGTATTTCACGCCACCGCTGTACACTTCCGCACGGTCGCCTTCACCGTATACGCCAGCCGCATTCTGGTCAGCGGTACGACGTGAGGAGGACATTGCACCACCTACGCTGAAGCCTTCACCCAGATCGTAAGTCAGGGACGCACCGTAGCCGTCGCCATTCTGGTTCAGCAGGCTGCGACCGCTGGTGTTTTCACCGCTTACGCTGCCGTTTTTACCCTGGTACTGCAGCGCGAAGTTCAGACCATCGACCAGACCGAAGAAGTCCTGGTTACGGTACGTTGCCACGCCGTTAGCACGAGACTGCAGGAAGTTATCTGCGCCGTAGGTGTCACCGCCGAATTCTGGCAGAACGTCGGTCCAGGAAGTCACGTCGTAAATCACGCCGTAGTTACGACCGTAATCGAATGAACCCGCTTCAGCGAATTTCAGACCAGCGAAGGCCACACGGGTCCAGGACTGGTTGTCGCCTTCGTCTTTGTTACCCTGAATCTGGTATTCCCACTGGCCGTAGCCGGAGAGCCGATCGTTAACCTGAGTTTCACCCTTGAAGCCGATACGCATGTAGGTTTTATCGCCATCTGCGCCAGCGTCATCAGAGAAATAGTGCAGACCTGTCACTTTACCGTACAGATCCAGCTTGTTACCGTCTTTGTTATAAATCTCAGCAGCGTTTACAACGCCTGCCGCCAACATGGAAGTGACTGCCACTGCAACTAATTTAAGTTTCATCTTAAATATTCCTTATAATTTTTTTCAGTATTTCCTGAACCATCTTGAACGATTTCTAAACGAGGCTGCTCGTCAATGGCACGCTATTTTTAAAAATCTTGTAGTTGTCTTTCAATAATAAGTTTCAAAATATGAGTAATAATTTCATTTAGTGTGATCGAGATCGGATTAATGACGGAGGAATAAAATGATGTGACGATTATTTAATCAGAATACGTTTATTTTTCTGGCAGCCACTATGATGGGTATTATTGCATTTCGTGTTATTGATGGCGGTAATATTCGCAGGGAAGTAGTTACGCAGCGGTGTCAGGTTATGTCAATTTAAGGTGGGGGGATTGACGAAAGGAAGTAATATAAACAGAACATCAACAAGCGCACTAATGTTCTGATTAATATATTACGATGTGATCACATATTAAATTTATGTTAATTTTTATGCCGGGTTTAATCGAACCCGGCAAACTTCTGAATCTTATTTTCGCGTGGCGTACCAGCAGAGCAACGAGCCTGCGCAGACCATCACTGCGCCTTGCCAGAACGAAAATGAGAGAGGGGAGCTCAGCAGCACGGCAGCGAGTGCAGCAGAGAGCACGGGAGTAAAATAGGATACGGCAGCCAGCACCGTGACGTTACCGTGCAGAATGCCAATATTCCATGCCGCATAGCCAAACCCAAGCGCAATGCCGCACATAACGAGCTTCACGATAACCGGAAAGCTGAACACCATTTCTGGCTGATCGCTAATGGTATATTTCACCCACAGGCTCAGCGCAGTGAGCAACACAAAGAGGGTGATACCGTTTTGCCCTTTGGCAAATTTGGCGGTTACGGTGCAGTAGGCGGCCCAGATAAATGCTCCCGCAAAGGCAAGCGCATAGCTGAGCGGGTTTGAGACGATATTGCGGGTTATTTCATCAATATGTAACCCTTGCTCACCCCCTAATACCCAACATACGCCGAGCAATGAGATCGCTAAACCTGGAATCACCCACAGCGTTGATTTTTGTCCATTGAACAAAATGGCAAAGAGTATTGTCAGGCTCGGCCAGAGATAATTTACCATTCCCACCTCAATAGCCTGTGGCCTCGATGTGGCATAGCCTAATGACAGGGCAAGGCAAATTTCATAACTGACAAACAGCACGCTGCCTGCAATAAGATACCCAGGTGAAAAACGTTTAATATCAGGAAATCCTACCGTCACCAGACACAATAATCCGCTGAGGGTGTAAATCATCGCCGCGCCGCCGACGGGCCCCAGTCCCTCGCTTACGCTACGAATCAGGCCCACCATCGTGCTCCACAACAGTATCGCCGCCAGTCCTGTTAGCGTTGCTCTCTTTCTGTCCATTTCGTCTTCATCGCTAATAAATTCAAAGGAAAAATGTATAGCATTAATCCAGACCCTGTCGCGAATAATTCTCTCAAGTGTTTAACCCTAAAGGATTATTCAAACGCGGCAGCGCTGACTATTAAGGGGGCGAAGTCGGGCGACCTTGATTTGACGCAAAAAAAATAGGGGCTTTGCTGTTAGTTTGCGGCGCGAAGTCTTATCAGATAACGAGGACAACAATGGACGTCAGCCGCAGACAATTTTTTAAAATCTGCGCGGGCGGTATGGCCGGAACAACAGCCGCAATGCTGGGATTTGCTCCCAAAATGGCGCTGGCTCAGGCACGCAACTATAAGCTGCTGCGCGCAAAAGAGATCCGTAACACCTGCACATACTGTTCCGTAGGTTGTGGGCTTTTGATGTATAGCCTGGGCGATGGCGCGAAGAACGCCAGAGAAGCGATTTACCATATTGAAGGGGATCCGGATCATCCGGTGAGCCGTGGGGCGCTGTGCCCGAAAGGGGCGGGCCTGCTGGACTACGTCCACAGTGAAAACCGCCTGCGCTACCCGGAATACCGCGCGCCGGGTTCGGATAAATGGCAGCGTATCTCCTGGGATGAAGCCTTCTCCCGTATTGCAAAACTGATGAAAGCCGACCGTGACGCCAACTTTATTGAGAAGAACGCGCAGGGCGTAACGGTTAACCGCTGGTTATCCACCGGCATGTTATGCGCCTCTGCGGCAAGTAATGAAACCGGCATGCTGACGCAAAAATTTGTGCGCTCTCTCGGCATGCTGGCGGTAGACAACCAGGCGCGCGTCTGACACGGACCAACGGTAGCAAGTCTTGCTCCAACATTTGGTCGCGGTGCGATGACCAACCACTGGGTTGATATCAAAAACGCTAACGTCGTGGTGGTGATGGGCGGTAACGCCGCTGAAGCCCATCCGGTGGGATTCCGCTGGGCGATGGAAGCGAAAAACAACAACGATGCGACGCTTATCGTCGTCGATCCGCGCTTTACGCGCACGGCATCGGTGGCCGATATCTATGCGCCGATCCGCTCCGGTACGGACATTACGTTCCTCTCCGGGGTTCTGCTGTACCTGATCGAAAACAACAAAATTAACGCGGAATACGTTAAGCATTACACCAACGCGAACCTGCTGGTGCGGGATGATTTTGCCTTCGATGACGGGCTGTTTAGCGGCTATGACGCCGAAAAACGCCAGTACGACAAAACGTCCTGGAACTATCAGTTCGATGAAAACGGCTATGCGATGCGGGATGAAACGCTGACGCACCCGCGCTGCGTGTGGAACCTGCTGAAGCAGCACGTTTCCCGCTATACGCCGGACGTGGTGGAAAACATCTGCGGCACGCCGAAAGCGGACTTCCTGAAGGTCTGTGAAGTGCTGGCCTCCACCAGCGCCGCAGACAGAACCACGACGTTCCTGTATGCGCTGGGCTGGACGCAGCATACCGTGGGCGCGCAGAACATCCGTACCATGGCGATGATCCAGCTGCTGCTCGGCAACATGGGGATGGCCGGTGGCGGCGTGAACGCATTGCGCGGCCACTCTAACATTCAGGGCTTAACCGATCTCGGTCTGCTCTCCACCAGCCTGCCGGGCTACCTGACGCTGCCGTCTGAAAAGCAGGCCGATCTGCAAACGTATCTTGAGGCCAATACGCCAAAAGCGACGCTGCCGGATCAGGTGAACTACTGGAGCAACTATCCGAAGTTCTACGTCAGCCTGATGAAGTCCTTCTACGGCGACGCGGCGCAGAAAGAGAACGACTGGGGCTTTGAGTGGCTGCCGAAGTGGGACCAGGCTTACGACGTCATCAAGTATTTCAACATGATGGAGAAGGGCAAAGTCACCGGCTATATCTGCCAGGGCTTTAACCCTGTGGCCTCCTTCCCGGACAAAAACAAAGTTGTTAGTAGCCTGAGCAAGCTGAAGTACATGGTGGTTATCGATCCGCTGGTGACCGAGACTTCCACCTTCTGGCAGAACCACGGCGAATCCAACGATGTCGATCCGGCATCGATTCAGACCGAAGTGTTCCGCCTGCCGTCAACCTGCTTTGCGGAAGAGGACGGCTCTATTGCCAACTCCGGCCGCTGGCTGCAGTGGCACTGGAAAGGGCAGGACGCACCGGGCGAAGCGCGTAACGACGGCGAAATCCTGGCTGGCATTTACCATCGCCTGCGCGAAATGTACCGCACTGAAGGCGGCAAAGGCGCTGAGCCACTGCTGAAGATGAGCTGGCACTACAAGCAGCCGGACCATCCTGAGTCAGAAGAAGTCGCCAAAGAGAACAACGGCGTGGCGCTGGCGGATCTCTATGACGCTAGCGGTAATCTGGTGGCGAAGAAAGGCCAACTGCTGAACAGCTTCGCGCTGCTGCGCGACGACGGTACCACGGCATCGTCCTGCTGGATCTACACCGGCAGCTGGACGGAGCAGGGTAACCAGATGGCCAACCGCGACAACGCTGACCCGTCAGGCCTGGGCAACACGCTGGGCTGGGCATGGGCGTGGCCGCTGAACCGTCGCGTGCTGTACAACCGCGCATCTGCCGACGTGAACGGCAAACCGTGGGATCCGAAGCGTATGCTGATCCAGTGGAACGGGGCGAAGTGGACGGGGAACGACATCCCGGACTACAACACCGCCGCACCGGGCAGTAACACCGGGCCGTTCATCATGCAGCCGGAAGGGCTGGGACGCCTGTTTGCCCTCAACAAGCTGGCGGAAGGGCCGTTCCCGGAACACTACGAGCCGATGGAAACGCCGCTCGGCACTAACCCGCTGCATCCGAACGTGGTCTCCAGCCCGGTGGTACGCATCTACGAAGAAGACGTGCTGCGCCTGGGCAAAAAGGACAAGTTCCCGTACGTGGGAACGACCTACCGCCTGACCGAGCATTTCCATACCTGGACCAAGCACGCGCGGCTTAACGCCATCGCGCAGCCTGAACAGTTTGTGGAGATCAGCGAAACGCTGGCGAAGGCGAAAGGCATTGCCAACGGCGATCGTGTGAAGGTGAGCAGCAAGCGCGGCTTTATTCGCGCGGTGGCGGTGGTGACCCGTCGTTTGCAGTCGCTGAACGTGCACGGCCAGCAGGTGGAAACCGTCGGTATCCCGCTGCACTGGGGCTTTGAGGGGGTGGCGCAGAAAGGCTACATCGCCAATACCCTGACGCCAAACGTCGGCGATTCCAACTCGCAAACGCCGGAGTACAAGGCGTTTCTGGTCAACATCGAGAAAGCGTAAGGAGCGAATAAATGGCGATGGAAACACAAGACATTATTAAACGCTCCGCGACTAACCCGGTTACCCCCGCGCCGCGCGCGCGGGACTACAAGGCCGAAGTCGCCAAGCTGATCGACGTTTCCTCCTGCGTGGGCTGCAAGGCCTGCCAGGTGGCCTGTTCAGAGTGGAACGATATCCGCGACGAGGTGGGGCACTGCGTTGGCGTTTACGATAATCCGGCGGATCTGAGCGCCAAATCCTGGACGGTGATGCGCTTTAGCGAAACCGACCAGAATGGCAAGCTGGAGTGGCTGATCCGTAAAGACGGCTGCATGCACTGTGAAGATCCTGGTTGTCTGAAGGCGTGTCCGTCTGCCGGTGCGATAATTCAGTACGCTAACGGGATCGTCGACTTCCAGCAGGATAACTGCATCGGCTGCGGCTACTGCATTGCGGGCTGTCCGTTTAATATCCCACGCCTCAATAAAGAGGATAACCGGGTATATAAATGCACCCTGTGCGTGGACCGCGTCAGCGTCGGGCAGGAGCCTGCCTGCGTGAAGACCTGTCCGACCGGCGCGATCCACTTCGGCACCAAAAAAGAGATGCTCGACGTGGCGCAAGAGCGTGTGGACAAGCTGAAAGCGCGAGGCTACGACAAGGCGGGCATTTACAACCCGCAGGGCGTGGGCGGTACGCACGTGATGTACGTGCTGCACCATAACGACCAGCCGGAGCTGTACCACCATCTGCCAAAGGACCCGGCGATTGACACGTCGATCAACCTGTGGAAAGGGGCGCTCAAACCGCTCTCAGCGGCGGGCTTTATCGCCACCTTTGCCGGGTTGATTTATCACTACATTGGTATCGGACCAAACAAAGAGGTGGACGACGACGAGGAGGAGCATCATGAGTAAGTCGAAAATGATCGTGCGCACGAAGTTTGTTGACCGCGCCTGTCACTGGACGGTGGTGATCTGCTTCTTCCTGGTGGCGGTATCGGGGATTTCGTTCTTCTTCCCGACGCTGCAGTGGCTGACCGAAACCTTCGGTACGCCACAGATGGGGCGTATTCTGCATCCGTTCTTCGGCGTGCTGATTTTCGTGGTGCTGATGTTTATGTTCGTGCGCTTCGTGCACCACAACATCCCGGACAAACAGGACATTCCGTGGCTGAAAGGGATCGTCGAAGTTCTGAAGGGCAACGAGCATAAAGTTGCGAAGGTGGGCAAGTACAACGCCGGGCAGAAGATGATGTTCTGGACCATCATGAGCATGATTTTTGTGCTGCTGGTGACCGGGGTGATTATCTGGCGTCCGTATTTTGCGCACTATTTCCCGATTCAGGTAATTCGCTACGCGCTGCTGATCCACGCCACGTCAGCCATTATTTTGATCCATGCCATCCTGATTCATATGTATATGGCATTCTGGGTGAAAGGTTCAATTAAAGGGATGATTGAAGGGAAGGTGAGTCGCCGCTGGGCGCAGAAACACCACCCGCGCTGGTATCGTGATGTGGAACGTCTGGAAGCGAAAAAAGAAAGTATGGAAGGGATGAAGTAAGACCTGCGCCGTCGGCTTTGCCCGGCGGCGCTGCGCTTGCGCGGGCCTACCTCTGCTATTTCAGAACCGCTCCTCCACATACCGGAACGGATATTTTGTGGGTTTGACTTTGCCAATTTTGCGTTTCGGTAAATCCACTTTGTCGACATGTATTTCTTTATAGGGGATCTGCGAAAGTAGGTGCGAAATAATATTCAGGCGCACGCGTTTTTTATCTTCTGAACGCGCCACAAACCACGGCGCCCATGCGGTATCGGTGGCTTCAAACATAGCGTCGCGCGCGAGGGTATACTCGTCCCACAGGTTAAAGGATTTAATATCCATCGGCGATAGCTTCCAGATTTTACGACCATCGTTAATACGGTCGCGCAGGCGGCGCTCCTGCTCTTTCGGCGTCACCTCCAGCCAGTACTTAAGCAGGATAATACCGGCATCCACCATCGCTTTTTCCATCACCGGCGTGCCGTCCAGAAATTTTTCCACCTGTTCTTCGGTGCAGAATCCCATCACGCGCTCGACGCCCGCGCGGTTATACCAGCTGCGGTCGAATATGACGATTTCGCCCGCTGAGGGCAGATGCGGTACGTAACGCTGGAAATAGAGCTGGCTTTTCTCTTTATCGGTAGGCGCGGGAAGCGCGACGACGCGAAAGACGCGCGGGCTGACGCGCTCGGTAATTGCTTTGATGGTACCGCCTTTACCGGCGCCGTCGCGGCCCTCAAAAACGATACATACCTTTAATCCTTTAGCGACCACCCACTGCTGGAGCTTAACCAGTTCAACGTGCAGGCGACGAAGCTCTTTTTCGTACTCTTTAGTCTTTAGCGGAGCACTCTTTACGACTTCAACAGCGACAGGGGCTTTCTTTTTGCTACCCATGATTGTCATCCTCTGGTTGTCCGGCGCGGGAAAAGGCGAGGCCGCACTATGAAGTGTAATCCACCTGAATTAATGGATTAATGTGTCAGCCAACGGATTTGAACTGGCTCACCATACAAGATTGTTCAATAATGCCCGTCGCGAGTATTAACCTGTGGTTGCGGTATGAAAAAGACAATTTTTTCGCTGGCGCTTGGCACGTTTGGCCTGGGCATGGCCGAATTTGGCATTATGGGCGTGTTAACCGAGCTGGCACATGACACCGGTATTTCGATTCCCTCCGCCGGGAATATGATCTCTTTTTATGCCTTCGGCGTGGTGGTTGGCGCCCCGATTGTGGCGCTGTTTTCGGGAAAGTTTTCGTTAAAAACCACGCTGCTGTTTCTGGTGGCCATGTGCGCGGTCGGCAATGCCCTGTTTACGTTTTCGACGACCTATTTCTGGCTGGCGGTGGGGCGGCTGATTTCCGGCTTTCCGCACGGGGCCATTTTTGGCGTCGGGGCGATAATCCTTTCGAAAATTGCGCCACCGGGGAAGGTGACGGTTGCGGTCTCAGGCATGATTGCTGGCATGACCGTAGCCAACCTGATGGGCGTTCCGCTGGGTACCTGGCTGGGGCACGCATTTAACTGGCGTTATACCTTTTTCCTGATTGCCGTCTTCGACGCGCTGGTGATCCTCTCGGTTCTCCTCTGGGTGCCAGATATCCACGATAAATCAGAAATCAAATTGACCGAGCAGTTCCACTTTCTGAAAAAACCAGAACCCTGGCTGATTTTTGCCGCCACCATGTTTGGCAACGCCGGGGTGTTCGCGTGGTTTAGCTTCGTTAAGCCGTTTATGGTCAACGTCTCCGGTTTTTCGGAAGGGGTGATGACGGCCATCATGATGCTGATGGGGCTGGGTATGGTGTTGGGTAATCTGCTAAGCGGTAAACTCTCTGGCCGGTTTAGCCCGCTGCGCATTGCGGCCACTACCGACATGGTGATTGTCGCCTCACTGCTACTGTTATGCGCCTTTGGTGAACAAAAAACGGCCTCGCTGGTGATGGGTTTTATCTGCTGCGCCGGGCTGTTTGCGCTCTCTGCACCGCTGCAAATTTTGCTGCTGCAAAATGCGAAGGGCGGCGAAATGCTGGGAGCGGCGGGTGGGCAGATGGCCTTTAATCTCGGCAGTGCGATTGGCGCGTACTTCGGTGGGATGATGATCGTCCTCGGCTTTAGCTGGCGTTACGTCACGCTGCCAGCGGCAATACTTTCTTTCTCGGCCATGAGTGCACTGCTGATCTACGGCCACCTGCGGGCCAGACGGGCTCAGGCTAACGCTCGCGCGCTAGCCTGACAGGCTTCAGGCAAGCCAGGGCTCACCCAGGGTCAGCATCAGGCGGTTGGCCCAGGCGAAGAACGCGGCGGACTGCACCAGATCAAGCTGTGCTAAGGTATCCAGCCCCTCTTTTTCCAGTGCGGCAAGGTGCAGCGGCGTGGCGGCAGGCGGCGTGACCGACAGCGCCGCTGCAAAATTGATTTCCGCCTGCCAGCGTGTGGATTGCCCCTCGCTCAGGGATTGCCCCGGCCTCACGGCCAGCAGGGCCTCTACCGCCGCGTCATCCTTTGACAGCTGGCTGGCTTTACGCGCATGGACAGATGCGCAGTAAATGCAGCCGTTGATTTTACTGGCGACCGTCGCGGCCAGCTCGCGCTCGGCGCGCTGTAATCCCCCCGATGTATAAAAAATTCCTTTATCCGTCAACGTGCGCTGTTCAAGCACCGGCAGGTTGCGCCCCAGCAGGCGGAAGTAGTCGGAATCGGTATGGCCAAATTTCGCCAGAATGGCAACCTCATCGTCCCGGAAGTCCGCCAGCGGTTTGGCCGCTATCCACGGTTCCCATCCCAGCTCCTGCTGGGTAAACGCGACGGGGGCCGCCTTTCCGGTGACCGTTGTTGCGGTCGTGTGCCAGATGCCTGCCGCCACCGGCGCATCGCTTTTGGCGACGGGCTTGTCGTTCAGCAACCGCAGCCCGGTGATGAGTCGGCTCTGGAAGCTCACAAACGCGACGAGCTGCGCCAGGGTAACAATGCCTTCTTTGCTCCATCCCGCCAGGGTCAGCGCCTTTAACGCTGCAGGCGTCGCTTCGACGGGGGAGAACGTCAGCAGCCGCGCAAAATTCAGCGCCAGGGTCAGGCGTTCTGAGGTGGGGTCGGCCAGGCCAAACCCCGCATAGTGCGCGGCCAGCGCCTCCGCGCTGTGCCACCTGGCGACTTTTGCCGCCACGGCGAAGCGCTCGTCGAGTGCAAAATCATTATCCTGCTGGCTAAACAGGATTTCGTAGCTGCCCTGCGCGTGGCGCGTGGCGGCATCACGCGTGGCGCGCGCCTCTGCCAGAGGGGAACCGGGTTTAATTTCCGCCAGCTCGGCGAGAATGTCCTGACTTAATGACATAGGTGTCTCCTCAAAGGAAGTGGGGGGCAATACGTTCGGCGATCAGTTCGATGGACCGCAGCGTGTCGCGATGCGTAGGTTCGACCGAATGGACCTGGAATGAGATATCCGTGGCGCGTCTGAGAATGGAATCCGCATTCAGCGAATGCAGCACCGTATCGGGCGAACCAATATGGGCGTCAAACTGACGGCGATAATCAGTGACACTGTCACCTTTAACGATATTCCCGGCAGCGCGATGCTGCTGGGCTTGTTTTGTGAGGCCCGGGGTCGCGACCTTGAGCGCATAGTCGTCGCTGTCGGCGACGAACGCCGTACGGGAGGCCAGAATACGCGGGGCGATGCCCGCAGGCAGCGCATCGAGGTAGGCATCCACAATCGGGTTCTGGATCTCGTCGAGCGTTAAATCCAGCCGATCTGCCGGGCGCGGCTGCGTGCGGGAGAGCATTAAACCGTGTCCGGCCTGCGCGGCGCGAACGGCACCGTCAACAGAGAAGGTAGCAATCCATATACGGTCAGCCAGCTGTGGCGCAGGCGGGTAAAGATGGTTATCCGGATGGGTAAGTGAATCCCCGCGCCAGGCGCTTTGAATCACATGCAAATGGTCGGCAAAGGCCGCGCCGCGCTCTTCAAACGTCAGGCCAAACGGCAGAAATGAGGTCGGTGTGCCACCCGAACCAAAACCGACTTCAAGACGTCCATTAGCGAGTAAATCGAGCACGGCGGCATCTTCTGCGACGCGCAGCGGGTTTTCCATCGGCAGGGTAATGATGGCCGTGCCCAGGCGGATGGTTTCGGTATGGGCGGCTACGTGCGCCAGAAACAGCAGCGGCGACGGCAACCCGCCTTCGCTTTCATGGAAGTGGTGCTGCGCAATCCAGGCGCTGTCAAAACCGTGGCGTTCGGCGTGGCGGATCTGTTCAGTTGCCAGACGATAGCGCTCCTTCGGCGTCGCGTCGTCAAGCAGGCGGGTGAAAAATCCCAGGCGTTTTCTCGTCATGCGAACTCCTCCGTAGCGGGTGAAAAATGGGGAATGGCGTCAATCAGCTCGTGGGTATAGGCGTTCTGCGGTGACGCGAATAAGGTCCCGACGTCGCCGTGCTCGACCACCTGACCACTGCGCAGCACCGTAACGCTGTGGGCGATCCGGCGGACGGTAGACAGATCGTGCGTGATAAAGAGATAGGTCAATCCCAGCTGCTGCTGCAGCTGTTGAAGCAGAGCCAGAATCTGCGCCTGCACGGTGACGTCCAGCGCGGAGGTGGCTTCGTCCAGCACCAGAATGGTCGGCTCCAGGATCAACGCCCGGGCGATGGCAACGCGCTGACGCTGTCCGCCTGAAAGTTCCCGGGCGGTGCGGGTCAGGAGTTCGACGGGCAGGGCAACCCGCTGCGCGACTGTCTCCACCCGGATCTTTCGGTCCGCCTTACCGAGGCGAGAAAAGTTCTTCAGGGGCTCTTCGATGATGTCGAACAGCGTCTGACGCGGGTCGAGAGAGGCAAACGGGTTCTGATAAACAAACTGTATCTTCTGGCGCAGCTGACGACGGGCCTCGCGGCTGAGCGTGGTGGCATCAATATCATCAATGATGACCTGTCCGCTGTCGGCCTGTTCAAAACCGAGCAAAATACGGGCGAGGGTGGTTTTCCCGGAGCCGGATTCGCCGACCAGCGCATGCGTGCTGCCGCGCCTGACGTCAAACGTCACCCGATCCAGCGCCTGAAGCTGATGCCCTTTGCCCAGGGAAAATTGTTTGCTGATGGCGCGGGCGCGAATGGCCGGTGATGCGAGCGGGCGGCCGGCCGCCGGGGCGATGGTCAGGCGCTGGCCCTGGAGATCGCTCAATAGCTGGCGGGTGTAGGCGTGCTGCGGCGTGCGGACGATATCGGTGGTGTTTCCCTGCTCCTGAACCTCGCCATCGCGAAAAACCAGCAGCCTGTCAGCGCGCTGTGCGGCCAGCGCCAGATCGTGGGTCACAAACAGAACGGCGGTACCCGATTCCCGGCGCAGGGTATCCAGCAAATCGAGAATGCGTTTTTGCACCGTCACATCCAGCGCGCTGGTGGGCTCATCGGCAACGATCACATCCGGGCGCAGGGCAATGGCGATGGCAATCAACACGCGCTGTTTCATGCCGCCGGAAAGTTGATGGGGATACTGCGTCATGCGCTGTTCGGGGTGGCTCAGACCGACTTTTGTCAGCAGGGCGAGCACCTGCTCGTCGCGCTGGGTGCGGGTTACTTTCTGGTGTAGCTGAATAATTTCTCCGACCTGCGCACCGATGGTCTTCACCGGGTTGAGTGAATTACCCGGATCCTGCGGAACCAGGCTAATTCGCGCCCCGCGAAGGGTATCGAGACGCCTGGCGGACCATCGGCTAATCTCCTCGCCGTTGAGCGATATTTTTCCCGCATCGCGCCGCGCGTTATCGGCCAGCAGACCAATGATCGCCTGCGCCGTGGTCGTTTTGCCGGATCCGGATTCGCCGACAAACGCCAGCATTTCCCCTCGCCCGAGCGTGAAGCTGACGTTATGCACCACCTCTCGCCACTGGCGCGCGGTACGGTAGCTGATCGTCAAATTTTCTACTGAGAGCATGCTCATTAGCGACCTCCGCTGAACTGTTGGCTGATACGGTTGGTGGCCAGCACCACGGCGATGACGACTACGCCGGGGAAGGTGGTGAGCCACCAGGCGGTCGAGAGATAGTTACGGCCCTCGGCAATCAATAAACCCCATTCCGGTACGGGCGGCGGGGTGCCGTAGCCGAGAAAGCTCAGCGTGGAGAGCGCCAGGATGGCCTGTCCGAACTGTAGCGTGGCAAAGGCGAGGACGGCGGTTAACGCGTTGGGCAGGATGTGTCGCCATAGCACGGCGAAAAACGTCCCGCCGCTGCCAAACGCCGCCTCGACGTAATCCGTGTGCCGGATGCGCACGACTTCACCGCGCGCGAGGCGGGCGAAGCTGGCAATGGAGGCCACGCCTACGGCAATCGCGGCGTTAACGGTGCCAAACCCGAGCAGAATAATCACCGTCAGCGAGAGCAGCAAAGACGGGATGGAAAGCAGCACGTCGACGAAACGCATCAGCAGAGACTCGACGCGTCCGGCGAACGCCCCCGCAACCACTCCTAAGCCGGTGCCGACCACCAGACCCAGCGTCACGGCGGCCAGCGCCGCGCTCAGGGAGTGGGAGGCACCGTAGACAATACGCGCGTACACATCGCGGCCAAGCTGATCGGTGCCGAGCCAGTGTCCCGCCTGCGGCGCCAGGCGTTGTGCGCCCGCTATGCCCTCAATCGGGCTGTAGTGGGTTAACAGGCCGGGCGCCACGGCGGCAAAAGCGGCGAGAATAATTACTCCCCATGCCAGCCACAGTCCCGGTTGCCATTCCACGCCCTGCCAGGCTGGAACGCGTTTTCGCGCGGCGGCAGCGTAATCGACCAGACTCATGATGCACCTCCGGTAACGGTTTGCAGACGGGGATCCAGCAGCGGCATCAGCAGATCCACCAGCAGATTGATCAGGACAAAACCGAGGGCGGAAATCATCACGACCGCCTGAAGTACGGCGATATCCTGGTTATTCACCGCCTGCTGGGTCAGCTGTCCGAGCCCGCTGCGGCCAAAAACGGTTTCCGTGATCAGCGCCCCGGCAATCAGCTCGCCCAGCAGCAGCCCGGCAATATTGAGTACCGGCAGCAGGGCGTTGCCGGTAACGTGACGCCACAGGACGGCGGTTTCACTCAGCCCTTTGGCCCGGGCAACGGCGACAAACGGCTGCGTCGCCACCTGGTCCAGACTGCGCATCAGAATTTGCGCCAGCGGGGCGGAGATCGGGATCGCGACGGTCACGATCGGCAGGATCAGCCCCTGCAGCGGCGTCGGGTTTATCACCGGGATCAGCCGTAGCTGAAAAGAAAAGAGCTGGATGAGGGCAATCCCCAGCCAGAAGGTTGGTAAGGAGATAAACAGGACCGGCAGAGACTGGAGGGTATTACTCAGCCAGCGCAGATCCGGCAGACGCGACGCAAAGGCCAGCGCGAACGCCAGCAGAACCGCGAGTACAAACGCGGGCAGGGCGAGACTCAGGGTATCCGGCAGATTGCTGGCAATCAGCTCGCTGACCGGCACGCCTGCCTGTAACGAATAGCCGAAATCCCCGCGCAGCATCGCCAGCAGCGTGTGGCCGTATTGCTGCCACAGCGGACTGTCTGCGCCGTAGGCCACGCGCATCTCCTCGATTTGCGCCGGGCTTAAGCCCAGGTCCGGGTTCTGAAATTTAATCAGCACCGCATCGCCCGGCAGCACCTGGAGCAACACGAACGAGAGGGTAAAGGCGGCCCACAGTACCAGCAGCCCGTGCCCAAAGCGTTGAAGAAGTGCGTGGCGCATCGTCAGCTCCTCAGTGTTTCTCAATCCACGCGCCGTAGAACGACGGGCGGCCTACCGCTTCAAAATTGACGCCTTTCAGCCACGGCGCACCGGCAAAGACCTGCGGCTCTTCGAAAATCGGAATGACGTAGGCGTTATCCAGCAGATAGCGCTGGGCGTCCCCTGTCAGCTGCAGGCGTTTTTGCGGATCGACCTCAGCCGAAATGTTCACCAGCAGTTCATTCAGCTTGTCGTCACGGAAGTTTTTGACCTTGTCGCTGGATCCGCCTTTTTGCAGCAGCGCGTCGCGGTTAGCCGGGTAGAACATGCTTTTCACCACGTCAGGATCGGCGCGGCCTACTTCGGAGACGGTTAACGGGGTTTTCAGCGGGTCAAGGTTATCCAGCGTGCGGCTGCCTGCGTCACCGGCTTTGACGCTCAGCGCCACGCCCACCTGTCGCCACTGCTGGGCAACCAGCTGCAGCACCTCTTTATTTTGCGGCTGCGGCAGGGATTCATATACCGTCAGTGCCAGCCGCTGACCGTCTTTGGCGCGGATCCCGTCGCTGCCTGCTTTCCAGCCCGCGTCGTCCAGCAGCTGGTTGGCTTTTGCCGGGTCAAAGGTTAATTTGTCGCTGAGATCGACAAAGCCTGCGGCGGAACCGGCAATCACGGACTTTGCCTGCGGATAGTTGGCCGAGAAGAGGGTCTCAACCACCTGTTTTGCATTGGTGGCATGCAGCAGCGCCTGGCGTACGCGAATATCGGAGACCAGCGGGTTATCCGGGCGGAAGCTGATGCTGTCATTTACCCCGCGCGTCGGGGCCGCGTAGATCTTATAGCCCTGGTCTGTCGCCTGCTTTTCGTCATACGCCTGCACCTGGCGAATAAAGTCGGCCTGACCAGCCAGCAGGGCGCCCACGCGCACGCTGTCTTCCTGGGTCACAATAAACTTGATGCCATCAAGATTGGCTGGCCCCTGTTGCGCCAGATTTTTAGGGCCCCACTGATAGTCTTTGCGCGCTTCGAGCGTCACTTCACGACCCAGCTTCTCGTCCTTCACCACAAACGGGCCGGAGCCAATGATATGGCGGGCATCCCCCAGTTCTTCGAAGTTGCGCTTCAGCGTGCTGAGCGAGACCAGACCCGAGCCAATGGTGGCGGTGCCTTGCAGGAACCCCGGCGACGGTTTTTTGAAGTAGAACTTCACGGTCAGCGGGTCGATGACTTCGCTGCGATTGTAGTTATTGATCACTTCTGACACCGGCAGACGCTGCGCCTTATTGCCTAAACCGTAGGTATCGAAATTTTTCGCCACGGCGTTCGCGTCCAGCGGCGTGCCGTCGGAGAAGGTGATGCCGGGACGAAGTTTAAAGGTGTATTCGGTTTTATCGGCGTTGGTGGTCCAGCTTTCTGCCACCCAGGGTTCCACCTGCAGCGTCTTTGGGTTCTGCCACGTCAGCTTGTCGGTGATTTGATTCAGAATGCCGCCGTTCGGGTAAAAGCCACCGGCAGGCGGATAGAGGTTGGTGTGAGCCTGTTGCTCCAGATAAATCAGCGTACCGCCTTTGACGGGCGCATCAGCGGACCAGGCTGAAGTTGTCGCCAGAATCAACGCCGTCAGCAGCGGCAGACGAAATGGGGTTTGCATGGTGAATTCCTTTGTTATCTTCTTGTTAGCGTCGGATTCATCATCGGGCGCGGGGGAAAGCAAGGGAACAAAGGAATTAAGATAAGGATTGCCGGAAACTGAAAATAAAAAAACGCCCCGTTAGCGGGGCGATGGCGGGGGCTAAACGAATTTCGCCAGCGGGTCGGCGGCGGCAAAGGCGACCTTTTTGTCTGCTGCTGGCGGATAGATCAGCTCGTTCGTGATGGCGATTTTGATCTTCTTCGCCTCGTCGCGGACGGATTTGATTGCCTGTTCCCAGCCCTCGGTATAGACCGCGCCCCACGCGCCTAAATCCAGGCAGGTAACATAGTTCACCTGACGATAAGGATAGGGCGCGATGTTTAGCAGGCTGGCCGCCGCGTTGTGTCCGGCAAATTTTCCAAGCTGGATCGCGTGCTGACAGGTCATCAGCGCCGTGTTACCCGCATCGTCTGTTTTCGCGTGCGCCATGTCGCCCGTTGCATAGATGTCCGGATGGGCTGGAACCTGCAACGACTCGGTAACGATAAGTCGTCCCTGGTTGTCACGTTCGCCGTCTATCTGCTGGCTGAGGGGGTTGGCCTCAACGCCTGCCGTCCAGACCACGGTAGAGGCGGCAATACGTTCGCCATTTTTTAAGGTAACGCCGTTTGCGTCGATGGCTTCCACTTCACTGTTAAGACGCCATTCAACGCCCAGCTCGCGGCTTGCGTCCTCAATCGTTTTGCGCAAGGCTTCGCTGTAACGTCCACCGATAACTGCTCCGCGTTCAACTACGATAACTTTAATCCTTGTTTCTTCGCCTAATCGTGAACGAAGCCGGGCAGGGAGCTCGGTCGCCAGCTCAATGCCGGTGAAACCGCCGCCGCAGACCACAACGGTGCTACGTTCCGGGGAGGCAGGCCGTGAAGCCAGTGAATCCAGGTGCTGCTCAAATACCAGCGCCGATTCCAGCTGGCCGATATCAAATGCGTACTCGGCAAGGCCAGCAATGGAAGGGCGTTTGGTCCGGCTACCCGTCGCCAGCACTAAACGCTCGTAAGTCACCGAGGATGTTATCCCCTGATTATTACGCCATATCACTTTTTTTGCATCCGTATCAATATGTTCTGCGCTTCCGGCAATGAACTCAATATTCAGCTCAGCGAACAGTTCGGTCAGCGGCGCGACCAGCGTTGAGACCTTTTCTTCATAGAAGCGCGGGCGAACGCGCAGCTCAGGAACCGGCGCCAGTACGGCAATCTTAAGATTGTCTTTTCCTTCCAGCGCCGACAGGCGAGCGGCACTGACCGCAGCCCACATACCGGAAAAGCCGCTACCCACAATTAAAATTTGCTTTTTCATACTCGATCCTTTTGATCGCCAGGCTGTGTACCTGACATAACTGCCACAATACTTGTCGGAGTTAACTGCGACAACTTCTTTCTGAGTTAAAAATCGTTATAATGGCCTGAACAGCAAACTGGGGTTAACCATGGCGTTTTACAGTTCCGGTGTGGAATACGGCATTCACAGCCTGATGTGCATGGTGGATGCGAAGGGTAATGAGCGGGAGATGAGCGTCAGGGAGATGGCTGCCCTTCAGGGCGTGCCGTACGATTATCTCGGTAAAATATTCACCCGCTTGTCGCGTGCCGGTCTGGTCATCAGTACGGAAGGCAAGGGCGGGGGCTTTCAGCTGGCGCGCCCGGCGGAGCTGATCACCGTGCTGGACGTAACGCACGCCATCGACGGTGAGAAAAATATGTTCGAGTGCAGGGAGATACGCCAGCGGCTGGCCGTGTTTGATGAAACGCCGCCTGCCTGGGTATGTGACGGTCCGTGCGGGGTACGGTCGGTGATGGACAGCGCGCAGCAGCGAATGGAAGAGGAGTTAGCCCGGCATACCATTCTCGATCTGGCGCGCAAAATGTATCGAAAAGCACCGGACACGTTTCAGATTGAGGTTCAGGAGTGGATTTCGGACCGGCGTTCGTCGTAACAGTAGGCCGGGCAGGGCGAAGCCGCTACCCGGCGACAGGTGTTTACGAGCGAAGATCAATGACCATACGGCCACGAATCTGACCCTGTTCCATCTCTTTAAAGATGGCATTGATGTCCTCGATTGGACGCATCGTGACTTTCGGCACCACCTTGCCTTCAGCGGCGAACTGGAAGGCTTCCTGCAGGTCCTGACGGGTGCCGACCAGTGAACCCACGACCTGAATGCCGTCCAGCACCAGACGCGGAATGTCGAGGCTCATCGCTTCCGGCGGCAGGCCAACCGCGACGACGCGGCCACCGGCACGAACCGCGTCGACTGCCGAGTTGAAGGCCGCTTTTGCAACGGCAGTCACCACCGCAGCATGCGCGCCGCCGGTTTTTTCCTGCACAATTTTAGCGGCATCTTCGCTGCGGGAATTGATGGTTAAATTCGCCCCCATGCTCGCCGCTAGCTTAAGCTGTTCGTCATTAACGTCAAGCGCGATGACTTTAGCGTTGAAGACGTTTTTAGCGTACTGCAGCGCGAGGTTGCCCAGCCCGCCCAGGCCGTAAATTGCAATCCACTGGCCCGGTTTGATACCCGAGACCTTCACCGCTTTGTAGGTGGTAACGCCAGCGCAGGTGATGCTGCTTGCCGCCGCCGAATCCAGGCCGTCCGGGACTTTGACCGCGTAATCTGCGGTGACGATGCACTCTTCCGCCATCCCGCCATCGACGGAGTAACCGGCATTTTTTACATCGCGACACAGGGTTTCATTCCCGGTGTTACAGTATTCGCAGTGGCCACAGCCTTCAAAAAACCACGCCACGCTCGCGCGGTCGCCGACTTTCAGCGACGTCACGCCAGGGCCGACTTCTTTTACAATCCCAATCCCTTCGTGGCCCAGGATAACCCCGGTTTTATCGCCGAAATCACCGTTCTTCACGTGGAGGTCGGTATGGCACACGCCACAGCACTCCATCTTCAGCAGGGCTTCCCCGTGCTTAAGCGGGCGTAACGTTTTTTCGGTGACGTTGACCTGGTGATCCTGAGTAACAACAGCAGCCTTCATGTGTATCTCCTTGTTCATGATAAGAATCTGCGTAGCAGGGTAATACCCATTAAGGATTAATACATTAGCCTGGTAATGCAAGGCTGCAGCAACATAATGTCATCATTTAATCCGTTTTCAGATTAAGAAAAGGGTGTTCCTCTAATAATTTAGGGGGAAACTACTGGCCCGACGAGAAAGCCTCGCCGGGCGCAGTGTTACAGCTGTGCTTCTATCTCCTCAATCTCTTTACGCCATTGTGCCTGCAGCTGAGGCTTTTGATGCTTCGGCTTACGCGCCAGATCGTCTTCCAGCAGCGTTTCCAGTGCGACCAGCCGTTCAAGGAGATCGTCGTATGGCGAAGGTTGAGCCGTTGCAGCGGCGATGACGGGCGCGGTGGATGTCACCAGCCCCGCGCTTTCACGCAGGCGCTCAAACACCGTTTCTGCATCGTGCCACTCGCTCAGACTGCCATCCTCAATTAGCCAGAAGCGGTTACAGCTTTGGCTAATTAACTGGCGATCGTGACTGACCAGCAGCACGCCGCCTTCGAACTGCTGCAGCGTTTCCGCCAGCGCCTCTTTGCCTTCCATATCCAGATGGTTGGTCGGTTCATCCAGCATCAGCAGGCTATAGCGGGCAAGCGTCAGCCCGACAAACAGCAGGCGAGAGCGCTCGCCGCCGCTGAGCGTATTGACTTTTTGCCCGTGGCGCGCCCACGGGAACCCGGCGCTGATGAGCGCCATCTTCCTGTGCTGCGGATCGGGCGCGAAAGGCTCCAGCGCGTCAAATAGCGTGGCGTTGTCTGGCAGCTGGTTCAGCGTTTGATCGTAATAGCCTGGCGACACGCGCGGATGGATTTTCAACCCGCTGTCTTCGGGCTCATCGGCAAACTGTTGCCAGATAAGCCTCATCAGCGACGATTTGCCGCAGCCGTTACGACCGACAATTGCCACGCGATCGCCGCTTTTCAGCCGCGCCATTTCGATGTTAAACAGCGGCGGTAGCCCGGGAGCAGGCGGGACGCTGAGGTTTTCCATCTCCAGCAGACGGTCTGCCCGCAGCGCATCGCCGCGCAGGGTGAGCGTCCACGGGCTGCCAGCCGTGAGTGACGTCTGGCTCTCCTTCAGCCGTTCGACCTGTTTTTCCATCTGTTTGGCTTTACGGGCCAGGTCTTCGTTGTCGTACACCTTGCCCCAGGTCGCCAGCCGCTTCGCGCTGGCGGTCACGCGGTCGATCTCCTTTTGCTCCGCCTTATGGCGCTGCGTATCGCTTTCGTCCTTTGCTGCAAGCGCCTTGCGGGCGGCCGTGCAGGGAAGGGCGAAGTAGTGCAGCGTCTTATCGCGCAGGATCCAGCTGCCGTTGGTGACGGCATCCAGCAGCTGTCGGTCATGCGAGACCAGTACGAAGCTGCCTGACCAGTTCTGTAAGAAATGTTCCAGCCAGAGCATGGTCGGCAGGTCCAGGTGGTTGCTCGGTTCATCCAGCAGCAGCAGATCCGGCTCGTGAATCAGCGCTCGCGCCAGCAGCAGGCGCGTATGCTGCCCGCCGCTCAGCGTGGCGGATTGCAGCATCATATCCTGCGGCGTGAAGCCCATGCTTGCCAGCAGCGTTTCGGCTTTCCAGCGCAGGCTATCGCGCTCGGCTAAAGGCAGCTGTGCGAGCACGGCATCCAGCATGGTCAGCGGGAAAATGGCGTCCGGGAGATGTTGCTCCACGCGTGCCATCAGGCAGTGTCCAGCCAGCGCTATCGTTCCGGCAGCAGGAGAGTCGGTGCCGTCCAGCACCTTCAGGAGCGTGCTTTTTCCACAGCCATTGTCGCCCAGCAGGCCAATGCGGTCGCCTTTTTTCAGCGTAAAGGAGAGAGAGTCGAAGAGCGTGCCAAACGCCGTATCAACGCGTAAAGATTGTGCAGTGAGTAAAGTGCTCATTGTTGCTTACCCAAGAGTTACAGGCATGTTTATGCCTCGTCAAACATCGCTGACGATAACTCAGTAAGCCCGAGAGAAGGGATTCAGGGGTTGGTGTCTTCGCTCAAGCAGAAGTTATCGCAGCACGATACCGATAACGCTTGAGCTGGTGCGATCACCAAATGTATGTGAAACATTGAAAATTTCACAGTACAGCATAATTGGCCTCCTTATTTGTTTTGAGTTTGTAGGTATCTATCACTATATAACGTTTTTAAGCATAAGCCTACCTTCTCTACTAGTGGCTGCTCTGCAGTTAAATTGTCTCTTTTTTCTGTTTGTTAGGGTTAGAGGAGGCGTAGCATCCTTTGGCTCTTTCGTCATCATGCACAACAACGATCGTTCCATGAATCACGATAGATAATATTACCCTCCGTATACTTCCAGGTAATCGCTTCATAACGCAATTCGAGCGTTTCAAGGTGTGTGCTGCTCATGCCGTTAGGAGACAGGTAGGGTGCAACCGTTGTGAACTTGACGTTTTCCAGAATGATATTGAAATACTCGGCCTCAATACCTGATTCCAGAATACGGTACATTTTAATTGTGGCTTTCTTCATGGTTCGACCTTCACAGACAGCGCGGTACAAAAGAGGTGTTGTTTGATCAAACTCCTTCACTATCGTGATAGGGCGATGGACTCGCGTTCCTGTCAGTTTTCCCCAGCTTGGATCTACTGGGATAGTGACACCGTGAGAGAATGATTTTAACTCGATAGACCCCAGGCGAAGTGGCATCATGCAGCTACCGATTATCGGAGAACCGTTCTCATCTTCAAGCCATAAGTGTGCGGGTGTAGACATACTATTTCCTTATAGATAAATTTACGATAAAGCTAACGTTTGAGATTTACAATTTCATATAGCGATAAAATAACCATCACAAAAAAGAAGAATATAGGAACAGGCCATATTGGCCCGTCAGGGAAAAGTTGGAAAAAGACAACTGCAAATAAAAGTGTTAATAGCGAAGGGCCGTACATCGATATCAATGACTTAAATATCCGCCTGAAAAATCTTTTAATAAGATGCATCATGATTACTGAACCATCCGGGTTATGATATCTGCAATCTCACCATCCGATACCCATTGTGCTTTAAACGCTTCAGCCCGCTCAAACAATGGCTCTATCAAGAAGTACAACATTTCCAGCTCTTGAGCGTATAGCGCTGAGTAGTACGCTGGATAAGTAATATGAAGGCGATGTGAACTATCTGCTGCTTTCTGAACAACGCCGTATAGGCCAATACCCCCAACAACCTGTCCCGCTCTTCGCCCAACCAGTGCACTAAGTTCAAGGCTTAGATTCATACCTGCAGCAACAAATGATGCTGTTGCTAAAGCAAACCCGGCGTTTGTAAGTGAACTTGCGGCGATATGAATATTTACTGCCATTAGCAATTGTTTGATGTGCTCTAGCTGATCGGAGGTTTTGTGCCGAAATACTTCTTCAAAATAGATTTTGAGCATTTCATACACAACATCTCCATCAAATATAATATGGTAAACATTCTTAGCAAATCGAATGTCTTCGGACTTTTGTTTCTGGCATACGTCTTGATATTCATCAGTAAAGCAAGACGTATAATACAGTGCGCGCGTAGCTCCTGCGCCGATCGTTTCTATCTGATTTGATACGGCTTTTCCTACACCCGCTAATGCGTGGTCGAGTTTTAACGCAAGGATGTTATTCGCCTGCAAATAACTTATCACTTCATTTTTATAGTACATAACCGCTCCTTGCTTTCCTCGCAATTTTGCACGTCAATAGTACTCTTGATGTCTGCGCTTCCATCACCTTTCAGCCAATAATATCCCGGAATTGTCATTTCAAAACGCCTATTATTAGTAATGCAAAAGCTTACTAAGCTCTTAAAAAAATCCGTTTGTTAGGCAAAAAGTGTTATGCGAAAATTTTATATTTCAATGGAATATGGATAGTTGTTGAAATATTTGTTTTATTAATAAGGGGAAGAAGAATACCGTAGTAGCGGCAAAGAGAATAAAGGGAAGGGGGTGATCAAGTACCCTCTCCCTTTGAGGAGAGGGTACGGTCGGAGCGAATTAAATCGAAGTACGACGATAGCTGCGGTATTCAGGCATCCAGAAGTTATCATCAATAGCCTGCTGCAGCGCGTCGGCAGAGGTTTTCACCGCCACGCCCTGCTGCTGCGCCATTTTGCCTACCGCAAACGCGATAGCGCGCGACACCTTGTGAATGTCTTTCAGCTCTGGCAGCACCAGACCTTCGCCGTTGTTGACCAGCGGCGAGTACCCTGCGAGGGTTTCGCTTGCTGACATCAGCATCTCATCGGTAATGCGGGACGCGCCGGAAGCGATGACGCCCAGACCAATGCCCGGGAAGATATAGGAGTTGTTGCACTGGGCAATCGGATAGGTTTTATCCTTCCACACCACCGGATCGAACGGGCTGCCTGTGGCAACCAGCGCGTTGCCTTCGGTCCACGCGATGATGTCCTGCGGCGTTGCTTCCACGCGGGAGGTCGGGTTGGAAAGCGGCATCACGATAGGGCGCTCGCAGTGCTTGTGCATCTCGCGAATAATCTCTTCGGTGAAAAGACCGGTTTGCCCGGAAACGCCGATCAGGATATCAGGTTTCACGTTGCGCACTACGTCCAGCAGAGAGAGCACTTCGTTGTCGGTATCCCAGTTTTTCAGATTCTCGCGCTTCTGCACCAGCTTGGTCTGGAACGGCAGCAGGTTCGGCATGCCGTCGGTCAGCAGGCCGAAACGGTCAACCATAAAGACGCGGGAGCGGGCCAGCTCTTCGCTTAAGCCTTCACGCTGCGTCTGGGCGATAATCTGCTCGGCAATACCACAGCCCGCAGAGCCTGCGCCCAGGAAAACGATTTTCTGATAGCTCAGCTGGCTGCCGGCCGCGCGGCTGGCGGCGATAAGCGTCCCCACGGTCACGGCGGCGGTGCCCTGGATGTCGTCGTTAAAGGAGCAGATCTCATCGCGATAGCGGTTCAGCAGCGGCATCGCATTTTTCTGCGCGAAGTCTTCAAACTGCAGCAGAACGTCCGGCCAGCGGTGCTTCACGGCCTGAATGAAATCGTCAACAAACTGGTAGTACTCGTCGTCGGTAATACGCGGATGACGCCAGCCCATGTACAGCGGATCGTTAAGCAGCTGCTGGTTGTTGGTACCAACATCCAGCACCACTGGCAGGGTGTACGCCGGGCTGATGCCGCCACAGGCGGTGTAGAGGGAGAGTTTACCGATTGGGATCCCCATCCCGCCAATGCCCTGGTCGCCAAGGCCGAGAATACGTTCGCCGTCGGTTACCACAATCACTTTGATATTGTGGTTAGGCACGTTCTGCAGAATATCGTCCATATTGTGACGGTTCTGATAAGAGATGAAGACGCCGCGTGAGCGACGGTAGATCTCAGAGAAGCGTTCGCACGCTGCACCCACCGTTGGGGTGTAGATCACCGGCATCATCTCTTCGAGATGGTTCTGCACCAGACGGTAGAAGAGGGTTTCATTGGTGTCCTGAATGTTACGCAGGTAGATGTGCTTGTCGATCTCGGTTTTGAACCCCTGATACTGGATCCACGCGCGCTCCGCCTGTTCTTCGATGGTTTCAACCACTTCCGGCAGCAGGCCAAGCAGGTTAAAGCTGCTGCGCTCTTCCATGCTGAAGGCGCTACCTTTGTTGAGCAGGGGGAATTCGAGTAAAACGGGTCCGGCGTATGGGATATATAAGGAACGATGTTTTTTCAGTTTGTTGTCCATGTCACTCACTCTTATTTGAAGATCCGTCCCTGACACTGCTGTTTGTCATCTTTCTGGCCTGTGCTGCGGGAGGCGGTCGGGCGGTATTATAAAGGAGCTAAATATTAATTACCGCAACACATAAACAAAAACACCATCGGTTTTGCCGATGGTGTTCTGGATCTCAGACTGGAACTTACTTGCTCGCGTGGCGTTTTCTGCCGGTGGCGTGAGTGACTTGCGTTTCGTGGTCGCCTTCAATCACCACTTTACGCTGATTAGAAAGCTTGTAGTTCAGTCCCAGAATATGGCGTGCCTGACGGTTCGATTTCATGTTAACTCCTCAATCCTGTTGATAGTTTTAAGGACCAGTTTGCTTACGCAAACGAAATGTAACCCCTTAGGTTGCAGATCCAGCTTAGCAGGTTTTTACAAAGGTGCGTTTTGCCCGCTGACGACGTAGTTAATGGTCTGCTGGTAGATGTCACTGAGGATGTCATTATCCGTGGATTCCACCCATTTGGTCAGTTCCATCAAAATGTCATCTTCAGTCACAGCACCGTGCTCGGCGTGAAGACCCTGCGCAATCGCGTTAACGAGTTCAGGTTGTGCTGCTGTGGTATTAGCCGGGTAATAAGTAAACATACTGCCTCCGTGTCGTTGTCTGTTTAATGGTACGGCTCGCAAAAAATTTATTTCATAAACAGAATGGCAAATATTTTCCCGGTTGTGGTTCAGATTCATCTTAGAAATAAAAATGACATAAGTGCATGCTTTTATGTGCTTTTGGACGGGGAAGATATATCGAAGAGTAAGAATGGGGATATTATAAGGGTGCTCCTGCTATCACGAATAAATAGCAGGAGCGGAATTTAAATTACCACTTCATTTCGCCGGTATTCACTTTGGCGCTTAATTCCAGCGAGCTCTCTTCAGCCAGGCCCGGATACTGTTTTTTCAGTGCATCGATGACGCCCGCAGAATCTTTATGTCCCGACAACGCCTGTTCAAAATGCTGCAGATAGCCACGGGTAAAATCAATTGCCCCGGTTCCCGCAGGTGGGGTGCCCAGGTAGTGGCCTGGAATCACGCGTTCCGGTTTGTGTGCGGCCATTTTCTCAAGGGTTTCCTGCCACTGCTTGCGGCTTGCCGGTGTCTGGGTGTCTGCCGTCCAGACGTGAATGCCCCAGGCTACCCCGGTGCCGCCGAGGATCGTTTTTGCTGACGGGATCCACACATAGGCCGCGTAGCTGTCTGGCTGCTCGATATCGACCTTTTCCCCGTCAACCATAAACGTGGTGGAGGCAAGCACCTGCGGGACGACCAGCTCCGTTGGCGCGCCGTCCTTCATCTGCGGGCCCCAGAAGGCGAGCTTGGCGTCTTTGGTGGCTTTGATGTGGTCAACCACATGCTGCGTGGCCACCACTTTGGCATTCGGGAAGGCTTTCACCAGCGGCTGCAGGCCAAAATAGAAATCCGGATCGCCGGAGGTAATCACAATCTTGTTCAGGGTCTTACCGCTGCGGCGAATTTTCTCTACCAGCGCTTCGCCATCCTTCACGCTGAACTGCGCGTCAAACAGCACCGCCTCTTTCGGGCCGGAAACCAGCGTGGAGGAGACCGCGAAAATGCCTTTATCCTGTGGGTTATAGGTATCAATGGTCAGCGGTGCGGCAAAAACAGCCGGAGCGAAAAGGGCGGAAAGCAGGGCAATATGAGTGAGTTTCATGCTGTTGTCTCTGTTGTTCAGGAATATCGCTATTGTACGGATATTCTCATTTGCCAGAATTCCTGAAACAAGACATGCTTAGTTTCATAAATCGAGCAGATGGAGACTCTATGGATCGCGTTATCGCCGCTCAGGTCTACAACCGAATTTGCGAGCTGGGAAGTTTGAGCGCCGCGGCCCGCGCGCTGGGCATCTCCCGACCGATGGTGAGCCGTTACCTTGAACAAATGGAGAAGTGGGCAGGAACGCGACTGGTAAACCGCTCTACGCGCAAGCTGACGCTGACCGCGGCAGGGGAAAAAGTGCTGCAAAAAACCCGGACGCTCTCGCAGATCTCGCAGGAGATTGAAGGCCAGTCGGAAAAAGATCTCCCGTCTGGCACGCTGCGGGTTGCCTGCGCACACTTTACTGCGATGCACCTGATTTCGCCGGTCCTGCCCGGCCTGCTCTCGCGCTACCCGCAGCTGCGCATCGAGCTGGATGTAAATAATCACCCGGTCAGCCTGGTGGGAGAGCGCATTGACGTCGCCGTGCGCATTACCGATAACCCTGAGCCCGGCATGATTGCCCGCCGGTTGGGGGAGTGTCGCTCGGTGCTGTGCGCCTCTCCGGCGTATCTCGCGCAGCACGGAACACCCGCCAGCCCCGAAGAATTAGCGCAGCACAACTGCCTGCACTACAGTTTTTTCGCCGGGCAGTCCTGGCACTTCCTGACGCCGGAAGGCGAAAGCCTGAGCGTGGCCGTCAGCGGCAACCTGAGCGCCAGCATCTCGTCGCTGCTGATGGACGCGGCGATTAAGCACTGCGGTATCGCCATGCTGCCGGAACGCGAAGCGCGCGCCGCGCTGGAGCGGGGATTGCTGGTGCCGGTACTGGAGGCGCTGGAGCCGAAACCGCTTGCCATCCATGGCATTTATCAGTCCCGGGAATATCAGCCAGCCGCGCTGCGCGTGTTCCTCGACGAACTGTTCCGCTACCTGGCCTGAGGGGCAATTACTTTGCCTTTAGCCAGGGAGACGACGTGCTCCAGAAAATAATATCGGCCCCGAGATAGCTTTCGCCGAAGCGGACAAATTCCGCTTTGGTGAAGGGCTTACCGGTTCGAGGATTCTTATACGTCAGGGTCGGTTCCTGAACCGCCATGGCGATGAGCGGCAGCGTCTGTTTATTTTTATGGAAGAAGGGATAGGCGTTCTTCATGTGCGCCTTGCGGTTGGGAACAATGTCCGGCCCGCCCAGGCCGATATTGTGGGCGCTGGCATACGCAAAAAGACGTCCCATGTAGTCGTGGTCATTGTTCCATTCGCACGGCCAGAAGTTCACGTACTGCACTACATGTGATTTCTGAAAGACCTTGCGCGCGAAGGCCAGGTTTTCCATTTCACCCTCAAAATAGCTGTCGCAGGTAAAGCCCGCGGGCGGATTTTTCTCGTCAATATCAATCGCGGTTTCAGGCAGGTTTACGCCATACACCTCGCCATCAAAGCGTTTTGCGAGCGCTGCCAGCAGTGCCTGGTAGCGCTCGCGCACTGTCGGGTCCCATTGACGTGCTACCCAGCCTGCACCGACAGGCTTGCCTTCGCCAGGATTATCAAACTGCGACGCAATCCCGCCGCTATATTGCTTATCGTTCATCAGATAGTCCGGGACGTAGCGGGCGTCCGGTTCGAAGAAACGATCCTGGATCTGAATAAAGAGTTTTTTCCGGGCGGCCTTTAGCCGCGCCAGATCCTGCTCAATCCGCGAGAAGTCATAGCTGTCTTTTTCGGGTTCAAGCAGGCGCCAGTTATAAACGATCTGCACGCCGCCAATGTCGCTTCGCGCAACGAGCGGGAGCGCCGCGTCGAGATCGCCCGAGCTGGTATAGATAAAGTTCTCCGGCGTTTTTGCCAGCGAAGACAATGATATAGCTAGCGTGGTTACGGCAACGGCCATCCTGATTTTTAGCGCCACTTAATTATCCTTTTTTGTCGGTACAGCAGGTGAAAGACCTGGAATCGTCTGTGTTCCAGGACGTGTCAGATGCGTAGTCTATACTTAACCCTTTGTAAGCCAAAAGGAGAGCAAGAATGACGATTCATAAGCACGGTTCGGCACACTGGTCTGGCGACATTAAGCGCGGGAAAGGAACGGTTTCCACCGAGAGCGGCGTTCTCAATCAACAGCCTTATGGTTTCAATACCCGCTTTGAGGGCGAAAAGGGGACCAACCCGGAAGAGCTGATTGGCGCGGCACATGCGGCCTGCTTCTCGATGGCGCTGTCGCTGATGTTGGGTGAAGCGGGCTATACGGCTGATTCGATTGATACAACCGCGGACGTCTCTCTGGATAAAACCGATGGCGGCTTTGCCATTACTAAGGTTGCGCTGCAAAGCAAGGTCACCGTTCCGGGCATTACGCCACCGCAGTTTGACGGCATTATTCAGAAAGCGAAAGCGGGCTGTCCGGTATCGCAGCTCCTGAAAGCCGAGATTACGCTGGACTATAAACTAAACTAATCATGAGCCGGGTTAAGACCCGGCTATTCTTTTAATATAGCGAAAACCCTTAATTCATTCCCTCTGAAATCATCTCATAGTGTAATTATATTTATTAAATTCAAATTAAATATCCGCGAAGGCATCATTTACAACTATATAATATATTTAATACCATCCCCTTAATTATAGTAGGAAGAAAGGCTAATGAATGGATTTGGTGTTTTATTTAGGTTGCATTTTTATTCTCTTGCCTATACTGAAGTCGCGGCTTCTAATACATCAATTTACTACAAGGTGAATGTTATGAAATATTCAGCTCTGACTATTGGCTGTATTGTGATGTTTTCGGGTTTTAGTTCCATTTCTATGGCTGAAGATGCAAAAAAGGTCGAGGCAGTACCCGCATCAAGACATGGTACATCAGAAATACCACCTTCCCGACAGTATTATTGTTATAGCCAAAAAGATTTCGGTGGTGGTAGTGGGGGCATTAAAAATGCGGCCTGCAAGGCGGCATATGAGGCCGCTGGCAATGAAAATTGGGAAAGAGAACGTCTATTTAATAACTGGAATACTTACTCTCAAAATGCCCCTAAAGACCAATGGCAAACGAAGGTGCCTGACGAGCAATTATGCTCAGCAGGCATTGAAAACTATAAGAGCATTAATCTCCCCAGCGCGGAATGGCACGCAACTGAACTGGACGTGAAAGAGGGTCGCGTTGCGCTTGATTATAAAGCCAGCCAGATGCACGACCCCAGTGAGTTTACCGTCTATTTAAGCAAGCCCGGTTTTGACTCCGCCACCAGTAAGCTTAAATGGGCCGATTTGCAGGAGGCCCCGGAAGTGAAATTTGTAGGGGTTCCGGATGATGCGAAAGCCGTGCCCGGACATTACAAACTGGATGTCAAATTACCTGATGGATATACCACGGATAAGAAAGCCATTATTTATATTGCATGGGCACGCCATGAAGATCCCGCACGTGAGACCTTCTTCAGCTGCAGCGACGTGATCCTGAAAAATACAGCCGGGTAAAACAGCTGTAACAAGAAGTAATTAATCCCGATTACGCCAGCAGCGCACGCTACCTCCTCCTATTGAGGGCTGTAGCGGCTGCGGGCGTTCACACCCCTGCGTTGCCATCGGGCAGCGGTCACGGAAAAAACAGCCTTCCGGAAGATGACGATTGCCGGGAAGCTCCGTTTTGCGTAACGCCAGCGTTTCATCCAGCGGTTCACCGGTGCGGGGAACCGAGTCGAGTAACAGACGGGTATAGGGATGTCGCGGCTCGCCAAGCACCTGTGCGGCGCTGCCCAGCTCCACAATCTGCCCGAGGTACATCACCGCCACGCGGTCGCTCATGTGTCTGACCACCGAGACGTTATGCGAGATTAACACGTAGGTCAGATTACGCTGCTGTTGCAGGTTCACCAGCAGGTTGAGGATTTGCGCCTGCACGGAGATATCCAGCGCGCTGGTGGGTTCATCCAGCACGATAATATCGGGATCGGACGAGAGCGCCCGGGCGATGGCGATGCGCTGGCGCTGCCCGCCGGAGAAGGCGTGCGGAAGCCTGTCGAGGTATTCCGGGCGAATGCCCACCTGCAGCGCCAGATCCTCCGCCAGCTGACGGCGTTCGCGCTCGCTGCTGCGTTTTTGCACCCACACCGGCTCGGTGATGATGCGCCAGACCGGTAATCGCGGGTCAAGCGAGGAGAGCGGATCCTGAAACACCATCTGCATGCCGCCCGCGTGGTGCGCCCGCTGGCATGCGCCGGTGCTGGGCTTAAGCATCCCCATCAGCAGCTGGGCCAGCGTGCTTTTCCCGCAGCCGGATTCCCCGACAATGCCCAGCGTTTCGCCCCGACGGATCTGGAGATCCAGCCCGTTGAGGGCATGGACCTGTTCCGTCACGCGTCCCAGCCAGTTTTTGCGCGCCGCAAAGTTCACGTGCGCGCTATCCAGTTCCAGCAGTACATCAGACATGGTGTTTCTCCCGTTGTGGATACCAGCAGGCAGCCTGTTGGCCATCTGCACCGGTGGGCGATAAGCGCGGCGTTTCAGTGCATTTCGCCCCGGCGGCAAAGCAGCGTTCGCGGAAGGCGCACCCCTGCGGAAGCTGGCTCAGGTTGGGTACCGTGCCGGGGATGGCGGGTAGCAGGGCGCGCGGCTGGCCGTTTTCCGGTGCGCACTGCAGCAGCCCAATGGAGTAGGGATGCACAGGGTGGTGGATCAGCGTTTGCGTGGCGCCGCTCTCGATCACGCTGCCCGCATACATCACATACATTTTGTCGCAAAGCTGCGACACCACGGCCATATCATGGCTGATAAACAGCACCGAGGTACCGCTGGCCCGCGCCTTATGCTTAAGCAGGCGCAGCACCTGGAGCTGAACGGTCACGTCCAGCGCGGTGGTCGGCTCGTCGGCGATGATCAGCTCCGGCTCGCAGGAGAAGGCAAGGGCGATCATCACCCGCTGGCGCATGCCGCCGGAGAGTTCAAACGGGTAACGATCCATGACCTGCTTCGCGTCCGGGATTTGCATCTCTTCCAGCAGGGTAATTGCCTTCTGCTGCGCCTCGCGCCGGGAAAGCGGCTGATGCTGGCGGATCACCTCCACCATCTGTTTGCCAATCCGCCGCGTCGGGTTGAGGGCGGTCATGGGCTCCTGAAAAATCATCGCCACTTTAGCGCCGCGCCACTGGCGAAGCTGTTTTTCGGACGCCGTCAGGACGTTTTCGCCGAGTAACTTCACCTGACCGTGATGAATACGATAGCTGCCCTCCGGCAACAGGCGCATGGCGAGCATGGCAGTTACCGATTTACCCGACCCCGATTCGCCCACCACACCGACAATTTCGCCCCTGCCGATCTCAAGCGAAACGTGGTTCAGCGCGTGGACCTCCCCGCGAAAAATCGGGAAGCTCAGATGCAGGTCTTCTATATTGAGTACCGACTCGGTCATCACTGTTTGCCTCCTGACTTCGAATCCAGCAGATCGCGGATACCGTCGCCAAACAGGTTAAAGCCCACGGCGGTAATTAAAATCGCCGCACCGGGAAAGGCGCAGTACCACCACTGGTCCAGGACGTAGTTACGGCCCACGGCCACCATCGCACCCCATTCGGCGGTCGGCTGCTGCGCGCCCAGGCCGATAAACCCCAGCGTAGCGGCCATCAGGATGGCGCTGCCGATGTCCAGCGACGCCTGCACGATCAGCGGCGGCAGGGCATTGCGCAGGATATGCCAGCGGATCAAATGCCAGCGTGACGCACCGAACGTGCGGGCGGCCTGAACGTAGGTAAACTGGCGCACCACCAGGGTTTGCCCGCGCGCCAGGCGGACGTAAAACGGGATGCGTACAATCGCAATCGCCAGCATGGCGTTAAACAGGCTCGGACCGAGCGCGGCGGCCAGCGCCATGGTCAGCACCAGAGAAGGAATGGAGAGCATAATGTCCATCACCCGCATGATGACGGCGTCGCCGCGCCCGCCCAGTACGCCGGACAAACAGCCCAGCAGTGAGCCAATGCCGCCCGCAATCACCACCACCGCCAGCCCGGCGGTAATCGACTGCTGGCTGCCCGTCAGCACGCGGCTGAACAGGTCGCGTCCCACCTCATCGGTACCAAACCAGTGCTGCGCAGATGGCGCCTGCAGGCGGGCGGTCAGATCCAACGCGTTCGGGTCATGCGGCACTATCCACGGTGAGCTCACCATCAGGAAGAGCATCGCGATCATAATGACGCCGCCGACGATCGTGAGCGGGCTTTGACGCAACATCCAGAACAGCTTTGCCCAGTGGATGCGTTGTCCGGCGGTTTTCGCCGGGACGGGCGTTTCCTGCGTTAACATCATTCGGCACCTCCGCGCCCGATTCGCGGGTCAATCCACAGATAAAGCAGATCAACCACCAGATTAACCAGCACGTAGGCCAGCGAAACGACGACAGCAAAGCCCATTACGGCAGGGAAATCGAGCGCCTGAATGGATGTCACCACCCACGCGCCCATGCCCGGCCAGGCAAAGACGGTTTCGGTCAGCACGGCACCATATAGCAGATCGCCCAGCGCCAGCCCGAGTACGGTAATGGAGGGGATCATCGCATTCGGCAGGGCATAGCGCAGGACGATGTACCAGCCGGGCAGTCCGCTGGCGCGCGCTGTTCGGATGTAGTCCTCGCTGAGTTGCTCCAGCATCGCGGACCGCACCTGGCGCGCCACAATCCCCAGGTGAACAAATGCCAGCGTCAGCGAGGGTAAAATCAGGTGCTGCAGCGCATTGAAAAAGACCTCACCGTTGCCCTCCAACAGCGCGTCCAGCAGATAAAACCCGGTGACGTGGGTTGGCGGATCGAGCCAGTCGTCCAGCCTGCCGCCGCCCGGCAGAATCTGCAGGTGCCCGTAGAACAGCACAATCACGCCCAGTCCGAGCCAGAAAGCCGGCGTGGAGATCCCGGTCATCGCCATTAAACGCACCAGGTGATCCAGCCAGCGGTTGCGGTACACTGCCGACAAAATCCCCAGCGGCACGCCGATGACCAGCGCCAGCAGCAGAGAACAAAAGGCCAGCTCCAGCGTGGCGGGGAAAAAGGCCTTCAGGTCTTCCGCAACCGGGCGTCCGGTACGGATGGAGGTGCCTAAATCCCCGTGGGCCAGGGCGTCCACGTAGCGGCCAAACTGGATATACTGCGGCTGATCCAGCCCTAACTGCTGGCGGATGTTCTGCACGATTTCGTCGCTGGCGCGATCGCCCGCCAGCAGACGGGCCGGATCGCCGGGGATCATGTGCGAAATAATAAAGGTGATAATACAGACACCGGCCACCACCAGGAGTAACCCCCAGCAGCGCTGGCGCACAATGCTCCAGAACGTCATACATTTTCCCCCGGCGAGAACCGTTATTTACTCATGGTGGCGATGTTGAACACCTGCTCGAGCATCGGATTAAAGGTGAACCCTTTGACCTCTTTGTTCATCGCCAGCTGGTAGTTCTTCTGGAACAGATAGACGTAGGCCGCCTCGTCGATAACGACCTTTTGCGCCTGCTGGTAATTTTTGGTGCGTTCCGCCTGATCGGTGGTTTTCAGCGCGGCCTGCAGCATGGAATCGACCTCTTTGTTCTCATAGAACGAACGGTTGCCCGGCAGCCCTTTTTTGTCCGATTCGAACCAGTAGTTCATGAACATGTACGGGTCGGCAAAGTCCGGGCTCCAGTTGCCGATGGCAATGTCGTAATCGCCTTTTCCGACGCGGTCGCGCATGGTGGCATTAGCCAGTTTCTCCAGCTTGACGTTAATGCCGATCTTGCCGAGGCTGGCCTGAGTGGAGAGGGCGATAGGCTCCCAGTTCGGGTCGTTATCCGAGTAGAGGAAGGTCAGGCTGGCGGGTTTGTCCTTTACCTTCTCCAGCGCCGCTTTGGCTTTGGCCTCGTCGAAGCTGTACTGCATTGCCGTGGCGTCAAAGCCCCACATGCCTTCAGGAATCGGGCCGCGCATCTGCTTGCCGTTGCTGCTCAGAATGCCTTTCACCATCCCCTGGTAATCCGTCGCCCAGGAGATGGCCCGGCGTAAATCCACCTGGTTGAGCGGCGCTTTGCTGTTGTTGAGGTAGAGATAGGTTACGCGCAGGGACGGGTATTCCGCGACGGCGACTTTGCCTTCCTGCTTCAGGGCCGCGAGCTGATCGACCGGCAGGGAGTCGGCAATGTCCAGATCGCCACGGGAAAGTTGCAATCGGCGCGAGGCGCTCTCACCGATAATTTTCACCGAAACGCGCTTAAAGTGCGGCTTGTCGCCGGGCCAGTGGGGGTTCGGCACCAGGATCAGCTGCTGGCCTTTCTGCCAGCTTTTCAGCATAAATGGCCCTGAACCGGCGGTATTTTGCGCCAGAAAACCGCGCGCGTCGTCCGCAGCATTGGCCTTCAGCACCGCAGGGTTAACGATGGACGCCCCGTCGTTTGCCAGCGTGTAGAGGAAAGGGGCGAACGGCTGGCTGAGGGTGAACTTCACCGTATGGTCATCCACGGCATCAATTTTCAGATCTTTCGGGAAGGCTTCAGACGGCCCCTGGCCGAGCTTCAGCAGGCGCTCAAAGGAGAGTTTGACCGCCTCGGCGGTGACCGGGGTACCGTCGGAGAATTTGGCGTTATCCGCCAGGGTAAATGTCCACTCTTTCTGGTCGTCAGAGGCCTTCCAGCCCGTCGACAGATCGCCCTCTACCTCGGTAGAGCCCGGCTTGTATTTGACCAGACGCTGGTAGGACGGATAGGTGACGGTCCAGTCGTTGTTATCAATGGTGATGGCAGGATCGAGCGTTTGCGGGTCGGCGGCTTTACCGATCGCCAGCATGTCTTTCGGGACGGCAGCCAGCGCCTGCGGGGCGCTCAGGGCCAGCGTGGCGGCGATCACGGCAGTGAGAAGCGTTGTTTTCATGGCAGTGCTCCAGGTTAAAGAGAGGTGTGCGTCAGGGGAAAACAGGCAAAACGATCTTCCAGCAGCGGATAGCTGGCGGCGTTCGGCAGTTCGAAGTGCCACCATTCGCTGCTGATACCTACAAAACCGCCGCCGAACATGATGGCATTCAGCAGCAGTCGGTTGCGCTGGGCGTGCGGCGGCACGGAGGGGTGATACGGATGCGATCGGTCATGCATTTCGTCAAAACCGGCGCCCATATCCAGCACGCTGTTATTCTCGTCCATCAGGGTGACGTCGATGGCCGTACCGCGGCTGTGATTGGAGCCAATTGCCACATCGACAACATATTCCGGGTTCGGGCAGGCGTCCCACAGCTGGGCCTGCGCCTGCTGCGGTCGATAGGCGTCGTAGACCACCAGCTTCAGCCCGGCCAGCGAGGCAATGCTGATGGCTTTTGCCAGCGCGGTGGCGGCGTCGGTATGCAGCAGGCACAGCGCCTCCTGATAGATCGGCCTGCCAGTGATGTTGTCGGCGGTGGCATACTTCAGATCGATATGCAGCGTGGGAAAGGTCTTCGCCACATCAATCAGTTCACTCTCTTCGGGCATAGCTCCGCTCCTTTAGCGTTCGAATTGACCAAACTCTTGTTGTAGTTGTCGGTTTACCGCCAGGCGCGCCGGCAGCGCATCGCCCAGCGCTTCCACCACGCCCGACAGCAGCAGGTTGAACAGACAGCTCACGGGGGCAAGTGAATCCCAGAAATGACCGGTATCGGTTTTCACCTGCAGTAAGTCCATCGGGTAATCCCGCGCCCACGGGCACCAGATATCGGTGATTAACGCCAGCGGGATCCCTTTCTCGCTCGCAACGCGGCAGTACTGGCGGGCCATCGCGGAGTAGGTGCGCGTATCGGTGAGCACGACATAAGGATGAGAAAACCCAGAGTTCAGGGATTCAACCCAGCTGCCGGACGCTCCCTCGGAATAGCTCACACGCGGACGGAGGTACTCGAGATGGCTGAAGAAAGCGTTGGCAATGCCGCGCGTTGACTGGATCCCCAGCACGAACACCGCGTCGGCGTGGGTAAGGTTATGCACCACCTGACGGAAGACGTCCGTTTGCGCCAGCTGATACACCTGCGTAATGGCATCCACTTCCAGCGACAGGGCGTGCTGAAGGCGGTTGGGCAGGGGACGCTGCTGCTGCCAGGAGTCCAGCCGCTCGTTCATGCCCCAGGGCTGATACGGATCGCGCAGGCTCTTTTTTGCATCTTCCAGGTTGCGGTACCCCAGCTTGCGCAGGAAGCGTCCGACGGTGATCCCGCTGGTCCCGCTCGCCAGACCGACGCTCTCAGCCGTTTCAAACGGGATTTGCGCGGCGTGCGCCAGCAGCCAGCTCCCGACCCGCTTTTCGCTGGGCGTGAGCTGGCTGAAGATCGCTTCGATACGGCTCAACATCTCGGGTTTCGTCGTCATACCGCCTCGCTGTTAACTGGCTGTCAAAAGCTGGATTTGTGTTACCGGATTAACAATGCATGACGCGTGCCATATTCACAGGGAGGCCAAAACCCGCTGTGCTGTAAATTTCACGCAATATTTAGTTAACCAATGATCAACATTTGTGCAGCGTAGTTCACTTTTGGTGCACTGGCTGAACTGGAAGGTATGAATTTGGTGAATACGTCAGCCCGTTCACATTTTTGATAAGATAGCGGTACTGAAAACATTAAAAGGATCACTGCATGGCGAATTTGCCCTGGCGAGTCAGCGCGCGCCTGATGGCGCTTGCAAAGCAAACAGGGATGGTCGTGGGGATCGTTCTGGTCGTCCTGCTGGCGGTACGGGTCTATCTGTCGCAGCAGGGGCCGGACCTGCACCTCTGGCATACCTGGCGGGCAGATGAGATGTCCGTGCGCGAACTGGATAACGCCGACTTTGCCGGGTATATCGCCCGGGAGAACGCCATTTTCGCCGACCTTGATAACGCGGTAACGGCGAAAACAGAGGGCGAGGAGCAAACGCCGCTAAACCGCTATTATCGCCAGAGCCTGGTCTGGCCGGGGCAGTTTACGCCCGATGCCAACCGTTCGTTTGTACTTATGCCTGCCGGAAAGCCCCGTGGCGCGGTGGTATTGCTGCACGGGCTGACGGACTCGCCTTACAGCGTCAGACGCCTTGCCGTGAACTATCAGCAGCATGGCTTTGTGGCCGTGGTTCCGCGCCTGCCCGGACACGGCACCGCGCCCGGCGCGTTGACGGACGTTGACTGGGAGATGTGGCTGGCGGCGACGCGCCTTGCCGTGCGGGAAGCCACGCGCCTGGCGGGGGATAACGTGCCGCTGCATCTGGTGGGCTACTCCAACGGCGGGGCGCTGGCGATGAAATATGCCCTCGATGCGCTGGATTCTCCGGCGCTGCGGCAACCGCAGCAGCTGATATTGCTGTCTCCGATGATCGGCGTGACGGCATTTGCGCGCTTTGCCGGTTTCGCCGGGCTACCGGCGCTGCTGCCGGCCTTCGCAAAAGCGGCGTGGCTGAATATCTCCCCGGAATATAACCCGTATAAATACAATTCGTTCCCGGTGAACGCCGCACGTCAGTCATGGCTGCTCACGAAGGCTCTGCAGGAGCAGATTGGCCGCGAGGCGCGTGAAAACCGGCTGGCGAATTTGCCGCCGGTACTGGCGTTTCAGTCGGTGATGGATTCTACCGTTAGCACCCGCGCGGTAGTGAGCGGCCTGTTTGACCAGCTTCCGGCAAACGGCAGCGAACTGGTGGTGTTTGACATCAACCAGGCGGCGAGTTTCCGTCCGCTGTTCAAGCCGACAGCGTGGACGGCAACCTCGGCGCTGCTGCCGGTTGCGCAGAGACGTTACGGTGTCACGATTGTCACCAATGCCAGCGAGCACAGTTTCTCGACGGTGGCGAAAATAACCCCGGCAGGCAGCACCCAGCAGACGGTCGTGCCGCTTGCGCAGGCCTGGCCGCAGGATGTCTATTCGCTGTCGCACGTTGCGGTGCCGTTCCCGCCGGATGACGATCTCTATGGCCGCGAGCCAGGCGTGAAAAACCGTTACGGCATCAGTCTGGGGACGATTGCGCTGTGGGGAGAGACGTCCGTATTGAGCGTCGGAAAAGAGGCGCTGATGCGGGTTACTTCGAATCCGTTTTACGACTATGTGCAGGAGAGTATTAACAGCCGGATCGGGGACGCGGAAAAGTAACGTTCCCTTGTGGTGTGAATATGTTAGGTCGCATTGATTAAGTATGTTAAATAATAGCTTTAAGGCACCTCTCTTTCTCATCGGAATCCATTTTTGTGCTGACGACTCTGATTTACCGAAGCCAGTTGAATTTATCCCGCCCCTCCACCGGGCTACGGGAGCTGGTGGAGCGCGCCAGAGGCCGTAACGCAAAACTGAACATTACCGGTGTACTCCTTGCTAAAGGGAGTGACGTTCTGCAAATCCTGGAAGGGTCGGAAGAGTGTGTGGTTAAGCTGTTCCATAAAATCCGTGATGATAAGCGGCACAGTGGAGTGGTGGAATTGATGCGGGATTACGGCCCGCGCAGACGCTTCGAAAACGTCGGGATGCTACTGTTCGATCTGCAGACGCAGTCGCCGAAAGAGGTGCTGCAGTCGGTCCTGCATTACAGCAAGCTGGAAAGCTATCTCACCTCCGACGATCGGGTGTTCAAATTTATCCAGACGTTTATCACAGGCAAACGTCCGGCCTTGTCGGGCGCGCGCTACGTCCCTGAAAAATGGACGCTGTCACCCGAGGCGTTACCCTTTGGCGAACGTCTGGGGCTGATGGCCAACCAAACCTGTCAGTTCGCGCTCCAGCCCATCGTTGAGCCGTCGGAAGGGAAGATCAGTTCGCTGGAGGCCCTAATTCGAGGCAATGACGGCGGCAGCCCGGAGCATTTCTTCAGTACCCTCGACCCGGACAAAATCTACGAAGTCGATCTCCAGACGAAAGCGTATGCCTTTGCGCTGGCCGAAAAGCTGGGGATTGGCAGCCATAAAATTGCGGTCAATCTGCTGCCGATGTCGCTGGTGAATGTCCCCGGTGCAGTGGAATTTCTGGTCGATCAGATTAAGCAACATGGGCTTCAGCCGGAGCAAGTGGTCATTGAAGTCACCGAAAACGAGATGATATCCGGGTTCAACCAGTTCAATAGCGCCATTAAACAGCTTCGCGGTGAGGGGGTGGATCTGGCGATTGATGATTTTGGTTCCGGCTATGCAGGGCTTTCGCTGCTGACCCGCTTCCAGCCGGACAAAATTAAGATCGACCGGGAGATTGTCAGCGATATCCACCTCAGCGGCCCGAAGCAGGCAATTGTGCGCTCCATCATCAGCTGTTGCTCAGACCTCGAAATTACCCTGGTCGCAGAGGGTATCGAGAAAATAGAGGAGTGGTGTTGGCTCGAATCGGCCGGGATCCGCCGTTTCCAGGGCTTTTTGTTTGCACGTCCGCAGCTTAACGGCGTCGGTGATATCCACTGGCCGCATCTGGTGCGTTAAGTCAATTTTCCTTCCCCGTTATTTCCCCTTTGTCCTGCCTGTGCTTAAATAGCTAAAACGGTTTAACGTTGTTTAGCTAAGAGGAACACATGGAAAAAATCTGGGTACTTGGCGATGCGGTGGTCGATTTACTGCCTGATGGTGATGGGCGATTACTGCAGTGCCCCGGCGGCGCACCGGCCAACGTTGCGGTGGGCATTGCCCGGCTGGGGGGCAAAAGCGCGTTTATCGGCAGAGTTGGCGACGATCCCTTCGGGCGGTTTATGGCGAAAACGCTCGCTGACGAGCGGGTCGACGTAAAGCATATGCGCCTTGACCCGACGCACCGCACGTCGACGGTGGTGGTCGATCTGGACGATCACGGCGAACGCTCGTTTACCTTTATGGTGCGTCCGAGCGCCGATCTGTTTCTGGAAAACGCCGATCTTCCGACCTTCAGCGCGGGCGAGTGGCTGCACGTCTGTTCCATCGCGTTAAGCGCAGAGCCGAGCCGTTCCGCGACGTTTGAGGCGATGGCCGCCATGCGCGAGGCGGGCGGCTACGTCAGCTTCGACCCCAATATTCGCCCGGACCTCTGGCCGGATGAAAACGTACTGCGCCGCTGCCTGGAGCAGGCTCTGCAAAGCGCCGACGTAGTAAAACTCTCCGTTGAGGAACTGGCGTTTTTAACCGGAGATACGCAGGTGGAGGCCGGTCTGAATGCGCTTATGCACTGCTGTCCGGCCCGCCTGGTGCTGGTGACGCAGGGTAAAGAGGGGGTCATTGCCTGGCATGAAGGTAGCGTGAAGCACTATCCTGCAACCCCTGTGAAATGCGTAGATACCACCGGCGCGGGCGATGCCTTCGTCGCCGGACTGCTCTACGGCCTGGCTGCCGGGCAGGACCTGACGCCGGTCATCGCGCTTGCCCAGCGCTGCGGCGCACTAGCCACCACGGCCAAAGGGGCGATGACCGCCTTGCCCTGGCAGCACGAACTGTAATTCCTGTCATCCCTGGCCGCCATTCGGCGGCCTGAATTGTCGCCTCGATCACACTTACTAAAACGGTTTAGCAAAAAAGATTGCCGATCCAAAATTCAGAGGTTTAGTATCAGCAGCCTAAACCGGTTTAGCAATTTAGCACGTTCGATTAATACTTTTAGGGATGCGACAAAATGTATAAAAAACGCAGACTTGCCGTGATGATAGGCATGCTGGCCGGCAGTACCTCTGTTTTTGCCCAAACGGATATGACAAGTATCGAAGCGCGCCTTGCCGCGATGGAGCAGCGCCTTCAGGCTGCTGAAGCACGTGCGCAGGTCGCGGAGAAACGCGCCACCGAAGCCGAACAAAAAACGCAGCAACTGGTTGCCGCGCAGCAGCAGACGCAAACTACAACCCAGGAGGTGGCGCAGCGCACCACCGCGCTGGAGAAAAAAGCGGATCAGAGCAGCGGGTTTGAGTTCCACGGCTACGCCCGTTCCGGCCTGCTGATGAACGACGCGGCCTCCAGCAGCAAAAGCGGCCCGTATCTGACGCCAGCCGGAGAAACCGGCGGTGCGGTAGGGCGTCTGGGTAACGAAGCCGATACCTACGTTGAGCTGAACCTGGAGCACAAACAAACCCTGGATAACGGGGCGACCACACGCTTCAAGGCGATGCTGGCCGACGGTCAGCGAACCTATAACGACTGGTCAGCCGATACCAGCGATCTCAATATTCGCCAGGCCTTTGCGGAGCTGGGCAATCTGCCTGATTTTACCGGCGCGCTGAAGGGCAGTACCTTCTGGGCGGGTAAACGCTTTGACCGCGACAACTTTGACATTCACTGGCTGGATTCCGACGTGGTGTTCCTCGCCGGTACCGGCGGCGGCGTCTATGACGTGAAGTGGAACGATTCGCTGCGCAGCAACTTCTCTATCTACGGCCGCAACTTCGGCAGTGTGGAGCAGACGGACAATAACGTTCAGAACTATATCCTCAGCATGAACCATTTCGCCGGGCCGTTACAGGTAATGGTCAGCGGTCTGCGGGCGAAGGATAACGACGACCGTAAAGACGCCAACGGAGATCTCATCAAAACCGACGCGGCCAATAACGGCGTTCATGCTCTGGTTGGGTTGCACAACGAGAGCTTCTACGGCCTGCGCGAAGGGAGTGCCAAAACGGCGCTGCTGTACGGTCACGGGCTGGGTGCGGAAGTGAAAAGCATCGGCTCCGACGGCGCGCTGCTGTCTGAGGCGGATACCTGGCGCTTCGCAAGTTACGGTGTCACGCCAATCGGTGGTGGCTGGAGCGTTGCGCCTGCCGTGCTGGCGCAGAGCAGTAAAGATCGCTACGTCAAGGGCGACAGCTATGAGTGGGTGACGCTCAACACCCGCCTGATTAAAGAGGTAACACAGAACTTCGCCCTGGCGTTTGAGGGAAGCTATCAGTACATGGATTTAAATCCGGAAGGCTATAAGGATCGCAACGCCGTCAACGGCAGTTTCTACAAGCTGACCTTTGCGCCAACGTTAAAAGCGAGCAAAATCGGCGATTTCTTCAGCCGCCCGGAGCTGCGCCTGTTTGCCACCTGGATGGACTGGAGCAGCAAACTGGATAATTACGCCAGCGATGATGCCTTTGGCAGCAGCGGCTTCAACGCCGGCGGGGAATGGAACTTTGGGGTCCAGATGGAAACCTGGTTTTAACCCATCACGCTCCCGCCCGGCGGGGGCGTTTCGCACATCATAAAAAAAGTCAGGCAGAGGTATCTATGGATGTTAATCAAATCGCCCGCGAGCTTATTCCGCTGCTCGGTGGCAAGGAAAATATCGCCAGCGCCGCGCACTGCGCTACGCGTCTTCGTCTGGTGCTGGTTGATGACGCGCTTGCCGATCAGCAGGCTATCGGTAAGGTCGAGGGTGTAAAAGGCTGTTTTCGTAACGCCGGGCAGATGCAGGTGATTTTCGGTACGGGCGTGGTGAATAAAGTTTACGCCGCGTTTATTCAGGCTGCGGGGATCAGCGAGTCCAGCAAGTCTGAAGCCGCGAACCTGGCGGCGCGCAAGCTGAACCCGTTCCAGCGCATTGCGCGTCTGCTCTCCAATATTTTTGTGCCGATCATTCCCGCCATTGTGGCGTCCGGCTTGCTGATGGGCCTCCTCGGGATGGTGAAAACCTACGGCTGGGTCAATGCGGATAATGCGCTCTACATCATGCTGGATATGTGCAGTTCCGCGGCGTTTATCATTCTGCCTATCCTGATCGGCTTTACCGCCGCGCGGGAATTTGGCGGTAACCCGTATCTGGGCGCGACGCTGGGCGGCATTCTGACCCACCCGGCGCTGACCAACGCCTGGGGCGTGGCCTCCGGCTTCCACACCATGAACTTCTTCGGTCTTGAGATCGCGATGATTGGCTATCAGGGCACGGTATTCCCGGTGCTGCTGGCCGTCTGGTTTATGAGCATCGTGGAGAAAAACCTGCGCCGCGCGATCCCGGACGCGCTGGATCTGATTTTAACGCCGTTCCTCACCGTCGTTATCTCCGGTTTTATCGCCTTGCTGGTTATCGGCCCGGCAGGGCGCGCGCTGGGCGACGGCATCTCCTTTATCCTGAGCACGCTGATTGAACACGCGGGCTGGCTGGCCGGGCTGCTGTTTGGCGGGCTGTATTCAGTGATTGTGATCACCGGCATCCACCACAGCTTCCACGCCATCGAGGCCGGGCTGCTGGGTAACCCGTCGATTGGTGTTAACTTCCTGCTGCCTATCTGGGCCATGGCGAACGTGGCGCAGGGCGGTGCCTGTCTGGCGGTGTGGTTTAAAACTAAAGACGCGAAAATCAAAGCCATTACCTTACCGTCGGCGTTTTCTGCGATGCTGGGCATCACCGAAGCGGCCATTTTTGGTATCAATCTGCGCTTCGTGAAGCCGTTTATCGCGGCGCTGATCGGCGGCGCGGCGGGCGGGGCCTGGGTGGTGTCAGTGCATGTCTACATGACCGCCGTCGGGCTGACCGCTATTCCGGGCATGGCTATCGTGCAGGCCAGCTCGCTCCTTAACTATATTATCGGCATGGTGATTGCCTTCGGCGTGGCGTTTACCGTCTCGCTGCTGCTGAAATATAAAACGGACTCTGAATAATGACACAACTTTCCCGCTGGCCTGCGATCCTGCAGGCCGTTATGAAAGGTCAGCCGCGGGCGCTGGCGGATAGCCACTACCCTCAGTGGCACCCCGCGCCGGTGACGGGGCTGATGAACGACCCGAACGGGTTTATCTGGTTTGCTGGCCGCTACCATCTGTTCTATCAGTGGAACCCGCTGGACTGCGAGCATCGCTTTAAATGCTGGGGGCACTGGAGCTCTGCGGATCTGGCGCACTGGCAGCATGAGCCGCTGGCGCTGATGCCCGACGAAGAGTATGACCGCAACGGCTGCTACTCCGGTAGCGCCGTGGATAACCAGGGCGTACTGACTCTGTGCTACACCGGCAACGTTAAGTTTGATGACGGCAGCCGCACCGCCTGGCAGTGCCTGGCGGTTGAACAAGCGGACGGAACCTTTAAGAAGCTGGGGCCGGTGCTGGCGCTGCCGGAAGGCTACACTGGCCACGTGCGCGACCCGAAGGTGTGGCAGCACGACGGGATATGGTACATGGTGCTTGGCGCGCAGGATGTGCAAAAGCGCGGCAAGGTGCTGCTGTTTAAGTCAGCCGATTTGCATGCCTGGGAACCCTGCGGGGAAATCGCCGGTCATGGGATCAACGGCCTGACGGAGGCAGGGTATATGTGGGAGTGTCCGGACTTGTTCGCGCTCGACGGAACGCACGTCTTGATCAGCTGTCCGCAGGGGCTGGCGCGCGAACCGCATCGCTACCTCAATACCTATCCGGCCACCTGGATGAGCGGGGCGTTTGACTATGCAACCGCCGCATTCGATCACGGTGAGCTGCACGAGCTGGACGCGGGCTTTGAGTTTTACGCCCCGCAAACCACCCTGGCGGAAGATGGGCGCCGCATTCTGATCGGCTGGATGGGCGTACCGGACGGGGAAGAGATGCTTCAGCCAACCCGGGCGCACGGCTGGATGCACCAGATGACCTGCCCGCGAGAATTGCGCTTCCGCGACGGCAGGCTCTGGCAGACCCCGGCGCGCGAGCTGGCGGCGCTGCGTGAAGATGAGCAGCACTGGCAGGGACGCGCCAGCGAGGCGCCAGACCTGGATGCGACGCGCCTGGAGTTTGAGCTGGGCGCATCGCAGGTGAATGTCGATTTTGCCGACGCGCTGCGCCTCACGGTCGATGAGCAGGGTATACGCCTTGAACGCGCGAGCCTGAAAACCGGTGAAACATTGACCCGCTACTGGCAGGGTGATGTCCGTCATTTACGCGTTCTGTGCGACCGCTCCAGCGTTGAAATTTTCATCAATCACGGCGAAGGGGTAATGAGCAGCCGCTATTTTCCTGACCATCCGGCCCGGGTGCGATTCGAAGGTGCGTCCGACATCACATTACGCTACTGGTCGCTGCGCGCCTGCATGATAGAATGAGGGTTTTGGCAGCCGGATCTAAGTCGTTGTGAGAAAAACAAAACGCGTCACCATTAAAGACATCGCGGAGCTGGCGGGTGTGTCAAAAGCCACCGCCAGCCTGGTCCTGAACGGGCGCAGCAAAGAGCTTCGCGTGGCGGAAGAGACGCGCGAGCGCGTGCTGGCGATTGCCAAAGAGCATCACTATCAGCCGAGCATTCACGCTCGGTCGCTGCGCGATAACCGCAGCCATACTATTGGACTTGTCGTCCCGGAAATCACAAACTACGGTTTTGCCGTTTTTTCTCACGAGCTGGAAACGCTGTGCCGCGAGGCGGGCGTTCAGCTGCTGATCTCCTGTAGCGATGAAAACCCGGGGCAGGAGACGGTTGTGGTGAACAACATGGTGGCGCGTCAGGTGGACGGGCTGATTGTGGCCTCCAGCATGTTGAACGATGCGGACTACCTTAAGCTCAGCGAGCAACTGCCCGTGGTGCTTTTTGACCGGCATATGAACGACAGCGCGCTGCCGCTGGTGATCACCGATTCCATTACTCCAACGACGGAACTGGTGGCCGACATTGCGCGCCAGCATCCGGATGAATTCTATTTTCTGGGTGGCCAGCCGCGACTTTCTCCGACGCGCGACCGTCTGGACGGGTTTAAGCAAGGTCTGCAAGAGGCGGGCGTAGAGCTTCGCCCGGAGTGGATCATTCACGGCAACTATCACCCGAGCTCCGGATACGAGATGTTTGCTGAACTTTGTGCGCGTCTGGGCCGTCCGCCAAAAGCCCTGTTCACCGCCGCCTGCGGGCTGCTGGAAGGGGTATTGCGCTATATGGGCCAGCACAACCTGTTGCAAAGCGATATCAGATTAGCCAGCTTTGACGATCACTATCTCTACGATTCGCTGACGATCCCGGTGGATACCATTCGTCAGGATAACCGTCAGCTTGCGTGGCACTGCTTTGATTTGATTAGCAAATTGATCGAGGGGGAGAGCCCGGAACCGTTGCAACGCAAGCTGGCTGCCACCCTGCAACGGCGCTATAAGTGAGCAATATAGCCCGGACCGATACATCAATAACTTTAATTAATTTAAGTTTTGGAAGCGCCGATAACCATAAGGAATAATTCTCCTTGAGGTATTGGTTTATGTCGTTGAAAAAGTCGTCCCTGATTGTCCTGTTCTCGCTGCTTTTCTTCTTTGTTGTCAGCATCGTCACCAGCGTTGGCCTCATCATTAAAAGTAATAACTCGCTGGATAATGTGAACAAAGAAATCCAGGTAGTGCTGTCCATTATTGACCCCATCAACCACAGCCGTACGCTGCGCGTGCGGGTGATGGAGTACGTGAAGATGGTGGAAGCGGGCAACTCGACAGACGAGTCTGCAAAGCTAACCGCAGTGAAAGAGGCGCTAACCAAAGCGGACAATGCCTTTGCGGCCTTTATGGCTTCGCCGCGTTTGCCGGATGAAGCGCCGCTGGTGAGTGCCTATCAGGACGCCTGGCAAAACTACCGCAACCAGGGGCTGGCACCACTAATCGATGCCGCTGCGGCGCACGATGTCGCCAAATTTAACACCCTGATCCCGGAAGTTTCCCGCCTCGACCGCCAGTACGAAATCGTGCTCGACCAGGTCCTTTCGGTCCACCAAAAATACGCCAAAAGCCTGAACGAGGATGCGCGCAGTAATTTCGTCTCCGGCCTGGTGATGATAGCCGTTATTGCCTGCCTGTTTGTGGTGGTGATTGTGGCCGTCAGCATTTTCATGAAGCGCTTTGTCTTCGCGCCGGTCAATCTGGCGCGCGAGCACTGCGGCCAGATAGCGGCGGGCAAGCTGGACATTCCGGTGCCGGTGAAGGGGAGTTCACATAACGAAATCGACCACCTGATGGGCTCAATGGAGCAGATGCGTCAGGCACTGCTTGCCACCATCGCCCAGGTGCGCGATGCGAGCCATACCGTAACGCACGCGGCGCAGGAGATAGCCTCCGGAAATATCGACCTGGCGTCACGTACCGAGCAGCAGGCTTCCGCGTTGACCCAGACGGCGGCCAGCATGGAAGAGCTGAGCGCGACGGTGGCGAATAACACCGATAATGTATTCCAGGCCGGAAAACTGGTGCAGGACGCGGTGAATAATGCCCATACCGGCGAAGCGGTGACACGCGAAGTCATTGACACGATGAACACCATCGCGGCGAACTCGAAGCGTATCGAAGACATTACCAGCGTGATTAACAGCATCGCTTTCCAGACCAACATTCTGGCGCTGAACGCGGCGGTTGAAGCGGCGCGCGCCGGTACGCAGGGACGCGGCTTTGCGGTCGTTGCCAGTGAAGTGCGCACCCTCGCGCAGAAAAGCGCGGTGGCGGCTAAGGACATCGAGAGCCTGATCGCGCAGTCGGTTTCCAGTGTGAAAAACGGCGCGGAGTTGGTGAATCGTTCCGGTGAGGTGATTGATTCGATTATTTCGTCGGTGAACAAAGTGAATACGCTGATGGAGCAGATCTCCGTCGCCTCTGAAGAGCAGAGCCGCGGGATTAGCCAGGTCGGGCAGGCAGTGACCGAAATGGATGGCGTGACCCAGCAGAACGCCGCGCTGGTGCAGCAGTCCGCGGCGGCAGCGGCCTCGCTGGAGGAGCAGGCGCAGCAGCTTTCGCGGAGTATTTCGAGTTTTAGGTTGCCGGTGCAGGCTTGATTGTATGAGGGGGCTCCGCAGGGAGCCTTTTTAATGTCTGGCATCACAGGAAAGGGCGTGCCAGAGGAGGCTTCACGGTTTACTACTGGTCGACCATTTCCCAATGCTACAGTCGCAACTCTAACCGCATTTTATTTTTAAAAGTCATTGTAAGTATCAACAAATGGCTTTAGTTTTGAAGTTATAAATTGATTCGGTTTCCAACCAGTACTAAGTCTATCTAATATAAAACTATCGAAAGCCGATACTACCAGACCAGTTGTTGGGCCAATTAATCCTGCGCCGGTGCTTACGATGTAGCGAATTATTTTCCCATATCCACTGCCAAGCCATCCTGTCTTAGCTATATCTTCAAGATAATTAGATAGTAAGTTTTTATCAGGTGAACTCCCCTTAAGCCAAACTTTAAACTTTTTGGCTTGTGAAAGTAATTCTAAAAACTCCTCAAAAGTTCTTTCTTTGCTATTTATGATAGAGGATATATTGGGACAGTCCTTTAATAGGATTTCATTAAAAATGCTAAGTTCATTTCTATTTTTGTTTGTTCTGGATAGTATTTGTTTGTTTTTATATTGTATGATTTTTGAATTTGTGTTTGATGTATGGAAATCACCACCGTAATGAGCAGCAAGTATAAGGGCATATGAAGCGCTCAATATTCCAGCCGCTATGCTTGCTGAATTTGTTTCACCCATTTCAGATATCTTGGCTGCATTAAGTTTGTTAATTTTATCAAAATCTATATTTGTAGAGATTTGGAAGGCATCTCCACTTGGATGTATTTTGTAGAAATAATCATTAGATAAGGATTCTGTAGATAGCAAATCAGCAGTTATTAAGCGCGCAGCAGAGGATACAAAGTCATCATCATTTAAATCTTCACGTGCTGCTGATATAATCCCGCCTTTAATAAAATGATCACTGGAAAGTTTTTTCACTGTTACGTGGTTTTTGAACCTTTCAACAAAGTTATCAGACTCATTTTTGCTATAACCTTGGCGTGAAACCATGTTCGCTAATCTTTTTTTCCAGCTTTTCAATTCACCATCGGTTTCACTGCCGGAAAAGTACGCACTTATTAAAGAGTACTGCCTTCCATTATAAGTATCCTCACCATAAACACCAACAAACTCTTCAATAAATGTGGTTTTAACATCAGGTAGCGATATAAGTTTAATTACATTATGGTGACCAATTTCTCTTATAAGATTAAGAACGGTTGATGTGTCCATTACAATATGAATATTTTGATAGAATAATAATGTCTCGGCAATCTCACCAATCGTCAATGCCGGTCCATCTATTGAGCGGTTTAGCACTATTGAGTCAAACATACAAATTTTTCCGGTTGATTTTATGTTGAATGTGACATTTTAAACATCTGTAACTCTGTTCGCAAGTGTGGGGTTGAAATTTCATGTCAACCTACTTTTAATATGAGGATTGATTTTGTTGCTCTAATATATTTGAATACTGTTGTTTGAGTTGTTATCAAACTCGAATGCATCTAGTGAGATACTCATCGGATGAATTCTCTCACTATAGATAAGCTACATTCGTTGTAAAAAATAATGCACGTTCCTTAACCCCATCTGCATCTGCATCTGCATCTGCAACATCAAGATGTACATCGATCTCAGCGAGGGAAGAGTTGCGTCATCACGCAAAAATTTTCATTCACCCCAGCAATATTTCCCTCCCTCATCCGTCTACTTCATCACAAGCCATAATCAGTTACTGCACACGAGGTAAACACCATGAGAGATTTTGAACTGCACGGCAGAGGTCACGGGCGCGGATTTGGTCGCCACCGTATGGGCAAGGGATTAATCATCGGCGCGGTGATTTTCATCGCGCTCGGCCTGCTGGTGATGTCCCTGTGGAATGCCTTGCTCCCCGCGATCCTGGGCGTGAAGGCCATCGGATTCTGGCAGGCGCTGGGGATTCTGGTGCTGAGCCGCATTCTGTTTGGCGGGTTAGGTTTCCGCCCGGGGATGTTTGGCGCGCACCGCCGGATGCACGAGCGCTGGATGAACATGACGCCCGAGCAGCGCGAGGCGTTTATTCAGCAGCGTCGCGAAGGCTTTGGTCGTCACGGTCGCGGTCACTGCGGCTGGCATGGCCATCGTGACGATAAGCGCGATGACGCCGCGCCCAAAACCCCGGAAGCAGAGTGAGCGAAATGAAAGCCGGGGAGGCGGGCGGATCCATGCTGATGTCGGCGCTCAACGCCTGCCGCGCCCGGCTGAAAGCCTTCATTCGCGGACGAACGTCCGTTAGCGATGATGCCGACGACATTTTGCAGGAAGTCACGTATCAGCTGATGAAAGTGGAGCAGCCGGTCGAAAACGTCGCGGCCTGGCTGTTCCGCGCAGCGCGTAACGAGATGACCGACCGGGCGCGTAAAAAGCGCGAGGTGTCGCTCTCCGGCTATTTTACAGTCGAAGATGAAGAGGGTTTCCCGGAGGACGAGCTGGCCGAAACCCTGTTCGGCGTACCGCAAACGCCGGAAGAGGAGTATCTCAAAACGCTGCTGTGGGAAGAACTGGGGCAGGCGCTGTCTGAACTGCCGCCGCCGCAGCGCGAGGTATTCGAAAAGACCGAGTTGCATGGCTACAGCATAAAAATGCTGGCAGAGGAGACGGGCGCCAGCGAGCAGGCGCTGTTATCCCGCAAGCACAAGGCGGTGCTGTTTCTGCGCACGCGGCTGCGTGATATCTACGACGCGCTGACGGGCGAATAGCGGCGACAGACAAAACCTTACACTTCCGGCACTTGTAGATTCATCACTATCGTTTATGATCGGGGCGTCTTGTTACTCTGGAATATTATGCGCAACCGTCAGCTCCTCGGAAAATGGCTTTTGATCATCACCTGTCTCGCGATGGCGCTTTGCCTCGTGCAGCGTGCGGTGTATCTCAACCATTTTTTACAGGGACTCGATCCGCAGATTTCACTGAGTGCAGATGCCCCAACGCAAAGCAGCTCCGAGCAGTCCGGGCCATCACCCTGCCAGCTTGGCGCCCAGTCGCTTCTTTGTGCCCAGCCGCTGTTCTTCGACGGCGCGCTACCGGCCATTATTATCTTCTTCGCGCTGCTGCAGCTGTTTACGCAAGGGCGGGCATTCGCTCCCGCGGAACAGCCCGTTCAGGCACCAGCTCCCCGAATACATCTTAAAAACTGCGTTTTCCGTGAATGAAATCATCGTCACCACACGATAATTTTTCACTGTTCACGGAGTAAAACATGGTTAACCTCTTCAGGGGATTCGTCTTCCTGTGGCTGGCCTGCATCGGCATTGTCCATGCGGCAGACACTGGCTGGCTGGTCTCCCCACAAAACGATCACGCCCGCATCCGCTTCCAGGCGGAAAGGGAACAAACGCACATTAAAGGCCTGCTCACCGTTGAGCTGAAGCCCGGCTGGAAAACCTACTGGCGATCGCCGGGCGAGGGCGGCGTGGCCCCGAAAATCAGTTGGCCGGAAGGCGTAACGGACAGCTGGTCATGGCCGGTGCCGTCGCGCTTCGATATCTCCGGCATGACTACGCAGGGGTATCACGATAAGGTCACGATTCCGATCATTCTCGACGGGGTGAAGGGCGACACGCTGGACGGGACGCTCACGCTCTCCACGTGCAGTAACGTCTGCCTGCTGACGGACTATCCGCTGCATCTCGATTTTAACCAGCCGGTGGATGAGGGCTTCCAGGCCGCCTTCGAGCAAGCGATGCGCGCTGTTCCGGGCACGTCGGGCGTATCCACGGATCTGTCCGCCTGGCTCTCTGGCGACAAGCTGGTAATTACCGGCACCACGGACGGGAAGTGGAACAATCCGGGGATCTACTTTGACCCGCTGGAGGGTGACATTCTGCCCGGCGAGCCGGTCATTAAACACGACGGCAACACGCTTCGGGTGACGGTACCCGTGACCGACGAATGGGGCGATAAACCCGCCTCGCTGGAAGGCAAGAGGCTGTCGTTTGTGCTGACCAATGGCGGTCACGCGCAGCAAACCACCATGACCGTCCAGGCGGCGCCCGTAAAGTCTTCCGCGCCGGGCGGAACGGGCAAAATGGTGCTTTTTGCCCTGCTGGGCGGGCTTATCCTGAACCTGATGCCCTGCGTGCTGCCGGTCATGGGGATGAAGCTTAACAGCATCCTGCAGGCGGGATCGGACAGGCGCGCCATCAGGCTGCGTTTCCTGGCCACCAGCGCCGGTATCCTCACCTCCTTTATGCTGCTGGCCGCGATGGTGACCGCGCTTAAGCTGACCGGGGCGTCGCTGGGGTGGGGCATTCAGTTTCAGAACCCGTGGTTTATCGGCCTGATGGTCGCCGTCACCTTCCTGTTTGCGCTGAACCTGTTTGGGGCGTTTGAGATGCTTCTGCCATCTGCCGCCGCCGGGCGGCTGGCAACGGCAGGGGGCACAGGGCCTGGCGGCAGCTTCTGCGAAGGGATGTTCGCCACGCTGCTGGCAACGCCGTGCTCCGCGCCGTTCCTCGGTACGGCGGTTGCCTTTGCCCTTGGCGCGCCGCTGTACTCCCTGTGGCTTATCTTCCTGATGCTCGGCGTGGGCATGAGCCTGCCGTGGCTGTTTGTTGCCCTGGTGCCGAAAACGGCCATGATGCTGCCAAAACCCGGCCGCTGGATGAACACGCTCAAAACGATCCTGGGCCTGATGATGCTGGCCTCCAGCCTCTGGCTGGTCACGCTGCTGAGCCTGCATTTGGGCGAAGCGCTCAGCCAGATCGTGATGCTGGTGCTGATCGTTATCGCGCTGGCGCTGTTCGCGAAGAAGGGGCAAACATCTTCGCCGTTATTCTGGATCGTGATGATCGCGCTGTCGGCGTTTGGCGGGTATCAACTGCGCGGGTTGCTTAATTCACCGTCTGACGCCACCACGCAAAGCGTCGCGCAGACCATTCCGTGGCAGCCGCTCAGCGAGGAGGCCATCGGGGAGGCGCTGGCGCAGGGGAAACGGGTGTTTGTGGATATCTCCGCGGACTGGTGCGTGACCTGCAAAGTTAACGAGCACCGGGTACTGAATCAGCCGGACATTATTGCCGCGCTGAGCCAGCCGGACGTGGTGGCCCTGCGCGGAGACTGGAGCCAGCCCTCAGCGTTTATTGCTGACTTTCTGGCGAAGCGAAATCGTTACGCCATTCCGTTTAATGCGGTGTATGGCCCCGGCACGCCGGAAGGGGAAATGCTCTCGCCGCTGCTGGACAAGCGCACCCTGGTCACCACCCTGAATAACGCAAAAGGCTAAAAGCATTATGAAAAAATTCTTTATCACGCTTATGCTCCTGCTGGCCTCTGCTCAGGTGATGGCTGCCCAGCCGCTGACGCCGGACCAGGAGCAGCGCGCGCAGAAGATGATCGCGGATTTCCTGTTTAACGATCCGAATTCCCCGCGCATCGGCGCGAAAAACCCAAAACTTACCCTGGTGGTGTTTACCGACTACAACTGCCCGTACTGTAAGAAATTCGATCCGTACCTGGAGAAGATCGTCGAAAAACATCCGGATGTGGCGGTGGTCTTTAAGTTTTTGCCTTTCCGCTCGGAAAGTTCTCTGACCGCAGCGCGTGACGCCTTAACCGTCTGGCGCGCGCATCCTGAGCAGTTTATGAAGTTTAACCATACCCTGATGGCAAAAAAGGGATACCACGATGACGCCAGCATTCAGGAGGCGCAGAAGCGGGCAGGCGTCAGCGTCACGACGCCGGACGAGGAGAGCATGATGACGATCAAACGCAGCCTGATCGTGGCGGAAAAAATGGGCATTCAGGGCACGCCCGCCACGCTTATCGGTGAAGGTCTGCTGCCCGGCTGGGTGCCTTTTGAACAGTTCGACGAAATCGTCAGTGACGCACTGAAAAATCGCTAACCTGAAGGGGGCGGAATGCCCCCGACAAACCGGAGAGGGAAATGAAAAAATTATTGTTACTTTCGGCGCTGGTGACCTCAGGGCTGGCCCAGGCCGCTGATACCATACCGGATGTGGTAAAGCAGTTCAGCGAGCAGCAGCAGATCAAAATCATTAAAAAACTGGATGCCCCCGGCGGCGCACCGGCCTGGCTGGGGCAATATCAGGATATGGGCGTGACGCTGTTTTTAACGCCGGACGGCAAGCACGTTATTTCGGGCTATCTGTACGATGACAAAGGAAAAAACCTCAGCGAAGGCTATTTTCAGAAAGAGATCTACGCTCCGATGGGACGCGAGATGTGGAAGAACCTCAACGCGTCGCATGCCCTGAAGGAAGGGGCAGATAATGCCCCGCGTAAGGTCTTTGTCTTCGCCGATCCGTTCTGCCCGTACTGCAAGCAGTTCTGGGCCGAAGCGCAGCCGTGGGTGAAGGCCGGCAAGGTTCAGCTCAATACGCTACTGGTGGCGTTTCTTAACCCCAACAGTGGACGTAACGCCTCCGCGATCCTGAATGCGAAGGATCCGGTTTCGGCCTGGCGCGAATACGAGCTTTCTGGCGGAAAAAAATTACCGAAGCCTGAAGGGGACGCCTCCCGCGAAACGGTCGGGATCCTGCAGAAACATCAGGCGCTGATGGACAGCCTGGGCGCTAACGCCACCCCGGCCATTTACTATCTGAATGCGGAAAACGAGCTGCAGCAGGTGGTCGGAATGCCGGACGCGCAGCAGCTTGAGGCGATGTTCGGGCCGAAGCCGTAAAAAATCGGGCAGAAACGCCCCGTTTCTGCCCGATCTTCACTCAGCTACCCCAGCGTCCTTTGAGGTAGTTCACCGCCTGCTGGGTCTGCGGCTGGTTGAGATAATCTTCCCGGAACAGGATGGTGCCATTCACGTTGGGCAGCGAATCGTTAAGGTCGAGCTGTTTTTTCAGTTCCGGCACGCCGCCCTGAACCGTCCAGTCCGGCTCATTTTTCGACGGCTCACCCACCTTGTAGAACGCAATGCCGATATACAGGCGGGTGTGGGTCGGCTTGACGACGTCGGCCCACCATCTGGTCAGCACGTCATAGCGCGCCGCATCACGGGCGAAGGGCCAGTATATCTGCGGGGCAATGTAGTCCAGCAGGCCCTGCTGCACCCACTGGCGCGTATCGGCGTAGGATTCATCGTAGGCCGCGGCGCCGCGCGTGTCCGAACCCGCAGGGTCAAAGGAGCGGTTTCGCCACACGCCCGCCGGGCTGACGCCAAACTCTACACCAAGCCTGGTTTGCTTGATCGCGCGGGACACCTGCACGATCAGCTGCTGCGTATTGTGTCTGCGCCAGTCGGCCTTTGAGGCAAATCCCTGGCCGTACTGCCGCCAGGTTTGCGCGTCATTGAGCGCGGATCCCGGCGATTCAGCGTAAAAGTAATCATCAAACTGCACGCCGTCTACCGGATAGTTCGCCACCACTTCGGTCACTACTTTGGTTATCCAGTCGCGCACGTCGGGAATGCCCGGGTCGAGAACAAAACGATCGCCGGAGACGCGCACCCATTCCGGATGCTGGACATAAACGCTGGACGGGGTCAGATATGAGGTCCGGTTCAGGGCGGCGATGGTTGACGGCTTGGTATTGGTCGACACGCGATAAGGGTTGAACCAGGCATGGACTTTCATGCCGCGCTTGTGCGCTTCATCCAGCATAAACTGCAGCGGGTCGTAACCCGGATATTCGCCAATATTGCCCGTCAGCATATCCGACCACGGTAAAATCTTTGATGACCAGAGCGCGGTGCTGTCCGGCTTCACCTGGAAAAATACGGTGTTAATGCCGAGGCGCTTAAGGTTGTCGAGCTTGCTGATCAGCGCCTGTTTCTGCATCGCGATGCGCTGGTCGGCGCTGCGGCCATTCACCGAGGCCACTGGCGGCCAGTCGAGACGAGAGACAGTCGCCAGCCAGATCCCGCGCATCGGCTCGTTTGCCTGCTGCGTCGGTTTGCTCGCGGTGGGAAGAGGGGTAACCAGTGATTTAGGTGGTTTTGAGGAGCAGTTTACAAGTAAAAGTGCGCAGGCAGCCAGCGCACCGATCCGTTTTACGTGTCGCGTCATTTGCGTATTAGCTCTTAAGAATCCGACTGTTAGCCCAGGGATTAAAGGCGGGCGCCGCCTGCTCTGTATTTACCTCATCGGTGAGGGAATCCAGATACAGGGCTTCAACTTCCGCGCGCGCCCACGGGGTGCGGCGCAGAAACTTCAGGCTCGATTTAACGCTGGGGTCTTTTCTGAAACAGTTAATTTTGATTCGGTCACCCAACTCGCTCCAGCCGTATCGCGCCACCAGGGCGTTGACCATCATCTCCAGCGTTACGCCATGTAAAGGATCTTTGGAAATGTGTGCAGTCATAGGCGTCCAGATGTCTCAATGTTTGTGGGGGTGGGTTTATCGGTGAAAGGGTACAAGAAAGCAGGGGAAGCGGCAACAAACCTACCTTATTTGAGCGTCATGAATTTTATCCAGAACGGTATAATAACGCTGGCTCAATAGCCTACAATTTGCGTTCAGGGAAAAATGATAATGAATGAAAATGGGAACGTCTTTACCTGGCTTGAGGTTTCGGCACAGTCCTTGATTACAAGGGAAAACGAAAAAAAAGAAATTGATGCGATAAAAGCAAGCAATGAGAAAGAAGGGATTACCAAAATAGTTCATTACCCGTCTTATGAGAAGGTTTGCGTTTCTTATACCCCAAAGGATGGCATGACGAATCCTGAAGAAAAACTTATCGCTGAAACACGATTATATGCAACGCCAGGCGCACTGGAATGTGGATACTCGCAGTGTATAGACTGGACGGGTGAAGCTATTTTAAATGAAAACATTTATAAGTCGATTGGCTTGTATACCTGTGCCAGATTAAAGCTTGCAGGCTCATGTGTTGTGATCAGTAAAAACAAAGCATTTAAAATGCGAAAATTTTACCAGTGTATCGAAGCCTCCGAAAAATCAACGATATCATTTATCCTCGGCGGTTTTTTCTGTTATCAATCTGCAATGTATTGGTTGAATTCAAGAAGTGAGCAGATCAAATATTTTATTCATGCTGGACTGGTAAAGAAAGCGTCTCTGCAGTTTTACCCGGATAAGGGCAAGAAAAAAATGCCTGATTATCTTATTGAGACTAAGGCAGGTATATGGCATGTTTTCGAAAGTAAGGGTGGAGAACATACATCGCGATGGCAGAGGATAGAAGAGGGGGTCGCACAATTAGACAGCGTCACTCATATTGTCCGTAAAGGTGGAAAGCCAGAAAAGATCATCACCTTCGTATGTTCACACACGTCGATAGATGCCGGTAATGAGATCTCCATCAACGTTGTTGATCCTGTCCCGGACCATGCACAACCCCTAATTATCAATCCCGATGTTTGCATCCTTCTCTCAAAACTCACGTTAATCAGCCTTTACGATACCCTGTCCGCCATTGAAACAAGCCGTAAATATGAGATTGAAGGAATGGATGACTGGGTATTTGTACATGCGCCAGAATATGATGACGTTCAGTTTGGTATCCCCAAAATGTACCTGGAGTTCAAGGATGAGATAAAATCCAGCCTTGGGATCTATCTTGCGCTGAAAGAGGTGATTGATCTTAAGCTTGTTGAGAATAGTGAAACAGGTTATTTCAAAGAGGGTCTGGTAAAATTCTCTGAGTTATTTCCTTCCCGAACAGAACTACGCAATGTTATTAAGAGAGTAAAACCTACGCTGGAACAGTACAGGAAAATAACTGAAAATAATTATGGCCATTTTTTAAAAAGCCTGGCGGACTCCCTCGCGCTTCAGCCTCTGGCGGAAATCATTCTCCTGGAAGAATACCTGTTAGCCGACACCTTACCGGACTCAATAAAGAAACATCTTTCTCCATGGGGTGGACTGACGCGTACGGCGCCACTGCCGGGTTATGATGATCCCTGGGCTACGCCGAAAAATAAGTCTTCAAACAGACCAAAGAAACCCCGCCTGTAACGACGGATCGTAGAGGTCATAATCGCTCCTGACCTCCGGCGGCCTGCAGCAGTTGCTCACGCAGCCAGACGCTCGCCGGATCCTGACTGTTTTTCGGGTGCCAGTACATATACAGGGTAATCGGCTGAAGCGGCAGCGGCGGCGGGAACATATCCAGCGTCGCCGCAAACTGTCGCAACATCCGTCCCGGCAGGGTACACACCAGGTCGGTGCTGGCAACCAGCGCAGGCGCCATAGCGTAGCTTTGGGTAGACATTACCACATTACGCTGATGGCCGAGCCCGGCCAGGGTTTGATCGACAAAGCCGGTAAACGGATCGCCTTCCGATGACACCACCAGATGAGAAAGGGCGCAATAGCTTTCCAGATCCAGCGGACCTGTCCCGCGCGGGTGATCTTTACGCTGGGCGGTGGCAAACGCGTCGTCGAGCAGTTTGCGCCTGACCCAGCCGTCATGCGCCCCCGCGCTCACGCCGATGTAAATATCCACGTCACCGTGTTCCAGCTGTTGCGGCAGCTTGCCCATCTCAGGCAGGGCGAAGCGCAGACGAATGCCCGGCGCATCAGCGCTTATCTGGTTTAGCAGTTCGCTGCCCAGCATCAGCGCCGGGTTTTCATGCAGCGCGATAACAAACGTCCGGCTGCTGGTTTGCGCGTTAAACGTGGTGGGAACGAACATCGCGCGAATGCCGCGCAGCACGCTTTCAACCTGTGGCTTCAGTGCCTCCGCTCTCGGCGTGGGTAACACCCCACGTCCATGTGGGGAGGGAATAAACAGCGGTTCGCCAAAGAGTACGCGCAGACGCGCCAGGCGGGCGGACAGCGCGGGCTGGCTGATGCCCAGCCGCGTGGCCGCATGAGTGATGTTCCTGTCCTGAAGCAGGGCGTCCAGCGCCAGGAGCAGGTCGATGTCCATGTCAGAGGAGGGCGTCATCTTATTTCGCGCTGCTGGCGTCCCGGTTGGTATAGGTGACAGGTACCCAGGCATAGCCGCCTTTCTCTCCTTTTGTCACATACCCGATGCCCGGGAAAGGCAGATGCGGCGCGGCAACCAGGTCTTTGTTTTTCACAAAATCAGTGAACGCATGCTCGCGTACCCGGGCGGCGCCGTCCTGATCCTGATCGTAGGCAATCGTGACCTCAGGCTGCGGAAACTGTACCGCCGCAACATGGATAACGTCGCCAATAAAGATGATTTTCTCGCCCTTACTTTCAAGCGTATAGAAGGCTGAACCCGGCGTATGGCCTGGATGAACCGTGCCGGTAATGCCCGGAATAAGCTCTGCTGTGCCGCTAAAAGGCGTCACTCTACCGGCATCAAGGTAAGGCTTTAAGGTCTTCTGTGCGACGTCAAAGTAGTTCTGGTCGTAGCCGGTTTTCTTCTGATTTTCTTCGTTAAAGAAAAAGTCGACGTCCGGCTTGCCGAGGTAAACGCGCGCGTTGCTGAACACCGCCTTGCCGTCTTTCACCAGTCCACCCGCATGGTCGGAATGGGCGTGGGTCAACAGAACGTCGGTAATGTCCTCGGGTTTAATTCCCTGGGTGGCGAGGCTCTCAATCAGACGTCCGCCGTTTCCGGGGCCAAAGAGCTGGCCTGATCCCGTATCCACCAGAATTTTATGTCCGGGCATCGCAATCAGGAACGCGTTGATGGACACCTCTGCCGGGTTGGTCTGAAAATTTTTCGCTAGCAGCGCATCAATTTTTTGCGACGTTGTCCGGCGCAGTAGCTTATGCAGATCCTGCGCGACGGTCCCGTCGGTAAACGAGGTGACCAGAACGTCTCCGACCTGAACGCTGTATCCGCCCGCCGGTTGTTTAACGACGTGTTGAGGCGTCTCTGCCGACGCCTGCAGCGCAGGGTAGAAAAGCAATGAACTGGAAATCAGCGTGGACAGGGCAAGTTTTTTCACGGTAAGCATACGAGTCTCCTTTGAAAGCGCTCATCTTACTTCTTCGTAAAATTATAAGAACCTGCCCGGAAATGATAGGACCTATAAACGGGATAAATAGCAAAGCGCAAAAGCCGGGGGGAGGTGGAACCTTTCCCGGCCCGTAAAACGTTATTTTTTCAGCGGTGCGCTCCAGCTGTCCGGCGTGGCTTTAGACCAGGAGCCATAAGCGGCATTAGGCAGCACAATCCAGTCGTTACCGAAGTGTTCCGTGCTGGCCTCAACCAGTTCGCGCTGCTGCTCACTCGGCTTTTTGTTTTTAAACTGCACGGCGAAATCCGCCAGGCTGTCGCCAAACAGCATCACGATCTGCAGTTTTTTGAGGATGCTCTGGCGACGCTCTTCCTTGCTGACCGTATCCAGAAGCACGCTTTCATCGGAGACCTGCGGAAGTCCGAGGGCGTTTAACGTTCTGAGCGTGTCGGCTTTATTTTCCTGCATGCGGTCCGAGACATAATAGATACGGACCTTGCTTTGATTCACATGGTCCAGAAACGCCTTCGCTCCCGGAATTAAGCCGGGTTTTCCCTGTTTTTCCCAGTCGCTCCAGGTGTCCCATTTTGTGTAGTCGTGACACTGCTCCGTGTCACGCACCAGCAGAGGAGTGTTATCCAGTACCGTTTCATCCAGATCCATTACCACGGCGTAATTTTCAGGCGTTTTCAGATCTTTTAACTTTTCGTTGAAACGCTCGGTGGCAAACCGATATGTCTGCAGCTGAAGAGCCATGATCTCTGCTGATTTCTGCTGATAGTGCAGCGCCATTTCGTACGCTTTGGGTTCACACAGGTCGCCCCCGGCGGCCGTCGCCGCTGCCGTTGCACTCAAAACAGGTAATGCCAGCAGTAATGCCTTAGCCATTGAATTCACACTTCTTTCCTCAACACCGTGGTTAAAATTCCGAAAGCGTAATGAAATTCAATGACAGAAATATGAAGGCCGCGCCGCCAGGCCAGGATGTCATACCAGAACAGAGCGACCTCGTCTTTTTCCGGGAAAGAATAGACGAAGCGGTTAAATCCGCTGAGCTAACACACTTTTAATCCTGAACTAAGCTTGTACTTCGTTCCGCGTAAAATGTGGGTCATTCGAGGACAATGAATGGAATTCAGGACATTTCAAAAGCAGTGGGGTGCTGAGTTTATTTCCGATGACGTGGTGCGTTTTCGCGTCTGGGCAGAAGGACAGAAAGAACTTACGCTACGACTTGCCGCCACCGATGTGCCGATGAATGCCGTCGGCGGCGGCTGGTTCCAGGCCGATGTGACCGGCGTCGCGCACGGTACAGAGTATGAGTTTGTTTTGCAGGACGGCATGACGGTGCCCGATCCCGCCTCGCGCGCCCAGAAGGGGGACGTTAACGGACCCTCCGTTGTTATCGATTCCCGGCGCTATCAACCGGTTAACCGGGAATGGTCAGGGCGGCCCTGGGAAGAGACGGTTATTTACGAACTGCACATCGGCACGTTTACCCCTGAAGGCACCTTCCGGGCGGCCATCGACAAGCTGCCGTATCTTGCCGAGCTTGGCATAACCCAGCTCGAGGTCATGCCCGTCTCCCAGTTTGGCGGATCCCGCGGCTGGGGCTACGACGGCGTGCTGCTGTATGCCCCGCACTCTGCCTACGGTACGCCGGAGGATTTTCACGCGTTTATCGACGCCGCGCACGGGCTTGGGCTTTCCGTGGTGCTGGATATCGTGCTCAACCACTTCGGCCCGGAGGGGAACTATCTGCCGCTGCTGTCGCCCGCGTTTTTCGATGCGGATCGAATGACGCCGTGGGGCAACGGCATCGCTTACGAGCGCGAGCCGGTGAGGCAGTACATCACCGACGCGCCGTTGTACTGGCTCACGGAATATCGTCTGGACGGCTTACGATTTGATGCCATCGATCAGATTAAAGACAGCTCGCAGACGCACATCCTTCAGGAGATTGCAGAGAAGATCCGCAAGGCGATCCCGCATCGTCACGTTCACCTGACCACGGAAGACAGCCGCAACGTCATTTTCCTGCACCCTCGCGATGAACAGGGCAACACCCCGCTGTTCACCGCCGAGTGGAATGATGATTTCCACAACGCTGCCCACGTGTTTGCCACCGGCGAAACGCACGCGTATTACCAGGATTTTGCGTTTGAGCCGGAGAAAAAGTTCGCCCGGGCGCTGGCAGAAGGCTTTGTCTATCAGGGCGAGATTTCGCTGCAAACCGGCGAATCGCGCGGGGTGGAGTGTCAGACGCAGCCGCCACAGTTCTTCGTCGATTTTATCCAGAACCACGATCAGACCGGGAACCGCGCTCAGGGCGAGCGGCTTATTACCCTCGCGGGGGCAGATAAGACGCGGGTGCTGCTAGCCGCGCTGCTGCTTTCCCCCCATATTCCGCTGCTGTTTATGGGGGAGGAGTTTGGTGAAACGTATCCGTTCCTGTTCTTTACCGATTTTCATGGCGACCTTGCAAAGGCGGTGCGGGAAGGGCGCGCAAAAGAGTTTACCGGCCACGCCGGACACGATGACACCGTCCCGGATCCGAATGACGTGAACACCTTTGTTCGCTCAAAGCTCGACTGGCATAAGATTGCCACCGACGAAGGTAAAACGTGGCTGCGCTTCACGCGGCATCTGCTGACGCTACGTCACCGCCATATCGTTCCGCTTCTGCGTCATGGCGACACCGTTCAGGGAAAGGTAATCAAGACCGCGCCCGGCATAGTGGCGGTGAGCTGGCGCTTCCTGACGGGGACGCTCTCTCTGGTGCTCAATATCGGTAATAAGCCCGTCGGGCTGCCCGATCACGCGGGTGAGATACGCTTCGCCTGGCCGGAAGTCACTGACGTTTTACCGCCGAACGGAATTGTCGTTCGCTTTGCTGATGGAGACGCATCGTTATGATCCCTTCCGCCACGTACCGTATCCAGTTCCGCAACGGCATGACCTTCGACCGCGTTGCGGCGCTGGTGCCGTATCTGAAAGATCTTGGTATCAGCCACCTCTATGCATCCCCCGTTTTTACCGCCACAACGGGTTCCACCCACGGCTATGACGTGACCAACCCGAATGAAATTGACCCCGCGATTGGCGGGCGAGAAGGCTTTGACCGCATGGCCGCGGCGCTAAAGCAGGCCGGCATGGGGCTGATTCTGGATATCGTTCCTAACCATATGTCGACCTCGCTGGAAAACCTCTGGTGGCGGGATGTGATTGAACACGGTCAGCAGAGCCGCTATTTCCGCTATTTCGATATCGACGCGTCGCGCCCCCTTACGCTGCCGTTTCTCGGCGATACCTTTGAGGCGGAGCTGGAGAAAGGGGCCATCACCTTAAAACGTGACCCTGTCACGAATAAAACCTCTCTGGTCTATTACGATACGGCTTATCCGCTTAATCCGGGTACATATAGCGAGGAGAAGAGCATTGCCGAACTGCATGAGGCCCAAAGCTGGCGGCTGATGTCCTGGCGGGAAGCGCCTAAACAGCTCTCGTGGCGGCGATTCTTTGAGATCACCGGTCTGGTGGGCGTTCGGGTTGAAGACGAGGCGGTCTTCGACGATTCGCACCACCTCATCCTTAAGCTGGTTCACGCGGGCCTGGTGGACGGTCTGCGCATTGACCATATTGACGGCCTGGCCGATCCGCTGGGCTATCTGCAGCGCCTGCGGGAGAAAACCGGACCGGATTGCTACATCACGGTTGAAAAAATTCTCGCGAAGGGAGAGCAGCTCCCCGCAGACTGGCCGGTATCCGGCACCACCGGCTACGAGTTTATCGCCTCGCTGGCAGAGGTGCTGGTTGACGATAATAACCTGTCACGGCTGGAGACCATCCACGACGAGACGCTGGGAATGACTGTCGATCGGCACGCGGAACTGCGCGATGCCAAAGGCCTGATGACCGATCGTAATTTTGAAGGTGAGTTCACCACGCTGCTAAACCTTGCTGACGATCTGGCCCGCCGCAATGAGGTAGCGCTACCGCGCGAGGAGATCCGCCACGCGCTGCGCGAACTGCTTATCGCCTTTCCGGTCTACCGCACCTACGGCACCCGGGAGGGATTAACCCCGCCTGATGTGGCGCTGCTCAATCGCGTGGTCGCGAGCGTGGAGACGTCTGAAGCGGCCCTGAGCCTGATTGTACGCATTCTTACCGGCGATCTGCCGGAAGATTGCCGCGAGTCCGCCGCGCTTTTCAGAACCCGCTTCCAGCAGCTGACCGGCCCGCTGATGGCGAAGTCGGTAGAGGACACGCTCTTCTTCCGTCACAACCTGGAGCTGGCCCTTAATGAAGTGGGGGCCGACCCGACGCCGCGCGCGTTTTCACTATCCCGCTTTCACCAGGAGATGCGCATTCGACTCGCCCGTCAGCCCGACGCGCTGCTGGGCACCTCCACGCATGATACCAAGCGCGGGGAAGACGCCCGGGCGCGTCTTTACACCCTGACTGAAGCCCCGGAACGGTGGGGAGAAAATCTCGCCCGCTGGCGTCAGATGAACCAGACTCAGGTGCGTTTTCTCAATGATGGTACCGCGCCGAACGCTGCCGATACCTGGATGATCTATCAGGCGCTGGCGGGCGTCTGGCCCGCCACGTTGTCGCCTGACGACGCCGAAGGGCTTAGCTCGCTGGAAGAACGTTTTATCGGCTTCCTCGAGAAAGCGCTGCGTGAGGCCAAACAGCGCACCGACTGGATTGACAGCAACGAGAGCTATGAGAGCGTGGTGTTGAGCTATGCGCGGCATCTGCTGTCCCCGGATAACACACTCTTTTTGCAGGACTTCAGCGAGGCGATGCAGCCCTTTATCCGTGCCGGGTTGATGAACAGCCTCAGCCAGACGGTAATTAAGCTGACGGCTCCCGGCGTGCCGGATATCTATCAGGGCAGCGAAGCGCTTAACTTTAGCCTCGTCGACCCGGATAACCGACGTGAGCCGGACTTCAACGCGCTGGTGCACAACCTCAGCGCGGCGGATGCCGCTGTGTTCAACGACCCGGCATGCTGGCGAGACGGCAGGGTGAAACAGTTTGTCACCGCCACGCTGCTGCGGTTGCGGCCGCACTACGACGCGCTTTTCCGCTACGGCGACTGGCTGCCGCTTAAGGTCAGCGGCGAACGCGAGGAGAACCTGATTGTCTATGCGCGCGTTAAGGACGATGAGGCGCTGATTGTCGCCGTGCCGCGTCTGGTTTTTGACGTCACCGATACTCATCAGCTGTGGATCAATACCACGGTCGCGTTACCCGACGAACTGGCCGGGAAGCGCTATCGGGATCTGTTCAGCGGCGAAAGCCGCATTCTGCAAGAGACGCTGGATTTAACGTCTGAAACGGGATGTTTATTAGTTCTGCTTACCTGCGAATAATCGTGGAGAACGAAAATGGCAAAGGATACTACGTTTGAAATTCGGGCCGGTCATGGCCAGCAGTTAGGGGCGAATTATGACGGGAAAGGGGTCAACTTCGCGTTGTTCTCCGCGCACGCCGAGCGGGTGGAGCTCTGTCTGTTTGACCCGTCCGGGAAAACCGAAATCGCCCGGCTGGAGCTGCCGGAGTATACCCATGAAGTCTGGCACGGCTATGTGCCCGATCTGAAACCCGGTGCGCTTTATGGCTATCGCGTCTACGGCCCCTACGATCCGGAAAACGGTCACCGCTTCAACCCACATAAGCTGCTTATCGATCCGTATGCCCGTGAACTGGTGGGCGATATCGACTGGAACGACGCCCATTTCGGCTATGAGCTGGGGCACGACGAACTGGATCTTAGCTTCGATACGCGGGACAGCGCGCCGTTTACGCCGAAATGCAAGGTTATCGACCCGAACGCTTTCGACTGGCAGGACAACAACCGGCCAAACGTGCCCTGGTCACATACCGTCGTCTATGAGAGCCACGTGAAGGGCTTTACCCAGATGAACCCGGCCATTCCGCCCGAGCTGCGCGGGACGTTCGAGGGGATGGGACACAAAGCCTCGGTCGACTACATCAAGAGTCTGGGCATTACCTCGGTGGAGCTGCTGCCCGTTCACTGGTTCCCGGACGACCAGCATCTGCTCGACCGTGGCCTGAAGAACTTCTGGGGCTATAACACGCTCGGCTTTTTTGCTCCGGCGTCGCGCTACTATGGCCCGGCGGGGATCCAGGGCTTTCGCGACATGGTGCGCGCCTATCATGACGCGGGCATCGAGGTGATTCTGGACGTGGTCTACAACCACACGGCGGAAGGTAACGAGCTGGGGCCAACGCTTTCATTCAAGGGCATTGATAACTACAGCTACTACCGCACGCTGCCTGACCAGCACCGGTATTACATTAACGACACCGGGACGGGGAATACGGTCAATACCTCGCACCCGCGCGTGCTGCAGATGGTGATGGATTCCTTGCGCTACTGGGCGGAATCCATGCACATTGACGGTTTCCGCTTTGATTTAGGAACCATCCTTGGCCGCGAGCCCGAAGGGTTTGATCCGCGCGGCGGTTTCTTTGACGCCGTCACCCAGGATCCGGTGCTCTCAAAACTCAAGCTGATCGGTGAACCCTGGGATATCGGCCCCGGCGGCTATCAGGTCGGTGGTTTCCCGCCGGGCTGGGGGGAGTGGAATGACAAATACCGCGACACCGTGCGCGAATACTGGAAGGGCGATAACGTCTCAACGGATTTTGCCGCGCGCCTGCTCGGCTCCGGCGATTTGTACGATCTGCGCGGTCGCCGTCCGTGGGCCAGCGTCAATTTTATCACCGCCCACGACGGCTTTACCCTGAATGACCTGGTCTCGTATAACGAGAAGCACAACGCCGACAACGGCGAGGATAACAATGACGGCCATAACGATAATCGCTCGTACAACTACGGCGAAGAGGGGCCGACGGAGAACCCGGATATTATTGCGACCCGCGAACGGCAGAAGCGTAACTTCCTGACCACGCTGCTGTTCTCCCACGGCACGCCGATGCTGCTGGCGGGGGACGAGTTTGGCCGCACGCAGAAGGGCAACAACAACCGCTACTGTCAGGACAGTGAGATCTCGTGGATCGATTGGAAGGGGCTGTCCGAACACGACGCCGCGCTGCGCGAGTTTACCCGCCGTCTCATTGCCCTACGCGCATCGCAGCCGTTATTGCGTCGTGAAAGCTGGCGCGACGGGCTGGAGATCCGCTGGTTCAATGCCGGAGGGGGGCCGCAACAGGCGGAGCAGTGGGATGAAGGCTCGACGCTCGGGGTTTCTATTAGCAGATCTGACCTTGTTCAGGAGGACGGCATCTGGCACGACGTGCTGATGCTGTTCAACCCGTTCGAAGGTACGGTTCCGTTCCAGATCCCGCAGTTTGGCGAAGGGGGATGGGTGCTTGAACTGTCTACGGCGGATGACGCTGTCGTCGGGACAGCGTTCACCGAAACCGTAGAGTACGACCTGGCCGGACGCAGTATTACCTTGTTCAGACGTCCGTAATTCAAAGTGATGCCGCCGCGCGGGCGGCGGTGTCATACAGGGAGGAGATCGCGCGTAACAGCTGCGCGGTTTCGCCGATCGATTTCCCGGAAATGCCGCTCTCCGCGTGGATCGCGATCAGACACGCTTCCCGCACGTCCCGGTATTTCATGCACAGCGCTTTCCCTTCGTCCGTGGTAGAGAAAAAGAGCTCTTTCCCCGCCTTCTCGCTCGTTACGTAGCCCGCTTTGACCAGCTTTTTCAGGGCATAGGTCACTACATGCGTGTCTTCCACGTTGAGAACAAAACAGATATCGGCCAGCTTTTTCTTGCGGTCGCGGTGGTTTACGTGGTGGAGAAGCGAGACGTCAAAAGCGCCCATATCCGGCTCTCCGGCTGCGGTCATGCAGCGCACCATCCATTTGTTAAACGCGTTGCTGGTCATGATCAGCGCGTACTCCAGCTCTGACAGTTCCGCGCAGCGCTCGGACACCAGATGGCGGGAAGAGACGATCCGGCCATCGTTGATATCGTCGCGATCGGGTGAAGCACTCTTTTTCGAGGTCATAACGTTCCTTAGCCAGAAATGTAAACTCGTCTATAAAATAAGAACATTTTATTGATAAATTGTTTACATGTTTTTGAGGTTCAGATATAGCTTTTTAGCGCAGGTTTTTCGACGCCTGACAAAAAAACACAACATCGCTCGCCGCAAATTAAAAAAATAGCCGTCGGCGCGCAACGCTCACTTTCGATAGGGTAAACGTTTATGGACGGTACTACGCTGCTGCCGCTGATCGGGATACCGATCGTGGTTATTGGTTTTGCACTGCGCTTCAACCCGCTGCTGGTGGTCGTGGTGGCGGGGCTGGCGACGGGTCTGCTGGTCGGGATGGATTTCGGGATGCTGCTGGAGACCTTCGGCGAGAAGTTTGTGAATAGCCGGTCGTTGGCGACCTTCATCCTGATCCTGCCGGTGATTGGTCTGCTGGAATATTACGGTCTCAAAGAGCGCGCCCAGGCCTGGGTGGCGAAAATCGCCAGCGCCACCTCGGCGCGCATTCTGATGCTTTACTTCGTGGCGCGTGAGGGCACCGCCGCGCTGGGGCTGATGTCCCTTGGCGGCCATGCCCAGACGGTACGCCCGCTGCTGGCGCCGATGGCCGAAGGGGCGGCGCTGAACGAATACGGCGAGCTGCCGCAGCATATCCGCGACAAAATCAAAGCCCATGCCGCCGCGTGCGACAACATCGCGGTCTTCTTTGGGGAAGATATCTTTATCGCCTTTGGTGCGGTGCTGCTGATTGACGCCTTCCTGAAGGAAAACGGGATCGAAGGGATCGAGCCGCTGCACATCGGCCTGTGGGCCATTCCCACCGCCATTGCGGCATTGATTATTCATATGACGCGCCTGCTGCGCCTGGATGCCAGCATCCGTCGCGACGTCATGGCCTGGCGAGCAGAGCAGGGTACGCAGGGGGCCGCGCAATGATGACGCTTATCACCATTAACCGCGTGTACTACCTGATCGGCTTTGTTGTCATGCTGCTGGTTGTGATGACCCTGCGCGATCGCGCCAATCCGAAGCGTTTTACCACCGCGCTGTTCTGGTTCTTATTCGGCGGGATCTTCCTTTTTGGCGACCTGATGGTGCAGGAGCTGGGTAAATCCCTGGCGTACCGGATAATCGGCGGCGGCGTCATCGCTATCGCGCTGCTGGCGGGGTTCGGGCTTGTCGGCAAAGGGCACTATAAAATGGCCTCCGACGAGGAGCGCGTTGCCTCATCGAACCGGCTTAAAAACTGGCTGTTCCTGCCCGCGCTGATGATCCCGGTGGTGACGGTTATCGGGACGCTGTTCCTGAAGGGCGTGTCAATTGGCGACGTTTATCTTCTCGACCAGAAACAGCTTACCCTTGCGGCGCTGTGCGTGGCCTGCGTCGCGGCGATCCTCACCGGCTGGTGGCTGACGAAGGGCACGCCGCTGCATGCTATTCGCCAGTCCCGCCGCCTTGTCGACACCATCGGCTGGGCGGTTATCCTGCCGCAGATGCTGGCGATGCTCGGCGGCGTGTTCGTGGCGGCCAATACCGGTGATTCGGTACAGAAGGTGGTGAGCCTGTTCGTGAACCCGGATAGCCGCTTCATGCTGGTGGTGATTTACTGCGTGGGCATGGCGCTGTTTACCATGATCATGGGTAATGCCTTTGCCGCTTTTCCGGTATTGAGTGCCGGTATTGCCTTGCCGTTCCTGATCAACGTGCATCACGGCAATCCGGCGCCGCTGCTGGCGATTGGCATGTACGCGGGCTACTGCGGCACGCTGATGACGCCGATGGCCGCGAACTTCAATATTGTTCCCGCTGCGCTGCTGGAGCTGAAGGACAAATATCAGGTGATCAAAATCCAGATCCCGACCGCGTTAACCCTGCTGGTGGTGAACGTGTTCCTCATGTATTTCCTCGTGTTTCGCTAAGGAGCTGTTATGGAATTGACGCAACATCAGGCTGACGCGTTTGCCCGCATGCCTTTAACCTATTTGCGCCAGGAATACCCGAACCACATCATGCACCTGCTGAATGATGATGGCGACGTGCTGCCGCCTCGCGAGCTGCACCCCATTTTCTACGGCTGCTTTGACTGGCATTCGGCGGTGCATGGCTACTGGCTGCTGCTGCGCTGCGTGCGTATCTACCCGGCACTGCCGTGCCGGAATGACATCGTCGCGCTTTTCGACGAGCACCTGACCGACGAGAACGTGGCGAAAGAGCTGGCCTATTTCACCGCGCCGTTCCGCGCCTCGTTTGAGCGCCCGTATGGCTACGGCTGGCTGCTGGCGCTGGCCCAGGAGCTGAAACAGTCGTCGCTGCCAGAGGCCGAAGGCTGGTACCAGACGCTTGAGCCGTTAACCCAGGACATTCGCAACCGGCTGGTGGATTACCTCAGCAAGCTCACCTATCCGATCCGCGTCGGGACGCACTACAACACGGCGTTTGCCCTCGCGCTGGGGCTGGACTACGCCCGAGCGGTGGAAGATAGCGCGCTTGAGCAGGCGATTGTGGCGGCGGCGGAGCGGTTTTATCTCGCAGATACACGCTATCCGGCCCACTACGAGCCGGGTGGCGATGAGTATATTTCCGGCGCGCTGACGGAAGCGCTGCTGATGAGCAAGGTGACTGAGGACTTCCCGGCCTGGTTTGACGCGTTTCTGCCGGATGTTGGCTCCATTGCGGCGCTGATGAACCCGGCGGAAGTGAGCGACCGTACCGACCCCAAAATTGCTCATCTGGACGGATTAAACCTCAGCCGCGCGTGGTGTATGAAGCATATTGCCCGCGCGCTTCCCGCAAACCATCCGGCGCAGCAGGCGCTAGGTGATGCCGTGGTGAAACACCTGACGGCGAGCGTCGAGCACGTGGTGGGCAGCCACTACAGCGGCGGACACTGGCTGGCGAGCTTTGCGCTGCTGGCGCTGGAGTAAACGAACGTGCAGCGCCGCAAGGCGCTGCAACGTTTCACGCTGATGCCCGAATCGCAGGGCGCAGCCGACTCAGACTGAACAATACCGAACCCGCCGAGGCAATGACCGCAATCCACAGCGCTGCGTGAACGCTCTGGTCCGACCCCGTCGTCGTGGCCAGCAGAACACCGACAACGGCGGCGCCGAGACATTGCCCAAACGTCCTGACGATAGACAACACGCCCGATGCATAGCTGGCATATTCCCGCGCCACGTTAGCGAGCATCTCCCGGTTATTAGGGCTCTGGAAACATCCAAAACCTATCCCACACACCAGGCTGCGCAGGCAGATATTCCATGCCGAGGGGTTTTCTGGCAACGTCGCCAGCAGAACCAGGCCGCAGACAAAAACGATCAGCCCAAGGGTTGAAATCAGCGGCGCGGAAATCGTATCCGCCCAGCGCCCCGCGTGTGGCGCGATGAGCACGATACCAATCGGCCACGGGGTAAAAAGCAGCGCGGATTCGAGCGGCGTATAGCCATACACGCTCTGAAACAGGAACGGCAGGGCGACAAACGTGATGCCCTGGCTGACAAACGAGGCCAGTGAGGTCAGGGCGGCAAGCGTGAAGCGGCCATTGCTGAAAATCACGGGGGGCAGCAAAGGGCTTCGGGTCCGTCGAATATGCCAGATGAAGGCGATGGCGCTAAGTATGGCAAGCATCGCCCAGCAAGCGGTCTCCTGACTGATGTGCCGGGAAAGGTTAGCGGTTACGATCGTTGAACCTAACAGGACTGCCGAGAGCACTGCGCCAGCCGTGTCAAAGGGCGTTTTTTGAGAAGCGGATCCACGTGGTAATGCCTTCCAGGCCAGCCGCAGCGCAACGCTTCCCGGAATAATGTTAATGGCAAACAGCCATTCCCAGCGCAGCGCCTCGAGGATCGTGCCGCCCAGCACGGGGGCTATCGCCGTACTGGCGGCAATCAGCAGGGCGTGGAGCCCCAGAACGCGGCCAAGCAGTCGCCCGGGAAAAACGGCGCGCAGTATCCCCGGAGCGATACTCAGCGTGGCCGCGCCGCCTATGCCTTGCAAAATACGCATTCCGATCAGCATATCTGGTGTTGTTGCCAGCGCGCAGCCAAGCGAGGTGATCGTAAAGGTGGCCAGCCCGGCAAGAAACACCGGACGATAGCCCACGCGCGCCGCCAGCGCCGCAAAGATGGCCAGCGTCATCGCCGCCGACAGCAGGTAACCGTTGGCAAACCATACCGCGATATCCGCAGAGACCTTCATTGCGTTTGCCATCGAGGGCAGCGCAACGTTAATCATGGTGCCGTCAAAGACGCCCATCAACGTGGTGGTCATCAGTGCGACCATTACCCGCGCGCGTTCATGGCCGGGTAATCCGTCATCACCGGGTTGGTTCGAGAAGAGTGTCATCGTTTGACTCCAGAGAAGAATAGTGATGACGAAACTATAATCATGGGATATACAGGGCGGAAGATGCAGCGTTTGCACTTAATCGTTGCACACAACGCCTTATGTAAGGAGTCATTGTGTCGGGTCCTGATTTTAATCTGCTTGTTGCTCTCGACGTCCTGCTGGCTGAAGCCAGCGTAGCGGGTGCGGCGCGGCGCTTAAACCTGAGCACCTCCGCCATGAGCCGCACCCTGAGCAGGCTGCGGGAGGTGACCGGCGATCCTATTCTTGTGCGGGCCGGTCGGCATATGGTCCTGACCCCCTGGGCCGAAGCCACCCGGGATCGCGCCAGAAGCGCCGTCCATGAGGCGAGGGCAGTGCTGCTGCCTTCCAGGGAAACGCTGAATGTTGAGCGTATGGAGCGCCTCTTCACCATCAGAGCTAACGATGGTTTCGTGGTGGCGTTTGGGCCCATGCTCATTGCCGCTGTGGCGAAGGCGGCGCCCGGTGTCTGCATCCGTTTCTCGCCGAAGCCCGAGAAAACCTCACGCTATTTACGCGAGGGACTGGTTGACCTGGAAATTGGCGTTCAGAGCAATATGGGACCTGAAATACGTCTGCAAAGACTTTTTCAGGATCGCTTTGTTGGCGCCGTACGGCAGGGCCATCCGCTGGCCTCGCGGTCGTCAGTCAGCCTTGACGATTATGTTTCATGGGGACACGTGGTGGCCTCGCCAGACGGATCCTTGCACGGGTTTGTCGATGATGCTTTGGCGGAGCGCGGGATGAAACGCAAAGTCGCCAGCGTGGTGCCCGGCTTTCCGACGGCGCTATCGGTGGCGCTGACGTCCGATCTGATTGCGCTGGTCCCGGCGCTCTATTTGCTCAATCAGCCGATGTCTGAACACGTGCATATTTTTGAACTGCCCTTTAAGGCCAGAAGCATTACAGTGTCACAAATGTGGCATCCGCGCATGGAAAGGGACCCAGGCCACCGATGGCTCAGGGAGAAAGTGCTGGAAGTGTGTCGAGCCGTGCACTGAGCGCTCAAACACGTTTTTTCGGTACGCTGAGAATGAATCGCGTCGATACCGCGTCAGACTCCACACGGATTTTTCCATGGTGCGCGGTCACGATGGACTTGACGATGGCAAGGCCAATCCCGCTGCCTTCACCTTTGCGCTGTCTTGATGGATCCACCCGGTAAAAACGATCAAACAGCCTCGGCAGATGGGCTTCCGGGATGGCCGTGCCGGGGTTCTCCACCACCAGTTCAACATCGTTTTCTTGTTCACTGAGCGAGACGGTCACCGTTTTCCTCTCCGGCGTATAGCGCAGGGCATTGGATAACAGATTGTTAATCGCTCTTCTGAACATCTGGGGATCGCCTTCTGTCAGGCACGGCAGCCCGTTACATTTCAGCGTGATGTTGCGTTCTTCGGCCCAGGCTTCGAAGAAATCGAACACTTTCATGACTTCGGCACGCAAATCAAACATCACCCGGTCCGGGATCAACTGATTATTGTCCGCCTGCGCCAGGAAAAGCATGTCGCTGACCATCCGGGTCATCCGGTTGTACTCCTCAAGGCTGGAGTACAGAACATCTTCAAGCTCTTTTTGAGAGCGGTTCTGGCTCAGCGCGATTTCGGTTTGCGTCACCAGGTTGGTAATGGGGGTTCTGATCTCATGGGCGATATCGGCAGAGAAATTGGCCTGTCGGGTAAAGACATCCTCAATCTTTTCGATCATATGATTGAAGGAGATGACAAGCTGTTCCAGCTCAACGGGCACGCGCGAGGGCTCCAGCCGCGCGTCCAGATTCTCCGAGGTGATATTTTTAATGGCGGTGCTGACGTTACGCAGGGGCAAATGTCCCTGGCGTACCGCGACGCGAATGACAAAAATAATCAGCAGGCTAATCGCTGCGGCAATGGCAAACAGGTTCTTTTTCAGCGCATCGAGGTAGTGCAAATGAAAATTAATGGAGAGCCCAATCAGCATCACGTAGCCCTGCGTTTTACCCTGCAACGTCGCCGTTCCCGAAGAGGCGATAATCCGGTACGTTTCCATTTGCATGCCGGACCCGGTATGCATGGGGTCAGCAGAGTCTTCAACCGTCCAGAGAAACACGTCCTGCGCGCGACGGTGTGCGTTGAAATCCGTCGTATTCATTGCGGGGCGTAATGCCGCCCCTTGCGCCGAGCTGAAAAGGGTATTTCCCTGCGGATCGAGAAGCAGGACGGCAACGTTGCGGTAGCTGGCAATCGACTCGTTAATTTTACTGATTTTCTTCCGATCGGGATCGGCCGGAGACTGCAGGATGCGGTGCATCGCGGTGCTGATCTGTTGCAGGTCGCTGATATCCTGCTCGGCGAAATGCTTTTCAACAGATTGCAGCATAAACCAGGTAAAGGCGAAAAAGGCCAGGATGGTGGAGAGACTGATAAAAAAGGTCAGCCGCAGGGCAAGCGAGAAAGGGCGCCTGAAGAGCTTAGTGCGCATCCGGCGCCTCCAGCATATAGCCCACGCCGCGCACCGTCTGGATCAGTTTCGGTTCATAATCGTTATCGATTTTTGCGCGCAGCCGCTTCACCGCCACATCTATCGCATTCGTGTCGCTGTCAAAGTTCATGTCCCAGACCTGGGAGGCGATCAGCGAGCGGGGCAGCACCTCTCCCTGGTGGCGCAGGAAAAACTCCAGCAGGCTGAACTCTTTGCTGGTGAGCAGGATGCGATTGCCCGCCCGGCTCACCTTTCGCGACACGAGGTCAACCGTCAGGTCAGCCGCCTGAAGCTGGCTTTCTGCGATCACCGTATTTCCGCGTCTTAACAGCGTCCTGACTCTGGCGAGTAGCTCCGCAAAGGCAAACGGCTTAATCAGATAATCGTCCGCCCCCAGCTCAAGCCCTTTTACCCGGTGTTCAATGGTGCCGAGCGCCGTGAGTAACAGTATCGGCATCCCTTTACCGGCCGAACGAAGCATGCGGACAATATCCCAGCCGTTCACATCGGGCAGCATGATATCCAGAATCAGCAGATCGTATTCGGCGGTCATGGCGAGATGGTAGCCGGTCAGGCCGTTATCAGCGCGATCCACCACAAACCCCGCTTCAGTCAGCCCCTTGCTCAGGTACTCACCGGTTTTAATCTCGTCTTCAACGATCAGTAATTTCATGTTGTTCCCCAGGCTGGCTGCTGAGGACATTCTATTGCGCCCGCGATCATTAACAATGACATACGTTAAAGATGACAACATTGTCATTATCCTGTCACCCGTCAAACAGGATGCGTTCCGTAGAGTAACCCTCGTCAAACTCTGGACGAGAAGCGTTATGTTCCTGTTAAAGCGACTAAGCATCAGTACGGTATTTATCCTCGCAGGCTGCGTCTCGCTGGCCCCCGAGTACCAGCGGCCCGCATCACCGGTACCCCAACAGTTTTCGCTTTCCCACAACGGCCTCACGCCCGCGGCTTCAGGCTATCAGGACACTGGCTGGCGTCACTTTTTCGCCGATCCTCAGGTTGCCGGGCTGATTGCAGAAGCCCTGAAGAGCAATCGCGATGTCAGAATGGCCGCCCTGAAGGTCGAAGAAGCCCGGGCGCAGTACAACGTGACGGATGCGGAACGCTATCCTCAACTGAATGCCTCTTCGGGTATTACCTACAGCGGCGGGCTGAAAAGTGACAAATCCACCTCACAGCAGTATGACGCGGGCCTGGCGCTTAGCTACGATCTCGACTTTTTCGGCAAGCTCAGAAACATGAGCGAGGCCAACCGACAAAACTATTTCGCCAGCGAAGAAGCGCGTCGCGCGGTGCATATTTTGCTCATCGCAAACGTGTCGCAAAGCTATTTCAATCAGCAGCTGGCGTATAAACAGCTACGGATTGCGCGGGATACCCTGAAAAATTATCGGCAGTCTTATGCTTTCGTTGAGCGCCAGCTGGTAACAGGCAGTACGAACGTTCTGGCGCTGGAACAGGCCCGAGGCCAGATTGAAAGTACCCAGGCAGAGATCGCCAAAAGAGAGGGGGAGCTGGCGCAGGCCAGTAATGCTCTGCATCTGGTCCTGGGATCCTATCGCGCATTGCCGGATGATAGTGGAATGAATGCCGGGGATATTACGCCAGTAAAACTGCCGCCTCATCTTTCATCAGAAATCCTGCTACAGCGCCCGGATATTATGGAGGCGGAGTACCAGCTAAAAGCGGCAGATGCGAATATTGGCGCAGCGCGCGCGGCCTTTTTCCCGTCCATTTCACTGACCAGCGGGCTTTCAACAGGCAGTACGGCGTTATCAAGCCTTTTCACCACGGGAAGCGGGGTGTGGAATTTTATCCCTAAAATTGAACTTCCCATCTTTAATGCGGGCAGGAATAACGCCAACCTGAAATTAGCGGAAATTCGCCAGCAGCAGTCGGTGGTTAATTACGAACAAAAAATTCAGTCCGCCTTCAAACAGGTAGCGGACGCGCTTGCGCTGCGGGAGAGTATTAACCAGCAAATTGACGCGCAGCAGCGTTATCTTGCTTCACTACACATTACTGTACAGCGTGCCAGAGGATTATATTCCGGCGGTGCAGTCAGCTATATCGAGGTGCTCGACGCGGAACGTTCTCTTTTCTCCACGCAGCAAACTACTCTCGACCTTATTTATGCCCGTCAGGTGAATGAAATTAATCTCTTCACTGCGCTGGGTGGGGGTTGGGTCGAATAACTTAAATTCATTAAACAGGAAAATAAACATGTCTCATCAACTTAAAGCCGTTGTGTTCGGCGCGATCGCCGTGATGTTTTCTGCCAGCCTCCAGGCTGAGGTTCATCAGCACGAGGGGATGCGTGCCGCCAGTGACGCAGCCCCGGAGCAAATCATCCACGGCAAGGGCGTCGTAAAGGAGATTGATCTTACGAATAAAAAAATCACCATTTCTCATGATGCTATCCTGGCAGTCGGCTGGCCTGCGATGACCATGCGTTTCACGTTCATCAAGGCTGACGAGAGTATTAACGCGTTAAAGCCTGGCAGCCATGTTGATTTTACATTTGTTCAGCAGGGAAATATCTCTTTACTCAAGAGCATTAAATAGGCGAGAGACGGCATGGCCTCATTAAAAATAAAATATGCTGCCATCATACTCAGCAGTCTTATTGCAGGAGGACTGATATCCGTGGCGGCATGGCAGGCTTTTCATCCATCTGAAAAAACGGGAAATAGCGCGACAGAAAGAAAGGTGCTTTTCTGGTATGACCCGATGAAGCCAGACGTTAAATTCGATAAGCCAGGTAAATCCCCGTTTATGGATATGGACCTGGTGCCGAAATATGCGGATGAAAACGAGAATAAAAGCAGTGCCGGGATACGTATTGACCCGACCCAGGTTCAGAACCTGGGTTTAAAAACGCAAAAGGTGACGCGCGGTACGCTGAATTATGCCCAGACGATCCCGGCTAACGTCAGTTATAACGACTATCAGTTTGTTATCGTGCAGGCCCGTGCAGAAGGCTTCGTTGAGAAAGTATACCCATTGACCATCGGCGATCGCGTGAAGAAAGGCACGCCGCTCATTGATATTACTATCCCGGACTGGGTTGAAGCGCAGAGTGAATTTTTACTGTTATCCGGCACCGGCGGCACGCCCACGCAGATCAAAGGGGTGCTTGAACGGCTTCGGCTGGCCGGTATGCCGGACGACGATATTCAGAGACTGCGCGCGACCCGCGCCATCCAGACCCGGTTTACCGTTAAGGCTCCCATCGACGGGGTAATCACGGCATTCGATCTGCGTACCGGCATGAATATTTCGAAAGATAAGGTGGTGGCGCAAATTCAGGGCATAGATCCGGTCTGGATCAGCGCGGCGGTGCCTGAGTCTGTCGCTTATCTGCTGAAAGATACCTCGCAGTTTGCTGTTTCGATACCGGCCTGGCCGGATAAATCTTTCCCGGTGGAGAAATGGAGTCTTCTGCCGAGCGTGGATCAAACCACCCGTACGCTGCAGGTGCGTCTGCAGGTCTCTAATAGGGACGAGCTTCTTAAACCGGGCATGAATGCGTACCTGAAACTGAATACGCAAAGTCAGGAGATGCTGCTCATCCCGTCACAGGCCGTGATTGATACCGGCAAAGAACAACGCGTGATTACCGTTGATGCAGACGGGAATTTTGTGCCGAAACCGATTCACGTTTTGCATGAATCTCAGCAGCTGTCCGGTATTGGTAGCGGGCTGGAAGAGGGGGATTCGGTGGTGGTCAACGGCCTGTTCCTGATTGACTCAGAGGCCAATATTACCGGCGCGCTGGATCGCATGCGACAGGCTGAAACCGCTGACGACATGCATTCGGGTCATTAAGGAGACGATGATGATTGAATGGATTATCCGACGGTCGGTCGCCAACCGTTTCCTGGTGATGATGGGGGCGCTTTTTCTCAGCGTCTGGGGAACATGGACCATCATCAACACGCCGGTTGATGCCTTGCCCGATCTCTCTGACGTGCAGGTGATTATCAAAACCCGCTATCCCGGCCAGGCCCCGCAGATTGTGGAAAACCAGGTCACGTATCCGCTCACGACCACCATGCTGTCGGTTCCTGGAGCGAAGACCGTGCGCGGCTTTTCGCAGTTTGGTGATTCGTATGTGTACGTCATATTTGAGGATGGCACCGATCTGTACTGGGCCCGCTCTCGCGTGCTGGAGTATCTGAATCAGGTTCAGGGTAAACTGCCTGCCGGCGTGAGCTCTGAAATCGGTCCTGACGCCACGGGCGTGGGCTGGATATTTGAGTATGCGCTGGTCGATCGCAGCGGAAAACACGATCTCGCCGGGTTACGTTCATTGCAGGACTGGTTCCTGAAATTTGAGCTGAAAACCATCCCGAACGTGGCCGAGGTCGCGTCGGTGGGCGGCGTGGTTAAGCAATATCAGATTCAGGTTGATCCGCTAAAGCTGACCCAGTTCGGTATCAGTCTGCCGGAGGTTAAGCAGGCACTTGAAACGTCGAACCAGGAAGCAGGGGGATCGTCAGTTGAAATGGCGGAAGCGGAGTATATGGTCCGCGCCAGCGGTTATCTGCAGACCATCAATGATTTCAATAACATCGTCCTCAAAACCGGAGCAAACGGGATCCCGGTTTATCTCCGTGACGTTGCCCGCATCCAGACGGGGCCGGAAATGCGGCGCGGCATTGCCGAGCTGAACGGCCAGGGGGAGGTTGCTGGTGGCGTGGTGATCCTGCGTTCGGGCAAAAACGCGCGCGACGTCATCACTGCGGTGAAAGACAAGCTCGAAACGCTGAAGGCCAGCCTGCCGGAGGGCGTTGAGATCGTGACCACTTACGATCGCAGCCAGTTAATTGATCGGTCCATCGATAACCTGAGCTACAAACTCCTCGAAGAGTTTATTGTGGTGGCCATCGTCTGCGCACTCTTTCTCTGGCACGTCCGCTCCGCGCTGGTGGCAATTGTCTCTCTGCCGCTGGGCCTGTGTATTGCCTTTATCGTCATGCATTTCCAGGGGCTGAACGCCAACATTATGTCGCTTGGCGGGATCGCCATTGCCGTCGGGGCGATGGTGGATGCTGCCATCGTGATGATTGAAAACGCGCATAAACGGCTTGAGGAGTGGGATCACCAGCATCCTGGAGAGGAGATTGATGACGTTACTCGCTGGAAGGTGATCACTAACGCCTCGGTGGAAGTGGGGCCCGCGCTGTTTATCAGCCTGTTAATCATTACCTTATCGTTTATACCCATCTTTACTCTTGAGGGACAGGAAGGGCGGCTGTTTGGCCCGCTGGCCTTTACCAAAACGTACTCCATGGCGGGTGCGGCTGCGCTTGCCATCATTGTTATCCCTATTCTGATGGGATTCTGGATCCGGGGAAAAATTCCCGCCGAGACCAGTAACCCGCTGAACCGACTGCTGATTAAAGCTTATCATCCGCTGCTAATCAGGGTTCTCCACTGGCCAAAAACAACGCTGTTCGTTGCTGCCTTATCGATCCTTACGGTGATCTGGCCTTTAAGCCAGGTGGGCGGCGAGTTTCTGCCGAAGATCAATGAGGGTGACCTGCTGTATATGCCGTCGACGTTGCCCGGCGTGTCGCCGGCAGAAGCCGCTGCGCTATTGCAGACCACGGACAAACTCATCAAAACCGTGCCTGAAGTGGCCTCTGTTTTTGGTAAGACCGGTAAGGCGGAAACGGCAACGGATTCCGCGCCACTCGAAATGGTTGAGACCACCATTCAGCTCAAACCTGAGGATCAGTGGCGGCCCGGCATGACGATGGACAAGATAGTCGACGAGCTGGACAAAACCGTTCGTTTGCCCGGCCTGGCAAATCTGTGGGTGCCGCCTATTCGAAACCGCATTGATATGCTCTCAACCGGGATCAAAAGCCCGATAGGCATTAAGGTGTCCGGTACCGTTTTGTCTGATATTGACGCGACGGCGCAAAGCATCGAGGCGGTAGCCAAAACCGTGCCGGGCGTGGTGTCAGCCCTGGCTGAACGTCTGGAGGGCGGGCGTTACATTGATATCGATATCAACCGGGAAAAGGCCTCCCGCTACGGGATGACGGTGGGTGACGTGCAGCTGTTCGTTTCATCGGCCATCGGTGGCGCGACGGTGGGGGAAACGGTAGAAGGCGTGGCCCGGTACCCGATCAATATTCGCTACCCGCAGGACTACCGGAACAGCCCGCAGACGCTGAAAGAGATGCCGATTCTGACACCGATGAAGCAGCAGATCACGCTGGGTGATGTGGCTGATATTAAGGTCGTTTCTGGCCCGACCATGCTGAAAACGGAGAATGCACGGCCTGCCAGCTGGATTTACATCGATGCTCGGGGCAGGGATATGGTATCGGTGGTGAACGACATAAAGACGGCCATCAGCCAGAACGTTAAGCTGAGACCGGGGACCAGCGTGTCATTCTCAGGGCAGTTTGAACTGCTCGAGCACGCCAACAAGAAGCTGAAGCTGATGGTTCCGATGACGGTGATGATCATTTTCATACTGCTTTATCTGGCCTTCCGGCGCGTTGATGAGGCGTTGTTGATCCTGATGAGTCTGCCGTTCGCCCTGGTTGGTGGCATCTGGTTTCTGTACTGGCAGGGCTTCCATATGTCGGTTGCGACCGGAACCGGTTTTATCGCGCTGGCCGGCGTAGCGGCTGAGTTTGGGGTGGTGATGCTGATGTATTTGCGTCATGCCATTGAAGCGCATCCGGCGTTGTCCCATCGGGAAACGTTCACCGTAGAGGGGCTTGATGACGCGCTTTATCATGGTGCCGTACTGCGCGTGCGGCCAAAGGCGATGACCGTGGCGGTGATTATTGCTGGCCTGTTGCCGATACTCTGGGGGACGGGGGCAGGGTCGGAAGTCATGAGCCGGATAGCGGCACCCATGATTGGTGGAATGATTACGGCACCGCTGCTGTCGCTGTTTATTATTCCTGCGGCGTATAAGTTAATTTGGTTGCGCAGGCAGAGAAAAATGACAGCATTTCCTGAAGATGACAGGGTAAACATTAGCTGATAAATTAGCTATTCAATTACCTATTCGCTGGGACGGCTCATTCCGGTTTATCCAGATGGATTTGTGATGGAACAAACGGACGATGTCTGTCTCCATAGCGACGGGCTACCGTGGTGGTTGTTTGATATGCGGCCTCAGGGATATCTTGGTCGCGCGTATGCATCCCGATTTTCATCCGAACTTGGCCTGCCGGCAAATCCAGAGAGCTGGAGTGACTCTGATGTTATCAGGGCCTTGCTGGCGCATGGGCACGATGCGGTTGGAAATCTGTTAATAGGAGAACAGGCACGAAACCATTTCGTGGAGATGCCGTTGCCTGTTGCAGTGGACAGGGCTTCGGCATACCCGTCGTTAGCTCTGGCCGTGAGTTCCGGAGATGTACCGGGTTCGTCTGCTGGCGGCGAACAACCAAAATTTTGCACCTATACAGAACGTGGCCACGTCATAGTCAAATTTACAGCCGCGGACGAAAATCCCATCAGCGAGCGCTGGCGAGATTTGTTACTCGCCGAACATCTTGCTTTAAACGTCCTTGGTGTCGAAACCGAGGTATTTGATTTCGGTGGACGGCGTTTTCTTGAAATCCCGCGGTTCGATCGCACAGGACTGCTTGGGCGTAAAGGGCTTTTTTCTTTGCGGGCTCTTGAGGCGGAGTTTGTTGGCCGTGCGAGAGAGGCCTGGCCTGTTCTGGTTAATGAGCTGGTAAAGCAGGGCTGCGTTCATCCTGATGCAGTAACCGGAACGGCACGGCTCTGGGCGTTTGGCATGCTGATCGGTAATACGGACATGCACCACGGTAATCTGTCCTTCATCAGTGCGCATGGTCGTCCATATCATCTTGCGCCAGCTTATGACATTCTGCCCATGGGATTTGCGCCTAAGGCAGGTGGTGAGATTGTGAATACGCTTCGTCCGGCATCGCTACTTGATGCGATAGAGGGAGAGATCTGGCATGAAGCTCTGGAACTGGCTGAACGCTTTTTTGCTTTGGTCAGCGGTTGCGAACGTTTCTCTGCCAGCTTTGCACCATGCGTGACGGCATTACGGGCACATCTTGACGAGGCGAGATCAAGGATATCGCGACTGGGATAATGAGCCTGAATCCCGCCAGGGTATGGCGGGATTTTTACCGGGTTGCAACAGGAGGGTAGAAATTAATGACTTGTTGGTTTTAGGCAGGTATAGATATGTGGCTTCAATATCGCATTTAACATAATATACATTATGCGCACCAAAGGAGACTCAGGCCAAATGTGGACCTTTGCGGTCATCATTGCTCTGGTCACTGATATCTCCTGATCGCATCTTTGCATACGTGAAATCCTCGCAGACCATCACGTCGATTAACAAAACCCAGGCTGCACGTTGATACAGAGTTTAAGGACGTTTGATATACTTCCGACTTTGCACACCGCTGCCGTAAACTTATGGAAATTGAATTAGATAAAAGTTTTCGAGAAAGGATTTTCCATGCCGTCATTTTCGAAGTGACGGCCAACGTTATCATCGCGCTTTCCCTCGCATGGCTGATGAACGTTTCTGTCCTCCAGTCAGGCTCGCTGTCCGTAATCTCTGCATTAACCGCAACGGCCTGGAATTTTATGTTTAACCAACTCTTTGACTCCCTTCAGAAAAAACATCAGTTTCAACGTACGTTCCTTGTTCGCGCCATCCACGCGGTTGGTTTTGAAACAGGCCTTATCATCGCCTTGATCCCTGTGGCAATGTTAATGCTGGATTTAACGATGACCGAGGCATTTTTTGTTGAGATTGGCCTTGTACTGTTTTTCCTGCCCTATACGCTGCTGTTTAACTGGCTTTATGACTATCTGCGCTGGATACTCGTTGGTCGGAAACGGTCAGTTGTGTAGCGATTGTGCGTTTTAACGCACGGTGCTAAACTGGCCTCAAGCAATTTATCATGTGCATTAAGGCACCGCTTCATGAAAAAACTCCTTCTGCTATTTCCCTTTCTGTGGCTAAGCGGCTGCGTGGATTTGGGTAAAATTGGTACACACCCGGAAGTGGCGTCGTACTATATCAATCATCCCAAAAGTCAGGTTGCAGATTGCCTCATTTACGCATCCTACAGAGAGCGTTTATCGCTGGAGTTTGATGACACCCTGCCTGACGGTAGCGAGCGATATAATCTTCAGGATAAGGATTCAATCGATGTCGCCTGGGTTGAAGTAAGTCAATTCAACGGGAAGCAGACTTCAGTTGAGTTCTATTATGCACCTCACGATCCTCAATTACAGAAGTCTATCCTTTCTATAGTGGATCAGTGTAAATAAGGGTGCCAGAGGACACCTGCAGTAACTGCAGGTGCCAGGACGGCTACTCTGAGATACAATCTTTTCCAATGCCGAAACGGACAAATGGCATATTCAGTACGTCAGGGTTTGAACTGGCGAAATAAACCATTCCTGTTCTGTTATCCAGGGGCTTGTATTTCTTCAACATCTCCAGTTGAATACCGGTACTCATAAATGATTTTCCTTTGTTATCAAACAGGAAGAAACACATTTTATTCTCTTTGCCCGGCTCAATACTTTTTTTAGAAAAGTTATCAAGCGTAACTTTATAGCTCACCATGTACTGTGCTTCGCCTGTCGAACTGTCCCATTGACTCCCCTGAGACTCTTTTTCAGCGAATATTTTGATCCCTGTAAAGATGTTATCATCGGGTGCTTTCTGAGCCGCCTGCACTGTGCCTGCTGCGGACAATACTAATGCCAGGCACATTCCTTTCGTCATTAAACTACGCATCTTCTCTTCCTCATTTATCTCATCGAGCGCTCAGTATATAAGTTGTGAGATATACCGCAATATACCATTAAGCTCATTCAGGGTCTCCATGCCCTATTCTCTCACGTTTGTTTAACGGCGGTTTAGTTTCTCCTGTTGCGAAGAAAAATTATCAGGATGAAATAATGACCGGTATGTTTATGTGCCATCTAAACAGAGCATAAACAACATTTCCAGTGAGTGTTTATGACAAGCTTTATTGTTGTTGCAACTACGTTTCACGAATAAAAGCACATCATGGTAAGTGACTGTTTTTGATGATGAAATGAATTGTTTTTGTAATAGTGCTGCATTATTACATGGTCTCTTTATATGTTAATGAAATTGTTTTTGGTGATTGTGGAAATATTGCCCATTACGTTCTGCCTTCATTATACTTCCCGCCCCGTGCAGTTCCTTTTGATTAAGTAAACTGACGATTTCGTAATTTTACTGACGCTCTGACATTAACAGGCAGGAGAATAAATAATGTCTTCCGATTCCCGGCATGCCGTTAAAAAAACACTGGCAATTATTTTTATGGGTTTCTGCGCCAGACTGGCCCAACCGGCTCTGGCAGAGGGCGGTATATCCATTCAGGGCACGCGGGTTGTTTATCCGCAGAACGCTGAGCAGGTGAGTCTGTCGATCGTTAACTCTTCTGCTACCGACTCCTTTTTGGTGCAGTCCTGGGTTGAGGATGCCTCAGGGCATAAAACGGCGGACTTTATCGTTACGCCCCCGCTTTACCTTAGCGGTCCAAAAAATGAAAACGCGTTACGTATCATTCATACAGGCGGAGCGCTCCCAACGGACCGTGAAACGCTTTATTACTTTACTGCAAGAGCCATTCCTTCAATCGATGACAACAACAAAGCCGATAAGGACGTCCTGCATTTCGCCCTTGCAAGCAGAATAAAGATGTTTGTCCGCCCTTCCGGTTTGAAACCCTCCCCGGACATGGCGCCTGCTCTACTGGCGTTTCATCAACAGGGTACGGAGTTGGTTATCCGTAATACCTCTCCTTATTACCTGACGCTGACAGCGATGACGTCTGGCGGGAAGGTGTTAAAAGATCTCATGGTTTCGCCACTGGGAACCGCGACAGAATCTCTGCCGGCTGGCCACGGAAGCACAATTTCTTACCGTACCGTTAACGATTACGGCACCATCACGCCGGCAATTGAGACGGCCATTAAATAACTTCAATTGATTCTGACGTTATGCCTTTAGTTTACCGGGTGAAGGATATGTCTTTCAGATGCAGTCGGTTGTTCGTTCTCCTTGGAGGAGGAATATTCGGTAACGCCTTTGCAGGGCTGCATTTTGATCCAGCCATGCTGTCTGACGATCCGCATGCTGTTGCAGACCTTTCGCGTTTTGAGACTGGCCATGCGCAGATGGCTGGCAGCTACCCGGTAGATATTTATCTGAACGGCAATTTTTACCGTTCGCAAACCCTGCGATTTGACACTGTACCTGACGAGGGGCAACGGGAAGATATTCACGACAGTACCGATCTGATGGCGTGCCTGAATCGCCGCGACCTTATCCGCATGGGGGTATACGTATCCGCTTTCCCCCGACTGGCCTCATTGCCTGAAGATCGATGCGTATCGCCCGGGCAGTTCATCCCGCAGGCCTATACGGCCTTTAACTTTCAGAAAATGCGTCTGGATATCAGCATCCCGCAGGCGGCAATGAAGAGCCAGCCGCAGGACTGGATACCACCGGAGCAGTGGGATGAAGGCATTAATGCGGCATTGTTGAGCTATCAGTTCAGCGGCAGTAATAGCCGGGGCAGTTATGGTGACAGTCGCAGCAGCTACCTGAATCTGACCAGCGGCCTGAACCTCGGCCCCTGGAGACTTCGCGACGTCAGCACATGGAGTGATAACCGCAGTCGATCCAGCGATGTGCATCGCTGGCAGCACCTGAGCACCTATGTACAGCGAACCATTATTCCTTTGCGAAGCGAATTGACGCTCGGTGACAGCAATAGCAACGGGGACGTGTTTGATACTAATTCATTCCGCGGCATCAAACTTGTCACGGATGAGGGGATGTTTCCTGACAGTATGCGAGGTTATGCCCCTGTCATTCGGGGAACGGCGAACAGTAACGCGCAGGTCAGCGTCCGGCAGAACGGCAGCGAAGTTTATCGGACCTTTGTGGCGCCGGGTGCCTTCGTCATACGCGACCTTTTCCCGGTCTCGTCAGGCGGCGATCTTGATATCACGGTGACTGAGGCAGATGGCACGAAACGCAGCTTCACCGTGCCCTATTCTTCTCTTCCCGTTCTGCAGCGTCAGGGACATCTCCGCTATGCCCTGATTGCAGGACGCTACCGCAGCAGTAGTGACCGCTATGCTGCCCCGGCCTTTGCGCAGGGAACGTTACTGTGGGGGTTGGCCCATAATGTCACGGCTTACGGGGGTGTCCAGTATGCTGATAATTACAACGCTCTGGCAGTCGGAACAGGCCTCAGCATGGGACATTGGGGTGCGGTATCAGCCGATGCGACCCAGTCCAACAGTGCCCTTGCGGATGGTTCACATCATCAGGGCCAATCCTTGCGCTTCATGTATGGCAGCTCGCTGGTATCAACGGGGACATCATTTCAGCTGGCCGGTTACCGTTACTCCAGCCAGGGCTTTTACACCCTGGCAGATACCGCACTGAAGGAGATGTCCGGCTGGCTGCAAAACGAAGATGAGATCGATGCTGATGGCAAGCCGGTTAAGCGCAACTGGGCGAGCCACTATAGCCTCTACAACAATAAGCGTGAGCGTATCCAGCTCAGCCTCTCACAAAAGTTTGACGCGTTCGGCTCGCTGTTCGTTACGGCCAGCCATCAGACATACTGGCAGAACAACGCCAGATCCAGCACGGTGCAGGCAGGCTTCAGCAGCACGCTTGGTCCTGTCAGCTACAGTCTTTCCTGGGGATATAGCCATATCAGCGGCCAGCCTGATGCCGACAAAACGCTCTGGTTTTCTACATCAGTCCCGTTACTGGCCCTGCTCTCACATGAGGCTAACACTGACCACGACCATCAACTGATGGTCAATTACAGCGCCACCCAGAATCCGGACGGGAACATCAGCCACCAGGTTGGCCTGAGCGGGACAGCCCTGGGTGATGACAACCTCGACTGGAATGTGACGCAGGGGTATGGGCGCGCCGAGAGCACAAGCGGTGACGCCAGCCTGAGCTACCAGAGCGGCACCGGGAACGTCTCGCTGGGATACGGCTACAGCCAGAACTACCGTCAAATCCGCTACGGCATGTCCGGTGGGGCTATTGCGCACAGCCATGGTCTGACCCTGAGCCAGCCGTTGGGTGAAACCAGCATTCTGGTCTCTGCTCCTGGCGCTTCAGGCATACCCGTAGAAAGCAGCTCCGGTATTCACACCGACTGGCGTGGTTACACGGTTGTACCGTACGCCGGGCCATACAGGGAAAACAGGGTTGCCCTGGATATCAGAGGGCTTGATGACCATACGGACATTGATGATGCCGTAACCCGCGTTGTGCCTACGCGCGGGGCGGTGGTCAGGGCCAGTTTTATCACGCACCGGGGGATCCATGGGCTGTTTACGCTAACGCACAATGGCGCGCCTTTGCCTTTCGGAACGACAGTGAGTGCGGAAAGTGGCAATGCCAGCGGACTGGTCGGAGACAACGGTCAAGTATGGTTAACGGGCCTGCCGCTTCACGGGAAGTTGAACGCTAAATGGGGCACGGCTCCTGAGGAGCAGTGTACGGTGTATTACAACCTGCCGGAGAAGGTACTGACGGCTCCGCTTGCTCAGGCGCAGGAGATGTGCCGCTAACCTCAAATACCAAATTTTAGCAGTGGGAATCCACAGTCACTCATAATCCCAAAAACAAGAAGGAAATAAGTATGATGTTTAATGTAAGAAAAACTGCCTCATCCTGCGCTATTGCGGTTGCGCTGTTTGCAACATCATCTGGCGCGTATGTCTACGCGGCACCCGGTGCCAGCGCGGAGGTTAAATTCCGGGCGACAGTAACGGAATCAACGTGCACTCCAAGCTGGAATGCGACCAACGGAATTACCATTGACTTCGCTAAAGTACGTTCGGAAGAACTGAATACAGAAAACGGAATTGCTAAGCGACAATTCACTTTAACGCTTACAAACTGTCAAAACGTAACGGGTGTAGAAGTGTCTGCAGCAGGCACCCCCGACGCAAATAAACCCGATGCTTTTGCGAATACCGCGCAGGAGAAAGACGCCGCTAAAAATGTGGCATTTGTTTTACTGGCAGGGCCAGATCAGAATACTCCTCTGAAGCCGAACTCAGGTTCGTCCGTCGAATATAAAATGCCGACGAACGCGACCGCTATTGAAATGCCTTTTGTGGCTGAACTGGTTCCAACAGGAGCGAGCCCGGTTGAAGCAGGAACTGCAACAGGGGTAGCCACGCTGAATATGACCTACGAATAAGCGGGAAGATGTCGTGTACAGGGTAAGGGAAATGCAGAAGAACGTTCATATCCGGTACGCATCTCATTAATGATTAAATGAAAAACAGGCCTTACCGCCATCGTGGAAAGGCCTGTTTTGTGCAGAAAAGAGCTCCTCAGGTTTATTATTCAACGTCGAGCGTAATCGTCGCTGAAGTACGGTAGAAGCCAGCGTGAGCCAGTTCCTTAATGGTTGAGCTTATGACAGGCGTAATTGTTTTTACGGAATCGACTTCACCGACCTCATATTTCATTTCCCCATCAGCTTTCCATCGCTGGCCGGCTTCGTTGTACAGCGCTTCCATCGTCACATTATTGTCATCGTACAGGCTATCACCATCACTTTCCTGCCCACCTTTTAGCGTTAAATAGACTTTAGGAGCTGAATCGAAATTATTACAGGACACCGTGATTGGTAATGCAGCAAACGAACGCTTATTATGCGTTGATACAGGCGGCAGATCTAAAGAACCTAACGTTGAAATGTTACAGGCAGACTTTTCAGTATCGAAAGAGAGGATGAGTTTAGTCACCGGATGTCTGGTAAACACATTCGGCCAATATTCTGTTCCCAATAAATCACATTCGTATTGCTGTTTTGGGGTCATTGACTGGGCTGATTTATTGACTGTAAACCAAAGGTTTGTAGTATGACTTAGTTCTGACTTGCCGGAGATTTGCAGGCCATCAGCTATCTCTTTGAAATCTCTAAGGCCCTGCACTCTAATATTTAAACCTGTAGTGCCGTTTAACGGCGTGCAGTTACCGCTCCACTCCACCTGCAAACTCACGGGCGGAGTTTTATCACCAAGGACAAAATCCGCCAGGGGTAAGGTCACCTTATCAGGAAATTCATAATCGCTCTGACCTACCATAGCAGAATATTGTTCATGATTAATATGTAAAGTTGTAATCGGCACATCGTCTGCAGTTGCCGGTAATGCAGTAACTGAACAGAAGATAAAAATAACAACTTCAGCAGTTTTTAAAAAAGTTTTATAAAACGTGCAGGACATTATAGTAGAGAACATAAGCGGACATTTTCTCCAGATGAAAGGATAGATAACATGAATTATTTAAGCCAATTATTTCAGTTAGTTTACTTCGTAGCGCATAGCTATAGCTTGTCGGTTTTTTCAGAAACGCCGACGTTTCATTGATCGTCATCCCCGTTAAAAAGCAGGCCAGAAATCGTTCTTCAATCCTCGAAAGGACCTTCCTTTTTGTCAGAGAAATGACATTCTCAGCTAAACATCTTTCAACGGCACTTCGGAATGTCAGGACGTCGCTTAGATCGCAACAGCGTATGGATAAGGCGTCGTCTCGTAAATATCGCTCTTTAGGTCCATAAGGCAACCAAACAAACCTGCCTTGTGGGTAACGCTCAAACAGAGTCGTAAAATTTGCCCACGACCGGCAGAAGAAAATTTTGCTATCTACGAGAACCAAAGGGCTTGAGCATGCAAATTTGACGGTATTATGACCGGAGAAAGTTAAATGGGCGCATGTATGTTCCGGCAAGCATGAAACCACTCCAGAATAAAGGTAATAGTTATCTGTAAGAACAATACAGAACTTCTCTGTAGGTTCACGGGTGAAAAGAGTCGGTGATTCGGACATAATTTTAAAAATCCATTTAGTATGACGTACTATTTAATGCTAATAGATGTCACATATTCAATTTTGTTGCGCAGTTCGAATAGGGAATGAAAATACTTCAGGTGAACGTCATCCCTGTAATCACGCGTGTGCTTATCAATGCACTCGTTTATATTGGCAAGTATGTACTTTAGTGAAGGCATGTCCACCGTCTCGCCTTCCACCATAATAGACAGAAAACGCAGGATTTTCGCACACTCCAGAAAACCATAAAATTGAAGTGTTTTTGTTAAATTCTCTTTGGTTAATTCGTTAAGAACTTTGGAATATGACTTTATTTTATTTACACTTCTCACAACTCATTCTCTATACATGGGGGTAAAACACGCAATTTAATATTCCTGCAAGCTTTGCATTGGTGGCCTCATCCTTCTTCGTCATTAATATTCTTAAAACCATGATTGAGAATCAACTCATAAAAATATGAATGTTTTTTGAATCTTGATTTGATTAAAGATCAAGGCGTTACAGCGCTCTCGTGCTGCTATGATCTTTTCATGAATCCTTTTCAGGAGTGCCCAATTGTACATTCTAAAATTGCATGATATTCTTTTATTGATTTATTAGTTGTTTACTACCATGGCATATGAACCGATATGGCAAAATTTATTCTTGAAGACAAAGTCATCTATGATTCGTCTACCCATTCATTGTTCGAAATTGACAGGCGAGAGACGCAGACAACCCTGGCCATTCCGGCCAGTCTTTGCTTGCTTGCTTTGTTGCAGAATAAAGATGAAACGGTCTCACTCAATGAGTTACACGCTTTTGCATGGCAATCACGCGGAATTAACGTTTCAACCAATGCCATTTATCAGAACCTGTCTATTTTAAGAAAACAGCTGGTCAAAGCAGGATTGTCTGGAGATGTCATCAAAACCGTCCCGAAGCGTGGTTTCGTGATTTTATCCGAGAGTTTTTTAGATCTCGAAAATGAAAACACAACGGATGTTCATTCTCCAGTGGGTCAGCACGCAACGCCCGCCATCGATGAGTTGCCCCAGGCAAATCAAGACGCCATAACTCCAGGAAAACATAAAGGCATGTTGATTCTTCTGTTTGTTACGGTCGTGCTCTCTTTGCTTGGGTTTGAAGCTGGAAAACGACTGCAAGAGGAGAGCGATAAATTTATTTACCCTTCCTTCTCTGAGCTGACGCTGAGTGGCAGTTGTCATATACACAGAAACCAATCTTTACGTGATGATGCGTATTTTTATGATTTTCTTGCAAAGAATAATTTCGCATGCGGAGAACAAAAATGGTGGTACATTTTTAATTATCCTCCGGCGTCAAAAACATTAGTATTACGCTGCTCGTCAGACTTGCTTTCGAAAAAAGGTAACGATGATGTGTTATGCAGTTCTGATTATTATTTTTAAACTGTGGTTATTAATATGGCTCCGTTAAAATATATAATTCCCGTTATTGTCATTGTCACTTCAGGTGTGGCGGGTTATCTGGGAAGCTTTAGTAATACTTCAAGCGATGGTTTCTATTGTACGGCGAATGTAAACCTGCATAAACACAACAACATGTTAAGTGCAGTTTTAAACTACCACATGGAAGATGGTCAGGGCTTTTTGACGCTTAACGGCGAATATTATGAAAACGGAAAAAAGACATCTGACGTAAGTTTAGCAAAGCAGTTCCGTTACAGTGAAAAGGATGGTGAGTATTTACTGAGCCAAAGTCCGGACGGTATTTTAGAGGTGGCACCGGAAGATAAGGCCGTTCTTGAGCATTATATTCCTGATTTCTACCTTACAAACACTATTCCTGCCCATCATATCAGAATAAAAAACATTAAAAAGGGCGCATGGATTTTCACAACTGCGCCGGTGCCTTATTTCGTGTGCACTGATTATTAGAGCAAACTCTGACCGCCCTTAATACCTTTCCCCTGATGTTACTGGCTGGCTCACGCGCCAGCCAATACCACCGACACCCCTTTTTCTGATACCGCCTTAACCCAGCCTTGATCGGTATCGCCTTCAACCACAATCGTATTCGCCAGCGACACATCGCCGATCACAAAAGATGACGCCGCGTTTATTTTTTCCGGTGAAGCCAGGACTACCGTTTCGGCGGCTCTGCCGGAAAATGCACGTTTGACGCACGCCTCTTCAAAATCTCCGGTCGTCAACCCTGCTTCAGGATGGATACCGGTCACGCCCATAAAGAACAGATCCGCGTGAATGTTTTCGATACCTTCGATAGCCGCCGCGCCGACGGCAACAATCGAGTGTTTATACAAGCGGCCACCGATCAGAATCACCTCGATGGCGGGACGATCGACAAGCCCCAGGGCAATGCTCGGGCTGTGCGTCACCACGGTAATGCGCAAGTCTTGCGGTAGAAAAGTTATGAGCTCAGAGGTTGTCGTTCCGCCGTCGATAATCACTACCTGTCCCGCTGAAATCATCTGCGCACCTTTCCGCGCCACCTTTTTCTTGGCATCCATTTTAACGGACTGACGCTCGGCAAAAGGGACAACGGCGGAAGATGCCGGCAGCGCGCCGCCGTGTACGCGCTGTAAACGCCCTTCTGCCGCCAGTTCGCGCAAGTCGCGCCGGATGGTGTCTTCAGAGACGTCAAAAAGAATGCTGAGCGCTTTTGACTGCACCTGACCTTCAACGCCGAGCTTTTCAAGGATCAATTGTTTTCGCTGACTGGTGAGCATCATGTATTCCTGAGGTTGCATGTTTATTCTTGAAAATGCACGATAGTGCTGTTATTGATAATAACTCTACGTAAGGAGGAACAAACGTGCAAATGAAACGTGCAAATATACGCATCATTGACAGTGAAACGCTGTCTGACAACTGGTATGTACTTAAAAAATACACTTTCGACCTGCAAAGACGCGATGGAGAGTGGCAGCGGCAGACGCGCGAGGTTTATGACCGGGGTAATGGAGCAACGATTCTGCTCTACAACCGTGACCAAAAAACAGTGATCCTGACGCGCCAGTTCCGCTTCCCGGTATTCATTAATGGCCATGAGGACGATCTGATTGAGGCGGCAGCCGGTCTGCTCGATAACATGGATCCGGAAAGCCGCATTAAGGCTGAGGCGGAAGAAGAGACCGGGTTTCGGGTTTCCAGCGTGCAGAAAATCTTTGAAGCGTATATGAGCCCCGGATCGGTCACGGAAAAACTCTACTTCTATCTTGCTGAGTATCATCCGAAGGATAAAACCAGCGCAGGCGGCGGTCTTAAAGCGGAGGGTGAAGATATCGACGTGCTGGAAATGCCCCTTGAAGAAGCCTTGCTCGCCATTGAAACGGGCAAGATTGTCGACGGTAAAACCATCATGCTGCTCTACCACGTCGCTCTGAAAGGCATTCTGTAACCTGCCCCTCTTCCGACGCCTGTCCCGGTGCAGGTGTCGGCCTGTGCTATCCTTGCTGAAACATGCACAACGGAGATCTCAAGATGGCCGACTGGAACCCTTCCCTTTACCTGCAATACGGCGCTGAACGCACGCGCCCTGCCGCCGAGCTGCTTGCCAGAGTCCCGCTGAATGATGTCGCCAACCTCGCCGATCTGGGCTGTGGTCCGGGGAACAGCACCGCGCTGTTGCGGCATCGCTGGCCGTCAGCGCAGATCACCGGAGTCGATAACTCACCGGCTATGCTGGAAGAGGCACGTAATGCGCTGCCCGACTGCCACTTTGTCGAGGCCGATATCCGCCAGTACAAGCCAGGCCAGTCGTTGAACCTCATTTATGCGAACGCATCACTACAGTGGATCCCTGACCATTACGATCTCCTGCCGCACCTGGTGTCACTGCTCACGCTCAATGGCGTGCTGGCGATCCAGATGCCGGACAACTGGCTTGAGCCCACGCATGTCGCGATGCGTGAAGTGGCCCTGGAGCAAGGCTACCCCGACCGTGGTCGGGAGCCGCTGCCTGGGGTACATGCCTATTACGATATTTTATCGGAGGCCGGTTGCGAAGTAGATATCTGGCGGACAACCTATTTCCACAAAATGAGCTCCCATCAGGCCATTATTGACTGGGTAAGCGCCACCGGTTTGCGCCCGTGGCTCCAGGAACTCAATGAGAGCGAGCAGCACCGATTCCTGAAACGCTATCATGAAATGCTGGAAGAGCAGTATCCGCTTCAGGAAAACGGGCAGATACTGCTGGCTTTTCCACGGCTGTTTATCGTGGCTCAGCGTCAGCCCTGAACGGGGCTATGAACGAGCCTCTTTGAGCAGTTGCTGGATAACTTTTTCCTGCTGCTCATAATTTCCTTCGCCAAATGAGGTATAGCGTAGCTGGCCTTTTGCATCGAAATAGTAGTGCGCGGGCCAGTACTGGTTGCCGAAAGCGTTCCAGATCTGGTAGTTGTTATCCGTTACGACCCGGTACGGCAACTGCCATTTATTGACCGCGTTTTTCACCGAGGCGATCGGTTTTTCCCAGGGGTATTCCGGCGTGTGAACTCCTATGACGACCAGCCCCTGAGGCTGATACTTTGTCGCCCAGTCACGCACGTGCGGAAGCGTATGCTGGCAGTTGATGCAGTCCCAGGTCCAGAAATCGATCAACACAACCTTTCCTCGCAACGCTTCAGACGTGACAGGGTCACCATTTACCCACCCTGTTCCACCGCTTAACGAAGGCAGTTGGCTGCTGGGCTCTGTCATGACGACCGGCTGAAGTTTCGCTGGTTGAGCGACCGGTTTTGCCAGATTCAGCAGCGTGGTTTCAAGGCGATCCGCCATGCCGTTTGCGCCTCTCAGCGCTGAGGTCATCCCGGTGGCGTTAACGGCGACTGCGGCTAACATCGCCACGCCCGCGCCCTGACGTAACCTTGCCATCAGCGAAGATTTTGCTCTCAGCGGCGCCATCAGCGTGCGGCCACCGAGAACGAGCAGGCCGAGCATCAGCGCGCAACCGCTACCATATGCGGCCAGCAATGCACCAGTGGCGATGGCTGAATGACCTGCAATATTGATGCTGAAAATGGCGCCCAGAATGGGCCCCGCGCAGGGAGAGCAGAGCAGCCCGACCGCCAGACCCGCCAGGAACGCGGAAACCATACCGCGCGTCTTGCCGCTTCGGCTATTCAGGATATTTCCCGCGCTGACCGCAGGCCCGGCGATACGCTGGGCGAAGGAGGGAAAAATTAACGCCAGCGCGGCCGTCGCAAGCATAACCAGCGCCACCCAGCGCCCGATTATTGTGGCATTCACTATCCATTCGCTGGCGGCGGTAACTACCATCGCCACCAGGGTAAACATCGCGATCATTCCCGCGAGGAGCGCCAGAATATGTCGACGTTGCCCCTGGAAACCGGCAAACAGGAGCGGAATAACCGGGAGCGTACATGGACTAAGCAGGCTTATCATCCCGCCCAGAAAAGCGATTATCAGAAACATGGTGATTTCACCTTACAGATACCCTGCGAAACTGCAGTGAGGTCATTTCACCGTGCTGATATGTTCAGGTTATGTGCTAAAAAGCGTTTGTTGTCGGGTTGTGTATCGGTCATAGCGAAAGATACATAACCGTACAATTATCGGCGCGGGAGCGAAATGGAGACGTCCAGCCCGCCCTCAGTACGGTTCGCCAGTTTCAGCTTTCCATCGAGCTGCGCGGTCAGCTGCGCAGCAATCGCCAGGCCCAGGCCTGTCCCACCGGTATCGCGATTACGTGATGTCTCAACCCGATAAAACGGCTGTAACACGGCATCAAGCTCGGCCTCGGGTATTCCCGGTCCACCGTCCAGAATATGAATAACAACCTGTCCGGTTGAAGTTTCATCAATAGCAATGACGGCGTACTCGCCAAACTTCAGGGCGTTATCCAGCAGGTTGGTCATCACCCGGCGAAGCGCCTGCGGGCGCGTCACAATGGGCAAACGGCTCTCGCCTGCCTGAAATTGCACGTTTTTTCCGATGTCCTGATAATCGCAGGCGATGCTGTTGATCCAGGCGTTCAGTTCCAGCTTCAGCGAGGTCTCTTCCAGGGATTCTGATGACCGGGCATAAGCAATACCCTCCCGCACCAGGCGCGACATATTATCAAGATCGTTTAAGAGCTTGTCGCGTAGTTCAGGCTGCTCCGCCATTTCGACGCGCAGCTTCATGCGGGTGATCGGCGTCTGCAGATCGTGCGAAATGGAGGCCAGAATTTGCGCTCGCTCCCTGAGATAAGACTGGATGCGCGTCTGCATCGCGTTGAAGGCATGGGCGGCCCTTTGCACCTCCAGCGGCCCCTTTTCCGTCATCGGCGTGCTGGCCGCCGGGTCCAGCGAGTCAACCGCGCGGGTGAATTGCGAAAAAGGCCGTATCACCTGCCGTACGGCGATCCAGGAGCAGGTCGCGAGCAACAACAGCTGAAGGATAAGAACAACGGGCAGCCAGCTGGCGACCGGCGGCATGCGGGGGATCAGGTCAATGGTCAACGGGGCGCCGTCGCGTAACCTGAGGTGCGCCTGAATGTGCGAAATGGCTCCGGGAACAGCGGTGAAGCTGAGCGGGTACTGCGCTTCGAGCGTCGCTTTTAAGGTACGGATGGCGTCCTGCGAACGCTTATCCGTCGGCGCATTGCCGGGCTCGCCCGGACCGAGGATGTATCGATAATTGCCCCGTTCGAGGCGCGGCAGCCAGGCCGCGCGTTCATTGGCCGGTAAGCGGTCTAAAATGGCAACGCTGGTTGCGACATCGTATTCCAGATTACCGAGCATTACCGTGCGGGCGCTGTGCATGCGTTCAATCATGACCAGCGTCAGGCTCAGGGCGTTGGCCAGCAACAGGCCGGGAAGCACAATGATCAGCAGGCGGGCCAGCAGAGAGCGTGGCCAGAGCGTCATTCGTTAACCTCTTTGATAGTCACTGGCATGGTAAATACATAGCCCTCGCTGCGCACTGTTTTGATATACGCGGGCGTGCGGGCATCTTCATTCAGCCGCTGACGGACCCGGCTAACCAGCAGGTCGATGGAACGTTCAAACAGCTCGGCGTCGCGCCCCTGCGTCAGGTTAAGCAGCTGATCGCGGGTCAGCACCCGCTGCGGATGGTCAAGGAAAACGCGCAGCAGGCGATACTCCGCCCCGCTGAGCGCCACGATCACCCCTTCCGGGTCGATTAAATGGCGGGCAACGGTATCGAGCTGCCATTCTCCGAACATCACCAGCCGCCCTGCCTCCGTTACCTGTAAATTGGGCGGCATCGTGCGAAAACGGCGTAGAATCGCTTTGATACGCGCCAGCAATTCCCGCGCGACGAAAGGTTTCACGACGTAATCGTCGGCCCCCATTTCGAGACCCAGGATCCTGTCCGTCTCCTCGTTGCGTGCCGTCAGCATCAGAACAGGCAGATCTTTATGTTTGCCGCTGCGTAGCTGCCTGCACAATGTAAGACCATCATCCCCGGGCATCATTACGTCCAGCACCACCAGGTCGATATGCTGTTTATCCAGCGCGACGCGCATCTCTTTGCCGTTTGCCGCGCCAGAAGCGCGATAGCCGGACTTAGCGAGATAGTCGACAATCAGTTCACGAATATCCCTGTCGTCATCGACGACAAGGATATGATCAATATGCTCCACCGAACTCTCCAGACCGAAGGGTAACGTACTGAAAATAGCACATTTCAGAGTTTATCAGCGTCAACGACTGCCTTGACGAAATCCTGCGGATCTTCCTGAGGTGGATTGTGCCCCACGGTTGCGCCGAAGGTCCGGTGTTCATACTTACCGGTAAATTTGCCCGCATAGGCCTGCGGAGCCGGATGCGGCGCACCGTTGTTCCCGCCTTCGATGGTGATTGTCGGTACGGTGATATTCGGCAACGTGGCCAGCTTTTGCTCGTAGGCGTCGTATTTGCGCTCGCCTTTTTCCAGCCCTAAGCGCCAGCGATAGTTGCTGAGCGTCACCGCGACGTGGTCCGGGTTATCGAGGGATTTGGCGCTGGCGTTAAAGACAGCGTCGCTAAATTTCCAGTCAGGCGATGCCTGAGACCAGATCAAACGGGCGAAGTCATGCGTGTTTTTAGCATAACCTTCAGCACCGCGCTCTGTGGCGAAATAGAACTGATACCACCACTGCTGCTCTGCTTTTGGCGGCAGCGGCTGTTTGCCAATCTGCTGGCTGCTGATGAGATAACCACTCACCGAAACGAGTGACTTAACGCGCTCAGGCCATAATGCCGCAACGATATCCGCAGTGCGGGCACCCCAGTCATATCCGGCGAACACGGCCTGTTTAATGTTCAGGGCATCCATCAGGTTCACAATATCTTTCGCCATCGCGGAAGGCTGGCCGTTGCGCGGCGTTTTGGCTGAGAGGAAGCGCGTAGTGCCGTAGCCGCGCAGAGAAGGCACAATTACCCGGTAGCCTTTTGCCGCCAGTGCGGGCGCGACATCGGCGTAGCTGTGAATATCGTAGGGCCAGCCGTGCAATAAAATGACCGGCTGGCCGTTTTTCGGGCCGATGTCGACATACCCGACATTCAGATCGCCGGCGTTGATTTGCTGCGGATGATCAAAGGCTGCCGCGAAATTTGTGCCGGTGACTTCGGCCTGACAGGACATCACGGTGCCAAGAGAAACGGTCAATGCAAGAGTTGAGTACGCGAGTTTGCTAAACATGTTGGTATCTCCGGTTGAGTACAATTCACGGGGATATAACAACACTGCAATGTATAGCGGATATGTGCGAAAGCGGGTTTATTGCAAGCCTGTGTATGTATCCGGGACGCTGATACAGTGTGATACAAACACAGGCGTTGTCGCCTTAAAGGGAGAGTCGGTAGCGGACGTAATCGTCAGCTTCGCCATATTTGTCATAGAGTTTACGCGCCGGGTTGTTCTCCCGGGTGACCCAGTAGAGCTTTGACCACCCTTCGCGCTTGCCTTCCGCTATCAGGGCATCGATGAGCGCTTTTCCTGCTCCAGCTCCACGTTCGGTGGCATCAACAAACAGATCTTCCAGGTAGCAGATGGGGGCGGTTGACCAGGTTCCTTCGTGCAGAATGCACATCGCGAAACCGATGACCTTTTGGTCCTTCTCTACCACCCGGCAGAACATTGCAGAATGCACCGAGAGAGCCCTTTCCCATGTCGATGCGGTGACGGACTCATCGAGGTAGCAATTATAGAAATGGGTGTAGCCATCCCACAGCGGTCGCCAGTGGGAATAGTCGTCTTCGCGAAGAGGTCTTACCGTGACAGCCATGTTTTCCTCATATTACAAGTTGATCGCCTTATGAAACCAAAATTTCGCCATCAAAGAGACGTTGCCCATTTTTGGTAGTGAATAACCAAAGCATACCTCGAAAGAATGTGATAGAGATGAAAATACCAGAACGCAAACAAAAACATAACGCATAAATATGGAGATTGGCGGATGACGATACCGACCCTCACAACAGAACGCTTGCTCTTAAAACCGCTGGTTGCCGAAGATGCGTCCCAGATTCAGACGCTTTATCCGCGCTGGGAGATTGTCCGCTATATGGTCTCTTCCGTGCCCTGGCCCTACCCGGATAACGGTGCGGAAAACTATGTGAATAACGTCGCGCTGCCGGATATGGCAAAAGGGATTGCCTGGTTCTGGAGCATCCGCCGTCGTGAGGTGCCAGATGCGTTGATGGGCATTATCTGTCTGTACGACGTTGAAGATAATAACCGTGGATTCTGGCTGGCGCCGGAGTTTCAGGGACAGGGATATATGCGTGAGGCCAGCATTGCGGCGACGGACTACTGGTTTAATACCCTGAACAAACCGGTTTTACGCGCCCCGAAGGCTGCCGCTAACAGCCGCTCCCGTCGTATTTCAGACAGTAGCGGCATGCGGCTTATCCGAACAGAAAAGAAAGCCTACGTCAGCGGGATACTGGACTCCGAGCTGTGGGAGATCACCCGCGACGAGTGGAACGCCCGTCAGGTTAGCTGATAATACTTATCCGGCATCATTCTTTCGGGAATGTTCTCTTCATCGTTCATCTGCAGCAGATCGCGTTCCATCATGTTGCAGATGGCGTCCAGCGGCAGGTCGTTATCTTCTGTCCCAAACGGGTCTTCCAGCTCTTCCGCCAGGGTGTCCAGCGAGATAAAAGTGTAAGAGATCAGGGCTGAGACGAACGGCGTCATATAGTGCAGGTCCACAACCAGCGCGAACGGCAGCATGATGCAGAAGAGATACACCGTGCGGTGCAAAATCAGCGTATAGGCAAACGGTACGGGCGTTGTCGCAATACGTTCGCAGCCGGAAAGGACGATGGACATATCGTTCAGACGGTTGTTCAGGCTGTGGAACAGGATGTCTGAAAGCTGCCCGTTACGCCGCCGCACGGCCAGCCACTCCCCCATGATCAGTAAAATACGGTTCGCCGGCGAGTTGGCCTCCATCACTTTACGTAAATCATCAGGAGTGAGATAAGGCGCCAGCTGATCGGCGCGGGTGTCCCGGCGCAGGGTCATGCGCAGGCAGTTAGCAAAGGCGATCTGCAGGCGGACAAACTCGCCCAGATGCTTATCATCAGGCAAGGTGTTTTTTACCTCGCGAAACAGCGAGCGTGCCGCTATCATCAGTTGCCCCCACAGCTGGCGAGCCTCAACGTAGCGTGAATAGCAGGCGTTGTTTCTGAAACCCAGAAAGATCGCAATCGCCACGCCGAGAATGCTAAATGGCGCCAGGGTAAATTTGATGCCCAGTGAGGTATACCACGGCAGCATCAGGATAACGGCGATAGAAAGCAGGAAGTTGAGCAGCAGCCGGGTGTAAATCTTGGGAAGTACCGAACCGTGCCAGACAAAAATCAGTTGTAGCCAGTGTTGTTTAGGACGAACAATCATAGTGAGTTTCAGGCAAGAAAAGAGCGTGGCTATTAAACGTGATCCCCCTCACAGTTGCAAGCTTGTTAACGGGACATTACATTTTCTCACCTGAATAGCGAAAAGCGCACGGTGTTAGATGGTTTTTTTAAAAACAGAGCAAATAGTATGTTGTAACTAATGGTGGTTGTATTTAAACCCGGCCGAAGCCGGGTCACGTTATCAGCAAAGCTGTTTGACCGCAGCGCGCATCCCCTTCAGCAGGATGGCATCAAGATCCCGCGTCACCTGGTCAACCAGACCTCTCACCTGCGTCAGATCCTGTTCCCAGTGCTCGCGCACGCTCAGCACCGAGTGCACCAGGTCACGGGTACTCAACTGCTGGTCGCGGTGCTGCGCCCACAGCTGCTGATAACGTTCCAGCCAGAACGCATCATCCTGCACCGGATAGTTCTCTCCGTTACGCTCCGCGCGATAAAACGCGATCAGTGCCGCTAACGCAAACGTCAGACGCGCTGGCAGTTGACCTGTGGCCCGCTGCCCTGCCAGCAGCTGCGGCAGAATACGCGTGCGGTACTTAGTCATGCCGTTGAGCGCAATGGAAAGCAGCTGGTGTCTGATGTAAGGGTTACGAAAACGCCCGGTTACCGCACTGGCGAAAGATTCCAGCTCGTCACGCGGCAAATCGAGAACCGGAATAATTTCCTCATAAATCGCTTTTTCAACGAAAGCGCATACGTCTTCATCGTTCATCGCCTCGCCTACCGTATCCAGCCCGGCCTGATAGGCCACCGGCACCAGCGCCGTATGCGCACCATTGAGAATGGCGACTTTACGTTCTTTAAAGGGCTTGATGTCGTCGACAATCAGCACGTTTAGCGGGTACTTATCCAGGCGCAGTTCGCGAGCAAGCGAGGCTGGTCCCTGAATAACAAACAGATAGAAATGTTCTGCCGTGTCCAGGAACCCGTCGTGATAACCCAGCTCAGCCTCAAGCGTGTCTGCTTCGTCGCGCGGGTAACCGGTCACGATACGGTCAACCAGCGTTGAGCAGAAGTGGTTTGCCTCGTTTAACCACTGAATAAAGGCAGCAGGCAGCGCCCACTCCCGGGCATAGCGCAGGACGAGTTCACGCAGTGCATCACCGTTGTAGTCGATAAGCTCACAGGGGATGATTATCCAGCCCTTGTCCGGTGCACCGTTGAAGTGGCTAAAGCGCTCAAACAGCAGGCGCGTCAGTTTCGCCGGGTAGCTCACAGCCGGGGCATCGTCGAACGTATCCCCCGCGTGATAGCCGATCCCTGCTTCGGTCGTGTTTGAGAACACAAAGCGCATATCTGGGTTATGAGCCAGTTTCAGGAACGCATCATACTGGCTGTAGACGCTAATCTCCCGGTTAACGGATCGGATGACGCGGCTCTCGCTCACCGCCTCGCCCTGCTCGTTGAGGCCGCGAATGATGGTGGTATAAAGACCATCCTGGGTGCTCAGCGACGGCGGGAAATCACTTTGAATAGGACGAACGATAACCACGCCGGCATTGAGATCGGTATGTTCGTTTAACAGGTCTATTTGCCAGTCGACAAACGCACGCAGGAAATTGCCTTCACCAAACTGAATGATGCGGTCGGGATACTGCGCACCGGGGAAATCACGACGGTTGAGCGTGTTCACAATGGGTTCCTTTTATGATTAGTCATACAGGCTGATAAGATTGGTACGATAACTTATCAAAACTTTACGACCAGGAACCCTGTTTCGATCAATCCATTGCGTAGTTGTGAAAATATTTATAAGAATTTATAGAACACGGAGGTGGCCGTCATGGCGCCGTCAGGCAACAGGGCGTAGCGTGGGATCTCTCCAACCTTTTGCCAGCCCGCCCGCTGATAAAAGGTTTCTGCCCCGCTACCGGTGGAAGTATCGAGAACCAGAACCGAAATGTTCCTGGCCCGGGCCTCAGCTTCAAGCGCTTCCATTAGCGCCATTGCGGCCCCCTTACGACGCGCTTTTTCATGCACAAGAAGCTTCGCCACATCTGCACGATGAGGCTGGTTTTCCGGCTGGTCGGTAATCAGCTGCACCGTACCCATGACGCCCAGCTGTGGGTCAATACTGGCAAGCACAACGCGTTCATTCCGCCCTACGCTGTCAGCGATGCCGCGCCAGAAAGCACGCGCCTTATCGAGGCTAAATGGCAACATGAAACTAACCGACGCGCCGCCGCTGACGCAGTTTTCAAGGATCCCGGCCAGCGCATCAAGAAGGGTGAGAATATCGTCCCGGGTAAGGTTTTTGATTTGCAGTGAGGTATTCATTTCTTTTCCTTACGTTGAATCCCCACACTTTGCATTTAACACTTTTTTAACGCAAACGGTTCGGTCATACGCTTTAATTATGTCACCGGGCACGCGACCGCTGCTGCTTCATGGCATACATCTTTTCATCAGCGTCTTTGAGCCACTGTTGCAGGTCATTGCCGTTATGATCGAATTCGCTTAACCCCCATGAGAAATGAAGCGACCAGGGATGCAGCTTGCGCGCGTTATAGTTTTCGACCTGCTCGCTAAGATACTGCATGGCAATCCACGCGCCCTTTTCATCCGTATCGGCAAACAGCACGGCAAACTCATCGCCACCAAAACGAACCAGCAGATCTGCTTCGCGGAAAGAGCTACGCATCAGCTGCGCCATCGCTTTCAACGCCTTGTCACCTTCTTCATGTCCGTAGCGATCGTTGATCTCTTTAAAACGATCCAGATCCAGCCAGCCGAGGGTCAACGGCTCGGCCCGGCGTCGGGCGATGGAAAGCGTGAACCGAACGAGCTGATTAAAGCCCCGACGGTTGAATAGCCCGGTTAATTCATCCGTGGTCGCCGCGCTGATGGCAGCAAATTCATCTTCCGCCAGCGCGCCCAGGTCGCCCAGCACGGCGAGGTCGGCGGCAGAAAACTCCCGAGGAGCGTAATCAATCAGGCACAGCGATCCGACGCTTGCGCCATTACGTAAGCGCAGCGGGAAACCCGCGTAAAACCGCACGCGCGGCTCACCGGCCACCAGCGGATTATCCGCAAAGCGATCGTCCTGAAGCATATCCCCCACCACCAGCGGCGCTTCGGCGAGGATCGTATGCCCACAAAATGAGATGTTACGCGGAACGGTGCCGGGCGCCTGGCCATCAGCCGACTTAACGATCAGCGAATGCTCATCAATGAGATTGACCATCGCCAGCGGTACCTGGAAAAAACGTTTTGCCAGACGCGTTAAGCGGTCAAACGCGGGGGAACTGTCAATATCAAGTAGACCCGATTCGCGCAGCGAGTTCAGACGTTCCGTTTCATTTTCAGGGGTTGCAGGTGCTTTCATAATGTCTCCTGACGTAAAGCGTTACTCAAAGCGTAGCTTAAACATGACGATTAACGCAGTTCTGTTTCGCTTCCGGTAGCGGCCGTAACGTGTTCGTCCGCCCCCCGGGTGCTGGTAAGATTTCGGCCCGCTTTTTTTGAACGATAAAGGTTATCGTCCGCTTCGACCATGAGTTTGTTAAAGACCTCGGTCAACTGCCATGACTCAGCTTTTCCGCTCCCCAGGCCAATACTGACCGTCAGAGAGAGCGTTTGCTGACGCCAGGTGAAAGGATGTTTAGCAACGGTAGTTCTGATGCGCTCGGCCAGCTCAAAACCGTGCTGTGCGTCGCCGGAGTTCACGACCACGGCAAACTCTTCCCCGCCCATCCGCGCCACCATGCCGTCTTCGCCAACAACTCGCTGAACCTGCCGGGCAAACGAGGCCAGCACGCGATCTCCGCACTCGTGACCGTAGTTATCATTAATGCTTTTAAAGTAATCAATATCCAGCAGCATCACGGTCAGAAAACGCGAATGGCGGTGCGTCTCTTCGCGTTTTAGCGCCTCGTAGAGCCCGGAACGCGAGTAGACCTGCGTCAGAAAGTCATAATCCGCCCGCAGGGAAACCTGGCGGATCAGGGAACTAATCGCTGCCATGCTGACGGACACCATAATCGGGCAGATCGCCATGGTGGCAATGCCGAGCCTGGCGGAGAACATAACAGGAGTCGACAGTGGCGTCGCCACGGCAATATTGATGATGGAGTTGGCGACCAGAATGATTTCAGTCGCCCCCGTCATAAACGTCAGCACGCAGGTCGTTGGTAAAGCGTAGCGTACCGCACACCAGATAAGCGCAGGCAGCGGGAATGCGAGGCTCCCCGCGCCGCCTATCACAACCGACGCGAGCACCGAAATAATCAGCGCGATGACCGGGAGCAACTGCTCCAGTTGCAGCCTGAGTTCACGCGCGGGCATACGCAAAGTAAGCATACACGGCACCACGAGCACGCCGGTCGAGAACTGTTCGCTAAACCAGTCGGCAAACAGCGGCCAGAACGTGTGGCTGTCGATCCCCACCGACCCCGTCGCGCCGAGCAAGGCACAAAGCAGCGCGGCAATCAGGCAATAGTTAAACAGCCGTAACGCATTAAGCGGATCGGGCGTTTTCTTCATCAACCGCCTGTCGCGCTGCACCAGCACGGCGACAACGACGATAAAGATCATGTTAGAGAGGTTGATCGTCACTGAGGCCATTCCCCAGCTCGTTGTTACCACGTCGTACATCAGCATCGCGACATAGGATACCGCGTAGTAATGCAGTCGATTCAGGTAAACATAGCGGGCAAAAATCCCCGCCATCACGCCATTCAGCGGCCAGAACAGCGATAACGCCTCGACCAGCCGTAATTCCGCCCCCACAAAATAAAACAGCGTCGTCAGAATAAAGATTGCCGAGGCATTACGCAGCGGCGTATCGGGTTGGAACAGCCTGAAGGCGGTAAGAGCAGGACGCATGAAATATCATTCCATATGGAAGCTTATGGCAATTATTGCGGTCGTCAGCACGATCGGGACTCATTTAACCTGCATCTATAACACAATTACTACAGGATCATAACTCGTCAAATTTGGGCGTTCATGTGTATCACCAGCCAGTGGTGGATCACGCTGACGATATACTGCTGTTGCTGCGCGGTAAGCTGAACACCCTGGGGAATGTGATGCCATTTCGCCAGACAGCCCCGGCAGCAGGTGGCGGTGGCATGCTGGGCGATAAACACCGGATGGCCGCGCATGGGCGTCTGTTTGCCATCGTTTGTGGGGTGTGCGGGCGCAAGGCGCTTAGCAACAAAGTCTGCGGCGTGTTGGTCAATGGTTTCGGGGCCTTTGTCCCAGCAGTATTGCCGTTCTTTATTGCCTAAGCGGAAGCGCGAGCGAAATGGCGATCGCGCCAGGCGGGAAAAGAGTGGATCCAGGTCAGACATCAGTATACGGAACGTCCCAGCCGTTGGGTCAGTTTCTCCAGAACCGCCACGCCAGCAAGCGAATTCCCGGTTTCATCCAGCTCCGGGCTCCAGACGGCAATCGCCATTTCATGCGGCACAATCGCCACCACCCCGCCGCCAACGCCGGATTTAGCCGGAAGCCCGACGCGCCAGGCAAACTCACCGGCGTTTTGATACATCCCGCTGGTTGCCATCAGGGCATTGACCTGACGCGCCTGCAGAGGGGAAACCACCTCCTGATCGAGATGCGGTGCGTGCCCCTGGTGCGCAAGGAACAGGAACGTCTGGGCCAGTTCGACGCAGCTCATTTTCAGGGCACAGTAATGGAAATAGTTTTGCAGCACGGTCGTCACGTCGTTGTGGAAATTGCCGAAGGATTTCATCAGCCAGGCGATGGCCGCATTGCGGGCGGAGTGCTCAAACTCCGAGCGCGCCACGACCGGATCGTAGGCAATATCGTCCACACCCGAGAGCTGGCGGACAATCTCAAGCATTCGCTGACGCGGTGCGCTGAGGCGGCTTTGCAGCATATCGCAAACCACCAGCGCCCCGGCGTTGATAAAGGGGTTACGCGGCTTACCCTGTTCGATTTCGAGCTGAAGCAGTGAGTTAAAAGGCTGGCCGGATGGATCTTTCCCCACGCGCTGCCAGATCTCTTCTTCTTCATACTGACGCATCGCCGCTACCAGACTCAGCACTTTAGAAATGGACTGAATGGAAAAACGCTCCGTTGCATCACCTGCCTGGTATCGCTGTCCGTCAATGGTACAGATAGCAATGCCCAGCTTATTCCCGCTGACCGAGGCAAGGGCCGGAATATAGTCGGCTACCTTCCCCTTTCCAATTAACGGACGAACCTGTGCCAGAATCTCGTCCAGCATCTCATTATGGATGACCGCAGCCACACTTTGCTCCTTGCCCTCAGGCTAAAACGGGCTGCGAGTATAACAGAGGCTTATGTGTTGCGTCAGGCGCTAAGACGAAAACGCGAAACGGCCTGCAATAAAAGATCGGACTGCTTTTGCAGACGTTCTGAGGCCTCTGAGGCGTCAGCGACCAGCAAATCCGTCTGGCGGGAGACCTGATTCAGCGCCTGAAGCTGGTGCGTCATCTGATGAATACTCTCCCCCTGGCTGAGCGTGGCGGTTGAGATCTCATTTAGCAGACTGCTTAAATTACCCACCAGACCGGTGACCTGTTGCAGATTCTCTTCCATAAGGTTCACGGCGCGGGAACCGTCTTCGATACCCTGCACGGAGCGATTAATCAGCTCCTGAATAGTCTGCGTGGAGTGGCTGCTCTTTCTGGCAAGCAGGCCCACTTCGCGGGCGACGACGGCAAACCCGCGCCCCTGGTTTCCGGCATGGGCGGCCTCGATGGCGGCATTCAGCGCCAGAATGTTGGTCTGAAACGCCACGCTGTCGATCATCGCCACGATCCCGCGCATCTCGGACGATCGCTCAACGATCGCCTGCATGGAGGCATTCACGGTTGACATCATCTGGTCACCCCCTACCGCGGCCTGACGCGCTTCATCCGCCCGCGAGCTGGCGAGCCTGGCATAGCCGGTATTCCCTTCCACATGGTTTTCCAGCGACGCGATGTGCGCCGTAACCTCTTCCAGCTCTTTTGCCTGACGTGCCGACTGCTGATACAGCTTCTGGTTTCCCTGCGCCAGGGAATCAATATTCTCAACCATCGCGGTCGTTGCGTGGCTGACCTGCGTTACCAGCTGCTGCAGGCCGTGCTGCATGGTCGCAATGCTGTCCCTAAGCTGCCCGGTCTCCCGGTTAAAGCGCATCACGTTTGGCGGCGTACCGGAGAGATCTCCGGCGGCCAGCTGGTTGATGTGCGCAATAAGCCGACGCAGCGGCATAATCACCCACCTGGACATGCCGTACCAGACGGCAACGGCGATGGCGAGCAACAGTACCGGCGCCAGCCTGAACACCGTTTGCAGATCGGCGAGCTGCGCCATTAAGGTCTGACGCCCCTGCATCGCCTGCTTCTCGCTTGCCTGCTGATAGCGCGCGTAATTATCGTTAAAATCAGTCTGAAACGCCTGCGCCGGTACGGCAAAAAAGGCATCAATCGAGTTGGTCCTGACAAGCGCTTCGGATTGCTCTTCAATGGCATCGTAGAAAAGCTGATAGCTGTTCACCAGCGCCTCATCTTTTGGCGGGCGGAGCGCCAGCCAGGCCTTCCACGCCTGCTGAGACACCGCCAGCGACTTTTGCGCCTCATCCATCAGGCTGTGCCAGCTTCCTTCCGAGCCGGTCTCTTTATCCTGCATAAACCAGACGCCGGAGCGGTTGAGCAGATCGCTTGCCGCCAGCAGGGAGACGCGCGCCAGATCCAGCTTGCTCTGCTGCTGATACGCCAGCAGATTTTGCTGTTCGTTGCGCTGAGCTTCCTTCAGGGAGGCGTTCAGCAGAAAGGATGAGGAGAGTTGCAGCGCGGAGAAAAGGCCAATAATACAAAAGATACCCGTCAACAGGCCAAACTGACGAGGGATAAGACGCTGCGCAATACGGCGAAAAATTTGCGTTAGGTTCATAATTTTCTTCAGTAACAAGACGTTAGACGCGTGCGAGTCTACGAAACGAAAATGACAGAACCATTGCAGATAAATGACAACGGCCCTCGTAATGAGGGCCGAAAAAATTACACGCGATCCTTCCACACCGTCTGCACATTACAGAACTCGTGCAAACCAAAGTGGGAAAGCTCGCGGCCAAAGCCGCTTTTCTTCACGCCACCGAAGGCCACGCGCGCGTCGCTGGCGCTATAGCCATTGATAAACACACCGCCGCACTCCAGTTCGCGAGAGAATTTATCCGCAAGCGCTGCGTCAGCGGTAAACACCGTGGCGGAGAGGCCAAAGTCGCTGTCGTTGGCAAGCGTCAGGGCGTGCGCCGCGTCTTTCGCAACCGTAATAGCCGCGACCGGACCAAACAGCTCCTGGCGGAAGGCCGTCATCAACGGAGTGACGTTTGCCAGCACCGTTGGTGCGTAATAATTCCCCTCGCCGCTGATTTTCTCTCCGCCCAGCAGCAGCGTTGCCCCTTCTGCCAGGCTCGCCTGCACCTGCTGATGCAGCTCATCGCGCAGGTCATAACGCGCCATCGGGCCAAGGTAGTTCTCTTCTTCATCGGGTGCGCCCATCTTTAACGCGGCGACGGCGTCAACGAAGCGTCGGGTAAAGGTATCTGCAATACCCTCTTCCACAATGAAGCGTTTGGCCGCCGCGCACACCTGCCCGGTGTTCTGGTAGCGCCCCGCTACCGCCGCCTTCACGGCAAGATCCAGGTCGGCATCGTTGAGAACGATGAACGGGTCGGAGCCACCCAGCTCAAGAACGCATTTTTTCAGCGCCGCCCCGGCCTGCGCGCCAATGGCGGCCCCGGCACGCACGCTGCCGGTGACGGTCACGGCCGCAATGCGGCGATCGTTAATCGCCTGGCTTACGCCGTCATTGGCGGCATTCACCCAGCCGAATACCCCTTCAGGAAAACCGGCGTCCGCAAAAATCTGCGCGATAAGCTCTGCTGAACCGAGCACGTTGGGCGCGTGTTTAAGCAGATAGCTGTTGCCCGCCAGCAGGATTGGCACCGCGCCGCGCAGCACCTGCCAGAGCGGGAAGTTCCACGGCATAACGGCCAGAATCGGCCCCAGCGGACGATACTCGATGACCGCATTGTGATTCTCGACCTGCGTGGGTTCAGCATTCAGCATCGCCGGGCCATGTTCGGCATACCAGTCGCACAGTCCGGCAGATTTAGCGACCTCAGCCCGCGCCTGCAGAATGGGTTTCCCCATTTCCAGGGACATCATCCGGGCCATCTCTTCCGCACGACTGCGCAGCGCGGCGCCGAGATCGCGCAGCTTCTGCGCCCGGTGGGCAACGCTTTCGCGCCTCCACTGACGAAAGCCCGCGTCAGCCAGCGCGATGGCACGTTCAACCTCTTGCGGTGTTGCCCACGGACAGGCAGCGAGCGTTTCGCCCGTTGCCGGGTTAACGGACAGGGCATGTGTAGCAGATGAATATTTCATGATGTTCTCCACGCATTTCGGTTGATTGATTGTGGCTGACTCTGCTATTTCTTAAAAATGAATAATACTGACCACCTTATTCACAAAACGAGAATGCTATGGACTTAACCCAGCTTGAAATGTTTAACGCCGTCGCGCTGACGGGCAGCATCACCCAGGCGGCGCAGAAGGTGCACCGCGTTCCCTCGAACCTGACGACCCGCATTCGTCAGCTGGAGGCCGATCTTGGCGTTGAGCTGTTTATTCGCGAGAACCAGCGTTTGCGCTTATCCCCCGCCGGGCACAACTTCCTGCGCTACAGCAGGCAGATCCTCGCCCTGGTGGATGAAGCGCGAATGGTCGTCGCGGGCGATGAGCCGCAGGGGCTGTTTGCCCTCGGCGCGCTGGAGAGCACCGCCGCCGTGCGCATTCCTGAAACGCTGGCGCAGTTTAACCAGCGCTATCCGCGCATCCAGTTTGCCCTTTCTACCGGGCCGTCCGGGACGATGATTGATGGCGTACTGGAGGGAACCCTAAGCGCCGCCTTTGTCGACGGGCCGCTGTCGCACCCGGAGCTGGAGGGAATGCCGGTCTACCGCGAAGAGATGATGCTGGTCACGCCCGCCGGGCATGCGGAGGTGACGCGCGCCACGCAGGTCAGCGGCAGCGACGTTTATGCTTTTCGCGCAAACTGCTCGTATCGCCGACACCTGGAGAGCTGGTTTCATGCAGACAGAGCCACGCCGGGGCGCATTCACGAAATGGAGTCCTATCACGGCATGCTCGCCTGCGTTATTGCGGGCGCGGGCATCGCGCTGATGCCGCGCTCAATGCTGGAAAGTATGCCGGGGCACCATCAGGTTGAGGCCTGGCCGCTGGCGGAAAACTGGCGCTGGCTCACCACCTGGCTTGTATGGCGGCGCGGGGCGATGACCCGCCAGCTGGAAGCGTTTATAGCGCTGTTGAATGAACGCCAACCGCCAGTATCGTCTGTCTAGTTAGCGCAAAAAAATACGCCCTTTCAGATACAGCGTAGCCTGGCCGCCAATCAGCACGCGGTCCCCCTTCAGTTCACAGCGCAGATCCCCGCCACGGTAGGACACCTGGCGAGCGTTGAGTGATGTCTTACCCAGCTTTTCACTCCAGTACGGGATTAACATGCTGTGAGCAGATCCGGTCACCGGATCTTCCGGCACCCCTTCACCCGGGCAGAAGAAGCGGCTGACGAAGTCATATTCCCCCTCGCCCGGCGCGGTTACGCAGACCATTTTATCCAGCGGTACCATTGCGCCAATATCAGGCGTTAACGCCTCCACCTGCCGCTGGCTCTCCAGCACTACCACGTAGTCTCGCCCGACGCGCACCTCTTGCGCTCCGGTGATGCCCAGCGCGCTAAACAGCACTGCCGGTGGGTTATCGACTGCCTCCGTTGACCACGCGGGAAAGTTCAGCGTCAGCCAGTCGCCGCTGCGTTTGACCGTCAGCTCGCCGACAAAGCGGGTGCTAAAGCGAATTTCCGTATGCGGATAATCCAGGTATTCAAAAATAACGTGTGATGCCGCAAGGGTCGCATGGCCGCAGAGGTTAATTTCATGCAGCGTGGTGAACCAGCGCAGCTCAAAACCGCTGTCGGTGCGCACGAAAAAGGCGGTTTCCGACTGGTTATGCTGCTGCGCCATTTTAAGAAGCGTCTCGTCAGGCAGCCACTCTTCCAGGGGACATACCGCCGCGGCGTTGCCGCCAAACGTTTTGTCGCTGAAGGCATCCACCAGATAAAAATCAATTTCCCGCATTGTCTCTTCCTCTCTTGTTATGGTTTTTAGCGCAAATAGACGGTGCCTTTCAGATAGCATGAGGCCTGGCCGCTCATCAGGACGCGTTCTCCTCGCAGCTCGCAGCGTACGTCGCCGCCACGTGCCGATACCTGGCGGGCAAACATCGTCGCTTTACCGAGCTTTTCGCTCCAGTAGGGGATCAGCATCGTATGCGCGGATCCGGTGACCGGATCTTCCGGAACGGAAACGCCCGGCGAGAAGAAGCGGCTGACAAAGTCATAATCCCCTTCGCCCGGTGCCGTCACGCTCACTTTATGTTCGCCCGGCGTCATCGCTGACAGGTTCGGCTCAAGTGCTTCAACCTGCTGACGGTTCTCCAGAACGATAACCCACGCGCGCCCTTTGCGCGCGTCAACGTAGCGCTGGATACCGAGCGCCGAAAGCATCTCCGGTGGCGGCGTCTCCTCCTGGGTGGGGCACGCCGGGAAGTCCAGCGTCATCCAGTCACCCTCCCGGCTGACCGTCAGGCGACCAGACGCGGTGTCGAAGTGGATCCGCGAGTCGGGATAATCCAGTTCACTAAACAGGACGTAGGCGGCTGCCAGCGTCGCGTGTCCACAGAGATTGACTTCGGTGAGCGTGGTAAACCAGCGTAGCTCAATGCCCCCCTTAGTGCAGACGAAAAAGGCGGTTTCCGACTGATTATGCTGCTGCGCCATTTTCAGTAACGTTTCATCCGGCAGCCATTCGTTCAGCGGGCACACCGCAGCCGGATTCCCGCCGAACGACGTATCGCTGAACGCATCTACCAGATAAAAATCAATCTCCTGCATTGTCTTACCGCCTGTTTTTGCTGTGTTGTTCTTTTATATTCAATGAAAACAACGCCCCCGGCTACCGCTTTCATAAGGTAAATATTGAGATCTGCGTCACATAATGGTTGAGTTTTCGCCGTATGACGTTTTAAGATCGCCTTCTCGTCTTTCCAGCAACGAATCTCCGACATCCCTATGACAACGAACACAGTTTCCCGCAGGGTCGCGTGGCTACGCGTGGTCACGCTGGCCATTGCCGCATTTATTTTTAACACCACTGAATTTGTTCCGGTTGGGCTGTTGTCTGACATCGCCGACAGTTTCCAGATGGAAACGGCTCAGGTGGGGATTATGTTAACCATCTACGCCTGGGTGGTGGCGCTGATGTCGCTGCCGTTTATGCTGCTGACCAGTCAGATGGAGCGGCGCAGGCTGCTGATCGGTTTGTTTATCCTGTTCATCGCCAGCCATGTGCTGTCGTTTATGGCGTGGAACTTTACGGTGCTGGTCATGAGCCGCATCGGGATTGCCTTTGCCCATGCAGTGTTCTGGTCGATCACCGCGTCGCTGGCAATACGCCTGGCACCAGCGGGTAAACGCGCTCAGGCATTAAGCCTGATCGCCACCGGTACCGCGCTGGCGATGGTGCTGGGACTGCCGATTGGCCGTATCGTAGGGCAATATTTCGGCTGGCGTACCACCTTCTTTGCCATCGGCATGGGCGCACTGGTGACGCTGGTATGCCTGATTAAGCTGCTGCCAAAACTACCAAGCGAACACTCCGGCTCGATGAAAAGCCTGCCGCTGTTGATGCGTCGCCCGGCGCTGCTGAGTATCTACCTGCTTACGGTTATGGTGGTCACCGCGCATTACACAGCGTATAGCTATATTGAACCGTTTGTGCAGGTTGTCGCGGGCTTTAGCGCTAACTTTGCCACCCTCCTGCTGCTTATCCTCGGCGGCGCGGGCATTATTGGCAGCGTGCTGTTTGGCAAGCTCGGCAACCAGCATGCCTCCACGCTTGTGAGCAGCGCCATCGGTCTGTTGCTGGCGTGTCTGGTGCTGCTGTTGCCTGCATCAGGCAGTGAAAGCCAACTGGCGTTCCTGAGCCTGTTCTGGGGCGTAGCCATCATGATTATTGGGCTTGGCATGCAGGTGAAAGTGCTGGCCCTCGCGCCGGACGCGACGGACGTCGCCATGTCGCTGTTTTCGGGGATATTCAATCTGGGGATCGGTGCGGGCGCGCTGGTGGGCAATCAGATTAGCCTGCACGTGTCGATGTCGGCGATTGGCTATCTGGGGGCCATTCCGGCCCTCGTCGCGCTTGTCTGGTCAGTGCTTATCTTCCGCAAGTGGCCGGTGGCGCTGGAGGAACAGGGGCAGCATGGATGACGTGTGTTTGTGCCGGGTGGCGGCTTCGCCTCACCCGGCAATCACATCAGTGGTAGGTCTTAATAATCTCCAGCACGCCGTTAATAATAAACTGCACGCCCATACAGACCAGTAAGAAGCCCATCAGACGGGAAATCGCCTCGATACCGCCCTTGCCCACCCAGCGCATGATCGCACCGGAACTGCGCAGAGACGCCCACACGATAACCCCGATAAGCGCGAAAATCAGCGGTGGCGCAACGGTCAGTACCCAGTCCGGGAAGGTGGAACTGTCGCGCACCGTCGACGCAGAACTGATGATCATCGCGATGGTACCCGGTCCGGCCGTGCTTGGCATGGCCAGCGGTACGAAAGCAATATTCGCGCTCGGCTCGGACTCCAGCTCTTCGGATTTGCTGGTCGCCTCCGGCGACTCATGCGCTTTTTGCGCCGGGAACAGCATGCGGAAGCCGATAAACGCCACGATCAGCCCCCCGGCAATACGCAGCCCGGGAATGGAAATCCCGAAGGTGTTCATCACCAGCTGTCCGGCGTAGTAGGCCACCATCATGATGGCAAATACATACACCGAGGCCATCAACGACTGTTGATTGCGCTCGGCGCTGTTCATATTCCCTGCCAGCCCCAGGAATAGCGCCACCGTTGTTAACGGGTTAGCCAACGGCAGCAGTACCACCAGCCCGAGACCAATTGCTTTAATCAAATCCAACATAGTGTGTCGTTGTCCTTATCCACATTTAACATCGCAATTATAGGGTGAAAGTGTGACGTTCAGCCATCGGCGCAACGTAACGATTGTTTTCCTTCGGGAACGATACCCTTTTGTTATCTTCCTGATTTGAAAGGTTGTAAAAATCGTTCATGAAACGTTTTAGCAATTCGTGGCATCGGCTGATTCATTCAGTTGACTTATACTTGCCTGAGCAATAATATCTGCCGTGATTAAACTACTTGCCAGGGCAACCATTGTGAAAAGCACCAGTGATATCTTTAACGACGTTGTTCCGCTGGGTCGTCTTATTCATATGGTTAATCAGAAAAAAGACCGCCTGCTCAATGACTATCTGTCACCGCTGGATATCACCGCAACACAGTTCAAAGTGCTGTGTTCGATTCGCTGCGAAGGGTGTATCACGCCGGTTGAGCTGAAAAAGGTGCTTTCTGTCGATCTGGGTGCGTTAACCCGCATGCTCGATCGTCTCGTCTGCAAAGGATGGGTAGAACGAAGCCCTAACCCGAATGACAAACGCGGCGTACTGGTCAGGCTGACCAGCGATGGCGCGGACATGTGCGAGCAATGTCATCAATTAGTAGGACAAACACTGCATCAGGAACTAACAAAAAACTTAACGGCAGATGAAGTGGCAACCCTTGAGCTCTTGCTTAAGAAAATACTGCCGTAAACAGAAAAAGAGGTATGACGATGTCCAGACGCAATACTGACGCTATCACTATTCATAGCATTTTGGACTGGATCGAAGATAACCTGGAATCGCCGCTCTCCCTTGAAAAAGTGTCAGAGCGTTCAGGTTACTCCAAATGGCACCTGCAACGGATGTTCAAAAAAGAGACCGGCCATTCATTAGGTCAATATATTCGCAGCCGCAAGCTGACGGAAATTGCCCAGAAACTGAAAGAAAGCAATGAGCCGATCCTTTATCTGGCGGAGCGCTACGGGTTTGAATCGCAACAGACCCTCACGCGTACGTTCAAGAACTATTTTGACGTGCCGCCTCATAAGTACCGAATCACCAGCGTGCCGGGTGAATCCCGATACCTGTATCCGTTGAAACACTGTAGTTAATTATCGCCTGTATAGACGTAACCGAGGAAAAAATGAAAGTTACCGCCTCCGCCGCCCTCGCCTTGCTGGTGCTGTTTTCCAGCCAGACCTTCGCGGAGCAAACCCCAGGTGCAACGCAGCAAAATAATCGCGATACGATGATTTTGCCGTCAGCACATGACCAGTCACCTTACGATTTCAACCACATGGGTGCTGGTAGCGACAAATCCGACGAATTAGGCGTGCCTTATTATCACGCGCACGGCCTCTGATTCGTTTTTGCCCCGCAACTGCGGGGCTTTTTTATGCCCTATCCTCTTACCCGCGCCGTCCGGCGTACCCGTAAGCCAAATACGTTGATGTACAGTCCGGCCATGATCAGCACGGCACCCAGCAGCTGCAGCGCGCTGAGCTTTTCATCCAGCAGCAGTGCCGCACTGGCAAGCCCCACCACCGGTACCAGCAGCGACAGCGGCGCCACGCGCCAGGTTTCATAGCGCCCCAGCAGCGAACCCCAGATCCCGTAGCCCACAATGGTAGCGACAAAGGCCAGGTAAATCAGAGAAAGGATCGTGGTCAAATCGATGTCGACCAGGCTGGTCAGCATCACGTGTGGGCCATCCAGAATAAGCGACGCCGCCAGAAACGGGATAACCGGGATCAGCGCGCTCCAGACTACCAGCGACATCACCTGCGGGCGCGCCTCGTGCTGCATAATCAGCTTGTTAAAGATATTGCCGCAGGCCCAGCTCAGCCCTGCCGCCAGCGTGAGCATAAAGCCGAGCAGCGCCACATCCTGGCCGTTCAGGCTGGCTTCAATCAGCACCAGCACGCCAAACACCGCGAGCGTGATCCCCGCCAGCTGTTTGCCCTGTAAACGTTCGCCAAACACGAACGCGCCGAGAATAATGGTAAAGAACGCCTGCGCCTGCAGTACCAGCGAGGCAAGCCCGGCAGGCATCCCGAACTTGATCGCGCAAAAGAGAAACGCAAACTGGCCAAAGCTGATGGTCAGACCGTAGCCCAGCAGCAGCGTAAAGGGAATTTTCGGACGGGCGACAAAGAAGATGGCCGGGAAAGCAACCAGCAGAAAACGCAAACCGGCCAGCATCAGCGGAGGCATGTTGTGCAACCCCAGCTTGATGACCACAAAATTGAGCCCCCATACCACGACCACCAGCAACGCCAGCAGCCCGTCTTTACGCGTCATACCCTGCCCCTGAATTATTAATATTTTGTTAACACTTCAAGGTAACAGAAAAAAGTGTACCGCGAGAAGATCATTATTTCTGGCAGGCAGCTGAAGCACTTAGGGATAAATTGGGCGCTATACAAGCCCCTTATGTCATGGTAATCCTGTTAACACACATCTAAAAAAGCATAAGAAACTGTCGGGCAGGAATATGAAACCATCTCTCCGGCGCTCAACCGCAGCGCTGCTGGCGTCGTCATTGTTATTAACCATCGGTCGGGGGGCAACGCTGCCGTTCATGACCATCTATCTCACGCGCGTCTACAGCATGAGCGTCGAGAGTATCGGTTATGCCCTGACGATAGCGCTGACCGTTGGCGTGGTGTTCAGCCTGGGATTTGGCATTCTGGCCGACAAGTTTGATAAAAAACGCTACATGCTGATCGCCATCGTGGCCTTTATCGCTGGATTTGTCGCGATCCCGCTGGTGGATAACGTCACGCTGGTGGTGCTGTTCTTTTCCCTGATCAACTGCGCGTACTCCGTCTTTTCGACGGTGCTGAAAGCCTGGTTCTCGGACGTGTTGACCTCCAGCCAGAAAGCGCGCGTCTTCTCGCTGAACTACAGCTTCCTGAACATTGGCTGGACGATCGGGCCGCCGATTGGCACCCTGCTGGTAATGTACAGCCTTCAGCTGCCGTTCTGGCTGGCGGCCTTCTGCGCCGCGCTGCCGCTCGGGTTTATCCATTTCTTCGTGCAAAAAAGCGTCGCGCTGGACACCGCCGAGGAGCAAATGCCCTGGCAGCCGTCGGTGCTGCTGAAAGACCGCGCCCTGTTCTGGTTCACCCTTTCCGGCCTGCTCGCGTCTTACGTGGGCGGATCGTTCGCCAGCTGCATTTCGCAGTATGTGCTGGCCGCCAACGCCGATAGCGATTTTGCCCAGAAAGTGGTCGCCGTAGTGCTGCCCGTTAACGCCGCCGTGGTGGTGACGCTGCAGTACGCGCTGGGGCGCAAGATCACGGCCAGCAATATTCGCCCCTTGATGACCGCCGCAACGCTGTTTTTTATCCTCGGGTTGGGTGGCTTTATGCTCTCCGGGGAAAACCTGATTTACTGGGGCATCGCCGCCGCCATCTTTACGTTGGGTGAGATTATCTACGCACCAGGCGAATACATGCTGATCGACAACATCGCCCCGCCGGGGATGAAGGCGAGCTATTTTTCCGCTCAGGCGCTGGGCTGGCTCGGCGCGGCGGCAAACCCGATGATCACCGGTATCATCCTGACCAACCTGCCGCACTGGTCACTGTTTGCGATCATGATGGTTGCCATCGTCATTGCCTGGTTGATGATTTTGCGGGGGATGAGCGTGAAGGCGTGGAACGAATCACCCAAAGCGGCGTAGAGAATACAGGCCGGGTAAGGCGGAGCCGCCCCCCGGCAATAACGCATCAGTGGTGCAACATCTCTTCCACCACCTGCTCTTTGTACATCTCATTCGGATAATAGGTCGGCCAGTTATCCATCTCTTTCAGCAGCGCCTCATGGGAGGTATTGCCCATAAAAATGTGGAAGTGCGAAGAGGCTTTCGGCCCGATGGTATGGTCGCTGAACTGCACAAACTTCGGTGCCTTGCTGCCGGCATCCTTACACTCAAACAGATAGCGAACGCCTTTTTTGCCCGATGCGTAAGTCAGGATTTTGTAGCCGCTGTAATCATATTTACAGCTGCTGACCGCGCTGCCTTTATGGAATTCCATCACGTTATTTTCAATGCCGATGGCATCCACGTCCGTCGCGTATCCCTTGCGGTAGTACGCTTTCACCTCGTCAAAGGTTTTGCTTTTATCCTTCTGCGCTTTCTGTTTGAAGACCGGATCCAGCGAACCGTCCAGCAGGAACGGATAAACCGACTGCCAGGTGCCGTCCCAGTCAGTCAGAGCTCTGTCCTTCACGTCTTTATCCTCAAACACGCCGTTCGCCGCCTTCTGTTCCGCTTCGGTCATCTGATGGCCGTGCGAGTGAGCAAACAGCTGGCCGCTGACCAGCAGCGCCCCCAGAGTCATGGCAAATTTCCCAACATGTGCAGCCAAAGTAACGCCCTCATTCCGTTTTATAAGAATGAGAATGTTATATTATAACATTTCAGATCGCAACCAGGCCGCGCACGCCTTCCAGCGCCATATTTTCGCCCCGTCCGCGCTGGATAATGGTGCCGCGTGACATCAGCAGATAGCTGTCGGCCAGCTCGGCGGCAAAATCGTAAAACTGCTCAACGAGCAGGATCGCCATGTCGCCTCTGTTTGCCAGGGTGCGGATCACCTGGCCAATCTCTTTAATGACGGAAGGCTGTATGCCTTCGGTGGGTTCGTCGAGGATCAGCAACTGCGGACGGCTCGCCAGCGCGCGACCAATCGCCAGCTGCTGCTGTTGCCCCCCGGAGAGATCGCCTCCGCGTCGATGCTTCATTTCGTTGAGTACCGGAAACAGCTGCCAGATCTCCTCCGGCACCTGCTTTGCCTCGCGGGCAGAAAAGCGCGACAGCCCCAGCAGAAGGTTCTCTTCCACGGTCAGGCGCGGGAAAATCTCGCGCCCCTGAGGAACATACGCCACGCCAGACTGCACCCGCTGGTGCGGCTTGCTGTGGGTGATCGTTTTACCCTGCCAGACGATCTCCCCGGTTTTCGCCGGGATCAGCCCCATCAGGCACTTCAGCAGCGTGGTTTTCCCGACGCCGTTGCGCCCAAGCAGACAGGTGACTTCGCCGGTGACGGCCTCAAAACTCACGCCGCGCAGGATATGGCTGCCGCCGTAATACTGATTCAGTTCGTTAACCTGTAACATCACTGCTCCTTAGCGTCCCAGATAGACGTCAATCACCTGCTCGTTGGCCTGAACTTCGCGAAGTGAACCTTCGGCCAGCACACGGCCCTGATGCAATACCGTCACGCGATCGGCAATGGTTTCAACAAAGCCCATGTCGTGCTCCACCACCATCAGGGAATGCTTGCCAGCCAGTGTTTTGAACAGCTCGGCGGTGTATTCCGTTTCCGCGTCGGTCATCCCGGCGGCGGGTTCATCCAGCAGCAACAGATGCGGGTCCTGCACCAGCAGCATGCCGATCTCCAGGAATTGTTTCTGCCCGTGCGAAAGCAGCCCGGCGCGGCGGTCGCGCTCGCTGCTGAGACGCAGCAAAACCAGCATCTCATCAATGCGGTCACGCTGCTCGCCGCTGAGTTTTGCCCGCAGGCTTGCCCAGACGGATTTATCGGTTTTCATGGCAATCTCCAGGTTTTCCCACACCGTCAGCGCCTCAAAGACCGTGGGTTTCTGGAATTTTCGGCCTACTCCCTGACGGGCAATGGCCGCAGGCTCCAGCACGGTCAGGTCGATGGACTGATCGTAAATGGCTCTCCCGCTCTCTGGACGCGTTTTGCCGGTAATCACGTCCATCAGCGTGGTTTTACCGGCCCCGTTGGGCCCAATCACGCAGCGCAACTCGCCCACGCCGATATTCAGCGAGAGATCGGTCAGCGCCTGAAAGCCGTCGAAACTGACGTTCACGGACTCAAGCTGAAGCACAGGATCGGTCTGGTCCCGGTAGCGATCGCCGGGCAACTGGCGGGTAAATAGCTCTTCCGATGGCTGCATTATTTCTCTCCCTTCCGCAACAGACCGTAGACGCCGCGCGGCAGGAACAGCGTGACGGCGATAAAAATCAATCCCAGGAAAAGCTGCCAGTACTCCGGCATCGCGACGGTGAAGAAGCTCTTCGCCCCATTCACCAGCGCCGCGCCAATCACCGGGCCCACCAGCGTGCCGCGCCCGCCCAGCGCCACCCAGATGGCGGCTTCTATAGAGTTGGTCGGCGACATCTCACCGGGGTTAATAATGCCCACCTGCGGGACGTACAGCGCCCCCGCCAGCCCGCACAGCACGGCGGAGAGCGTCCACACCAGCAGCTTGAACCCGCGCGGATCGTAGCCGCAAAACGTCAGGCGGTTTTCCGCGTCGCGCACGGCGGTCAGGATGCGGCCAAACTTGCTCTTCGCCAGCGCAAATCCCATACCTAACGCCAGGAGCAGCAACAGCACCGTCGCCAGAAACAGCGCGATGCGGGTGGTCGTGTCCGTCACTGAGAACCCGAGCAGCGTGGTAAAACCGGTAAAGCCGTTATTGCCGCCAAAGCCGGTTTCGTTGCGAAAGAACAGCAGCATGCCCGCGTAGGTCAGCGCCTGGGTCATAATCGAGAAGTAGACCCCTTTGATCTTCGAGCGGAAGGCAAACCAGCCAAACACCAGCGCCAGCAGGCCCGGCACCATAACAATCAACACCAGCGCCCAGGCAAAATGCTGAGTGCCCCACCAGAACCACGGCAGCTCGTTCCAGGAGAGAAACGACATAAACGCGGGCAGACCGTCACCTGACGCCTGGCGCATCAGGTACATCCCCATCGCATAGCCGCCCAGGGCGAAGAAGATGCCATGCCCAAGAGAGAGCATCCCGGCATAGCCCCACACCAGATCCAGCGCCACCGCAACGATGGCATAGCAGAGGATCTTGCCGATGAGCGTTAGCATCCAGGTCGACAGCGCCAGCGGATGCGTTGCAGGCAGTAGGGCGAAAAACGGTAACAGCAGCAGACATACCACCAGCAGGCTGCCTGCAATCTGCGTTGTGCGTGGCGCTCTACGCGCCAGCGTTAAGGTCAGCGGCTGGCTCATCAGTCAATCACCCTCCCTTTCAGCGCAAACAACCCCTGCGGACGCTTCTGAATAAACAGCACGATCGCCACCAGAATCACGATCTTGCCCAGCACCGCCCCCATCTGCGGCTCAAGGATTTTATTGAAAATACCCAGCCCAAACGCCGCGGCCACGCTGCCTGCCAGCTGGCCTACGCCGCCGAGAACGACCACGAGGAACGAGTCGATAATATAGCCCTGACCGAGTTCCGGCCCGACGTTACCCAGCTGGGATAACGCCACGCCGCCTAACCCGGCAATCCCTGAGCCCAGCCCAAACGCCAGCATATCGACGCGACCTGTCGGTACGCCGCAGCAGGCGGCCATGCTGCGGTTCTGCGTCACCGCCCGCACGTTGAGCCCCAGACGGGTTTTATTCAGAATGAGCCAGGTAAAGAACAGCACCAGCAGCACGAAGCCCAGCACCACAATGCGGTTCCACGGCAGCGTCAGGTTGGCAAAAATCTGCACCCCGCCGGAAAGCCATGCCGGGTTCGCCACCTCCAGATTCTGGGCGCCAAAGGTCATGCGCACCAGCTGGATGAGCATCAGGCTGATCCCCCACGTTGCCAGCAGCGTTTCCAGCGGACGACCGTACAGGTGACGGATCACGGTGCGCTCCAGCACCATCCCGATGCCCGCCGTCAGGCAGAACGCAACCGGCAGCGCGATAACCGGATAGAGCGCCAGCCACTGGGGCGCAAGCCCGGCCATCGCCTGCTGCACCATCCACGTGGCATACGCCCCCAGCATCAGCATCTCACCGTGCGCCATATTGATGACGCCGAGCAGACCATAGGTAATGGCAAGCCCCAGCGCGGCCAGCAGCAGCACCGACCCCAGAGAAAGCCCCATAAACGCCTGGCCCAGCAGATCGCCCCACATCAGGCGATGCGTGATCTGACGAAGACTCTCTTCTGCGGCCGCGCGAACCCCGGCGTCCGGCTCGGTCTGCGCCTGGGTAAACGGCGTAAGTCTGGACTGCACGTCCGGATCGTCGGACTGGCCCAGCAGTTCGACGGCCCTGCGGCGCACCTCTGCCTGCGGGCTGGCTAGCTGGAGATTTGCCACCGCCAGTAAAAGCGCCTGACGCGCGACAGCGTCCGTTTCATCCCCGACGCGCTTTTTCAGAAAAGCGAGCATTTCGGGCTGAGCGTCGCGCTGAAGCTGACGCGCTGCTGCTCGCCTTTCCGTGACACTGTCACTGACAAGCTGATGCGTGGCGATAGCCGTCGCGGCCAGCACGCGCAGCCGGTTCGTCAGGCGGACGGCTTTGGTTTGCCCTTCGGCCGCGCGGGCGTCACCGAGCGAAACCATTTCGCCATTACGCTGCGCAAAGGCGTGCTTTTGGCCATCGGTATACAGGTTTTCCTTTTGCAGGGACTGAAGCAGCGGAAGCCTGGCGGCATCCGGCGCGGCGGCCCACTGCGTGAGGAGTTCCGCCTGCTGGCTACGGCTGGCGGCAACAAAACGATCGGCATCCGATGCCTGCGCCATCCCTGGCAGCAGTCCGGAAAGCCATACAAGAGCGATGAACATACGCATGGCGTTCATGACGTTTCTCCCTGCGGTGATGGCTTAGTTGCTGGCGGTTTTCATGGGCTGATCGGGCTTTTTATCGTTCCCGGCGATGAACGGGCTCCACGGCTGGGCGCGTACCGGCTGCTCCGTCTGCCAGACCACGTTGAACTGGCCGTTGCCTTCGATTTCGCCGATCATGACCGGCTTGTGCAGATGGTGGTTGGTGGCATCCATGGTGAGCGTAAAGCCAGACGGCGCCTTAAAGGACTGACCGGCCATCGCCGCACGCACTTTATCCACGTCGGTAGTGCCCGCTTTTTCCACCGCCTGCGCCCACATATGAATCCCTACGTAAGTCGCTTCCATCGGGTCGTTGGTCACCACGGTATCGGCGTTCGGCAGCTTATGCGCTTTGGCATAGGCTTTGTAATCCGCCACGAAGGCCTGGTTTGTCGGATTATCCACGGATTCAAAGTAGTTCCACGCGGCCAGGTTGCCGACCAGCGGTTTGGTGTCGATCCCGCGCAGCTCTTCTTCACCCACGGAGAACGCCACCACCGGCACGTCGGTCGCCTTCAGCCCCTGGTTAGCCAGCTCTTTGTAGAAAGGCACGTTGGAATCGCCGTTGATGGTCGACACCACGGCGGTTTTGCCGCCTGCAGAGAATTTCTTGATGTTGGCGACGATGGTCTGGTAGTCACTATGGCCAAACGGGGTATAAACATCCTCGATGTCCTTATCCTCCACCCCTTTCGAATGCAGGAACGCGCGCAGGATCTTGTTGGTGGTGCGCGGGTAGACGTAATCGGTACCCAGCAGGAAGAAGCGTTTCGCCCCGCCGCCGTCTTCGCTCATCAGGTATTCCACCGCCGGAATGGCCTGCTGGTTTGGCGCCGCGCCGGTATAGAAGACGTTCGGCGACATCTCTTCGCCTTCGTACTGGACCGGATAGAACAGCAGACCGTTCAGCTCCTCAAACACCGGCAGCACGGATTTACGCGAAACCGACGTCCAACAGCCGAACACTACCGCCACTTTATCCTGACTCAACAGCTGACGCGCCTTCTCAGCAAACAGCGGCCAGTTTGAGGCCGGATCCACCACCACCGGCTCCAGTTTTTTACCCAGCACGCCGCCTTTCGCGTTGATCTCGTCGATGGTCATCAGCGCGACGTCTTTCAGCGGGGTTTCGGAGATGGCCATCGTGCCGGACAGAGAATGCATGATCCCCACTTTGATGGTGTCGGCCGCCTGCACGCCAAAACTCATTCCCATCGCCACGACGGACGCGGATAACGCAAAGGCTTTTAATAAGGTACGACGCTGCATATTTTCACTCCTGAAAAAGAACGCTGTGCGAAAACGTCCGTTACGGCATGGACGCGGAAAAAAGTGTCAGCGAAGCAGGAGCAAAAAGGATGCCAGAATGGCGAACGCGCTATTTCAGGAGGTGGAACACAGAATGTAAAGAGAACGACTCAGAATGGCACAGCGCTGCACTTTTATAATGCAGCGCTGAGAAAGCGGTTTTACCAGACTTCGCTGGCGATCTGCGTCACCAGACGAACTTTGTCCCACTGCTGGGATTCGCTCAGGCTGTTGCCCTCTTCGGTGGAGGCAAAGCCGCACTGTGGGCTGAGGCAGATTTGCTCTTTCGCCACGTATTTCGCCGCCTCTTCCAGACGAGCCTTCACGCCATCCGGATTTTCCAGCTCACCGTTTTTCGTGGTGATCAGGCCCAGTACAACCTGCTGCTTGCCCGGGCGAACGAAGCGCAGCGGCGCGAAATCCCCGCTGCGGTCGTTATCGTATTCGAGGAAGAAGGCGTCAACGTTGACCGTCCCGAACAGCACTTCCGCCACCGGCTCGTAGCCGCCTTCGGAAATCCAGGTGGAACGGAAGTTACCGCGACAGACATGCAGCCCGATGGTCAGATCTTCCGGCTTGCCTTCCAGCGCCTTGTTCAGCACGCGGGCATAGATTTGCGCCAGCTCATCGGCATCATCACCACGCTCACGGATCTGACGGCGCTGGTCGTCCGAACAGAGATAGGCCCAGACGGTGTCATCCAGTTGCAGATAACGGCAGCCCGCGTCGTAGAATGCCCGGATGGCGTCGCGCCAGGTGGTCGCCAGATCGTCGAAATAGTCATTCAGATGCGGGTACACCGTCGCATCGATATCTTTACGCCCGCCGCGGAAATGCAGGACGCTCGGGCTGGGAATGGTCATCTTCGGCTGCGCATTGCCGCTGATGCTTTTCAGATAGCGGAAATCTTCCAGCATCGGGTGGTCGCCAAAGCCCAGCTTGCCGGTCACACGCACGCCGTGGGCTTTGGTTTGTACCCCGTTGAACTGAATGCCCTGCTGTGAATCGTAACGCTCAACACCCTGCAGACCGTCGAAGAAATCGAAGTGCCACCAGGCGCGACGAAACTCACCGTCGGTCACCACATGCAGCCCGCACGCACACTGCTGCTCGACGACGTGGCGAATGGCCTCATCTTCTACCGCGCGAAGCTGTCCGGCATCAATCTCACCGCTGGAGAACTTCAGGCGAGCCTGCCTGATGGCATCCGGGCGTAAAAAACTGCCGACTACATCGGCGCGGTAGGGGGCGTGTTGTCGTTGCATGGAAATCTCCTCGTCTGCCGGTTTTAATTGCCCGCAGTGATAATTCATCATTTGAATCTTTAGACTTCTGGATGTCTAAATGTCCGAAAAAGATGTCACACCTCACCGGCTCCGGCAAACGAGAAAATTTCACGGGTGTTGAAAAAAATTCATCTTCACAGCGCGACGGCGGTTTCGCTACTGGCAAAGGCGAACTTTTCATCTTCCCAGCCGGTGATCCCGCCGAGCATGATTTTGACCGGCAGCCCGAGGCGCGCCAGCTTGAGCGCCGCTCTGTCCGCGCCGTTGCAGTGCGGCCCTGCACAGTAGACAACGAACAGCGTGCCTTCAGGCCATTGGGCCATGCGCTCAGCGGTAATCTGGCTCCAGGGCATATGCCGCGCGCCGGGGACATGACGACGGGCAAACTGCTCCGGGCTTCCCACCACGTGCAGCAGCACGAAGTCCTGCTCATTATTGGCGATGGCATGATGCACATCGGCGCAGTCGGTTTCGACGCTCAGGCGACGCAGAAAATGGGTAACGGCTTCCTGCGGCTCGGCAGCCGGAAATTCAGTAACATAGCTCATGATCCTTCCTCATTTTTGGCGTTTGTGTTAACACTACTCTATCCACAAATTCGGCCCGTGAATGCGTTCGCTTATGCCAGAAAACAGCAAAAAGATGACAAACTTAAGACAAATTGCCCGCCCTGGCGTGGTCGTGCTTGCCTATGACGGGCTGTGTACCTTTGAGTTTGGCGTGGCGGTTGAGATTTTTGGCCTGCCGCGTCCCGAGCTGGGCGACAACTGGTATCGTTTTGCAGTGGCGAGCGTGGATAACGGAGAACTGCGGGCGACCGGCGGGATCCGCATCGTTACCGATGGCGATTTGAGCCTGCTTGCGTCGGCGGATTTGATCGTGGTTCCCGGCTGGCGAGGGCTGGACTCACCTGTTCCGCCGGCGCTCTGCGAGGCATTGCGCCAGGCCAGCGCGCGAGGATGCCAGCTGCTGTCCATCTGCTCGGGCGTGTTCGTGCTGGCCGCGACGGGGCTGCTGAACGGCCGCAAAGCGACAACCCACTGGCGCTACACAGAGGCGCTGAAAACGCATTATCCCGAAATCCATGTGGTTGAGGACGTGCTCTACCAGGACGAAGGCGATATTCTGACGTCCGCAGGCAGCGCGGCGGGAATCGATCTCTGTCTGCACGTTGTGCGTCGGGATTATGGTATGGAGACCGCCAACAGCGTGGCGCGTCGGCTGGTCATTCCCCCTCACCGGGACGGTTCACAGCAGCAACAGCTGAGCCGCCCGGTGGCGCAACTGCGTGAAAGCCAGCGTCTGGGCCAACTGTTTGATTTTCTGCACACGCACCTTGTCGAGCCGCACAGCGTCGACGCCCTTGCCCGTCGGGTCGGCATGAGCCAGCGCACCTTCCTGCGTCGCTTCGAGGCGGCAACGGGTACGACGCCCGCACGCTGGCTGCTCAATGAGCGCCTGCTGAGAGCAAAAGATTATCTGGAAAGCAGCCGTTTAAGCATCGACAGCATCGCCGAGCAGACCGGATTTGGTCAGGCGTCGACATTGCGTCATCATTTTCGCCAGCAGTTCGCCCTTTCACCGGCCCAGTATCGTAAACAGTTTTCTCATCCTGATGCTGGCCGCTGAAAGAGCTGTCTTTTGGTTACACTGGAATACGGAGGACCTGATGGTTACCACACACGTTTTTATCGCGGTCAGCCTTGATGGTTACATCGCCCGACAAAATGACGATATCGACTGGCTGCTGCAGCGCGACGATCCGGCAGAAGATCATGGCTATGAGGCGTTCATCGCGGACAAAGAGTGGATTGTTATGGGCCGAGGGAGCTATGAGAAGGTACTGACCTTTGACGCATGGCCATACGATCGGCCCGTGCTGGTGCTCTCCCGTCAACGGGCACACACGCCTGTACCCGATGCGCTGAAAGACAAAGTGCAATTCTCCTCCCGCACGCCAAAGGAGGTGCTGGAAGATCTGGCGGCGAAAAACGTACATCGCGTCTATATCGATGGCGGGCAGGTAATACAGTCTTTCCTGCGTGAAGGCCTGGTCGCCGATATCGTTATTACTACCGTGCCTGTCCTGCTCGGTTCAGGAAAACCGCTGTTCGGAACCCTGACCAGGGATATTGATTTGACGCTGGTATCAAGCCGCAGCTTCCCTTCGGGTCTGGTACAGTCGCACTATCGGCTGTCATCATAAGGGCTGACTTAAGCGAAATGGTAAAAAAAAACCGCCATTATCTGGCGGTAAATGCTTGCATGGATAGATTTGTATTTTGGTCTCTACGTCCCCGACGCTCCATGGTCGGGCAGCGGATCCCTTACACACTAACACTGATTGTCTTAACGAAAGCTCAACAGCTTTATTAACTCGCCTGGATGTTAATCTGTAAATAGCGCATCAGGCCCTGCTGAGCGCTCTGTTTTGCATCATCATTCAGGGCTTCAAGATAAAACGGTCGCGAAACGCCATAGGGTGCTTTTTCAGAGGGATACACTGCAAACTGGAATGTTTTTCCCCCTGCCTGACGCGTACAGTCTAATTCCCAGCGTTGTTCGTTTACTTTTTTGCTATTGCAGGCTACGCGTCCATAGTCGCTGGTTAAATAGGAACCAACCCGGACTTTGGCGGACTGAATATATTCTGGTTCGTCATTACCCATATAGCGAACACCAGCAGTTGCCCCAACGGCCGCCACGACGAGCGCAAGTGCGATTATTTTTTTCATTTGTTAAGACTCATTCCTTAGCCAGAGAATCTCTATTATATAGGATTATCCCTAAAGCAAACGTCTGTTTGCGTACCAGAACAGGTAGTTTACAACGCGCGATTCATATTTAGGACATTTCCTAAGAAAATATTCAGACGCACATTATTTGACACTTTCTTTGCGCTAATTTGACGTTTTGAATAATAAACCAAAGAAATAATAGGCATGATTATTCCGCAATATCATTCAGCGGTGAATCCATGCTAAAAAAAGGGTTATCTCTTATCATGCTTATTTGTGCGCTATTTTCAGGCCAGCTGATGGCCGGGCACAAAGGTCATGAATATATTTGGGTAAAGAATGTGGAGCATCAGCTGCGGCATGAGGCCGACAGTGACGAGCTACGCAGCGCGGCAGAAGAGTCAGCGGAGGGTTTGCGCGAACACCACCTGTGGCAGAAATCGCGCAAACCGGACACGCACGTAAGGTAATTAACTGCCCTTACGTTTCGGCAGGGTTTTCATCAGATCGTCCGGGCTCACGGACGCAACGATGCTGCCCGGCGGTGGCATTTTGAAAATATGGTTTTTCATTTTGCCGATAACATGCATTTCACACGGACGGCAGTCAAACTTCAGGGTCAGGACTTCGTCACCGTTGACCAGCTGCATGGGAGTCGCCTTCCAGCTCTTAATATTCCCTTTCGCCTGTTTCGGGCACAGGTTAAAAGCAAAGCGCAGGCAGTGCTTGGTGATCATCACCGGCACATCGCCCTTCTCTTCGTGCGCTTCATAGGCCGCATCGATCAGCTGCACGCCGTGGCGATGATAGAATTCACGCGCTTTATGGTTGTAAACGTTCGCCAGGAAGGATAAATGGGTGTCCGGGTACACGGGCGCAGGAACAGATTCGGCCTTACGGCTGCCGCGCGGATAGTGCGCCAGGCGTGCGGCATCCAGCATCTCTGCCGTTTCACGGCGGAACTGGTTAAGCAGGCTGTTCGGCACGAACAGCGCGTCCGGCAGATTGACCTCGATAGCGCGCGCGTAGTAAATCGTCTGACCCAGCTTCGCCACGCCATCCTTCAGGCTGTTAAGCGCTTTTTCCGCGTTGTTTGCCACCTCGAACTGGCCATCGAGCGTATGCGTCACGCTGATGCCGTCTTCACAGGTCATGGTCAGAATCAGCTGCTCTTCCCAACCGCCCAGCTCAATATCCACGGCGATACGACGTTCGCTGGAGGTTTTCAGCAGCGCCTGCTGCCAGTTGTGATCCAGGTTACGGTTGAGCGGCGCGTTTGGTCGCGCTTTGTAGAGGTCGGCAGGCATTTCATTCGGCCATACCCGGTAACGGTTCTCACCGGTTTTTTCGACCGTGTTAGCGCGGAAACCCACAACTTCACGCTTGATCATCACGTTCAGGCCGTCACCGTTTGCCAGCGGCTCCGTCACTTCGACGTCCAGGTGATCTTTCGCTACTTTCAGCACTTCGCCGATCGGTAAACCGATAAACTTCGGTGAATCAAACGCGCCGATATCCCCTTTACGGGCATTCACGAAATAGTCCGTGCTGCCGCGGTGGAAGGTTTTGTCCGTCGACGGAATAAAGAAATGCTCGGTACGACCCGCCGAGGCGCGCGCCAGATCGCCGCGATCTTCGATGATGGCATCCAGCATCTGGCGATAGTGCGCGGTGATGTTCTTCACGTAGCTCATGTCTTTGTAGCGCCCTTCAATCTTGAAGGAACGCACGCCTGCATCAATCAGCGCGCCCAGGTTGGCGGTCTGATCGTTATCCTTCATGGAGAGCAGGTGTTTTTCGAACGCCACCACGCGGCCCTGATCGTCTTTCAGGGTGTACGGCAGACGGCAGGCCTGTGAGCAGTCGCCGCGGTTGGCGCTGCGGCCCGTCTGGGCGTGGGAAATGTTGCACTGACCGGAATAGGCCACGCACAGCGCGCCGTGGATAAAGAATTCAATCGTCGCGTCGGTTGCCTGGTGAATATCGCGGATCTGATTGAGGTTCAACTCGCGCGCCAGAACGATCTGCGAAAAGCCCACGTCGGAGAGGAACTTCGCCTTCTCAACCGTGCGGATATCGCACTGGGTGCTGGCGTGCAGCTCAATGGGTGGAATATCCAGCTCGAGCACGCCCATGTCCTGAACAATCAGGGCATCGACGCCGGTCTGGTAGAGATCGGTAATCAGACGCTGCGCAGGCTCCAGCTCATCATCATGAAGAATGGTGTTCAGGGTTACGAACACTTTCGCCCCAAAACGGTGGGCGAACGGCACCAGCTCGGCAATATCGCGCAGGCTGTTGCTGGCGTTATGGCGGGCACCAAAGCCAGGGCCGCCGATGTAGACGGCGTCAGCGCCATGAAGGATCGCTTCACGGGCAATGGCGGCGTCGCGGGCCGGGCTTAAAAGTTCAAGATGATGGGATTGCAGGCGCATACTTCGTCGTTATCCGTTATGGTCAAAATGGCGGCTATTGTAGTCAGAAGTCTGCGCCAGCGAAACAGTTTTGCGTAGCGTCAGTGGGGATAATGGATCAGAGAGTGAAAATGCACCGGCCGGTCGCTGCTGTTGCGGTAGGCGTGCGGTTTATCCCCGGCAAAACGGATACCCGAATCGGCTGAAATCGTCTGCCACACGCCGTTAATGTTCATCTCCAGCTCACCGCTGATCACCACCACATGTTCAATCACTCCCGCCTCATGCGGCGTGGACTCACTCAGGGCACCGGGTGCCAGCGTGATGGAGAAATGATCGAACCGGAGTGTCTCATCCCAGGGAAAAAGCGGTTTCACCACCATCGCCTGCTGCTGAGGGTCAAATACTGCCTGCCGGTCCGCCTCCGGGGTAATGAAGGCGGAGAACGGGACGTTGAGCCCGGTGGCTATTTTCCACAGCGTTGATACCGTCGGGCTCGATTCATTACGTTCGATTTGCCCCAGCATCGCTTTTGACACGCCGGTCTCGTCCGCGAGCTTCGACAAACTCCAGCCGCGCGCCTGGCGCAGCGTTTTCAGCGTTGTTGCAAGATGTTGTGTGATGTCCATGTTCCCTCCTGATGGCGATCATCATACCACTTGTACGCTATAGCGCACAGTGTTACCTTATCGCGGACGTTATAACGCACAACGGAGTTTCCATGCGCCTTTCCTCTCACCTTGTTCCAGTCGCACTGGCTGGATTTGTCGCCGTGCTGGTCGGTTACGCCAGCTCGGCCGCCATCATCTGGCAGGCTGCCGCAGCGGCAGGCGCCAGCGCGCAGCAAATAGCGGGCTGGATGACCGCGCTGGGGATTGGGATGGGCATCAGCACGCTGGCGCTTTCCTGGTGGTACAAAGCGCCGGTGCTGACCGCCTGGTCGACGCCCGGCGCGGCGTTGCTCGCCACCAGCCTGCACGGCGTGACGCTTGCCGAGACGATCGGCGTGTTCATCTTTGCTAACGCGCTCATTTTACTCTGCGGTATTACCGGGCTTTTCGCCCGCCTGATGAAGCTGATCCCGCATTCACTGGCTGCGGCCATGCTGGCGGGCGTACTTCTGCAGTTTGGCCTGCACGCATTTGCGCATCTTGAGGGACACTTTCTGCTGTGCGGCAGCATGATTGCGGCGTGGCTGCTGGCAAAAGCGCTGGCTCCGCGCTATGCCATCGTAGTCACGCTGCTGGCAGGCGGTATCGTGGCATGGGCGGAAGGTGACGTTGTCACCGATAAGCTGACATTTTCTCTCGTGATGCCTGAGTTTATTACCCCAACCTTTACTTTCACCAGCCTGGTGAGCATTGGCTTGCCCTTCTTCCTGGTGACGATGGCCTCGCAGAATGCCCCCGGCTTCGCGACGATGAAAGCCTCCGGTTATCCGGTGGCGGTCTCACCGCTGATCGTCTTTACGGGCGGGCTGGCGCTGCTGCTGTCCCCCTTCGGCGTCTTTTCCATCTGCATTGCGGCGATTACCGCCGCCATTTGTCAAAGCCCGGATGCCCATCCGGATGCCGGTAAACGCTGGCTGGCGGCCATCACGGCCGGTGGGTTTTATCTGCTGGCTGGGGTGTTCGGCGGTTCCATCACCGGGATAATGGCTGCGCTGCCCCTGAGCTGGATCCAGACGCTGGCAGGTCTGGCGCTGCTGGGTACCATCAGCGGGAGTTTATATCAGGCGCTGAATCATGAAGCGGAGCGCGACGCGGCTATCGTCACGTTTCTGATGACCGCGAGCGGCGTCACGATCCTGGGCATCGGCTCGGCGTTCTGGGGGCTGGTGCTGGGCGGCGTAAGCTATGCCCTGTTTTCACGCGCTCGCCGCGCGTAGCTGTGACGGCGTGATGCCCATGACGCTGCGGAAACGGTTACTGAAGTGGCTGGCGGAGTTAAACCCGCAGGCCAGGGCGATATCCGTCAATGGCGTCGAGGTATGCTGCACCAGGTTTTTCGCTTTTTCCATGCGCCTTTGCATGACGTACTGATGCGGTGCCAGCCCTGTCGACTGACGGAACATGCGGGCAAAATGGTATTCGCTGAGCGCGGCCTGGGCCGACAGTTCAGCCAGCGTCAACGGCTGCCCAAGGTTCTCTTCGATAAACGCCAGCACGTTACGCAGCACAAAAGGCGATAGCCCGCCGGTAACAACCGGCAGCTTCCACTGAACGTTGGCGTAGTTTTGCAGTAAATGGGTCAACAGCAGCGTGGAGGCTGTACTCAGAGTAAGCTGATTGGCCTGCTGCTGCCAGTCACAGCCAAGCAAAAACTGGCGGTACAGCGCGGTGATCTTCGGATCGCTGCCAAAAATGCGCTCGTCCAGCGTCAGCGAGAGCGGCCGCTTGTCCCAGATTTTTTCACCCACATCGCGCAGGTGTTCATCGGTGCAGTAGAGATGCACAAACGACAGGTCATCACGGATGTCCCACGTCGATTCGCTCTCTTTCGGCATCAGACAGAAACGGTCCGGTCCCCCGCCGTTCTTCCAGCCGCCCGGTGTCTTTTGATAGCTTTCGTAGCCGTCCGCCACGTACAGGCTGAGGGTGTGATGGTTGCTTTTAACCGTTATCGTGTCGTGCTTGTTGTACCACGCCGCCAGCTGAATGCCGGAATTGAGCGCGACCGTTTCCCGGAGCACCGCATTCTGCTGGCGTAGCGTTTCAAAGGTATCGTAAGCGTGAGACATAACCGTTAGCGCGTTATTGAGTGAACTGTCAGTCTAAGAATTGTTTTCTCCCGTTGCCAGCCCCCGGAAAAGAAAAAAGCGCAAGATTTTGCAAGTCTACCGCAAGCCGATGAAAGCCCCTGACCGATCTCAGCGCCATACTGGCGGCTTCTGTGGTTTAAGAAGAGAAAAGGTATGAACGCATTATTATATGGACTGGTGGTGATCATCTGGGGAACCACCTGGATTGCTATTTTCCTGCAGCAAGGCCCCGTGGCGGCCCCGGTGTCTATTTTCTGGCGCTTCGCCGTGGCCAGCGCCACGATGATGGTGGTGCTGCTCGCACTGGGCCGACTGCGCAAGCTGGCGCTGCGGGATCACCTGTTCTGCATGCTTCAGGGATGCTGCGTCTTCTGCTTTAATTTCTGGTGTTTTTATACCGCGGCGGCACACATCAACACTGGTCTGGAATCGGTGATCTTCTCGATGGCGGTGCTCTACAATGCCATTAACTGCTTTATTTTCTTTGGACAGCGCCCGCCTGCGCGGTTCTGGACGGCGGCGACGTTGGGTCTTATCGGGATTATCACCCTGTTCTGGGACGACCTGCTGGCCAGCGGCTGGAGCGTCTCGCTGCTGACGGGCATTGGTCTTTCCGCCCTTGGCACGTACGGTTTCTCGCTGGGCAATATGATCAGCATGCGTCACCAGCGCAGAGGCCTTGAAACCATGACCACCAACGCCTGGGCGATGCTTTACGGTACGCTGGTGATGGGATGTATTGCGCTTTTCAGAGGCGACAGTTTTGCCCCGGAATGGACGGTGAGTTACATGGGCGCGCTGCTCTATCTGGCCCTGTTTGGTTCGGTCATTGCCTTTGGCGCTTACTTCACCCTGGTAGGACGCATTGGCCCCGGGAAAGCGGCCTACAGTACGCTGCTCTTCCCGCTGGTGGCGCTCTCCATCTCAACGGTGTATGAAGGCTACGTCTGGCATATCAACGGCATCGTCGGTTTACTGCTGATTCTGGGCGGGAATATGGTGATGTTCACGAAACCAGAGACCTGGTTCAGGCGCCTGCGCACGGCGTAAGAAAAACGGCCTGCGCGATGCAGGCCGCTTAACGTTATTTCGCTGTTTTATGCACATCAAACATGGTGGCGTCCGTCGCCATGTCGTCAACAACCTGCTTCAGCGTCGCAAAGGTCATCGGCGTACTTTCGTTATTCAGCTCTTTACCTTCGCCTTTACGAACGACCTTCATCACCGGTTTATTGGTGGCCGCGTCGATCAGCTCGCCTTCAAAGAAGAGATGGGTGTCCATGGTGCGATGGCCGGTTGCCATCTGCGTACCTGCTACCACCAGCGCGACCGGCACCACTTCATAGAACTGCAGGCCTTCTTTCTGCGAACTCACCCCGGTGATTGCACCGCGGAAAATCAGGCTGTGTTTGCCCGGCGTGGTCACAATCGGCTTACGGGTACCAATCGCCGTTTTCATTTTGTTATTGGTGTAATTCAACAGCTCATCAAGCGTTCTCTGTCCAATCTGCGTCGTTGGTTTTGGCGCCGGATAATAGGTAATTGGCGTCCAGATAATGCTGTCGTAGTTGGCTTCGTTATAGGAAGGGTCAACCCAACGCAGCGTTGGTTTACCCGTCGCAGAGGTCGTCTGCTGCAAGCCGGAATAATCTTTTAAAAAGCCTGAATATTGTTCGGGAGCCGCGACTTTAGAAGAACAGCCCGCCACTGCCAATAAACCAGTAAGCACTGCAACTTTAAAAAAAGTTTGAGTACGCATGATAGTTTTCCATGTTATCTGCAAGTATGCATTTGAAGTTATAGCAAAAGTCAGATGGGTTTGTTGTGACAAAAAATGATGCGGGGAGCACAAATTGCGAAAAGACTGCCCGGATACACCCGGGCAGTGAAATATTACTGATGAATATCCACCTGCCAGAACAAATGTTTGCCAAATGGATCGATTTCGTAGCCAGTCACCTCCTTGCGAACGGGTTCGAAAATCGTTGAATGCGCAATCATTACCGCCGGCATTTGGTCGTGCATTATCTGCTGCGCCTCTTTGTACAGCGCCACACGTTTGTTGCGATCGGTTATCGATTTTGCCTCGGCAATAATTTTATCAAAGGGCGGGTAGCACCATTTAGCTGAGTTCGATCCGCCGTTGGCAGACGTGCAGGTAAACAACGGACCAAAGAAGTTATCCGGATCGCCCGTTGCCGTCGTCCAGCCCATCAGCGCGGCCTGATGCTCTCCGCCCTTCACGCGCTTAAGGTATTCGCCCCATTCGTAAGTGACAATTTTGGTCTGCACGCCCACTTTTGCCCAGTCCGCCTGAATCATCTCCGCCATGCGTTTCGCATTCGGGTTGTAGGGCCGCTGAACGGGCATCGCCCATAAATCAATGCTCACCCCGTTAGCAAAACCGGCCTCTTTCAGCAGCGCTTTCGCTTTATCAGGATCGTAATCGTAATCCTTCAGCTCGCTGTCTGCGCTCCAGACGCCGGGCGGCAGCAGGTTTTTCGCCGCCGTTCCGGTGCCGTGGAATACCGCGTCAATGATGGCCGGTTTGTTTATCGCCATCGCCAGTGCCTGACGAACTTTCACATTATCCAGCGGCGGCTTTTGGGTGTTAAAGGCCAGGAAACCGGTGTTAAGCCCGGCCTTACTCATTAGCGTAATATCTTTATTGGCCTTCATGCGCGGCAGATCCGCCGGGTTCGGGAACGGCATCACCTGGCATTCATTTTTCTCAATTTTGGCAAAGCGCACGGAGGCATCCGGAGTGATGGTAAAGACCAGCCGATCCAGCTTCGATTTCCCCTGCCAGTAGTCGGCAAACGCCGTAAACAGAATGCGGGAATCTTTCTGATACTGCGCCAGCTTAAACGGCCCGGTGCCGATGGGCTGCATATCCACCTTCTCCGGCGTGCCCGCTTTCAGCATCGCATCAGCATATTCGGCGGAGAGTATCGAGGCGAAATACCATGCCAGATCCGCAACAAACGGCGCTTCAGGGTGTGCCAGGGTAAAGCGCACCGTATGGTCGTCGACTTTATCAATGCGGGTAATCAGGCTGCCAAACTCCAGACTTTCGAAGTTGGAATAGCTGCCGTTTGAGACGTTGTGATACGGATGGTTCACGTCTTTCTGACGCATAAACGAGAAGATCACGTCATCGGCGTTAAAGTCACGGGTCGGCGTGAAGAATTTATTGCTCTGGAACTTCACTCCTTTGCGCAGATGGAAAGTGTAAACCTTGCCGTCGTCGCTCACCTCCCAGCGCTCAGCCAGGCTCGGTACCAGCTCCGTGGTGCCGGGTTTGAAATCGACCAGCCGGTTATAGACCGGTACCGCGCTGGCGTCCACGCTGGTCCCCGAGGTGTACAGCTGAGGATTAAAGTTTTCCGGCGACCCTTCAGAGCAATACACCAGCGTTTTCGCGGCAACGGAGGAACAGACCGTAAGCGCAGCGAGTACCAGCGTTAACATTGTGCGTTTGCTTGTCATCATTTATTCCTGTCTTTTTAATTCGACGGCTAATTAATTCTTTTGCCATTTCATAAATAACATTAAAGTGAAGTGGCAAACACCCGAAAAATAAATAAGGAAGAAAACACTATGGGCTCGCCGCTTTCCAGACAATTAACGCACCGTTTTTTCCGCTATCTCGCTATTACCAGCCAGAGCGATCCGAAAGTGAAAACCCTGCCCTCGACGCCGGGCCAGCATGACATGGCGCGGGAACTGGCGCAGGAGCTGGCACAGTTGGGTTTAGACGACATTGTAATTGACGAATTCGCTACCGTGACGGCGGTAAAAAAAGGCAATGTGCCCGGCGCGCCGCGCATCGGCTTTATTACCCATATTGATACCGTTGACGTCGGTTTATCACCGGATATTCATCCACAAATATTAACGTTTACCGGTGAAGATCTCTGTCTGAATAAAGAGAAAGACATCTGGCTGCGGGTAAATGAGCACCCGGAAATTCTGGCTTATCCGAACGAGGAGATTATTTTCAGTGACGGCACCAGCGTATTGGGCGCAGATAATAAAGCGGCGGTAACCGTGGTGATGACCGTACTGGAAAACCTCACCGCTGAACATCAGCATGGCGACATTGTGGTCGCGTTTGTGCCCGATGAAGAGATTGGCCTTAACGGCGCCAAGGCGCTGGATCTGAAACGCTTCGACGTCGACTTTGCCTGGACCATCGACTGCTGCGAGCTGGGGGAAATTGTTTACGAGAATTTTAACGCGGCAGCCGCTGAAATCCGCTTTACCGGCGTGACGGCGCACCCGATGTCCGCCAAAGGGGTACTGGTGAACCCGTTATTGATGGCGACCGATTTCATCAACCATTTCGACCGGCAGCAAACGCCAGAGTGCACCGAGGGTCGCGAGGGCTATATCTGGTTTAACGGCATCCAGGCCGGGCAAAACGATGCCGTGTTAAAGGCCAACATTCGTGATTTTGATAAAACCGGCTTTGCCGCCCGCAAGCAGCAGATCGCGGACGTCGCCGCATTGATTGCCTCCCAACATCCGACGGCAAAGGTGGACTATCGCATTGAGGATACCTACAGCAACATCAGCAATGCGATTGGCGAAGACCGGCGCGCTATCGACCTGATGTTTGAGGCAATGGAATCGCTCGGCATTACCCCAAAACCGATCCCCATGCGCGGCGGTACGGACGGCGCGGCGCTCTCGGCAAAAGGGTTACTCACCCCGAACTTCTTCACCGGCGCGCATAACTTCCACTCGAAGTTTGAATTCCTGCCGCTGTCGTCGTTCGAGGCGTCTTACAACACTGCCCTGCAGATCTGCCTGCTGGCCGCCCGTTAAGCGGGCTTGCGCGCCAGCATGGTGGCAAAGCGCAGCTTAATGCGGTTGCCGTTTTCATCGGTGCGGTGCAGCTCGCCCACCTCTTCGTTGTATTTGAGCAACTCCCAGCCTTCATAGTAGTTGCTCAGTTCACCGCTCTTAAATGCAAACGGGAAGCCGACGGTGCACGGGTAATCCGCCGTGTCCATCGCGGCAACGATCAGGTTATAGCCGCCGGGTTTCGTGCAGCGCTGCATATTGGCGATAAGGCCAGGGATGGTTTTCGCCTCCAGGAACATCAGCACCACGGTGGAGAGAATGAAGTCGTACTCGCCGTCAAAACTCAGGCTGTTGAGATCCTTAATCGCCGTATGCAGACTGGCGATCCCTTCCGCCGCTTTGATGCGCTCGATGTTATCAATGCTCATCGGGTTTTTATCCCAGGCGGTGACATCGTAGCCGTTGGCCGCCAGGTAAAGGCTGTTGCGGCCATTGCCGCAGCCCAGATCCAGCGTTTTACCGGGCTTCACGATCCCCGCGCTGTACAGCACCTCTGAATGCGTACGGGTTAAACCATATTTCTCTGTAAAGTAATTTTCATCGACAGCCATTATTTTTCCTCAGATTGCATAAGCAGTGCTTTATCAGTGCGCACCAGAAGTTTGCCCTGTATCAGCAGGATAAATGTACGAACCAACAGCATCCCAATGATGAGGTTGGTAAAGATAAACAGCGGCACGGCGATGGCATGGAAGAATCCAGTCGAACTGGCGTGCCCCAGATGCAGCCCCGTGGTAGCCAGAGCCGACACGCCAAACGAAAAACTCCAGAAGGAGGCGTTAAACGGCTGAGACAAATACCACGGCAGCAGGCGCAGCATAAACAGCAGCTGCAACAGGCCGTAGCCGAACAGCATTTTGGCGAAGGTGTCGGCTTCCCCACCGTTGACGCTAAACCAGGCGCTACACGCCACCAGCGCAGGCGCCAGCTGAATGCCTAAAGAGGTACGCTGCGCGGAGGGAAGCTCTCCGGCGCTGCGAAGACGCTGGAGGATCACCGGCTCCAGGCTGAGCCAGGAAAAGACGCCTGCACCGAGGAAGACGAGCCCTGCGTCGTTGAATCCCAACGCTCCGCACGCCATTGCGCTGATAAAATTATTCGCCACCGTCGGCAGATATAATCCCGGCGTGGTGGCCTCCTGCGGGTGCGTCCCCCGCCATAGCCCGGCGCTTTGCCAGGCAGCATAGGCAAGCTGCACCACCACGCCCACGCCAAACAGCACCAGCGATATCGGGCGGAACCAGGGTACAAAGCCAATGGCGACCAGCATGGTGGTGGCCGGAAAAAGGCTGACGAAGCTGCTCATCACCGGGTGGCGCATCTCTGCCAGCACGCTGTGCGGGAAACGGATCGCACGGGTAATAAACGCCGCCGTCAGCAAAAACCAGCATGTCACCGCGAGAGCGACCAGAATCTCACCCGGCCAGCGCGTCACCGGCCACAGGGTGCTGGCGTATCGCCAGGCGAAACCCATGCCGATGATACCAAGCACCATGCCAAAATACCCTGCGGGAAGGTTAAGCACCTGTTGGGATTTGTTAAAGTTATTCATTAATTTGAATTTTTAAAATGTATTTTAAATGCCATTTTAAGGGGTTTCCGCAACGGATGCCAGCACAACGGAAAGCCGAAAGTTTGCTACGTTTAGTGGAGACGCTCACCAGGGATAACATGATGAACAAATATCGGCTCAGCGATGAAACCCGGATCTGGCAGTGGAAAAATGGCGAAACTACCCACTCGACCACATTGCGACAAATCATCGCCACGGCAGATTTTAATGATGTGACGACCGGCACGAAAGGCGGCTGGATTGACGATGAGCGTGCCCTGTCTCAGGAGGGAGAATGCTGGATCTATGACGAAAACAGCGTGGTGTTCGCCGGGGCATCCGTGTCCGGCAACGCGCGCCTTACCCTGCCGTGTACCCTGAGCCATGACGCCCTTGCAGGCGACAATTGCTGGCTGGACGCGGCAGAAGTCAGCCACGGAGCGCGAATAAGTGACAACGTCACCATTCAGCACTCCTGCGTGCGGGGCGAATGCCATATCTACGGCGACGCCCGCGTCCTGCACAATAGCGTTATCATCGCCGCCAAAGGGCTCACGCCGGATCATGACCAGATCCTGCAAATCTATGACAGGGCGACGGTAAGCCGTTCGCGCATTGTCCACCAGGCGCAAATCTACGGTGAGGCGATGGTGAATAATGCCTTCGTTGAGCACCGCGCCGAGGTGTTCGACTGCGCGATCCTCGAAGGTAATGAACTCAACAACGTCTGGGTGTGCGACTGCGCCAAAGTGTACGGCAACGCCCGGGTGATAGCCGGTTTCGAAGACGATGCTATCCCGACCGTGCGCTACAGCTCGCAGGTGGCCGAAAACGCGGTGGTAGAAGGAAACTGCGTCATTAAACATCACGTTCTGATCGGTGGCCATGCATGGCTGCGCGGCGGGCCGATCATGCTGGATGATAAGGTAGTGATTCAGGGACGCGCGCGCATCAGCGGCGACGTACTGATTGAGCATCGGGTTGAAATTACCGACGATGCGGTGATTGAAGCCTTTGCCGGGGAAACCATTCACCTGCGCGGCGAAAAGGTGATTAACGGCGACCAGCGCATCACCCGCACGCCGCTGCTGGGCGCGTTATAGGGTATAAATCTTCCCGTAAATATTCACATCGTCATAGGCGCCATTCAGGTATTCCGCTTCCCGCAGGCACCCTTCCAGCGTAAAACCGTTGCGCAGGGCAACGCTGTTGCTGCTCTGATTTGCCACCCGACACTTGATCACAAAACGGCGGATTTCGCCGCGCCCGGCGTAGTAGCGCATAAGCGCCTGTAAAGATTGGGAGAGGATCCCCTGCCCCTGGTGGTCTTCATCCAGCCAGTAACCGATGTACGCGGCTTTGTTGGCAGGCTCGATCGCATTGAACGACAGCACGCCGACCAGCTCATCGTTCCTGAAGACCAAAAACATTTTGGCGTAGCCGCGCTGGTGCAGCATCTGGTTACTCAGCACGTTGCGTCGGGTGTCTTCAACGCTTCCGATATGCTGCGCCCAGTCAAACGCGGTTTGCAGAAAGGCTCTGTTTTTGACGACGAGAGTGTGCAGATCGGCGGTATAGCGCTCTTCGACGGCGCGAAGCTCGAGCGCGTCAGATACGGGAATAGTTTCGGATTGTGTTGCGGTCATTGCCCCTCACCCTAACCCTCTCCCGGAGGGAGAGGGAATCGATCGTTAACGCATTACCCGGTCATCAACATACTGACGTTTATCCGGCGCTGGCGGGAAATACTGATACAGCCAGGTTTCGCTGATGGCATCGCCCTGGCAGCGCAGGAACAGGCGCATGTCCACCGGTTCGGTCGAATCCGACGTCGGGTACCAGTCAAACAGAATGCGATAGCCGTCAAACGGCTCAACGTAGAGGATCTCAATCTGCTTCGCTTCGCCGCTGGAGAGCGTGATCACCGGCTCGATGCCTTTTGGCGCAGCGGCCTTCAGGTCGCCACCGACGAAATCGATAGCGAAGCGACGCGCCCACACTTTCGGGTAATTTTCGCCCGGCGCCCAGCCTTCCGGGAACCCACCCATACCGGTACGGGTCGCGTAGACGTTAGCCAGCGGGGAACGCACCGGCGGCATGGCGCTCCAGTACAGGCGATATTTAAAGTCCAGCTCGTCACCCGCTTTCACCGTTTTTTCTGGCTGCCAGAAACAGACCACGTTATCCAGCGTTTCCCCGGTGGTTGGGATCTCCATCAGGCCAACCGAGCCTTTACCCCAGTCGTTGCGCGGTTCAACCCACAGGCTCGGGCGTTTGTTATACCAGCCCATCACGTCCTGATAGTGCGAGAAATCGCGATCGAGCTGCAGCAGGCCGAACCCTTTCGGGTTCTTATCCATATAGGCATTAAACTGCAGCTTCTGCGGGTTGTTCAGCGGACGGCAGATCCACTCCCCGTTGCCACGCCACATCGCCAGGCGGTCGGAATCATGGATTTGCGGGTGAATGGTATCGCACATGCGGCGCTCGTTATTACCGCAGCTGAACATACTGGTCATCGGCGCAATGCCGAGCTGCTTGATGTCCTTACGCGCGTAGAGATGGTTTTCCACCTCCATGATCACCTGGCTCTTCTCGCAGTGGATCACGAATTTATAAGCACCGGTGATGCTCGGGCTGTCCAGCAGCGTATAGACGGTAAAGGTAGTGTCGCCAGGCTTGACGGTTTCAAACCAGAAGGAGGTGAAGTCCGGAAACTCTTCCGGCGTGTCGGTAAAGGTATCTACCGCCAGGCCGCGCGCGGAAAGGCCGTACTGGTAAGTATCGTCCACCGCACGGAAGTAGCTCGCCCCGAGGAAAGAGACGATATCGCGACGCGCCAGTTCAGGCGCTTTAAAGGCGCGGAAGCCCGCAAAACCGAGATCGCTTTGCCCTTCCAGCTGTTTGGTATCCACCCCCGTTTCACCGTAGCTGAACAGCTCCGGGCGGAAGTGGATCTCGCGCGCCATAGAAGTGGACTGGTCCAGCGAGAACATGCGCACGCGGCGGCGGAACCCCATTCCCATATGGAAAAACTGCACGTCCAGCTGACGCCCTTCAATGTTGTTCCACAGAGACTGCTTCTCATCGTAGCGGATGGCGTTGTACGCCTGCGGCGTCATGGTTGCCAGCGTCTCCGGCAGCGGACGCGGCGCACCGCCCCACGGGGTTTTCGCCAGGTCATGCGCCATGGATTGCAGTACGGAGAAGTCAAAACGACGGCTCTGACCGTCGGCGATGTCAGAGTCAGCAGCGTATGCCGCTTTGGAAAACAGGGAAGCAAGGCCAGAGGTGCCGCTCAGGGCTGCCACTGCCAGCGAGCCTTTTAGAAAACGTCTGCGATTCATGCCTGGAAAAACGTCCTTATGGTCGTGTGAATGTGTTCGCACTCGGCGAAATGACGGCAAGAAAGAACGCACAGCCTAAACAAAAATGGTTAAGAATCCAATTGTTGGCCGGTGATTATCTGAACAAAGTGAGAAATATTTTCTGTCGACCAGAACGGCCCGAAAGTGGTGTAAAGAAAGCCTGGAAAATGTGTAGAAAAATGCCCCGGCGCGACATCGTTCGCCGGGGCTAATGAGGCGGTTATTTTACGCTGACATCGATACCCGGAAAGTACTTATCAGCGAGTTTAGCGATCGTGCCGTCGGCACGTACTTTATCAATCGCGGCATCAAGCTGCTTTTTGGTGGCCTCGTCACCTTTACGCAACCCAAAACCGATCCCACTGCCGAGGATGGTGTCGTCAGACACCGGCTTGCCGATAAAGCCAAACCCTTTCCCCTGCGGCTTGCTGAGGAAACCTGCCTGCCCGGCCGCAGACATGACCAGCGAGGCGTCGATACGGCCATTCAGCAGATCGCCCCAGGCCATATTCTGATCTTTATAAGACACCACGGTGACACCCTGCTTTTCCCAGTGCTCTTTGGCATAGGTTTCCTGGATGGAACCCTGCAGCACGCCGATGGTTTTGCCCTTCAGCCCTTCTGGCGTGGCGTCAACCGCCGTCCCCGCTTTGCCGACCAACTGCGACGGAATACGGTAGATCGGCTGGGTAAAATCAATGCTCTTGCGGCGCTGCCCGGTGATGTTCATCGCCGAGTTGATGGCGTCGAATTTCTTTGCCACCAGCCCCGGGATCAGCGCATCAAAAGAGGTTTCCACCCAGCTGCACTTCAGCGCCGCGGCTTTGCAGATGGCATTACCCAGCTCAACGTCAAACCCTTCCAGTTCGCCTGCCGCATTGCGGCTTTCAAACGGCGGGTATTCGGCTTCCAGACCGTAGCGCAGCTCGGTAGCCGCGAAGGACGAAAAGGTACACAGCAATCCCATGCCGACTATTAACGCGCGTAATTTCATTTCACACTCCTCAGCGAGGTTTAACCCGACACAGGGCCTGGGCACCTGCCCGTAACGTCGCCTCATCTTTCGCAAAAGAGAGACGAATCAACTTATTATCCGTACCGTCCGCATAAAACGCCGACAGCGGAATGGTGGCAACACCGTACTCAACGATCAGCCGTTTCACCAGCTCGCTGTCGCGCTCGTCGCTGAACTGGCTGTAGTCCGCCAGCATGAAGAACGATCCCGCGCTCGGCAGCAGGGTAAACGGCGAATCGGCCAGCAGGCTGTGCAGCAGATCGCGCTTGCGCTGGTAAAACGCCGCCAGCGACAGCCAGGTTTGCGGGTCGACCATATGTTCAGCAAACGCGTGCTGCATTGGCGTATCGGCGGAAAACATTAAAAATTGATGGACTTTACAAATCTCGTCCATCAGAACCGCCGGAGCAACACAGTAACCCACGCGCCAGCCGGTAACGTGATAGGTTTTTCCGAAAGAGGAAATAATCACGCTGCGCTCCGCCAGCTGCGGGTGCGTGGCCATCCCGTGGTGCGGCTCGCCGTCAAACACGACGTGTTCGTACACTTCGTCAGACAAAATAATGATGTCGGTATTGCGCGTCAGCGCCGCCAGCTGTTGCAGGTCATCGGCGGAGAAGACCTGACCGCTCGGGTTGTGCGGCGTGTTGATGATGATCATGCGCGTTTTCGGGGTAATGGCCGCCTGCACTTCATCCCAGTTGACGGCAAAATCCGGTACCGTGAGTTTTATGGCGACAGGCGTCGCCCCCTGAAGACGGACGATAGGCGCGTAGCTGTCAAACGACGGCTCAAAATAGATCACCTCATCGCCCGGATGCACCAGCCCGCTTATGGCCGAATAGAGCCCTTCGCTGGCGCTGGCGGTCACCAGCACCTCGCTGGCAGGGTCATACTGCGTGCCGTAGAGCGCGGCAATCTTATCGGCAATACGTTCTTTAAGCGGCTGCAGGCCGGTCATCGATGCGTACTGGTTATGCCCTGCCTCCATCGCTCGGGTGACCCCTGCGATCAGCTTTGGGTCGCAGGAAAAATTCGGTGCGCCCTGAGAAAGGTTAATCGCGTTATGCTGCGCCGAAAGCTGGCCGATAACGGTAAAAATGGTGGTGCCCACATCTGGCAGTTTGGAGCGCGTTTGTACCGGCGTTCGTAAAGTCATCCTCTTTCCCTTCTCATGGACGTTGCATAACTATTCAAACAACATCTGTGCTGTCGGGACAATCGAATTGTTGTCATAATAGCCATGAGAAAAATGCATAGCTGAGGTGTTTTTATGTCGCGCCGTTCGCTCCCGCTCAATGCCATCGACGCATTTTTAGTCACCGCGCGTCACCTGAACCTCACCCATGCCGCTGCGGAACTGTGTCTGACCCAGGGGGCCGTGAGCCGTAAGATCGCCTCCCTTGAGGCGTGGTTTGGCTTTCCGCTGTTTGAGCGCCATGCGCGCGGGCTGCGCCTCTCTCCGCAGGGTAGCGCCCTGCTTCCGGAACTGCAGTCCGCTTTCGAGCAGCTGCTGAGCGTGGCCGATCGGGCCCGCAGCCCGCACACCGTGATCCGCCTCAAGGCCCCCACCTGCGCGATGCGCTGGCTGGTGCCGCGTCTGCTGGAGGTAGAGCGTGAGCAGCCGGACCTCCAAATCGCGCTGACCACCACCACCGATCACAACGTCAATTTCAAAACAGAACCTTACGACGCGGCCATTGTCTTCGGCACGCACATGAGCGCGGGCGATCTGCTGTTTGAAGAGGCATTGACTCCGGTGTTCAGCCCCGTGCGGGCAGGGGCCGCGCTGGACTCGCTGACGTTTCTTCACCCTACGCGTGATAAGACAGACTGGTCGCTGTGGCTGACGAAACAGGAAGGTCCGGGCTTTGTCATGCACAAAAATCAACACTTCGACACAATGGATCTGGCGATTACTGCGGCCATTCAGGGACTCGGCGTGGCCATTGCCGACGAAACGCTGGTCGAAGAAGATATCCGCGCAGGCAGGCTGATGAGCCCCTGTGAGAGCAGCGTCAAAACCGGCGCCAGCTACAGACTGGTGCTGCGCGAAACGCCAGGCGAAGAAAATGGTCTCGCGGCGTTTCGCGCCTGTTTGCTTAATCGAGGCTGACGTGGTGCTTCATTACCCGCTTAAAGAGGCTCATGCGGGCGCGCATAAAGCGGTTTTCAAGCCTGAAACCTGCATGTTTATTCACTCCGATACGTAACAGCACATCCCGCCCTTTGCGGCAGGCGGGCCAGTGCGTCGGCCCTGGCAGACTGTCGCGGCGACCTGCGTCTCGCGCAAAGCTCACCCAGTAGTCGGCCATCTGGGCCGCAAACGCCAGATCCCGTTCGTTGACATACTGGCGCGAAGGTTCCACCTGGCCGAGGGTATCGAACACATACGGCACTTCATTGCCATGCCAGGCGCCGTTGATATAGGTGGCGTGTTCCGCTTCGGCCACATAATCAAACCAGTAACGCCAGCAAAGCCCGCCGACGCGCTGCTGGGCCTGCATGACCACATAGCCCATCGTGGTGAACGCCATATCGCGACACACCTGCCTGCCCAGCTCCTCATCGCCTTTCACGCCAGGATAGAGCAGCTTGATCAACCCCAGGCCAAAGCGGCGTTCGCGGCGAAGCTTCTGGATTTCCCCGGCGAGATCGACACCAAACACCGCCATCACGCTGGCTTCATCGCTGTTGGAACCAATCATCACCGGCACGGGATGCTGGCGGGCCGCGAAAAAGACGTCCAGCATGGCCTCGGGCAGAACGCAATCGCCAACGATAGGCGCCGGGGCGATGTTGAGCGGCGCAGTGAGCGGCCAGAACGCCTCGGGCGGGATCGCGCGCAGCTGTTCTGCCGTCGCGTTCTGCAGGCCGAAATGGGCGGCCAGCGCTTCCCCTTTTTGCAGGGCTTGCTTTTTCGGCGTGTCCGGCAGGGTATATCCGCTTTGCACAATCGCCTTATGGAACAACCCTTCCGCCAGCGGCGAGGCCAGCAGCGACAGTACACTACGCGCGCCCGCCGACTCACCAAACAGGGTCACGTTATTGGGGTCGCCCCCAAACGCGGCGATATTCTCCCGCACCCATTCGAGCGCGGCGATCTGGTCCAGCAGGGCAAAATTATGCACCACCCGCTCTTCTTCCCCCTCAAGCGCAGGATGGGCGAAAAAGCCGAGGTGACCCAGACGGTAGTTAATCGTGACCACGACCACGCCGCGCGCCGCCAGCGCTTTGCCGCTATAGGGCGGCAGGCTTCCGGCACCGATCGTAAACCCGCCGCCGTGCAGCCAGACCATCACCGGCAGCGGCCCGCTTCGGTCGACGGGAGACCAGACGTTCAGATAGAGGCAGTCTTCAGAGAACTGACCGGGATCGCCCCCGCCCAGTTCCTGACAATATTCGCTGCTTTGCCAGCTTGAAGGGGAAAAGGATGTGGCCTCGCGAACACCATCCCAGCGTTCTGGCGGCCGCGGCGAGCACCAGCGCCAGTTGCCAACGGGCGGCGCGGCATAGGGAATACCGCACCAGCGGTGTACATTTTCATCGGTTAAGCCAGACAGCGCGCCCAGGCGCGTTTCAACCACAGGGGCGGAAGGATTTTGCATAACGACCTTATTTTTTCCATCACACCCCTGCAGAGTAACGGTTTCAGAGCAAACCGCAACGCTGTTTGCTGCGCGTTTCCGCCTCTTCGTAGAGCGTGAACTCGTCATAAACCTCACAGCCCAGTGCCGTTTCAAACGCATTGCGGCTGGCATTACCGTGGCTGCGCGCCTGGGTTTCATTCCCGAGGTTGGACTGGAAAATCCCTGCCGCGCTCACCGGGAGGAAATCTTCATAGGTTATCGGCTGAGCCACTACCCACCCGCGCTCGATCAGCGGCTGCGGGTCATCGCCTGGGCGAAACGCGTGACGATGGGCCTCTCCCGCCGGGGTCAGGCGGTAGCGAAAATACGCCAGCTCCTGACGGCGCAGGAACATCTCGCTGTCTGGAAACGCACTGAAAATGTCCCGCAGATGCAGCTGGTGCGTGAGATTATCTTTACCCGTTCCGGCCTGGGCCAGCAGGTTATCGTACAGTTCACGGCCTTTCGGGGTCAGCGCCACGCCGCGCTGTTCAATTTCCCCAAAGCGCGCGGTGTGGGTGCCTTTATGTTCCCCGGCGAAAAGCACCGGTTCTTCAAGGGCTTTAAAGCTGGTCTGACGCAGCAGGATCGGCACTTCACGACGCGGCGGGCCTTCGATCAAAATTTTCGGCTCAATGCCGTACTTCGGCATCAGCTCCTGCACCCGGTCAATGTCCAGCGTGCGCGGCGTAAGGTGGTTGATATGACAGCCAGGGAAGCAGACCACGTCAGCAATCAGACGGTGCTCATTACTCAGCGCCAGATAGGTCTCCTGATCGACCGTTGCATGGCGGTGCCAGCGGAAAGTTTCGATAGCTTCCTGCACAAACTCATGCGCCTGCGCTTCGGTAAAGTGCCCTTGCGACTCATGGAGGTCGATAAGTTCCAGACAGCGCGGCGTAAAGATGTTCCGGTGTGAGAGGATTTCTGCCGCTCGCTCGCGTAACGCTACGTTTTCAATCAGTTCAAGGCGCAGCAGTGACGTAAAGATACGAAATGGATTACGACACAGCGCCGCATCGTCAACCGGACGAAACGCCGTTGAGTGGACCGGCACCCCCGCCTGCGAGAGATCGTAATAGCTGACCGGGAACATGCCCATAATGGCAAACATACGACGCAGGGTTGAAAGCTCTTCTGCAGTGCCAACGCGGATCGCACCGTGACGCTCCACGTTCAGGCGCGCCAGCTCGTCGGCGTTCGCCAGTTGTTCATGTAATAGTGGGTTATTTTCCAGAACCGCCAGGTTTACGTCCGCAACCAGTTCGAGCAAGGTGCCGTACTGCGGAACTTCCTGCTGGTACATCGCCGACATAGCCTGCGAAAAATGTTCCCGAATATCATCAGCCGTGATGGTGTTCGCCATGATGTCATGCCTCCAGTGAATATTACCTGGAGTGTAGAGAAGGCCGTTCCTTCCTGGGGGAAGAATTTCTGATTTGTGATCTTAAGACGCCAGTGGTCAAACCGTGTGCTATCGGCTGCTGGCCGGGCACCATGTAACCCTTTTCCAGGATTTCCTTATGATCAATTATGGTTCCGCTTACTAACCCCAAAGGGGTGCTTTTTTTCCAACGTATCGGTTGCAAATTAATCGATTTGGCTACGCCATTATTATTGGCATCAACATTCCTTTTTTTTTCTAAAAGTTAGGACTAATCCGAGCGTTTGTTTACAAGTCCTTCCCACCCATCCATATTTCCCAACCAAGCGAAGCGCAAACGCATCAATAATTAAATATATCGCAACTGCGAATGGCGAAACGCATTTGACGAATGACGCACAGCGACTAGAGTTATTAATCGAACGACGAGTGATACGGAATATTTTCGTATCGTACTGACATAACCAATATATGAATATGAGGTTTAATATGGCAGAGCATCGTGGTGGTTCCGGTAATTTCGCTGAAGACCGTGAAAAAGCATCAGAAGCAGGCCGTAAAGGCGGCCAGCACAGCGGTGGTAACTTTAAAAACGACCCACAACGCGCTTCTGAAGCGGGTAAGAAAGGAGGACAGAACAGTCACGGCGGAGGCCGTAAATCTGATAACTCCTGATCTTATTTAATTCACTTTTAGTATTACCAGAGAGCATGCTGCGGGCCGCCTGGCTCGCAGTACCCTTTCCTTATTTTACCGGAGCGTTATTATTATGAATATGAAAAGTGTTGAGGATGTCTTTATTCATCTTCTTTCCGATACCTACAGCGCGGAAAAGCAGCTTACCCGAGCGCTAAGCAAGCTTGCCCGTGCCGCGTCGAGCGAAAAGCTGAGCGCCGCCTTTACCGCACACCTTGAAGAGACGCAGGGTCAGATCGAGCGTATTGACCAGATCGTTGAACAGGAAGACGGTATCAAGCTCAAACGTATGAAATGTGTGGCGATGGAAGGCTTAATTGAAGAAGCCAATGAAGTCATCGAAAGCACGGAAAAAAATGGAGTCCGTGATGCAGCATTAATAGCCGCCGCACAAAAAGTTGAGCATTATGAAATAGCGAGTTACGGTACCCTCGCCACTTTAGCAGAACAACTGGGCTATAAAAAAGCCGTTAAACTTCTTGCCGAAACGCTGGAAGAAGAAAAAGAGACCGACCTTAAACTCACCGATCTGGCCGTTGGAAATATTAACCAAAAAGCGCAAAAATGACGCTATAACACAGGTTAAATAAAATGAGCATCAGTCCCAGGACAATTAAACGGTGCCATTTAACGGCAGCTATAATATGGTTCATTCTCGCTATCCCTTCCGTTATATGGTGGAAGAACAGCGTGCTATGGGTCATTATCATCAGTATTTACGCCAATATTGTCGGCCATTTATCTGGCTACAGTGCTGCGCGTGCCGATCAGGCTGCTGAAAGTGAGACCAAATAAGCGAACCCATAATGAGGATACAATGATGAATCACGTAGAACACTACCATGACTGGCTACGCGATGCCCATGCGATGGAAAAGCAAGCCGAATCTATGCTGGAATCTATGGCCAGCCGTATTGATAATTATCCTGATGTTCGCGCCAGAATTGAGCAACATATTAATGAGACAAAACGGCAAATTACATTGCTGGAAGAAATTCTCGATCGTAATGGTATTTCTCGTTCGGTTTTAAAAGATTCGATGAGCAAAATGGCCGCACTGGGCCAGTCCATCGGCGGTATGTTCCCTTCTGATGAAATTGTCAAAGGCTCTATCAGCGGCTATGTGTTCGAACAGTTTGAGATCGCGTGCTATACCTCCCTGCTTGCCGCCGCGAAAAAAGCGGGCGATACCGCCTCGGTGCCCGCCATCGAGACGATTCTGGCAGAAGAGCGTGAAATGGCCGACTGGCTGATTCGCCATATTCCACAAACGACGGAACAGTTCCTGCTGCGTTCAGACGCATCGGGTGTCGAAGCGAAAAAATAACCAGGGAGAGTCTGTATGTTTCGACACGTAAAACAACTGCAGTACACGGTTCGCGTTGCTGAACCGAATCCTGGCCTTGCCAATCTTTTACTGGAACAGTTTGGCGGGCCTCAGGGCGAGCTGGCTGCCGCCTGCCGTTACTTTACCCAGGGGTTGAGCGATGACGACCCGGGCCGTAAAGATATGCTGATGGATATTGCGACCGAAGAGTTAAGCCACCTCGAAATCATCGGTACGCTGGTCGGCATGCTGAATAAAGGTGCCAAAGGCGCGTTGGCGGAAGGGGTGGAAAATGAGGCTGAGCTGTACCGGTCCATGACCGAAAACGGTAATGACAGCCACATCACCTCCCTGCTCTACGGCGGTGGCACCCCGCTTACAAACTCCGCGGGCGTACCGTGGACGGCGGCCTACGTTGATACCATCGGCGAGCCAACGGCGGATCTGCGTTCAAACGTGGCCGCAGAGGCCAGGGCGAAAATCATCTATGAACGGCTGATTAACGTCACTGACGATCCCGGAGTGAAAGATGCACTGGCATTTCTGATGACGCGTGAGGCGGCGCATCAGCTCTCCTTTGAGAAGGCGCTGCAGTCCATTCGTAACAACTTCCCGCCGGGGAAACTGCCGCCAATCGAGGAATTCACCAACAAGTACTACAATATGTCTGAAGGTGGAGAGGTCCGCGGAAGCTGGAACAGCGATAAACATTTCGATTACGTTGAGTCCCCCCAGCCTGCCGTTGATGGCGGAGACGGCAGCGCCAGCGTCACGCTCACGACCGAACAGGCTACGCTGGTTAAGGCGATGTCTGCCCGCACGAAGTCCGATCCACATTCCGACCCGCTGACCGGTGCCGAGCTGGGTGCCGGAAAGAGTAAACCGTAATCGGTTTTGCCGGGCAGCCTGAACTGCCCGGCAATTCTCGTGCCCCATCGCTTCAGAGGTACGGACCATGTTCGAACTTGATGCATTCCATCTCGCCAGAATTCAGTTCGCTTTTACCGTCTCGTTTCATATTCTTTTCCCGGCGATCACCATCGGTCTTGCCAGCTATCTGGTCGTGCTCGAAGGCATGTGGCTGCGCACCAAAAACGACGTCTGGCGCTCGCTGTACCACTTCTGGCTCAAGATATTTGCCGTGAACTTCGGCATGGGGGTCGTTTCCGGGCTGGTCATGGCGTATCAGTTTGGTACCAACTGGAGCGGGTTTTCACAGTTCGCAGGGAGCATCACCGGCCCGCTGCTGACCTACGAGGTATTAACCGCCTTCTTCCTTGAGGCCGGTTTTCTTGGCGTGATGATGTTCGGCTGGAACAAGGTGGGGCCGGGGCTGCACTTCTTCTCAACCTGCATGGTGGCGCTCGGCACGCTGATGTCGACCTTCTGGATCCTCGCCTCTAACAGCTGGATGCATACCCCGCAGGGTTTCACCATTGAAAATGGACAGGTCATTCCGCAGGATTGGCTGGCGATTATCTTTAACCCCTCCTTCCCTTACCGGCTTATTCATATGGCCATCGCCGCGTTTCTGAGCAGCGCGCTGTTTGTCGGCGCGTCAGGCGCATGGCATCTGCTGCGCGGCAATGATACCCCCGCCGTACGGACCATGTTCTCAATGGCGATGTGGATGGCGCTGCTGGTTGCCCCCATTCAGGCTGTCGTGGGTGACATGCACGGTCTGAATACGCTTGAGCACCAGCCAGCCAAAATTGCCGCCATTGAAGGACACTGGGAAAATCCGCCAGGCGAGGCCACGCCGCTCCTGCTGTTTGGCCTGCCGGATATGGACGAAGAGCGCACAAAATACGGCCTGGAGATCCCCGCGCTCGGCAGCCTTATCCTGACGCACAGCCTGGACAAGCAGGTTCCGGCGCTGAAAGAGTTCCCGAAAGAAGATCGTCCAAATTCAACTATCGTCTTCTGGTCTTTCCGCATCATGGTTGGCATGGGTCTGCTGATGATCGGCCTCGGTCTGATCAGCCTCTGGCTACGCTATCGCCACCGGCTTTACCGCTCGCGCCCGTTCCAGTGGTTTGCCCTCTGCATGGGGCCTGCGGGTCTGCTGGCGCTGCTTGCAGGCTGGGTCACCACCGAGGTGGGCCGCCAGCCGTGGGTGGTTTACGGCTATCTGCGCACGATTGACGCGGTATCGCTGCACAGTACCCTGCAGATGAGCATCAGCCTGCTGGCGTTCTTCGTCGTTTACTCGTCGGTGTTCGGCGTGGGCTATGTATACCTTATCCGGCTGATTAAGAAAGGGCCGCAGCCCGTCGAGACGCTGACGTCAAACACCGCGGGCACCCCCGCGCGTCCGTTGTCTGCCGCCGAGTCTGTTCCGGAACAGGAGAGAAACTGATGGGCGTCGATATCTCTGTTATCTGGTTTGCCATCATCGTATTTGCCACGCTGATGTACATCATTATGGATGGCTTTGATTTGGGTATCGGCCTGCTGTTTAACTTCGTGGGCGATGCGAAAGAGCGCGATGTGATGGTTAACAGCGTGGCACCCGTCTGGGACGGCAACGAGACCTGGCTGGTGCTCGGCGGCGCGGGGCTGTTCGGCGCGTTTCCGCTGGCCTATGCGGTCATTATTGATGCGCTCACCATCCCCCTCACCGCCATGCTGATCGGCCTTATCTTCCGCGGCGTCGCCTTTGAGTTCCGCTTTAAAGCGACGCCTTCGCACCGTAAATTCTGGGACTACTCCTTCGCCGGCGGCTCCCTGCTCGCCACCTTCAGCCAGGGGATCGTCGTCGGGGCGGTGATCAACGGCTTTGATGTTGAGGGCCGCCGTTTCGTCGGCTCCGCGCTGGACTGGCTGACCCCCTTCAACCTCTTCTGCGGTATCGGGCTGGTCGTCGCCTATACGCTGCTGGGCACCACCTGGCTCATCATGAAAAGTGAAGGCGCGCTGCAAAACCGCATGCGCGAGCTGACCCGCCACGTGTTGCTGGCGCTGATGGTGGTCATCGCGGTGGTGAGCATCTGGACGCCGCTCGGCTGGCAGTACGTCGCCGACCGCTGGTTCACCTTCCCCAACTTCTTCTGGTTCCTGCCGGTTCCGCTGCTGGTGGGCCTGTTCAGCGTGCTGATCTGGCGCCTGACCCGCAACCCAACCAGCCACGCGCGCCCCTTCCTGCTGACGCTGGGGCTGATCTTCCTCGGGTTTAGCGGGCTCGGTATTAGCCTGTGGCCAAACATCATTCCGCCGGACATCACCCTGTGGGAAGCCGCTGCACCACCTGCCAGCCAGCTGTTTATGCTGGTCGGGACGCTGCTGATCATACCGGTGATTCTGGTGTACACCGCCTGGAGCTACTACGTCTTCCGGGGAAAAGTTTCGGATACTGAAGGCTATCACTGAGGAACGCTATGACGGACTGGCATACACGGGCCATTATTTACCAGATTGATACCGCGCTTTTTTACGATATGAACGGCGATGGCTGCGGGGACATCGCCGGGATCGCGGCCAAGCTGCGCTATATTCGCCGCATGGGGGCGACGGTTATCTGGATCACCCCGTTTTACCTCACGCCCTTTCTGGATGAGGGCTATGACGTCAGCGACCATCTGCAGGTGGATCCCCGCTTCGGAAAGCTGGCCGATATCATCGCCTTTATCGAACAGGCCCGGGAGCTGGGCATGCAGGTCATTATTGAGCTGCTGATCCAGCACACCTCGGACGCCCATCCCTGGTTCCAGCAGGCTCGTCGCAACCCCGCTTCGCCCTACCGCGATTACTATATCTGGTCGGACAGCGACGATGACGATACGCCCCCCATGTTCCCCGGCGTGGAAAAAAGCGTCTGGAGCTGGGATGACGAGGCGGGACAATATTACCGGCACATGTTCTACCGCCACGAGCCGGATCTGAACCTGACCTCGCCCGCGGTGCTTAAAGAGATTGAGAATATCATCCTCTTCTGGCTCAAGCTCGGAGTATCGGGATTTCGCCTGGATGCCGCATCACACCTTACGAAGCAGGCGGGCAACGGTGACGAAAAAAAGGGGCTGTGGATCCTGGAGCATATGCGCCGTCTTATCGAACAGCGTAATCCGGACGCCATCCTGCTCGGCGAAGTCGACGTAGACGTTGAGGTTTATAAAGACTATTTCGGCAATAACGACCGCCTGCATCTGGTACTCAACTTCTGGCTCAACAAGTATTTCTACGTCAGCCTGGCCAGAAAAAGCGCCCGTCCGCTGCGCAACGCGGTGAAAAAGATGATCGTCCCGCCTGATTCCTGCTGTTTTGCCAACTGGCTGCGCAACCACGACGAGCTGGATCTCGAGGGAATTAGCAACAAAGATAAACAGTTTGTCCTCGACACCTTCGCCCCTGACGAGGAGATGAACGTCTATCAGCGCGGGATCCGCCGCCGCCTGGCGCCGATGCTCAATGGCGATCCAAAACGACTGGCGTTTTGCCATGCGGTGCTTTTCTCTCTGCCCGGCGTGCCGGTGATGCGCTACGGCGATGAAATCGGCATGGGTGACGACCTGGCGCTGGAAGAGCGCTATGCCGTTCGCACCCCGATGCAGTGGGCGGCCTCACAGGGCGGCGGTTTTTCCGCAGCCGATCCTGAAAAATTTATCGCGCCGATTATCGACCACGGCCCTTACCGCTATCAGAAAATCAACGTCGCCGATTCGCTGCTCCACCGCAACTCGCTTCTGCACCGGATTATCGATATTGCCAATACCCGCTCGGAGTTTCCCGAAATTGCCGTGGCGCCCTTTCGTCTCATCACCCTCGATCATGACGCGGTGCTGGGGATCTATTACGAGACCGACGAGCGCAGCATCCTGACGTTCGTTAACTTTAGCGACCAGCCGGTGACGTTCAGCGCCAGAGGGATCCGCAACGCCACCTGGACCGCCTGCCTCGCGGATAAACGCTACGACGACGCGCTGGTGTGCGGCAAAACCGTCGAGCTGAATCTCAGCGGCTACGGTTACCGCTGGTTCTGGACCCACCGTAGCGCGCTGCGGTGATTACCCTTTCCGGCGGGACAATAGCCGCGTCAGCATCACTCCCGCTACCGCGAGGGCGCCCAGCGCCACCTTGCCCGGCATGCCGGAGGTAACGGACGGCGCACGCGTTTTCGCTTCGTCAGTAAAACGTCCGTGAATTTTATGCAGGTCGTTAATCGGCTGGTCGAGATAGTCCCGGCGATCTGGCGCGTTCAGTTCGTCGGTCATCTGCCCTTCCCACGCCTTTTTCACCATCAACCGATCGAGAAAGCCCGGGAAGAGAAACTGCCCGACTATCGACTGGATAGTGCTGCTTCCCACCCACAGTTCACGCACTGGTTTCTGTGCAACCTTAAAAATGGCGCTGGCGGCAACTTCAGGCTCAAAGACCGGCGGCACCGGGCGCATCGCCCAGGCGAACTTATTCCTTGCCCATTCGAACTGGGGGGTATTGAGCCCCGGCATCTGCACCATGGAAAGCTGCACCCGGCTGTTCTCATGCATCAGCTCGGTACGCACCGCGTCGGTAAACCCACGTATCGCCGCTTTGGCCCCGCAGTAGGCTGACTGCAAAGGAATGGAGCGGTAGGCCAGCGCGGAGCCCACCTGAATAATCACGCCCCTGTCGCGCGGTACCATCAGCTCCAGCGCGGCGCGGGTGCCGTTGACAAAGCCGAGGTAGGTCACCTCGGTCACGCGGCGAAATTCGTCCGGAGTAAGGGTGCGAAACGGCGCCAGCACGGCCCCCATGGCATTGTTGACCCACACATCAATCGCCCCGAGACGGTACTCGATCTCGTTCGCGGCATCCACCACCGCCTGGCTGTCGGCCACGTCCGCCTGCACGGCGTGCGCATTGACGCCAAAGCGGCGTAACTCTTCCTGAGTGGAGTGCAGGCTGGCTTCATCACGGGCAATGATCCCCACGTGGTATCCAGCTTTCGCAAAGTGCAGCGCCGTGGCCTTTCCCACGCCTGCCGTCCCGCCGGTAATGACTACAACTGCCATAGAACCTCCGCATGAGTTCACTCAATTTTGCTGTCCGACAATTTTGTCACCAGTTCAGCCAGTGCAAACTGCACCGCTTTTTCCACCACATCCTGACAGTCTCCGGAGAAAAGGACGGTGCGGGTTTCCGTCTCACCGCCTATATTCCACGCAAAACAGACCGTTCCCGCCGCCGTGCCGTCGTCACCGCCTTCGGGCCCGGCGTAGCCGCTAATGGCGATGCTGATATCTGCCTGCTCAATGTCACGAATACTGGCGGCCATCTCGGTCACCGTCTGCTCACTGACCGCGGTATACCGCGCCAGCGTTTCAGGGCGCACGTTGAGGATCCGCTCTTTTGCTTCGTCGCTGAATACCACCAGCCCGACATCGTAAAAATCGGCGGTGTTCTCTTCTGCGCAGAGCGCCACCGAGAGCTTGCCGCCCGTGCAAGACTCCGCCGTCGTCAGTCGCAGCCCGGCATCGGTTAATTTACTCGCCAGTTTTTTAGTCAGTTCACTGACGGTATAATTTCGGTCGTGAAAAAGATTGCTCATCTTGCCGCCTCTTATTTCTCGAAAGGAATGATTGAAATATGGCCATTGCGCTCAAGTATGGCATATTTAATATCACCCATTTTTGTAATGCCATTATTCTGCCGGGCCGAAACCAGAATGTCATCGCAGGAGACATCGACTTTTTTAAGTTTATCTGCTAAAGGCACACCGTTCTCAACAAGAATGACAGGCGTGCCGTCAAGAATATTCTCCACCGGAGAAAAATATTTCTTCATCAGACCAAAAATAATGTCAACCACCACCAGTGTGGTAATCGTAATCATCGCGCCGGTGACGGAAAAATCCTGCCCCAGCAGCGCCTGCTGCGTCGCTTCACTAATAATTAAAAGCAGAATGAGATCAAAGCTGGTCATCTGCAGCAGCGCGCGTCGCCCGGCTACTTTAAATACCACCACGAGGAACAGATAAATCGCCAGCGCACGAAAGACCATATCCATATCAGGCTCCTACGGGTAAATAAACTGCCAGACGTTAACCTCCGGCTCGTTGTTGACGCGGATGACAGTGTTCCATTTACCGGCTCTGGAAGGCGTCGTGAAGAACAACACGGAGAAGCTGTCAGACTTTTTCAGGTCGTTATAGACCAAAAAAAGCGTTTTTTCGTGGCTATACATTTTATCTGGCTGCGGCCAGACGCTGCCCGGCTCATACGCATCGCTGCTCTCGCTGGTGATGCTTAAGGTATTCATCCCCTCGGCCTTCACCGGAAACGCGAACTGCATTCGGGTCTCGGTCTCCCGTCTGCCAAAGCGTTCATAGTTAACAGTCAGAGATTTAGCGGTATTCGTTTTAGCCGTATCGCTAACCATACCGCTGGAAAAGAGACCGGCAACGGCTGCGATAATAATAGCCAGAAGCACGATAAAACCCACCTGACGAAATGCATATTCAAACCTCAGCAGGCGATAACTTTCATCTATCCCGGGTAAGTTTTCATTTTCACGTTTCATGGCCATCGTCACCGTTTCGCTTATTATCCGATATTTTTGATTTCTAACGCGAATGTTTTTAGGACTTATCACATTTGCCACATAAAGGAATAGCAACAATACTTAATAAGTCAAGACACTTAAAATGAAGGATATCAGATGAAATTATCACTTATTTCCGCTTTTTTGATATTTCTGGTTCCGGCCGCATGGGCAGATAATAACGGCGGGTTACAAAAAGGTGAAGCACCGCCGCCACCGCACGCCCTTGACAGCGGATATCGCGGAACCGACGACGCGCGTATTATGACCATCGATCAGGCAAAACAAATGCACGACGGTGCGACTATTTCATTACGCGGTAATCTAATTGATGGTAGCGGCGATAAGTTTGTATTTCAGGATAAAACCGGAAAAATCGACGTTATTATTCCCCAGGCAGTTTTCGACGGCAGAACGGTCAAACCCGACCAGATGATCAGCATCAACGGTTCGCTTGATAAAAAATCATCCCCTGCCGTCGTGCGTGTTGATCATATGCAGAAATAACTCTGCGAAGCGTTAACGCTGCAATTATCCATCAAATCTCACCCCTTGGCTTAAGGAGTCAGCTATGAGTGATACTACACAACGTACGAACGCTTACCCGCAGCCCCCTTTCCCGGAACAGCCGCAAACGCCACCGGGACTGGCATCTGAAATGCAACCCGTCCCTGACCATGGCGAAACAAGCTATAAAGGACATGGCCGTCTTGCCGGTAAAAAAGCGCTGATCACCGGTGGGGACTCCGGTATTGGCCGCGCGGTCGCGATCGCCTATGCCCGTGAAGGCGCGGATGTTGCCATCAACTATCTGCCTGAAGAAGAAAAAGATGCCGCAGAAGTCATCGACCTGATCAAAGCGGAAGGCCGTAAGGCCATCGCGCTGCCGGGGGATGTCCGGGACGAAACCTTCTGTCAGAATCTGGTCGAGGAAGCCGTGTCGCAACTCGGCGGGCTTGATATTCTGGTCAATAACGCCGGTCGCCAGCAGTACCGGGAGTCCCTGGAAGAGCTGACCACCGAAGACTTTGACGCGACGTTTAAAACCAACGTTTACGCTCCGTTCTGGATCACCAAGGCGGCCCTGCGCCATCTGAAAGCGTCGTCCGTTATCATTAATACTTCTTCCGTGCAGGCGGTGAAGCCCAGCCCCGTACTGCTGGACTACGCCCAGACGAAAGCGTGCCTGGCCGTGTTTACCAAATCTTTAGCCAAACAGCTGGGGCCGAAAGGCATTCGCGTGAATGCGGTTGCGCCCGGCCCTTACTGGACGGTGCTGCAGTCCAGCGGCGGCCAGCCAATGGAGAAAGTGAAGGAGTTCGGCGGCGATACCCCGCTGGGGCGCCCGGGCCAGCCCGTGGAGATCGCTCCACTGTACGTCACGCTGGCCTCGGATGAGTGTTCCTTCACCTCCGGTCAGGTCTGGTGTTCTGACGGCGGTGACGGCGTAATCTAAGTCAGTTTGCTATTTAACCCTTCGCAATGAGCAATAAATGAACAAGGACGTTCGCTTATCGCCCCTCCCAAAAAATATGTTGTAACTCAAACAGATCGAATGTTAAAAATATTTTGCTATCAGGTTATCAAAATTAAACAACTTAGCTTGTCACCCGCATCGCTCTGTTTTTAACATCGCCTATGGAAAAAAATGGTCTGTTCAGTCAGCGCATACGCTTGCGCCATTTGCATACATTTGTGGCCGTCGCTCAACAGGGAACGCTGGGGCGCGCGGCTGAAACTCTCAACCTGAGCCAGCCTGCTCTCTCGAAAACGCTGAACGAGCTGGAACAACTGACCGGCGCCCGGCTGTTCGATCGCGGTCGACTGGGCGCTCAGCTCACCCTGGTCGGCGAACAGTTCCTCACCCACGCCGTTAAGGTGCTGGATGCCCTCAATACCGCAGGCCAGTCCCTGCATCGAAAAGAAGAGCAATCCAGCGAGGTGGTGCGCGTGGGTGCCCTGCCAACCGCGGCGCTGGGCATTCTGCCGCCCGTTATCGGCCAGTTCCACAAGCAGCAGCGGCATACCACAATTCAGGTTGCCACCATGAATAACACCATGCTGCTCGCGGGGCTGAAATCCGGCGAACTGGATCTCGGTATCGGTCGAATGTCCGACCCTGAACTGATGGGCGGTCTTAATTACGAACTGTTGTTCCTGGAATCTCTGAAGCTGGTGGTTCGTCCCGATCACCCGCTGCTGCAGGACACCGTGACGTTAAGCCGCGTGATGGAATGGCCGGTGGTGGTCTGCCCGAAAGGCACCGTCCCGCGTCAGACGGCGGAAGCGCTGCTGCAGATGCAAGGTTGCACGCTGCCTTCCGGCTGTATCGAAACGCTTTCGGCCTCCTTATCACGCCAGCTCACGCTGGATTATGACTACGTCTGGTTTGTCCCCTCGGGGGCGGTAAAAGATGATTTACGCCAGGGCACGCTGACCGCCCTGCCAATCACTTCTCCTGGTGCCGGTGAACCCATCGGCATTTTGACTCGGGTTGACGCGCCACTCTCAACGGGCGCGCAGACGCTGCTGAGCGCTATCCGTAAATCAATGCCGGTCTGACACTTTTCTCCCTTCACCCTAACCCTTTCTGAAAGGCTGAGGGTTCGCCATAAAATAATGCATGCACAGACGGCCCCCTCTCCCTGGAGGGAGAGGGCTGGGGTGAGGGGGAACATACGGCTCTGGTGGCCATTCCGTTCACTTTATTTTCCTTGCTACTCTGTAACCACATGGCCTGTGAACGTGCCAGGGTGGCTCAGTCGCCACCACCCTGGCGACCCGGGCTCCCGGCGGTAAATCGCCGCTTCGCGGTCCCTTCGGCTTATTCCTTCCGGCTTATCGGGGACGGGCGGAGGTAACATCCCTGTAAAGCCCGCCCTCTCGGCGCATCCCTGCGCCTCGCCCCGGCCTGCAGGAAACGCCTCAGCGATTTACAGCCGGACCAGGGCGTCGCTATAAGCCATTCATTTTTCTGAGGCAACATTCATCGCTTCATGTTGAGAAATTACAAGGGGATCCTGCAGCCCCGATAGGGCGAGCAAACTGTTCCATCCGACCTCATTTCCTGCGCCCTAATCATTTAATGCGAAATCATTCATTAACAATTGCGTAAAACAATTTAACAGTTTTATCATAGCGTCGAATTCACCAAATGGTTCGTAAATCATTTTACAACTCCGAATTCACCCGTATTAATCATTGTAATCCCCGACATTATTACCCAACTGGTACACACCCAGCACGACGGGGGGATCTTAAGGAGACAGAAATGGCATTTGGCTGCGCGCCACGTGGGATACCGCGTATCCTGCAGTGGCTCCTTGCCGGACTGATGTTGATCATCGGTCTGGCAGTCGGCGGACTGGGCTTTAAGCTCGTCACCGTAGGCGGAAGTGTTTACTTCCTGATAATGGGCGCGATCATGGTGGTTGCCGCGCTCCTGATTTTCTTCAATCGCAGCAGCGGGATCGTGCTCTACAGTATCGCGTTTATCGCCTCGCTGTTCTGGGCGGTAAGCGATGCGGGCTGGGATTTCTGGCCGCTCTTCTCACGCCTCTTTACTTTTGCCGTGCTGGCCTTTCTCTGCGCCATCGTCTGGCCTTTCCTGCGCGCGGCAAACCACAACGCTGCGAATAAAGCCCCGGCTTTTACCGTTGCGGCCGTTCTGGCGGTGGCGATGCTGGTCAGCCTGGGGTGGATGTTTAAGCCGCAAACCCTGGTGGCGGCGAACGAGCCCGTTCCGGTGAAACCCGTCTTACCCGGCGAGCAGCAGAAAAACTGGGAACACTGGGGCAACACCACGCACGGCGACCGCTTCGCCGCACTGGATCAAATTAACAAGCAAAACGTCAGTGACCTGAAAGTCGCGTGGGTGGCGCACACCGGTGATATTCCGCAGAGCAACGGCTCCGGTGCGGAAGATCAGAACACCCCATTGCAGATTGGCGACACGCTGTATGTCTGCACCCCGTACAGTAAAGTGCTGGCGCTGGACGTGGATTCAGGGAAAGAAAAATGGCGTTATGATTCCAAAGCAACGGCGCCTAACTGGCAGCGCTGCCGTGGCCTGGGCTATTTTGAAGATCGCTCCAGCGTGACAACGTCACAGACCGAGACACAGCCTGCGGCCTGCCCTCGCCGTCTGTTCCTGCCAACCACCGACGCCCGACTGATTGCCATCAATGCGGATAACGGCAAGGTTTGCGAAGACTTCGGTGACCATGGCACCGTTGATCTGAGCATCGGCATGGGCGAGATCAAGCCGGGTTATTATCAGCAGACCTCCACGCCGCTGGTGGCCGGGAATGTCGTTGTCGTCGGCGGTCGCGTCGCGGATAACTTCTCCACTGGCGAACCGCCGGGCGTGGTGCGCGCATACGACGTGCACACCGGTAAACTGGCCTGGGCGTGGGACCCGGGTAATCCGAACCTGACCGGTCTGCCGCCGGAAGGCCAGACCTACACGCGCGGTACACCGAACGTCTGGTCTGCGATGTCTTACGATGCAAAGCTGAACCTGATCTATCTGCCAACCGGTAACGCCACCCCGGACTTCTGGGCGGGCGAACGTACCGCGCTGGACGATAAATACAGCTCCTCCATCGTCGCTGTGGACGCGACTACCGGTCAGGTGCGCTGGCATTTCCAGACCACCCACCACGACCTGTGGGACTTTGACCTGCCTTCCCAGCCGCTGCTGTACGACCTGCCTGACGGCAAAGGCGGCACCACGCCGGTGCTGGTGCAGACCAGCAAGCAGGGCATGATCTTTATGCTTAACCGCGAAACCGGCAAGCCGGTGGCGAAGGTAGAAGAACGTCCTGTCCCGGCGGGTAACGTTGAAGGCGAACGCTACTCCCCGACCCAGCCGTATTCCGTGGGCATGCCGATGATTGGCAACCAGACGCTGACCGAATCCGACATGTGGGGGGCGACGCCTGTTGACCTGCTGCTGTGCCGCATTCAGTTTAAAGAGATGCGTCATCAGGGCGTCTTTACCCCGCCGGGTCTCGACCGTTCCCTGCAGTTCCCCGGCTCTCTCGGCGGGATGAACTGGGGCAGCGTCTCCGTTGACCCGAACAACAGCCTGATGTTCGTCAATGATATGCGTCTGGGGCTGGCAAACTATATGGTTCCGCGTGCTAACGTGGCGAAAAACGCCAGCGGCATCGAGATGGGTATCGTACCGATGGACGGCACGCCGTTCGGCGCGATGCGCGAACGTTTCCTGTCACCGCTGGGCATTCCGTGCCAGAAACCGCCGTTCGGAACCATGTCTGCCGTTGACCTGAAAACCGGCAAGCTGGTGTGGCAGGTACCGGTTGGTACCGTGGAAGATACCGGTCCGCTGGGCATTCGTATGCACATGCCAATCCCCATCGGGATGCCGACGCTGGGCGCATCGCTCTCAACCCAGTCCGGCCTGCTGTTCTTTGCCGGCACCCAGGATTTCTACCTGCGCGCGTTTGATACCGCCACCGGGAAAGAGATCTGGAAGGACCGTCTGCCGGTCGGCAGCCAGTCCGGCCCGATGACCTACGTTTCGCCGAAAACCGGTAAACAGTACATCATCATTAACGCCGGGGGCGCTCGCCAGTCGCCGGATCGCGGTGATTACGTTATCGCGTATGCGTTACCCGATAAGCAGTAACGGATGAAAAAAGGGACCGAAAGGTCCCTTTTTTGTAGATCGGGTAAGCGAAGCGCCACCCGACACGGCTGGCGACTCAGAACGTCTCCCAGTTATCCCCCGAAACCGTCGCCGCCGGACGCAGCGGCGTGCTCATTGCCACTGGCGCAGACGCGACCGCGCGGCCAGTCTTCGTGCCGTTCAGACGAAACGCGCCAACCGCCTCGGTCAGTCGTGCGCCCTGTTCTTCCAGCGACGCCGCCGCAGCGGAAGCCTCTTCCACCAGCGAGGCGTTCTGCTGCGTCACTTTATCCATCTCAGAAATGGCCTGGCTCACCTGCACGATACCGCGGCTCTGCTCGTCAGACGCGGCGGCGATCTCCAGCATGATGTCAGTGACGCGCTTCACCGCTTCGACGATTTCATTCATGGTGTTGCCTGCGGCAACGACCTCACCGGAGCCCTGATCAATCAGCGATACCGATTCGTTGATCAGGCTTTCAATCTCTTTTGCCGCGTTGGCGCTGCGGCTTGCCAGGGTACGCACTTCGCTCGCCACCACGGCAAACCCGCGACCCTGCTCGCCCGCGCGCGCCGCTTCTACCGCCGCGTTAAGCGCCAGGATATTGGTCTGGAAGGCGATGCTGTTAATCACCGCGGTAATCTCAGAGATTTTCTTCGAACTGCTGGAGATATTGCCCATGGTTTTGACCACGCCGGAGACCATCTGGCCGCCGCGGCTGGCTTTCCCGGAGGCATCTTCCGCCAGCTTGCTGGCATGATGGGCGTTATCGGCGTTCTGTTTCACCGTCGCGGTCAACTGCTCCATGCTGGCGGCGGTTTGCTCAATGGCGGCAGCCTGCTGCTCGGTGCGCGAAGAGAGATCGGTGTTACCGGCAGAAATTTCGCTGGTTCCACGGTAGATCTCTTCTGCCCCCTGACGCACGGTACCCACTGTGGTCTCCAGAGAGTGCTGCATGGTTTGCAGGTCACGCGTCAGGCGGCCAATTTCGCTGCGGCTCGTCGCATCGTCAGGCATCGTTAAATCGCCCTTCGCGATATTCTCGATGCGGGTGGCGGCACGCTGGAGCGGATTAATGACCGTCCGGCGCAGCACAATAAAGGTCAGCGCCGTCAGCACCAGCGCCAGCGCAAACGCGCCGACCATAAACATCAGGCCCAGCTGCGTGCGGCTATGTGCCTGCGCCGTCAGGGCGTTCGCGCGGTCGGTGCGGATCTTAATCGCTTTCAGCAGAACCGCATTATAGGCGTCATCCAGCGGGCGCGCGGTTTCGTTTTCGTGGTTGATGATGGCCTCGAACATGCCGTTTTTGGCAAATTTGACCATCGGCTGCAGACCGGCAATATAGGCGTCATAGCGTGCTTTCAGGTCCGCATCCAGCGCTTCGTCCGCAGCGCTGCGCACGGTTCGATTCATATAGGCGGTAAAGCTATCCTGTGACTGCTTAATGCGCGTTTCCGCCTCGCGAATGTTCTGCTTCATGGCATCCATCTCCGCGATACGGCTTGCCGCCCCGGCGTGGATCATATTGATACGCGCGGTGCGCAGATGGTTTGAACTGTTGGACAGCCCCATACGCACCTGAATTTCGGACGTGACATCCTGCTGATCGTTATCGGCCTGCAGCAGGAAATATCCTGCCAGACCCGAGCTCAAGGCGAACAGAAGAATAATGCCACCGAGAATGGAGGAAAACAGCGGAACCAGCCTGATGTGATGCAGGAAGCTCAGCTTGCGCTGCGCCTGCATCGAAGTAGTGTTGTCCATGACCGTCGACTCTCTTATAGGTAAGATGCGTAAAAACACGCCTGTTAGATAGTCATCGGCACGGTGGGGATTTAGATTACGGCTAAAAACGCCGCACTGGTCACACTTTAGAGAAGATTATTAAAGAAATGCCAGCGGCGAAAAACCGCTGGCAGAAGAGTTACTTGTCACCGAAATGAATGACGGTACGGATGGATTTTCCTTGGTGCATCAGATCGAACGCCTCGTTGATCTGCTCCAGCGGCAAACGGTGGGTAATGAACGGGTCGAGCTGGATCTTGCCGGCCATGGCATCTTCAACCATACCCGGAAGCTGGGTACGGCCCTTCACGCCGCCAAACGCGGAACCGCGCCAGACGCGTCCGGTCACCAGCTGGAATGGACGGGTTTTGATCTCCTGACCCGCCCCGGCCACGCCGATGATGATGCTCTCGCCCCAGCCTTTATGGCAGCACTCCAGCGCGGAACGCATTACGTTGACGTTGCCGATACATTCAAAGCTGAAGTCCACGCCGCCGTCGGTCATCTCAACGATGACGTCCTGAATCGGTTTTTCGTGATCTTTCGGGTTCACGAAATCGGTCGCACCCATTTCGCCCGCCAGCTTGAATTTGTCCGGGTTAGTATCGACCGCGATGATACGACCGGCCTTGGCCTGCACCGCGCCCTGAATCACCGCCAGGCCGATACCGCCGAGACCGAACACCGCCACGGTGTCGCCCTCTTTGACTTTAGCCGTGTTATGCACCGCGCCAATGCCGGTGGTCACGCCGCAGCCGAGCAGGCAGACTTTATCCAGCGGTGCCTGCGGGTTGACCTTCGCCAGCGAGATCTCCGCGCAAACGGTGTATTCGCTGAAGGTGCTGGTGCCCATGTAGTGATAGATTGGCTCACCGTTATAAGAGAAACGGGTGGTGCCGTCCGGCATCAGCCCTTTCCCCTGAGTCGCGCGAACCGCCTGGCAGAGGTTGGTTTTACCGGATTTACAGAACTTACACTCGCCGCATTCTGCGGTATATAGCGGTATAACGTGATCGCCAGGCTTCAGGCTGGTCACGCCCTCGCCCACTTCCACCACAACGCCACCGCCTTCATGACCCAGCACCGCCGGGAAGACGCCTTCCGGGTCGTCACCGGACAGCGTAAACGCATCGGTATGACACACGCCGGTATGGGTGATTTTGATCAGCACCTCGCCTTTTTTCGGCGGTGCGACGTCGATTTCGACGATTTTCAGCGGCTGGCCGGGGCCAAATGCAACAGCTGCGCGAGATTTCATCATGTCTTCCCTTTTTGTCAGGTGTGTGGGTTTATTTTAGATAAGAGCGCAGCAAATGGCCGACTTCCGCCATGCGTACGGCTCGCTGATCCGGCGTGGTCTCTCCCGCCACCAGCTCATCTTTTAGGTGAATTTCAACCATTTCGCCCATCAGGCCATTGGCAGCCCCGCGCACGGCGGCAATTTGCTGCAGAATGGCCAGACAAGGCTCGCCCGACTCCAGCGCGCGCTCAAGGGCATCAACCTGGCCCCGAATGCGGCGGACGCGGGTAAGAATACGTTTTTTATCTTCGGGTGAATGCGGCATACGCCCTCCTGATACTATAGGGGGGTATGGTACCTTTTTAAGCAACCTGATGTAAACAGTAGGTTTTCATATGGTTACCAGGCCCTTAGCCGACATGGTCAAATGGCACTACCGGATATTAAACTTTTTCACTGACCCCAAATAGGTAAGAAGCCTCACTAAGCACTGGAAGATCATTATCATCCATAAGTAATTCTGAATAGTTTCTCTTTGAAATGCTGGCATCTACATGGGAATTCAGCCATTTTCTATGGCTAAGTCAAAAAAAGCGCCTGTAGCACCCTTTATTCGGTGGAATCAATAAGCAGCATTGATAATAGTTCAAAAAACTTTCTAAACCTTAAACCTGGTAACAGGTTGAAATGAAATGATTTCCGTCATGATTAAATTTTCTTTAATAATAAAGCTCTTTGCGGGATCTTATTTTTTGCGTTCAGAACCTGTAAACGGTCAAAATCAAACCACTCCTCTCTCATGTTTGATAAATAATTAAAAACAATTATCAAAACCATATTGCGCAAGCCATTGTTATATATAGACAAAAAGCAAACAACCTAAAAATAACGATCAATATCAATGAGTTACAACGTTGATCGATGTCTAATCCCGTGCTAAACCTAAATCCAGGTAAAAATATCTTATGGATGGAGAAAAGTATGATGTCGTGGCGAGTATTAAGTTCTGTCATTTGCCCTAACACAGGAGTCGTTTATTCGCACATTGTGGGTTTGAAATTATTAAGATTAATAATTTGGTACGAGAGTGACATCTATCTTTTGCCCGGAGACAGAGTACATGCAGCAAAAAATGGAATTTTTGTAAATGGCGTGTTCAAACAAATATCCCTTTATAACGTCTCGCCATACAATGAGAACCTGTGGTACGAAATAAAAAACAAAATGGCCTGTCCTTTTAATAAAAACCTGGATTCTGAAGACTGCTCATATGCTGAGCATTGCAATGCGCGCAAATGCCCGCACGGATTTGAGACAAATCCTTTGATAATAAGAGTTCCCCGCAATAGCTAATCATTTTATGAATTATCCCCCTGTTGCGCCAGCGCTTGCAGCTCTTCCTTCAGCCAGCGGGTCGCGCCCCGCTGGCCGCTGCGCTTATGCGAGTAAATTCTCACTTCAAAAGGTTGTATCGAAAATGGTAAAGGAAAAATCCTGAGTTCCGCTGCCGCAATCAGTTTCTCTGCGGCATAACGAGGAATGGCCATCAGCAGGTCGCTTTCCGCAACGATAAACGGCGCGCTGAGCATCGACGGCGTTTTGATCGCGATTTGTCGGGTATAGCCCAGTTGCTCGAGCCGCACGTCAAGAACGCCCTGCTTCTCATTCCATGGCGTCACCACCAGGTGTCGGGCCGTGAGATAATCGTCCAGCGTCAGACGCGTCCGCCGCGCGTTGCTGATGACTACATACTCATCTTTAAACCAGTCGATCTCTTCCAGTTCCGGATGCCGGATATCATTCTGGGTGCTGAACCCCAGCGCGAGATCCACTTCGCCCGCCAGCAGTTCCGTCAGCGCCGGGCTGTGCGGCAGATAGCGCAATTCGAAACGCAACGCCGGGGCAGCACGCTGCAGTTTGTGCATCAGCGCCGGGAAAATGCACAGCGCGGTAAAGTCCGTAATTCCAATTTGTAAACTTTCAGTACTGCTGGCCGCGTCAAACTCCGGCTGCGGAGTCAATTCATGATTCAGAAACGACAATGCAGAAGCAATGGAAGGCGCGAGCTGAGAGGCATACACGCTGGGGGACATACGATGCCCTTCGCGAAAAAAGAGCGGGTCATTGAGGGTCGTGCGCAAACGCGACAGCGCATGGCTCAGTGCCGAAGTGCTCATAGCCAGCTCGTCGGCTGCCAGCCGAACCGAACGGTGGCGGTAAATCGCATCGAAAACGGGTAGCAGGTTTAAATCAAGACGTCTCAGCGCCGGATGCATAACATTCATCATTTGTTGATTTCATTGCACTTAATTCTTCGGACAATACTCCGTATGCTTGACGCCATCAATCGAAACAGATGCTAAAAAACAGGAAAAACAATGAGCATAACCCTTCGTCAGGCCCGTCCCGAAGATGCAGCAGCCATTTACGCCATGATCTATGAACTGGCGGTATATGAAAAAGCGCCGGAAGAGGTAGTAACCACACCGGAAGAGATCCGGGAAACCCTCTTTGGGGCGGGCAGTAAAACCGAGGCGTTGATCGCGGAGTTTGAAGGCGAGATCGCCGGCTATGCCGTTTTTTTCACCAGCTATTCGACCTGGCTTGGACGCAACGGGATTTATATGGAAGACCTGTACATTTCCCCGGACTATCGCGGTAAAGGCGCGGGCAGAGCGCTGCTGAAACATATCGCGCAGCTCGCGGTAAAACGGCAGTGTGGTCGCCTTGAATGGAGCGTGCTGGACTGGAACCAGCCCGCGATTGATTTTTACCTGAGCATCGGCGCGCTGCCGCAGTCCGAATGGGTTCGCTATCGTCTTGATGGCGAAGCGCTGCTAAAATTTGCCGAATAATAGCATCTCTGTTCGAAGATCCCGACGGAGCGGGATCTTCCGTTCCCGTTAGTACCGTCTGAATTGATTTATCACCTGTGCTATAATCCTATAAATTTCATTAACATATTATATAGCGACATGACTACAACCCCCTTCATCCGCCCGCAACTCACCCTGCCGAACGGCGCTGATAAACTTCTGCTGCACTCCTGCTGTGCCCCCTGCTCCGGTGAAGTCATGGAAGCGATTCAGGCTTCGGGCATTGATTACACCATTTTCTTCTATAACCCCAACATCCATCCGCAAAAGGAATACCTCATCCGTAAGGAGGAAAACATTCGTTTTGCCGAAAAACATGGCGTGCCGTTTGTCGATGCCGACTACGACACCGATAACTGGTTTGAACGCGCCAAAGGCATGGAATGGGAACCTGAGCGTGGCGTGCGCTGCACCATGTGCTTCGATATGCGTTTCGAGCGTACGGCGCTCTATGCGGCAGAAAATGGATTCAGCGTCATCAGCAGTTCGCTGGGGATCTCCCGCTGGAAGAATATGCAGCAGATCAATGACTGCGGCCAACGTGCAGCAGCGCGCTATCCGGGCATGGTCTACTGGGACTATAACTGGCGCAAACAGGGCGGCTCCTCACGCATGATTGAGATCAGCAAGCGGGAACAGTTTTACCAGCAGGAGTATTGCGGCTGCGTATATTCCCTTCGGGACAGTAACCTGCACCGTAAATCTCAGGGCCGTCCGCTTATCCGGATCGGCAAACTCTATTACGGCCAGGATGAGAACGAGAAATAACGCGCTCCTGACATGGAGATATATCTGAAAACAGGCGTATTTTCCCCGTAATTAAGCGTTTCGCCTCTCATCTTTCCTGAGAGAGGCTATCCTTTATGTATCTACAAAAGGAGGCCAAAATGTCTGATTTCGATACTGATAAAAACACGCAATTTGCTGAAGATAAAGCAAAAAATAAATTTAATGAACTTGCAGGTTCAGCGCAGCAGCAGTTTGGTGAATTCGTTGATTCACCAAAACATCAGGTTAAAGGTGCTGCTAAAAAATATGCTGCTCAGGCCAGCGATGCCGTTTCAGATGTGACTGAAGCAGTCAGAAATAATCCACTAACCGGGCTGATTGCCGCCGGTGCAGTGGGTATTGTTCTCGGTCTGCTGCTGGGACGTAAATAATTTCAGCCCTTCGGGGCTTTATTTTCCCTCTCCATACAATCCGATATTTCCTTAATATCACCGAACTCATTCCCCATCTGATTCCTGCTCCTGCATCTTGCCCCTGTTAGCCCCTCTTCCCTCTGCGGCAAAATGCTGTATTATGCAAACTATTGCGACATTTTGCAGGATTACCGCCCATGCACAAAACCGCGCGTCAACGCTATATTCTTGACCTCCTCAGTGAGCAAGGCCAGGCCAGCATCACCGAACTGGCAGACACGCTGCAGGTGTCAGCGGATACCATCCGTCGGGATCTCACCGACCTGGAAAATCAGGGCCTTGCGCAGAAAAACCACGGCGGGGCTATCGCGCTGAATCTTTCCGCCATGAATCGTCATAACCGCAACACGCTCCTGCCGGAAACCAAACAGCGTTTAGGTAAGCAGGTCGCGCAGGCGGTTCCATCGGGTTCCACCCTGTTTCTGGATGCCGGCAGCACGGTGATGGCCGTCGCTACTTTTCTTCAGGGCCCTCACACCGTGATCACCACTTCGCTGGATATCGCCCGGCATTTTAGCGACCGGGAAGATATTGAGCTGATCCTGCTCGGCGGAAAATGGGACCCGAAGCAGCGCCTGTTTGCAGGAAGCGCCACATTGTCGCTGCTGTCCCGCTACCGGGCAGACATCGCCATTCTTGGGGCGTGCGCCATTCATGCCGAACTCGGTTTGAGTGCCGGTAAAGAAGCGGATGCCGAGGTTAAGCGCGCGATGCTTGCGGCAAGCCATGCGCACTGGATCGTCGCCGACCATCTGAAAGTTAACCGCTGCGAACCGTATCTGGTTTCCGGGTTATCTGACATTCAACAACTCTTTTTAGATCGTCCCTGGCCTGAGCTTGGGGACCATAGCGCATTGCAGGTCACGGTGTGCGCGCAATAACGTGGAGAAGATCATGAGTACAGTTCAAACAATTAACATTGCGCTGATCGGGTATGGTTTTGTCGGTAAAACCTTCCATGCCCCGCTGATCCAGTCCGTGGATGGGCTTAAGCTGGCGGTGGTCTCTTCTCGTGATGAAGAGAAGGTCAAACGCGATCTGCCGGACGTTCAGGTGGTAGCCACGCCGGAAGAGGCTATTCAACACCCTGATATCGACCTGGTGGTGATTGCCTCCCCTAACGCCACGCACGCGCCGCTGGCGACGCTGGCCCTGAACTCAGGTAAGCATGTCGTTGTGGATAAGCCCTTTACCCTCGACATGCAGGAGGCCCGCGACCTGATTGCGCTGGCGGATGAAAAGCAGCTTCTGCTCTCCGTCTTTCATAACCGCCGCTGGGACAGCGATTTCCTCGGCATTAAACAGATTATTGAGCAAGGCACGCTCGGCAAGGTTAAGCACCTGGAGTCGCATATTGACCGCTTCCGCCCGGAAGTGCGCGTGCGCTGGCGCGAGCAGAACGTGCCCGGCAGCGGCCTGTGGTTTGACCTTGGCCCTCACCTGATCGACCAGACGCTTCAGCTCTTTGGCCTGCCGCAGTCGGTTCAGGGCAATATCGCGACGCTGCGCGACGGCGCAGAGGTGAACGACTGGGCGCACGTGGTCCTCAATTACCCGGAACATAAGGTGGTTCTGCACGCCAGCATGCTGGTGGCTGGCGGTACGGCACGTTTTACCGTCCACGGAGATAAAGGGAGCGTAGTGAAAGCCAGGATCGATCAGCAGGAAGCACAACTGCTTGCCGGCGTGATCCCCGGCAGTGAAGCCTGGGGTGAAGACGACGACAGTATGGTGTTCTTTGGCGCGAACGGCGAACCGCAGACGATAACGACACCGAAGGGCGATCAGCGCCAGTATTACATCAACGTACGTGATGCGTTACTCGGGAAAATCACCAACCCTGTCCATCCTGTTGAGGCGCTAGCGGTTATGGCCGTTCTGGAAGCGGCAGTGAAGTCGTCGGATACGGGTGCGACGCAGACGCTGGCGTTAACGGCCGAAGAGCGTGCTCTGCTGGATTAAAGAACAAGCCGGGTGGCGCTGCGCCACCCGGCAAGAGTTAAAGACTACTGACGCTTTTTCGGCATCATGCGCAGGAGGGTATTATCTTTCCAGAAGTAGTGATGCATTAGCGCCGCAAAAGCGTGCAAACCAATCACAAAATAGCCCAGATTCGCCAGCGTCTCGTGCCACTCTTTCAGCACATCCACCAGGTCAAAGTTGCCTTCCGCCGCGTGCGGCATCGCCAGACCGAAGGCAAACCAGTCGTTGCCACGGTTATACATCATCACAATGCCAATCAGCGGCAGCGCAATAAACAGCAGATACACGATCAGATGCCCAAGGTGAGACATACCGGTGATCATCGCTTTGGGTTTCGGCTGAATCGGAGGAGCGGGAAACTTGAGGCGGATCAGCAATCTCGCCACCATCAGCACCAGAACCGAGATGCCGCAGGAGACGTGGATCATATTAATAAGCGGTCGGTCGGTACGCGGGAAAAAGCCTCTGAACTCCATCGCGCAGTAAGCGACGACGATTAACAAAAACACCAGCCAGTGAATCGCGATTTGCAGGCTTGTATATTTAGTGCGCATGGGATTTCCTGAAAAAAAACAGTCACCGCGCCAACATAATCTCCTTTCCTTAAAAATTCATTAACTTTTCTGTATGGTTTTTCAATTACTTCCTCCCGTATGAAGCAACTTCAATTGCCGCCCTTGCCGTGATGGTCTAAGCCTGGATGAGTTCAAACGGTCGTATCGACACATTCACCAGGAGAATGCTATGAGTAAAATTGGTATTAACGGATTTGGACGCATTGGACGCCTTGTACTGCGCCGCCTTCTTGAAACCCAGGACAGCAACACCGTTGTCGCTATCAACGATCTCACCTCCCCGAAAGTCCTGGCCTACCTGCTCAGGCATGATTCCAACTACGGTGGCTTCCCGTGGAGCGTGGATTTCACCGAGGATGCGCTGATCGTGGACGGTAAAACCATTGCGGTGTACGCCGAAAAAGAGGCGAAGCATATACCGTGGAAAGCCGCTGGCGTGGATATTGTCGTGGAGTGCACCGGCTTTTATACCTCAGAAGAGAAATCGCGGGCGCACCTGGACGCCGGTGCGAAGAAGGTGCTGATCTCTGCGCCAGCGGGCGACATGAAGACCATCGTCTATAGCGTGAATGACGATACCATTGACGCCGCTGATACCATTATTTCCGTCGCGTCCTGCACCACCAACTGCCTCGCCCCGCTGGCAAAAGCCCTGAACGACGCGTTTGAAATTAAAGTGGGCACCATGACCACCATTCATGCCTATACCGGCACCCAGGCGCTGGTGGATGGCCCGCGTGGAAAAGATCTCCGCGCCTCGCGGGCGGCGGCTGAGAATATCATTCCGCATACCACCGGTGCGGCAAAAGCCATCGGGCTGGTGATCCCGGCGCTCAGCGGTAAACTGAAAGGCCACGCGCAGCGTGTGCCGGTTAAGACCGGCTCCGTGACCGAACTGGTGGCGATTTTGGGCAAGAAAGTGACCGTTGAGGAGATCAACGCCGCGCTGAAAAAGGCGACGCAGGGGAATAAATCATTCGGGTATACCGATGAAGAGATTGTATCGTCTGATGTGATTGGCTCGCATTATGGCTCGGTATTTGACGCCACCCAGACCGAGGTGTCTGAAGCAGGAGATCTGCAGCTGGTGAAAGCCGTCGCGTGGTATGACAACGAATACGGTTTCGTTACCCAGCTGGTGCGGACGCTGGATAAGTTTGCGGCGCTGTGATTTTCCCCTCACCCTAACCCTCTCCCCAAAGGGGCGAGGGAATGGTTCCGTGCTTAGATTATCTTTCGCGCTCCCTTCAGAACCGGATCTTGCTGCAGCTGTTTCCACGCGGCAATCACAGCCTCAGGAAAATCAACGTGCGCGATAAAATCCCGCCCGGCCGGGCCATAGCCGTTAACGTCATCATACAGCCGCGGCAGCTCCCCCAGAACCAGTGAAAGGTAGCGGTCAATGGGCCACAGTCCGCTATTGCCTCCGCTAAACTCTACGCCCTCTTTGCCGTTATGCAGTTTCGGCGTAATCCCTGGGTGGCTTATCCACTCCGGTGACGCGGGTTCATCCTGACAAACGCGGGCAAACGTCGCCATCGTACGGCGCTGCATCGTCGGATCCTGCACCACCAGCATCCGCCCCGTTACCCGCTGATGCTGTTTCAACATGTTCCAGCTAAAACGCGCGTTCTCACCGCAGTTGGTAGATTGATCCTCAATCCACAGGCGCGTCTCGGGGATCTGCCAGAACGCCCGCGCAATATCTGCAAGAATGCTCGCTTCCGCCCGCCCTTCGACTTGTAAGGTGTGATAACGCGGATGACTGCCGATAGCGGCATATAAAAACGCGGTTGAATGACCAATACCACCACTAATCAGGAGCGGGATTTCTCGCTGCGCGGCAATACGACAGGCCGCCTCGATGGTCGGGATCACCGCGTTCCCTGCCAGAATTACCGCGTCGACGTCCGGGGGCTGGCGGCTGCCGCTTAGCTCGTCCTGCGCCAGCCATTCACCGACAATATTGATGGCCGCCAGCGTGGCATCCGACAAGACGGGAAAATGGGTCTGATCCATGGTGAACTCCTCCTCTCTATACCGTCAGGGTAGCGACTTCAGGTTCTCAACACAACGGCGACCTCGGGCCGCTCTTTTTCCTTAAACTTCCCTTCTACATTTGATTAACATGCGTAAATCATATTCACTTGAATTATCATTTGCGGCAGACGTAGAATCCCCAGCCTGCTAATTATTCAATTATTTCTAAGGTAAACGACGTTATGCGCCTGCCCGAACGCGACCCTTATGCTCCTCGCGAGTGGCAGCCACATGAGAAACCCGCCTTGCTGGGTTCGCCCTCCACGCCCGAGCACAGCACGCCAAAACGCATTGCCTACGGCGTGGTTGGCCTGCTGGTATGCCTGACGGGGGCGCTGGGGAATGCGGTGGTGACCGCCAACCTGCAAAACCTGCAGGGGACCTTCGGGGCCTGGTCGACCGAAATCGCCTGGCTGCCTGCGGTCTATGTCATGACCAACATCTCCATCAACCTGTTGCTGGTCAAGTTCCGCCAGCAGTACGGCCTGCGCGCTTTTACGGAAGGTTTTCTGGTGCTGTACGTGCTGGTGACCTTTTTCCACCTGTTCGTTAATGACCTCAGCTCGGCGCTGATGGTGCGCGCCGCGCACGGGATGGTGGCCGCCGCGCTCAGCTCGCTGGGGATTTACTACCAGATCCAGGCCTGGCCTGCGAAGCATCGCCTGAAGGCGCTCACCATCGGGATTACCGGGTCGTCGCTCGCCATTCCGCTGGCCCGCCTGTTTTCGACCGAACTGCTGCAGCTTGACGAATGGCGCGGGCTCTATTTCTTCGAACTGGGGCTGGCGCTGATCTCCCTGGCCTGCGTGATAGCCTTAAAGCTGCCGCCGGGCGACCGACGCAAGGTCTTTGAGAAGAAAGATTTTATCACCTTCTTTTTACTGGCCCCCGGGATGGCCCTCCTGTGCGCCGTACTCTCCCTGGGCCGTCTTGACTGGTGGTTCGAGGCGCCGTGGATCGGCTGGTCGCTGGCGCTATCGCTGGTGCTCATTGTGTCCGCCATCGTGTTTGAACATAACCGCGCCAACCCGCTGCTGAACACCCGCTGGCTGTCGAGCGGCAGCATCGTCCGCCTGGGGCTGATCATGCTGCTGATCCGTATCGTGCTGGCGGAACAAAACACCGGCGTCATCGGCTGGCTGCAGTATGTTGGGTTACAGAATGAGCAGATGACCCACCTCGCGTGGTCTATTTTCGCTGGCATCGTCTGCGGGATCGTCACCAGCTGTCTCACGATTAAGCCCACCAAACTGGCGTGGCCGATTATCACCTCTCTGGCGCTGATGATTGTGGCCTCCCTGCTGGACAGCCAGTCCAATAACCTGACCCGTCCGGATCAGCTGATGGTCAGCCAGTTCCTGCTGGGCTTCGGCAGCGCCTTCTTCCTGGCGCCAGCCATGCTGGCCGCCATTGGCGGGGTGATTGCCGACCCGCGCAACCTCGTCAGCTTCTCGGTGATGTTTGGCATGAGCCAGAACCTTGGCGGCCTGCTGGGTTCCGCGATCCTCGGCACCTTTCAGACCTGGCGCGAGAAGTACCACTCCAGCCTGCTCGCAGACCAGCTCACCACGCTCAACCCGCTGGTCAACGAGCGGATTCAGCTTTATACCCAGATGTATAAAAGCCTTATTGGCGACAGTTCGCTGCTGGGCACTCAGGCGATAACGCAGCTGCAAACGGTCACTTCGCTTGAAGCAAATATTCTGGCTTACAACGATACTTATCTGCTGACGGCGAGCATTGCTGCCGCCACGCTGGTCTGGATTTTATGGCGCTTGCTGCGCCTGCGCATCACTGCCCGTATGGCGCTGAAGAACGCCACCGGCAACAAATAATTGTACTATTTCTGGAGAGTTTATGAGTCAGCAGGATGCCGCCAAAGAGCAGGCCAACACCCGCAAAAATGTGCGCATTGTTTCCGTTTTCACCGCCGCCGCCATCGGTATTGTCGGCGTACTGGTGATCCTTTATGCCTGGCAGTTGCCACCGTTCACCCGCCACGCGCAGTTTACCGATAACGCCTACGTGCGCGGCCAGACGACGTTTATCAGCCCTCAGGTGAATGGCTATATCACCGAGGTGAAGGTGCAGGACTTTGCGCAGGTTAAAAAAGGTGACCTGCTGCTGCAGATTGATGACCGCATCTATCGTCAGCGCGTGCATCAGGCCGAGGCGCAGCTGGCGATGAAAATTGCCGCCCTCAATAACAACCTGCAACAGCGTAAAAGTGCCGAAGCGACGATCGCTAAAAACGACGCGGCGCTGAAAAATGCCCGCGCCCAGAGCCTGAAAACCCAGGCGGATTTAAAGCGCGTGAAGGATCTGACGGCTGACGGGTCGCTTTCCATTCGCGAACGCGATGCCGCGCTGGCCAGTGCGGCCCAGGGCAACGCGGATATCGACCAGGCGAAAGCCACGCTTGAGATGTCGCGTCAGGATCTGCAGACGGTGATTGTCAATCGCGGCGCGCTGGAGGCGGACGTTGAAAACGCCAAAGCGGCGCTGGAGCTGGCGCAGATTGACCTGCAAAACACGCGTATTATCGCCCCGCGCGACGGCCAGCTGGGCCAGATCGCCGTGCGTCTTGGGGCGTATGTCACCGCCGGAACGCATCTGACAACGCTGGTTCCGCCGCAACATTGGGTGATCGCCAATATTAAAGAGACCCAGCTGGCGGAGCTGCGCGTCGGTCAGCCGGTGAAGTTTACCGTCGATGCCCTGAACGACAAAGCGTATCAGGGCCGCGTGGAGAGCATCTCCCCGGCGACCGGGGTTGAGTTCAGCGCCATCACGCCGGACAACGCGACTGGCAACTTTGTGAAAATCGCCCAGCGTATTCCGGTGCGCATCGAGGTGCTCGGTAAGCCTGAAGAGTCTGCGCTGCTGCGCCCGGGCATGTCGGTGCAGGTGACGATTGATACGCGGGAGGCAAAGCCATGACCCTCCGCCCGATAGCCGCTCTGGTGCTGGCGGTGTTGCTCGCCGGATGCCAGTCCGTCGACGTAAAACCGGCGCAGCCGACGCTGCACATCCCTGCGCAGTGGCGCGCCGCCTCAGGCCCTGCCAGCCCAACGGAGCAGCTCTGGTGGCGCAATTTCCATGACAACCACCTCAACCGCTACGTGGATCAGGCGCTTAAGCATAACAGCGATGTGTTAATTGCCCGCGAGCGGATAAACGAGTATCAGGCGCGGGTCTTTGCGGCTGACGGCAGTCTCTTTCCTTCGCTCGACGCGGGCGTAACCGGAACACGCGCCCGTTCACAATCCGCCGCGACCGGGCTGCCGGTCTACGGCACGCTGTACAGAGGAAGCCTGACGGCGAGCTATGACGTTGATATCTGGGGCGTCAACCGCAGCACGGCCAATGCCGCCGAGGCCTCGCTGGAGGCGCAAAAAGCCGCTGCCGCCGCCGCGGATTTAACCGTCGTGTCGTCCGTTGCGTCCGGGTATGTCACCCTGCTCTCACTTGACGAACAGCTGCGGGTGACCGAATCCACGCTGAAATCGCGCGAAGAGGCATTTAACCTCGCGAAACGTCAGTTTGAGACGGGCTACAGCTCGCGTCTGGAGCTGATGCAGTCAGATTCCGAACTGCGCTCAACGCGAGCGCAGGTTCCCGTGCTGCAGCATCAGATTGCACAGCAGGAGAACGCCCTGAACCTGCTGCTGGGAAGCAATCCCGGCGCGGTGGCGCGCAGCGAAAGCTTTGAGACGCTGACGCCGCTGAAGCTGCCGTCACAGCTGCCTTCCACGCTCCTGAACCGTCGGCCGGATATCGTGCAGGCCGAGCGACAGCTGGTTGCGGCCGACGCCTCGCTTGCCGCCTCGCGCGCGAGCCTGCTGCCGTCGATCAACCTGACCGCGACCGGATCGATCCAGGATCGCACCCTTTCCGGCCTGCTGGACAACCCGCTTCAGCTCTGGAGCGTCGGGGGCAGTATTCTTGCCCCGCTGCTGAACCGCCAGGCGCTGAATGCGCAGGTAGATATTTCCCAGTCCCAGCGGAACCAGGCGCTGTATACGTATGAAAAAACCGTGCGTAACGCGTTTGCCGAGGTGAACAACAGTCTTGACGCCATTGCGCGCTATCAGGAACAACTGACGGAGCTGCTTGCCCAGCAGGATGTGGCGCAGGAGACGCTGCGCATTGCGCAGAACCGCTATGGCAACGGCTACTCCTCCTATCTGGACGTGCTGGACGCGCAGCGCACCCTATTCTCGGTGCAAACCAGCGTCGTGCAGGTGAAAAATAACCTGCTGCTGGCGCAGATCGATTTGTATAAGGCGCTGGGCGGCGGCTGGGTGAGCGCGTGAACCGCCTTGCGCGCTGATGCCCTCACCCCGACCCTCTCCCAAAGGGAGAGGGAGAAAAATCCAAGGAGTCAATCTATGCAACAACAATGGTCTGCAGTAGATAATTACATGATTTCTTCGCTTATCCCTGATGATGACGTACTTCATCAGGTACTGGAAAATAACAAACGCGCCGGGCTACCTGAACACGATGTTGCGGCCAATCAGGGGCAACTTCTGGCGCTGTTTGTTCGTATGACGCAGGCGCGGCGGGTTCTGGAGATCGGGACGCTGGGTGCCTATAGCTCAATCTGGATGGCGCGCGCCCTGCCACCGGACGGTAAGCTGATTACGCTTGAAGCTGACCCCACGCATGCCGAGGTTGCCCGCCAGAATATCCGCCTCGCGGGGCTAAGCGATCGTATTGAGTTAGTTGAAGGTCCGGCGCTGCACTCGCTCGAAAATCTCGGTGACGTTCCGCCTTTCGACCTGATCTTTATCGATGCCGATAAGCCAAACAATCCCGGCTATCTGGAGTGGTCTCTGTACTACTCCCGCCCAGGTACGGTGATTATTGGCGACAACGTGGTGCGCGACGGCGAAGTGATTAACGGGCAAAGCGACGACGCACGCGTGCAGGGCGTGCGTCGGTTTATCGAGATGACGGGAGATAACCCGCGTTTAACCGCCACCGCGCTGCAAACGGTGGGGGTTAAGGGGTGGGATGGGTTTACGCTGGCAATGGTGAACGGGTGAATAAATGTGCGGACTGAGGGATCCCCAGTAATTTTTAAGCTGAAGCAATAAAGCGACTTTCAGAAGGAATGAAGGCTTTCAGCGACGCCATGGTCCGGCTGTAAATCGCCGAGGCGTTTCCGTAAGGCCGGGGCGAGGTGCAGGGATGCGCCGAGAGGGCGGGCTTTACAGGGATGTTACCTCCGCCCGTCCCCGATAAGCCGGAAGGAATAAGCTGAGGGCACCGCGAAGCGGCGATTTACCGCCGGGAGCCCGGGTCGCCAGGGCGGTGGCGATTGAGCCGCCCTGGCACGTTCACAGGTATCGTCCTTACAGAGTAGCAAGGAACATAACGTGAACGGAATGACCACTACCGCCGTATGTGCCCCTCACCCTAACCCTCTCCCCAAAGGGGCGAGGGGATTGTTCACTGCTCGCATTAATTTATGGGGATCCCTCAACCCACAGGGAGAGGGAGAAAACCGGGTTTTAACCGGAGATCTGCTCCATAGCCTGTAGGATACGCTTATCCGAAATCGGATACGGCGTACCGAGCTGCTGCGCAAAGAAGCTGACGCGCAACTCTTCAATCATCCAGCGGATCGCCTGAACGTCTTCATCGTCGCGGCGCGCGGGCGGCAGCTTGTTGAGCCACTGCTGCCACGCCTGCTGCACGCTTTCCACTTTCAGCATCTGCGCGCGATCGCGGTGCGGGTCGATAGCCATTTTCTCCAGACGCTTTTCAATCGCCTGCAGATAACGCAGTGTATCGCCCAGGCGTTTGAAGCCGTTGCCGGTGACAAAACCGCGGTAGACCAGCCCCGCCATCTGCGCCTTCACGTCAGACAGCCCCAGCGCCATGGTCATATCCACGCGCCCTTTCAGGCGCTTGTTGATATTGAATACGGCGGTGAGGATCTGCTCGACCTGTTTGGCTATCTCCACCACGGTGTCGTTCAGCTCAGCGCGTACCTTTTCATGAAGCTGAGCAAAGCCTTCTTCCGTCCAGACCGGGCCGCCCGCCTCGTGGATCAGCTTGTCCACGCCGCAGGAGATGCAGTCGTCGATCAGATCCAGCACTTTACCGTACGGGTTAAAATACAGCCCCAGCTTGGCTTTGTTCGGCAGCTTCTCGTGCAGATACTTGATCGGCGACGGGATGTTGAGCAGCAGCAGGCGTCGCAGCCCGCGCCACATCATCTGCTGCTGTTCCTGCGGGTTAACAAACAGTTTGATCGCCACGCTGTCGCGTTCGTCCACCAGCGCAGGCCACGCTTTGACCTTATAGTTACCCCGCTTCTGTTCGTAGCTTTCCGGAAGCTGACCAAAGCTCCAGATGTGCAGCCCGCTCTGCTCGATGCCGTCGTCCGCCACCGCAGACAGCGTCTCCTGAACTTTGCCTTTCAGCGCCTCTTTGAGCTCGCTCAGGGAACGGCCTTCCTGCAGCTTTCTGTTTTTGTCATCCACCACGCGGAAGCTGATTTTCAGATGATCGGGCACCTGATCCCAGTTCCAGTCTTCGCGGTCAATGGTGGTGCCGGTCATGCGGCGGAATTCACGCTCGAGCGCGTCGAGCAGCGGCATCTCCAGCGGCGTGACGCGGCCTAAAAACGCTTCCGCATAGTTCGGCGCAGGCACAAAGTTTCGGCGCACCGGCTTAGGCAGGGATTTGATCAGCGCAATCACCAGCTCGCGGCGCAAGCCGGGGATTTGCCACTCGAACCCGCTCTCCTCCACCTGGTTCAGCAGCGGCAGCGGAATGTGGACGGTCACGCCGTCCGCGTCCGTGCCCGGCTCAAACTGATAGGTCAAACGCAGCTTGAGGTTGCCCTGATGCCAGAAGTTCGGGTAATCGAGCTTGCTGACCGACTCCGCCCCCTCTTTAATCAGCATGCTCTTTTCGAAGTTGAGCAGGTCCGGCGTCTCTTTGCTGGCCTTTTTCCACCAGCTGTCGAAGTGGCGGGCAGAGATAACATCGTGGCTGATGCGCTGGTCGTAAAACTCAAACAGCGCCTCATCGTCCACAAGAATATCGCGGCGACGGGATTTGTGCTCAAGCTCCTCCACTTCGGCGCGCAGCTTCAGGTTTTCACGGAAGAAGGCGTGACGCGTCTGCCAGTCGCCCTCCACCAGCGCATGGCGGATAAACAGCTCGCGGCTGAGCGCCGGGTCAATCTGGCTGTAGTTAACCTTACGCGCGGCAACCACCGGAAGGCCGTAAACGGTTACTTTCTCGGTCGCCATCACCGCGCCCTGCGCGCGCTCCCAGTGCGGTTCACTGTACGAGCGTTTCAGCAGGTGCTGAGCCACCGGCTCGACCCATTCCGGATCGATACGCGCGGCAATCCGCCCCCACAGGCGGCTGGTTTCCACCAGTTCCGCAACCATGGTCCACTTAGGCGGCTTCTTGAACAAGCCGGAACCCGGGAAGATGGAGAAGCGGGCGTTACGCGCGCCGGTATATTCCTGCTTATCCGCATCCTTCATCCCGATATGGGACAGCAGGCCGGTCAGCAGCGCGATATGAATCTCGCGGTACTCCGCCGGTTCGCTGTTCACCGGAATGCCCAGCTCTTTCACCACCTGACGCAGCTGGGTGTAGATATCCTGCCACTCGCGCACGCGCAGGTAGTTGAGGAAATCAACGCGGCACTGACGGCGGAACTGGTTCGAGGAGAGCGCTTTCTGCTGCTCGCCGAGATAGTTCCACAGGTTCACGAAAGCGAGGAAATCGGACTCTTTGTCGTGGAAGCGACGGTGCTTTTCGTCAGACGCCTGCTGTTTGTCCATCGGACGCTCGCGCGGGTCCTGAATCGAAAGCGCTGAAGTGATAATCATCGCCTCACGCACGCAGCCGTGCTTCTGCGCTTCCAGTACCATACGGGCCAGACGCGGATCGACGGGCAGCTGGCTGAGCTGACGGCCCAGCGGCGTCAGCTTGTACGCCGTCGCCTGCTCGTCTGTGGTGATGGCTCCCAGCTCTTCCAGCAGGCGCACGCCGTCCTGAATGTTGCGCTTGTCCGGCGCTTCCACGAACGGGAACGCCGCGATGTCGCCCAGCCCCAGCGCAGTCATCTGCAGGATAACGGACGCCAGGTTGGTGCGCAGAATTTCCGGATCGGTAAACTCCGGGCGCGACAGGAAATCGTCTTCCGAATAGAGACGAATACAGATCCCTTCCGACACGCGGCCGCAGCGGCCTTTACGCTGGTTAGCGGAAGCCTGCGAGACCGGCTCAATCGGCAGGCGCTGAACTTTGGTGCGGTAGCTGTAGCGGCTGATGCGCGCCGTGCCAGGGTCTATCACGTATTTGATGCCCGGAACGGTCAGCGAGGTTTCCGCCACGTTGGTCGCCAGAACGATACGTCGCCCGCCATGTGGCTGGAACACGCGGTTCTGCTCGCTGTTTGACAGGCGCGCGTAAAGCGGCAGGATCTCCGTGTGGCGCAGGTCGCGCTTGCTGAGCGCGTCGGCGGTATCGCGGATTTCGCGCTCGCCGCTCAGGAAGATCAGAATGTCGCCTGAACTCTCATTTCCCAGCTCATCGACGGCATCGAAGATGGCCTGCAGCTGGTCGCGCTCGGTATCATCCGCCTCTTCCACAATCGGGCGATAGCGCACTTCCACCGGATACGTGCGTCCTGACACCTCGATAATCGGCGCATTGTTGAAATGCTTCGAGAAGCGTTCAGGATCGATCGTTGCGGAGGTGATGATGATTTTCAGATCCGGACGACGCGGCAGCAGCTCTTTCAGGTAGCCGAGCAGGAAGTCGATGTTCAGGCTGCGCTCGTGCGCTTCATCGATGATGATGGTGTCGTATTGCATCAGCAGGCGGTCCTGCTGGATTTCCGCCAGCAGAATACCGTCGGTCATCAGCTTAACCATGGTGTTATCGCTGACGTGGTCGCTGAAACGCACCTTGTAACCAATGCAGCCGCCCGGCTCCGTCTGCAGTTCTTCGGCAATACGGTTTGCCACGGTGCGCGCCGCCAGACGACGCGGCTGGGTGTGACCGATCAGCCCTTTCACCCCGCGGCCCAGCTCCATACAGATTTTCGGCAGCTGCGTGGTTTTCCCCGAACCGGTTTCCCCCGCGACGATCACCACCTGGTGATCGCGGACGGCCTCAAGAATGTCCTGTTTCTTCTGGCTGACGGGCAGGTTTTCCGGGTAGGTAATCGACGGACGTGCGGCTTCGCGCAGCACAACCTTCCCTGCCGCCTGTTCAATCTCTTTCGCCATCTCCTGGTAAATGGCCTGTTGTGCATCAGGATTTTTAACCTTTTTCACCCCGTGCAGACGGCGCGTAAAGCGCTGTTTATCACGCAGCATCAGTGAATCCAGCTGTTGCAGGAGCATCGGGAAGGTTAATTTTTGTTGTTCTGTCATAGCGTTAACGGGCAGTGCACTGCCGGATAAAATCTCTTTTTAATGATGGCTATAGAGTACCACATCAGGGCTTTTAGCGCCTTATTCAAAAAATTCGAACATAGACTTCGATATATTGCGCTATCCCTGTGGCAGGATTGTGAATAAAGTGTCAACAAGCAACGGGGCAACACCCTTCAATCAAATGCAAAAACAGGAATCACCCATGAGCAAAGTATTAGTTTTGAAATCCAGTATTCTGGCAGGGTACTCTCAGTCTGGTCAGCTGTCTGATTACTTCGTGGAACAGTGGCGTGAACAGCATTCTGCTGACGAAATCACCGTGCGTGACCTGGCGGCAAACCCAATTCCTGTGCTCGATGGCGAACTGGTTGGCGCGCTGCGCCCAAGCGATGCACCGCTCTCTCCACGTCAGCAGGAAGCGCTGGCGCTGTCCGACGAGCTGATTGCCGAGCTGCAGGCGCACGACGTTATCGTGATCAACGCGCCGATGTACAACTTCAATATTCCTACCCAGCTGAAGAACTACTTCGACCTGGTGGCACGCGCTGGCGTAACCTTCCGTTACACCGAGAACGGCCCGGAAGGTCTGGTGAAAGGTAAACGTGCGATCGTACTGACCAGCCGTGGCGGTATTCATAAAGACACCCCAACCGACCTGGTTGCGCCGTACCTGAGCCTGTTCCTGGGCTTCATCGGCATCACTGACGTGAACTTCGTGTTCGCGGAAGGTATCGCTTACGGTCCTGAAGTGGCAACCAAAGCGCAGACCGATGCGAAAGCCGCCATCGACAGCCTGGTAGCCGCGTAAGATTTCCCCCTCTCACCGTCCGGTGGGAGGGTTTTTCTTTTCCTCCGCATTTCGTTATCATCCGCTCCCACTCTCCAGCCGGGCGGCCTGATGTCTGCGATTATTGATTCTTTTATTGCCCCACCGTGTCACGACGACATTCAGATCCTCTGGCAGGATGAACATCTGCTGCTGATCGATAAGCCTTCCGGCCTGCTGAGCCTCTCGGGCAAAAACCCGCAAAACCTCGATTCTGTCCACTATCGTCTTGTCCAGACGTACCCCGGCTGCACGCTGGTGCACCGTCTGGATTTCGGCACGTCCGGGCTGATGGTAGTTGCACGCAATAAGGCCATCAACGCGGCGCTCTGCCAGCAGTTTAGCCAGCGCAGCGTGGAGAAAGTTTACAGCGCCCTGCTTTGCGGGCATCTGGAAAATGACGAAGGTGTAATTGATGCGCCCATTGCTAAAGACCCGGCGCTGTTCCCGCTGATGTCGATCTGCACCATTAACGGTAAACCCGCCCGCTCCCGCTATCGGGTGGTGGAACGTTTTTATCAGGGGACGGGGGTGCCTTTAACGCGGGTGGATCTCACGCCAGAAACCGGGCGAACACATCAGTTGCGCATCCACTGCCAGCAGCTGGGGCACCCTATTCTGGGCTGCGATCTGTATGGTGGTCTTGAAGCGCCGGGGACTGAAGAAACGCCCCGGCTGATGCTGCATGCAAGCGTTCTGAATTTTATTCATCCCGTGAGCGGAGAGCCGGTTAACGCCCGTCACGCCGCCCCGTTCTGAATGTATTTTACCACATCAAATCGTCAGGGATTTTGAAGTCCGCGTACGGATCGTCTTCGTCCTGCTCCTCCTGGCTGAGCGCGCTGTTTAACACGATGCTGTCGGCATCGCGCTGGGCAATTTTATCGGCCACCACCGCCGGAATAATTGCGTATTCGCAGTCACCGTTTGCATTCAGCACCAGGCGCGCAATGGCCAGACGGCCGTTGATCAGCTGAGCCTGGGTTGGCTTGTCGACCTCGATTTTTTTGATCAAATTACCGTCGGTGAAGTTAAAGGTGATGTTGCCTTTCGCCACGGTGATGCGGTTCATCTCAATCAGCTGCTTCACCTGCGCTTTAAACTCTTTTGCGAGCACGGCCTGCTTTTGCTGCTCGCTCAGCAGCTTGTCGCGCTCGATCTGCGCCTTCTTATTCTCTTCTACCGCTTCACGCGCCTCACGGGCCTGTACGCGTGATTTCTTTGCCGTGCGCTGCACTTTCGCTGCTTTCTTGCTGCTGACCAGGCCCGCTTTCAGCATCTGCTCTTGTAAGGTGAGTTTTGTCATGATTGTTTCTAAACCGGTTGGAAATTTTGGGGATTATAGCGGGAATTGCGGAAAGAGTGCGACATTAGCAGATGAAGCGTTACACATCCTGGCTGGGCGCCATATATCGCACCCAGGATCCTGATTGATAAAGATTAGCAGTACAATCGTGATACTACGGTTTTTGTGATGCTGGTTTTGACCACGCATCGCCATACTTAATCATGCCATCCAGGTAGTGCCATTCAATACTGTTGAAGCGTAACTTCACGGTCTCGATCATGTTATGATGATTTGAACCAGGTATATATGTGTGATTGGCATTCACTGACATGATGACAACACTCTCCATGGATATCCGATAAACTTCACGTTCAATCCCTGCATCGTTTGTCTCATAGTAGCGAATGATCGCTTTTTGCAGACGTCTCCCGTCGCAAACATACACTGCAAACAGTGGTGAAAGTTTATCCAGCTGTTTGTGTATGATAAAAGGTTCGTGTTGTCTGGTACCCCCCATTCTACCGGTATGAGGGTCGACTGGCTGGCTAATGCCGTAGCTGCTGCTCATGACTTCAACCGCGCCCTCTCGACCTAACGCGAGACATTCTCCTTTTAACTGCATTCCGTTTTCATCATAAAGAAACAGGTATGCGGGTAATGACATGTTACTTTCTCCCTAAGTCGAGTATATTGCCTTGGTTATCGATTATAAAAGTATAATAAAAATTCTTTTTATTTAACGTATAATGTGCCCCATAGACAGTACCTTTAGTTAAGTTCACGTTAAAACATGTGTTCGGATATGATAATGCTAAAAAGTCCCCCTTTAATAACTCAGAATACTCTTTGCCGTTTGATGCCAGTACATAGCGACTAAGAATATCTTTTTTATCGACTGTAAAGCATACCAGACCATCATAAACGTAGATAGATTGTCTTTCCCCGGACGCAGCGCCTTCTTTTCCTTTACCCGGACACCCCGCCAGAAAAATGGCAGACAGCAACAGTGATATATATCTCAACCGGGAAACCCCTCTAAAATACGTTCATATTTTTTAATCAATATCGTTACTGGTTCAGCAGGATCATAGTTTCTATAATCAAAGAGATGACTATTACCCCAAAAACCATAGCTTTTTAATAACCAGTAATCACTGACAATCGAAGCTTGTTGCTCTAGTCCGTATTCCAGTAAGTTAGTCTTCTCAAGACTGTACGTATAATCAGCAGCCCAGGAGAAAGCACCACGCATACGCACCCACATACCACGTTGATGCTGCCAGACATGCATCATTTCATGCATAAAAAGATGTTGGGCATCAGTCACTGGCTGGCTAACAGGCATAGAAAAGTCATGTTCATATTTTTCAGACCTGAACCACATTTCTCCATCAGGACTCATTGCCTGGCCAGGATTTTGTAGATTAAAAGGCAGATAACTTTCAAGGTGAATCCATACTTTATGATAGTAAATACTATACCCAAAGAGCGAACTCGCTAAATTTATTTCTCCAAGCCTAAGGCGCCGAAGCCCCCCTTCGCGAATCACTGGCCAACTGATGGAGTTTGGATAGTACACAATGGTATCCTCAGAATTTTACTCATCGGGTAAATGCTAAACGCTTAAATAATTATGAGATAGCAAAAAATCATGTTTAAGATCGCAAAACAAATAAAACCACAAATAACTCAACATTGCTGACAATACCTATAAAATTCACACCAAAAATATTTCCATAAAATTAAATAAGCAACATCAATTAATCGCAACTGCGGGGGTTAATAGATTGCTTTCTTACAGATGCATAATTACGGTGTAAAACACCATAATTTCCGTATTAGCCTTTACAGCAATGCGTAAAAATTTTTAAACAGTCGCCACCCGCGCTACTCTTCTTTTTGTATCTAAACATGAAAATGCCTCATGTTGCATTGAAATTAAGTCACTTCCCCTGCGCCACGGGCTCAGGCATAAATTATGCATTAGTAACTTCTTAGCAACATGAACTTAGGATGCATAACCACAATGAGCAAAGCCTTCACCTATACCCTTAAGCGCAGTTGCTTCGATGAGAATTACAACCCGTCAGAAAATACGCGTACGACCACTAACTTTGCCAACCTGGCGCGGGGAGAAAAACGTCAGGAAAACCTGCGCAATACGCTGGTGATGATCAACAACCGCTTTAACGCCCTGGCGCGCTGGGATAACCCGACCGCCGATCGCTACGCGGTTGAGCTTGAAATCATCTCTGTCGATTTGAACATTGGCGCGGAAAAGCCGTTTCCGGCTATTGAGATATTACAAACGTATATTGTCGACAAAAAAAATAACCAGCGTATCGCAGGCATCGTCGGGAATAACTTCTCCTCTTACGTGCGCGATTATGATTTCAGCGTTCTGCTGCTGGAACACAATAAGAACCAGCAGCACTTCGGTATTCCGGAAAAGTTTGGCGAGCTGCACGGCAATATCTTCCGTCATTTTGTGAATTCGCCGGAATACAAAGAGAACTTCAGGAAAGGTCCGGTGATCTGCCTGAGCGTCTCCAGCAAAGACACCTACCGCCGCACCGGTAATCAGCATCCGGTGCTGGGCATGGAGTACGCGCCGGACGGCGAGTCGTTAACGGAACTGTACTTCGCCAAAATGGGCCTGAAAGTTCGCTATTTCATGCCGGAAAACAGCGTGGCACCCTTCGCTTTCTTCTACACCGGGGACTTGCTGAATGATTACACCGATCTGGAACTGATCGCCACCATCAGCACCATGGAAACATTCCAGAAAATCTATCGTCCGGAAATTTATAACGCGAACTCGGCGGCAGGTCTGTACTACCGCCCGGATCTGAACCAGCAGGATCATTCATTAACCAAAATTGTGTATGACCGCGAGGAGCGAAGCCGGCTGGCGATTGAACAGGGCCGATTTACCGAAGCGTATTTCATTAAGCCTTACCAACATATTCTTGAGCAGTGGTCTGATAACTACACGCTTTAATTCATCAAAAAAAGGTCTTTTATTATGAAAACATTGCTCCCGACCTCTACGGCTGGCAGCCTGCCTAAGCCAACCTGGCTTGCGCAACCTGAAACGCTGTGGTCTCCGTGGAAACTCCAGGATGATGAATTACTGGCGGGTAAACAGGATGCCCTGCGCCTGTCTCTGGATGAACAGATTCGCGCGGGCATTGATATCGTCAGCGACGGCGAGCAGACCCGTCAGCACTTTGTCACCACGTTTATTGAACACCTGAGCGGCGTCGATTTCGAAAACCGCCAGACCGTACGCATCCGCAACCGCTATGACGCGAGCGTGCCGACGGTCGTTGATGCCGTCGCGCGTCAGAAACCGGTATTTGTGGACGATGCGAAGTACCTGCGTCAGCTCACGGACAAGCCGATCAAATGGGCCCTCCCGGGGCCGATGACCATGATCGATACCCTCTATGACGATCACTACAAAAGCCGCGAAAAGCTGGCCTGGGAATTCGCCAAAATCCTGAATCAGGAAGCGCGCGAACTGGAAGCCGCCGGGGTCGATATCATCCAGTTCGACGAGCCGGCGTTTAACGTCTTCTTCGACGAGGTCAACGACTGGGGCATCGCCGCACTGGAGCGCGCAATCGAAGGGCTTAAGTGCGAAACCGCCGTACACATCTGCTACGGCTACGGCATCAAAGCCAATACCGACTGGAAAAAGACGCTCGGCTCAGAATGGCGACAGTATGAAGAGGCCTTCCCTAAGCTGCAGACTTCTAACATCGACATCATCTCCCTTGAGTGCCATAACTCACGCGTACCGATGGATCTGCTGGAGCTGATTCGCGGTAAAAAGGTCATGGTCGGGGCGATCGACGTGGCGACCAACGCCGTTGAAACGCCGGAGGAAGTGGCTAATACGCTGCGTAAAGCGCTGCAGTTTGTCGATGCCGACAAGCTTTATCCGTCCACCAACTGCGGTATGGCCCCGCTCTCCCGCCAGGTTGCCAACGGCAAGCTGAAGGCGCTCAGCGCGGGCGCTGAGATTATCCGCAAGGAGCTTACCCGCTAACGCTCACGCTGCCAGTACGGCGGGGTGCCGAACAGTTCCACGTAATAATCAATCACCGCCCTGACGTTAAGGGGCGGATGACGCGCGTTCGGGTAAATTGCCGCAATGGTCTGCGGCTCCGTGTTGATCCCGCATTCATACTCCGGCAGGAGCGACACCAGCTCGCCACTTTTTAGCCTTTCACTCACCAGCCAGTCGGGGAACAGTACGATCCCCATCCCGCCCAGCGCGGCAATCAGCAGCGTTTCGGCGTTGTTGGACGTCATCAGCGGCGCAACGGGATAGTGAACCCATGCCGCATCATGGCGGCGAATGAGCCAGCGGTTAGGCCCGGACGATCCCCGATACACCAGGCAACTGTGCTGCGTCAGATCTTCCGGCCCATCAGGCGCGCCGTGCTGCCGCAGGTAGGACGGCGACGCCGCCAGATGGTAAAACTGCTGACCGAGCACCCGTGCGTGAAACGAGGAGTCCGTCAGCGTGCCGATGCGGAACAGCACGTCGGCGGCATCCCGATGCGGATCGATAAAATCATCGGTGAGCGTCAACTCCAGGGTAAGCCGGGGGTAGCGCGCTGACAGCCCCGCCAGGCCGGGAGCAACGTGCCGCTGTCCAAAAAATACCGGGCAGTTAATGCGAATCAGGCCCGTTGGCTCAATAGACCTCTCATCCAGCTCCCGGCGCGCCTCGTCAAGACTTCCCGCCATCGTCCGGGCGTAGCGAATGAAAAGATGCCCGCTTTCCGTCGGTATCACGGCCCGCGTGTTGCGATAAAAAAGCTGCTGGCCGAGCGCGTCCTCAAGCTGGTGGATGACACGTGAAACTTGTGAAGCGGAGATCCCTTCCCTGCGCGCAACCACGGAGAAATTCTGCGATTCATAAACCGCGATAAAGATCAGCAACGCGCGAATGCTGATATTTCCGGCATCAATCATTAGTGCATTTCCTGCAATGGTGTTTCCTGCATTATGGCATTTTTCTCACTGCTGATACGCCGTATTCTTCGTCGCCTGAGCAACGAGAGAGTATGAGCAATGCAACTTATTTTAATTTTACTGGTGATTGCTGGCGGGATGGGACTGTCCATCGAGGCGGGCCTGCTGGGACCGCTGGGTGGCGAAGTCGGGGATTTATGGGCCACATTCAGCATCTTCGGCGTGGGCGCCGCACTGACGTTTCTTCTGATGCTGTTTTTCAGCCCGCGCAGCAGTCCGTCGTTTTTCGCACAGCCAGGCTGGCAGCTGCTCGGCGGGGTGCTTGGCCCAGTATACGTGGTCATTTTGACTATCGCCACGCCGGCCATCGGCATCGCCCTGACGATGATCGGCATTCTGGCGGGCCAGGTTTTTAAAAGCCTGATCATTGACCACTTTGGCCTGCTGGGCACGCCGCACAGGAAGATAAACGCAAAACGCATCGTGGCGCTGATTTTTATTATTGCCGCACTGGTACTGGTCGCACAGGGGTAAACGTATGACACTGATGATGATAATTCTGGCCGTCTGCGGCGGCGCGATGCTGAGCATTCAGGCTGCGATTAACGGACAGCTCGGCAGCAGTGTAGGCGTCTTCAAAAGCGCATTCCTGACGTTTTCCGTCGGCGCGCTGGTGACCGCCCTGCTCATTTTCTTCTTCGAGCCCAGGCAGGCGGTCACGCTGCTGGACGTGCCGAAATGGCAGCTCCTCGGCGCGATGTTTGGCGTGCCCTATATCGTAATTATGGTGCTCGCCGTTCAGCGTATCGGCACAGCTGTCGCTACGGTCGCGGTGATCTTCGGCCAGCTCACCATGAGCATGCTGATTGATAACTTTGGCTGGTTGAATAATCCCGCGATTCCGTTTTCACCGAGCCGTCTGGGCGCGGTGGTTTGCCTGGGTATTGCCCTGTACTTTATTTACTCCAGCAGCAAAACCGGTAATGCCCGCGACTAAACTTACGTCTTACGGGTAAAGAACAGCGTCACCGTGGCGACGGTGACGCCAAATTTCTTCATCTCGGTTTTATTGAACAGATGCGTCTCATCCTGCAGGTACATCCAGTCGTCAAAGTTCAGCAGCCACGTTTTGCCGTTGGCCGTCACGTTCATACTGTAATGCCAGTTAAAGGCGTTGCCTGCGGCCTGCCCTGTGGCGATCCCTTCAATATCCCCCGCCGTTCCCTCGTAGCGGTCGTTCCCCACGCGGCGAATATGCCAGACCCGCTGCTGTTTTTCGCCGTCGTCATAAACAAAGTGCTCATTGAGCGTCAGGGTATCGCCGATAACATCCCCGGCAATCTCAACGTGGAAACGGCGGATCTGCCTGCCGCTGCGATCCTGCACCATCCCCCACGCTTCGGTTTTACCCTGGAAGTAGTGGAAGATATCCAACCGCGGCTGCTGTTCACGATAATCGGTCACCTCGGTGCTGCAGCCAGCCAGCAGCATCGTCAATGCCAGCACCATTATCAGGAAACGTTTCATTTTTGACCTCCGATTAACTGCTGACGCAGCTCAGGGTATTGCGTGCGGGGATCGAGCCAGATCGCCAGAAAACGGCTGCTGAACGCTTCTGACTGGCGTGGTCCGAGTGGAATAAAGGTGCGTTGCGTCGCCGTCGCGCGATACCAGAATTGCCCCTGCTTATCATTGAGGACAAACGCCAGCTGCGAACCCGGCCGGACATCCGGCCACAGGGACTGGAGCATGCGCAGCCAGGCCAGCCAGTCGGCGGCCCGGACGGCGGATACTGCAACCGTCAGGCAAATCAACAGAACGATGGCCCTCATTTTTGTCTCCCCATCAGCAGGTGGAAAAACAGCATCAGTACCAGCCAGCCCGGCGCCATCCAGCTGACGACGATAAAGGTCGGCTCCAGAAACATGATGGCACCCAGCCGCTCGCCAATCAGATACGCCACCGGTCCCCCCATGGCGGCCAGCAGCGTCAGCAGCCAGCCGGGTAACGTGGTGGTGCGCGTCAGCTGCGTCCAGACCGTGGCGAACATCAGCCACAGTGCCACCATCCATAGCGGCATCAGAGACTCGCCCGTGAAGGCAATCAGCCCCGTCAGCGCCCAGAGCGCATCCAGCAGGCTGCCAGCCGCGGCGAGCCCAATCGCATAAAAACGGTAAGCTGACGGCAAGAACAGGCACGCCAGGATCGCCAGCCCGAGCCAGATAATCAGGCCTTGTTCGCGAAACATCACCACCAGCGCCCAATAGAGATCGAAGGCGACGGCCAGCAGGAAGACCTGAAGGTAGCGTCTCATACGCGCTCGGCGGTGAGCTGTACCACGCTAATGGTGCGGGCGTTAAACCCGGCTTCGCAGTAGCCGAAGTAGTAAAGCCACATGCGGCGGAACCGTTCATCAAAGCCGAGCGTTTCAATCTCCTGCCAGGCATGGACAAAGCGCTGCCGCCAGTGGGCCAGCGTGCGGGCGTAGTCCGGCCCCATGTCGAAGAGATTGCGCACCACGAAATCGGTGTGGCGCGTCATCAGGTCGTTCATCGCGGTAATACTCGGCAGGAAGCCGCCCGGAAAAATGTAGCGCTGGATAAAATCGACGCTTTTGCTGTAGTCGCGGTAGCGCTGGTCCTGAATGGTGATGGCCTGAATCGCCATTCGTCCTCCCGGACGCAGCCGCGCCTGGCAGGTACGGAAGAACGTGGGCAGATAGCGTTGCCCGACGGCTTCAATCATCTCTATCGACACCAGCTTGTCGTACTGCCCGGTGAGGTCGCGATAATCGCACAGCAGCACCTCGACCCGGTCCTGCAGCCCGGCGCGGGCGATGCGCTCGGTCGCCCAGATGTATTGTTCCTGCGACAGCGTGGTGGTGGTGACCCGACAGCCATAGTGGCGGGCCGCGTATTCCGCCATCGCGCCCCAGCCGGTGCCAATTTCCAGCAGGTGGTCGCCCGCGCTCAGCGCCAGCTGCTCACACAGGCGCGCCATTTTGGCCTGCTGCGCCGCGGTAAGATCCTGCTCGTCCGCGGTAAAAAGCGCGCTGGAATAAAGCAACTCTTTATCGAGAAAATGGGCATAGAAGGTATTGCCCAGATCGTAATGGGCGGCAATATTTTCGCGCGCCTGCATGCGGGAGTTACGTCGCGTCCAGTGGCGTATCCGCTCCAGCGGCCTGCCGAGCAGACGGAACCCGTTTTCCAGACGACCGAGCACCTCGCCGTTGAGCGCCAGCAGCTCCAGAAGCGACGTGAGGTGCGCGGTTTCCCATTCGCCATCCATCCAGGCTTCTGCAGCCGCGAGGCTACCGCCCGTTAAGATACGCCAGTAGACGCCGGGGGTGAGGATCTGCACCTCGGCATGCCGCGCGGCGGATGTCTCGCCAAAATGAAAGGTCTGCGCACCTTCACGCAGCGTGAGCGAGCCGCCGCGAATGCCGCTTAACAAACGGAACAGCAGCCAGCGCGCCACGCGGACGTTGCGCGGGATATCGGGTTCGAGCACAAAGACGGGATCGGTCATGAGCGTTCACTCCTGCTGACGGGATGGTTATACAGCGGCACGCGCTTGAGCCACAGGCGCAGCGCCTGCCAGTAAATGGCAAAAACGGTTTTCAGGGTCATCAGCGGGATGCGCAGCAGCAGCGAGCGCAGCGCCGGACGGGTCAGAGGCTCCCGGCGCAAGGCCAGCGTGGCGTCAAACACTTTTGCTTCCTGATGATTTTCAATGTGCATATGCAGCGTGTTGTCCGGGTTGTTAAAGCGCCAGTGGTAGATCATGTCCATCGGGTTGAAGGGGGAAACGTGAAACGCTTTTTCCGTGGGCTGGGCATTTTGCCCGTTGACCGCGTAATAATGACGCTCGTTCCACGGCGTGTTGCGCACCTCGGCGAGCACCCAGCGAAGCGTATTGTCCTGGTCATAGCAGTAGTAAAAATTGACCGGGTTAAAATGGAATCCGAAATAGCGCAGCTGCGTCAACAGCATCACGCGACCGTGCGGGCGCTCCCCGGTCAGGCTCTCCAGTCTGCTCAGCACGTTCTCTTTAAGCGGCGCGCCAAGCGGATAGTCCGCGTCGTGGAACGCGGCGGCGGCAAAGCGATTGCGCCCCACGCCGACGGACGGCAGCAGCGGCAGTTCATCGAGATCCAGCCAGGCCATAAAAACGCTGTAGCTGAATTCGTGGGTTTTCGGCTGGAGGCGACGGTGGCGCAATGCGCCGTGATAGAGGCAGCTGTTCATCTCAGTTCCCCTCCCCGGCCGCTATCCCCTTGACCACGTCCAGCGCGCTGCGTACCCCGTCTTCATGAAAACCGTTGTACCAGTAAGCGCCGCAGAACCAGCTCCGGTTATGCCCGTTGATCTCGCCGCGCCGCGCCTGAGCCCGCCAGCTTTGCGGGTTAAACAACGGATGCTCATAGACAAAGCGTTGCAGGACGAAACGTTCATCCACTGCCGTGTCCGGGTTCAGAGTGACGCAGAACAGCGGGCTTCCCGCAGGCAGATCCTGCAGAATGTTCATGTTGTAAGTGACGCAGGCGCTGGCCTGCTCCTGTTCGCTCAGGCGATAGTTCCAGCTCGCCCACGCACGCTCACGCACCGGCAACCAGCGCGGATCGCTGTGCAGAACAACCTCGTTGCGCTGCCAGCCAATATCACCCAGCACCTCGCGCTCTGCGGGCGTCGGGTCATCAAGCATCGCCAGGGCACTGGCGGAGTGGCAGGCAAATATCACCTGATCGAAGGTATGGCTGCCGTTTTCGAGCTGAAGCGTAACCCCGCGTGCGTGGCGGCTCACCCGCTGTACCGGCGCGTTCAGGTGAAGCGTCAGGCGGTCACCCAGTTTTTCCAGCATGGCGCGGATATACTCCCGCGAGCCGCCCGGCACCACGTACCACTGCGGGCGATGGGTGATATCCAGCAGGCCGTGGTGGTGGAAAAAGCGCAAAAAGAGCGGCAGCGGGAAACGCTTCATCTCCTGCAGCGACGAGGACCAGATGGCGGCCCCCATCGGCAGAATGTAGTGACGCGCAAAAAAAGGCGTGAAGCCGTGCTGGTCCAGAAACGTCTGTAGCGTGGCGTTCGGGTTCACCTCCCCGTCCAGCGCCGCTTTCGCCAGGCGATTGAAACGGACAATCTCCCTGAGTAACCGCCAGAATGCCGGATTCACCACGTTTCGGCGCTGGGCAAACAGCGACGTCAGGGTGTGGCCGTTGTACTCCAGCCCCGTCGCCGGGTTGTGCACTGAAAAGCTCATCTGCGTTTTTTGCCCGCTGATGCCAAGCTCGCTGAGCAGGCCCATAAAGCGCGGATAGGTGCGATTGTTGTAGACGATAAAGCCGGTATCGATCGCGTATGTCCCCTGAGGTGTCGATACGTCAACCGTCGCGGTATGGCCGCCGGGCGTGGCACCCGCTTCAAACAGAGTGACCTGATGATGCCCGGCCAGCCGCCAGGCGCAGGTCAGCCCGGCGATGCCGCTGCCGATAATCGCAATGTTCATGAACGCACCATCCTGCGCAGCAGCACGCGCTGAAGAAACGCGGGTAACCCGGAGAGCAGCCGCAAAATAAGGCTAAATCCGGCCGGAAACGCGATATGCATTTTGCCCTTCGCCAGCCCGGTACGGATCGCCCTGACCGCCTCGTCGATGCTCACCCTGCCAGGCATGGCAAAATCGTTTTTGCGCGTCAGCGGCGTATCAACAAAGCCCGGAGAGACCACCGTCACGGCAATGCCTTTTGGCTCCCAGTCCAGGCGCAGGCTCTCAGCAAACCAGCTCAGCGCCGCTTTGGACGCACCGTAAGCCTCTGCCCGCGGGAAGGGAAGCCAGTGGGCCATCGAGCTCACCAGCACCACGCGGTTGCCGGCAACCAGCTGCTGTTGCAGCGCGGCCAGGCAGTTCACCGGGCCGATAAAGTTGGTGTTCATGACCCGCTCCACCAGCGCCGCATCCACGACACCACCGTCCAGGTATTCGCAGGTGCCGGCGCAGAGAATAACCACATCGGCGTAAATGCCGGTCAGCGCCTGGCGACAGGCGTCCCTGTCTGTCATATCGAACAGGCGAACGGTGAGATTGGGGCAGGCCTGATGCAGCGCTTCAAGCCGCGCCGGATCGCGCCCGCAGGCGATAACGTTGTAGCCATCAGCGGCGAAGGACTTCGCCAGCCCGGCACCAATGCCTGAGCTCGCGCCGGTAATCAGCACCGTCTTCATGATTTGACCCTCCGCTTCACGCCGCGTACCGCCCAGCCGAGCAGCGGAAGGTGTTCGTAGATCATTTCTCCCGCATCGTAGTAGTCCCGCTGGCGCGTAATGAGGTTGTTTTCAGTCTCCACCACCGAACATCCCGGCAGTTCGAGCGGCTCGCCCCCGGCAATGCGCGGGTGCGACCAGTGCATCACCCAGGTAACGACGAAGCGGTTTCCGCTGCACAGCGGCGGATCGATGGTAAAACGGCAGTGCTCGACATTCGCCAGCAGATGGGTGAAATAGCGCTGGAGCGCAAAAATACCGTTGTGTTCGCCAAACGGATCGATAAGCGCGGCATTCGAATGGTAAAGCCCGACCAGCGCCGAAGGCGGCTGGCTATCCAGTGCGGTGTAGTACTCAATAAACCGACGCACGACAGAGGGCAAAGTGCTCATGGGTCACATCCTGGCTGTAAACAACGTGGCGTAATCGCATAATTAAAACTTACACAATTAATGTTATTTGTCCAAGTTTGTGGTGGTTTATTTTTTATTTTAAATATATATCAATAAGTTAAATAAAGACAAAATCGTGGGATTGGCAGGCCGGGTTAGGCGCAACCGCCCCCCGGCTTTAACTTTCAGGATATCCTTAAGGCAAACTCGCCGGTCTTCTTCCAGGCTTATCCTTTTTATTCATAAGGATGCCTGATATGAAACGCTTCTTTCTCTCCCTTTTCTCAAGCCCCGAATCCCTGCTCCAGGTGATGAGCCAGCAGGAGATCATTGAAGCTGTTGAAGATGGGGACCGCATCATTATCGACCAGGACGGGAACGCGTCGGTGAACTACAAAAGCAACGAGGTAAGGCAGGATTTTCTGCGTCACGTCAATGCACTGAAGAGGGCGTGATATGGGAACGGCGATCTTTATGGTGCTGATGGTGTGCGGGTACTGGTATACCAGCCGCGACCTGTCGACCCGCTTTAAAATCAAGCGTTCTTTCGGCTGGGACGTCTATTTTCTCGTTGCGCTGTACGGCTCTATTTTCGTTCTTCAGGGCGTGATTGCCACCGGACTGCTCTGGCTACTTCTGCTCGCCCTTTCCGCTGCGGACAACACGTTTCACTTCACGTCGCAGCAATATGCCGACTGGCAAATCGACTTCATGAACTGGAGTTTTTTAGGGATTCAGGCGCCAGTGGTCGTGATGCTCGGGTTCGCTATTCTGTTTTGCCTCTACCGCTCCAACTGGGCAGGCAGCGCCCGGCTGGATGGTGAAAGCCGGAAAAAACTCTATAAACGTCTGGCCCAGTCGAGCGGTATTGAACAGCTGCTTTACCAGTGTATGGAGCAAGGCGAGCTGGCGCAGGTGACGCTCAGGTCGCGGCGGATTTACGTCGGCATGATCCACACCGCGACGCTGGAGTATGAAAAAACGGCCAATATCGTGCTGATCCCGATGTTAAGCGGATACAGAGACGAGAAAACGATGAATCTGCGCATCGAGAATAATTACAGCAAGTGGTATGCGGAGCATGACATTACGCTTGACTCGGAACCCCGCAGCGCAATGTCTTTCCGAAAGGTGATTTTGCTCAATCAGATTGAGAGCATCTCGTTGTTCGACCCCGCCAGCGCCAGCGCGCTGGCGCTGGCCCAGCGGGATGAGAGCCCTCTTTCTAAAGAGACATCGTCATAATGCTGAGTATGCCCTGCTTTTGATAGAACGAGTATTCACAGAGTTGGGTAACCACACATGGGTACGGGAAAAGTAGGGTTATAGCTCATTTGCTCATTTCCGGAGTAAAGGTTGTTCACGCTTAGCATTATTGTGCATCTAAGGATGAACTAGCGCTATGCAGTATTGTTGGATAATACCTTCAGCGAAAGCACACGCTGAGGGTTTGGGTAAGAAGCATTACCCCCTCATTAATCCTGAAAATGCCCTGTTCAACGGGTTAATGACATCATCCGTATCCATTCCCATTTGCGCATGAATAATGGCACCGTCAATAAGCAACATGATTTGATTGACTACCCGCTCATCAGTTATTCCTGTCAGCAACGCAATGATTTTCCGGGTTTCAGATTTATGGTCGCGGCATATCGCTTTTATTTCGCTTTCAATCTCTTCTGATTTTGCCTCGGCGCTGGCATTTATAAACGCGCAGCCATGGAAATCGGGCGAAATAAACCAGTCATGAAGCGTTGCAGACAGCGCATCAGACGGCTTCTCACCTGCGCTGAGGTGGTCACGCAGCGCAGTCTCAAACCAGTTAATCCATAATTCATGGCGGTAATGGAGATAGGCAAGAATAAGCGCGCTCTTCGCCGGAAAATGGCGATAGAACGTTACCTTCGTCACTTTTGATTGTTTTATCAGCGTGTCGACGCCGGTGGCTCTGAATCCCATTGAATAAAACAGATCGTGCGCCGTCAGTAATATTTTATTCCTGACGCTGATTTTTTTATCGTGACTTGCGGATTCTGCTTTCATTTTTTGGCAGCCTAAAATGGATATTGACAGCGTTATTTTACAGGCATAGATTACCGTAAGTAGACAGACCTGTCTACATCACCCTACGCTGAGGTAACCGCAATGAATACACGCCCTCCTTTACCGCCGTTCACGCGCGAAAGCGCCATCGAAAAGGTCAGGCTGGCAGAAGACGGCTGGAACAGCCGCGACCCGGAGAAAGTCGCGCTGGCCTATACGCTGGATACCCAATGGCGCAACCGTGCAGAATTCGCCACTAACCGGGAAGAGGCGCAGGCGTTTCTGGCACGGAAATGGAAAAAAGAGCTGGATTACCGTCTGATTAAAGAGCTCTGGGCGTTCACAGAAAACCGGATCGCTGTGCGCTATGCCTATGAATGGCATGATGATTCAGGTAACTGGTTCCGCTCTTACGGCAATGAAAACTGGGAGTTCGAACCGGACGGATTAATGAAGCGCCGTTTCGCCTGTGTAAACGATATGCCGATCAAAGCATCTGAGCGTCTGTTCCACTGGCCGCTGGGCAGACGCCCGGACGATCACCCGTCGTTGAGCGATCTGGGGTTATAGGGTACCGGACTGCAGAATGCTGCTTTTAAGCCAGTTTTTTTACGACTGGCTTAAAAAGCATTAACGCCCTAAACAGTGATACACTTACCCCACCTGGCCGATCGCCCGTCTTAATGCGTTATGACGATCGCCGCTGTAACCAAATTACGAATTGGTCACTCGTTGTCATTCGATGCCTGTCACGCTAAGCTTAAATAATGACTAAAAATATGAATACCCCATCAACACGTGGTCCACTTGACCATTCTGTCAGAGAGCAAATCGTCGAAGCGGCATTTGAGCACTTCGGCCATTACGGCTATGAAAAAACCACCGTTGCCGAACTGGCAAAATCCATTGGTTTTTCAAAATCCTATATTTATAAGTTTTTTGAATCCAAGCAGGCTATTGGAGAAGTGATCTGCGCTAACCGTCTGGAGTTGATTATGGCGGCAGTGCTGTCCGCCATTGATGATGCGCCATCGGCAAGCGAAAAATTACGCCGTCTTTTCAAAGCCCTCACCGAAGCGGGAAGTGAACTGTTTTTCCACGATCGCAAGCTCTATGACATTGCCGCCGTCGCCGCGCAGGAGCAGTGGCCTTCAACCCAAAAGTATACTGAAAGCCTGATGAAGTTGATCGAGAGCATCATTATCGCAGGCAGGCAGGCCGGCGAGTTCGAACGAAAAACGCCGCTGGATGAGGTCACCACTGCTGTCTATATGGTGATGTGCCCTTACATCAATCCCGTTCAGCTGCAGTACAACCTCGAAATGGCTCCCACGGCTGCGGTACTGCTCTCCTCACTGATTTTAAGAAGCCTTGCCCCCTGATTTGTGACCATTGACATTATTGGTCACTAGTCAGAGAATGCGGAAACTATTCTGTTACCTCGATAAGGGTTTCCCATGCTCAGGCTTAATTCAGCCCGCCTTGCCGTTTGTCTTCTGCCGTTTGCCCTCGCGGCATGCGGCGATATCTCCGCGAGTAACGATCCGCGCACGCAGCCACCGCTTGTCAGATCTGCCTCCGTCGAGCTTGCAAGCGGCAGCGCGCGCGCCTTTTCAGGCGTTGTCGTTGCCAGAACGCAGAGCGATCTGGGCTTCAGGGTTCAGGGAAAAATTCTTGAGCGCCTGGTCGATACCGGGCAGAGCGTCAAACAGGGTCAGCCTTTGCTGCGCCTGGATCCGGTTGACCTGAAACTGCAGGCGCAGGCACAGCAGCGCACGGTGGATGCGGCCCAGGCGCGTGCGCGAAAAGCGTCCAGCGACGAGGCGCGCTACCGTGGCCTGGTTGCCACCGGCGCGGTGTCCGCATCCGAGTATGACCAAATCAAAGCAGCGGCGGATACCGCCAGAGCGGAGCTTAGCGCTGCCCGCGCGCAGGCAAACGTGGCGCAAAACGCCACGGGGTATGCCGCCCTGCTGGCTGATTCTGACGGCGTGGTGATGGAGACGCTCGCCGAACCGGGCCAGGTCGTCAGTGCAGGACAGGTCGTGATCCGGCTTGCCAGGGCGGGACAGCGCGAAGCACTGGTACAGCTTCCGGAGACGTTACGCCCTGCCGTCGGCAGTGAAGCGCAGGCGACACTTTACGGCAATGAAGCGCACCCGGTCACCGCCACGCTGCGCCTGCTGTCTGACTCAGCCGATGCCGCCACCCGCACCTATGAAGCACGATACGTGCTGGATGGCCAGCTGGCGAATGCGCCGCTGGGGGCAACCGTCACGCTGAACGTTCAGGACAATAGAGCAGAAGGCCAGGTTATGCAGGTTCCGCTGGCTTCCCTCTACGATGCAGGCAAAGGTCCTGGCGTCTGGCGCATTTCCGCTCAGCCTGCAAAGGTCGCCTGGACCCCCGTCAGGGTGCTGAGCGTGGGTGAAGATGCGGCGCAGGTCACGGGCGGCGTGAAGCCTGGTGAGAAGATTGTTGCCTTAGGCACGCATCTTCTGCATGAAGGTGAAGTCGTCAGGCTTGCCGCCCAGCGCAGCGACACCCTGGCGGAGAACGTGCCATGAGCGGTAATCGCTTCAACCTCTCGGCGCTGGCCGTGCGCGAGCGTTCCGTCACGCTGTTTCTCATCGTTCTGGTTACCCTTGCCGGAATCTACGCCTTCTTTGGGCTCGGTCGTGCGGAAGATCCCCCCTTCACGGTGAAGCAAATGACGGTGATAACCGTCTGGCCGGGCGCCACCGCGCAGGAGATCCAGGATCAGGTTGCCGAGCCGCTGGAAAAGCGGCTTCAGGAGCTGAAATGGTATGACCGGACGGAAACCTATACCCGTCCCGGCATGGCGTTTATCACGTTGTCATTACAGGACAAAACGCCGCCTGCGGAGGTGCAGGAGGAGTTCTATCAGGCGCGCAAAAAGCTTGGAGACGAATCCCAACATCTCCCGTCGGGCGTTATTGGCCCGATGATCAATGACGAATTTTCGGATGTGACCTTTGCCCTCTTTACCCTGAAGGCAAAAGGCGAACCGCAGCGCCAGCTGGTGCGTGATGCCGAAGAGCTACGCCAGCAGCTTCTGCACGTTCCCGGCGTGAAGAAAGTGAACATTATCGGCGAACAGGCCGAGCGGATTTATATCTCTTTTTCACATGACCGGCTGGCAACGATGGGGCTTTCTCCGCAGGATATTTTCACTGCGCTTAACAGCCAGAACGCGTTAGCCGCGGCAGGTTCCATTGAGACCCGAGGCGCGCAGATTTTTATCCGCCTCGACGGCGCGTTTGATGAACTGCAGAAGATCCGCGATACGCCCTTTGTTGTCCAGGGCAAAACGCTCCGGCTGTCCGATGTAGCAACGGTTGAACGCGGCTATGAAGATCCCCCCACCATGCTGATCCGTAATCAGCATGAACCCGCCCTTCTGCTGGGGATCGTGATGCGCGAAGGCTGGAACGGACTGGCGCTGGGTAAGGCGCTGGATGCGGAAACGGCAAAAATCAACGACAGTCTGCCGCTTGGCATGGCCCTGACTAAAGTCACCGACCAGTCCGTCAATATTCGCTCGTCGGTTGATGAGTTCATGATCAAGTTCTTCGTCGCCCTGCTGGTGGTGATGGTGGTCTGTTTCGTCAGCATGGGCTGGCGCGTGGGGGTAGTGGTTGCGGCGGCCGTGCCGCTGACGCTGGCGGTGGTTTTCGTGGTGATGGAGGCCGCAGGAATAAACTTTGACCGCGTCACGCTCGGGTCGCTGATCCTCGCCCTTGGCCTGCTGGTCGATGACGCCATTATCGCCATCGAAATGATGGTGGTGAAAATGGAGGAAGGTTACGACCGGGTCAAAGCCTCCGCCTACGCCTGGAGCCATACCGCCGCGCCGATGCTGGCCGGTACGCTGGTCACGGCCATTGGCTTTATGCCTAACGGTTTTGCCCAGTCGACCGCCGGGGAGTACACCAGCAATATGTTCTGGGTAGTCGGCCTCGCGCTGATTGCCTCGTGGTTTGTCGCCGTGGTCTTCACGCCGTATCTGGGGGTGAAGATCCTACCGGAGATTGCCAAAGTGGAAGGTGGCCACGCCGCCATTTACAGCACGCCGCGCTATAACCGTTTCCGCCTGTTGCTTGCCCGCGTTATTGCCCGTAAATGGCGGGTGGCGGGATCGGTGGTCGCCCTTTTCCTTCTGGCCGTGGTGGGCATGGGGCTGGTCAAAAAACAGTTCTTCCCGACCTCCGATCGCCCGGAAGTGCTGGTTGAAGTGCAGATGCCCTACGGCACCTCGATTGCGCAGACCAGCGCCGCTGCCGGGAAGATCGAGTCGTGGCTGAGCAAACAGCCCGAAGCCAACATCGTCACGGCCTATATTGGACAGGGCTCACCACGCTTTTATCTCGCTATGGCCCCCGAGCTGCCGGACCCGTCATTTGCGAAAATCGTGATCCTGACGGACAGCGAGACGTCGCGCGAGGCGCTGAAGTTGCGGCTCCGGGAGGCGGTTGCCAACGGCCTGGCGCCCGAAGCGCGCGTGCGGGTGACGCAGCTGGTGTTCGGGCCCTATTCCCCCTTCCCGGTCGCCTGGCGCGTGACGGGGCCGGACGTCACGCAGGTGCATGACATCGCAGATAAGGTAAAGGCCGTTCTCCAGGCAAGCCCGATGATGAGGACCGTCAATACCGACTGGGGAAGTCGCGTCCCGGTACTGCATTTCACCCTCGATCAAAACCGCTTGCAGGCGACCGGCTTAACCTCCAGCGCCGTTGCCGAACAGCTTCAGTTCCTGCTGTCAGGCGTACCGATCACCGCCGTGCGGGAAGACATTCGCTCGGTTGAGGTGATCGGGCGCGCGGCGGGCGACATCCGCCTCGATCCGGCGAAAATTGAGGGCTTCACCCTTGTCGGCACTGCGGGACAGCGCGTTCCGCTGTCTCAAATCGGCAAAATTGAGGTCGGCATGGAAGATCCGATCCTGCGCCGCCGCGATCGCACCCCAACCATAACCGTGCGCGGGGATATCGCCGACGGTATGCAGCCACCTGACGTATCCGTTGCCATCATGAAGCAGCTCCAGCCGATAGTCGATACCCTGCCGGCTGGCTACCGAATCGAAATGGCGGGCTCGATTGAGGAATCAGGCAAAGCCACGCAGGCGATGATTCCGCTGTTTCCGATCATGATTGCCCTGACGCTGCTGATCATCATCCTGCAGGTGCGCTCGCTCTCGGCCATGATGATGGTGTTTCTGACCGCGCCGCTGGGGCTGATTGGCGTGGTGCCGACCCTGCTGATTTTCAATCAGCCGTTCGGCATCAACGCGCTGGTAGGGCTGATCGCCCTGTCGGGCATACTTATGCGCAATACGCTGATCCTGATCGGGCAAATCGATCATAACCAGAAAGAGGGTCTCAATCCGTTCCAGGCGGTGGTTGAGGCAACGGTTCAGCGGGCCAGACCGGTATTACTCACCGCCCTGGCGGCCGTGCTGGCGTTCATTCCCCTGACGCATTCTGTGTTCTGGGGGACGCTGGCCTGGACGCTGATCGGCGGAACGTTAGGCGGAACCATCATTACGCTCGTGTTCCTGCCCGCCATGTATGCGATCTGGTTCAGGATCCTCCCTGAAGAACAACGCGTGCAGCGCACTACGGAAAACGTGTAAACTACCATAAGTAGATAACTGACCCGAGGAAAGCATGGTTGTAAAGCGTTTAAGAAAAGAGGACCGCCGCGCGCAGCTGCTGGAAGTCGCGCGCGGAATCGTTCGTCAGCAAGGCACGGAGGCGCTGACGCTGGGCTACCTGGCGGAGCGGGCCAACGTGACCAAGCCCATTCCCTACGATCACTTTGGCGATCGCGAGGGGCTGCTGATGGCGCTCTACCAGGACTACAGCGATCGGCAGCTGGCGAAATTCCGCGAGACGCTGGCGGTAGACAGTAAAACGCTGGAGAAGACGATCCGCTTTTTCAGCGCCGCCTATATCGACTGCGCCATTACCGCCGGACCTGAAACGGGGCCGATTGCGGCGGCGCTGTCCGGCTCCCGCGCGCTGCAGACGTTTCGTGAGGCGTGCGTGGCCGAATGCGCCGACTGCCTTCGCACCGCGCTTTCCCCGTTTATCGGGCTGAAAGGTGTTCAGGGAGAAGCGGCGCTGACGGCCATCATTGGCGCGGCGGACGCGCTCAGTACCGCCGCCGGCAACGGCGTGCTCGCCCGCAATGTCGCGGAAAATATGCTCAGCGGCGCCATGACCGGCGTGCTGGAGACCTACGCGAATAGCACAAAATGATCGTTGGGGGCGGATTGACAGCTAAGTTACCAATAGTAATATAGGCGGCAGTTCTCCCCCATTTCGAGGTCACTATGTCTGCAACACATGCTATAAACAACGCGCTGATCGTGACGGCTCACCCTGTCGACACGTCGTTATCCCATACGCTGGCCGCCCGCATTGCCGGTAAATTACGCGAGCAAGGTACGCAGGTTGAGATCGCCGATCTTCATGCAGAAGGGTTTAATCCGGCGTTTTCTCGCCCCGATCTCGATTTATATCATGGCGATCCGAGTGCGCTTCCTGCGGATATTCTGCGTGAGCAGCAGCGCGTCGAGCGAGCGGATATGCTGGTGTTTGTCTTCCCCATTTACTGGTGGTCGGTCCCCGCACTGCTGAAAGGCTGGTTCGATCGCGTATTAACCCTGAACTGGGCGTATAAAGTGGCCGACGATGGCCGGATTGTGGGCAACTTACGGGACGTTCCCGTCCGCCTGTTTGCCACCGGCGGCAGCGATCTCGCCGGATTCGATAAACACGGCTATTCGACGGCGATTCAGACGCAGATAATCGAAGGTGTATTTGGCTTCTGCGGGTTGAAGAACGTTAAGCTCGAGATCCTTTACCAGGCAGATACGGCTACGCCTGAGCAGGTTGAAGAGTTCCTGCAAAGTCTCGGCGACATTCAGTAAACCATCCGGTGCCGGCGCGCTTTTCAGCGCGCCGGGCTCACTACAGGAAAATTACAGGGTAAAACCCCCGTCGCCCACCTGCGCCTGAGCGTACCATTTCATCAGCTCCGCAGTACCAGGCGCGTTCTCAGCCGGTGACCATGGGGCGGTATCGTGCTCTGGAACAGGCTGGTAACTCCCGTGTTTTACCTCAAAAATGACGCCGCCTATATCCAGCGACAGCACGGCATGCCAGGTGCCAGCATCCATCTCCAGCACTTTGCACTCCTCACCTAACACCACGCGCCGGATCACGTTACCGCTGTCGTCAAAATTCAATACCAGAAAACGACCGCTCAGCGCCGTCAGCAGTTCAAACGTGTGCGGGTGACGATGCGGACGAACATAGGTGCCGGGCTCCATGGCGATAGCCAGGCGCTGCACCGGGTCGCTCAGGTCAGGGTGTAAATTACGATGCGCACGTAAGCGCGGGGACTGTGCGGCCTGCTCACTTTGCAGCTGCAGGTCACTGAAGGTGATTTGTTTCATATAAGCCTTTGCGAATTTGGCGATAAACGGCAACCCGATTGCCGCAAGACGTTATACCATCCTGAAAAGCCGATGAGCTATGGCGTTTGTGAAACAAAACGCTGCCGTGAGAGGATCTGCAATATTGAAGCCCAAAGCGCTACATTGAGTAAAACTCACATTGATGCCAACTATTTATCGTTTTTCAAACATAACCACATTGAAATACCATCCATATACCCCTGGTATACCGCTGTCAAAAATAGATAGCGATGTTAAAACAATAAATAATAATGTGCGGATATGGAGCACCTATGACACTCGATGTTTTATTCCATTTAATGAAAACCCTGTCACCAGAAAAAAGCACCGCTAATGAACATATCCCTGCGCTAATTACCTTACTCTCCTCAGAACATCATCGTTCAGAAGCGCTTTCGCCATTTATTCATCGACTGCACCTGCTCTCATTTGCCCAGAGCGCTCCCGGTAATGCCGAGGCGTTACTCTCAGCACATATTCCAAAAGACGATGGCCCCCTTCCCCAGCCTGACTTCGCGGACTGGCCCCGGGTGCGTTACGCCGAGTCCGGTGAAGTACAGACACCGGAAACAGAGGATTACTTCCGTAAAATGACCTCGGCCGCCAATGTGTTACGCGCTGCGTTGATCGATGCAGAACGTGCAAAGGGAACGCCTGCGCTTTATATTCTGGATAAATTACTTAATCTGAATAGCGCCCTGCCGGAAAGATATAAGAAGATGGCGAATATCCCCTACGCGTAAACTTATTAAACAGGCAGGATAGCCCGTAAGGAATATTCTGTTTAAATTAAGACAGCCGCTTTTCATTATACTCAAGACAGACAATATCCAGAGAAGGAACGACCGGCGAATTCAGGTTAAGCCACGCCAGCAGACGTTCAATACTCTGTCTTCTGAGCGAGTTTTTCGGCCAGACGAGGTAGTAGCCGTCCCCCGTGGCTATCGCTTCCCTGAAGGGCAGCGCGAGCAGGCCGCTTTTCAGTGCTTCCAGCGTGAGCCGGAGATCGGCCATCGCCACGCCGTGACCGTGCATGGCGGCCAGGCTTCCCTGCTCAAGGGTGTCGAACACAATTCCGCCGCTCATGTCGAGCCCGGGGAAAAGTCCTGTTCTTTTCAGCCAGCGCTTCCAGTCCCGCCTGTCGGGAGAGGGATGGATAAGATCGCACTCAGGAAGCCGGTGCCGGGCAGACTCAAGCAAGGACGGCGGACAAACCGGGATAAGCCATTCGCTGAAGAGCAACCGGCTCTCCGTTGACTCGCCGAAATAGCCATTACCGAGGAGGATAGCGCAGTCGTATGGCTCCCGGCTGAAGTCAACGGTGTCGAAGTCCATCCAGACGCTGGCGATTTCGATTTTCGGTTTCGCATGGTTCTCGCGAAAGGTTTTGAGAACGTTCAGGAGCCATCGCATCGTCAGGGTGCTGGGCGCTTTAAGGCGCAGAAGATGATTTTCACTGCGGAATGCGCGACAGGCCCATTCAATATTCGAGAAGCTTTCGCTAAGCTGGCCGGCCAGAATACGCCCGGCTTCACTGACCTCCACTCTTGGCCCTTGCCGTTTAAACAGCTCGCAATCGAACCACATTTCAAGGGTCCGGACATGCCTGCTGACTGCGCCCGGCGTGATATTCAGTACTTCAGCTGCTTTGCTGAAGGAGTTCAGCCGCGCAGCAACTTCAAACGCGCGCAGGGCGTACAGTGGCGGTAAAGACATACTTTTCCTTTCAGTGAGGTGCGATCAGGGTGTTATTTTTATTATCGGCACTGAGCTGCTTGTCACTCAGTTCTTCAGGGGGAAACGTCAGCAGTAACGCCCTGAGAATGGATTCAAGCTGTGCGCGTTTAACATCCGGTACGTTTTTGAGCAGTGCACCCCTGCTTTTACAGATTGTTGAGCCGGTTGTCATCGCCCCCGAGATCAGCAACAACGATTTATACAGCTCCGTGGGCGAAAGGCAATACGGATCCCCGTCGTGAGCGAGCTGGCGCGGTGAATGCGATACCAGAATTGAGAGTCGTATTTCAGCCAGCCGTAAGGTAAATTCAGAACGGTTTTTGGTCATTACGGAGTGGATATGTCGCAGACGTTACCGGGAGTAGATGTTTTGTTTATCGCCGGGTTCGGGCCTGTTTCGCGCGGTACAGAATCCAGCATCGCCTTTTATATCCAGACACTCGGCCTGCCGCTGAAGCCGATGGAGGGGAATAGTGATTATCTGCTCACTGGAGAGGGCCAATTAGAAGGCGTGAAGCATTTTGCCGTCTGGCCGCTCGCGCAGGCGGCAACCTCCTGTTTTGGAGAAGAACAGTGGCCAGCAGAACACCCGATACCGCAGGGATGGGTTGAGTACGAGGTACAGGATCTGGAATCGGCTACACGAGTTCTGAGTGAGAAAGGCTATCGGTTGCTGGTGGCTAATCGTATGGAACCGTGGGGGCAAACCGTCACTCGCCTGCTCAGTCCAGAAGGCTTGCTTACGGGGTTGACGATTACGCCCTGGTTGCGGGGGTGATATTTTTTGCAGGACCTGGATTCTATGTGGGGATGTCCGCTTTGAGCGAAGAGCGGACATAGTTACTCTGTAATAACTCAAGTTTAAGCAAGAAATTTCATTGCTAAGAAAACGCATAAAGAAATAACCACCATTCCATCGCCCATAAAATATACTATAATATTTTTCTCTCGATAGTGTTTGTAATTGTCAAAACATCATCAGGAATATTTCTTTTTCCCTCTATACGTATTGTGTAAACAAAGAGGATAACTGCTGACTTTACAATCTTCATAAGTTGTAACAGATGTTGCTCAAATTCTTCTTTCTCAATAAATTTCACTTCATCAAAAAAACCATAAGAATTATATAGATCCACTAACATGCCTTTTTCATGAATGACTAATAACTTATGCTCTAAATCATTTCTCCAATCTCTAAAAAAAGCAAGCTCACCATTTTTATCATTCAAATCCATTGCAATACTAAACAAACCGAGCAATCCTTTATTATTTATTTTGTTTATTTTGATCTTTCTTTTCTCATCATGAACCTGCCAGAAATTATGAAAGTATATATGACCTCTATCTGGTTTTAAATCAAACAACTTACATAAAGCAACTGCGATTTTATCTAAGATACCAAAGCATGATCTAAATGCCACCCTTAACTTCTCGACATTTTCATACAAAACCTCACCATTATACAATTCAGAATAACACGCCTCAGAATCCTCATCAAAAAACTCGCTGCCAATCTTATATTCGAATAACATTTTTCTAGCTAAAGAGAACTCGGCTTTAAGCCTGTTTAATACCATCTCCATTGGTACAACAAAATCCCCAAAGACACCTTTTTCGGTGGTCGCAATAGTTATATTATCTTTAGATGATGCGTAACAATTGCAATATAGAGAATGATCAGACAGCATTAGTTTATTATCTATACAAAACCTCTGATAGTGAGATAACGCATCATACTCCTCCCGTGTGAGTCTCTCATCTGTATTTATATCCTCTGCGGTATCTAAACATAACTCACTCAATATACCTTCGTTGTATTTTATTTTCCCTAGATAAGTGGCAATCCATGAAGGAATACACTTCCCTGATTTTATTGCACACTCATAACCTAGAATAACTTCCTTGATCATTTTATAGGTATAGGTAGTAGATAATTCATTAAGTAATTCTAATGCTTCAGATCTATTGATCCACGCTTGGGGAATTGAATTATCCATTAATATGGCTTGCTCATAATAATCCATTGATTCAGATATGCGATATTGCCTCTTTAATGTATTGGCTAAATTAACCATTAACTCGGGACGAATACCACCATCTTCTCGGGAGAATTTAAACGATTTCCAGTAATTATTTTTTACTTCATTCAGTTTAATGAAAGTAGCAATATCTGCATCGCCATGAGAATTGAATTCAAGAACTGCTCCCATCCCATTTGCCACGTTATAGTAATAAGATGATTTTCTCATTATAGACAGCAAGTCATCTTTATTATTTATAAATATCTCCAAACCTTCTTCCGCTATAGTCTTTACGCTACTAAAACTTCCGATATCAATAAGATTCCCAGCCAAATTAGATAATATTATTAGTTTATTTTTATTGATGGTATTTATATTGTTTATATTATTCAATATCTCCTTAACATTTTTATAGGCAGAATCAAATGACCCCGTATTAATAAGATCATTTACATGCCTCATTTTTGAAACTACATAGTTGATATCCATTCAATCCTCTTAAAGCTAAGTCAGCAATACCAATCATTATAAAAGTGCGGTCAAAAGAAAACATGCCATCTCTGACAAAATTTTCCATTTTCACAAAAATCACACGATACCTGACCTGCTCTCATGAAAATTATGCAGATTGGACTAACAACTTCCGCTTCTAACACAAAGCGGACATCATGAATTTCGCAAGTACCAGAATAGTGACTGATTCCAATACCACCCCCCTACCTCCCCAAAGCCTCCACAATCGCCCCCTCCATTTTCTCTGGCGTGGTCATCGGTGCAAAACGCTTGAGGGGTTTACCGTCGCGGCCGATCAGAAACTTAGTAAAGTTCCACTTGATCCGCCCTCCCAGTACGCCAGGCAATTCGTTTTTCAGATAACGAAACAGCGGATGCGCCGCGCTGCCGTTGACCTCTACCTTCCCGAACATCGGGAAACTCACGCCGTAGTTAATGTGACAGGTCGTTGAGATTTCATCGGCGTCGCCGGGTTCCTGTTTACCGAACTGGTTGCAGGGGAAACCCAGCACTACTAATCCCCGATCGGCGTATTTCTTATATAGCGCTTCGAGCCCCGCATATTGGGGCGTAAAGCCGCACTGGCTGGCAGTATTGACGACCAAAACCACCTTCCCCGCATAGTCGGCCAGTGAGACAAGGCGGCCATCAAGGCTGGTGGCGGAAAGCTGATAAAAGCGAGTCATAGTGAAATCCTCAAAGCAGGCCGAAAAGTCACGGTGACCACCAGCGCGGCGGCCACCGTGCAGAAAGTTTTCATTCATACAGGCTAAGTGTGATACATTCCTGCCGCGCTAATGACCACCACTCTCGCTATCAGGTATGCAGGACATAACAAAAAAATTTCGCTGGCTTCTGCTTACCCTCCCACTACTCAGCGGTTGCGGCACGCTCTCGCAAATGTCCTCCCCGGAAGGCACTCAGGAACTCCTCACCCATGAATCGCTGGATGGTGACGTTGACAGCGTGGTGCGCCACTATATGGCGCAAAAATCCGTTCCCGGGATGACGGTCGCGGTGATCCACAATTACGGCTCACCGCAGTTTTACACCTGGGGCGTAACCGATGCGGTCCATCGTTATCCGATCAGGCCAGACACCCTGTTTGCACTCGGCTCACTCAGCAAAGGGATCACAGCGGAAGTGGTGGCCTGTCTGGTGAGTGAGGGGCAGTTGAACTGGAACGACAACCTGACGACCTTACTCCCGCCGGGAACACCGCTTAGCGTGGATGCACAAAAAATTACCCTGCTGGAGCTGGTAACCCACACCTCCGGGCTGCCGCGTCAGAATATGGACGTTCCGATGCTCGGAAAATTTATCAGCTATTTAAGTACGGGTGATAATTTTTATGGTGAGCTGGATAGCGATAACGTGCTGCGTTATCTTGCGAACTGGCGCGCGCCGAGAGATAAAACGCCGCAATATTCCAATACCGGCTACGCCCTGATCGGCTATATCCTGAAGCATAAAACCGGCGAAGATATTCAGAGTTTAGCCTCGCGCTATATTTTCCGTCCGCTGCACATGGCTAACAGCAGCTTTACGCCGCAGAAGCTAAAAGGATACCCGCAGCGTGCGCTGGGCCACGCAGGCGATCAGCCCAAATTCATCCCGCGCGGTCAGCTCACGCCGGACTGGCATTTTTCCAACAACATGGTGGCAGCCGCGAGTTTATACAGTAACGCTGAAGATCTTGCGACCTATGCCCGCTATCACGTCTCTACGACCCACAATCCCTTGTTGGACAGCGTCTTTGACGAAGTCAGAAATACCGATATTCAACGCCCTGACGGGGTACAGGGTATTGCCTGGATCACCGACTTTATTGGCCCGGAAAAAATCACCTATCAGGTCGGCTATATCGGCGGCTACTCCAGCTTTATCGGTTATGACAAAGAAAGAGGCAATGCGGTGGTAGTGCTGCAAAATACCTTTAACTGGAGCAACTATATTGGCATCGCACTCTTGATGGATATGGCGAAAAAAGACGGCCTAACCCCTACATCGCCGACTTCGGCCTTAAATTCTCGTCAAACGCCAGCCGCTTCCGGTCAGGCTCTGCCTCGCGCAGCGGCTCCACCTGGTGCATAGTGAGCTTACAGCGCTCCACCAGCACCTGATACTCCCGCGTGCCCTGCTGCTTCCACGCCAGCTCCTGCTCGCTCAGCTCGCGAATCGCTTTGGCCGGGCTGCCGATAATCAAATGGTTAGCAGGCATCTCCGCTTTCGCCTTCACGAACGCCGCCGCCCCGACGATGCTGTTTTCACCAATCACCGCCCCGTCCATCACCACCGCATTCATACCCACCAGCGCGTTACGGCGGATAATGCAGCCGTGCAGGATGGCGCTGTGGCCGATATGCCCGTCCTCCTCCACCACCGTGTCCTGTTCCGGGAAACCGTGCATCACGCAGTTATCCTGAATATTCGCGCCATCTTTCACCACGATACGGCCAAAATCACCCCGCAGGCTGGCGTTCGGTCCAACATAAACGCCTTTACCCAGGATCACGTCGCCAATCAGCACCGCCGTTGGGTGAACATAGCTCTCGTCCGGCACCACCGGCGTCAGACCGTCAATTTGATAAACTGGCATCTTCACTCCTTATGCGCTTGTAAGGCCACCAAAGCGTTGATAGTAGAGCGTGCCGGGCACGGGCAGTTCGCCCACGGAGGTTTCGCCCTTCTCGCTGACAAACGCCAGCGCCCCCGGCGCGACACGCTGATAGATATTAATGCAGAGCTGACGGGCGCTTTGCCCCGCCCAGTGCGCAGGCAGTAACTCCTCCGGCAACAGCGGGTCTTTCAGCACCACGCGACGATAAAAGTGAATCAGCAGCAGCTGGATCTGGAAGCAGCGTTCCGGCGTCAGTTCCTCCGCCGTAGCCTCTTTCAACAGCGGCAGCAGCGGGCGGAACGAGTCGATGAACGTCTCGTACATCGCGTTTTGTTCGGTCAGTTGCCAGCACTCTTCCACCCGCGAACGCAGCGCCGCGCGCGACAGCGCCAGCGGCGAATGGGCTTCGAAGAAAATCACGTTTTCCGCCACCCCGGCATCATGAAGCAGGGACTGCACATCAGCCAGATGCTGCGACGGCGAGGCCATCAGGCTCGGCGCCAGTGTGCCAAACCCCTGCCAGATCAGCTGTTTTTTGACGTCGGCAAGGGTGGTTTTATCCAGCCCTTCTGAAAGCAGCAATAACCATTTGCCGTCCCAGGCGGGGAGTTCCGCACGGTAAATCTTATTCTCCGCCCGACGCGTCAGGCGAAGCCCTTTGTCGCTCAGACGGTAAAAGCTGCGACGCCCGATGCGGGAAACGTCCAGCCAGCCCTCTTTGTTGAGGCGAAACAGCGCGGTACGCACGAAGCGCTCGCCAAACCCCATGCCTTCCAGCAGAGCGGCAAGGCTGCCGAGCCAAATCTCACCGCCGCGATGGGAAAGCGCGTCACCGTATAACGAAGAGATAAGCGAAGTCCCGCTAACGGGAACGGAGCTAACCGCGTGCTGGATAAAGGCGTCGAGTTTATTCATGTGATTCATTCTGTTGTTATTTTTGTCCTGGATGAATCATAGCATAAGCCCCTCACCCTGGCCCTCTCCCCGGAGGGGAGAGGGGAAAAAGACCACTCCGAGCTGTTCCTTATCCCCTTTGTGGGGAGGGAAAAGACCGCACCGTACAGTCCCTTCTCCCCTCCGGGGAGAAGGTTAGGATGAGGGGGGTGTTGTTTTAACCGTTGGCCGCGACTTTACGCAAATCAAACACCCGGCAGGCTTTTCCCTCTGAACGCGGGATACTGCCGCAGTTCACGATCGTCACGTCGGTCGAGATCCCAACCATCGACTTAATCCGGTGGCGCAGCTGGTGGCACACCTGACAACGCTGTTCGTGCGTCAGCGTCAAACTGCTCTCTTTCAGTTCGACCTTCACGGAAAGTGAATCAAGATGTCCGCGACGGTTCACCTCCAGCTGGTAGTGCGGGGAGAGATGTTCAAATTTCACAATCTCCTCTTCCAGCTGCGACGGGAAAACGTTGACGCCGCGGATGATCAGCATATCGTCACTGCGACCGCTGATCCGGTCCATACGCCGCATGCTGCGCGCGGTGGCCGGCAGCAGACGCGTCAGGTCGCGGGTGCGGTAGCGGATCACCGGCAGCGCCTCTTTGGTCAGCGTGGTGAACAGCAGTTCGCCCTGCTGACCGTCATCCAGCGGCGTGCCGTCGTTCGGGTTGACGATCTCCGGGTAGAAATGATCTTCCCAGATGGTCGGGCCGTCGGCGGTTTCAATACACTCCATCGCCACGCCCGGCCCCATCACCTCGGAGAGGCCATAAATATCCAGCGCCGTAATGCCTAAACGTTTTTCGATTTCGCGCCGCATGGCCTGCGTCCACGGCTCGGCGCCAAAGACGCCCACGCGCAGGGAACAGCTGCTGGCATCGCCGCCCATCTGGCGCTCCAGCTCTTCAATCAGGTTGAGGCAGTAGGATGGCGTGACCATGATCATGTCCGGCTGGAAATCACGGATCAGCTGCGCCTGTTTCTCCGTCTGGCCGCCGGACATCGGGATCACCGTCGCGCCTAAACGCTCGGCGCCGTAGTGCGCGCCCAGCCCGCCGGTAAACAGGCCATAGCCATACGCCACGTGAATTTTGTCCTTCGCGCTGCCGCCCGCCGCACGCAGAGAGCGGGCCACCAGACTGGCCCAGTTGTCGATGTCGCCCTGCGTGTAGCCGACAACGGTCGGTTTACCGGTGGTGCCGGATGACGCGTGAATGCGCACCACCTGCTCCATCGGCACAGCAAAGGTATCGAACGGATAGTTATCCCGCAGGTCCTGCTTGGTGGTGCACGGGAATTTGCGGATATCCGCCAGTTCGTTGAAATCGTCAGGGTGAACGCCCGCGGCATCAAACTTGCGTTTGTACATCGGCACGTTGTTATAGGCGTGGTGCAGCGTCCATTTCAGACGCGCGGTCTGCAGCGCCTGTAATTCGTCCAGGGAGGCCGTTTCAATCGGATCAAGCTTTGTTGTATTTGTCATTGTAGGGTGCTCACATTGTAATTTGATCAAACACGCTCAAGGATCATGGCAATGCCCTGACCCACACCGATGCACATCGTACACAGCGCGTAGCGCCCGCCGCGTCGGTGCAGTTCGTTGCTCGCGGCCAGCGCCAGCCTGGCGCCGCTCATGCCCAGCGGGTGACCCAGCGCAATCGCGCCACCGTTCGGGTTAACGTGCGCGGCATCATCCGGCAGGCCCAGCTGACGCAGCACGCCCAGCGCCTGCGAGGCGAAAGCTTCGTTAAGCTCGATCACGTCCATATCGTTAATGCTCAGCCCGGCGCGCTCCAGCACCTTACGGGTGGCGGGTACCGGGCCGAGCCCCATCAGACGTGGTTCGACGCCCGCCGTTGCCATCGCAACGATCCGCGTGCGTGGAACGAGACCCTGCGCCAGCGCCATCTTCTCGCTGGCGACAATCAGCGCCGCAGCGCCGTCGTTGACGCCGGAGGCATTACCCGCGGTAACCACCCCGTTCTTACGAAACGGCGTTTTTAGCCCGGCGAGCTGCTCGAGCGTGGTGTCCGCACGCGGGTGTTCATCCACGCTGAACCCGGTGACCGCCCCTTTTTTGCCCGGCACCAGTACCGGCACAATCTCCTGCGCCAGAATGCCGTTCTGCTGCGCCTGTGCGGTACGCTGCTGGCTGCGCAGCGCAAAGGCGTCCTGATCGGCGCGGCTGATATTTAACAATTCAGCTACATTCTCTGCCGTTTCCGGCATACTGTCAGTTCCGAATTGCTGATGCATGAGCGGATTCACAAATCGCCAGCCGATGGTGGTATCAAAAATTTCCGCCTGACGCTGAAACGCGGTGGTGGCTTTGCCCATCACAAACGGCGCGCGGGACATGGACTCCACGCCGCCCGCAATCAGCAGGTCACCGTCGCCCGCCTTGATGGCGCGCGCGGCAAAACCAATCGCGTCCAGCCCCGACCCGCACAGGCGGTTAATGGTGGTTCCGGAGACCGTCTGCGGCAGCCCGGCCAGCAGCGACGACATGCGCGCCACGTTGCGGTTATCTTCCCCCGCCTGGTTGGCGCAGCCGAAGATCACATCGTCAATCCGCTCCAGGTCGAGCTGCGGGTAGCGGGCCAGCAGCGCACGCAGCGGCACGGCGCCGAGATCGTCAGTCCGAACGGCGGAAAGCGCGCCGCCGTAGCGCCCCACCGGCGTTCGAACGCCATCACAAATAAATGCGTCACGCATCAGGCCTCTCCTGTCACATTGCCGCCGATGCGGTGAGATTTTCCGCGAAAAAGGGCGACGGTTTTCTGTTGTTGGTTCTGGATTTCAATGTCATACACGCCGGTCAGCTTGCCCTGATGCTTCACCCGCGCGGTGGCGGTGAGCGTGTCCCCGGCAAAGCCCGGACGCAGAAAATCAATCGAGCAGCCGGAGGCCACCGCCGCCAGACCCTGGCTGTTGCAGGCGTAGGCAAAGGCGGTGTCTGCCAGCGAAAACAGTTGTCCGCCGTGGCAGGTTTTATGGCCGTTGAGCATCTGCGGGGTGATGGTCATGGATACCACCGCGTAGCCATCGTCCATGTCGACAATGTCCATCCCCATCGCCTGCGCGCAGGCGTCCCGTTCATACATGGCGCGGGCGTTGTGCCAGGCGTTATGACTCATAGCTACTCTCCAGAAGCGCGCGCTGGCGCAGCAGGGAACAGGGGCGATAGCGCTCTTCGCCGTAATGGCGTTGCAGGTTCTCCAGCAGCGTCAGCAGCCGCTGCCAGCCCAGACGCTCGCCCCAGGCGATCGGGCCGCTCGGGTAGTTGACGCCGAGGCGCATAGCGGTATCGATGTCCTTCTCGCTGGCGACCCCTTTTTGCAGGGCATCCAGCGCTTCGTTGGCGATCATTGCCACCGTGCGCCAGACCAGCAGGCCGGGATAATCGGCAATTTGTACCACCCGAAGCCCCTGCTGTTGCAGGTAGCAGATGGCTTTTTGCGTCGCGGTATGCGGGTTGCTGGCGGCGGCGGCAATGACCGCCACGTCCCGCTCAATGCGGTCCACCACCACCACCGGGCCGTTGAGCCGCAGCGCAAGGGCCTGCGCGGTTTCGCCCTGCGTTTCAATCAGAAACAGATCGTCAATTTCCGTGACACCGTCACGTTTCTTTTCCACCCGCATCGGGCTATAGCTGTCATTCATGGCCTCAACCCAGCGCACCTCAGGCTTGTTGCCCTGCCAGTCATAAACGCCCTTCCCGCTCTTTTTGCCCAGCCTGCCTGCCAGCACCAGCTCCTGCTGAACCAGCGAAGGCAAAAAACGGCGCTCCTGCCAGAAGGCGTTAAATACCGAACAGGTCACCGCAAAGTTGACGTCCTGACCAATCATGTCGGTCAGCTCCAGCGGCCCCATCGGGAAACCGCCGCCTTCTCGCAGGGCGGCATCAATCACTTCCGGCGGGGCGACCTGCTCTTCCAGCGCGCGCCAGGCTTCGGAATAGAACGGACGCGCGACGCGGTTAACAATGAACCCCGGCGTTGAGTGGCAGCGAACGGGCTGTTTACCCCAGTTCAGCGCCAGCTCGCTCAGTGCGTCGGCCACTTCCGGAGAGGTCGCCAGCCCGCTTACCACTTCCACCAGTTTCATTACCGGCGCCGGGTTGAAGAAGTGCAGCCCGGCGACGCGCTCCGGGTGACGAACGTCCGCCGCGATAGCCGTAACGGAGATCGAAGAGGTATTGCTGGTCAGCAGCGTCTCGGGCGGGCAAATGTCTGACAGCTTCGCAAACAGCGCCTTTTTAACCTCCAGGCGTTCTGACGCCGCTTCAATCACCAGATCGGCCTTTGAGAGCGCCTCAATCTCCGTTACCGGCATCAGACGAGCGAGGATCTGCCCGCAGGCTTCGGCTGAGAGTTTGCCGCGCGTCACGCGTGAATCCAGGCGCTGACGAATGCCCTCGATAGCCCGTGCGATAGCTTCTGACGCAATGTCATATAACAACACCTGATGGCCATGACTTGCCGCGACTTCGGCAATCCCCGCGCCCATCGTGCCGCTGCCAATCACGGCGACAGTCCGTATGTTGAGCATCTTATTTCCCCGTAAAGTTCGGCGCGCGCTTTGCGAGGAAAGCGCTTACGCCCTCTCGGTAGTCGTCGCTGCGCCCGGCCAGGCGCTGATAGTCGCGCTCCAGGTCAAGCTGCGCGTCCAGGGTGTTGGTTTCCGCGGCGTTGATCGCCTGCTTGATCAGCCCCAGGCCGAAGGTCGGTTGAGACGCAAAATGCAGCGCCATCTGCTGCGCGGTGGCGGAGAGCTGTTCGTCATCCACCACCTGCCAGATCATCCCCCACGCCTGCGCCTGTTCGGCGCTGAGTTTGTCACCCAGCAGCGCCAGCCCCATGGCGCGGGCGCGTCCGGCCACGCGCGGCAGCAGCCAGGTGCCGCCGCAGTCCGGGACGAGGCCGAGCTTGCTGAAGGCCATCACAAAGTTGGCGGAGCGCGCCGCTATCACCATGTCACAGCCGAGCGCCAGCGTAGCTCCCGCGCCCGCCGCCACGCCGTTAACGGCGCAGATTACCGGCTTCGGCAGTTTTGCCAGGCGGCGCACCAGCGGGTTGTAGAAGGTTTCTACCGACAGTCCCAGATCCGGCGCCGGGCCGTTGGGGTCGACGTTACGGTCATTCAGATCCTGACCGGCGCAGAAGCCGCGCCCAGCCCCGGTTATCAGCAGGCAGCGAACGGTGTCATCACGCTCGGCCTGTTTCAGGCACTCGGCAAGCTGCTGGTGCATCACGTCGTTAAAGCTGTTCAGACGCTCCGGACGGTTCAGCGTAATGGTCATTACGCCCTGCTCAACATGACTGAGAATAAATTCCACAATTAGCGTCCTTTAAAGTCGGGGGTGCGTTTTTGTAAGAAGGCGTCGATGCCCTCCCGGCGGTCTTCAGTGGCGGAAAGCAGCGTGAACAGCTGGCGCTCCTGCGCGAGCCCGGCCTGCAGCGGCACCTCCTGAGACTGGCGCAGCGCCTGTTTCGCCGCCTGCAGCGCCAGCGGAGAGTGGCGCGCCATCAGCGCTGCCTGCCTCAGGGCATACTCCAGCGTCAGCGCTGGCGGGAAAACGTCGCTCACCAGCCCGGCGCTTTGCGCCTGCTGCGCTGAGATGCTCTCGCCGGTCAGCACCATTTTGCTGGCGAGCGATTTACCCACACTGCGGATAAGACGCTGGGTGCCGCCCGCGCCGGGCATAATTCCAAGCGTGATTTCCGGCAGGCCAAAGCGGGCGTTATCGCCAGCAATGACCACGTCGCACAGCAGCGCCAGCTCGCAGCCTGCGCCCAGCGCGAAGCCGTTCACGGCGGCGATCAGCGGTTTGTTGAACGCATTAATACGCGCCCACAGCTGCGGGCGAATATCGTTCAGGGTGGCAGGCAGATCTTTCTCCGCCATTTCGTTGAGATCGGCCCCGGCGGCGAAGCAGCGCTCGCTGCCGTAAATCACGCAGACGGAAATCTCGCTGTCAGAAGCTGCGGCCTCAAGCTGTTCCGCAAGCTGCAACAGCAGCGCATTATTGAGGGCGTTGCGCGCCGCCGGACGGTTCAGCGTCAGCAGCAGCACGCGGCCATGACGGGCAACAATCAGTTCGCTCATGCCATCCCCTTCGCGTCGAAGTCGACAATCACGTCGGCGGTTAACGGCAGCGACTGGCAGCTCAGCACATACCCGGCGGCCAGCTCGTCCGGCTCCAGACTGTAGTTGGTCGCCATGTCCACCTTGCCGCGCAGCACCTTGCATTTGCAGGTGGCGCATACGCCGCCCTTGCAGGCATACGGCAGATCCGCCCCCTGACGCAGGGCGGCATCAAGAATACTTTCGTCGTCCGCCGTCAGGGTGATTTCACGGTCGCGCCCGTCCTGGCGCAAGGTCACTTTCTGTCCGTCGGCCTGTACGTGTACCGCACGTTTCACGGTGATTCCGGAGGTGTTAAAGCGCTCAAGGTGAATGGATTTTTCTGGCATCCCCAGCGCCTTCAGCGTCGCTTCCGCGTCGTCCATCATTGCCGACGGGCCGCAGATAAACGCCTCGTCGTACTGGCGGAAGTTGATCAGGGTTTTCGCCAGCGCCTGCAGCTTTTCCCCGTCGATGCGTCCAAAGAGCAGATCGCTGTCCAGCCGCTCCTGGCTGAAGATGGAGACCAGTTGTAAACGCTGCGGATATTTGTCCTTCAGGTCCGCCAGCGCCTGGCGGAACATCATGCTCTGGCTGCTGCGGTTGCCGTAGATCAGGGTGAAATGGCTGTTCGGCTCTGTTGCCAGCGTGGCGGAGATAATCGCCAACATCGGGGTAATCCCGGAGCCTGCGGCAATCGCCAGGTAGTGGCCTTCACGCTCGGCCTGCGGCTGGTAGCCAAACTGCCCCTGAGGAACCATCACCTCCAGCGCCATACCCGCTTTGATCTCATCCCGGGCATAGCGGGAAAAGCGCCCGCCGTCGATGGCTTTCACCGCCACGCTGATCTCACCCGGCGCGGTGCTTCGGCAGATGGAGTAGCAGCGGCGCAGCTCGTCCTCGCCCAGCTTCGTTTTTAACGTCAGGTGCTGTCCGGGGCGGAAGCGGTAGGCCTCCTGCAGCGCCTGCGGCACCGCGAAGGTGATGGTCACCGCGTCGCGGGTTTCGGGTTCCACTTTTGCCACTGTTAATGAATGAAACGTTGTCATGGCAGCCTCAAATACATTTGAAATAGTCGAAGGGCTCGCGGCAGGTATTGCAGCGGTAGAGCGCTTTGCAGGCCGTCGAACCAAATTCACTGATAAGCGAGGTGTCGGTGCTGGCGCAGCGCGGGCAGCTCACCTCAGCAGGCGCGTGCGCGTGACAGCTATGCCCCACGGGCGGACTGATGCCGTACGCCCGCAGGCGCTCGCGCGCGTCGGCGGTCATCCAGTCGGTGGTCCAGGCGGGTTCGAGCTGGAGCACGATATGCACGGGGGTGAAGCCGTGTGCAGTCATCGCCTCGCGGATCGCCCCCAGCAGGTGTTCCGTTGCCGGGCAGCCCGAATAGGTTGGCGTAAAACCGATAACCCAGCCTTCGCCCTGCGCTTTTACGCTGCGCACCATGCCTAAATCGGTGATGGTAAGCACCGGCACTTCCGGGTCCGGAATCTGGCTTAACAGCGACCAGATCTGCGGAATTTGCGCAGGCGCGATGTCGACGAGACGTTGCATGGCGTTCTCCTTTACCACTGCTGACCGGGATACGCGTGCTGGAGATACTGCATCTCCGCCAGCATCGGGCCCAGATGTTCGGTATGCAGCCCCTTCTTGCCGCCCGTGCGGTACGCCACCTCTGCGGGCACCTGCAGGCAGGCTTCATTCAGACCGGCAAAGACTTCGCTTTCCCACGGCTGGCGCAGGAGGCGCGGGTCAACCGCCACGCCGGAGTCAATCAGCGTCAGCTCGACGTCATCGGCGTCAAACAGCTCCGCCGTAAAACGCCACAGGTTGTCGATAGCCTGCTGCATTTTTTGCGCGGACGTGTCGGTGCCGTCGCCCAGCCGCACCAGCCAGCCCCGGCTAAAGCGCAGGTGGTATCGCGCCTCTTTAATCGCTTTGGCGGCAATGGCGGCAAGCTGGCTGTCGCTGCTCTGAGTCAGGCGTTCGTACAGCGCCACGTTCCAGGCATCCATCAGGTACTGACGGGCAATCGTGTCGGCGAAGCTGCCATTCGGCTGCTCCACCAACAGGACATTGCGGAACTGGCGCTCGTCGCGGCCAAACGCCAGCGTGTCTTCATCGCCCTGGCCTTCCAGCTCTGCGGCATAGGTCAGGAAATTGCGCGCCTGGCCCAGCAGGTCGAGGCCGATATTGGCGAGGGCGAGGTCAATTTCCAGCTCCGGCGCGTGGCCGCACCAGGCGCCGAGACGCTGGGAAAGCACCAGACCGTTGTCGCCCAGACGCAGGGCATAGGCAGTCACTGAATTCATTCTTTGCCTCACATATGCTCGATGCCGTCAGGGATGGTGTAGAACGTCGGATGGCGATAAACCTTGCTTTCCGCCGGGTCAAAGAATTCGCCGCTCTCTTCCGGCTGTGAGGCGACAATCTCGCTCGCCTTCACCACCCAGATAGAACACCCTTCGCTGCGGCGGGTGTAGGCATCACGGGCATTTTCCAGCGCCATGCGATCGTCGGCGGCATGCAGACTGCCCACGTGACGGTGGGATAACCCTTGTTTGCTGCGTACGAACACTTCGTACAGCGGCCAGTAGACATTGCTCATGGTTATTTCCTCTTATGCGGCCTGACGGGCGCGCTGTTTTTCCGCGTGTGCCAGCGCGGCTTCCCGCACCCACGCGCCCTCTTCCCAGGCTTTGCGTTTCGCGGCCAGGCGTTCGTGGTTACAGATGCCGCGCCCGTTAATGACCTCGTTAAACTCCTGCCAGTCGATCTCGCCGAAGCGGTAATGGCCGCTCTCTTCATCAAAACGCAGGTCCGGATCCGGTACCGTCATGCCGAGCATCTCCACCTGCGGCACCGTGTTGTCGACGAAGCGCTGGCGTAGTTCATCGTTGCCAAAGCGTTTGATTTTCCAGGCGAGGCTGCGGGCGCTGTTTGGCGAGTTGTCGTCGTTCGGCCCGAACATCATCAGCGCTGGCCACCAGAAGCGGTTGATGGCGTCCTGCAGCATCTGACGCTGCGCCTCACTCCCCTGTGCTAGCGCCATGCAGGCCTCAAAGCCCTGACGCTGGTGGAAGCTCTCTTCTTTACAGATTTTCACCATCGCCCGGGCATACGGACCGTAGGAAGTTCGGCACAGCGCCACCTGGTTGACGATGGCCGCGCCGTCCACCAGCCAGCCAATCACGCCGATATCGGCCCAGCTCAGGGTCGGGTAGTTGAAGATAGAGGAGTATTTCATCCTGCCGTCGAGCATCTTCTGGTAGATGTCTTCCCGCGCGCAGCCCAGCGTTTCCGCCGCGCTGTAGAGGTAAAGCCCATGTCCGGCTTCATCCTGTACTTTCGCCAGCAGGATCGCCTTTCGACGCAGCGTCGGCGCGCGGGCGATCCAGTTCCCTTCCGGCAGCATGCCTACAATTTCGGAGTGCGCGTGCTGACCAATCTGGCGGATCAGCGTTTTACGGTAGGCTTCCGGCATCCAGTCCTGAGGCTCAATCGCCGTCTCCTGCGCTATGCGCTGCTCAAACCGTTGTTCTTGCGTCACGTCATCACCTTTATGATTCGTTAGTTTGCAAATTAAAGCGAAATGTTGAATCACTTTGTTTTTTAAAAGTTACACAAAGGTTAAATATAACCCCAAGAATTGTTTCCCGGTTTTGTGATGCTGCTCGCAAGGCTTTTGCTCCAGGCCCGCAGGAAAGCGCTTTTTCTCGATGCGATTCATCCAGCCAGATCACAACGTTAACAATTCATTAAAAACATGGCTTGATTTTTATGATTCACGATTAAACTATTAATAGTGAAATTACGAAACATTTGGAGATAAGCGATGCAGCAGTTAGCCAGCTTCTTGTCCGGTACCTGGCAGTCTGGCCGGGGCCGCGAACGTGCGATTCATCACGCCATCAGCGGCGAAGCATTATGGGAAGTCACCAGCGAAGGGCTGGACATGGCGGCCGCCCGTCGCTACGCCATTGAGCATGGGGGCGAGGCATTGCGCGCCATGACCTTTATTGAACGGGCTGCCATGCTGAAAGCGGTGGCGAAACACCTGCTCGGCGAGAAAGAGACGTTTTATGCCCTGTCAGCCCAGACGGGCGCGACGAAAGCGGACAGCTGGGTGGATATTGAAGGGGGTATCGGCACCCTCTTCACCTACGCCAGCCTGGGCAGCCGCGAACTGCCGGATGATACGCTGTGGCCGGAAGATGAACTGATCCCGCTGTCGAAAGAAGGCGGCTTTGCGGCGCGCCACGTCCTGACTTCGAAATCAGGCGTGGCGGTGCATATCAACGCCTTTAACTTCCCCTGCTGGGGGATGCTGGAAAAACTCGCGCCGACCTGGCTTGCCGGGATGCCCGCCATCATCAAGCCCGCTACCGCTACCGCGCAGGTGACGCAGGCGATGGTCAAATCCATCGTTGACAGCGGGCTGGTGCCGGACGGCGCCATCAGCCTGATTTGCGGCAGCGCGGGGGATCTGCTCGATCAGCTCGACAGCCAGGACGTGGTGACCTTTACCGGCTCCGCCAGCACCGGGCAAAGCCTGCGCGTGCACCCGAATATTGTGGCGAATTCCATTCCGTTCACCATGGAGGCGGACTCCCTGAACTGCTGCGTGCTGGGTGAAGACGTCACGCCGGAACAGCCGGAATTTGCGCTGTTTATCCGGGAAGTGGTACGCGAGATGACCGCCAAGGCCGGGCAGAAATGTACCGCTATCCGCCGGATTATCGTCCCGCAAAGCCAGGTTGACGCCGTCAGCCAGGCGCTGATTGCCCGCCTGGAAAAGGTGGTGGTGGGCGACCCGGCGCAGGAAGGCGTGAAGATGGGGGCGCTGGTCAACGCCGAGCAGCGCGCGGACGTGCAGGAGAAAGTGGACCAGCTGATCGCCGCAGGCTGTCAGATCCGTCTGGGCGGCAAAGCGGATCCGAAGGCCGCAGGAGCGTTCTTCCCGCCGACCCTGCTGTTCTGTCCGCAGCCGGATGAAACCCCGGCGGTACACTCAACCGAAGCCTTCGGCCCGGTTGCGACGCTGATGCCGTATCGCAGCGCGGATCACGCAATGGCACTGGCCCGCGCGGGCGGCGGCAGCCTGGCGGGCACGCTGGTCACCGCCGATTCGGCGATTGCCCGCCAGTTTATTGCCGGTGCGGCGCGCGCCCACGGGCGTATTCAGATCCTCAATGAAGAATCCTCGAAAGAGTCCACCGGCCACGGTTCCCCGCTTCCTCAACTGGTCCACGGCGGCCCTGGCCGCGCGGGCGGTGGCGAAGAGCTGGGTGGCCTGCGCGCGGTGAAGCACTACCTGCAGCGCACCGCGATTCAGGGCAGCCCGTCGATGCTGGCCGCCATTGGCAAACAGTGGGTGCGTGGCGCAACGGTGCAGGAAGATCGCGTTCATCCGTTCCGCAAATACTTCGAGGAGCTACAGCCGGGCGACAGCCTGCTGACGCCGCGCCGTACGCTCACGGAAGCAGATATCGTGAACTTTGCCTGCCTGAGCGGGGATCATTTCTATGCCCATATGGACAAGATCGGTGCGGCAGAGTCGATCTTTGGCGAGCGCGTGGTTCATGGCTACTTCCTGATTTCCGCCGCTGCAGGGCTGTTTGTTGATGCTGGCGTGGGGCCAGTGATTGCCAACTACGGCATGGAAAACCTGCGCTTTATCGAGCCGGTCAAGCCGGGCGACACCATTCAGGTACGCCTGACCTGCAAACGTAAAACGCTGAAGAAACAGCGTACCGCCGAGGAGAAACCGACCGGCGTGGTGGAGTGGTCCGTTGAGATCTATAACCAGCACCAGCAGGCCGTGGCGCTCTACTCCATTCTGACGCTGGTGGCGCGTCAGCGGGGTGATGATTAATCAAAAGCAACTATTTGCTTTAATGATTTGAGCGCATCAAAACAGCCTTAAGCGAAAACCGGACTGGATGGATTTTGTTAACCAAACCATCCAGTCAGCATAGTCTGGATAAGTTACAACCAGAAACATTAAGCAAATTGACCATTTGATTAGCATGGTTATTATTTATCAACGGGAATGTTCCCGGATTAAATTACATGGAAGAGTAATAGATTATGGCAATCCCTGTTTATCTTTTTTAACTGACGATGGCGGAGCAAAAATCACAGGTTCAGTGGATATTCGTGACCGCGAGGGAAGCATTGAAGTCACCGGCTTTACACACAACCTCCGACTGCCAACGGATCCACTGACCGGTAAAATCACCAGTAAACGCAACCATGCGCCAGTCGTTTTTCAAAAAGAAATTGATTCATCTTCGCCCTACCTGATGAAAGCAGTGGCTACTGGGCAAACCCTTAAAACAGCGGAGTTCAGGTGGTATCGCATTAATGACGCCGGACAGGAAGTAGAATATTACAATATGCATCTCGATAATATTCGCGTTGTTTCCGTTACGCCATTAATGCATGACACTAAAGACCTGATGAAAGAAAAACACAACCATCTTGAAGTCGTGGAACTACGCTACGACAAAATAACCTGGACGTATCGCGACGGTAATTTACAGTTCGCAGATAGCTGGGCTGAACGTTAATGCGTACCCCTTCGTATTTAACTCCCTATGATATTTCATCATTTTCGCCACCAGGCGTTGATGTCGTCAGCCATATGATCATCGCTCGGTTTCATGGTGGCGCATCATTGATGACTTACATCTGGTTTTATCAAATGGTGAGGAACCATGGTCCATGGGATTATAAGCAGGGCCATGCGGAATATGCCAACTTTGGCAATTTCCATTACGGTGCGGTTGGCGCGGCGGCGGGCATACCTGATGGTGTGCTGCTGCGCGGTGCAGGTACTGCGCAGATCCTTGCAGGCACAAGCGATCCGGTAGAATTTGCAAAATATCAGGGTGCCAGTGCTTATGGAGATGACCCCGTTGATCAGTTATGGATTAGAGCAGGAATAGATTATGCGCGACGCTCGGGGTTTTAACTGGCGAATCGGGGTAGTGGTTTTCATTTTCCTGGGGTTTATCTTGTACCCTTTCCGCGATCTTTTTACCACGTATGAAAATTTTAAGGAAAAAATTAGGGTTAATGATCATTTAACTCTGTATATCACCCAGGTAGAAGCAAGTTCTTTATCTAAAGATACGTTTCATTTTTATCTCTATGATGCAAGAAAAAGCACCGAAGAGTTTATGTCTCACGTATCAGATATCGAACCTGTCATGATTACCAACGATGCAAAAGCCGCTGCAACGGTCACAAATGGAGAAATTTACCTTCGCGTTCGCGGAAATATTTACTCCTTCACTGCAGTTGGGCTCGATGTGCGTATTCATCTCGATAGATCAGCTTATTAATCACATTAGGTCTTTATAACGGGGATGTGACCTATCCCCGCTCTTCTTTTAACCTGGCAAGACCAACAAATAACCTGGCAGATGCAGGCAAACGCTTTTCTCAGGCGCCTGTCAGGATAAGGCTGTCACAACACAATATCCCCAAAAAACACAACAAGATGAGGTCTACGATGGGAAGCAATTCTTCTTTTTCTGCCCGTAGAACGGCACTGGCTATGGCCGTTGCGCTGTGTTGCGCCTGGCAATCCCCTGTTTTCGCCCACGGCAGCGAGGCGCATATGGTCCCGATGGACAAAACGCTGCAGGACTTTGGTGCGGACGTGCAGTGGGATGATTACGCACAGATGTTCACCATTGCGAAGGACGGAGCCTTTGTGAAGGTCAAGCCTGGCGCAAAAACCGCCATCATAAACGGTAAAACCCTCAAGCTTGAGGTGCCGGTAGTGATGAAAGGCAAAAAAGCGTTTATCTCTGAGACCTTTATCAACGATGTTTTTCAGTCTGGCCTCGATCGGACCTTCCAGGTTGAAAAACGCCCTCACCCGCTAAACACGCTGACGGCGGATGAAATTAAACAGGCCGTGGAGATCGTGAAAGCCTCTTCGGATTTTAAACCCAATACCCGCTTTACCCAGATAGCGCTGGTTGAACCGGAGAAAGCCAAAGTATGGGACTTTGTGCTCAACGGTACGGGCGTGGATGCCCCTCGCCAGGCGAAGATCGTCATGCTTGATGGTAAACACGTTATCGAAAGCGTGGTGGACCTGAAAGATAAAAAAATCCTGCGCTGGGAACCGGTGAAAGACGCGCACGGCATGGTGCTGCTGGATGACTTCGCCACGGTTCAGCAGATTATCAACGAAAGCACCGAGTTTGCCGAGGTGCTGAAAAAACACGGCATCACCGACCCGAAAAAAGTGATTACCACGCCGCTGACCGTCGGCTATTTCGACGGTAAAGACGGCCTGAAGCAGGAAGACCGCCTGCTGAAAGTGGTGAGCTATCTGGATGTCGGCGACGGCAACTACTGGGCGCACCCGATTGAGAACCTGGTGGCCGTGGTCGATCTTGAGCAGAAGAAGATCCAGAAAATTGAAGAAGGTGCCGTTGTGCCGGTTCCCATGACCCCGCGCCCGTATGATGGCCGCGACCGCGTCGAGACGCCGAAAAAGCCGCTGGAAATTATTGAGCCTGAAGGCAAGAACTACACCATTACCGGCGATATGGTGCACTGGCAGAACTGGGATTTCCACCTGAGCCTGGACTCCCGCGTCGGCCCAATGATTTCGACCGTCACCTACAACGCTAACGGCAAAAAGCGTCAGGTGATGTATCAGGGCTCGCTCGGCGGCATGATTGTCCCCTACGGCGACCCGGACGTGGGCTGGTACTTCAAAGCCTATCTCGACTCCGGCGACTACGGCATGGGCACCCTGACTTCCCCGCTGGTGCGCGGGAAAGACGTGCCGTCCAATGCCGTAATGCTTAACGAAACCATCCCGGACTACACCGGCGCACCGATGGAAATCCCGCGCGCAATCGCCATTTTTGAACGCTACGCCGGGCCGGAATATAAGCACCAGGAGATGGGCCAGCCAAACGTCAGCGCTGAACGTCGCGAACTGGTGGTGCGCTGGGTCAGTACCGTGGGCAACTACGATTACATCTTCGACTGGGTGTTCCACGAGAACGGCACCATCGGCATTGATGCTGGCGCAACGGGTATCGAGGCGGTAAAAGGCGTTCAGGCGAAAACCATGCACGACGCCACCGCCAAAGACGACACAAAATACGGCACGCTGATCGACCATAACATTGTGGGCACCACCCACCAGCACATCTATAACTTCCGCCTTGATATGGACGTGGACGGTATCAACAACAAGCTGGTGGCGATGGATCCTGAAGTGAAGCCGAATACCGCCGGTGGCCCGCGCACCAGCACCATGCAGGTGAACCAGTATGACATTGATGCTGAACAGCAGGCGGCGCAGAAATTCGACCCGGGCACCATTCGCCTGCTGAGCAACACAAGCAAAGAGAACCGCATGGGCAACCCGGTTTCGTACCAGATCATCCCTTACGCGGGCGGTACGCATCCGGTGGCAAGCGGTGCGAAATTTGCCCCGGACGAGTGGATCTACCACCGCCTGAGCTTTATGGACAAACAGCTGTGGGTGACCCGTTACCACCCGGATGAACGCTACCCGGAAGGCAAATTCCCTAACCGCTCCATCCACGACACGGGCCTGGGGCAGTACAGCAAAGATAACGAGTCGCTGAATGACCAGGATGACGTGGTCTGGATGACCACCGGCACCACCCATGTCGCTCGCGCGGAAGAGTGGCCAATCATGCCGACGGAATGGGTGCATACCCTGCTTAAACCGTGGAATTTCTTCGACGAGACGCCAACGCTCGGAAAGAAAAAAGACGAGCAGAAATAAATAACGTACCGGGCGCAATGCCCGGTTTTTCTTCCATTACTTGCTGAATATCTCTCCCCGATTATAGTTATTTCTACCTCATTTTTTTTCATTTCATTTTTGAAACACTTTCAGCCAGGACGCGAATTTCCCACAAACGACGTAATACATCATTGAGAGGTTTTAGGATGAAATTCAATTTGATCGTCAGGAGTCTTGCTCTGGCTGGACTTGTTATTTCCGTCAGCTCCGCGTATGCCGCAGAAGCCCCAAAGGATGCCACCGCAGCGACGCAGCAAGCCAATAATGCCCTGTTTAATCAGCTTCCCTTCTCCGATAACACCGATTTTACGAACGCCCATAAAGGCTTTATTGCGCCTCTTCCTCAGGACATTATCAAAGGGGAACCGGGAAACGTTATCTGGAATCCGCAACAGTATTCGTTTATTAAAGAAGGCGATAAAGCTCCGGAGACTGTTAACCCCAGTTTATGGCGTCAATCTCAGCTGATTAATATTAGCGGCCTGTTTGAAGTTACCGACGGCGTTTATCAGATTCGAAATCTCGACCTGTCGAATATGACCATCATCGAAGGGAAAGAGGGTGTTACCGTGGTTGACCCGCTGGTGTCGTCAGAAACGGCGAAAGTCGGGATGGATCTCTATTTCAAAAATCGCGGTCAAAAACCTGTCGTCGCCATAATTTATACCCACAGCCACGTTGACCACTATGGCGGCGTGCGCGGCGTGGTGGATGAAGCCGACGTGAAATCCGGCAAGGTGAAAATCTACGCCCCGGCCGGGTTTATGGAAGCGGCTGTTGCCGAGAACATCATGGCCGGTAATGTGATGAGCCGCCGCGCCAGCTATATGTATGGCAACCTGCTGAAGCCCGATGCTAAAGGCCAGGTAGGTGCAGGTCTCGGGACCACCACCTCCGCCGGGACGGTGACGCTGATCGCCCCGACTAATATCATTGAAAAAGACGGCCAAAAAGAGGTTATCGACGGCCTGACCTATGACTTTATGCTCGCACCGGGCTCCGAAGCGCCATCCGAAATGCTCTGGTATATCGAAGAGAAAAAACTGATTGAATCCGCTGAGGATGTGACCCACACCCTGCATAACACCTACTCGCTGCGCGGCGCCAAAATCCGCGAGCCGCTGCCATGGTCGAAATACATCAACCAGGCGATTGTACGTTGGGGTGATAAAGCTGAAATCATCATGGCACAGCACCACTGGCCGACCTGGGGCAACGAAAACGTGGTCAACCTGCTGAAAAGCCAGCGTGACCTCTATCGTTACATTAACGACCAGACCCTGCGTATGGCGAATGAAGGGCTAACGCGTGACGAAATCGCCGCTAACTTCAAGCTCCCGGATTCGCTGGCGCATACCTGGGCTAACCGCGGCTATTACGGTTCGGTGAGCCACGACGTGAAAGCCACCTACGTGCTTTACCTGGGCTGGTTTGACGGCAACCCGGCGACGCTGGACGAACTGCCGCCTGAAGAGGCCGCGAAGAAATTCGTGGAGTATATGGGTGGCGCAGATGCCATCCTGAGCAAAGCAAAAACCGACTTCGACCACGGGAACTACCGCTGGGTGGCGCAGGTGGTAAGCAAAGTGGTCTTTGCCGATCCCAACAACCAGTCGGCACGTAACCTGGAAGCGGATGCGCTGGAACAGCTTGGCTATCAGGCTGAGTCTGGCCCGTGGCGTAACTTCTACCTGACCGGAGCACAGGAGTTGCGTAATGGCGTGGTGAAAGGGCCAACCCCGAATACCGCCAGCCCGGATACCGTACGGGCAATGACCCCGGAGATGTTCTTCGATTATCTTGCCGTACACATCAACGGACAAAAAGCGGGCGATGCCAAATCGGTGTTTAATATCGACCTGGGCAATGATGGCGGGAAATATAAGCTGGAACTGGAAAATGGCGTGCTGAACCATACGGCGAACACCGAGGCAAAAGATGCTGATGCTACCATCACCCTTAACCGCGATACGCTGAACAAAATTATCCTCAAAGAGGTGACGCTCAAACAGGCCGAAGACAACGGTGATGTGAAGATCACTGGCGACGGTGCAAAACTCGACACCATGCTCGGTTACATGGATAAATTTGATTTCTGGTTTAACATTGTGACGCCGTAACAATGCGCACGTAAGGGCGGCCTGTCCGCCCTTTTCTGCTTAACTTATTCCCTGGACGGGGTAAACAGCGTCAATGGAAAAAAGAAAAAAACCGACACTTGAGCGAGCAACCTGGCCGACGCGCCATGCCATGGTCATGCACGGACTGGCGATGAACCTGCCGTGGTTGGCCTTCGTCAACATCAGCTTCGCCGTGATGATCCTGCTGCGTCACGTTCTGCTAAAGGTCAGCGATCCCCTTTATCCCCACTCGCCGCAGCTGACGAAAATGGTCGATGCCTCCATGCTCGGCATTATTATCCTCTCTGCCGCGCTGATCCTGATGGCCTGGCGGCGCATTGCCGGTATCAGCGTGGTGCTGTTTGTCTGTAGCGCTATCTGGTCGGTCTCCTGCTTCTGGTTTATCACCCAATTACTGCTGCCACACGTCTGGCCGCTGTGCGTCATTTTATTACTCGCTGGCTTAACGGCGCTCTATTTTTACCCTGAAGGATTACTCGCCTTTGTGCTCCCGCTCTGGATAACCCTGCCTGTAGCCAGCTGGACACTGAATAACGGCTTTAATCTTCACTTCGTAGTCATCTGGAGCGTGTTTTCGCTGATCCTGATTTGCGGGCGTTTCATCCTGTTGAGCTGGTTTGACGAAGCCTGGCGCCGTAACCAGCAAAATCAGCTGCTGATCTCCAGACTGGATGCGCTGGCGCATCAGGATCCGTTAACCAAAACCGCCAATCGCCGGAAAATGGAAGTGGTGCTGGAGAACGCGGTTGAGCAGAAGAAACCGTTCTCTCTGATCATGCTGGATATCGACTATTTCAAACGCTACAACGATACCTACGGGCATCAGGCGGGTGACGAATGTCTGACGCGCGTGGCGCGGGTGTTGAAGCAGTCAGTGCGAACGCCTGACGATGTGGTGTCACGCTACGGCGGCGAGGAGTTCGTGGTGATCCTGTTCAACTGCCCGGAAAATATCGCCGAAAAGGTTGCCATACGCATTCGGGACGGCCTGCGCGCGGAGTCGATACCGCACAGTGCGTCAGCCGTAAGCGACCATGTTACCGTGAGCATGGGGATTGCGGGTATGGTCGAGGGGCTTGCGGGTACCGAGATTATTGCCCGTGCCGATGCGGCGCTCTATCGGGCGAAGGAGGCCGGGCGGGATCGGTGGTCGCTTTAAGTAAAGCCGGGTGCGGCCTGATGCCCTCACCCTGACCCTCTCCCACGGGAGAGGGAACATACACTAAAAAGGCAACCTCCCGGTTGCCTTTTGCTTTTACTAGTAGCGCACACACACCGACTTGGTTTCGCACCAGCCGTCCAGCCAGTCCGGGCCAAAATCACGCCCGGTGCCGGACTGCTTCATGCCACCGAACGGCAGGTTGGCATCAATCAGCGTATGGCTGTTCACCCACACGGTGCCCGCCTGCAGCCGGTCGGTATACTCCAGCGCCTTGCTGATGTTCTGCGTCCAGACGCTGGCCGTCAGGCCATATTCGGTGTCGTTTGCCAGCTGGAGCGCCTCTTCCCCGTCGGAGACCCGCACCAGGTTGACCACCGGGCCAAACACCTCTTCCCGGGTTAACCGCAGCGCGGCATCCGGGTTCACCACCAGCGTAGGCGAGACGTAATAACCTTTGCCTTCCGGGCCGCGGTTACCGACGATCAGCTCCGCGTTGCGTGATGTCGCTTCGTCGAGGAAGGTCTGCACCTTATCGCAGTGCGCGCGCGACACCAGCGGGTTGATAAACGCCTCCGGCGACATGCCCGGCCCGACGCTCAGGGATTTCACCGCCTGTTCGAACCCGCTGACCAGCGTGTCAAACAGCGGCGCTTCAATATAAATGCGAGAGCTCGCCGCGCACACCTGCCCCTGGTTGAGGAAACTGCCGGTCATTAACCCTTCTATCACCCACGCCGGGTCCGCATCCTTGAGCACAATGGCCGGGTTTTTCCCCCCCAGCTCCAGCGTTACTCCGGTTAGCGTGTCCGCCGCCGCGCGGGCAATCTGTTTCCCCGTTGCAGTCGAGCCGGTAAAACTCACTTTCGCAATATGCGGATGTGAGGTCAGCGCTGCGCCACACACCGCGCCGCTTCCGGTCACCACGTTGAATACCCCGTCCGGAATGCCCGCTTCACTGGCCAGTTCCGCTACGCGCAGCAGGGTCAGCGGCGTGGTTTCAGACGGTTTAATGACAATAGAGCAGCCCGCGGCCAGCGCTGGCATTACTTTCCACATCCCGATCATCAGCGGGAAGTTCCACGGCACAATCCCGGCCACCACGCCAACTGGCTCTTTGCGCGTCCACGCCTGGTAGCGCGCGCCCTGCGGCAGCGGGATGGAGAGATCGAGGGTTTTACCGGCTATTTTCGTGGTCAGCCCGGCGGTATAGCGCATCCAGTTCAGGGTACAGCCGACTTCAAAGGCGCGGGAAATGTTGATCGATTTCCCCTGCTCCAGCGTTTCAAGCTGGGCCAGCTCCTCGCCATGCTGCTCGACCAGATCGGCGAAACGGAGCAGGATCCGCTCGCGCTCCGCCGGTAATTTTCCGGCCCAGCTGCGGGCGACAAACGCGCGCCAGCCGGACATCACCGCGCGATCAACGTCATCGACGCTGGCATCGGCAGTCGAGGCAATCACCTCCCCCGTGGCCGGGTTGTAGACATTGAGCCGCTTTTCACTGTCTGACGCGGCCTGACGCCCTTCAATCCACAGGCCATGATGTCGGTCTAAAAACTGCTGTACGGCAGGCAGAATGGCCACCTGTGATTCAGACATAGGATACTCCTTCGTTGTTATTCTCAGGGTGTTAATCCAGTCTAAGTGGGGTTTTGCATTCTCGCTTTTGTCTCTGTGACATTCGCTTTGCCACCTGTGACAGGTGCCGCAATTCGCGATAATTGCCGCTTATATCGCTGTTACCGGTGAGTGTTCTTTCCTATAGTCATCCTCAGAGCTCTGACAAAATGCAACACAAATGCAACAATGCGAAAACGTTGACGGTGCAGTGAGAGAAGCGATGGCGTGTGCAAGTGAACATGAACAGTATCAGCAGTGGCTGGCGCAAATTAACCAGGTTTGCGGGCGTTTTAACGCCCAGCCCACCGGGGGCAAATTCTTCGGAGAGCTGGAGACCAGCTATGCGCGCAGCCTGAAGCTCAGCACCGTCACCGCAGGTGGGGTAAACCTGTTTCGTTCTCATCAGGAGATCCAGCAGAGTAATGATGCCTGGTTCTATACCGTATTCCAGCTTCAAGGCAGCGCGGAAATTGAGCAGGACGACCGCCGCGCGGTGCTTAAAACCGGTGATATCACGCTGCTTGACGCGTCGCGCCCCTGCTCGATCAACTGGCGGGAAAAATCCCGCCAGATTTCGCTCCTGGTTCCCCGTCAGATTATTGAGCAGCAGTGCCGCTTTCAGGAGATAAGCTGCGCGACCGCCCTTTCCCGCACCTTGCCCACGGTACAGCTGAGCCATCGCCTGCTGATGGAGAGCATGAGCAATGCCGACCTGAGTGACAGAGAGAGTGAAGCGGCGCTCGAAGCGATGATCTGCCTGCTGCGCCCCGCTTTTCAGCAGCGCGACGTAATGCAGCCACGTAAGGAGCGCCAGTTCCAGCATGTGGTGGCGCTGATTGACGACCATATTCAGTCTGAATCGCTGCGCCCGGAGTGGATTGCCGCCGAGAGCGGAATGTCCGTGCGCAGTCTTTACCGCATGTTTGCCGAGAAGGGACTGGTGGTAGCGCAGTACATTAAAAACCGTCGTCTGGATCTCTGCGCGCAGGCTCTTCAATCCACCGGCGATGATGAAAAGCTGGCGGGCATTGGCTACAGCTGGGGGTTTACCGACCATAGCCATTTTTCAACGGCTTTTAAGCAGCGTTTTGGCGTCTCGCCTGGTGAATACCGCAAGCGCTACCGCTAGCTACTTTTTAAGCCATTTTCCGTTAATGCCCTTCACGTATTCGCCCGGCTGCGCGCGAGCAACCAGTTTTTGTCCCGCCATTTTCGCCACTTCATCGACCGGTAAATTATTGCTGTCGGCGAGCTTCTGATAGCTTTCCGTGCGCGCCGCGTTAATGCGGCTCACCAGCTCCAGCGTTTCCGCATCCTGTTGAATCGGGGCAAGATACCCGCTGAGGGTTTCCCCCACGCGCCCCTGCGCCCGGGCATCATTTAAGGTCAGCGCAGCCGCCTGCACGTTTATACTCAGGGCCAGTAAAATCAACGCTAATCGTTTCATGGCATCCTCAGAACAGATCGCTGCGCGATTTCAGCAGGGTTTCGACGTCTTTATCGACCTTGATGTGGATTTCATGTTCGATTTTGACATTCATGTTGATGGTAATCGGCTCCTTTGGCGCAGCGACTTCAATGCGCGGCGTACAGCCGGTCAGTAGCGCGGCAACGGTGAGCGCACCAGCCATCTTTTTCATTGTTGTTCCTCACTTTCCTTGCCAGTCGAACTGCGCAGAGCGGGTATCGCCGCGTGTTGCTCAAACCAGGTTTGCAGGTTGTCGCCAAAACGCAGGCTGCGCCACAGGGTAAAGACATTCTCGTCATGGGTATAGTTCAGGTTGACGGAGCTGCTTTTGCCGTCCATGCGGCTGGTCCCCTTGATGGTCGCCTGCATGGTTAATTCACCGAGGTTATCTAAATTGATTCTCGTCCACGACTGCGAAATTTCCATGTAGCGGAGCCAGTTAATCGCCGCGCCCGCAACCATATTATCTTTCACGATGGCGTCAGCCGTATCTTTGTCGAGTCGCAGCGTCATCGGCCCGGGGTTGGTCAGCCAGCCATCTTTAATGATCCACTTTTCATTGTCCAGCCAGAACGGCAGCGCCCCGCTGACCGGGCCTGACATGGCAAACTGCTTCGGGTTGACGGCGCTAATCAGCTCGCTGGAGGAGATATTGTCCACGCGCAGCAGAGCCGGATCGTGCTGCGGCATCCGCAACTGCTGCATGGTGATTTTCCCGCCGAGGGTTTCCACCTTCACGTTGGTGAGCAGCAGCGGATTGTCCTCCGTCCAGGGGTAATCCCCCTGCAGGTCCGCGGTAATGTTGCGCGCGGTCACCAGGTTTTCCACTTCGCCAATGCGCAACGTAACCGGGCCGCGCGTGCCCAGCGACCAGGTTCCCTCGCTGAAGCGGAACGGCAACACAAAATCGACGCCGTTAATCTGGTTATCGGGCATCCAGGCACTGCCGGATTTCAGCACGCCGTGCCCGCCCGCCTCAAATCCCTGTTCGGCCGCCGCCGAGAAGGCGACCTGCGCATAGAGTTCTCCGTCGCGCAGCGTCATTTTCCAGTCCGGCGGGATCAGCGGCTGGAAGACGGTGAGCGACTGTTTCGGCCACCAGGCCTGCCCGCGAAGGCGCTCCCCGTCCCAGCGGCCATTTACCTGGACCGGGCCAATTTTTTCCGCACGGAGATCGCCCTTAAACTGGAAAATCGTCGGGTCGGTGCCGTCGACGCTGAAAGTCAGGACCGACGGCGGCAAAACGCTGCCGCCAGCGAACCGGGTTTGTCCGGCATTGAGCGACAGCGCGCCGCTAAAAGTCGGTTTTTCTGGATCGCGGAACCAGCGCACCGGATGATCCAGCACCAGGCGCGGCTTGCTGACCTCCATCGTGCCGTACTGGAGCTTGTCAAAACCGGTAGAGAGCGCGGTGAGCTCGATGAGTTTGTCCCGCCACTCGCCTTTCCCGGCGACATCCCAGCGGGCATTCATTGGCGTAAAAGCGCCTTTGCCCCAGTAACGCCACTGCCACAGGCCGTTGTCAGGGAGAAAATCGTTGGCCTGACCGTCCAGATGGAGTTCAAAATCGCCCATCTCGTTTTCATGGGCACGCAGAATCGCCTGCAGACGACCGTCGACACCCTTCTGTGTCAGCTTCACGCCCGCCAGCGGCCAGCGGATTTCATCGATATCGAGCGAGTCAATAATACGCCCGCGCGAGCGGAGCAGCGCACCCGGCTCAAAAGCAAGCTGCGGTTCATACAGGCTGCCGGTCAGTGTTGCCGGCAATTTGGCGTAAAGAATGAGATCGTTTTGCTTCGCCTCGCCGCTCAGATGCAGCGGCATGTCGCTGTTTTCCATGCTGAGCCTGCCGGGCCCAATATTCAGTACCGCGTTGCCTTTCCCCGCATCGCCTTGCGTCAACACGTTCAGCCGTCCGGTCAGGGTGGCTTTTTCCAGCCCCTGCTGCCAGTTATCGGCGCGAAGGGACACCCGCCCGCTCAGCGGCATACCCGAGAGATCCCAGTTCCAGCGTCCGTCGCTGATGTTCAGCTGCTCCGCGGTGATCTGCCACGGCAGGTCAAGCAGCGGATCGGGATTGTCCCGCGCCATCACCACCAGCTGTCCCTGGTTGTCTTCCCAGTCCAGATCGGCATCGACCAGAGACGTTAACTGTGGCACGTTAAAGGTCGCGACAGCGTGGCCTTTCACCGGCACGCCGTCCGGTACCAGCGGCAAGGTAAACTCGCCCACCAGCTTAATGGGCTGCGGCTGATCCGGGAGCTTTACATCGAACTGGCTGACCGAGAGCGTTTGACCGCGAAGCGTGCCTTTAATGCTGACCTGTTCGCCTTTATAGGCGATCTCCTGACGGGACGGGGTCAGCGACGCATTAAGCTCGCCCTGCCACTGCTGCCAGGGCGACAGCGTCAGACGGTGAACAGTGAGCCAGGTATTGGGTAACACCGCCTGCCACTGCGCCAGCGTTTTGGGGGCGACCGTTGACGGCGCAGACTGGGGAATTTTGCTCAGACAGACGGAGTTAAGATCCAGCGTACCGATATCCAGCTTCCAGCGGCCTGGATGTGACAGCGTCACGTTATCGGCACGGGCTATTTCACAGTCTTCAACCAGATAGCGAAGATCGGGGATCACCAGCGCGTGACGGGTGAGTTTGGGGCTTTCCTCGAAAGCGATGCGCGTCCCGACAGGCAGCCAGATCCCGGCGAGCGTCGGCACCCACTGGGCGAGCGTCATCAGCAGCGTCAGCGGCACCAAAATCAACAGCAGTAAAAGCGCAAGTGCGGCTTTGTATTTACCCTTCATGGGCAGTTAATATCCTGATTTTTCGAAATAATTAAGCCGGCAGTGCCGAATATTGTCGCATATTTAGCGGATCAGTTGAAGCCAAAGCCAGATTTAAGGATAGATGCTGTAACGTTAAGTTGCGAAACTAGAGCCTGTTCCGAGGCATTGCCAGAAGGTAAAGCATGGCGAATATCAAGGATCCCCAATACACCGAGTCGTACCGCCAGGGGTCAAAATCAATATGTAAAAATCCGCTAACAAATTCGTAGCCATTGGCAAAAACGTTAATTTGAATGGCTGCCATGGCTATTACAAACAGCGTATAGGCAATGAACAGAGGATATTTACGCAGCCTGTTGACCTTGAGTTTCCCCATCAACAGTACGAATAAAACCGCAATAGATACTACAAAATAGTACAAGGCGGGCAGCATCGGCGGAGATAAAGACAACTCCAACTGTTGCGACATGGATCATTCTCCATATTTGTCAGAAACTCAGCCGGTTCCTGATATCTTTCTATCACATTCAGAAGCATTGCAGTTTTCACACCCTCTTGCCATTCTTTAACGTAATCCAGACAGGCGTTTCTCGCATCCTCTACCCACTCCATTTTCCGCTACATGCCCTGATTAGATCCGCGCAGAAGCGTTCTCGTAGTAAGAATATCATGGAGTTAGGGTGTACATATGCTCTAGAATAATTGATAGAACTTATTGAATTCAATAATATTTTAGAAATTGTAAGATAATTTTAATCATGCTAACGTGAATGCAAAATCACTGGAGAAAGTCTTATGAAACTCGCGGTATATAGCACAAAGCAGTACGACAAAAAGTATCTGCAACATGTTAACGAAGCTTACGGGTTTGAGCTTGAATTTTTCGACTTTCTGCTGTCCGAAAAAACCGCCAAAACGGCGCACGGCTGTGAAGGCGTCTGCATTTTTGTTAACGACGACGGCAGTCGCCCTGTGCTGGAAGAGTTGAAAAAACAGGGGGTGAAGTACATCGCCCTGCGCTGTGCGGGCTTTAACAACGTGGATCTCGACGCGGCGAAAGAGCTGGGTCTGAAGGTGGTGCGCGTCCCGGCATACTCTCCGGAAGCGGTGGCGGAACATGCGATTGGCATGATGATGTCACTCAACCGTCGTATTCACCGCGCTTATCAGCGTACGCGCGATGCCAACTTCTCTCTGGAAGGGCTGACCGGTTTCACCATGTACGGTAAAACCGCGGGCGTGATCGGCACCGGTAAAATCGGCGTGGCCGCCCTGCGCATCCTGAAAGGCTTTGGCATGCGTCTGCTGGCGTTTGATCCGTACCCAAGCGCCGCTGCACTGGAGCTGGGCGTGGAGTATGTAGATCTCCCGACCCTGTTCTCACAGTCTGACGTGATCTCCCTGCACTGCCCGCTGACCCCGGAAAACTATCACCTGCTTAACCAGTCGGCGTTTGACCAGATGAAAGACGGGGTGATGATCATCAACACCAGCCGAGGCGGGCTGATTGACTCTCAGGCCGCTATTGAAGCCCTGAAAACCCAGAAAATTGGCGCGCTGGGGATGGACGTGTATGAGAACGAGCGCGACCTGTTCTTTGAGGACAAGTCTAATGATGTGATTCAGGACGACGTGTTCCGCCGTCTGTCGGCCTGCCATAACGTCCTGTTTACCGGCCACCAGGCGTTTTTGACGGCCGAAGCGCTTATCAGCATTTCGGAAACCACGCTGGGAAATTTGCGTCAACTCGAAAAGGGCGAAGCGTGCCCTAACGCGATAGTGTAAACCTGGTAAGCCGGGTGGCGGCTACGCCCTGCCCGGCCTGGGCGTTAACTGAACGCCCCTCTGCCTTTTCCGCCAATGGTGTCACACGCCATCCTTTAGAAGCATGACATTTTTACGGCTATCTTCGCTTCGACGTTTACCGTAACGTTCAGCCTTTTTGCTTCCAGGGCGATCATCCTTTGGGCAAGCGCCAGATCGCCACTATGAACCTAGTCAATCAGATGCTGTATCAGGCTCACCATCAGGAAATACTTGTTAGCGGGGGCAAAATCGGTCATGGCGATCCCGTGGTTTTGCAACTGCTGATGTGCTGCCGCTTCGATGTTTTCGTAGCGCCCTTCTCCCGGGTCATAACACGCGTGGGTTTTACCTCCAATGAGGATTGACTGTACTAATATACAGTAGTATTTTACTTTCAACATTTCATTGCGCAATGAATAATTAAAAGGAGAGTCGATGTTTGTTGAACTGGTCTATGACAAGCGAAATGTACAGGGGCTGCCGGGCGCGCGCGAGATCATTCTGGCCGAACTGACAAAACGTGTGCATCGAATTTTTCCTGAGGCCAGGGTGTCCGTTAAGCCGATGCAAGCGAACGGCCTGAACAGCGATGCGAGCAAAAGTGACCGGGAGAAGCTGAACCGCATGCTTGAGGAGATGTTCGAAGAGGCGGACATGTGGTTGACGCACGAGCCTCATTAATCCTTAACGACGCATGAATGTCGTTAGCAGCCCGATACTGTTGCTCACCCATAATGCTTTGTGCATATCCTGAGGGCATAAAAAAAGGCCGCTTGAGCGACCTTCACCGAAGAAGATGTGATTAAAGCAGTTTGATCTTTACCTCATACCCCTCTAGTCCCGTCATTGTTTCGCGAGCAGTAAACTCTATTTCGGAAACTTCCTGGCCTGTTTTTTTTCGTAACTCTGCGATTTTTTTCGTAATCAGAGCGGAAATCTCTTCTTCTGCCTTTTGCGTCAGTGCGTCAACGTTCATTTTTACCTCTTCTGGCCGTTTGCTGTTTCCATTCTCCAGTAAGGCGACAATCATTGATTAATCACCTTTAACCATAACTGTATGTAAAGCATAGACTACCGCTGAGCCTGATGACTGATGACTGATGTGGTCGTATTTAAATGTGCATTTAGATTGCATTATTTGCGCGAGGTGCTATTGTCCAAAAGCCTTAGAGCAAGAAGCACCTTAGAATAAGAAAAGATTTGACTCATACTTGCCCCTACCAGGGGCATTTTTTCTGCTGAACGCTTCCCTCTTGTTACAGAAAAGCTCATCGGGTTAAAACTGGCTCCGGTTTGCAGCCATTCTTTCATGCTGACTCTTCATAAGTCATAAACCCGCCGATGGCGCGTTTCAAAGCAAGCAGATGATTATTTAAAGCCTTCTGCGACAATCAGGAAGTCTGGAGCATGCTGGGGGCTGTCAAATATGTCGGCGTTTCAGCAAAGAAAGATATACACGGTCACATTATTTTGGCAAACCATTCTTAATTAGCCGCCCGGATAGCTAAAATAAAATTTGCTTATCCGCGCTGCCCGTGCCTTAATGACCCGGTTGGTTCGTTGCAAATATCGAATGCAACGTTCCTCAAGAAGTCCTCATAACCAGGCGCTATCTCTGATATCCCCTCCTTTTGAGTTTTTACGTAATCTGTCATACGTTTCTCATCATAGTTTTTTCATTTTTAGAGTCTTCAAACGGAGTATTTTATGTCATCAAGGATCTTAGGTCTGGTCAAGTGGTTTAACGAGGATAAGGGTTTTGGCTTCCTCTCGCCCCTCGATGGAAGTAAAGATGTGTTTGTTCACTTTTCTGCCCTGCAGGGAGAAAGCTTCAAAACCCTTTTTGAAGGCCAGAAAGTGGAATTTGCTATCACGGCAGGCAATAAAGGCCCCGCTGCGGCCAACGTGATGCTCTGCGACAAATAATATGATCAGTGGCCCGCGATTACGATGAAGTTTTTATTGAGTTGACGGGTTGATTTAAATACGTTGAGAGGGTTTAAACAGCGCACTGCAGTATGGGCAAACCAGTTGAGACCCTTTTTGTACGCGATTGTAGCTGTGCTCTGAATCTTTAGAGCAGTTTGGGCAAGGACATTTGACTAAATAATTTCGGCGCAATTGCGCGTTTTTACGTCCAGACATAGGCTTCTCCTGTATAAATGGACTGCTACAGTACACGTTAAGGCCGTAAATTGCTTGTTTTAATTTCATTAATGATGAATAAACGTCAATTAATGATTCTCTTAGGCTTGCCGTAAACTGAAAAAACCACAGACAACTACACGGTGAAATATGAAAAAAGTGATCGTTTTTTTTAATGGCAAACCGGGCAAGGTTGTCACCGTCATGAAGGGCGTGACATCGTTACGTGAAGAGTATCCAAATGGTGAAGAAGTGCATCTTCAAATAATGTCTGCCTGGTATCCGTCTTTGACGGGTGACCACGACGTCATCTATGTTGCCTCAGACAGAGAACTTACGTCGCAGGAAATATTTGATGCGGGAAAAAAGTATTTGTAACCGCAGGAAGGTTCGGGACTTCTCATGACCTGCTGCGCATTCGCATTATTATAATAACGATGTCTCATTATTCTCTTCGCGGGGAAGAACAATTTCGGGTAATAAACCGGGCTTCACGCCCGGTTCTGTTTCCAGCCTGAAAAAGACCTACGAACTCAGCCCGCGATTCTCCAGCATCGGTTCAATTTTCGGATCGTGCCCGCGCCAGTTCCGGTAAAGTTCAGCCAAATCAGTGCTATTCCCGCGCGACAAAATTGCCTCACGGAATATTTGCCCGTTTTCACGCGTTAACCCACCCTGCTCGACAAACCACTGATAGCCGTCGTCCGCCAGCATCTGCGTCCAGAGATAGGCGTAATACCCCGCCGCGTAGCCGCCGCCAAAGATATGGGCGAAATAGCTGCTGCGATAGCGCGGCGGTACGGCTGGTAGATCCAGCCCCTCTTTGTTCAGTGCGGCGGCTTCAAAGGCTTCCACGTCTTCAACGGGCTTCTGAAGGCCGTGCCAGTTCATATCCAGCAGCGCGGCGCTCAACAGCTCCGTCATGTCATACCCCTTATTAAACTGGGTCGCGTTGAGCATTTTTTCCCGCAGCGCCTCCGGCATCGGTTCGCCGGTTTGATAGTGACGAGCAAAGTGAGCAAATACCTGCGGATGGCTGGCCCAGTGTTCATTGATCTGCGACGGGAATTCAACGAAATCACGCGGCGTGTTGGTGCCTGAAAGCGTGGCATAGCGCTGGCTGGCAAACAGCCCATGCAGCGTATGACCAAACTCGTGGAACAGAGTAATCACATCATCCCAGGAGATCAGCGCGGTCTGACCGTTGGCCGGTTTTTGATAATTGCAGACGTTGTAAATCACCGGACGCGCGGCAAATTCGTAAGACTGCTCAACAAAATTCCCCATCCACGCGCCGCCCGCTTTGGAATCACGCGCGAAAAAGTCGCCGTAGAACAGCGCCATGCCTTCGCCGGTGTGATCGAAAATCTCCCACACGCGAACGTCCGGGTGGTAAACCGGAATATCAAAACGCTCGACAAAGCGGATGCCGAACAGCTGCGTGGCGGTCCAGAATACGCCATCTTCCAGCACGGTATTGAGCGCGAAATAGGGTTTGATCTGCGACTCATCCAGCGCGTATTTCGCTGAGCGCACGCGTTCGGCATAGAACGCCCAGTCCCAGGCCTGCACCGTAAAATCGCCCTGCTCGTCGTCGATGACCTTCTGAATATCCGCCTGCTCCAGCGCGGCCCTGTTGCGCGCCGCAGGAACTATCCCGCGCATGAATTCGAGTGCGGCATCCGGCGTTTTCGCCATCTGATCGGCAATGCTCCAGCTGGCAAAGTTTTCAAACCCGAGCAGCTGCGCCTGTCTTGCCCGCAACGCGGTAAGCCGACGGATCAGATCGCGCGTATCGTTTTCGTCCCCTTTCTGAGTGCGTTCCCAGCCTGCGTTAAACAGCTTTTTACGCGTCTCGCGCTGCGACAGCGTCGCCAGCGCAGGCTGTTGCGTGGTATTCAAAAGCGGGATCAGCCAGCGATCCGTCAGCCCTTTTTCTGCGGCAGCGTGAGCCGCCGCAGCGATCTCCCCGGCACTCAGCCCATCCAGCGCATGCTCGTTGTCCACTACCAGTCCGCCCGCCTTGTTCGCAGCAAGGAGACGCTGATTAAACTGGCTGGTCAGGGTGGCGGCTTCGGTATTCAGGGCTTTCAGCTCCGCTTTTTCATCGGCGTTCAGACGCGCGCCCGCAAGAACAAAGTGCTGATACGTCTCCTCCGTCAGTCGGCGGGATTCGGCATCCAGCCCCTCGCGCTCCTGCCAGACGGCTTCCACGCGGGCGAAAAGGGTATCGTTAAGCCAGATATCGTTCGCCAGCCCGGCCAGTTCGGTGGAGAACTGCTCGTCCAGCGCCTGAAGATAATCGTTGGTGTGTGCGGACGTCATGGCGAAGAACACACTGTTCACGCGCGACAGCATGGCCCCGCTCTTTTCCAGCGCCAGCACGGTATTGTCGAAATCCGGCGCAGCGGTCTGCACGATAATCGCGTCAATGTCTGCACGTTTAAGGCGCATCGCTTCATCAAAGGCCGGACGATAATGGCTGTCGTTGATCGCATCAAAGCGTGGTGCCTGATAAGGCAGCAGGCTAATTTCAAAAAAAGGATTGTTGACCGACATCGTTTACTCCTGAGCACGGTATTTCTCCCCAGAGTAGGCCAGCCTGCGCTGGCCTGCAATGGCGTCATACAAATGTTGCCTTAACGACGTGCCGGAGAGCGTGCTATGTTAGTACAACACAAAAAGCGTTGAGGAACAGTGAGATGATTATTTTAGTTACCGGGGCAACGGCGGGTTTTGGTGAAAGTATCACGCGTCGTTTCGTCGCCAACGGACATAAAGTGATTGCAACGGGGCGCCGTCAGGAGCGTTTGCAGGAGCTAAAAGACGAACTGGGTGACAGCATCCTGACCGCACAGCTGGACGTGCGAAACCGCGCCGCCATTGAAGAGATGATTGCCAACCTGCCTGCCGGATGGCGTGAAATCGACGTTCTGGTCAATAACGCTGGCCTGGCGCTGGGAATGGAGCCTGCTCACAAAGCCAGCGTGGAAGACTGGGAAAACATGATCGACACCAACAACAAAGGGCTGGTGTACATGACCCGCGCCGTGCTGCCGGGCATGGTTGAACGTAACCGGGGTCATATCATCAATATCGGTTCCACCGCCGGAAGCTGGCCTTACGCGGGCGGCAACGTGTACGGTGCAACCAAAGCCTTTGTCCGTCAGTTCAGCCTGAATCTGCGCACCGACCTGCATGGCACCGCGATCCGCGTGACCGATGTTGAGCCGGGTCTGGTAGGCGGAACCGAATTCTCCAACGTGCGGTTCAAAGGCGATGACGCGAAAGCGGATAAAACTTATGAAAATGCAAACGCGCTGACGCCGGAAGATATCACCGAAACCGTCTGGTGGGTTGCGACCCTGCCGAAGCATGTCAACATCAACACGGTTGAGATGATGCCCGTCAGCCAGACCTATGCCGGACTCAGCGTGCATCGCGGTTAATTTACCCCACCCGGCCTGCGGGCCGGGTATGTGATGGCAGGCAAAAGAATGGTAGTATGTTCAGGTTAACTCTCTGAGAAATCACAACCCATGGCCGCTGAATCGCAACTTAATCCTACCCAGCCCGTTAATCAGCAAATTTATCGCATTTTACGCCGTGATATTGTTCGCTGCCTGATCCCACCGGGAACGCCACTCTCAGAAAAAGAGGTTTCGGTACGTTTTGACGTTTCCCGTCAGCCCGTACGTGAGGCGTTTATCAAGCTTGCAGAAAACGGCCTTATTCAGATCCGCCCTCAGCGCGGCAGCTATGTCAATAAAATTTCGCTTTCGCAGGTACGGAATGGCTGTTTTGTTCGCCAGGCCATCGAGTGCGCCGTGGTGCGTCGCGCCGCGTCGCTCATTAACGACAACCAGTGCTATCTGCTGGAGCAAAACCTGCATCAGCAACGAATCGCCATCGACCGCAAACAGTTAAACGACTTTTTCCAGCTGGACGACGAGTTTCACCAGAAACTGGCGCAGATTGCCGAGTGCCAGCTCGCGTGGGATACCGTCGAAAACATCAAAGCGACCATCGACCGCGTGCGCTACATGAGTCTTGATCATGTTTCTCCGCCAGAGATGTTGCTGCGACAGCATCATGATATTTTCAGTGCCCTGGAAAAACGTGACGTGGAAGCCGTAGATAAAGCGATGACGCTTCACCTCCAGGAAATTAGCGAGTCAGTTCAGTTAATTCGTCAGGAAAACAGCGAGTGGTTTAGCGAAGAATAAACCTCGCCGCCCCCTTTCGGTGCGGCGAAGTGATTAGCGGACCACTAATACCGGAATAGTGGCGTAGCGCAGGATAGTTTCAGCATTTGAACCCAGCAGATGCGTTGTGATACTCGGATTTTTTGATCCGATAACAATGACATCATATTTCCCCTCTTTGCTGAGCTTGATGATTTCATCGCGTACGTTGCCGAAGCGAACTTCACAGTCAATATTGTCCGGGGACATATCAAAGAGCCGTTTCAGTGCCTTCATTTTCTTATCAGATTCGGCGGTCATATACTCTTCGAACTTCTTAATATCGGCATTGAACCCCCGCAGTAACGAACGGCTGCTGTTAGGGAGAATGTTGACCAGGGTGATTGTCGCGCTTTCCGCCTTCGCGAGGTTGACCGCGTGGCGTACCGCTTTATCGCTCAAATCCATTTCAAACACGTCAACAGGCATCAAAATTTTCTTATACATAACCTGACTCCTTTTCCGATGAAGGGTTATTTTCTGCTTCCAGAATGGCATTGCGGAGATAAACAAAACCTAAACACTTACGTTCGTAAACTATCAAATAAGGAAAATAACTGTCCGCTTTGTAAAGCGATGTCCTGAACCGTCAGCGCCATCATGAAATAAGAAAAAAGTGTGAGCTTGATCAAAAGCAAATAATTCAGTTTAAGAGAGGCGTATTAATAGTGCCCCGTGAACGGCAGCCGTTGAATTAGCGCCGTAACGGATAAGTGCAAGAGGAGAAAATACCATGATGACATACGACCGTAACCGAAATGCAATCACCACTGGCAGCCGCGTTATGATTAGCGGCACAGGTCAGTTCGGCGTGATTAAAGCGATCCACAGCGACGGCCTGAATGCCGAGCAGGTGCGTCGTGGTAAAACGGTTGAAGTGGAAGGATGCGAAGGTAAGTTCGAACCGATTGAGCTGATTCGCCTGGGGATGCACTAAGCTGTTCCCCGACATGCCGCCGCGAACGGCGGCATGTCAAAGCGTTAAAGGCGGGCGGCGTACTCAGCAACCGTGGCCTTCGCGCCTTTTTGCAGCAACGTTTGATAAGCCCGCATGACCGCCTCAACAAACACCGCGTCCTGCGGCAGCTCGTTCCCGAAAATAGCTTCAATGCCCAACAGCGCACTCACCCGGCTTTCACCTTCAGCGCTACCGTTTACCGCCGCCTGTATCACCGCCAGCTGCGGGTCGCTCACCTCAATGGCGTTACCCTGCTCATCCACACCGCCGACATAACGCATCCAGCCTGCCACACCCAGGGCCAGCAGCGGGAAAGGTTTCTGATGGACAAGGTGCCAGCGCACGGAATCGAGCATACGCTGCGGCAATTTCTGGCTACCGTCCATGGCAATTTGCCAGGTACGGTGACGCAGCGCCGGGTTGCTGTAGCGCGCGATCAGCTGGTCGGCATAGTGAGCTAAATCCACCCCCTTCACTTTCAGCGTCGGCGCCTGCTCTTTCAGCATCAGCGCATGCGCGGCTGCGCGATAATGTTCATCTTCCATGCAGTCGTTAATGTGCTGATAACCGGCCAGGTAGCCGAGATACGCCAGGAAAGAGTGGCTGCCGTTAAGCATACGCAGCTTCATCTCTTCAAAGGGAATGACATCTGAAACCAGTTCCGCACCCGCCTTTTCCCACTCTGGACGGCCAGCAACAAAGTTGTCCTCAATCACCCACTGGCGGAACGGCTCGCAGGCCACGCCTGCCGGATCGCGTACCCCTGTCAGCTGTTCAATTTTATCCAGCGTATCGGCCGTGACGGCGGGCACAATACGATCCACCATGGTTGACGGGAAGGTAACGTTCGCTTCAATCCAGTCCGCCAGTTCACTGTCTACCGCTCGCGCGTAAGCACAGGTTACGTTGCGCATGACATGGCCGTTCTCCGGCATGTTGTCGCAGGACATCACGCTGAACGCAGGCAGCCCCGCCGCTTTGCGTCGTGCCAGCGCTTCCACCACTACGCCCGGCGCGGATTTCGGCTGATGCGGGTTTTGCAGGTCTGCAACGATTAACGGATGATCGAGCATCAGTTGCCCGGTTGCCGGAGAGTGGCAGTAGCCCTTCTCGGTGATGGTCAGCGATACGATCGCCACCTGTGGTTCACACATCGCCGCCAGCACGCTCTCCAGCCCGTCGACCTGCGCATGCAGCGCTTTTTTGACGACGCCAACCACGCGGGATGTCCAGGTATCGGCGGACATCTCCGCCACGGTGTAGAGGTTATCCTGCGCTTTCAGGTCGGCAATCTGCTGCTCGCCGCCAATCAGGTTAACCTCGCAGTAGCCCCAGTCGCTACCGTGTTCAGCCGCAAGAATGTCGGCATACACCGCCTGATGCGCACGGTGAAATGCGCCAAACCCTAAATGAACAATGCGTGCCTTAAGGCTGCTGCGATCGTACTGAGGAAGCGTCGCTTTCGCCTGTAATAACCGGTTTTCCATGATTAAGACTCGTTAATTAGAAAGCTGTGATTCGCGGCCGCGCTATTCAGGCGGCCGCGCCTGCTGACTACACCAACTAGAATGGCAGTTGGGGTAAAAAAATAACTGCCATAAACCATACTGATACTGCCGTTTGAGTTTTTGATTTATATTAACTTTTGCTCAGGTGGTGTGACATAAACAAAAAGTTGTGTGATAAGTCACGCAAGATATAAACCGTTAGCGTCGCGTGGAGACCGCACCGTAACCCACGCTCTCTTTTGGCGCGGCCTCCGCAGCATCTTCCGCCGCGCTGAGGTCACGGTCGCGCACTTCCGGCATCAGAATTGCCGAGACCAGCCCAATCACGGAATAGGCCACCAGCATGGCAACAATCGGCCACCAGGAACCGGTCATATTGCAGAAGATCCCCGCCAGTACCGGACCAAAGCCCACCGCCACCAGACCACCGGCCTCTTTGGAGATAGCCATACGGGTAAAGCGATTTCGCGAGCCAAACATCTCCGCCATGGTGATATTTTCCAGGGCGAACAGCCCCAGGACGGCGAAGTTATGGATAACGATGATGCAGAGCATGATCGTCCCCGGCGCATAGCTTTTATCGACGATGATCGACAGCATCGGGTACGCCAGAATGATGGCGGAGATATTGAGGATAATGTACGGTACCCGGCGGCCTACTTTATCGGAAAGCCAGCCCAGCAGCGGGATGGAGATAAACCCGAGAATGGAACTTATCATCAGCGCGTCGGTCGGAATGGCCTTATCAAACAGCAGCGTCTGGACCAGATAACCGGCCAGGAAGGTCTGGATCAGACCCGAGTTGCCCGCCTGACCGAAACGCAGGCCGGTCGCCAGCCAGAAGGATTTGCTTTTCACCATTGACCCCAGTGAAGTGTCCGGCTGCACGGTTTCTGAATCGTTCACTTTCTCAAAGACCGGGCTCTCCTTGAGGTTCATTCGCAGCCAGATGGCGAAGATCATCACTACGACGCTGGCGAGAAACGGCACGCGCCAGCCCCATGCGAGCAGCTGTTCACGGTCGAGGGCGAAGAACATGATGGCCCAGATCGCCGTTGCGCTCAGCGTCCCGCAGTTAGTCCCCATAGCCACCAGAGAAGAGATGATGCCGCGCTTTCCTTTCGGCGCGTACTCCGCCAGCATGGTCCCGGCCCCGGAGATTTCCGCCCCCGCGCCCAGCCCCTGAATAATACGCAGCGTGACCAGCAGCACCGGTGCGAAAATCCCAATCTGCGCGTAGGTCGGCAATACGCCGATTAAGGTGGTGCAGATCCCCATCATGGTGATAGTGATAAACAGCACTTTTTTACGGCCAATGCTGTCCCCCATTCTGCCAAAGATAAAGGCCCCGACGATACGCGCGATGTACCCTGCACCGTAGGTTCCCATCGCCAGGATCAGCGCCATCGCGGCAGACTGTTCCGGGAAGAAAATTTCATGAAAGACCAGCGCGGCACCCAGCGAGTAGAGCTGGAAATCCATAAACTCCAGGGCGGTGCCCAGCCAGCCTGATACGGCGGCTTTCACCAGATCTGACGTCGTTCTTTGAGGTTGTGCTTGAGTCATAATGGCTATCTCTGAAAGGTAAGATGCGTACCACTTAGAGCCTGTCTTCGCAGGCTCTTATCGCGTGAATTATTATTGGCCGAACGTGAGTAAGACCTTGCAGCACTGCCGCTGGTCTTTTTCAAACAGTTCGATTGCGTCTGTAACGTGGTGATAGTCAAAAGTATGGGTGACCAGTTTTTCCGGGTCGATAAGCCCTTTTTCCAGCCAGTCAATCACGACCGGGAACTTGTTGGCGTTCAGGCGTGAAGAGAAGATCGACAGCTCTTTGCCGGTGATCCCCTGCTGCACAATCTGGCTCGGGTCACTGGAGAAGCCCATCAGCACGATGCGCGCCGCCGGAGACGCCAGCGTAATCGCTTCCTGCAAAATGGACGGATGACAGGCAGCATCGATGATTAACGTCGGCTTGATCCCTTTTTCATCCAGCGCGGCCTGTAAAGACTGCTCGCCGTTGTTGAAGACCCAGTCCGCGCCGCTGCGTTGCGCCATCGCCAGCCGCTCATCAATGCGATCGACAACGATGACCTGCTTCACCTTGTAAACGCCCTTCAGCGCCTGCACGGTGACCAGCCCCATCGGCCCTGCGCCGTAGATCAGCGCCACATCCTGTTCGATGGGATTAGCCTGCCCGGTCACGTTGGCGGCAATGGTGAAAGGCTCAACCATGACGGCGTGTTTATCCGGGATCGCATCCGGGATGCGCCAGGCATTTTTAGCGGGCACTGCGGCGTATTCGCTGAATCCGCCGTCGCGATGAACGCCCAGCACCACCAGTGAAGTGCAGACGTTAGGCTTACCGACGGAGCACGGGTAGCAATGTCCGCAGCTGATCACCGGATCCACCGAAACGCGTTCACCCAACCGGGACGGTGCAACGCCCTCGCCCACGGCGTCGATTTCTCCAAAAAACTCGTGACCAATCACGCGCGGATATTTTGCAAACGGATTATGTCCACGGTAGATGTGGCTGTCTGACCCGCAGATCCCGGCCAGCTTGATTTTGACGCGGACTTCCCCTGCGCCTGGCTCCGGGCGTGGACGCTCTTCAATCACCAACTGGTTCGGCTGTTGAATCACTATGCTTTTCATCGTTCGCTCCTCGGTTACCAGTTCCACAGCGTGCCGTCTTCAAGACGGGCCACCGGCAGATAAGCTGGATCGTACGGGTATTTCGCCGCCAGCTTTTCATCAAACTCAATGCCCAGCCCCGGCTTGTCGCCCGGATGCATAAAGCCGTTATCAAAGCGCCAGCTGTGCGGGAAGACCTCAAGCATCTGCTCGGAGTAGCCCATATATTCCTGCACGCCGAAGTTTGGCACCCACAGGTCGAAATGCAGCGCAGCCGCGTGGCAGATCGGTGACAGATCGGACGGGCCGTGTGAGCCGGTACGCACCTGATAGAGCGAGGCGAAGTCAGCAATGCGGCGCATCCCGGTGATCCCCCCCGCATGGGTGATGGTGGTGCGGATATAATCGATGAGCTGCTCTTCGATGAGCTGCTTGCAGTCCCAGATGCTGTTGAACACCTCGCCAACGGCAATTGGCGTAACGGTATGCTGGCGGATCAGGCGGAAGCATTCCTGGTTTTCCGCAGGGGTGGGATCCTCCATCCAGAACATGCGGAACTCTTCGATGCTCTTGCCGAAACGCGCCGCTTCAATGGGGGTCAGGCGGTGGTGCATGTCATGCAGGAGATGCTCATTGAAGCCAAATTTACTGCGCACCGCGTCAAACAGTTTTGGCGTGAAATCGAGGTATTTCTCGGTGGACCAGAGCTGCTCTTCCGGCCAGTCGCCTTTGGTGGCGGGCTCGTAGGCCAGCCCCTTCCCTTTAGCCATGCCGTAGGTCGTTTTCATACCGGGCACGCCGCACTGCACGCGGATCGCCTTAAAGCCCATCTCCTTATGGCGGGCGTAATCTTCCAGCACGTCGTCAATGGTGTGCCCGGTGGTGTGGCAGTAGACCATCACCCCTTCACGGGATGCACCACCCAGTAGCTGGTAGAGCGGCATATTGGCCGCTTTGGCTTTGATGTCCCAGAGCGCCATGTCCACGGCGGAAATGGCCGACATAGTGACCGGACCACGACGCCAGTAGGCGCCTTTATAGAAGAATTGCCAGATATCTTCGATACGGTGCGCATCGCGACCAACCAACTGCGGGCAGAGATGATCTTTCAGGTAGGAAGCAACGGAGAGCTCACGCCCGTTCAGCGTGGCGTCGCCGAGCCCCACAATCCCCTCATCGGTGGTGATTTTAAGGGTGACAAAATTCCGCCCCGGGCAGGTTACAAACACTTCAGCCCCGACAATCTTCATAATCCATTCCTTACATCGTTCGTTGTGATGTTGGAAATTTACCCACCTGAGCTACTACCATACAAGTATAATGATCGTAAAATCAGCGAACGATCACAAAACGAGGTACATAGTCGTCCTCCCCAAATACGGACATTTTGCGCCTGTTTCACTTCAGGTGAGGATTTATTTAGACAGCATACCTGATGATGTCTTTTACTTGTCCATACCTGTGCCGCAGGTATGCCGTTATTGCTCTTTGGTGTAGAATCTGAACGGGGAAACTTGCTCATCTGCACCCATTTAAAAGGAAACGCTATGACTACATTAAGCAAACGCCTTTGTCTGACAGCCCTGCTGGCGCTGTCATCGTTCGCCTTTGCCGCCTCTGCGTCAGCGGAAACCAGCAAGCTCGTTATCGAGTCTGGTGACAGCGCGCAGAGCCGTCAGAACGCCGCGATGGACAAAGAACAATGGAATGACACCCGCAGCCTTCGCCAGAAGGTCAACAAACGTGCTGAGAAAGAGTGGGACAAAGAAGATGTCGCTTTTGACGCACGCGATAAGTGTCAGCAAAGTGCGAACGTCAATGCCTACTGGGAGCCTAACACCCTGCGCTGCCTGGATCGTCGCACTGGTCGTACGGTAGCCCCATAATGTCGGCTCCCTGCGACGTGAAACTCCGTCCGCTGGAGCGTGAAGACCTGCGCTTCGTCCACCAGCTCGACAATAACGCCAGCGTGATGCGTTACTGGTTCGAAGAGCCTTACGAGGCCTTTGTCGAACTGTCGGATCTTTACGACAAGCACATTCACGATCAGAGCGAACGTCGTTTTGTGGTGGAGTGTGAAGGCGAAAAAGCCGGGCTGGTGGAGCTGGTTGAAATCAACCACGTTCACCGCCGGGCGGAGTTTCAGATCATCATTTCGCCCGAGCATCAGGGGAAAGGTCTCGCCTCACGGGCGGCAAAGCTGGCGATGGATTACGGATTCAACGTCCTGAACCTCTACAAGCTTTATCTGATTGTGGATAAGGAGAACGAAAAAGCGATCCATATCTACCGCAAGCTGGGCTTTATGGTGGAAGGCGAGCTGATTCACGAGTTCTTTATCAACGGTGAGTACCGCAACACCATTCGCATGTGCATTTTCCAGCATCAGCATCTGGCCGGTCACAAGCCGTCAGGCGCCAGCCTGCTGAAACCAACCGCGCAGTAACCTGCGCGGTTTCATTCTCAGTAATATTCAATTGTGTTTTTGATGGTGTACTTGCGCTCAACGGCAGGTTTGACGCTATCGTCCGTGATCGTCAGATCGCAGCTTACGGGGTTATTGTGGCGATCATAGTCACAGCTCTGCTTCACATTGCCCAGCGGCTTGTCATTCAACATGCTCACTGCCGAGTAATCCATTCTTTTGCGGACATCCTTAGACGGCGTCGACTGGACCGATAAATGCTGATCCCCGGAGACCGTGGATTTGCCCAGCGGATAGCCATCCGCATCATAGCGGTACTTCACTTCCATCTCTTTACCGTGCGCCGCCACCACAAAACCGTTGTCGTCGGTATCCCACGTCACCCCGGCTGACGGCAGTTCGGCCAGCTGGCATTTCCCCTGCAGCTTCACTTTTCGCTGCTGGGTTTCAGCATCGATGTAGTAATTGGCATCCAGCACCAGCGCAACGCCGGTATTCGCTTCCAGGTCGTGCAGTTCCAGGGTATCGAAACACCCTTCCGTCGACACGGTGCCGGTGACCCGTTTGGACACTTCGCCCTTCTCGTTGAATAGCGTCTGGGTAAAATCTTTGACCGGGCCGCGCAGAGGATCAAAATCAAATTCGTTCGAGAAACTCGCCATCTCAGGTGTAAACGACAGCGGCGCGGAGTTGTTGTCACATCCTACGAGGCCAATGCCGATTGTCATCAACATCATTACTGCAGTTTTCTTCACGTTTAATACCCTTTCTGGGAAATAATGACGAATTCGCTTCGCCGAAATTTTAGTTATTTCTTAATAAGTTAAGGCAATTCTGTATCGCGTGTAAAGTTTCGTTGAAAACATTGCCCACATTAACTTTATCCTCTTATTTTATAGGGATTCAATCAGTTGCATGCAACGTGAAGGAGACACGCCATGCCCGCATCCTATCCCGTCAATTTTGAAACGGGTGATATTGTTTTTACCTGTATCGGCACATCGTTATTCCGGGAAATTTCCAGCGCATCGCGGTGCTGGAGCAATCACGTGGGGATCATCATTGGTCACAACGGGCAGGATTACATCGTGGCGGAAAGCCGGGTCCCTTTGTCCTGCACCACGACACTCAACCGGTTTATCGATCGATCCGTTGATCGACGCTATAGCGTATGCCGGCTTCGTGGCAATCTCTCCGACGATCAGAAATCGGCGATTGTCGAACAAGTTCCCTCCCGGCTGGGAAAATGGTACCACACGGGTTTTAACTACAACTCATCACGGCAGTTTTGTTCGAAATTTGTCTTCGATATCTACCAGCAGGCGCTGTCCGTTTCCGTAGGAAAAGTTGAGACCTTTGAAAACTTGCTCAATAACAACCCGGACGCACCGCTTAAATTCTGGCGATTCTGGTTCTTTGGCGCCATACCGTGGCAGCGAGAAACGGTAACGCCAGCCAGCTTATGGCATAATCCGGGCCTGTACTCCGTTTTCCATAGTCACGCCGAGAATGGCGACATCAGGACAGAAAGCGCGGATGTTCAGCCTTTGCAACAGTGTAACGCAGATGCTTAGGATTTTTCATAAAGTTTCGCTTAAATACAGTTGGTTAGATTAACTCTGCTAAAATAACAATCACACTGAGCGATAAGGAGATACCCATGAAAATCATTACCGGGATTACAGCACTACTTCTGGTTAGCTTCGCGCCTGCCGCCCTGGCTGCCCCAGACTCCTGCGAACGCGTGAAAAGCGACATTCAGCAGAAAATTATCAACAACGGCGTGCCTGAATCAGGTTTTACGCTAAGCATTGTGCCGAACGACCAGGCCGACCAGCCAGGTACGCAGGTGGTGGGTCACTGCGCCAACGACACCTTTAAAATTTTGTACACCCGTTCAGGCAACGGGGCCGCTGAGGCTCAGTAATTTGCCCTCAATCTCCTTTGATTTGATAAGGATTAATATTTAGTAACCCCAAATAAGTAACACTCACCCCACCATTAGCCCGGTTGTAATTACGGGAAAAATAATACGCAATGATAATGATGGGGTGAGCCATGTCCGATGTTGAACACCACGGCGGGATTAGCCGTCGAACACTCGTTAAATCCACTGCGATAGGTTCTCTGGCGCTTGCCGCCAGCGGCATCTCGTTGCCTTTTGGACTGAAAAGCGCCGCCGCTGCGGTACAAAACGCAATCAATCCGGCAGAAGATAAAGTGGTCTGGGGCGCATGCTCGGTCAACTGTGGCAGCCGCTGCGCGCTGCGCCTGCATGTTCGCGATGATGAGGTCTATTGGGTCGAAACGGATAATACCGGTGACGATATCTATGGCAATCATCAGGTTCGCGCCTGCCTGCGCGGTCGCTCTATTCGCCGTCGTATTAACCATCCTGACCGTCTGAACTACCCCATGAAACGCGTGGGCAAACGCGGTGAGGGCAAGTTCGAGCGCATCTCGTGGGACGAAGCGCTGAACACGATCGCTGCCAGCCTGAAAGAGGTAGTCGCCAAATACGGCAACGAAGCGGTCTACATTAACTACTCTTCTGGCATTGTCGGCGGCAACATCACCCGCTCCTCCCCTTACGCTTCGCTGGTGGCGCGCCTGATGAACTGTTATGGCGGTTTCCTGAGCCACTATGGCACCTACAGCACGGCGCAAATCGCCTGTGCGATGCCGTACACCTACGGCAGCAATGACGGCAACAGCACTTCAGATATCGAAAACACCAAACTGGTGGTGATGTTCGGCAATAACCCGGCGGAAACCCGCATGAGCGGCGGCGGGATCACGTATTATCTGGAGCAGGCTCGCGAGCGCTCCAACGCGCGCATGATCGTTATCGACCCGCGCTATACCGATACGGCAGCCGGACGCGAAGACGAGTGGATCCCGATCCGTCCAGGCACCGACGCCGCCCTGGTTGCGGGTATTGCGTGGGTATTGATCGACGAAAACCTGGTCGACCAGCCGTTCCTGGATAAATACTGCGTCGGCTACGACGAAAAAACGCTGCCGGAAGGCGCTCCCGCTAACGCGCACTACAAAGCGTATATTCTCGGCCAGGGCGACGATCGCACCGCGAAAACGCCGGAGTGGGCCTCGCGCATCACCGGCATTCCAGCGGATCGCATCATTAAGCTTGCCCGCGAGATCGGCTCCGCGAAACCGGCCTATATCTGTCAGGGCTGGGGACCACAGCGTCAGGCGAACGGTGAACTGACGTCCCGCGCCATCGCGATGTTGCCAATCCTCACGGGCAACGTGGGGATCAACGGCGGCAACAGCGGCGCGCGCGAATCGACGTACACCATCACCATTGAACGTATGCCGCTGCCGGAAAACCCGGTTAAAACGCAAATTTCCTGCTTCAGCTGGACGGATACCATCGCCCGCGGACCGGAAATGACCGCCCTGCGCGACGGCGTGCGCGGCAAAGAGAAGCTGGACGTGCCGATTAAGTTCATCTGGAACTACGCGGGCAATACCATCATTAACCAGCACTCCGATATCAATAAAACGCACGATATCCTGCAGGACGAGAGCAAGTGCGAAATGATTGTCGTCATCGACAACTTCATGACCTCGTCAGCGAAGTACGCCGATATCGTATTGCCGGACCTGATGACCGTCGAGCAGGAAGACATCATTCCTAACGATTATGCGGGCAATATGGGCTATCTGATTTTCCTCCAGCCCGTGACCGCGCCGAAGTTCGAGCGCAGGCCTATCTACTGGATTATGAGCGAAGTGGCGAAACGCCTCGGGCCGGATATCCACCAGAAATTCACCGAAGGCCGCACGCAGGAGCAGTGGCTGCAGTATCTGTATGCCAAAATGCTCGAGAAAGACCCCAAACTGCCGTCCTATGACGAGCTGAAAAAAATGGGTATTTATAAGCGCAAAGATCCGAACGGACACTTTGTGGCTTATAAAAAATTCCGCGAGGATCCGGAAGCCAATCCGCTGAAAACGCCATCCGGCAAAATAGAAATATACTCCAGCAAGCTGGCGGATATTGCGGCCACCTGGGAGCTGGAAAAAGATGAAACCATCAGCCCTCTTCCCGTCTACGCCTCGACCTTTGACGGCTGGGATGCTCCGGAGCGCGCGCAGTTCCCGCTGCAGCTGTTCGGTTTCCACTTCAAAGCCCGCACCCACTCCAGCTACGGTAACGTCGACGTGTTGAAAGCCGCCTGTAGGCAAGAGGTCTGGCTTAATCCTGTCGATGCCGAAAAACGCAGCATCAAGAACGGCGATAGGGTGCGCGTCTTTAACGACCGCGGTGAGGTGCGAATTGAAGCGAAAGTGACGCCACGCATCATGCCAGGCGTAAGCGCCATGGGCCAGGGAGCGTGGCACGACGCCAATATGAACGGCGATCGCATCGATCATGGCTCATGCATTAACACCCTGACCACACATCGCCCGTCACCGCTGGCAAAAGGCAACCCTCAGCACACCAATCTGGTGCAGATCGAGAAGGTCTAGCGGGTGAAATGCGCGACCGTGGTTTATTCTATGGTCTGTAAAACGGGTTAACACAGTCGCGCGGGATAACGCCGCGCGAGCAAGGAAGGTTTAATGAAAGACGTCTCACACCGTGACTCGTTCGCGTTCAGCGCCCGCGTACTGGGCGCGCTGTTTTATTTTGCACCCGATAGCGAGCAGACTGCGCCGCTGGTGCAGGCCCTTACGGCTGGCGAATGGATTGAGGACTGGCCCCTGCCTCGGGAAAGCCTGTTGCCTGTCGCTAAAACGTTTGCCGAGCCCGCCGATGAACCGCTGACGGACGCGTGGCAACGGCTGTTTATTGGCCCCTATGCCCTGCCCGCTCCGCCGTGGGGCTCCGTCTGGCTGGACCGCGAATCCGTCTTGTTTGGTGACTCGACACTCGCGCTGCGCCAGTGGATGCGCGAAAACGGCATCGCTTTTGAGATGCAGCAGAACGAACCGGAAGATCATTTCGGTACGCTGCTGCTGCTGGCGGCGTGGCTGGCCGAGAATGGCCGCGAGGCGGAGTGCGATCGGCTTCTGGCATGGCACCTGCTGCCGTGGAGCACCCGCTTCCTCTCGGTATTTGTCGATAACGCCGGGCATCCGTTCTATACCGCGCTGGGCAAGCTCGCGCAGCTGACGCTCGCGGACTGGCGATCCGCGCTGCTTGTTCCGGTTGCGGAAAAGACGCTGTACCGCTGAGTGCTGAGGCTTGCTTGTGGTTGGGGGGCAAGCCTGCAAAGCACATATCGACAGACGATCAGAAACTGTACGTCACCTTCAGCCCCCCCGTTGGCGACGTTTTACGTTGTACAATCGGGCTGTCGGCCGCATCCCCCGTCAGCTGCGTAACGCCTGCGGAGGTAAGGACGCTCCAGCGTGAGGTGAGCCTGTAGGTCCAGTCAAGGTTCATCGAATAAGCATAAATTCCGGCACCGGCGTCATGTCGCGCAAAACCCGATGCAGCCGACTGGGCGGCATTGACCCCATAGTATGTTTGCATGTACTTGCCGGAGCCCCAGCTGCCGGTCAACGCCAGCGTCACTTCGTTTGTCGATGACGTATAGAGCGGGCTGCTAACACCGAAATGCACCGCTTCACCGTTGTCCCTCTCTGAAACCGGGATCTCAGCCTGCAGCTGCAGATTGAGCCAGTCGGTCACCTTATACCCCAGCCCCGGCACCACAATAGCGGAGCCTTTGATGTCGCCCATTCCCCGCAGGTAGTCGCTGCCGGAGCTGATCGAATCGCTGCTCACGTCTTTATCTTTACGGCCCGTTCGGTAGCTCACTGCGGCGTTGTAATCCAGGTTGCCAATGTTGTTTCCGTAACCGATACCCCGCGTGGTGCTGATAAAGAAACCATTTGCCATGGAATAATCCACTACCTGAGCTGCTGATACACGGCTTTTATCCGAACCCGAGTAGCGTGGCGCGACGTCCACGCCTCCCCCCAGGGTTAACACGTTGCCCTGCTTCTGCTCTGCCGCCAGTACCGGGGTGGCCAGTAGCGCCAGAATAACGCCCGGCACGATATTTTTCAGGTTGCGGCCCGGGAATAAACAGGGGAACGTATGACGCAGTTCGATGTTTCTCATTGAAGAAGTCCTTTGGATTCAAATGATTGCAATGCAAGCGGTTTACACGCCAGAGCACTCATTCTGAATACTCACCCTGAGGTTCTCATGAGCCGAAAATGAAGAAACGCTGAAGGACGTGCGGGCGCTGTCAACCGGGCAGATTTCCTGATACCGTTTTTTTCTTAAGTTGTTCTTCATTCACGGTTGATACAGTTACCAGTGTGAAAATTTTACTGATCGAAGACGACCTGGATCTCGGCAATGGCGTACGTATCGCCCTGGCAGATCAAGGATTTGATGTCATATGGGTTCGCCGTAAAGAGGATGCGCTGCATCAGCTTGACGTCTGCGTACCGGAACTTATTTTGCTCGACCTGGGGCTGCCCGACGGCGACGGCATGAGCCTGATGACGCGCTTGCGCCAGCAGCTTAAGGGGATCCCGGTCATCATCCTGACGGCGCGAGGCACGCTGCAGGATCGCCTGTGCGGGCTGGATGCGGGCGCAGACGATTATCTCGTCAAACCTGTTGTCCTTGCTGAACTGCTGGCGAGAGTGAGAGCCCTGGCGCGACGCAGCTACGGTTTTGAAAATGAGGCGATAGAAATCCGGGGGTTGTCCCTCCACTCGCCGACGCGGCGCGTGACGGTGAGCGCGCGTCACGTTGAACTGACGGCAAGCGAATACGCGCTGCTTGAAACATTAATGCTGCGCGCTGACCGCGTGATTACGCGACGGTTCCTGGAAGAGAGGATATTTGGCGCGAAGGAAAATCTCAGCAATGCGCTCGATGTGCATATGGGGAATTTGCGGCGAAAAATTGGTGACGGCTATGTACGAACGGTGCGGGGCGTCGGGTATGTCATTGATACCGTCGCTATCCAGAAGGTGACAGATTAATGCGAAATTTCTGGCGCCAACTGAGGCGGCCAACGCTGGTACGGCGAATTATCATCGCCCAGATGCTGCTGCTTACCCTGCTGTGGTGTCTTTTTTTAACCTTTATTCTATTGGAAGACCTGCGTAGCCCTCCGATACTCACGGGCAGTAAGACCTACGAAACCATTTTTACTCTGGTTGATCTCAGTGACGAGCGTCCGCAGGATCGTAATGATGTCCTGGAAGCGTTCAGCAAAGCGTTGCGGGAAGGCTATGGCGGCGGTGAAGATCCGGAGCTGTCTATTAACCTGATCGTTCGCAAAAACAACGAGGTTATTTTCTCATCTGAGGGTGCACCTACGGGGGTAAAAAACACCAGACTGGGCGAAATGCAGCGCGTTCAGAGTGAAGGTCACGCCTGGACGAGCCGAACGCTTAAATCCCCCCACTCCGACGTGGAGGTTACCCTTTTCACCCCTGCCGGAAGCTGGAACTTCTTTATCTACCTGAACTCGCGGGGCTACTACATTATGCCGCTGCTGGTGTGCATTCCTTTTCTTCTGTTTCCCGCGTGGCTGTCAATCCGCATTGCTATGCGCCCCTGGAGCAAGGTGGTTAATGAAATTTCATTACGTTCTCCTGACGATCTCTCCCCTTTAAAGGCGGTTCCTGGGCATAAGGAACTCCGCCTGATGGTGGACGCGATTAATGATTTTCTTGCCAGAGTGCGTGAAAGCGCTGAACGGGAGCGGGTTTTCATTGCTGACGCGGCGCACGAGTTGCGTACACCGCTGGCGGCGATGCGAATCAACGTGGAGGCGTTACAGTCCTGGGTGAGCAGCGAAAGCCAGCGGCAGCTGCTTGCAGGGATTGTACGCAGCAACAGCCGGGCGGCCCGTCTCGTCAACCAGCTATTGCTGATGATGCACAGCGAAGCGCGCATTGACACGGATATGCAGCCCGTGCCGCTAACCACACTTATACAAGAGCGGATGGCTGCGCTGGAGCCGCTAGCGTCCGGGCGCAGGATTGAACTGGAATTCTTCTCTGAGGATGAAGTCTGGATCGCAGGCGTCAGGGAGCGCCTGATGTCGCTGATAGATAATCTGATTGAAAATGCCGTGAAGTACAGTCCTGAAGGCGGGCGGATTCAGGTTGATGTACGTTCATCAGATAAAGTAGCGCAACTTCGCGTCTCCGATGCGGGGCCAGGTATTCCGGTTGAACTACGAGAGCGCGTATTCGACCGATTTTTCCGCGACCCTAATCAGATGCAAAGCGGAAGCGGACTGGGGCTTGCCATCGTTAAAGCGGTGGCGCAGCAACATAACAGCAGCGTAAACCTGAGTACCTCAGCGGAAGGTGGCCTCCTGGTGACGGTTGACTTCCCGGACCGCACGTTTAGCTAAACAGGAACAGGGTGTTCGATCGCAAATGCCGCAGATTGCTTCAAAAAAATTCCCGTATTTGTTATATTGTTGTTTATTGCTTATTCACCTCTGCGGTGCCAAAAAGAACAAGATTCACCGCAACCCAGGAAAGAGAAATGTTAGATTACCGCTTCCCGACAGCTTTGCAGATGGTTCTCAGCGTAGCGATGGCGGAGCAACTAGGTGAACGTTCGACGAGTGCGATTCTGGCTTACGGCCTGGAAGCCAACCCGAGCTTCATCCGCAAATTGATGGTTCCTCTCACGCGTGACGGCATTATCGTCTCGACGCTTGGCCGTAACGGCTCCATCCATCTTGGTCGCCCGGCGGAAGCGATCACGCTGCGCGACATCTACCTTTCGGTCATCGAAGATAAAAAACTGTGGGCGTCGCGCCCTGACGTACCGGCCCGCTGCGTGGTCAGCGCTAACGCCTGCTGGTACTTCAAGTCTATCTCCGAAGAAGCCGAAGAGGCTTCGTTAGCGGTATTAGCTCGCCACACCGTGGCAAGCGCGCTGGAAGAACTGAAAAAGGCCGATACCAGCGGGTGCGATCCGGTACCTGAACTTATCGCCAAATATAAAGAAGCCCTTTAACTTTTCTTGAGTGCAAAAAAAAACCGCTTTCACTTTGAAGGCGGTTTTTTGTTATCTGCAACGTTCTACGCGGGAAGAACCTCTCTTTCCACCTTGCCGCGCGTCACGAATTTACGCAGCGTGACGTAGAAGACCGGCGTCAGGAACAGACCAAACAGCGTCACGCCCAGCATCCCGGAGAAGACCGTGATCCCGGTGACGCCGCGCACTTCTGCCCCCGCCCCGTGACCAAGGATCAGCGGAATGGTCCCGGCAATAAAGGCGATGGAGGTCATCACAATCGGACGGAGACGCAGGCGGCACGCTTCCAGCGCGGCTTCGATAATGCCTTTGCCCTGAATTTCCAGCTCGCGGGCAAACTCCACGATAAGAATCGCGTTTTTACAGGCCAGCCCCATCAGTACCACCAGCCCCACCTGCACGAAGACGTTGTTATCGCCCCCGGTCAGCCAGACGCCAAACAGCGCGGAGAGCATAGTCATCGGAACGATGAGGATCACCGCCAGCGGCAGCGTCCAGCTTTCATACAGCGCCGCCAGCACCAGGAACGCCAGCAGTACCGCGACCGGGAAGACGATCAGCGCCGTGTTGCCCTGCGTCGCCTGCTGGAAGCTCAGATCCGTCCATTCAATGTTCATCCCATTCGGCAGGATCTGCTTCGACATTCCTTCCAGCTGCGTCATCGCCTGTGTGGACGAGAGCACGCGCGGGTCGGCATCGCCAATCAAATCCGCCGCCGGGTAACCATTGTAGCGAATCACCGGGTCCGGCCCGTAGGTGGTGCTGATATTCACCATACTGCCGATCGGCACCATTTCGCCCTGGTTATTGCGGGTGCGTAGATTCGCGATGTCCTCCACGCTGTCGCGGAACTGCCCGTCGGCCTGCGCCATCACACGCCAGGTGCGCCCGAACTGGTTGAAGTCATTCACGTATGACGAGCCCAGATAGGTTTGCAGCGTCCCGAAGAGATCGGTCAGCGACACGCCCTGCGCTTTCGCCTTATCGCGGTCAACCTGCACGTCCAGCTGCGGAACGTTAGCCTGATAGGTTGAGATCGGGAAGTGCATTCCCGGCGTCTGCATAATCGCACCGGACATGCTGTTCACCGCGTTCTGTAGCGCGCCATAGCCCAGACCACCACGGTCCTGGATGTACAGCGAGTAGCCTGACCCCTGACCCAGCCCCAGAATCGGCGGCGGCAGAATGGAGAAGCCAAAGCCCTGCTGGATTTGCGCGATTTTCGCGTTGATCTCCGCATTTATTTCCGCCGCAGTATGTTTACGCTGGTCGAACGGCTTCAGGCCGAAGAACACCGTCCCGGTATTCGGCGTATTGGTGAACTGCAGCGCGTTCAGCCCAGGAAACGCGACCGCATAGTCCACGCCTTCGGTGTTCATCCCGATCTCGCTCATTTTGCGGATCACCGCATCGGTGCGCGCCAGAGACGAGCCTTCCGGCATCTTCACGCCGCCAATCAGATACAGCTTATCCTGGGTCGGAATAAACCCGCCGGGTACCGCTTTAAACATCACCCCTGCGGCACAGAGCAGCAGCAGATAAACGACAAACACCGCCCCGCGTCGGCCGAGGGTTTTGCCCACCAGCCCCTGATACCCCTCTGAACTGCGGTGGAAAAAGCGGTTAAACGGGCGGAAAATCCAGCCAAACAGACGATCGATTAGCCGGGTCGGGAAATCTTTCGGCGCGCCGTGCGGTTTTAACAGCAGTGCCGCCAGTGCCGGGGAGAGCGTCAGCGAGTTAATGGCGGATATGACCGTGGAAATCGCGATCGTCACCGCAAACTGCTTGTAGAACTGCCCGGTAACGCCGGAGAGGAACGCCATCGGCACAAACACTGCGCACAGCACCAGCGCAATCGCGATAATCGGCCCGGACACTTCCCGCATCGCCTGATGCGCCGCCGCAAGCGGCGCCAGCCCCTCTTCGATATTTCGTTCGACGTTTTCCACCACCACGATGGCGTCGTCCACCACGATACCGATGGCCAGCACCAGCCCGAACAAGCTCAGCGTATTCAGCGAGAAGCCCAGCAGGTAGAGAATGCTGAAGGTACCCACCACCGACACCGGCACCGCGATCAGCGGAATGATCGACGCGCGCCAGGTTTGCAGGAACAGGATCACCACCAGCACGACCAGCACCACCGCTTCCAGCAGCGTTTGCACCACCGCACGGATCGAGTCACGCACGAAAACCGTCGGATCGTAAGGTGCCGCCCACTTCATATCTTCCGGGAAACGCGTGGAGAGCTCGTCCATTTTGGCGCGTACCGCATTAGACAAATCAATGGCGTTCGCCCCCGGCGACTGGAAGATACCAATCCCGACCGCGTCTTTATTGTTCAGCTGGGAACGCAGCGCATAGCTGCCGGACCCCATTTCGATACGCGCCACGTCGCGCAGGCGTACGACCGTACCGTCCTGCGTCGTTTTCAGCACAATATTGCCGAACTCTTCTTCGGTATGCAGACGCCCCTGGGCGTTAATGGAGATCAGGAAATCGCTCTCTTTCGGCAGCGGCTCCGCGCCAAGCTGCCCGGCGGACACCTGCACGTTTTGTTCCTGCATCGCGGTGACCACGTCCGACGCGGTCAGCCCGCGCGCCGCCACCTTGTTTGGATCCAGCCAGACGCGCATCGCGTATTCACCCGAGCCGAAAATCTGGATCTGGCCGACGCCGGGCAGGCGTGCCAGTTCGTCCTTCACCTTCAGCGTGGCGTAGTTGCGCATATACAGGGAGTCGTATTTACCGTTGGGCGAAAACAGATGCACAACCAAAGTCAGCGTCGGGGACTGTTTCTGGGTAGTGATGCCCAAACGTCGCACGTCTTCCGGCAGACGCGCCTCGGCCTGCGCGACGCGGTTTTGCACCTGCACCTGCGCCTGATCCGGATCGGTACCCGGACGGAAGGTGACGGTGGTCACCAGCACGCCGTCGGAGCCCGCGACGGATTTCATGTACATCATATTCTCAACGCCGTTGATCGCCTCTTCCAGCGGCGTCGCCACGGTCTCGGCAATTACTTTCGGGTTAGCGCCCGGGTACTCCGCGCGCACCTGCACGCTTGGCGGCACGACGTCAGGATATTCGCTCACCGGCAGCAGCGGGATGGCGATTAACCCTGTGATAAAAATCAGAATCGACAGGACGGCAGCAAAGATCGGCCTGTCGATGAAAAAACGGGAAAAGTCCATGGGTTGGATTCTCAGGTCAAGGGATCAGTTGAGGGCGCTGGCGGCGGTCATGGCAACGGTTTTGGCGTTAACCGGCATACCCGGCATAAACACTTTTTGTAAACCGTCGATGATGACTTTATCGCCTGGCTTCAGCCCCTGCTGCACGATGCGTAAACCATTGGCCAGGCGACCGGGCGTGATGTCGCGGCGCTGCGCTTTCCCCTCTTTATCCACGATATAAACGTATTTACGATCCTGATCGGTCAGCACCGCCTTGTCGTCGATCAGCGTGGCTTTGAATTCCGCGCTGCCCGGCAGGCGTACGCGGGCAAACAGTCCCGGCGTGAACTGACGCTGTGAGTTATCCAGCAGCGCGCGCATGCGGATAGTCCCGGTACTCGGCGTGAGCTGGTTATCCAGGAAATCCACTTTACCCTGATGGGGATAACCCTCTTCGCCCGTCAGGCCAATCTCAACCGGCAGCGCCGTGTGATTGCTGGACGCCCCCTGCCCGCTGCGGGCCAGGTTTTGATAGTGAAGGTAAGTTGACTCGTCCACGTCAAAGTAGACGTACACCGTCTTCTGCGAGACCAGCGTGGTGAGGACGCTGGCAGTGTCGCCCGCGGTGACCAGGTTCCCGCTGGTGATCAGCGCCCGGCTGGCGCGGCCGTCGATAGGCGCGGTCACTTTGGTGAAGTCCAGGTTGAGCTGAGCGGCATCAACCGCCGCCTGCGCGGCGCGAATGTCGGCCTGCGCCTGAACGGCAGCCGAGCGACGCTGCTCCCACTCTTCCCGTGAGACCAGATGGGTATTAATCAGCTTATCGGTACGGTTAGCCTCACTTTGCGCCAGACTCGCCTGCGTTTTGGCTCTTGCCAGGTTCGCCTGCGCCTGTTCCAGCGCTGCGCGATAGGTTCGGTCATCTATCGTGAACAGCACCTCGCCCTTTTTCACTTCCTGGCCGTCGGTGTAATTCACTTTATCGATGTAGCCGGAGACGCGCGGGCGCAGCTGAACGCTTTCTACCGCTTCAATCCGACCGTTAAAACTATCCCACTGGCTAATGGATTTTACCACTACGTCAGCGGCACTGACGGCAGGCGCAGGCGGCGCGGCATTTTGCGCGACGCTGTCGTCACACCCGGCGAGCACCAGGGCGAGTAACACCGCCCCCAGCGCGCTCAGATGATAGTTACCCCAGGTTTTTTGCAGGCTCATTATTTTTATTCCGGTATTGGTAGCCGCCGGGCAAGACGCTGCGGGAGACGCCGCGCCACTTCCTTTGTCCGGTAGCTGGCTTAAGGCCATTTGTGTCGTTCATCGCCACAAAACTGTAACAGTTGCGAATACACTATCGCGGCGATTGTAGGAAGGCGCTTAACTAAGTGCAAGAATAATTGTTGCACTTTATGTGCTATTTGAGTCGATGTTAAAAGACCCGTTTCAGGCAGGGATTTAAATGCAACAATAAAACTTGCAATTAATACAAAAACGCGCCACCTTTTAATGTAACAGACAAAGATACTTTTACTATGCTGCGTGGGAGTAATCAGATGAACACTGGCGCATTTATGCATGATTTACTCGACTGGATCGACAACAACCTGGATAGCCGTCTGGACATTGAGTCCGTCGCCAGGCGCTCCGGCTATTCAAAATGGCACCTCCAGCGTCTGTTCAAGGAACATACGGGTTATCCTCTCGCCGGGTATATTCGGGCACAGAAGCTGCAAAAATCGATGGAGCGCTTAACCCACAGTGACGAACCGATTCTGAACGTGGCGATCGCGCTGGGCTTTGACTCTCAGCAGTCCTTCAACCGCAGCTTTAAGCGTCAGTATGGTCAGGCACCAGGCGCCTGGCGGCGAAGTATGGGTGGCGCAGATACGCAGCCGTTGCGGCAATAATGCACATTTTGCTGCAACATCCATTCAGAGATGATATACTGTATATAAATACAGTGCCGGAGACTCATAATGGCTGTTGAAACAAAATTTGTTGTCGTAAGAAAAGGTGTAGAGAAAATGACTTTTGCCAGCAAGAAAGAGGCCGACGCTCACGACAAACTGCTCGATATGGCGGATGCGTTCACCGACTGGCTGCTGCAAAGCGGAATGCAGATGGATGAAACGCAGGCTGAAAATCTTGGCATGTATCTCGCCGAGCAGAAAGAGACCGTGCAGCATATTCTGCGTACCAGCAAGCTTCCCGATCTCACTACCCCAGCTGCAGCGGATAAAACAGAATCCGATGCGGCTGACACGAAAAAAATCAGGGCTGTGAAAGCGGCCTGATTGTCAGAAAACGTTATCTACAATCCTGTAGCCGTAAGCAGACATCTGCTTGCGGCTTTTTTAGCCCGAACATAAAAGAGTAAAGGAGATAACGTGCGGCAAGGAATGAAGGAAAAGATCATCAGGATCTGTGATTCAAAAATGGTCTCTAAGGGAAGCGATGTTGGGCTTTCGTTTTATGCTTTTTTGCTAATAAAAATGACGATCCTGAACTGCTTATGAAGGTGGCGCACTGGTGGATTATGGAAATGAAACAGGGTAATTTTTGTTACTGGTGCGATCCGCTTTGTGCCATAAGCGGACGTTAGACATAAGTAGTCCCCCTTTTTATAAGTGCATTATTTTTAATCAAATGAAAGCAATTCCCTTAAGTCACCTGACCATAATACCAGCGTTCTCCCGTAAACCACTCATCACGGTCCTCACTTCCATAATATTCGAGAGTGATACCGATTTCCTGTATGTTAGCGGGAAGAACGAGTCCCCACTCAGCAGCAAGGCTACGATCTTTGATCAAATCCGAAGCTCCATTTTCAGAACGACCTTCAGTTATAAACCCTTGAAAGTATTCTTCGGATCGATAAAGACAGACCTCACTTGTAAACATATCAGGAAGACATACGACAGCGGTAATTCGAGGACTGTAATTCATACCAGCAGTAGCCGTTATGAGGTTTGAACATGCATTAATTAAAGCTTGCGCACAAGCCGCTTTGGTTTTAAGCGTGCTGCATTTCCCCTCAACAATATTAATGTCTACTGGAATTTTGAAATTCCAGTAATGCTCATCTTCTGAGAAAATGCTACGTTCAGGGTTGTGAAAAGTACTAGCCCAACGGTTAAGAGCTTTTAGGCGTCGGGGAATATTTCTGATTTTGGTTCGATAGTCTCTATTAAGTCGTCTACTCATGAATAGTTTACTTTTTAGCTCGTCAAACAGTTCGAGTTGTGTCCCTACACAAAGCATTCTATCCTAATTTGTTTAGTTTATCGTTATGCATGTAATTTAACGTACCGCAATCGGTATGCGAGAAATTATGTCCGCTTGTCGCTCTTAGCAGACCTAACATTACCTCCCACACCTCTTCCCCCTCAACGCCACCAGCCATAAAAACTGGTAGCTATACAAACGCGCCAGGCTGTTACGTTAATACCTGTTTACCCCTTAACGAGGAATCGTGCATGACCCCACATCCGCTACACTAGATCATCAAATTCTGCGATCGCGCCATCACCACCAAAAACTATGACGCCCTGATGGAGTACTACGCCGACGACGCGGCTCTGGTGGTCAAGCCCGGTATGACGGTTAAAGGCAAAGAAAACATCCGCAGCGCGTTTAGTGCCATCTCGGACTATTTTCAGGGCCAGCTGATCGTCGAACAAGGGCAGATGCAGGTGATCGAAGGTGGCGGCAATGCCCTCGTTATCATGGAAACCGTTCTGCGTTTTCCTGATGGTCAGGGTGGGATAACTGTAATGTCGCGCCGCGCGACCTATGTTTTTCAGCAGGAAAGCGACGGTCGCTGGCTTTGTACCATCGACAACTCTTACGGTACGTCGCTTCTGGATACCGGGAACTGATCGCGCTAACCACAGCTTCAACGGAGCGCTGCCGCTTGATAAGCCCGACGTGCCGGCAATTGAGGCCTGGTTTGAACGTCTTACCAGCGCCCGGCGTTTTTGCGTCACGGCAATAACGGCATGATGTAAAGTATCTACGCCCCATCTTGAGCAAGGATATTTTATTTAATTACTAAACTCTTAAAGTCGTCAGAGGGAATAATAATTAAGCCATATCCTGGACAGCCTGTTGCACCGCTTTGCTAGCCTGACTATTCAGGCAAAGCTCAACCCGGAGGTATTCTTGCTGATTAGACTCAAGAAAGAACGAACGCATAAGGAGGATCGCCGGCTTGCTCTCTGGCTGGCGACCTCGGCAGGTTTGCTGAATGCCATCGCCCTCGGGGCATTTGGTTTTTTCCCCTCACACATGACCGGTAACACCTCACAATTATCCAGCGAAGTCTCTTCCACCGACCTGAGCGATATTATTTTCTTCGGCTCGATTATTCTCTCATTTGTGGCAGGCGCAATCATTGCGCGCATGATCGTAATATGGGGCATTATTCATAACGTCAGGCTGGTTTTTTGCCAGATCCTGTTTGTCGAGGGGATATTACTGACCGGCGTTTCTTTCTACGAAATGTATTTTCATGCCCTCACCAGCAACCGCGAGATTATTCTTTTTCTCTGCGGTCTGATGGGCATTCATAACTCCACATCCACACAGCTTTCCGGCGGACGGGTGAGATCGACGCACATAACCGGCACGCTGACGGATGCGGGAATATCTCTGGCTTCCGTACTGGTAGCGATGCTGCGCAGGGATTACTCCAAAGATACGGCGACACAGAAAAGTCAGCTGAAAACCCACTTAACCACCCTTTTCTCGTTTATAACGGGCGGTATCGCGGGGCTGCTGCTGTTCAGGTGGATCGGGTTTAACGCCATGCTGGCGCTCGGGTTGATGCTCGCCGTGGTCGCTATCGTTTCAATTATCACCGTCTCGACGCGGGTTCGACGGGTTCGCGCTACCGTCTGAGTGTTGCAACTGCCCCAGCAGGCGCTGCATGTTGTCGTCACAGGTGATTCCTTCCGGCCTGAGGGGGATACTCGTGACCAGGTCCAGCAGCTCCCTTCGGTTTTTCTCCAGCTGCTTCTGCATCGCCTCTATTTCAGCAATGCGTGTCTTCAGGGACTGGATCAGTCCCTCATGATCCCAGCGCTGTGGCGGCTGCGGCAGGAAGCGGCGTATTTGCTCGAGGGTGAACCCGGTAAGTTGTGCATTGTCGGTAATGTTCAGCAGCACAACCACATCAGCGGAATAGGCGCGGTACCCGTTCCCCTGCCTGACGGGTCGCGGCAGTAAACCTTTCGCCTCATAAAACCGAATGCGCGACGGGGTAATTCCCGTCATTTTCGACAGCTCGCCAATTTTCATTGCATCTGTTCTTACACCTTAAATTTAACTTTAAGGGGCTAGTTTGGATATTGAAAATTATTGTACGTTAAGGTTGTTTTTTAACTCCCTGGATGCGAGAAAACCGCTCTCTGAGCGGATTCACGTATCTTGATAGACGAGGCTGAGAGATCCTCTCATACGATCTTAAAAAGATCCTTCTGATTCTTTGATCTTGAGTGTATATGTTTTATTAAATTCCCCTCCTGTCGCTACATTAGTGCCAAACAATCCGCCTGATACTCGTACGGTGACAATCCCCGGCTTTACTGGTACTCCCTGAATCCTGACGCAATTGTGAGCTGGAGAATCATTACAATACCTTAAAGTTAATCCTGTATCTGATGGAGTTATTTCACCTACAAATCTTTCTTTTCCACTAGAATCTAAAGATGATACAGCTCCACCATTTATATTTACTTCACTGATATATGGCGTTCCTACTATGGCATCGTTAAGTGAATTACCATAAGGAGTAATATCAGCATATAAAGTACATGCTGACACTACAAATGAAATAAAAATAACAAAAAATATCCTCATGGCTATTTTAGTGGTTTGAAAACCACTCCCCCAAAAAATCTATTGATAAAAAACTGCAAATCTTTCCCCTGTTTAATCCAAAAGGATGATTGCCCCCAGGAAAATAACTTTAAATTTACATACCCATTATTATCCTGTGTTACAGAACCATCCCATACAATCCAGTGCGTAGGTAATGTTGTGTTGTTTGTACTACCTTCAAGCAGTCCATCATTTATTAATGTCACAACTTTATAGCCTTGCTCTACATATTTATTTAAATCTCTGATACCCTGGACACCTGCCTGAGTGACACCTACATTACTGAACACCTTTTCATAACCGGCCTTTTCAAACCATTCAGTCAGTGTCTGCCACATTGTGATACCAGCCACTGGCGAATCAAGAGCATCAAAGCTTAGCATGGTATTCTCTGAATCCCTCAGCCCAGCCAGTGTCATCCAGTCAAGTCCTAAAATCCTTGGCTGACCTCCACTTGTATATCTGCCCAGTCCTGCGCGGAGGCCAGAATTTCAAAATACCCGTTACATTTGCTGCATGATGCCTTGTCGCCGGTCCGGGCTATTGCTTTACTTCCTTCATACCAGGACGCAGTCGCTGAAATAATTTCCCCGTAACTCGTTTTATCACCAAGACAGGCCAGTGCTCTTGCCATCATTAATCCCTCAATGTTTAAGCGGTTATACTCACTGGCATCATACAACAATCGCAACTTAACTAAAATTAAAGCACCATTTTACCGACGATATCAGGCTGGTCAGCCGCCATCCGCAGATAGTCCACGCCAGCGATATTACGGTTGCGGCCAACCTTCTGGATGCGCAGCAGACGCAGAAGGCGCTTAACTGCAGCGATACGGTCTATTTTACTGCCGGTCTGCCGCCGGATTCCGCGCTGTGGGAGCGTCAGTTCCCAACCATGCTGGAAATGCGCTGGAGGCCACGCGAAATGTGGGAGCTGTTGCCCAGATACGACGTTGATAACCTGTTTGACTCGTCGACGTTTAAGTGGCTTTATTAGTGACAACGTCACTTTCACTTCTCGTCTTTAGGACTATTCTGCCTGCCCCACAATCAGGCCTTACGCCATAAGGCCTGACCTGAGGTTGCCACTAGTTTCATAGGGTTACTGATTTTCCCCCTTCGCTGGAACCCTTCCCAAACGCTTGCTATAGGTCATCTACCCCTGCCGAAACATGGCATAACAACAGGCAACCGGTGGTTGCTATAACGCATGCGCACAGGGAGACACACCGCAATGCATCCATTACTCAAACGTTCGCTGCTGTTTGTCGGCGCCATTATCGTGGTCCTCGCCCTCCTCGTCTGGGGGATTGGGCTTGAGACGATTAAGGCGCGTCAGGTTGACCTGGTCTATCTCGGGCAACAGCACATGATTCTGGTTTTCTCGTCGATGTTTTTTGCTCTGCTGGTGGGTATTCCGGCCGGTATTCTGCTGAGCCGCCCGGCCGCGCGGGGTATCGCCGAATACGTGATGCAAATCTTTAACGTCGGCAACACGCTGCCGCCGCTGGCCGTTCTGGCGCTGGCAATGGTGGTGATTGGCATCGGCGATACGCCCGCCATTATCGCCCTGTTCCTCGCCTCGCTGCTGCCGATTGTGCGTAACACCTACGCCGGGCTGTGCTCGGTTCCCGCATCGTTACTGGAAGCGGCTAACGGCATTGGGATGACCAAATGGCAGCGTCTGCGTCAGGTTGAGCTGCCCAGTGCCTGGCCGGTCATGCTCTCGGGGATCCGTATCGCCACCGCCATTAACGTCGGTACCGCGCCGCTGGCGTTCCTGATTGGCGCCAGCAGCTATGGCGAACTGATTTTCCCCGGCATTTACCTGAACGATTTCCCGACCCTGATCCTCGGCGCGGCGGCCACCGCCCTGTTCGCCCTGATCCTCGACACCCTGCTGGCTGCGCTGGGCCGCGCGATGAGTCCCCATCTCGCTCGATAACAATAACAAGGAGCTTTTATGAGACTGTTTTCCAGCCTGACAGCGCTGTGTGCGGCGGCGCTTTTCACCAGCCAGACTCTTGCTGCCCCGCTGATTCTGGCAACCAAGAGCTTTACCGAGCAGCACATTCTTTCGGCGATGACCGTACAGTACCTGCAAAAGAAAGGCTTTCAGGTTCAGCCTAAAACCAATATCGCCACGGTGATCTCACGCAACGCGATGATCAACAAGCAGATTGATATGACCTGGGAGTATACCGGCACGTCATTAATCATCTTCAACCACATCAACAAGCGCATGTCGCCGCAGGAGTCCTGGGAGACGGTGAAACGACTGGACGCGAAGCACGGTCTGGTGTGGCTCAACCCCGCCGACATGAACAACACCTATGCCTTCGCCATGCAGCGCAAGCGCGCCGAGGCAGAACATATCAATACCATGTCGGAGATGGTGGCGAAGATTGAGCAGGTGCGCAAAACCAACCCGGACAAAAACTGGCTGCTGGGATTAGACCTCGAATTTGCCGGGCGCAGCGACGGCATGAAGCCCCTGCAGGAGGCCTATAAGATGGATCTGGACCGCCCGCAAATTCGCCAGATGGACCCAGGCCTGGTCTATAACGCGGTGCGCGACGGGTTTGTCGATGCAGGGCTGATCTACACCACCGACGGGCGCGTAAAAGGCTTTGATCTCAAAGTGCTGGAAGATGACAAAGGCTTCTTCCCGAGCTACGCGGTGACGCCGGTCGTGCGTAAAGACACGCTGGAGGCCAACCCGGGTCTGGAAGAGGCGCTCAACACCCTTTCTGCCCAGCTAAATAATGACGTTATCACCGAACTGAACAAGAAGGTGGATATCGACCATCAGTCACCGCAGCAGGTCGCCCGCGATTTCCTGCGTAGCAAGCATATGCTGTAGGAGGCGCTATGGAGACGATTCACTACATTCTGGATAACTGGGATTACCTGTTAACCCTGACGCTGCAGCATCTGTGGCTGGTGGCGCTGGCTGTGGGCTTAGCGATTATCATCGGCGTCCCGCTGGGCATTCTGATTGTCCGCCACAAGTGGCTGGCAACGCCGGTGCTGGGGATTGCCACCATCGTGCTGACCATTCCGTCTATTGCTCTGTTTGGCCTGATGATCCCGCTGTTTTCACTGATCGGTCAGGGGATTGGCGCCCTGCCCGCGATTACGGCGGTGTTTCTCTACTCGCTGCTGCCGATCGTGCGTAACACCCATACCGCGCTCGACAGCCTGCCGCCGGGCCTGCGCGAAGCCGGACGCGGCATCGGTATGACCTTCTGGCAGCGTCTGCGCTGGGTGGAAATTCCGATGGCGCTGCCGGTGATTTTCGGCGGGATCCGCACCGCCGTGGTGATGAACATCGGCGTGATGGCGATTGCCGCCGTGATTGGCGCGGGTGGGCTGGGCCTGCTGCTGCTTAACGGCATCGGCGGAAGCGATATTCGCATGCTGATTGCGGGCGCGCTGATGATTTGTCTTTTAGCGATTGTGCTCGACTGGCTGCTGCACCGTCTGCAGGTGGTTCTGACTCCAAAGGGGATTCGATAATGATAAAACTGGAAAACCTCACTAAACAATTTTCACAGAAGCACGGCCAGACCTTTAAGGCTGTCGATAACGTCAACCTGAACGTGCCCGAAGGGGAAATGTGCGTCCTGCTCGGCCCGTCCGGCTGCGGGAAAACCACCACCCTGAAGATGATTAACCGCCTCATTACCCCAAGCAGCGGGAAGATACTGATTAACGGCGAGGACACCAGCGGCATGGACACCGTGACCCTGCGCCGCAACATCGGCTATGTGATCCAGCAGATTGGCCTGTTCCCGAACATGACCATTGAGGAAAATATTACCGTCGTGCCGCGCATGCTGGGCTGGGATAAAGCGCGCTGCAAAACCCGCGCCGAAGAGCTGATGGACATGGTGGCGATGGATCCGCACAAGTTCCTCCACCGCTATCCGCGCGAGATGTCCGGCGGCCAGCAGCAACGTATCGGCGTCATCCGTGCCCTGGCGGCGGATCCTCCGGTACTGCTGATGGATGAACCGTTCGGCGCGGTGGACCCGATCAACCGTGAGGTGATCCAGAACCAGTTTCTCGAGATGCAGCGCAAGCTGAAAAAAACCGTCATGCTGGTGAGCCACGATATCGACGAAGCCCTGAAGCTCGGCGACCGTATTGCGGTGTTCCGTCAGGGGAAAATCGTCCAGTGCGCCAGCCCGGATGAGCTGCTGGCGAAACCGGCGAATGAGTTTGTCGGCTCGTTTGTCGGCCAGGACCGCACCCTGAAGCGCCTGCTGCTGGTTTCCGCCGGCGATGTCACCGACCAGCAGCCGACCATTACGGTGCGAGGCTCTACCCCGCTTTCTGACGCGTTTGCCACCATGGACGATAATGATATTCGCGCAATTACCGTGGTTGACGAGCACGGCAAGCCGCTGGGCTTTGTGAAGCGTCGCGAAGCGCGCAACGCCAGCGGTACCTGCGCCGACATTCTGCATCCGTTCCGCATGACCGGTAAGGCCGAGGACAACCTGCGCGTGGTGCTTTCACGCCTGTACGAGAGCAATACCAGTTGGATGCCGATCGTGGACGAGGACGGGCGCTACAACGGTGAGATTTCGCAGGATTACATTGCCGAATACCTGAGTTCCGGGCGTACACGTCGGGCGCTGAATATCCATAGCGACAGTTAATTTTACCGGCCGGGCATCGCCCGGCTTTTTCGCACGCATACCTTTTGCTAACCCCGCGATTTCCCGCCACAATATCGTATCGTCCCCGTTTAATCGCGACTCATGCAACGTCTTCATACGTATCCCGACATCCGCGCGATGTTTCGCCGACTGCTGATTGCCACCGTCACCGGCGTGCTGGCCGCGCTGGCCGTTGCGGTGTTCCGCCACAGCATGTACCTGCTGGAGTGGCTGCTTCTCAGCAACGACAGCGGCAGCCTGGTGAATGCCGCCGCGTCGCTCTCTCCCTGGCGGCGCGCGCTGACGCCCGCGCTGGGTGGGCTGGCTGCCGGGCTGCTGCTCTGGGGGTGGCAGCGCCTCACCGCTCAGCGTCCTCACGCGCCAACCGATTATATGGAAGCGCTGGAGACCGGCGACGGTCAGTTTGACTATGGCGCGAGCCTTGTGAAATCCCTTGCGTCGCTGCTGGTCGTTGCCAGCGGAAGCGCCATCGGCCGCGAAGGGGCTATGATCCTGCTTGCCGCCCTCGCCGCCTCCTTTTTCGCCCGGCGCTTTACGCCCAAATCCGAATGGAAATTATGGATCGCCTGTGGCGCCGCCGCCGGGATGGCCAGCGCCTACCACGCCCCCTTAGCCGGAAGCCTGTTTATTGCTGAGATTCTGTTTGGCACGCTGATGCTGGCCTCGCTCGGGCCGGTGGTGATTGCGGCGGTGGTCGCGCTTCTCACCACGCAGCTCCTGGCACCCGGCGCCGGTACGCTCTACGCGGTCCATCTGAGTGGCATCCTCACCACGGCAGATTATGCCCTGCTGGTCGCGATGGGGCTGGTGGCAGGTCTCTGCGGGCCGCTGCTGATGTGGCTGATGGCGTTCAGCCACGGGCTTTTCCTGCGCCTCAGGCTTTCGCCGCCGTGGCAGCTGGCGCTCGGCGGTTTGATCGTCGGCCTGCTGTCTCTTCTGACGCCAAAGGTATGGGGGAACGGCTACAGCGTGGTTCAGGCTTTTCTTCTCGCACCGCCGCTGCTGTCGGTGATTGCCGGGGTGTTTATCTGTAAATTACTGGCGGTGCTGGCAAGCAGCGGTTCGGGGGCGCCGGGCGGGGTGTTTACGCCCACGCTGTTTGTCGGCATGGCAACAGGAATGCTGTGCGCACAGTTATTCGCGCTGTGGCTGCCGGGTTCAGAGACGGCAATTCTGCTGGGGCTGGCGGGAATGGCAACGCTGCTCGCTGCGACTACCCATGCGCCCATTATGTCGGCGCTGATGGTTTGTGAAATGACCGGGCAGTATGTTTTACTTCCCGGTTTACTGGTCGCCTGCGTGGTGGCGTCCGTACTGTCGCGGACGTTACGCCACGACTCGATCTACGGTCAGCACGCCACCGAGGGCAGAGAGATCGATGTACTGCGCTAGCTCGCGCTGCTCGGCGCGCGGCAGATAAGGCAACTCGCCCACCAGCGGGCCGGGCAGTTTGGCGCTCAGCACGTCAATGATCTCCGCGTAGTGCGCCAGGCCTGGGTTGATGCGGTTTGCCACCCAGCCAACCAGCGGCAGACCATCATTGGCAATCGCCTGCGCCGTCAGCAGCGCGTGGTTGATGCACCCTTCCTGGATACCCACCACCATCACCACCGGCAGCTGTTCCTGCATGACCCATTCAGACAGCGGACGCAAATCATTCATCAGGCTACGCCAGCCGCCCGTCCCTTCGACGACTACGTGATCAACCTTCTCGCTCAGGTTCGCCAGGCCGTCGGATAACAGGGGATAATTAATCAGGCCGCTGTGCGCCACGCTGCTTTCATCTTCGCTTAACGCAATGGGATTGACCGCGTGGTAAGGCAGTTCCAGCGACGAGACGCTTTGCAGCACCAGGGCGTCTTTATTACGCAATCCCTCTGGCGTCTCTTTACTCCCTTTTGCGACCGGTTTGTACCCTGCGACGCGTTTACCGCTTGCTGCCAGAGCCTGCAGCAATGCGCGGGATACAACGGTCTTGCCGACAGAGGTATCTGTACCAGTAACAAAGAAACGCTTAAGCATGACTCACTCCACCTCTTGGGTATGCTTCGAAAATATCAACCAGGTAAATAATTCAGTGGAGGAAGTCTACGGGATGCGTGCGCTACCCGGCTTGAGATAGCGCAATTTTTCTTACATCTGCGGAAAAGAGTTAACCCTGTAACAGGCGGATAAGCAGCGAGCCGTTGTACATGGCATCTTTGACCAGCGCCGCACCTGCCATCGTGCCCTGATTGGAAAACTGAGTACTTTCCACGGCAATATTCCTGCTGTAGGCGGGAAGCGACTGCTGCTGAATACAGGCCGTAATCGCCGGGAAAAGGATCTCCGCCGCCTGGCTCAGCGGTGAGCCGATCAGGATTTTCTGCGGATTGAAGAGATTCACCATAATCGCCAGAATGCGGCCCACGTTATTCCCTACGCCGGTAATAATGTCCTTCGCCAGCAGGTCCCCCTGGCGCGCGGCGGCACAGAGTGAATCCACCGTCAGGGGTTGGCCGTGCAGCGAGGAGCTCATGGACTGGCTGAGCCTCACCTGCGCCAGCTCCAGCACGCTTTCCACGCTGGCAATGGTCTCCAGACAGCCATGGTTCCCGCAATAGCAGCGCTTACCGTACGGATCGACCTGGGTATGGCCGATTTCCACCAGGCTACTGCTTCCGGCGTGGAGAAGACGTCCATCGGTGATCACCCCCGCGCCGACGTTGTGATCGATGACCACCTGAATGACATCCCGCGCACCGCGCGACGCGCCAAACAGCGCCTCCGCCATCGTCCAGGCGCTGATGTCGTGCTGGATATAGACCGGCACGCCGGTATGGTTTTCCAGCACTTCGCCCAGGGGCATCTCTTTAACATCGTCGTAAAACGGCATGCGGTGAACAATACCATTTTCGGTATCAATAATGCCGGGCATGGTGATGGCAATCGCCGTTAAGCGTTCAAGCCGTTGCTGATGGCGGATAAAAAAGCGATCGATATGGGAGACAATCGTATCGAGGAGCGGTTGTTCCGCGTTGAGCGGCAGTTCGAGCTGGTCTTCCACCACCAGCTTGCTGCTGAGATCGCGCAGCGCCAGGAAGATCTCCCCGCGGCTGATGCGCAGTGACAGGTAGTGCCAGGCTTCCGTCTCAACCACCAGCCCGACCGCCGGACGGCCTCGGCTGCCCGGCTCCTGAATTTCCGTTTCCTGGACCAGGTGCGCTTCCAGCATTTCGCGGACAATCTTGGTGATACTGGCAGGTGCCAGTTGTGCCAGGCGCGAAAGATCGATACGCGAAACCGGACCAAGCTGATCAATCAGGCGATACACCGCGCCAGCGTTGGTCTGCTTAATCTGATCGATATGCCCTGGCTGACTATCAGCAACCACCTCGTACTCCCTTATTTTCGAGCTTCGAAATAAACTTTTGGCTATGGTGAAGCACTTCCATGGTTGCCGTCAAATATTTACTTAGCCATGTGATTTACCGCACAATTTTACCGGTTTTTCATGCAAAATATCAGACGGCTGAGGCGCGAATTAACTGCTGTCTGAAGCGCTGCGCAGCATGACTCTGTTCACGATGTTTTGACCACACCAGCCACATCTCCGAAACGGCATCCTCTTCGGCGAGGGTAACCCAGCGCATTTCACGCAATTGTACCCGCTTAAAGGAGGCCGGGAGTATCGACACGCCCAGCCCGGCGGCAACCAGACCGATAATGGTCATTGCTTCCCCGACTTCCTGGGTGATGACCGGGGCCAGATCGTAGCGGCGCATCAGCCCCAGAATATCGTCATACAGTCCTGTCCCCACCTGCGGGTCAAAAAAGACAAACGGCTCTTTTGCCAGCTCTGCCAGCGAAACGGTCGGACGCGTTGCCAGCGGGTGATCCTGCGGGATCAACGCCATCAGCGGTTCGCGCAGGATCACCTCCCACGCCAGCGTGTCCGGCAGTTGGGTATTACGCATTAATCCCAGATCGAGCGCCCCCTCATTCAGCGGCGCAATCTGCTCGCGGGTATTAATTTCGCGCGTCTGAATATGCACATCCGGAAAATGACGGCGGAATGACGAGAGCGTCTGCGAGACAGCGCTGATAAACGGTGCGGACGAAGTAAACCCGATCCGCAGCTCTCCGGCTTCCCCGAGATAGAGCCGTTCCGCCCGCGCGGCGGCGTCGTCGACCATGCTCAGGATTTGCCGGCTGTCGGCCAGAAACTGTTTTCCCGCTGCCGTCAGACTCACGCTGCGGTTAGTGCGGGCCAGAAGACGCGCTCCCACCTGCTGTTCAAGGATCTGAATCTGCTGGCTGAGCGGCGGCTGAGAGATATTCAGCCTTGCCGCCGCGCGGCCAAAATGCAGTTCCTCAGCAACGGCGACAAAGTAGCGAAGATGACGCAGCTCGATATTCATATTTTTAAAGTATCATTTGAGATAATTAATATATTAGACAGAATATTTACAATTTTCTACCCTGAAAAGGTGGTCATACCCGTCACCAGAAATCACGGGGATGTTTAAGCAAGGAAATTGTGTGAGTCGTACAACTACCATTGATATCGATCCGGCCAGAGATATTAATGATTCGCCTGTAGCATCGCAGCCGGTTCAGTTCATCAAACGCGGTACCCCCCAATTTATGCGCGTCACGCTGGCGCTTTTTTCGGCCGGTCTGGCAACGTTTGCCCTGCTCTATTGCGTTCAGCCGATCCTGCCCGTTCTTTCGCATGAGTTTGGCGTATCGCCCGCCAGCAGCAGTATTTCCCTTTCTGTTTCAACTGCAATGCTGGCAATTGGTCTGCTCTTCACCGGCCCGCTCTCCGACGCTATTGGCCGTAAACAGGTGATGGTTACCGCCCTGATGCTGGCCTCGGTCTGTACATTGCTCTCTACGATGATGACCAGCTGGCACGGCATTCTGATGATGCGCGCGCTGATTGGGCTCTCGCTCAGCGGCGTGGCGGCGGTCGGGATGACCTATCTCAGCGAGGAGATCCATCCGAGCTTCGTTGCCTTTTCGATGGGGCTGTACATCAGCGGGAATTCGATTGGCGGCATGAGTGGCCGTCTGCTGAGCGGGGTGTTTACGGACTTCTTTAGCTGGCGCATCGCGCTGGGGGTGATCGGGTGTTTCGCGCTGGCATCTGCGCTGATGTTCTGGAAAATCCTGCCGGAATCGCGTCATTTTCGCCCGACCTCTCTGCGCCCGAAAACGCTGTTTATCAACTTCCGTCTGCACTGGCGCGACAAAGGTTTACCGCGACTGTTTCTGATGGGATTCCTGCTGATGGGTTCATTCGTCACGCTGTTTAACTATATTGGCTACCGGCTGATGCTCTCGCCCTGGCATCTGAATCAGGCCGTTGTGGGTTTGCTTTCCGTGGCCTATCTCACCGGCACGTGGAGCTCGCCGAAAGCCGGGGCCATGACCGCGCGCTTCGGCCGCGGGCCGGTGATGCTGGTTTTTACAGGGGTGATGCTGCTCGGCCTGCTGCTGACGCTCTTCTCTTCCCTGTGGCTCATCTTTGCCGGGATGCTGCTCTTCTCCGCAGGGTTCTTCGCCGCTCACTCGGTCGCCAGCAGCTGGATTGGCCCGCGCGCGCGTCGCGCCAAAGGACAGGCATCGTCGCTGTATCTGTTTAGCTATTACCTGGGTTCCAGCATCGCCGGGACGCTCGGCGGCGTGTTCTGGCATCACTACGGCTGGAACGGCGTGGGCGGGTTTATCGCCCTGATGCTGTGCGCGGCGCTGCTGGTGGGGGGAAGTCTGCATCAGCGCTTGAAATAAGCCAGCGCCCCGCATGAGTATCTCTGTGCGGGGGGCGTTTTCCCCGTTAGTCTCGCTTAATTTAAAATTAAGAAAAATCAACAAATTATAGCCATATCGTGCATTCAGCACGCCTCATTCCCTCTGTAAGCTCTTCGACTTCATCACATGAAAGAGGGATTTTAAAATGGCTATTCCAGGCAATATGTGGTTGTTCGATGATGGCGGTGCACTGATAAAAGGCGGTTGCGACGTGCAGCACAGGGAATACAGCATTGAGTTCAAGGGATTTCATCACAATCTTTCGACGCCGACCGATAACCTGACGGGTAAACCTACGGGTAAGCGCATCCACTCCCAATGATGATCGTAAAGGAATTCGATTACTCATCGCCCTACCTCTATAAAGCGGTCGCGACAGGTCAGGCTCTGCAAAAAGCCGAACTCAAGTTCTATAAGATTAATGACGCAGGTCTTGAAGCAGAGTACTTCAATATTCTTCTGGAAGGCGTGCGGATTGTTTCGGTATCACCTGCAATGGCCGCGCCGGGCGACAGCGTAACTGGGGTACTGGTATGGATACGACTGAAGAGATTAACGGAACCTATTTCTACAGAGGCCATTCAAACGTCACTCCGGGCGAGTTACTTGAGATCATTTTTCTGGAGGAGTTCTGTATGGAGTTGGGGATAGATGCCGTTTCAGGTGCGGCTATTTTGGGCGGGCAACCGTGGCTAGGTACGCGAACGAAGCCAGGGAATGCCATTGAAGGAACAAGCGTCATTTCAAAGTATGCACGAATGATTTTGAAGGATGTTAAAACCCCGTTCGGAATTCGAGTCAAAACACCGGTGGGTGTACGGATGAGAACAACAACAAGCCTTGCCGCTGTTATTGCCCGCTATTGTCCCTGGTTAGGTTGGGGGTCATTAGTTACCACCCTTTACAGAATTTCGACACGCACTCAGGAGAAATATAACCTTATCGCACGACCTAAAGACCGTATACAGTGGACATCGTTCTAATGCTGACAGACGAAATTGCTGCTAAAGTTCTTGATATGTTCAACGATGAAATTTCACGTGAACTTGACGATAACTGGAACGAGATATTGCTTGAACTCGATTCTGATCTATTCGGTTCACCAGGCGATGACCTCCACGATGCGTTAAACCGTTTCGAGAAAGAGTTTAACGTGGATTTATCTGGTGTTAACTGGTCTCGTTATTTCCCCTGGCAGAACACACCATTACTACAGCGCTGGTTTAAGCTGAAGCGAGAAGAGGTGGAAGCAACCCGCATCCCGTTAACCGTAAGAATGTTTGCTGAGTCCGCAAAAGCTGGAAAATGGCTCTACGACTGAATTGACAGGGGCTTCACGCCCCTGACATCAAAAGCGCACGGTTCCTCTCTAAATCGCGTTACACTCCCCAGACACTTTCAACCGAACGAGAACAATAACTATGCAGAAAAATGTTTCTTATCAGCAACTCACCCGCACCTTCCAGCGCCTCTCCCGCTTCTCCCACCTCTCCTCCATCGCCAGCTGGGACATGTTCACCATGATGCCGCCCGGCGGCAGCGCCGCGCGCGGTGAAGCGCTCGCAGAGATGAGTGTCCTGCAACACCAGATCCTGACCGATAAAAAAGTGGGCGACCTGTTAGCGGCCGCAGCAGGGGAAGATCTGAATGACGTCGAACAGGCCAACCTGCGTGAAATGACGCGCCACTACCAGCAGGCCACCCTGCTGCCGGAATCCCTGGTAGAAGCCAAATCGCTGGCGGGCAGCAGGTGCGAGCACGCCTGGCGTACTCAGCGCCCCGCCAACGACTGGCAGGGTTTTTCCGCCAATTTAAAAGAAGTGGTGAAACTCAGTCGTGAAGAAGCCCGTCTGCGCGCCGAGGCCAAAGGCTGTACGCCGTACGACGCGCTGCTGGATATTTTTGAACCAGATATGACCAGCGCGCGCCTGGACGTGCTGTTTGGTGATATGAAAACCTGGCTGCCGGACCTGCTGGCGAACGTGGTAGAGAAGCAGGCTCAGCGGTCATTTGTTCCGCCGCAGGGCCCCTTCCCGACGGCAACCCAGCGCGAGCTGGGTCTGGAAGCCATGAAGATGCTTGGCTTCGATTTTAACGGCGGACGCCTGGACGTGAGCGCGCACCCGTTCTGCGGCGGCGTACCGGAAGACGTACGCATCACCACGCGCTATGACGAGAATGAGCTGCTCAGCGCGCTGTTTGGCGTGATCCACGAAACCGGGCACGCGCGCTACGAACAAAACCTGCCGCGTGCGTGGGCAGGCCAGCCCGTAGCCCTCGCGCGCTCAACCGCGATCCATGAATCCCAGAGCCTGTTCTTTGAGATGCAGCTGGGACGCAGTGAAGCCTTCCTCAAACACCTTCTCCCTGCGGTCCACGCCCGTTTTGGCACCCAGGCAGCGTTCAGTGAAGAGAACTTTATCGCCTGGAACCAGCGCGTGAAGCCGGGCTATATCCGCGTCGATGCTGACGAAGTGAGCTACCCGGCACACGTGGTGCTGCGCTATGAGATTGAGCGCGCGCTGATCAACGGCGAGATCGAGGTGGACGATATTCCGGCCCTGTGGGATGAAAAAATGCAGGCGTGGCTCGGGTTATCCACCAAAGATAACTACCGCAACGGCTGTATGCAGGATATCCACTGGACCGACGGCGGATTTGGTTACTTCCCGTCATACACGCTGGGCGCCATGTACGCCGCGCAGCTGTTCCATGCGGCAAAGACCGCGCTTCCGGGCCTGCAGGCCGCCATCGCTGAGGGCGATTTTTCGGCGCTGTTTGACTGGCTGCGTCAGAACATCTGGCAGCACGGCAGTCGCTTTAGCACGTCGCAGTTAATCACTCAGGCGACGGGTGAAGATCTGAATATCCGCTACTTCCGCGAACACCTCACCTCACGCTACCTGTAATGACAAGGCCGGGGCTCTTCCCCGGCCTTGTACATATGGTTACACGCCGATACCAATCACTCACGGAAACCCCGAATTTACAGGGATATAGTTATTTCAACGGCCCCGCAGTGGGGTTAAATGAAAAACCAAATTCGAGGGTATGAACATGAAAAAAGTATTAGCTCTGGTTGTTGCCGCTGCTATGGGTCTGTCTTCTGCTGCGTTTGCTGCTGAAACTACTGCAGCACCCGCTGCTGCGGCACCTGCTGCAACGACCACCGCTGCGCCAGCAAAAACCGTACATCACAAGAAACACCACAAAGCCGCTAAACCGGCTGCAGAGCAAAAAGCGCAGGCCGCGAAAAAGCATCACAAAAAAGCCGCTAAACCTGCCGTAGAGCAAAAAGCTCAGGCTGCGAAAAAGCACCACAAAAAAGCAGCCAAACCAGCCGCAGAACAGAAAGCGCAGGCTGCGAAAAAGCATCACAAAAAAGCAGTAAAACACGAAGCTGCTAAACCAGCTGCACAGCCAGCTGCGTAAGCGTACAAGCTTAACCGTGCCCTTCGGGGCACGTTGGTAAACCGGCGCTGAACCGGAAAAGGTTCTGCGCCGTTTTTTTTATCCGGAGGGCGTATGCTGCGACGCTATCGGTTTGAGCTCATTCTTATCCTGCTTATTTTATGCGCGCTCATCGCAAGCCATTTTTATCTTTCCTGACTGTAGCACGCTGATTTTACTCCCACTTTAGCGCTGTCCCGTCTATAGTATTTTCATAGGGTTCACTTTTAATAATCATAATTACCCCCACCAGAGTGTGATATGCGTAAATCTGTTGTGTTGTTGCTGGGAACGTTTGGTCTTTTTACTGGATTTTCACAGGCGGATGATGGCGGCGATGACGCCATTAGCGCGAAAGAGCTAAAGACGCTTTTTTTCGGTCATGACGATCGTACTCGCGTCAGCGATCCTACCCAGGCGCCCTGGGACGCTATAGGGCAGCTGGAAACCGCCAGCGGTAACCTGTGTACCGCAACGCTGATCACCCCGCAATTAGCCCTGACGGCAGGCCACTGTTTATTGACGCCCCCCAACGGCAAGCCAGACAAGGCGGTTGCCTTACGATTCGTGTCACAAAAAGGGATCTGGCGCTATGAAATTCACGGCATAGAAGGCCGGGTGGATGCGTCGCTCGGTAAGCGTCTGAAACCGGATGGAGACGGCTGGATTGTGCCGCCAGCAGCAGCATCGTGGGATTTTGGCCTGATTATTTTACGCTACCCGCCTTCCGGCATTACGCCGCTGCCGTTATTTGACGGCGATAAAGCGGCGCTCACCGCCGCGCTGAAAGCCGCCGACCGAAAGGTGACCCAGTCAGGCTACCCTGTCGATCATCTGGACGCGCTTTACACCCATACGGACTGTATCGTGACGGGCTGGGCGCAGACCAGCGTGCTTTCCCACCAGTGCGATACGCTGCCCGGAGACAGCGGTTCACCGCTGATGTTGAAAACCGATAACGGCTGGCAGTTGATTGGGGTTCAAAGCTCCGCCCCGGCGGCGAAAGACCGCTGGCGAGCCGATAACCGGGCCCTCTCCGTCACCGGTTTTCGCGATAAGCTGGAAGCGCTGGCTAAAGAGTAAGCCAGCGCGGAGGCCTGAAAATCAGGATCGCAACGTTATCAGGCCAGTTTTATCATGATCATGCCCGCCAGCAGCAAGATCAGCCCTATCCAGCCTTTATTATTTAAACGCTGCCCGAAAAGCACCCAGCCCGCGGCCAGGGTGGCGGCGATACCAAAACCGCCCCACAGCGCATAGGCTACAGAAAGATCGATCCCTTTCACCGCCTGAGACAGGGCGCTGAACGCACCCAGCACCGCGGCAATCGACAGCAGGCCGTAGACTTTACGACGAAAACCGTCAGAGAACTTCAGCAGAACGTTTGCCAGGATCTCCAGAATGATGGCGAGCCCCAGCCAGGCCGCATGAACCCATTCAAACTGTTGCATGGTTCTGCTCCTTCTGCTGTTTTGTCGGTTTACGGGTACCTGATTTAATCAGCACGATACCCGCAACCAGCGTCGTTAACCCGGCGACTTTCATTGTTGTTAATGTTTCGTCGAATATCAGAACGCTGAACAGCGTAATCAATAAAATACCGATCCCTTCCCACAGCGCATAGGCCACACCCAGCGCAATTTTCTTCACCGCAAACGAGAGGAAAATATAGGAAAGGGAAATCATCACCAGCATTAAAATAAAACCGGTATTTCCCTCGCTGATGCTTGCCCATTTCATAGACAGCGTGCCGGTAATTTCAGCGAGAATAGCCAGGGCTAATAAGATCCAGTAAAACATGTTTTTCTCCTGCTTGAGAATATAATCCATCGTGGCCCGCCGCATGCAGCAAACCAAAAAATATGAAATTAAATCAGACAGCTAAGCGCGTAGCGCCAGCTCAGGCAGAAGCGGTGACTATAGTGCGGTGCGCCAGTGTTGCTCACCAGCAATCAGGCAGAAGGAGGTAGAAAATACAGCAGGGTTGTTTGAAGAATACGTCCTGAACAAATTGTCCATAAAATTACAATTATCCGCGTTGTTGCTTCTCGTCTTTGCGGATGAAAATTGTCCTCGGTAGTTGAACACACCAGATTTGTACCATAAGCCAGGAATTTACTCAAAGTCTTTTCAATTCTTTACCCATCTCGTTTGATTTTGGTTAGTTTATTGCAAGGTGTTTACCCTTTATTATAAATAAAAAGCGTATTTCGGAGTCACCATGGCTAAACCCATTATTACCCTGAGCGGGTTAAAAATTGTCATCATGCTGGGCATGCTGGTGATCATACTTACTGGCGTGCGTTTTGCCGCCGATATCATCGTGCCCTTTATTCTGGCTCTGTTTATTGCGGTGATCCTTAATCCGCTGGTCCAGCGCATGACGCGGCTGCGCATCCCGCGCGTGCTGGCGATTACCCTGCTGATTAGCGTCATTATTGTCGCCATGGTGTTACTGGTTGCGTATCTGGGTAACTCGCTGAACGAACTGGCGCGAACGCTGCCGAAATACCGCTCCTCGCTGGCGATACCGTTGCTGCAGCTTGAGCCCTGGCTGCAGCGCGCGGGAATAGAAATCTCGGTTGAAGATCTCCTTAAATATATCGATCCCAACGCGGCAATGACCATTGTCACCAGCCTGTTAACGCAGCTTTCCAATGCCATGACCTCCATTTTCCTGCTGTTTTTAACGGTGGTGTTCATGCTGCTGGAGGTGCCGCAGTTGCCCGCAAAGTTACAGCAAATGATGGTTCGTCCGGTTGAAGGAATGGGAGCTATTCAGCGCGCGCTGGACAGCGTTTCACGCTACCTGGTGCTGAAAACCGCCATTAGCCTGGTCACCGGGGTGGTGGTCTGGGGAATGCTGTTGGCGCTGGACGTCCGCTTTGCGTTCGTCTGGGGGTTACTGGCGTTTGCGCTCAACTATATTCCCAACATCGGCTCCGTGCTGGCGGCGATCCCCCCTATCCTTCAGGTGCTGGTATTCAGCGGGTTTTATGACGCGCTGGTTCTGCTGGCCGGCTATCTGGCGATTAACCTGGTGTTCGGGAATATTCTTGAGCCGCGGATGATGGGGCGCGGGCTGGGGCTTTCTACACTGGTGGTCTTTTTGTCTCTGATTTTCTGGGGCTGGCTGCTCGGCCCCGTAGGCATGCTGCTCTCTGTTCCGCTGACCATCATCGTGAAAATTGGCCTGGAACAGACGGCGGGCGGGCAAAGCATCGCCGTGCTGCTGAGCGATATGAGCCATCAATAGCCGTTATTTCGCCATCGACAGGAGGGGTTTGCTTGTCCTTCCCCCTTCACGATACGCGCAGAGCGCCCTCTGCCATTCCGTCAGAGGGTATACGGTGCCGGAGCTGTACTGACTGGTGCGCATTCGGAGCCAGATACGATCGAACTCCGCGCGCCACGCCTCTGCGCTGAGCGGATCCAGAAAGTTACGAATATGGAACCATGCGACGCGCGGCAGGGGCCGCTGCTGACGGAAAGTCTGCCCGGAGAGCAGCCCGTAGCAAACAAATACGCCCTGCTCAGGCATCACGTCCAGGATCGCTTCCGCTAGCGTCCCGCCGGTTGCATCGTAAACGACGTCGGTACGCGCGGCAACGGAGAGAATCCGCTGCATGTCATGCTGTGCGACAGGAACGATCCCCATCGCCTCCAGCCGTTCAGCGTGAACGGGCGAACGATGAATACCGTACACCGCCTCTGCCCCCGCCTGACGCGCCCACTGCCCGAGCAGAATGGCGCAATCCGAACCGGCGGCCGTCAGCAGCACCCGCTTTCCCTGCGGTGGGTAGTGGGCCAGCATCATCTGCGCCGCCAGCGGGTTGATATAGGCCCGCGCGGCCAGGCGAGAATCGATATCGTCCGGCACGGGGATCGCATACTCAGCCGGGCAATCAGCATAGCGCTGCCACGTGCCCTGCCCGCGCAGCGGCAGGACGCGTTTACCCAGCAGATGCTCAAACGACGCGGGGGCATGGATGACAACGCCGACGCCTTCATACCCTGCTACCGCCGGCAGCGCGGTTCTGTGGCGGTAGGCGCCGGTAATGGGAATGAGATCGGACGCGTTCACCGGCGCATACAGCATTTGCACACGGAGATGACCCGGCGCAAGCGTCCCCAGCGGCGCGGCTTCAGGTTGCAGAACAGATTCTGGCTCGCCAAAACGGCGATACCAGAGGGCCAGATTTTCCATCACGATCTCACGGCTGAAGGCGAAATACTTAATCGCGCCAGCCCATTGCCGGTGCGACATGTTTGAGAATGGACTCAATCACGTGCGCATTATAATCCACACCAAGCTGGTTCGGCACGGTCAGTAATAACGTATCAGCCTCGGCAATCGCCTCGTCCTTTTTCAGCTGTTCAATCAGTCGGTCAGGCTCTGCGGCATAGCTGCGCCCGAAGATGGCGCGCGTTTTCTCATCAAGATACCCTACGCTATCGCTGTCGTTGCGGCTGGCGCCGAAGTACATCCGGTCACGATCGTCCATCAGGGCAAAAATACTGCGACTGACCGAGACGCGCGGCTGCCGCGTATGCCCTGCCTCTTTCCACGCCTGACGGTACGCGCGGATCTGTTTTGCCTGCTGAATATGGAACGGCTCACCGGTTTCATCGTCTTTCAGGGTTGAGCTTTGCAGGTTCATTCCAAGCTTAGCGGCCCATACCGCCGTCGCATTTGAACCGGCGCCCCACCAGATGCGCTCCCGCAACCCTTCGGAATACGGTTCAAGGCGCAGCAGCCCCGGTGGATTTGGGAACATCGGCTGTGGATTCGGCTTTGCAAACCCTTCGCCACGCAGCACCTCGAGCAGTACCTCGGTATGGCGGCGCGCCATATCCGATTCATTTTCCCCTTCCTGCGGGACATAGCCGAAATGACGCCAGCCATCAATGACCTGCTCCGGGGAGCCGCGGCTGATGCCAAGCTGCAAACGACCGCCGGAGATCAGATCCGCCGCGCCCGCATCCTCGGCCATGTACATCGGGTTTTCATAGCGCATATCAATCACGCCCGTACCGATTTCAATGGTTTTCGTTTTGGCCCCGATTGCCGCCAGCAGCGGGAACGGCGAGCTAAGCTGGCGGGCAAAGTGGTGCACGCGGAAATAGGCGCCGTCCGCGCCCAGTTCTTCAGCGGCCTCGGCCAGGTCGATGGACTGCAGCAGCGTGTCTGCCGCCGAGCGCGTGCCGGACTGCGGCGAAGGCGTCCAGTGACCAAACGATAAAAACCCGATCTTTTTCATAACATGTTTCCTGGTAATACGTTGCGTTCTGTCCACTTTACGCATTACCTCGTAAGAATAAATGCCGTTTATTTAACGGAAAACATCAAATAAATTGACGGAATAGAGCGGTTCGTCATTCCGCCCCATAATGGGATATAATATCCCCCACTTTTTTCATGGCAGGTAAAACCGGCAATGGCTTTGATCCCCAAAAACTACGCGCGGCTGGAAAGCGGCTATCGCGAAAAAGCATTAAAAATCTATCCATGGGTCTGCGGACGCTGCTCGCGGGAGTTTGTCTATTCCAATCTGCGTGAACTGACGGTTCACCATATCGATCACGACCATACCAACAACCCGGAAGATGGCAGCAACTGGGAGCTGTTGTGCCTGTTTTGCCACGATCACGAGCATTCGAAATACACCGAAGCGGATCAGTACGGCACCACCGTGGTCGCAGGGGAAGACGCGCAAAAAGATGTGGGCGTCGCTACGTTTAACCCGTTTGCCGATCTAAAAGCAATGATGAACAAGAAGAAGTAATCCTTCACTGCCCTTACCTGCGGTGCGGATGAGAGGTTATTTCAGGGAATAACCCGCGCCGCTCTCAGCTGCGCGAACAGGCTGAAAAACATCTCATCGGTCGCCTGCATCCGCGTAAATCCTGCCCGGCGCAGCTTGCTGCCGTCACCAAACATGTCGTAATTCCAGCTGAAGACGAAATCGGCAAAATGCCCGTCATTCAGCTGCAGAATATCCGCCTCCACCAGCCGATCCCCGGCCAGCTCGCGCCATACGCCGCGATAGTCCGTAAACAGCTGGTGAAACGACAACCTTACCGGCGGCGCAGAGTCCAGTTCAAACCAGCGGGCAATGCGCGGCCACAGCTCGCTCCAGCGCCAGATATCGCCATTATTCACGTTGAAAGCCTGATTCTGCGCCGCGGGTGACGTGGCCGCCCACAGCGTGGCCTCCGCCAGCAGTCCGGCGTCGGTATAATCCACAATGCTGTGCCAGGTCTGTTCCGAACCGGGAAAACGCAGCGGTAACCCCAGCGCCTTACACAAAGACGCATACAGGGCGATACTCAGCGCAAGATTCATGCTGTTACCCGCTACGGTGCTACCCACCACGCCCGGCCGGATGGCATTCCAGTGCCAGCGTTTTCCATGCTGATACTGGCTGAGCCACGAGAGCTGCGCGGCGTTAAATTCTGCGCCGGGCACGCCAGGGTCGCTTTCGCGCGCCGGGGTTTTAAACGGGCCCAGATGCGCGCCGTACACTTTGTAGCCCTGCATCAGGCTGACCGTCTGCAAAGGTGCCGTTTTTTCGAGGGTGCTGACCAGGTTACGCAGCATGGCAACGTTCGGTTCGACCATCTCCGTCCAGTTTGCGGCGTTCACCCAGGCGCTGTAAAAGAGATGGGTAACCCTGTCCAGTGATTGCAGCGCCTGTGCACTGTCCTGTGCATCCAGCAAATCGACGTTAACCATCGTAATGCCTTCAGGATGGGATGATGCCTGACGGCTCAGGCCGATCGCTTCCCATCCATTGTGCAGAAGCGTTTTGACCAGCTGTCTGCCGACAATACCGCTGGCCCCCGCGATAAGGGCGACCTTTTGTTGCTGCATCTTATTCATGGTGTTTCTCCGGAAAGGGTGACAGATGCAGTCTCATCTATTATTTTTTTAGTGGATAGCCCTCTTAACCCGATAGCATTTATCAGAAAAACCATTAAATGAATAATAAGCTCAACGCCATTGCCACCTTTCTTTGCGTCGCGGATGCGGGATCCTTTTCGGCCGCCGCCCGCAGGAGCGGGATGAAGCAGTCCGCCGTCAGCCAGCAGGTCGCCGCCCTGGAGCAAGCGCTCGGCGTGGTGTTGCTGCATCGCACAACGCGCACAATGAAGCTGACCGAGCAGGGAGAACGTTATCGCCGAGACATGCAACTGCTGCTGGACGCCATGCGGGAAGCGGAGGGACGGCTGGCGCCGGTCAATCAGCAATTTCAGGGGAGCGTTCATGTCCAGCTACCAAGCGGCCTGGGCCAGATCGTTTTGCCACATTTACTGAAGCTGCAACGCCTGCATCCAGAATTACATCTGCGGCTTTCTCTTGATGACCGCCTTGCCGACCTGGTGACGGAAGGCGTGGACGTCGCGATACGGCTGGGCAGTGAGCCTCCATCGGCGCATCCGGCTCGCGTGCTGGCGCGTATTGAAACCGCGCTGTTTGCCTCCCCCGGTTTTCAGGCAATACACAACGTGAGCGAGCTGACAACGCTACCCCATGTACGATTTAGCGGCCTCCCGCTGGATGCCCCCCTGCGGCTAATCTCTGATGAAGAAACGATCGCGGTAAACGTGAATACCGTTTTCCGCGCCAATACCAGCGACGCGCTGTTACAGGCGCTGGAGGCCGGGATCGGTATCGGCGGTATGCAGCGACCGCTTGCGGCCAGGGCGCTGCAAACCGGCACGCTGGTACCGGTACTGCCCGGCTGGCGATTGCCCGATCGCTTCCTCTATGCCGTCTACCCTGACGCCCGCTTTATTCCGCAGCGCGTGCGAAGCGTCGTCAGCGTGATTGAGCAGTTACTGCCTGAAATAATGAAGAAAAATTGAATATTTCGGGCGTAAACTCTCCCCACCAGCCACCTCTCCTTGTTTAACTAAAATTTTTAGACTTTCAACAAGTTCCAGAAAATTTCCTTCACGTCTCTTGATCGTTCTGGTTAATCATGAATACTGTATATAAACACAGTAGCATGGATTAACCATTATGCAGTTCACCTCCCCTTTACGGCCCGACACCACACTATTACCTCCGCTGTTTATGGAGCGTGTACCCTGTGGTTTCCCCAGTCCTGCTCAGGACTATGTCGAGGATAGCCTTGACCTGAACAAACTGGTGATTAAACACCCCAGCGCGACCTATTTTGTCAGGGTGAGCGGTGATTCGATGATCGGCGCAGGCATCAGTCATGGTGACTTACTGGTGGTCGACCGTTCATTAACCGCCGTTCATGGTGATATTGTGATTGCGGCGGTCGCGGGCGAATTTACCGTGAAGGAGCTGCAAACGCATCCGCGCCTTCAGCTCATCCCCCATAATCCTGACTACGCGCCGGTCGTTTTTTCCGGAGAAGAAGAGCTGGAGATTTTCGGCGTCGTGACGTTTACCCTGAAAGCTAACCGACATGTTCGCACTCGTTGATGTCAACAGCTTTTACACCTCCTGCGAGACGGCATTTCGGCCCGATCTTAAGGGTAAACCCGTGGTGGTCGTTTCAAATAACGACGGATGTATCATTTCACGTTCAGCAGAAGCAAAAGCATTAGGGATCAGTATGACTGGTCCCTACTTCAAGCTGAAAGATGAACTGAGACGCCAGAAGGTACACGTCTTTAGCTCCAATTATGCGCTGTATGCGGATATGAGCCGCCGGGTGATGACCATCCTCGAAGAGATGGCACCGAGCGTGGAGATCTACTCGATTGATGAAGCGTTCCTGGATCTGACGGGCATCAGTCCCTGTATAAGTCTGGAGGCGTTCGGCCAGCAAATCCGCCAGCGACTGTACAAAGAGACCGGCCTGCTGGTCGGGGTGGGTATCGCGCCTACCAAAACCTTAGCTAAACTGGCTAACCATGCAGCAAAAACCTGGAAGAAAACCAACGGCGTGGTCGATTTATCGAATATCGATCGTCAGCGTAAGCTGCTGTCGCTGATGCCGGTCAGCGAAGTGTGGGGCGTCGGGCGCCGGATCAGTAAAAAGCTGAATCTGATGGGGATCGAGACCGCCCTGCATCTGGCCGAATGCTCAAGCTGGGTGATCCGTAAACACTTCAATGTTGTGCTGGAAAGAACCGCCCGCGAGTTACATGGTGAACGGTGTCTGGCGCTGGAAGAGTTTTCGCCAACAAAACAACAAATCATCTGCAGCCGCTCCTTCGGTAGCCGTATCACCCGGTATGACGATATGCACCAGGCGATCTGCGCCTACGCCGAACGCGCCGCCGAGAAACTGCGCGAGGAGAAACAGTTTTGCTGCTATATCAGCGTGTTTATTCGCACCAGTCCGCATGCAGAGAATGAGATTTTTTATGGCAACCAGGCCTCTGGCAAGCTGACAATCCCCTCTCACGACACGCGGGATATTATCAAAGTAGCCATTGAGTCACTGAACCGAATTTGGGTAGATGGGCATCGCTATATGAAAGCAGGCGTCATGCTGAGTGATTTCTTCAGTCAGGGGGTGGCGCAGCTGGACCTGTTTGATGAACACCCGCCGCGACCGGACAGCGCCGCCCTGATGCAGGTTGTCGATCGCCTTAACCGTTCTGGCCGGGGTTCGGTGTGGTTTGCGGGTCAAGGGGCGGTGAAATCCTGGGCGATGAAGCGGGATATGCTGTCGCCCTGCTATACCACCCGCTATTCCGATTTGCCGGTCGTCAAATAACCTTTCATTTCATTTGGTGCTGCTGAAATTTATCTATCAGGTTTTCTCTTCTGGTTATATCCAGCCTCTCCCAATAAACACATAAATTTAACTTAAGTATGTTGATCTATCCCCAGCGGAATTATTTTTTTCAGAAAAAACCGAAAAATTAAACCGAAACGTTTAAGTCTCACGTAATCGAAAAATCCATATTGCCAAAAGCAAGTTACATAACTATACATTTAACTAACAAAAAATTAACGAAAAAACACACCTAGTTACTCCATGCTTGTTTAAGTTACCGCACGTTACTTTTTGTCATACTTTGCATTGAACAGACATCTTCCCATCTTACATTACGGAGCCTTTATGAAAACAAGCTTATGCCTGTCGAGGGTAGCGGTTTCTGTATTAGCCGCCCTTGCCTCGCCTCCACTCTTTTTATTTCCCGTGCTCTCTCAGGCTGTCACGCTGCAGGCCTTTAATCCGGTCGATAACGATCAACTTAACGGAAGCCTGAACGTGACGGGCGGCAGCGTAATCGATCTGACGGGTAATCAGCGTTTCCAGACCGGGGTGGATGGCTCGGTGAATACCTCCATTGGTGCATTGCAGACGCTGAACCGCATTGTTGACGATCACGGGGTCCTGGGGGTCGACAGACTGGATCCCGGACCGGCAAACATGGGGATCACCATTCCGGATCCGGCCACCGGCGGGAATACCACCTTTCAGGTTTACAACCCGTCCAGCCTCGTCGCGCTGGCACCGATTGATGCCAGTACCACCGTCGCGGACGTGGTCAACGTGCAGGACAATCAGTACATCAATACCCGGGTCGCAGACGTCAGCGGTGGCGGGACGCTGAATGTCAATATTGGCCAGGCCAGCTCAAACTCCAGCGCGTCAACCAACAGCTGGACAATGGCAGCCAAACAGAGCCTGCTGTTTAATGTCGACGGCAGCAGCGGCGTGGATTCGACGCTAAACTGGAATTCGAACAACCGCATTACGTTTACCGGCACGGCGGCCAACCCGGCCATTCCTCGCCAGTCCAGCGCGCTGAATATCGTGACCTATAACGGTGCCTTCAGCGTGACCACCCTCGATAATGCCACCACCCGCTTCAACGTCACTAACGCGACAGAGCTCAGGGCCTATAACGACTGGTTAATTACGCAACTTAAAGCCGGCAACCTTGATAAAAGCGCCTACCTCACCGAGTTCAACAAGGCGATGAGTAGCCGCTCCAGCACGGTGGACTACCGGATATCGGCGGATGACCCAACTGATGATGTGGCGCAGGCGCTGGGAAACCGCATTGTCATCAATGCCAGCGGCCCCAACGCCAAAGTCAATATCGCGGCAGGCAAAACGCTGGAAGCGATCGGCGCGAATGGCGGTGCCATCCGTGGAACAAACGGCGCTGAAATCACCATTGACGGCAAAGTCAGTAGCACCAGCTCATGGGTAACCGACGGGCCCGCGCTGGTGCTTGATGCCAGCCGAGGAACCAACAATGGTGTGGTCAACGGCGGGTTTATCAATCGCAATGACGGCACCGGCGTGGCCTCGCTGGGCTTTGGCTCGCACGGCATTCAGTTGCAGAACAGCAGTACCTTTGCCAATAACGGTATCGTCAACTTTGCCTCCATCGGTGGCGTTTCATCGGCCATCAACCTTGAGAATGGCTCGACCGCAGAGAACAGCGGCAACATTAACGTCGCGGTGAACGGAACGAGCGCCACGGGCACGACCAACGGCGTGATGGTCGGAAGCGGTACTGCGTTTACCAACAATGCCAGCGGCACCATTTATATTGGCCGCGGTCCGCAAAACAGCCTGACGGAAAACACGGCTGATGTGTCCGTCAACCAGAGCGGGTTAACCTCCGGCGTGAAAGTGGCGAGCGGAGGAAACGCCGTCAACAACGGTAACATTGTGCTGGGCTCTCGGGTCCAGGACAGTGCCGGGATGTCTGCGGAGAATGCGACCAGCGTTACGATGATCAATAACGGCGTCATTGACGTGAACGGTAAAGCCACGGCCGTTCCCCGGGACAATATGGGCATGTCGGTCATCAACGCCCAGGGCAATATTAATAACGCGGGTACCATTAATCTGAGCGGCGTAAATGGCACGGGCATCAAAGTGCTGGCGACACAGGGCAATACGGCCTCCGCCCGCTCTACAGGGACCATCAACGTCGCCGGTGGTGCCGATCCGGCCAGCCGGACCCGCAACTATGGCGTCTGGGTTGAAGGACAAGGCACCGGTCAGGCGTCAGCCACGGTCGATGGTCCGGTGAATCTCACCGGGAATGGTGCCATCGGTGTGCATGCCCGCGGTAACGCCACGGTCGATGTTGCCCCGGATGCAGTGCCAACCTTCAGTCAGGGCAGCCATCAGATTGGCTTCTTTGCCTTCGGCCCGAATGCCAGAATCAACACCGTGGGCAACAACGCGTTTGACGTGACAACCAACAGCTCAACGCTGTTCCGCCTTGAGCAAGGGGCCGATTTTGACGGCACGGATTTATCCATTACCGCCTCGGGTGAAAATTCAGTCGGGGTGCTCGGCACGGGAACCGGTGGAACCCAGATTTCAACGCAAAATGCCACGGTAGAGGTTTCAGGAACGGGCGCAACGGGTGTGGTGATTGAAGGGGGGGCAGCCGGGACGATCGATGCCGCAACCACCATTAATCTCACCGGTATGAATGCAGTGGGGGCTATCGCCGACGGGCAGCGTCATACGCTGGCAGGCGCGAACTCCGGCTCACCGGCGCAGAGCACAACGCTTAACTCTCATGCGGTACTCACCTCGGCACAAAACGGACTGACCGGTTATATTGCTCGCAACCGCGCCTCGCTGACCAACTCCGGCGATATCGCGTTTACTGGCGTGGGTGCGACCGGGCTCCGCGTGGAAAGTGGTGCGAACGGCAGCAATACCGGGAATATTGCCATCAATAACGGAGGATTTGGCATTGTCGTCAACAGCGGCACCAGCGGGTTAATCACCACCGCCAGCACCAGCGGCAGCATTGACGTAAACGGCGGCAGCGTCGCGGCCCGCAGCCGTGGCGTCAGTGCGAATGGCGCTAAAGCAGTGGGCACATTGACCGACGGCTCACGGATCAACCTGAACGGCGTGGGCGCCATTGGTGCCGAAGCGCTCAATGGCGGCACGGTCAACATCGCCAGCTCCGCCACGCCAACATTCAATAATACCGATCAGATTGCCTATCGCGCCGTGGGTGACGGTTCCGTCATCAACAGCGCCACCGGCGTGCTCAACGTCAATACCGAGCGTTCAACGCTCTACCGTATTGCCGATGGTGCCCTGCTGACGCTGGGGAATGCGTCCTCGCTCACGGCGTCCGGTAAAGACAGCAAGGCACTGGTCAGTACCGGGAACGATGCGCGTATTCATGCCTCTGGCGCGACGCTGATTGCCAGCGGCGAGGGAGCACGGGCAATCACCGTTGAAGGGGGCGCGCTGGGCAATCTGGACAGTACCAGCTGGCTGACCTTAACTGGTGTCAACAGTATTGGTGGCGTGGCAGATGGACAAAAACGAGAGCCCGATGGAACAATAGTGAGCGATCCCAATCCGAATACCACGCTGACCAGCGCCGCCACGCTCAATGGCAGCGCCGCCGGGGCTATCGGTTATCTGGCGACCACGCTTGGGAATGTGATCAACAATGGGACAATCGCGCTGACGGGGGCTGGCAGTATTGGCGCAAAACTGGTTTCTGGCGGGACGTTTACCAATAACGGCACCGTTAATATCGCCAGCGGGACCGGGATTGACGCCAGCGGCGGGGGGACATCAGTCTCCCGCTCAGGCAATATCACCGTTAACGATGGCGTGGCGGGGGTACGCATTGCCGACGGCACACAGCTGGTGTTAAACGGCGATGATAATCACATCACGACCGCCGGTACCGCGCACGGTGTCCTGCTGGATAGCGGCGCCGCCGGACTGGCGATGACGCAAACCACCCTCAACGTTAACGGCACAGGCCACGGTATTGAAAACCGCGCGGAAACGAGCAACGTCATCCTGCAAAACGCCACTATCAACGTAAAAGATGGCTACGGTATTCGTACGGCAACAGCGTTCGATCCGGCATCGCAGGTGGCGGTTAACGTATCGGGCAATGGCACAGGCCTGAATTTCACCCAGGCCGATCTGACCACCACCACCGGGGCACTGACGCTTGGCAAAGGCTATCTCTTTAACGTGAGCGGCGCGGGCGGTACCGGGATTAACGCCAACACCAAAGGCGATGTCGTCACTTCCGCGACGGTCAACGTGACAAACAGCGCGGGGGGATCGGCACTGGTTGCCGGTCAGGCGGCGTCCGTGCTGAACACCGGCATCCTGGCCTCCTCCAGCCTGAGCGCGCCAGTGGTTGACCTTCGTAACGGCAACGGCGTGAGGTTTGAAAACCAGGGCACGATCGCCGCCTCATCCGTCACGGCAACGGCGGTCGCGGGGGGGAACGGAAATGACGTGTTTGACCTGACCAGGGGTGACATCACTGGTGAGGTTAGTACCGGCGGGGGCGATGACACCGTGACCCTGACGAAAAGTCTGCTTAATGGCGGCATATCGCTCGGCGAAGGTAACGCTAACCGGGCCTGGATCAACGGGGCGGATCTCTCCCTCACCCGCCATATTACCAGCGGTGTGGGTGCCGACAACCAGCTTAACTTCTCGCAGGTTGTCTCGCGCGGCGGCTCGTTTACTCAGGATGACCTGACGCGTGGCGTAAATTTAGGCAGCGGCTGGAATGTGATCAACTTTGTTGATGGCACCCAGTGGGAACTCACAGATAACCTGAAACTGGCGCACAGTAATGTGAATATCGACAGCACCTCCACGCTGTTTGCCGGTAACGGTGTGCATGCCACCATTTCCGGCGGTGAAGAGAACTCGGCCATTGTCACCAATGCGGGGATTATCGATTTAACCAACGGCAGCGGCTCGCCGGGTAATACCCTCAATATTGATGGCGATCTGGTCTCAGATGGCGGTACGGTCAACATGATCACCCACCTTAATGAAGGCGGTGTCACGGGAAATCAGTTCAGCGACATGCTGACAGTTGAGGGCAATGCCAGCAGCGGAACCACCCTGCTTAACGTCACGCCATCACTGCTCAGCACCGGTAACCTCACCGACCTGAACCATTCCTCAACGGTGGAAGCCTATGAAGGCATCTCCCTGGTGCAGGTTGCCGGAAATGCCAGTCCGGGCAGTTTCAGCCTGAAAGGCGGCTATCTGGCGGCCGGGCCGTGGCGCTATAATCTGTACAGCTTTGCGCCAGGCGCCAGCGATGCGAACCAGCGTAAAGTCCCGGGCGGCATTACCAATACGTTCTGGGATTACCGCCTTGCCAACGCCTATGTCTGCGAAGGGGATGACTGTCGCCCGAAAGTGAAAGAGGTCGCGGTGACGCCCGTTAATCCAGGAACGCCGGAACAACCTTCTGTTCCGGTTAATCCGGACAGCCAGCCGCTCACTAATCCGCCGGATGATGGCTGCGTGGTCGACGGTGTGGATAACTGCGCGCCCGGACGTCTGGCCGTCACGCCACAGGTCCCCTCTTACATTTCAGCCCCGGTCGCGCTGGCCTATTACAACGCGTCGATCATCGACGATTTGCACAAGCGTCTTGGTGAACTGCGTCATGAACAAAGCCGGACGGAGGGTACTGGCGGTGAAATGTTCCTGCGCTATATCGGCTCGAACATGACGTATAAAACCAACGTCGGGTTTAAGCAGTTTGGCTATGACTTCGACATGGACTACAACGCCATGCAGCTGGGCGGCAATCTGCTGCGTCTGGACGGTGAGAAAGACAGTCTGCGCGGAGGTGTCGCCTGGACGCGCGGTAACAGCCGTGTCCGTCCGGATGCCGCAGACGGTTTCAGCTCAACCTCATTTGACAGCAACAGCATTGCGCTCTACATGACCTGGCAGCGGCAGAACGGCTTCTATATGGACGGCGTGCTGTCCTTTGACAGACACCGTGGCAGCACGGATATCCAGCGTCAGCACGCCGTGGCTTCACCGAAAGGAAAAAGCTGGAGCGCCTCGCTGGAAAGCGGCTATCCGTTCCAGTTTGATAATGGCTGGAAGCTGGAGCCTCAGGCGCAGCTGATGTATACCCGCATCGATATGGACAACTTCACCGACAAGGACACCACGACGGTAGAGTATAAAGACTATAGCCAGACGATTGGCCGTGCAGGCGTACGTGCCGACCGTACCTGGACGGATGATGCCGGACGTCAGTACACGCCGTATCTACGCGCAAACTATTATCGCGGTTGGGGGAGCGAAGCCAAAACGACCATTGGTGCCGAAAACGTTGCCATCAGCCATACCTTTACCAGCGGTAAATTTGGCCAGATGGGTGAACTGGGCGGTGGTGGAACCGTCACCTTTAAAAACGATCTGTCGCTGTATGCCGAGGTGGATTACCGCAAGGAGCTTGACAGTAACGGCACCAAAGGCTGGAACTATACGGGCGGCGTCCGCTGGACATTCTGATTGTTTGACACAAAACCCTGTACTTCTATAGGGAATACGATTTAGCTTTTGTACAGTTTTACGATACGCTACGTTCGCTGAACGTAGCGGTATTCCAACCATACATAAAATATCTGGCTCCTCCTGATGGGGGAGTTCAACGTGTAGTCCGTCCCGGCTGCTGCCGCTGGCTTTTTCTGAATGAATGATTTCACACCCGGCAGCGGGCATCGTTAACGTAAGCTACAAAAGCTGTCCGGAAATAGCGGGCCAAGATCAGTTTTCTCTCGAGTTCCTTTGTTATTAGCATCTTAAGTAACGCTCCCTTGATTCGCATATCCTGCGACTCTGCGTTGCAGAATATGCTGGTAGCACATGTAGAAAAGCCAGCATCTGTGACTCTCATGCAAAAAATATTGATCACTGTATAACGCCAGCGTTTTGGTCGGCGCAATCCCGACGCCAACGGTTAACCCGGTGTTTTTAAAAACCTGCGTGCGCATCTGATGACCGAATGCAGCCAGCGGCATACAGCGCATAGTGCGAGCTGAAAACGTAAACCCGCGACGGGTACCCCTTCTCTTTGAATTTAAAATAGGGCACCCCCATTTTTATGCCAAACTGCTTTGCCTCCCGCGACAGCGAAATAATACAGCCGTCGTTGTTGGACACCACCACGATGGGCTTATTCACCAGATCGGGGCGAAACACCCTTTCGCAGGAGGCATAGAAGCTATTTACATCAACCAGCGCGAACATGTTTATGCGTTTTGAGAGTGTGGGTGACGACGCCGAAGATTTGCAGCTCCTCTTCGGACTGAAAGGCAATCGGCTGATAGCGGGCATTACGCGGCAGCAGCCGCAGAACCGGGCGGGTCTGTAGCTCTTTTACCGTAAACTCACCGCCGACCGACGCCACAACAATGTCCCCATGTTCAGCATTTAACGAGCGGTCAACCACCAGCAGATCGCCGTCGCTAATCCCCGCGCCGATCATGGAGTCCCCGCTCACTTTGATAAAGTAGGTCGCGCTGGGGTGCCTGACCGCCAGCCGGTTAAGATCGAGACGATCTTCCACATAATCCTGCGCAGGGCTTGGAAAGCCACAGGCAACACGCTCAAGATATAAAGGTAATTCAAGGTGTTGCTTTGAGTGATAAGAAAAGAGAGTGTCCATAAATGCCTTTCTCGCCAAATACTGTATGTAAATACAGTATTACGGATTATGGGCAAGGATCAAGGTCATTTCCGGAAGCGAACCCAAACGCGTTGAAGTTTGAGCGGATTTTATTTGGCAACATCCACAGCGGGTCACCCGCTCTATGATTTTTAATAATCCAACGCAAAAGTCACAAACAAGTCACCACTCAATCACTTCCTTATCACTTATACGCAAGTGGACGAAATAAAATCACTACCTAAACACTACACATTGACTTTTGTCTGATAAAAAAGCATATTCATCGCACGAATTATTAAGACTTCCCGGAGGACGTTTCCTGTGCCAGCTCGTGACTATCCTGACAAGCGCGTTGCACGCGGTTTAGCCAAGGAGGCCGATCTCAAAATGTTCAGCGCCCGCATTGAGGCTGACCTGATGGAATACATCAGAATCACCGCCTTTGAGACGCGTAAAAGCAAGCAGGAAATTGTGGCGGAAGCATTAGCGCTTCACAGACAGATAAGTCAACGAGAAGCCTGAAAAAGCAAAGCCCGAAAGTACCCTTCCGGCTTTGCCCATGTCGTAATTAGTCCATCAGCGCGTTCAGTTTTTCCAGCGCTGCGGGCGGTAACTGCAGTTCTCCCGCCGCGAGGTTTTGCCGCAGATGCGCCACCGAAGAGGTGCCGGGGATCAGCAGGATATTTGGAGAACGTTGCAGCAACCACGCCAGCGCAACCTGCATCGCCGTAGCCCCCAGAGAATCCGCGACGGCCTGCAGGCCGGAAGATTGCAGTGGCGTAAAGCCTCCTAACGGGAAGAACGGTACATACGCGATCCCCTGCTGCGCCAGTAAATCCACCAGCGCGTCATCGCCACGGTTCACAATGTTGTACATGTTCTGCACGCAGACCACCTGCACCATCTTCCGCGCTTCCGCCACCTGCGTGGCCGTGACGTTGCTCAGGCCAATGTGGCGCACCAGCCCTTGCTGCTGTAGCGCTGCGAGGGTGGAAAGCGGTTCCGCGATCGATCCTTCTGCAGGGCCATGTGCACTGAACATGATCCGCAGATTCACCACGTCCAGCACATCCAGCTTCAGGTTGCGCAGGTTGTCATGCACCGCCTGGGTCAGTTCCTGCGCGGAAAAGGCCGGCAGCCAGGCACCTTTGTCGTCGCGACGGGCGCCGATCTTAGTGACGAGGGTGAGATCGTCCCGGTAAGGATGAAGCGCCTCACAGATCAGCTGATTCGTCACATGCGGGCCGTAAAAATCGCTGGTATCAATATGGTTCACCCCGGCCGCCACGGCTTCGCGTAACACCTCCAGCGCGGCTTGCTTATCCTTCGGAGGGCCAAATACGCCCGGCCCGGCAAGCTGCATCGCGCCGTAGCCCAGTCGTTTAACCGTCCGCGTTCCGAGCGCGTACGTTCCGCTTTTATCAATGCTGCTCATGTTGACCTTCCTCATAAAAATGATCCGGATTTACAACAGGTTCCTCACCGGAGCCCTTAGTTAAGCGCGAGTTAAATTAAAGTTTAAATTTTATACGACGATAGTATGAGTGTACCTCTGCATCTTTTTAACGGACGACCGCTATGCTGAAAAATCTGCACGTGATTACCGGTATTATCTTTGCCCTCACCATATTCTGTCTGCTGCAAGTTGTCACGGGAGGGTTGTTCTACTCTGCCGTCAACAACGATCGCCATAACTTTCAGAACTCCGGCGTGCTGAATGCCCAGCAGGAAAGCCTGAGCGACAGCGTGAACACGCTGGTGAAAACACGCGTTACCGTCACCCGCGTGGCGATCCGCTACCTGAAGAACCAGCGCGACCCGGCGTCCCTTGCCGCAATTAACAAACTGCTTGGCACCGCAGGCGACTCGCTGGCTAAAGCTGAAGCCTATAACAAAGAATGGCAGAAAATGCCGCAGGTTAACGGCCAGAATGCGGCATTAACCGACGAGATGCAGAAGTCATGGAATCAGATGCACGAGGTGATGCGTTTGTCGATTGAGTACCTGCGTGCCGACAACTACCAGGCCTACGGCGATCTGGACGCTCAGCAGGCCCAGGACGACATGGAAGCGGTCTATAACCGCTGGCGCGCCGAGAACAACACGCTGCTGAAGGCGGCTACCGAAGAAAACCAGAGCAGCTTCACGCAGATGCAGTGGACGCTGGCAACCATTTTCCTGGCCGTTATCGCCGTGCTGGTGGTGATCTGGCAGGGTTTACAGCACCTGCTGTTAAAGCCGCTCAACACCATCATGAACCATATTCGCGCCATTGCGGGAGGCGACCTGACACAGAATATCGCCCTCTCTGGCCGTAATGAGATGGGTCAGCTGGCTGCTGGTCTGCATGAGATGCAGCAGTCGCTGGTGACGACCGTCAGCGCCGTACGCGGCAGCACCGACTCCATCTACACCGGCGCGGGTGAAATCGCCGCCGGAAGCAACGATCTTTCCGCCCGTACCGAAGAGCAGGCCTCCTCGCTCGAAGAGACTGCTGCCAGCATGGAAGAGCTGACTGCAACGGTTAAACAGAACTCTGATAATGCCCGTCAGGCGACGTTACTGGCGAAAAACGCCTCTGAAACGGCGGCTCGCGGCGGTCACGTCGTGGATAACGTGGTGCGCACCATGAACGAAATTGCCGACAGTTCGCAGCAGATTGCGCACATTACCGGCGTGATTGACAGCATCGCTTTCCAGACCAACATCCTGGCACTTAACGCTGCGGTGGAAGCGGCCCGTGCGGGCGAGCAAGGGCGCGGGTTTGCGGTTGTTGCGGGTGAAGTCCGTACGCTGGCCAGCCGCAGCGCGCAGGCGGCGAAAGAGATCAAAGGGCTTATCGAGAACTCCGTCAGCCGGGTGAACACCGGTTCTGAACAGGTCAGTGAAGCGGGCGCGACCATGAAGGAGATTGTCGCCGCCGTCACCCGCGTAACCGATATTATGGGCGAGATTTCGTCCGCATCGGATGAACAGAGCCGCGGAATTGAACAGGTAAGTCTGGCCGTGTCGCAGATGGACAGCGTGACGCAGCAAAACGCCGCGCTGGTGCAGCAGTCCGCCACGGCGGCAGCGGCGCTGGAAGATCAGTCCGAACAGCTGCGCCAGGCCGTAGCCGCATTTCGTCTGAACGGGAAAGAAAACGCGGCAACCCCGCGCCCGGCCAATGTGAAAACGCCACAGCTGTTGCGCCCGGCAACGGCTAACGCCACCCCTGACAGTAACTGGGAAACGTTCTGAGCCACAGGCGGGCGAGGATATCGCCCGCTAACGGCTGCGCTTGGCGTGCCGTTCCCAGTTCTCCTGCTTCGCTTCGTCGGATTTTCGCAGGGAAACATAGCAAGCTCCGCTGCCGCCGTGATGCGGCAGCGCCACGCAGAACGCCTGCACTTCCTCGAACTCAGTTAACCAGCGTGCCAGATAGCTACGCACCACATTAGGATGTGAATTCTGCTCGCGCCCTTTCCCGTGAATAACGATCAGGTTACGTAACCCGTCACGACTGGCCTGGCGAATAAAGGAATACAGCATCTGGCGGCAGCGTTCGGCCGGCTGACGTAACAGATTTAAGCTGGCCTGACGGGAATATTTACCGGAACGTAGCTTATCAATAACGCCCTGCTGGACGCCTTCGCGCTGGAACGCCAGCGGCTCTTCAAGCGGCAGTAACTCAAGGAACCCCAGGGTCAGAAAGTTGTCGAGCTGTTCGGTGTCGATGTCCTGGCGAGCCCGGGTATTACGGCTTTGCTGCCAGTGGATATCCGTGCAGCGTTTCAGGGGCTGGACATCCTCCATGGCGTCAAGAAAAAGGGATTTGTCGTCAGGGTTCATGGAAATCCTCCGGCTACATCTGAGAGACGTACTATACCCATAGAGGATAACGGGCTCAATGACAAACGGGTACGCGGAGAAGATCGGTTTTATTACCGGGGAAGCCATATTTTAAAAGCGCTAAATATATTTGTGGAGTGATTATCTTCAACAAGACTTAACTCAAATTTAACGGCGTGTAAAATTCAAATTTAAGTTAAAATTTTGTGAAATCAATCAGTAAATACCCTGTCATTTTCCGGTCCGTATGCTATATATAGAAAACCTGCTGTAATGGAAAAATGTAAAGTGGGCTTGCGAAAGGAAGCACGGCTGTGTGTTCATGGGCCTGACGATGTCGGCAGGCCCAGTTTTTTGCGCTGTTATATATTACGATTTAGTACACGCTGTTTTGTCAAAATCAACGTAGCGTACATCACCCTTGACATACATGGTAAACTCCTGCCTGACCAGTTTATCTTTCCACTGGCAGAAAGAATTATCGTTTTTTACTTTTTGAATAAGTATATCCCTGTTATATAACTGCGCCTGGCGGGTCGGCCAGACACTGGCATTTAGAATAAAAGTATTATGCAAAATATATTTTGTATAGGGGAAATTAGCGCGAACGTTGCTCGCCTGGCGTAACCAGACACGATCTTTAGCGTAATAAGGTGCAATCAAAAAGATTTTCTCAGGCAAGGTATCATTGACCGGGTAGTTTAAAATTACGTCAAGCAGTCGATCTTCATATTGATACTGCGCCAGAATAGCACCTGTAATCGCCGCATTCAGGCTTGCCATCAGCGTGAAGAAAAATACCCAGCCCGTGCAAAGATATTTAAATAGTCTCTTCGGCAGATAAACTAGCGGGAAGAACCAAATAAGCATCACGAACTGATTCCCCGCCATCGCCCTTCCCGCATAAAGAGGATCACGTAACAGCGCCTGGGGCAATAATGCCATTAGCAGACCCAGCACACAGGATAATAAATAGATCGTTAGACAGATCCAAATGTTACGCTGGATACGTTTTGCCGCCACGACCGCACCCGCGATGGAAAACAAAAACAATACGATAAGAACCACTCCAGCCGTACCGTAAAATGGCGAGAAAAATACATCCATGAGATATTTCAGATGTGTAAACACCTGCGCCGGAAAAATAATACTTAGCGCCAGCATTTTACCGTGTATTAATACATACTCCCTTAGTGGCAGCAGCAGAATAAATGCTTTATACGTGCCAAACCCGGCAAATAACGCTATGATGACATTCCCATAGTGTTGCCGCGTGGCAAGGCTTAATTTTCCGGTGTCAAAAAACTCTTTTACCAGAAGTACCACGATAATCAAAAACGGGCCAACCAGGAAAAGCTGATAAAAACAGAGCGAAAGTAAATAGCAGCCATAGAAGAACAGGTAGCCGCGCCAGTTACGCTCACCAATAAACGGAAGTGCGGTCAGAAGTAATGCGGCGCCCATTGACACTGAGTCAAAGCTGTACTGGATACAATGAATAAACCAGGGAGAGAAGACGACCGTCAGGCAGACCAGGAAACCGCTCCAGGTTGCTTCCTTGATGATTCGTTGATAAACAATCCACGCGACGCTCGCCACACACATCGCGCTAATGAGTTTGGTTAACGGCGCAAGATTAATCGCCACAATGTCGGTTGAACGACCAATCCACCCGGAAAGCAGGCGAATGAGAATTTCTGCGGCCGGACGACCGCTGTCGGCATATTCACCTAACCCCGTGAATTCATACCTGCCGTAGCCTACGGCATTACGCCCGATATCATCATTGAACAGATAGGTCTGACTCAGGGCTGGGAAAAAATAAACAAAGGCACAAAGCGCAAATAAACCCATCATTGTCGCATTATTTTTTAACATCGTCACATCCCTCACTTCCATGCTTAAGTATGTAACGAGGACGCCCTTTCACCTCGATAAAAATCCTGCCGATATATTCACCCAACACCCCAATACTGACTAGCTGCACGCCGCCAATAAATAAAATAGCTACCATTAATGATGGATAGCCAGGGACATCATTTCCCCAAATGAGTTTGTCGATTATCATCCATAACGCATACGCCAGAGAAAGGGTGGCGATAAAAAAACCCAGATAAGTCCATAACTGGAGTGGAAAAATGGAAAATGAGGTAATACCTTCCACCGCCAGCTTCCATAATTTCCAGCCGTTGAATTTGCTGGTACCCGAACGACGAGATTCCCGGGAATAAGTCACAACCGTTGTTTTACCCCCCGTCCATGAAAGCAAACCTTTCATAAACAGCGTTCTTTCAGGTAAGTGAAGGATAGCGTTTACCGTCTCACGTGACAGAAGCCTGAAATCACCCACGTTCTCCACAATGCCTGGCGAGCTAATTTTATTATGTGCTCGATAAAACCACTGTGCTGTTTTTCGTTTTAACCAGGTATCACAACGACGATCGATGCGCTGGGCAAGTACGGTATCAAACCCGTCCTGCCAGCGCGAAATAAGCCGCGGAATGACGTTAACAGGATCCTGCAAATCGACATCAATCGGGATCACCGCATCGCCCGTTGCCGCCCGTAACCCCGCCAGCAATGCAGCTTCTTTACCGAAGTTACGACTAAACTCGATAAGACGAACGCTGCCGGGAAACGTTTCCCGACGGATCGCCTGTACAGTATTATCGCGGCTTCCGTCGTCGACAAAAATCAATTCAAGCGTGTACTGCGCCAGGAGAGGCTCGCATCGCAACGCGTTGGAAAACTGGGGAATAGCCTGCTCCTCATTAAAAACCGGTATCACAAGTGAGATAACCATATTCAATCCTTGAATATATAATATTTAGAAAATAAAAAACCGAGTACCATGCTGATAAAAGAGAACGTCAGCAACGTGAATAAAGCGGGAAGTCCGATAACCTCAGCCAGTTTACCTGTCGACCACGCCAGGCAAGCCATCGTCATCATGAAAAGGAGATATTTACGCAAGGTCCGTTTTTTTTTGAAAGTCCAGGTAGCGTTAGCAACAAAGCTAAACGATGCTGCAACAAAAAAAGCAATTACGTTAGCCAGGCTTTGCGGTAATGAAAATAAAAAACAGGTGAAGAGAAACACAGAAGCATGAATAGCGGTATTCACCACACCGACAGATATAAACCGTATGAATAAATATAAGGACGCACGCACGTTTTAAGTAACCCCAGATACTGTTATCCACAGTGTATGCTATCCCCCCCAAAATCTATCCTTATCACTTATAAATATAATCTGAAAAACTACCCCTATTGTTCCCTCGCTGGGTCTTGAACATCCCGAAATTTCCCGACATGATAATGGCTTTGTTTATTCAGGTATCACTTATGTTAACACTATTGCAGGAATTGATTCCCACGCCTCTGGGGCCGTTATGGGTCATATGTGATGAACAGTACCGCTTAAGAGCAGTAGAGTGGCAGGAGCACAGCGATCGCATGGAGATGCTGCTCACCCTCCATTACAGTAAAGAAGGCTATCAGCGCCTGAATGCGGTTAACCCCGGGGGGTTGTGCGATAAACTCAGCGCCTACTTCGAAGGCGATCTCAGCATCATTGATACGCTTCCAACCGCCACCGCAGGCACGCCTTTTCAGCGCGAAGTGTGGCAGGCGCTGCGGGCGATCCCGTGCGGACAGGTCATGCATTATGGCCAGCTCGCAGAGCAGCTAGGCCGAGCAGGTGCCGCACGTGCGGTGGGTGCCGCCAACGGCTCCAATCCGGTCAGCATTGTGGTTCCCTGCCATCGCGTTATTGGCCGCAACGGCACCATGACCGGCTATGCCGGCGGCGTGCAGCGCAAGGAGTGGTTACTGCGTCACGAAGGGTATCTCTTGCTGTAGATTCCAGGCTTTTTGTGCTTAATTTTCTACCGGTTAGGCCAAAAATCCATAATCAAGCTGTGGAATTTCAAGAAGATGGCAACACGTTGCCCTCTCTTGTCCTTATTGATGGTTTGTCAGGCTTACGTACTTCCCAAAAAGATGTTAAAATTGACCAATATCAATTAAGGCTTGAGCAAACCTATGATCCCGGAAAAGCGAATTATACGACGCATTCAGTCTGGCGGTTGTGCTATCCATTGCCAGGATTGCAGCATCAGCCAGCTCTGTATCCCGTTTACCCTGAATGAGCATGAACTCGATCAGCTTGATAACATCATCGAGCGCAAAAAGCCTATTCAGAAAGGGCAGACGCTGTTTAAAGCGGGAGACGAACTGAAATCGCTCTATGCTATCCGTTCTGGCACCATCAAGAGCTACACCATCACCGAACAGGGTGATGAGCAGATCACCGGCTTCCATCTGGCAGGCGATCTGGTGGGCTTTGATGCCATCGGCACTGGCCACCACCCGAGCTTTGCTCAGGCACTCGAAACCTCTATGGTTTGTGAAATCCCGTTTGAAACGCTGGACGATCTGTCCGGTAAGATGCCTAACCTGCGTCAGCAGATGATGCGTCTGATGAGCGGTGAGATCAAAGGCGATCAGGACATGATTCTTCTGCTTTCCAAAAAGAATGCAGAAGAGCGCCTGGCCGCGTTTATCTATAACCTCTCCCGCCGCTTCGCCGAGCGTGGTTTCTCGCCGCGTGAATTCCGTCTGACCATGACCCGTGGCGATATCGGTAACTACCTGGGCCTGACCGTGGAGACCATCAGCCGTCTGCTGGGCCGTTTCCAGAAGAGCGGAATGCTGGCCGTTAAGGGTAAATACATCACTATCGAAAACGGCGAAGCGCTGGCCGTGCTTGCCGGGCACGCCCGCAACGTGGCGTAACTCTCCGCATGTTGATAACCAGACTGATAAATTCTCGTGATTTATTGGTCTGGTATAATCACTTCCGTTTCAAAACATTTTCACCGTAGCACGTCCCCGCACAGCACCTGAAAGGTTGTCGTTGAGGTTATGAATTGAGAGAAAGTTTGTTTTTCGTTTCAGTCGTGATTGCCTCAGTGACCTTTATCTTCATCTGGATCATGCTTGTCGGCCCGATGAAGGGTGAGGAAAAAACCTACGTTCAGGATTCCACAACGTTCGCGATAGCGGTGATGGTGCTGCTGTTTATTGCGTTTATCGCGGTGACATCCACCGTGCTTTTCCTCTGATAAATTTTCATGAATTATTGATCTGGCAAAAGCTCCCCTCTGTTTCATTCAGGATATATAGGTTACTCTTTTAATTACAGACTGTGGTGACAGTAGTAAGGAGACCTGTATGGCCAAGTATCAAAACATGCTGGTAGCTATCGATCCGAATCAGGACGATCAGCCAGCATTACGACGTGCTGTGTATTTACATCAACGGATTGGTGGCAAAATCAAAGCGTTTTTGCCGATCTATGACTTCTCGTATGAGATGACCACCCTTCTGTCGCCTGACGAGCGCACCGCTATGCGTCAGGGCGTCATCAGCCAGCGTACCGCGTGGATCCGTGAACAGGCGAAGTATTACCTGGAAGCGGGAGTGCCTATTGATATTAAAGTGGTCTGGCATAACCGACCTTTTGAAGCCATCATCCAGGAAGTTGTTGCCGGTGGGCACGACCTGCTGCTGAAGATGGCACACCAGCACGACAAGCTGGAATCCGTGATCTTCACCCCGACCGACTGGCACTTGCTGCGTAAATGCCCCTGCCCGGTCTGGATGGTAAAAGACCAGCCGTGGCCTGAGGGCGGGAAAGCCGTGGTGGCGGTTAACCTGGCGAGCGAAGAGGATTATCACAATTCGCTCAACGAGAAGCTGGTGAAGGAAACCATCCAGCTTGCCGATCAGGTTAACCATACCGAAGTGCATCTGGTGGGCGCCTATCCGGTTACCCCGATCAATATCGCCATCGAGCTGCCGGAATTTGACCCGAGCGTCTATAACGACGCGATCCGCGGTCAGCACCTGCTGGCGATGAAAGCGCTGCGCCAGAAGTTCAGCATTGATGAGAACATGACGCATGTGGAAAAAGGGCTGCCTGAAGAGGTGATCCCGGATTTGGCCGAACATCTGCAGGCCGGGATTGTGGTGCTGGGCACCATTGGCCGGACCGGTATTTCTGCCGCCTTCCTCGGCAATACTGCCGAACAGGTGATCGACCATCTGCGCTGCGACCTGCTGGTCATTAAGCCGGATGAGTATCAGACGCCGATTGAGCTGGATGACCCGGAAGACGATTAACGTAAACATCAAGCCCGCCGCTCCGGCGGGCGTTTTTCTCAGCTTTCCATTACCGGTTTCGGCTGTTCACCTGATTCCTCCTGCATCCACGGCGCGTGCAATACCATGCTGGGCAGCGCCAGCTTAATCTCCTGAGCGTTCAACCCTTCAAGAATACGGATATTGATCTCCTGCTGGATGTCCATGTATTTGTTGTAATCCGCGGTATTGACGATATGGACAACTTCAAACGTCAGGCGGTCACGGTCAAATCCCAGAAAATGGGCGCGATCGAATTTAGTCTCACCCACATCAGTGATGATCTGCCTGACCATATCCCCCACGTAGCGCAGCTTATCCGGCGGCGTGTCGCTGGCCACGCCAAAGGTAAAGACGATGCGACGCGTCTGCATGCGTTTGTAGTTGTGAAGCGTCTGCTGAAGCAAAATGGCGTTACCACAGACGATCTGCTCCCCGCTCAGGCTGCGAATACGGGTCGTTTTCAGACCAATGTGCTCTACCGTCCCCGCCACGTCGTTGAACACCACAAAATCGCCAATTTCGAACGGCTTATCAAAACCGATAGATAATGAGGCAAACACGTCGCTGAGGATCGTTTGTACAGCGAGGGCGATGGCAATACCCCCTACCCCAAGGCTGGCAACCAGAGCAGTGATGTTGACGCCCGCGTTAGCAAGGATAGACAGCAGCATCACTGACCAGACGATGGCGCGGAGAATAAGCCCCGTGATCACCAGCGTGACCGGGTTTTTATGGCTTCCCGGCGCCAGCATGACGTGACGAAGCCACGACACAACGCCCTGATCCATCCACAGCGCCACCTGGATGGCGAAGACAAGGAACCAGGCGTGGCTGACGGTGCCAAAAAGATGATCGGGTAAGTCAACGAAACGCAGGCTGAAGAGCAGCGCTACCACAAACAGCAGGAAGCGGCTGGTGCGGTTAAGCATATCCGTCAGGATAAAACGCATCCGGTTGGTGGTCGGGTGCTTGTCGCCCCAGGTGGTGATCCCTTTCTTAACGAACGCGATCAGGCGCGTCAGCAGCCAGTACACCAGCAGCGTCACAAAGACAACCGTGGCGGCGCCTATCCAGAATGTCGGCGTCATCATCAACGCAATGATGTCGAAGCGGGACAGAAAATGCATTACACCTCCTCGTATTACGCAAAGGGTAAAGTATAGACAGAGGAGAAAAGCCGACCGCAGAAATAAGAAAACCGCCCCGAAGAGCGGTTTGTCAGGATGAAGCGAAATTACAGCGCTTTCAGAATCGCATCCACGCTGGCTTTGGCATCGCCAAACAGCATATGGGTGTTCTCTTTAAAGAACAGCGGGTTCTGCACGCCAGCATAGCCGGTGTTCATGGAGCGTTTGAAGACAATAACGTTCTGCGCCTTCCATACTTCCAGAACCGGCATCCCCGCGATTGGGCTACGCGGATCGTCCTGTGCCGCCGGGTTAACGGTGTCGTTGGCGCCAATGACCAGCACGGTGTCGGTGTCGGCGAAATCATCGTTGATCTCGTCCATTTCCAGCACGATGTCGTATGGCACCTTCGCTTCCGCCAGCAGCACGTTCATGTGGCCCGGCAGACGCCCCGCCACCGGGTGAATACCAAAGCGTACTTTGATACCGCGCGCGCGCAGCTTCTCGGTGATTTCCGCCACAGGATACTGCGCCTGCGCCACCGCCATGCCGTAGCCTGGGGTAATGATCACAGAATGCGAGTTTTTCAGCATCTCTGCGGTGTCTTCCGCGCTGATCTCACGGTGCTCGCCCACTTCTTCGTCAGAGCCGGTAGAAGAACCGTCAGAGCCGAAGCCACCTGCGATAACGCTGATGAACGAACGGTTCATCGCCTTACACATGATATAAGACAGGATCGCACCGGAAGAACCGACCAGCGCACCGGTGACGATCAGCAGGTCGTTGCTCAGCATAAAGCCCGCCGCCGCCGCCGCCCAACCGGAGTAGGAGTTCAGCATCGAGACGACCACCGGCATATCCGCACCGCCGATGGATGCCACCAGATGCCAGCCAAACGCCAGCGCAATAATGGTCATCACCAGCAACGCCAGTACCTGCAGACCCACGCTTTCGGTACGCACGAAAACCACCAGCAGCACAAACGACACCACCAGCGCCGCCAGGTTCAGCTTGTGACGGTTTGGCAACATCAGCGGTTTAGAAGAGATCTTACCGCGCAGCTTGCCGAACGCCACAATCGAGCCGGTAAAGGTCACCGCACCGATGAAGATACCGAGGAACACTTCAGTCAGGTGGATATTGACCAGAATCGGTTCCAGACCCGGTTCGTGATACAGATAGCTGTTAAAGCCTACCAGCACCGCCGCCAGGCCCACGAAGCTGTGCAGAATGGCAACCAGCTCCGGCATTTCGGTCATTTCAACGCGTTTCGCCAGGCGAATACCAATCGCGCCGCCGATGATCATCGCCACCAGGATCCACGCCACATTGCCGGTATCCGGCCCGAAGATAGTGGCGATCAGCGCAATCGCCATCCCGGCGATACCAAAGTTATTCCCCTGCTGAGACGTTTCGTGTTTGGAAAGCCCCGCCAGACTGAAAATAAACAGGATTGCAGCAACAATGTATGCGGCTGTCACTAATCCTCCAGACATATGCTACCCCTTAGCCTTTACGAAACATTTTCAGCATGCGCTGAGTCACGGTGAAACCACCGAAAATATTGATACTGGCGATCAGCACCGCGATAAAGCTCAGGAAGCTGATCCAGCCGCCATGGCCAATCTGCAGCAACGCCCCCACCACGATGATCCCGGAGATGGCGTTAGTGACCGACATCAGCGGCGTATGCAGCGCGTGGGAGACGTTCCACACCACGTAGTAGCCTACAACGCAGGAGAGCGCGAAGACGGTAAAGTGGCCGAGGAACTCTTTCGGCGCGACGTCAGCCAGCCAGCCGAACAGAATAATAACCAGCGCCATGATGGCGTATTTACGCCACGGAGAAGCCGGTTTCGCCGGTTCTTTTGGCTCAGGCGCTGCTTTCGGTGCCGCCTGAGGCTGCGCGGAAACCTGAATAGGCGGCGCAGGCCAGGTGATTTCACCTTCGCGAACGACGGTGACGCCGCGCACCACCACGTCGTCAAAATCAACGGTGATGTTGCCGTCTTTCTCTTTGCAGAGCAGCTTCAGCAGGTTAACCAGGTTGGTACCGTACAGCTGAGAGGACTGGGTTGGCAGGCGGCCTGGCAGATCGGTATAGCCGATCACCTTCACGCCGTTAGCAGTCGTGGTCACCTGATTGGCGACGGTGTACTCGCAGTTACCGCCGTTCTGCGCGGCCAGGTCGACAATCACGCTGCCCGGCTTCATGGAGTCGACCATCTCACGGGTGATCAGCTTCGGTGCCGGTTTACCCGGAATAAGCGCGGTGGTAACAATAATGTCGACGTCTTTCGCCTGCGCGGCGAAGAGTTCCATTTCAGCTTTGATAAAGGCTTCGGACATGACCTTCGCGTAACCATCACCGCTGCCTGCTTCTTCCTTGAAGTCCAGCTCAAGGAATTCGGCCCCCATACTCTGGACCTGTTCCTTCACTTCAGGACGGGTGTCAAATGCGCGTACGATAGCACCCAGGCTGTTTGCCGCACCGATTGCAGCAAGCCCCGCCACGCCCGCGCCAATCACCATCACTTTCGCCGGTGGGACTTTCCCCGCCGCGGTGATTTGACCGGTAAAGAAGCGTCCAAATTCGTGGGCTGCTTCAACAATGGCACGGTAGCCGGCAATATTTGCCATGGAGCTCAGCGCATCCAGCGACTGCGCGCGCGAAATACGCGGCACGGAGTCCATCGCCATCACGGTTACGCCACGGGCCGCCAGCTTCTCCATCAGTTCAGGATTTTGTGCAGGCCAGACGAAGCTCACCAGCGTTGTTCCTGGATTCAGCAGCGCAATCTCGCTCTCTTCCGGTGCGTTGACCTTCAGAATCACAGGCGACTGCCAGACTTCGGCCCCGTCCACCACTTCCGCGCCAGCCTGAATAAAGGCGTCGTCATCGAAACTCGCCAGCTTGCCTGCGCCGCTTTCAACCGCGACGGTAAAACCCAGTTTAAGCAGTTGCTCCACCGTTTTCGGTGTTGCCGCTACGCGGGTTTCATTGGCTAACCGTTCTTTTGGTACCCCAATACGCATAGTTTTCCCTTCCATCGGTTTTTGATGATGGTTTGTCGATAAATGCCCGCGGTTTGTATCAATTTTCGCCATCACGATAGCGACGAGAAATGATTAACCCCGGAAAATAAAACAGTAACAAACTGTCTATAACCTACTGAAAATAGCGCCCGCGATCTACCGCCAGAAAACACTATTTCTTACTTTATCTGTGAAAAATAAGCGATCGGCGTCACTGACAGTGATATTTACCTTAAATTCATCGCCAGAACCGATAAATCGCGCAAGCGAAGCGGTAAAAACATGATATAGCGCCATAAGAGAACAAGTTATTAACATTAAATTAACTTGTAAAAGTCATATGCTTTATCAGTTTTGCTTGTCAAACGCCTGTTTTTTCAACATATCACTAAATGTTATCGAATTCGTTAATTCAGTGAGCACAGGCAGTGAAAAATGGCGCAGACAGCGACGGGTTTTAAATGCCATAATCGGGACCGTTTCAAATTAACAACAATACCAGTACATGGTTTGCGCAAGGCGAAGGATTATTTTTATGAAGCTTAAGAACACACTCCTGGCGTCCGCACTTCTCTGTGCGACCGCCCTGTCTGCGAATGCCGCAACAGAGTTAACGCCAGAGCAAGCGGCAGCGTTAAAACCTTTTGACCATACGGTCATTGTGGGTCGTTATAATTCCATTGGCGATGCCGTCGCCGCCGCATCAAAAGCCGCTGATAAAAACGGGGCGGCCTCGTTTTACGTAGTTGACCAGTCCGATTACGGCAACAGCGGTAACCAGCGCGTGACCATTGCGCTGTATAAAGATAATGCGCCAAAAGCTGACGCACCGAAGAACCGCGTGATCAACGGTATCGTTGAGCTGCCAAAAGATCAGGCGATTGAGCTGGAACCTTACGACACCGTCACCGTTCAGGGCTTCTATCGCAGCCAGCCTGAAGTGAACGATGCCATCACCAAAGCCGCGAAAGAGAAAGGGGCTTACTCTTTCTATATCGTCCGTCAGGTGGATGCTAACCAGGGCGGCAACCAGCGAATTACCGCATTCATCTACAAAGAAGATGCGAAAAAACGCGTTCTGCAGAGCCCGGATGCCATCCCTGCTGACTCCGAAGCGGGTCGCGCGGCGATAGCAAAAGGCGGCGAAGAAGCGAAGAAAGTCGAAATTCCAGGCGTAGCGACCTCTGCGGCGCCAAGCGCTGAAGTGGGCCGTTTCTTTGAAACGCAATCCACGAAAGGCGGTCGCTATTCCGTTACGCTGCCGGACGGCACCAAAATTGAAGAGCTGAACAAAGCCACTGCCGCGCAGATGGTACCGTTCGACAGCATCAAGTTTACCGGCAACTACGGCAACATGACGGAAGTCTCTTACCAGGTCGCGAAGCGTGCGGCGAAGAAAGGGGCAAAGTATTACCACATTACCCGCCAGTGGCAGGAACGTGGCAACAACGTGACCATCAGCGCCGATCTGTACAAGTAATAAAATCGTTGACGAAAGGCGGCGCAATGCCGCCTTTTTTGTTACTTTTTTTGAATTTCTGCCACACATCATTGCATGCTTTCGTTACACTCCGTAAAATCCCGCGCCTTAGTGTGATCCACCATTTTTATGCGCCTCAGCGAAATAATTATTCTGGATTGGGACTTTTCATAACAGGAAGCCAATGGAAAAGAAACTTGGCCTGAGTGCTTTAACTGCACTTGTATTGAGCTCAATGCTGGGCGCGGGCGTATTCAGTTTACCGCAGAACATGGCGGCCGTCGCAAGCCCTGCCGCCCTGCTCATTGGCTGGGGCATTACCGGTGTTGGCATATTGCTGCTGGCGTTTGCCATGCTGCTGCTGACGCGCATTCGCCCGGATCTGGACGGCGGCATTTTCACCTATGCACGTGAAGGTTTCGGCGAGCTGATTGGCTTCTGTTCCGCCTGGGGCTACTGGCTGTGCGCGGTCATCGCCAACGTCTCTTATCTGGTGATCGTCTTCTCGGCGCTCAGTTTCTTTACCGATACCCCAGAACTGCGCCTGTTTGGCGACGGTAATACCTGGCAGTCTATCGTCGGCGCCTCGGTGCTGCTGTGGATTGTTCACTGGCTGATTTTACGCGGTGTCCAGACCGCCGCCAGCATCAACCTGGTCGCGACGCTGGCGAAACTGGTCCCCCTTGGCCTGTTTATCGTCCTGGCCTTCATTGCGTTTCGTCTCGACGTGTTTACGCTTGATTTCAGCGGCATTGCGCTGGGCGTTCCGGTCTGGGAACAGGTGAAAAACACGATGCTGATTACCCTGTGGGTGTTTATCGGCGTCGAAGGTGCCGTCGTGGTCTCTGCCCGCGCGCGTAATAAACGCGATGTGGGCCGCGCTACGCTGCTGGCCGTCCTGGCAGCACTGGGCGTGTATTTGCTGGTGACGCTGCTGTCGCTGGGCGTGGTGGCACGTCCTGAACTGGCCGAAATGCGTAACCCGTCAATGGCTGGCCTGATGGTGAAAATGCTCGGCCCCTGGGGCGACGTGGTGATTGCCGCAGGGCTGATCGTCTCCGTCTGCGGCGCTTACCTGAGCTGGACCATCATGGCGGCTGAAGTGCCGTTCCTGGCTGCGACGCACAAGGCGTTCCCTCGCCTGTTTGCCCGTCAAAACCAAAATAATGCGCCATCTGCCTCACTCTGGCTGACCAACATCAGCGTTCAGGTTTGTCTGGTGCTGATCTGGCTCACAGGTTCAGACTATAACACCCTACTGACCATCGCCTCAGAGATGATTCTGGTACCCTATTTCTTAGTGGGGGCATATTTGTTAAAAATCGCCACGCGTCCGGCGCACTATGTCGTGGGTGTCGGGGCCTGTATTTACGGCCTGTGGTTGTTGTATGCTTCCGGGCCTATGCATCTGCTGCTGTCAGTGGTGCTGTACGCGCCGGGTCTGCTGGTGTTTATCTACGCCCGCCGCACGCATCAGCTGGAGAACGCGCTGAAACGCCGTGAAATGGCCTTAATCGGGATGTTACTGGTTGCTGCCATACCGGCAACCTGGATGTTAATGGGATAGCACTGCCTTCCCATTGTTGAACTGTAAAGGAGAATACGATGGGAAATGCACCGCTTCGCCCAATACTGATTACCGGCGGAGGCCGCCGTATCGGCCTCGCTCTCGCCCATCACTTTCTCAACCTTCGCCATCCGGTCATTGTCAGCTACCGTACGGAATACCCGTCGATTGACGGGCTGCGTAAAGCCGGGGCGGTCTGCATTCAGGCGGATTTTTCGACCGATGAAGGCATTCTGGCCTTTGCTGAAAAGGTAAAATCCACAACGACAGGTCTGCGCGCGGTGATCCATAACGCCAGCGCATGGTGTGCCGAGAAACCCGGCACGTCACTCAGCGACACGCTCTCCGCCATGCTGCAGATCCACGTTAATGCCCCTTATCTGCTCAACCACGCTCTGCAGGATCTGCTGCGCGGCCACGGGCATGCGGCGGGTGACATTATCCACTTCACCGATTATGTGGTGGAGCGCGGCAGCGACAAGCACATCGCCTATGCGGCCAGTAAAGCCGCGCTGGATAACATGACGCGCTCTTTTGCCCGCAAGCTTGCGCCTGAGGTGAAGGTGAACGCCATCGCCCCGGCGATGATTTTGTTTAACGAAAACGATGATGCGGAGTACCGCCAGCAGGCGCTGAATAAGTCGCTGATGAAAATTGCGCCGGGCGAGAAAGAGGTGATCGACCTTGTGGATTACCTGCTTACCAGTTGCTACGTCACCGGCAGAACCTTTGCCGTGGACGGCGGCCGCCCGTTGCGCTAGTGAAAGCGGCTCCAGAAGAAAATTAACACCCAGGCGCTGAGCCCCCAGCAGGCCACTGCCCCGCCCAGCGCCAGAGGTAGCCGCAGAAAACCGGTGAAATACCACAGTGAAAGCAGATAGAGAAAATAGGGGATGATTGACCACATGCCAAACACGATGGTCGTGCGTAGCGCTTCCGTACCCCGCTCAGAGGCCACGATATAGTGGGCAATCAGCGCAAAGGTCGGAAACAGTGGGATCAGCCCGGCAATATAGTAATTTTTGGTTTTTGCCAGAATGCCAATCAGTAACACCACCAGCGCCCCCAGCGCGGCTTTGATCACCAGCCCCATATTTTTCCTTATAACAATCAAATAACAAGAAACGCCAGAATAACGGAAGCGGCGTTAATTTTGAAAGATTAATGGAAGGTTAAGGTTCCGCGGTGTATGTTGGCTTTTTTCACGAAAACAGACGCTGTATGAATAAGATTGTTTATGTTGAAGACGAACCCGAAGTCGGGCAACTGATCGCCGCCTATCTGGGTAAACATGATATGGACGTCATTGTTGAGCCTCGCGGCGATCGTGCCGAAGAGGTGGTCGTCCGTGAAAACCCGGATCTGGTGCTGCTGGACATCATGCTGCCTGGAAAAGACGGCATGACGCTCTGTCGCGATCTGCGCGCCCGTTGGGACGGTCCTATCGTCCTGCTCACCTCACTGGACAGCGATATGAACCATATTCTGTCGCTGGAGATGGGCGCCAATGACTACATTCTGAAAACCACACCGCCTGCCGTCCTGCTTGCCCGCCTGCGCCTGCATTTGCGCCAGCATGCCAGCATTGAGCGTGAAGCGCCCGCACCGTCTCTGACACCGCACAAAGCGATGCGCTTCGGTACGCTGTCTATTGACCCGGTTAACCGTCAGGTCCTGCTTTCCGGCGAGCTTATTGCCGTTTCCACCGCTGATTTTGACCTGCTGTGGGAGCTGGCCACGCATGCCGGGCAAATCATGGACCGCGACGCGCTGCTGAAAAACCTGCGCGGCGTAAGCTATGACGGAATGGACCGCAGCGTTGACGTGGCAATATCGCGTCTGCGCAAAAAGCTGCAGGATAATGCCACCGAGCCCTACCGGATTAAAACCGTGCGTAACAAAGGTTATTTGTTTGCTCCACACGCCTGGGAAACCTGATAAAAGACAACGTGCGTGAAAAGAAGGCATTACGCAGCGATGTCTTCTTTTCGCGCGTTGATTTGCACGTTTGCGCAACAATTAACTTGATAAGCCAGCGAACTATTCCATAATTAAAACGACTCCTTTCATTTCTTCGCCCGTACCACTCCGGCTACATCCATACTTTCACCGTGAAGCTCTCACGAAACGTCTCCCATGAAATCTTGAAATGAGGATTTAAGCCTATGAAATATGTATAGCTATCATGAAGTTGAAGCCATCAAAACCAATCTTGAATGGATTGTTAATCAGGCCGCGTTTGGACGTTCCTCACCCTCCCGTGCCGATCAAAAAGCGCTCGTTGATCTCCTTGAACTTATCCAGTCTTACGAAATACTTCTGGATTTAATAAATGAATTTGGGAGTGCCGTGATTGATCCGCACATTGCGGAAGGTCTGGCCGTAACGGAAAAACTGATTGCTAAGGTAAAAAACAGCGCGAAAGCCATGTAACACGCTTCACAGACATGAAAGTATCGACGGGTTTTCATGTATATTCTGCAGGTATTGTTTTTTCGGTGAGATGGAATGAAGAAGCTGTTTGTGCAGTTTTATCTTTTGCTGTTTGTCTGCTTCCTGGTGATGACCATGCTGGTTGGGCTGGTCTATAAGTTCACCGCCGAACGTGCGGGCAGGCAGTCACTGGACGATCTGATGAAAAGCTCGCTCTATCTGATGCGCAGCGAGCTGAGAGAGATCCCGCCGCACGACTGGGCGAAAACCCTGAAAGAGCTGGATCTGAACCTGTCATTCGATTTACGCATTGAGCCGTTAAAAGATTTCGATTTGGATCCGCCCGCCATGCAGCGCCTGCGCGACGGGGATATCGTCGCGCTGGATGAGAAATACACCTTTATCCAGCGTATTCCGCGCAGCCATTACGTGCTGGCCGTCGGGCCGGTACCCTATCTCTATTATCTGCACCAGATGCGTCTGCTGGACATGGCGCTGATGGCCTTTATCGCCATTTCACTCGCGTTTCCGGTCTTTATCTGGATGCGCCCACACTGGCAGGACATGCTGAAGCTGGAATCCGCCGCGCAGCGTTTTGGCGAGGGGCATTTTACCGAACGCATTCACTTCGACAGCGGTTCCAGCTTTGAACGTCTGGGCGTGGCCTTTAACCAAATGGCCGATAATATCAATGCCCTGATCGCCAGTAAGAAGCAGCTGATCGACGGAATTGCCCACGAACTGCGCACGCCGCTGGTTCGCCTGCGCTATCGTCTGGAGATGAGCGAGAATCTGACGGAAGCGGAGTCTCAGGCGCTTAACCGCGATATCAGCCAGCTAGAAGCGCTGATTGAGGAGCTGCTGACCTACGCGCGCCTCGATCGTCCGCAGAACGAACTGAACCTCAGCACGCCGGACCTGCCTGCCTGGCTGCAAACCCACATTGAGGATGTTCAGAGCGTCAACCCGCAGCGCACGCTGCTGACGCGCGTCACGCCGGGTGATTACGGCGCGCTCGATATGCGCCTGATGGAGCGCGTGCTGGACAACCTGATGAATAACGCCATGCGCTACAGCGAGAGTACGCTCCAGATTGGCCTGGATTTGCAGGGGAACCGGGCCAGCCTGACGGTGGAGGACGACGGACCGGGAATTGACCCGGAAGCGCGAGAAACCGTGTTTGAACCGTTTGTCCGCCTCGACCCCAGCCGCGATCGCGCCACAGGCGGATGCGGCCTGGGGCTGGCGATTGTCTACTCTATCGCGCAGGCGATGGGCGGTACGGTGCATTGCGAAGAGAGCGAGCTCGGCGGTGCGCGCTTCTGCTTTAGCTGGCCGGTGTACTATAACATCGCCCTTCCCGTCCCTGCCTGACCTTAACTGCACGCTGGCCTGACCCGGCGTGCTGTGCTATATGATAAGTATGTTGTAACTAATGAGAGTGTTTATGGCGACCTACGATCTCATCGAAAGGCTGAACAGTACCTTTCGCGAAATAGAGCACGAGCTACTTACCCTGAGCGAACGTTTGCAGACCTGCCGCCTGCTGGCCGCGCGCGTCTTTACCCTGCCCGATGTGGCCAAAGGGGCCGAGCACGATCCGCTGGACACCATTGAGGTTGAACAGCACATCGGCAGCGCGGCCCTTGAGCTGGCGCTGAAGCACTATCGTCGCCTGTTTATCCAGCAGCAGTCAGAAAACCGCAGCAGTAAGGCGGCCGTGCGCCTGCCGGGCGTTATCTGTCTGCAAACCGATGCAACAACGCGTGAAGCGCTAGAAAGCCAGATTGCGCATATCAACACCCTGAAGGCGGCCTTTGAAAAGATCATCACCGAAGAGTCCGGCCTCGCCCCTGCCGCCCGGTTTGAGTGGGTGCACCGTCAGCTTCCGGGGCTGATTACCCTGAATGCCTACCGTACCCTGACGGTACTACGTAACCCCGCCACGCTGCGCTTCGGCTGGGCGAATAAGCACATCATTAAAAACTTCACCCGGGATGAGATTCTGGCTCAGCTTGAAAAAAGCCTGAAGACGCCGCGCACCGTCGCGCCGTGGTCGCGTGAACAGTGGATTGAGCGCCTGGAGCAGGAGTACCACAGCATCGCCTCACTACCGGCGGACACGCGCCTCAAGATAAAGCGCCCGGTGAAGGTGCAGCCTATCGCCCGCGTCTGGTATTCCGGCCAGCAAAAACAGGTGCAGTATGCCTGCCCGACGCCGCTGATTGCGCTTTACGATGCCGGTCAGGGTGCGGTGGTACCCGATATTGGGGAACTGCTGAATTACGATGCGGACAATGTCCAGCACCGTTACAGACCTCAGGCGCAGCCGCTACAGCTGATTATTCCGCGGCTGCACCTGTACGTGGCGGGATGATTATTTCAGGCTGCCAACCATCGCTTCCGGGCGAACCCAGGCGTCGAACTCCGCCTCCGAGAGATAACCCAGCGCCAGGGCGGAGGCTTTCAGCGTCAGCCCCTCTTTATGCGCTTTTTTGGCGATCTCGGCGGCTTTGTCATAGCCGATATGGGTATTCAGCGCCGTTACCAGCATCAGAGATTCATTGAGCAGTTGGCTGATGCGTTCACCATTGGGCTCAATCCCTACCGCACAGTGCTCGTTAAAGCTCTCCATCCCGTCCGCCAGCAGACGAATCGATTGCAGGACGTTGTGGATCACCATCGGACGATAGACGTTCAGCTCAAAGTTGCCGGACGCACCGCCCATGTTCACGGCCACATCGTTGCCCATCACCTGACAGCAGAGCATGGTCATGGCTTCGCACTGGGTCGGGTTGACTTTACCAGGCATGATAGAGCTGCCCGGCTCGTTTTCCGGGATACTGATTTCACCGATGCCGCAGCGCGGACCGGAAGCCAGCCAGCGCACGTCGTTGGCAATTTTCATCAGCGAGGCTGCCAGCCCCTTCAGCGCGCCGTGGGTATGGACCAGCGCATCGCAGGTAGCCAGCGCTTCGAACTTATTGGGCGCCGTGACGAACGGCTGTCCGGTGATGTTTGCCAGCTCCTCCGCCACGCGCACCGCGTATTCTGGATGGGTATTTAACCCGGTGCCGACCGCCGTCCCGCCGAGCGCCAGCTCCGCCAGGTGCGGCAGGCTGTTCTCGATATGCTTCAGGTTGTGTTCCAGCATCGCCACCCAGCCGGAAATCTCCTGGCCGAGGGTCAGCGGCGTGGCGTCCTGCAGGTGCGTACGGCCAATTTTGACAATGTCGCGGAAGGCCTGCGCTTTCTCGTTAAGCGTGGATTTGAGCACGTTGAGCTGCGGGATAAGCTGCTCGCGGATAGCGATCACCGCCGCCACGTGCATCGCCGTCGGGAAGACGTCGTTAGAGCTCTGGCTTTTGTTGACGTCATCGTTCGGGTGGACCTTACGCTCCATGCCGCGCGCGCCGCCAAGCAGTTCACTAGCCCGGTTCGCCAGCACTTCGTTCATGTTCATGTTGCTCTGGGTGCCGGAACCGGTCTGCCAGATAGCGAGGGGGAATTCGTCGGGATGCTTGCCCGCCAGCACTTCGTCGGCAGCGTTAATGATGGCCGTGGCTTTGTCGGCGTTCAGCAGGCCTAAATCCTGGTTCACTTTCGCGGCGGCGCGTTTGGTGAGCGCCAGCGCCTGGATCAGCGAGACGGGCATTTTTTCGGTCGAAATACGGAAATGCTCCAGCGAACGCTGGGTTTGCGCGCCCCATAGCTTGTCGGCCGGGACGTCGATGGCGCCCATCGAGTCTTTCTCATGGCGTACCGTGGTCATTACTTTCTCCTTGATAACAAAAGAGGGATTGCTCACATGCTTAAGGGATAAGTATTGATGACTTCTGAGAAACGGTATGGCGCTTTGTGCGCTCTTTTGGATGTCGGGTGGCGGCTGCGCCACCCGACTTTTTTCAATTTACTTCACACACGCCGAACACTGGGACGACTGGATCTGCTTGAAGAAGTCGTTACCTTTGTCATCCACCAGGATAAACGCCGGGAAGTCTTCCACTTCAATTTTCCAGATCGCTTCCATACCCAGTTCCGGGTATTCCACGCACTCCAGGCTCTTGATGCTGCCCTGCGCCAGCACCGCTGCCGGGCCGCCGATGCTGCCCAGGTAGAAACCGCCGTGCTTGTGGCAGGCATCCGTCACCTGCTGACTGCGGTTACCTTTCGCCAGCATGATCATGCTACCGCCGTTAGCCTGCAGCTGGTCCACGTACGAGTCCATACGCCCTGCAGTGGTTGGGCCTAACGAGCCGGAGGCATAGCCTTCAGGCGTTTTCGCCGGGCCTGCGTAGTAGATCGGGTGATCTTTAATGTACTGCGGCAGCCCTTCGCCGTTGTCCAGACGCTCTTTTAGCTTCGCGTGCGCGATGTCGCGGCCCACGATAATCGTGCCGTTCAGGGAGAGACGGGTCGAGACCGGATACTGCGAAAGCTGCGCCAGAATATCTTTCATCGGACGGTTCAGGTCAACGCGAACCGCTTCACCCTCACCCGCTTTACGCAGTTCTTCCGGAATGTATTTGCCCGGGTTGTTTTCCAGTTTTTCGATCCACACGCCTTCGCGGTTGATCTTGGCCTTGATGTTGCGATCCGCAGAGCAGGAGACGCCCATCCCGACCGGACAGGAGGCTCCGTGACGCGGCAGACGGATCACGCGCACGTCGTGGGCAAAGTATTTGCCGCCAAACTGCGCGCCGAGGCCCAGATTACGCGCCTCTTCCAGCAGTTCCTGCTCAAGCTGTACGTCGCGGAACGCCTGGCCGTGCTCGTTACCTTCGGTAGGCAGACCGTCGTAGTATTTGGTTGAGGCCAGTTTGACGGTTTTCAGCGTACTTTCCGCCGACGTTCCGCCAATTACGAAGGCGATATGGTACGGCGGACACGCTGCGGTACCGAGGGTACGCATCTTCTCAACCAGGTAATTTTTCAGCTTGCCCGGAGTAAGCAGCGCTTTGGTTTCCTGGTAGAGATAGGTTTTGTTGGCTGAACCGCCGCCTTTGGCGATACAGAGGAATTTGTACTCGTCACCGTCGACGCTGTAGAGATCGATCTGTGCAGGCAGGTTGGTGCCGGTGTTGACCTCTTTGTACATATCCAGCGCCGCGTTTTGCGAATAGCGCAGGTTGTCTTCGGTGTAGGTGTTGTAGACGCCGTGCGCCAGCGCCGCTTCATCACCGCCGCCGGTCCAGACGCGCTGGCCTTTTTTACCGACGATGATCGCCGTGCCGGTGTCCTGGCAGGTTGGCAGAATGCCTTTCGCCGCGATGTCAGAGTTACGCAGGAACTGCAGGGCAACGTATTTATCGTTCTCGCTGGCCTGCGGGTCGCTCAGGATATCGGCAACCTGCTGCTGATGCGCGGGGCGGAGCATAAAGGAGGCGTCGTGGAAAGCGTGCTGCGCCAGCAGCGTCAGCGCCTGCGGATCCACCTTGAGGATCTCTTGTCCTTCAAACTCAGAGACGGAGACGTGATCGCGGGTTAACAGGTAATACTCGGTCTGATCCTTACCGAGGGGGAAAGGATCCTGATAATGGAAGGGTTTATTCGACATTGTTCTCTCACTTACTGCTTCGGTCTGTTTATTCAGGGCAGATGTTCCGCTGCCCGGCTTAAAAGCGAGTCAGCTTATCCTACACAATTTTTTAACAAAAACTGAGACTAGTACGACTTTTTACATCCACAGGTTACTTCCACGTGGTTTATTGCTTTAATACCCGGAGTTAATTCCACAATTGAATCAGGGCTTGATAATGCAAAAACTCATTAACTCAGTGCAAAACTACGCCTGGGGAAGTAAAACTGCGTTAACGGATCTCTACGGTATCGCGAACCCGAATAACCTGCCGATGGCGGAACTGTGGATGGGGGCGCACCCGAAGAGCAGCTCAAAAATTGAAGACGCCAGCGGCCAGGTTCATAGCCTGCGTGACGTGATTGATGCCGATAAAGCCGCGCTGCTGGGCGATAAGGTGGCTCAGCGCTTCGGCGAACTGCCGTTCCTGTTTAAGGTCCTGTGCGCCGATCAGCCGCTCTCTATCCAGGTTCACCCGAACAAGAAAGCGTCTGAAATTGGCTTTGCCAAAGAGAACGCGGCGGGCATCCCGTTAGACGCTGCCGAGCGTAACTACAAAGATCCAAACCACAAGCCGGAGCTGGTCTTTGCGCTGACCCCGTTCCTGGCGATGAACGCGTTCCGCGAGTTTTCAGAGATCATCTCCCTGCTGCAGCCAGTCGCGGGGGCCAACAAGGCCATCGCCCACTTCCTCGAAAACCCGAACGCAGACGCGCTGAGCCAGCTGTTCGCCAGCCTGCTGAATATGCAGGGTGAAGAGAAATCTCACGCGCTGGCGGTGCTGAAAGCGGTTCTGGACAGCCAGCAAGGTGAACCGTGGGAAACCATCCGCCTGATTTCCGAGTTTTACCCGGACGACAGTGGCCTGTTCTCCCCTCTGCTGCTGAACGTAGTGAAGCTGAACCCGGGTGAAGCGATGTTCCTGTTCGCCGAAACCCCGCACGCCTATCTGCAGGGCGTGGCGCTGGAGGTGATGGCCAACTCCGATAACGTGCTGCGTGCAGGCCTGACGCCGAAATATATCGATATCCCTGAGCTGGTTGCCAACGTGAAGTTTGTGGCGAAGCCTGCCGCGGAGCTGCTGACTCAGCCGGTGAAAAACGGCGCAGAGCTGGACTTCCCGATTCCGGTCGAGGATTTTGCTTTCTCCCTGCATGATCTGAGCCAGACAGAAACGACTATCGCACAGGAGAGCGCGGCAATTCTGTTCTGCGTGGAGGGCGAAGCGACGCTGCGCAAAGGCGAACAGCGTCTGGTGCTTAAGCCCGGTGAGTCAGCATTCGTTGCAGCCAATGAGTCTCCGGTTAACGTAAGCGGCACCGGTCGCCTGGCGCGCGTTTTCAATAAGCTTTAAGCACTTACTGAATTTTTTAACAACTCTTGCTAAGCTAGTTGGAGGCTTAATATCTCCAGGCGGTTTTTACCGCCTGGTTTCATTTTAGGGATAGTCGCAATGAAAAAATCGGTCGTAGCGGTTGGAGTGATTGTAGCGTTAGGCGTGGTCTGGACGGGTGCCTCCTGGTTTACCGGGAAACAGCTGGAAGGCCGTCTGGCTGAGATGGTGGCGCAGGCTAACGGAGAGATTAAGCGCAGCGCGCCGGAGGCGGGTCTGGAGCTGAGCTACCAGAACTATCAGCGCGGCGTATTTACCAGCCGTATGCAGCTGGTAGTGAAGCCGGTTGCCGGTGCGGCAAACGGCTGGCTGAAACCGGGACAGAGCGTGGTGCTGGATGAAGTGGTAAGCCACGGTCCGCTGCCGCTGGCGCAGTTAAAGTCGTTTAACCTGATCCCGTCCATGGCGTCCGTTCATACCGTGCTGGTGAATAACGACGTCACCAAACCGCTGTTTGACCTGGCGAAGAATGAATCGCCTTTCGACATTAATACCCGTATTAGCTACTCCGGTGATACCCGCTCTGATATCGCGCTGAAAGCGCTGAACTACGAGAAAGAGAATGAAAAAGTCGCCTTCAGCGGCGGTCATTTCAAACTCGATGCGGATCGGGACGGCAACGTCTTCTCCATGACGGGTGAAGCGGAAAGCGGCCTGATCAACGCCGTGAACGAATACAACCAAAAGGTTCAGCTTACCTTCAACAACCTGAAAGCCGACGGCAGCAGCCGTATGACCGACTTTAAAGAGCGCATCGGCGATCAGAAGCTCTCCGTTGATAAGATTGCAGTCGCTATCGAAGGCAAAGAGATGGCTGTGCTGGAAGGCATGGACGTTAACGGTCAATCCGACGTATCCAAAGACGGTAAGAGCATCAATACCCAGCTGGATTACACCCTGAAGAGCCTGAAAGTGCAGAATCAGGATCTGGGCACCGGCAAACTGTCGCTGAAGATCGGCAATATCGACGGCCAGGCGTGGCACGAGTTTAGCCAGAAATACAGCAAAGAGAGCCAGGCGCTGCTGACCGATGCCGCGCTGCAGCAGAACCCTGAAGTATACCAACAGCAGGCGATGGCGGTACTGTTCAATAACCTGCCAATCCTGCTGAAAGGCGAGCCAGTGATAACCGTTGCGCCGCTGAGCTGGAAAAACAGCAAAGGCGAAACCAGCTTTAACCTGTCTCTGTTCCTGAAAGATCCGGCAACCGCCACGGGTGAACCGCAGACGCTGGCGCAGGAAGTGGATCGCAGCGTGAAGTCGCTCGACAGCAAGCTGACCATCCCGATGGATATGGCGACCGAGTTTATGACTCAGATTGCGAAGCTGGAAGGCTACGGTGATGAAGATGCCGGCAAGCTGGCGAACCAGCAGGTGAAAGGCCTGGCGGCGATGGGCCAGATGTTCCGCATCACCAAAGTGGAAAACAACACGATTTCCACCAGCCTGCAGTATGCCAACGGCCAGGTGACCCTCAACGGCGATAAAATGCCGCTGGAAGAGTTTGTTGGCATGTTTGGTATGCCGACGCTGGGCATGCCGGAACCGGCTGAACCGGCAGCGCCAGCCGAACCGGCGGCACCGCAGCAGTAAACGTCAAACCCCTCGTATGAGGGGTTTTTTATTGCCGGGTGATTTACGGGGTTTTGCAGAACCGTGCAAGCGCAGCGCCGCCGGGCGATGTGCCCGGACTATTTCACCGTCACCAGCCGCGCCGCCACAATCTGGTGCCCGGCCTGCACATCCGTATTGTCGATGCGCTGCATGATCCTGTCCGCCAGCGTATAGCCCATCTCCCGCGCAGGGGTGGTGGCCCAGACGATCGGGAGATCGTCCAGCGCGTTTTCGCCAACGTCGGCGAATGCCCCCAGCGCCACCTGATGGCCGAAGAAAGTTTCCACCCCACCCTCGCCGCTCTGACGCCCGGCGCGGATCAGGCCAAACCAGGCGCCCATGGCAATCACATCGTTGTAGCAAATCACGGCGCTGATCGTTGGATTGCTGCGCAGCAGCGCGCCTATCGCTTCCGCCGCTTTCTTCTGGCTGGATTCACACTCCACGACCCATTCACTGTGGAACGGCAGGCCGTATTTAATCAGCGTCGCGCAGTAGCCGCCAACCCGCTCGGCGCGCGTCAGAGAGGAGCTTTTTCCTCCCAGCCAGGCAATGCGCTGATGCCCGCGACGAATCAGATGTTCGGTCAACATTTGCGCGGCCTGCATGTTATCCGGGCGCAGCGTGTCGGCCTCGTCCAGGTAGCTGGCGCGCGAAGCAAACACCAGCGGCACGCCTTTTTCGGCGGCTCGCTCGCACAGCTCGCTGCCCACGCCCGACGCTCCGGCGACGATCACCCCGTCCACCCCCTGGTTCAGCAGCATATCGAGCCGGGAGAGAAGCTGCCCGGCCTCGCGTCCACCGTGCAGCAGAAAGACCATCCGCCCCAGCGCTTCAAGGGCTTCGGTTAACCCGGCGGTCAGCTCCGCATAAAACGGTGAGGTCAGGTCGCGGACAATCAGGCCAATCACCCCGCTTTGCCCGCCGCGCAGCGCCGACGCCTGACGGTTACGCACAAAGCCCAGCTGCTCAACCGCCTCGTTCACCCGCTGACCGGTTGCGGGCGAGATGCGCCCTTTTCCACTGAGCACCAGAGAAACGGTGCTGACGGAAACGCCCGCCGCCAGCGCGACATCGTTGATGGTGATTTTTTTCGCTACAGCCATGTGTCGGCGTGACTCCCTAAAATGAGATCGGTAAAACGTTTTATCAATACGTTATCTTTATACTACCAGTCAAAGCCTGAGAATGTGATTTAGCGCGCACTAAACTTTGATAAAACGTTTTATCTTCTCGCAGCATTGAAGCAGACAAACTGATTTTAACAATAAAGGAGTCGTTTTATGACGGCGAAAGCAGCACAAAAAATATCGCTGTGGGAATTTTTCCAGCAACTGGGTAAAACCTTTATGCTGCCCGTGGCGCTCCTCTCGTTCTGCGGGATCATGCTCGGGATCGGCAGCTCGCTAAGCAGTAAAGACGTCATCACGCTGATCCCGTTCCTCGGCACCCCCGTGCTGCAGGCGATCTTTATCTGGATGAGTAAAGTCGGCTCCTTTGCGTTTAGCTTCCTGCCCGTCATGTTCTGTATCGCTATCCCGCTGGGTCTGGCGCGCGAAAATAAAGGCGTCGCGGCGTTTGCCGGTTTTGTGGGTTACGCGGTGATGAACCTGGCGGTTAATTTCTGGCTGACTGCGAAAGGCATTCTGCCGACCACCGACGCTGCCGTGCTGAAAGCCAACAACATTCAGAGCGTGATCGGTATCCAGTCTATTGATACCGGGATCCTCGGTGCAGTGATCGCGGGTGTGATTATCTGGATGCTGCACGAGCGCTTCCACAATATCCGTCTGCCGGACGCCCTGGCCTTCTTCGGCGGTACCCGCTTTGTGCCAATTATCACCCTGGTGGTCATGGGTCTGTTTGGTCTGATCATTCCGCTGATCTGGCCGGTCTTTGCGATGGGCATCAACGGCATTGGCCGCATCATCAACGGCGCGGGAGATTTTGGTCCGATGATCTTCGGCACCGGCGAGCGCCTGCTCCTGCCGTTCGGCCTGCAGCATATCCTGGTGGCCCTGATTCGCTTCACCGAAGCGGGCGGTACCATGGAGGTGTGCGGTCACGACGTAAGCGGTGCGCTGACCATCTTCCAGGCGCAGCTGAGCTGCCCGACCACCCACGGCTTCTCTGAAAGCGCCACCCGTTTCCTGTCCCAGGGTAAAATGCCGGCCTTCCTCGGCGGCCTGCCGGGTGCCGCGCTGGCGATGTACCACTGCGCGCGACCGGAAAATCGTCATAAAATTAAAGGCCTGCTGATTTCCGGCGTGATTGCCTGCGTCGTGGGCGGTACCACCGAGCCAATCGAATTCCTGTTCCTGTTCGTGGCGCCGGTGCTGTATCTCATCCACGCGGTGCTGACCGGCCTGGGCTTTACTGTGATGGCGGTGCTGGGCGTCACCATCGGCAACACTGACGGCAACGTGATTGACTTCGTGGTGTTCGGGATCCTGCACGGTCTGTCCACTAAGTGGTATCTGGTGCCGGTCGTGGCGGCTATCTGGTTTGCGGTGTATTACGGTATCTTCCGCTTCGCCATCACCCGCTTTAACCTGAAAACGCCTGGCCGCGATGTTGAAACGGCGAGCAGCGTTGAACAGGCGGTTGCCGGGACCGTGGGCAAATCCGGCTATAACACCCCTGCCATTCTGGCGGCGCTGGGCGGTGCGGATAACATCACCTCGCTGGATAACTGCATTACCCGCCTGCGTCTGTCGGTGGCGGATATGTCAAAAGTGGATACCAACGCCCTGAAAGCCAACCGGGCCATCGGCGTGGTACAGTTAAATCAGCACAATTTGCAGGTGGTTATCGGCCCGCAGGTGCAGTCGGTGAAGGATGAGCTGGCTACCCTGATGCGAACAGTAGAAGCCTGATGCCTCAGCCCCCTCTCATGAGGGGGTTTTACTTTAAGGATTAACGTCATGTTTGATTTTTCTACCGTCGTGGATCGACACGGCACCTGGTGTACGCAGTGGGACTACGTCGCCGACCGCTTTGGTGCGGCGGATCTGCTGCCCTTCACCATCTCGGATATGGATTTCGCCACCGCCCCCTGCATTACTGACGCGCTGCATCAGCGCATCAACCACGGCGTTTTAGGCTATAGCCGCTGGAAAAACGACGAGTTCCTTGCCGCCGTTGCGCACTGGTTCCAGCAACGCCTTAACAGCCGAATTGATAAGGAAACTATCGTTTACGGCCCTTCCGTCATCTATATGGTGTCAGAGCTTATCCGTCTCTGGTCGAATCCCGGTGAGGGCGTGGTAGTTCACACCCCGGCATACGATGCGTTTTACAAAGCGATTGAAGGCAATGCGCGTCATGTGGTGCCCGTAGAGATGGAAAAGCATGCCGCAGGCTGGCAGGGAAACATGGCTGCACTGGAAGCGGCCCTGGCGAAACCGGAAAACAAAATTTTGCTGCTGTGCAGCCCGCAAAACCCGACCGGCAAGGTCTGGACGCGGGAAGAACTGACGCAGATGGCGGAACTGTGTGAGCGCTATGACGTGGCGGTTATCAGCGATGAAATACACATGGATATGGTGTGGGGAGAGCATCGTCACACGCCGTGGAACACGGTGGCGCGCGGTAAATGGGCGCTTCTCACCTCCGGCTCGAAAAGCTTCAATATTCCTGCGCTGACGGGCGCGTACGGTCTTATCGGCGACGAAGAGAGCCGCAACGGTTATCTCAGCGCGCTTAAAGGCCGCGACGGACTCTCTTCCCCCTCCGTGCTGGCGCTAACGGCGCATATCGCCGCCTATCAGCAGGGAGCGCCGTGGCTGGATGCCCTGCGGAGTTATCTGGAAGAGAATTTGTTGTACATCGCCCAGGAAGTAAACAGCGCTTTTCCGAAACTGAACTGGCAGCCGCCGGAGGCAACCTATCTGGCCTGGATTGACCTGCGCCCGCTGAATATTGACGATCGGGCACTGCAAAAAGTCCTGATCGAGCAACAAAAAGTCGCCATTATGCCGGGATATACCTATGGCAAAGAGGGAAATGGCTTTGTCCGCCTTAATGCGGGCTGCCCGCGCAGCAAGCTGGAACAAGGCGTTCAACGCCTCATCGCCGGGATTAACGCGCTCCTGTAATCAATTTGCGCAACGGATTATTCCCTTGCGCAAATAGCTTTTTACCCCGTTTTGTTTTTATAATATGGCGCACTTTAACCAGAAAAGAGTGCGACCATGATTGATACACGCCTGCCTTTAACTGATATTCATCGTCACCTTGACGGTAACATTCGTGCCCAAACCATCCTCGATCTTGGCCGCCAGTTCAATTTAACGCTTCCTGCTCAGACGCTTGAGTCTTTGATCCCACACGTTCAGGTCACCTCCAATGAACCGGATTTGGTCAGCTTCCTGAGCAAGCTGGACTGGGGCGTGAAGATGCTGGCCTCGCTGGATGCCTGCCGCCGCGTGGCGTTTGAGAACATTGAAGACGCGGCCCGTAACGGCCTGCATTACGTTGAACTGCGCTTCTCGCCAGGTTATATGGCGATGACCCACAGCCTGCCCGTTGCTGGCGTGGTGGAAGCCGTTATTGAAGGCGTCCGCGAAGGGTGTAAAACCTTCGACGTTCAGGCCCGCCTGATCGGCATTATGAGCCGTACATTCGGCGAAGCCGCCTGTCTGCAGGAGCTGGAAGCGCTGCTGGCGCATCGCGATGAAATTACCGCCGTCGACCTCGCCGGTGACGAGCTGGGCTTCCCGGGCAGTCTGTTCCTCTCCCATTTCAACCGCGCGCGCGATGCCGGCTGGCATATTACCGTCCATGCGGGCGAAGCGGCTGGCCCCGAAAGCATCTGGCAGGCCATCCGCGAGCTGGGCGCCGAGCGCATCGGCCACGGCGTGAAGGCGGTAGAAGATAGCGCCCTGATGGATTTCCTGGCGGAGCAGCGTATCGGCATTGAGTCGTGCCTGACGTCCAACATTCAGACCAGCACCGTGGCATCGCTGGCGCATCACCCGCTGAAAACGTTCCTCGAGCACGGCGTGCTGGCCTCGCTGAACACGGACGATCCGGCGGTTCAGGGCGTGGATATCATCCATGAGTACAACATCGCCGCACCGCAGGCGGGTCTGAGTCGCGAGCAGATCCGTCAGGCGCAGATCAACGGGCTGGAAATTGCCTTCCTGACGCCTGAAGAGAAGCAGGCGCTGAAGGATAAAGTGGCTCGCGGTTAACACCGTGCCGGGTGGCGCTGACGCTTACCCGGCCGACAAAATATTAAAAAATTATGCCAGACAGAGCGTGGCGCGATGTTTGGCAGATTCGATGCCCAGCTCAATCAGCTCCATAATCTGAATCGCCTGGCTCGCCGGAACCGGATTCTCCCCCGTGCCGTTTAGCGCGTCACGAATGGCCGCATAGTAGGCCGGGTAGTTACCCGGGATCGTCAGCAAGGTCTCCTCAACGAGTTCCTCGCCTTCAACCCGCGCGACCACGCCGTCGCGCATATCATAGCCCCAGTCCTCCTGCGGCAAACGTTCGCCGTTTTTAAGGCGGTCTTCCTGCGGATCGAGGCCAAACTTCACGTAGCTCCCGCGCGTGCCGTGAATAATATAGCGGGCAGACTCAGCGGCCGCGACCATTGTGCCGTGCAGCACAATCCGGCGCTGCGGGTAGCTGAGTACCGCGTGGAAGTAATCGGTTGTCTGCGCTCCGGGTCTGAGCTGGGCCAGATCGACCGTCATGCTCACCGGCAGACCAAACAGATTCACAGCCTGGTCCAAAAGATGCGGGGCTAAATCGTACCAGATGCCGCTACCCGGACCGGCCTGCTCGCGCCAGCGTTTTCTTACCTGCGGACGGAAGCGGTCAAAGTGGGATTCAAAAAAAACGATCTCCCCTAGTGTGCCTTCACTGATTAGCGTTTTAACCGTCAGGAAATCGCTGTCCCAGCGGCGGTTATGAAATACGGAAAGCAGTCTGCCGAGGCTTTTTGCCAGCGCGTCCAGCTCTCGCGCCTGTGACAACGTCACGGTGAAGGGTTTGTCGACAACGACGTGCTTCCCGGCTTCCAGCGCGGCTTTCGCCAGCGGGAAGTGCGTGTCGTTCGGGGTGGGAATAACAATTAAATCAATATTCGGATCGTTGAAAAGATGTTTAGGCTCGGAGACAACCGGCACAGCGGGCCAGTCAGCGTGCACTTTGGCGGCGTCGCTACTTGATACCGCCGCCAGCGCCATGCCGGGCGTGCCGGAGATGAGCGGCGCATGAAACGTTTTGCTCGCATACCCGTACCCTATAAGCCCGACGCGGATGTTATCACTCATCGTATGGTCCTCTTTTATGCGTTTCTTATTTCATACTGGCCAGTCTGGCATTCCCCTCATTAATAATGAGCCATCGCGCTTAAAATAGCAGGCTGTAGCGGTTATTTTTGTTACATAGTATTAACCTTCTGATTTTGTTTAAGGGAATCGTTCCCAAAGCGCTTGCCGTCGGAGAAACAGCGCTGTAACATTTGCGACCTGTATTTATGGATAAATTACAACAGCGAATCATGGCATCAATTATTAATCGAATCATCGAATTAGCGGGATGGATTGTTCTTGGGGTTTCGGTCATTTTGCTCGGCGTAGCCAGCCATATTGACAACTACCAGCCGCCAGAGCCTGCTACGGTCGCCCAACCTAAGTAACCGGTTACTGCCATAAAGAGTGACATAATGTGTCAGTTACGTATTGCCAGCCCTGGTGAACACGGTTAACCTTCTCTTCCAGGCATCGCCAACTGATGCCTGATACTTTCAGCAAAGAAAACTCCTAATTTCGTTGCATTACCTGAGTGGGCTGTTTACGTCTTTATTAATCCGTTTATTATTCGACCGAATTACCGTAACTGGTATTACTCACTTTTATATGGAAACTTATTAATATGACAGTTCAGGACTATTTATTAAAATTTCGCAAGATCAATTCGCTTGAGAGCCTGGAAAAACTGTTTGACCATCTGAATTACACCCTGTCGGATAATCAGGACATTATCAATATGTATCGCGCCGCGGATCATCGCCGTGCGGAGCTGGTCTCCGGCGGACGCTTGTTCAACGTCGGTGAAGTGCCTAAGTCCGTATGGCGTTACGTTTTATAAGAAAGTAGCCATCCGCGCGGAATGTTATATACTCTCCGCCCTGCAAACTGGCTGTACAACATTTCGCGCAGATTATGGGAGAGTTCATGACCGCAACGCCTGGAGAACGCATTGGAGGCTGGTTAATCGCCCCACTGGCATGGCTGCTGGTTGCCTTATTAAGCGCATCACTTGCGCTGCTGCTGTATACCACCGCACTGATTACCCCTCACGCCATCCAGACTCTGATGTCGCAAAGCGTGCTGAATATTGCGATGTGGTTCGTGTCGTTCGTTTTCGCGATCGGAATGTGGTACTACACCCTGTGGCTGACTATCGCTTTCTTCAAACGCCGCAAAAGTGTGCCTAAGCACTACATTATCTGGCTGCTCGTTTCCGTCCTGCTGGCGGTTAAAGCGTTTGCTTTCTCGCCGGTGTCTGATGCGCTTGCCGTTCGCCAGCTGCTTTTCCCGTTACTGGCCGCGGCGCTTCTGGTGCCGTATTTCAAGCGCTCGACGCGGGTGAAAAACACCTTCGTGAACCCGCAATAACCTTACAGATAACCTGTTGTCGCCTGCCCCGGTTTGTCCGATAATAGGCGGCTTTTTTATTTCAGGCTAAATAATGACCGATTACTTACTGCTCTTTGTCGGCACTGTGCTGGTTAACAACTTCGTTCTGGTGAAGTTCCTTGGCCTGTGTCCGTTTATGGGCGTGTCCAAAAAGCTGGAAACGGCGATGGGCATGGGGCTGGCGACGACCTTCGTCATGACGATGGCGTCCATCTGCGCGTGGTTGATTGATACCTGGATCCTCATTCCGCTGGGGTTAATCTATCTCCGGACGCTGGCTTTTATTCTGGTCATTGCGGTTGTTGTGCAATTTACCGAAATGGTGGTGCGTAAAACCAGCCCGGCGCTCTATCGTCTGCTGGGTATCTTCCTGCCGCTGATCACCACCAACTGCGCAGTACTCGGCGTGGCGCTGCTGAACATCAACCTTGGTCATAACTTTATGCAGTCGGCGCTGTACGGTTTTTCCGCCGCCGTCGGTTTCTCCTTTGTTATGGTGCTGTTCGCGTCGATTCGCGAACGCCTGGCGGCAGCGGATATCCCTGCGCCATTTCGCGGTAATGCGATTGCGCTGGTCACCGCAGGTTTAATGTCTCTGGCCTTTATGGGCTTTAGTGGTCTGGTGAAGTTGTAATGAATGCTATCTGGATTGCCATCGCCTCTATCAGCGTCCTGGGGTTAGCGTTTGGCCTTATCCTGGGTTACGCCTCCCGCCGTTTCGCGGTAGAGGACGATCCTGTTGTTGAGAAAATTGATGATCTTTTGCCGCAAAGTCAGTGTGGACAGTGCGGCTACCCGGGCTGCCGCCCTTACGCTGAAGCGGTAGGCATTCAGGGTGAAAAAATTAACCGCTGCGCCCCCGGTGGCGAAGCGGTGATGCTGAAAATTGCCGCCCTGCTTAACGTTGATCCGCAGCCCGTTGATGGCGATGCGGAAGTGCAGGAGCCGGTTCGCGCCCTCGCGGTGATCGACGAGGCAAACTGCATCGGCTGCACCAAATGTATTCAGGCCTGCCCGGTTGACGCCATTGTCGGCGCGACCCGCGCCATGCACACCGTTGTGGCGGATCTGTGCACCGGCTGTAACCTCTGCGTGGCCCCCTGCCCGACGCAATGTATTGAGCTGCGCCCGGTTGAAATGACTACCGAAAACTGGAAGTGGGATCTTCAAACCATTCCGGTTCGCAATATTCCTGTGGAACAACATGCTTAAGTTATTTTCTGCTTTCAGAAAAGAGAAGATTTGGGACTTTGACGGCGGTATCCATCCGCCAGAGATGAAAACCCAGTCCAACGGCACGCCGCTGCGTCAAATTCCGCTGGCGACGCGTTACGTCATGCCGCTCAAGCAGCATATTGGCGCTGAGGGCGAGCTGTGCGTGAAAGAAGGCGATACGGTGCTGCGCGGTCAGCCGCTGACCTTCGGACGCGGACGTATGCTGCCGGTGCACGCCCCTACCTCCGGAAAAGTGGTGGCGATTGCCCCTCATACGGTGGCTCATCCGTCCGCGCTGTCGGAACTGAGCGTGATTATTGAAGCCGACGGCGAAGACCGCTGGATCGACCGTGACGGCTGGAGCGACTACCGCAGCCAGAGCCGCGACGCGCTTATCGAACGTATTCATCAGTTCGGCGTCGCGGGGCTTGGCGGCGCGGGCTTCCCGACTGGCGTCAAGCTGCACGGCGGTGGCGATAAGATTCAGACGCTGATTATCAATGCCGCCGAATGCGAGCCATATATCACCGCTGACGATCGTCTGATGCAGGATTGCGCCGCCCAGGTGGTGGAAGGCATCCGCATCCTCGCGCATATTCTGCAGCCGCGGGAAGTGCTGATTGGTATCGAAGACAATAAGCCACAGGCTATCTCGATGCTGCGCGCCGTGCTGGCCGGTAGTCATGATATTGCCCTGCGCGTTATTCCGACCAAGTACCCTTCTGGCGGCGCAAAGCAGCTGACGCAAATTCTTACCGGGAAGCAGGTGCCGCATGGCGGACGCTCGTCGGATATCGGTGTGCTGATGCAAAACGTCGGCACTGCCTACGCGGTGAAACGTGCAGTGATTGACGGCGAGCCGTTGACCGAGCGCGTGGTTACGCTGACCGGAGGGTCAGTTTCTCGTCCGGGCAACGTCTGGGCGCGCCTCGGCACGCCGGTGCGCCATCTGCTGGAACAGGCTGAGTTTTGCCCGGCCAGCGATCAGATGGTGATCATGGGCGGCCCGCTGATGGGCTTTACCCTGCCGTGGCTTGATGTCCCGGTAGTGAAAATTACCAACTGCCTGCTCGCCCCTTCTCCAACCGAAATGGGGGAAGAGCAGGAAGAGAAAGGCTGCATCCGCTGCAGCGCCTGTGCCGATGCCTGCCCCGCGGACCTGCTCCCGCAGCAGCTGTACTGGTACAGCAAAGGCCAGCTGCACGACAAAGCTAAAGCCCACAACCTGGCCGACTGCATCGAATGCGGTGCCTGCGCCTGGGTTTGCCCAAGCAATATTCCGCTGGTGCAGTATTTCCGCCAGGAGAAGGCCGAGATTTATGCCATCTCCATGGAAGAAAAACGTGCAGCAGAAGCCAAAGCGCGCTTTGAAGCACGTCAGGCGCGACTGGAACGCGAAAAAATCGCCCGTCAGGAACGCCATAAGCAGGCAGCGGTACAACCTGGCGAAAAAGATCAGGATGCGATTAACGCCGCACTGGCGCGCGTTCGTGAGAAAAAAGCGAATGCCGCCCAGACGGTGGTGATCCAGGCGGGTGATAAACCGGATAACAGCGAAGCGATTGCCGCCCGCGAAGCGCGTAAGGCTGCGGCTCGCGCCCGCCAGGCGGAAAAAGCACAAACGGCACAGCCGGAAGCTGGAATCGATCCACGCAAAGCTGCCGTCGAAGCGGCCATTGCCCGTGCCAAAGCCCGCAAGGCCGGGGAGCAGCCAGTGGTGGTTAAACAGGAAGCGGTTGACCCGCGTAAAGCCGCCGTTGAAGCGGCGATTGCTCGCGCCAAAGCGCGTAAAGCGGCGCAGCAGGCACCAGCCGCAGAACCTGAAGCACCGCTCGACCCACGCAAAGCCGCCGTTGAAGCGGCGATTGCCCGCGCCAAAGCGCGCAAAGCAGCACAGCAGGAAGAGCAACCGCAGGCCGCAAACGACGACCCGCGCAAGGCTGCCGTCGCAGCCGCTATCGCGCGCGTTCAGGCGAAGAAAGCCGCACAGCAAGCCGTAAACGAGGATTAAATGGTTTTCAGAATCGCAAGTTCCCCTTACACCCATAACCAGCGCCAGACCTCACGCATTATGATGCTGGTCTGCCTGGCCGCACTGCCGGGCATTGCCGTTCAGTGCTGGTTTTTCGGCTGGGGAACCCTGTTCCAGATTGTCCTTGGCTGCGCCAGCGCCGTCGCGGCGGAAGCCCTCGTGCTGAAGCTGCGCAAGATGGCGGTTTCCCGCATCCTGGCTGATAACTCCGCGCTGCTGACCGGCCTGCTGCTGGCCATCAGTATCCCGCCGTTTGCCCCGTGGTGGATGGTGGTGCTCGGCACCGTTTTTGCCGTAATTATTGCTAAACAGCTGTATGGCGGGCTGGGTCATAATCCGTTTAACCCGGCAATGATCGGCTACGTGGTGCTGCTGATCTCCTTCCCGGTACAGATGACCAGCTGGCTGCCACCGCACGAGATTGCAGCCACGGTTCCGGGCTTTATGGATGCCCTGCATGTGATCTTTACCGGCCATACGGCGCTCGGTGCGGATATGAACGCGCTGCGTATGGGCGTGGACGGTATCAGCCAGGCGACGCCGCTCGATACCTTTAAAACATCCCTGCACGCCGGACACAGCGTTGAGCAGATCATGAAATCTGCCATTTACAGCGGCATGCTGGCGGGTGCGGGCTGGCAGTGGGTCAACCTGGCCTATCTGCTCGGCGGCCTGTTCCTGCTGCAGCAGAAGGCCATTCGCTGGCATATTCCGGTCAGCTTCCTCGTGACGCTGGCGGTCTGCGCCTCGCTGGGTTGGATCTTCTCTCCTGAATCACTGGCCAGCCCGCAGATGCATTTGCTCTCCGGGGCGACCATGTTAGGCGCATTCTTTATCCTGACGGATCCGGTGACGGCGTCCACCACCAACCGCGGTCGCCTGATCTTCGGCGCACTGGCGGGGTTGCTGGTATGGCTCATCCGCAGCTTCGGTGGCTATCCGGACGGCGTGGCGTTTGCTGTCCTGCTCGCCAACATTACCGTTCCGCTCATCGACTATTACACGCGCCCGCGCGTGTACGGCCATCGCTAAGGGTTTCGCCATGTTAAAAACGATGCAAAAGCACGGCGTCACGCTGGCTGTCTTCGCTGCGGTTCTGACAGGGCTGACGGCCCTGGTCAATGCGTTGACCAAAACAACCATTGAGGAACAGGCCTCGAAGCAGCAAAAGGCGCTGTTCGACCAGGTGATCCCGTCCGATATCTACGATAATGACCTGCAAAAAAGCTGCTTTGTCGTAGACGCCCCGCAGCTTGGAAAAGGCGCGCATCGCGTCTTTATCGCCCGTAAAGGAGATAAGCCGGTAGGCGCGGTAATGGAAGCAACGGCCCCTGACGGTTACTCCGGTGCCATTCAACTGCTCGTGGGCAGTGATTTTTCAGGTACCATCCTCGGGACCCGCGTCACGCAGCACCATGAAACACCGGGGCTGGGCGATAAAATCGAAACCCGGCTGAGCGACTGGATTTTGCACTTTGCCGGTAAAGTGATCCATGGCGAAGATGACACCGCGTTTGCTGTGAAGAAAGATGGCGGCGAGTTTGACCAGTTCACGGGCGCAACCATCACGCCGCGGGCGGTGGTTAACGCCGTAAAACGAGCCGGGCTGTATGCCGAAACGCTGCCCGCGCAAATCAACAATCTTCCGGCCTGTGAGGAGTAATCATGAGCCAGGTTAAAGAGGTTATTGTCCAGGGGCTGTGGAAAAATAACTCCGCGCTGGTACAGCTGCTGGGGCTCTGCCCGCTGCTGGCGGTAACGTCCACCGCCACCAACGCGCTCGGGCTGGGACTGGCGACCACGCTGGTGCTAACCCTGACCAACTTCTCTATTTCTGTTTTGCGACGCTGGACGCCATCAGAAATCCGTATTCCGATTTACGTGATGATCATTGCGTCGGTGGTGAGTGTCGTCCAGATGCTGATAAACGCTTATGCGTTTGGCCTGTATCAGTCGCTCGGGATTTTTATTCCGCTTATCGTCACCAACTGTATCGTCGTTGGCCGCGCTGAGGCGTTCGCAGTAAAAAACAACCCCGCTATTTCCGCTCTGGATGGATTTTCCATCGGTATGGGCGCGACTGCCGCCATGTTTGTCCTCGGATCCATGCGTGAAATTCTGGGCAACGGGACGCTTTTCGATGGCGCTGATGCACTGCTGGGCGGCTGGGCCAAAGTGCTGCGTATAGAAGTGTTTCACACCGATACGCCGTTCCTGCTGGCAATGTTGCCACCTGGTGCGTTTATTGGCCTGGGCATGATGCTGGCGATAAAATACCTGATTGATGAGAAACGTAAGCGCCGCGCGGCTGAGCGCAGCGTTCCGGAAGAGACACCTGAGAAAGCTTCATGAATAAAGAAAAGCGTATTGCGATCCTGACCCGTCTGCGGGATGAGAACCCGCACCCGACGACGGAGCTGAATTTTACCTCCCCGTTTGAGCTGCTGATCGCGGTGCTGCTCTCTGCGCAGGCGACCGATGTGAGCGTCAATAAAGCCACCGCCCTGCTTTATCCGGTCGCCAATACGCCAAAGGCAATGCTGGAACTGGGCGTGGAGGGCGTAAAATCCTATATCAAAACCATCGGCCTGTTTAACAGCAAAGCGGAGAACGTGATTAAGACCTGCCGGATCCTGCTGGAACAACACGGCGGTGAAGTGCCGGAAGATCGCGCCGCGCTGGAAGCCTTGCCGGGCGTGGGGCGTAAAACGGCGAACGTGGTGCTCAATACCGCGTTTGGCTGGCCTACCATCGCCGTGGATACGCATATTTTCCGCGTATCTAACCGGACCAACTTCGCACCGGGTAAAAATGTCGAGCAGGTCGAAGAGAAGCTGCTGAAAGTGGTTCCCGCCGAGTTCAAGGTTGACTGCCATCACTGGCTGATTCTGCATGGCCGTTATACCTGCATTGCCCGTAAGCCTCGCTGTGGCTCATGCATTATTGAAGATCTCTGCGAATACAAAGAAAAAGTCTATCCCTGATCGTCACAACCCCGCACCAAAAGAAGGGCTACCGCTCGTTCTTCTTTTGGCCGTTATTTGTCCGCCCTTCGCTTCTCCTGGCTTGTCACTTGTTCGGCTGTTTAACGCTCAAACAGGTTAATACTTTTTTCATAGCCAAAAATTTCTATATATCTGTGACCAGGATCACCCTGATAACTTCATGTTGATTTTTTGTTGGTAAAATCGGCCTTAACCCTTTGTCTGCCAGGATACCCCCTCTTAATAACCGAAGATAAGACCATCTATTTTTAAGAATATGGGCTATATCACTGCATGAAGCGGTAAATAGCAGAACATATCGCCATAAGCCGTTCAGGATGGGTAGTTACCAGTCGAAAAATCTACCTTTACGCACCGTATAAAATTTAACGCTGAATAACATTTGCCCGAGCCGACGATTATACCACTTCAGATATATGTAACAGATTATTACAAACGTATTGCCAGACGGGTCAGGATAGTGAACATTACCCGCCGTTTCTCCTCCCAATATAACTATAAGGCGTATGGACTACGGCCATCACGCTACGAACACCCCCGTTAATATGGGATGTAAAAAAAGAGGTATATGTGTCGACTGCAAACAATAAACCAACAGATGAAAGCGTGAGTCTTAACGCTTTTAAACAACCAAAAGCGTTCTATCTCATCTTCTCTATCGAGTTATGGGAGCGTTTTGGTTACTACGGCCTGCAAGGGATCATGGCGGTTTACCTGGTTAAACAGCTGGGTATGTCCGAAGCCGATTCCATTACGCTGTTCTCTTCCTTCAGTGCCCTCGTCTACGGTCTGGTTGCTATCGGCGGCTGGCTGGGTGATAAAGTTCTCGGCACTAAACGTGTCATTATGCTGGGCGCCATTGTTCTGGCGATTGGCTATGGTCTGGTTGCATGGTCAGGGCATGATGCCGCTGTCGTGTATATGGGTATGGCGACGATTGCCGTCGGTAACGGTCTGTTCAAAGCGAACCCGTCCTCCCTGCTCTCTACCTGCTACAGCAAAGATGACCCACGTCTGGACGGTGCATTCACCATGTACTACATGTCCATCAACATCGGTTCATTCTTCTCCATGCTGGCCACCCCATGGCTGGCCGCGAAGTTCGGCTGGAGCGTGGCGTTTGCGCTGAGCTTCGTGGGTATGCTGATCACGGTAGTGAACTTCCTGTTCTGTCGTAGCTGGGTTAAAGACTACGGTTCTAAACCAGACTTCGAACCTGTACATATGGGCAAACTGCTGGCGACCATCGTGGGCGTTGTAGTCCTGGCGGCAATCGCCACCTGGCTGCTGCACAACCAGGGTATCGCTCGTGCCGTTCTGGGCGTGGTTGCGCTGGGTATCGTAGTCATCTTCGCGAAAGAAGCGTTCGCGATGCAGGGCGCTGCGCGTCGTAAGATGATTGTGGCGTTCATTCTGATGCTGGAAGCCATTATCTTCTTCGTGCTGTACAGCCAGATGCCGACTTCACTGAACTTCTTTGCGATTCGTAACGTAGAACACTCTATTCTGGGTATCGCATTCGAACCCGAGCAGTTCCAGGCGCTGAACCCGTTCTGGATCATGATTGGTTCCCCGATTCTGGCCGCAATCTATAACAAGATGGGCGATCGTCTGCCAATGCCGCACAAGTTCGCGGTGGGTATGCTGCTCTGTTCTGGTGCGTTCCTGGTGCTGCCGCTGGGGACTAAGTTTGCGTCCGACGCAGGTATCGTCTCCGTTAACTGGCTGATCCTGAGCTACGCGCTGCAGTCTATTGGTGAACTGATGATCTCCGGTCTGGGTCTGGCGATGGTTGCACAGCTGGTTCCACAGCGTCTGATGGGCTTCATTATGGGTAGCTGGTTCCTGACCACTGCCGGTGCGGCGATCATCGCTGGTAAGATTGCGAACCTGATGGCTGTGCCAGAAAACGTGACCGATCCGCTGCTCTCCCTGAACGTCTACGGTACTGTGTTCATGCAGATTGGTATCGCGACAGCGGTGATTGCAGTGCTGATGCTGCTGACCGCACCGAAACTGAATCGAATGACTCAGGACGACGACAAGAGCGCTAAAGCGACTAACACCGCTACCGCGTAAAATCCGTGAGAAACGACTGAAGAGAAGCCGCTAATGTATTAGCGGCTTTTTTTTTACCCGTTCGCGCACTAACATAGCTACAACCTCAGCAAAAAGGAGTTACCGATGAAACTGTTCTACAAACCGGGCGCGTGCTCTCTTGCTTCCCATATCACCCTGCGCGAGAGCGGCAAAGATTTCACGCTGGATGGCGTTGATCTGATGAAAAAACGTCTGGAAAACGGCGATGATTACCTTGCCATAAACCCGAAGGGACAAGTTCCGGCGCTCCTGCTGGATGACGGTACTCTGCTGACCGAAGGTGTGGCGATTATGCAGTTCCTGGCGGACAACGTACCGGATCGTCAGCTCCTTGCCCCTACCGGCAGCATTGCACGCTATAAAACGCTGGAGTGGTTGAACTATATCGCCACCGAGCTGCACAAAGGCTTTACTCCCCTGTTCCGCCCGGATACGCCGGAAGAGTACAAACCTACCGTGCGCGCGCTGCTGGAGAAAAAACTGCAGTATGTTAACGAATCGCTGAAAGACGACCAGTGGATTTGCGGTTCGCGTTTCACCATTGCTGATGCGTATCTGTTTACCGTTCTGCGCTGGGCGCGCGCGGTGAAACTGAACCTGGAAGGGTTAGATCATATTGCGTCGTATATGGAACGCGTCGCGGCACGCCCCGCGGTTGCAGCGGCGCTGAAGGCGGAAGGGTTGAATTAATCCGAGCGCTCTGTATTGCCGGGTGGCCTGCGCTTACCCGGCCTACGCTATCCCTGCTCTTACAATTGGGTTGCGCTGAAATAATGCTCGGGCTTCGCGATACGATCCTGCGCTGCCACCACCTGCAGCTCATATTCCTGCATGTTTTTCGTCGCCATCATAATTTCATAAACGGCTGCGGTCACATGCTCAAGCGCATCCCGCAGAGCCGTCCCCTGGAGCAACTTCACCAGCAGCAGGCCGCTGGTCACATCACCCACACCCACCGGTTGACGCATGCCGAAATCCACCAGCGGCCGGCTGATATGCCATGCTTCATCTTTCGTCACCAGCAGCATCTCAAAACGGTCTCTGCTCAACCCTGAGCGGGCGAGATGTTTTACCAGCACAATCTCTGGCCCCTGGGCTATGAGCTCGCGAGAGGCACTTACCGCCTCTTCTACGCTGTTAACCGGATGCTCGCAGAGGATTTCCAGCTCAATGAGGTTAGGCGCGATGATGTCGCTGGCCGGCAGCGCATGGCGAACGTGGAACTCCGCTACCCCTGGCGCAACGATGCACCCTTTCTCCGGGTGGCCCATGACGGGGTCACAGAAGTATTTCGCTGCCGGGTTTGCCGCTTTCACCTGACGCACGATCCCGAGGATATGTTCCCCCTGCTCTGCTGAGCCGAGATAGCCGCTCAGTACAGCGTCACAGCGTTTGAGCTGATCGATATCCGCAATACCTTGCACGATGTCTGTAAGGTGTGAAGGTGGCATCACGCAGCCGGCCCATTTGCCATATTGCGTGTGGTTAGAAAACTGCACGGTATTGAGGGGCCAGACGTTGGCACCGAGGCGGCGCATCGGGAATTCCGCAGCGCTGTTGCCAGCATGTCCAAACACAACGTGGGACTGAATGGCGAGGATGTTCTTCATCTTTTTCTTACCAAACCCTGAAAAAACAAAAAGGGCGTGGTTTCCCACGCCCCTCGAGACTTTTACTTACTTCCAGCAGACCAGACAGTAGTTTTTCTTACCACGACGCAGCAGCGTGTAGCGGCCATACAGACGATCGCCGTCAACGAAGGTGTATTCCGGGTCAGCCTGCTTCTCACCGTTGATGGTGATGGCGTTAGACGCGATGGTTTTACGCGCCTGACCGCGAGACGGCTGCAGCTCAGAATCCACCAGCGCCTGCATCAGATCTGCACCTTTTTCCATCTCAACCATCGGCACGCCGTCCTGCGCCAGCTGTTCGAAGTCCGCTTCGCTCAGATCGCTCAGCGTACCGTTGAACAGGCTTGCGGTAATGCGTTTCGCCGCAGCCAGACCTTCTTCACCGTGGACCAGTTTGGTCACTTCATCCGCCAGAACGTACTGGGCACGAGGCGCTTTACCGCTGTTCTTGTCTTCTTCTTCCAGCGCATTGATTTCTGCAATGTCCATGAAGGTGAAGAACTTCAGGAAGCGATAAACATCGGCATCCGCCGTGTTGATCCAGAACTGGTAGAATTTGTACGGGCTGGTTTTCTTCGGATCGAGCCACACCGCGCCGCCTTCGGTTTTACCGAATTTGGTGCCGTCGGCTTTGGTGATCAGCGGAACGGTCAGACCGAAGACCTGATTCTGGTGCAGACGACGGGTCAGGTCGATACCGGAGGTGATGTTACCCCACTGGTCAGAACCGCCAATCTGCAGGGAAACGCCGTGCAGTTTGTTCAGGCAGGCAAAGTCATAACCCTGCAACAGGTTGTAAGAGAACTCGGTAAAGGAGATACCCTGGTCGTCACGGTTCAGGCGCTGCTTCACGGCCTCTTTGTTAATCATCTGGTTAACAGAGAAGTGCTTGCCGATGTCACGCAGGAAGGTCAGCACGTTCATGCTGCCAAACCAGTCGTAGTTGTTAGCAGCAATGGCAGAGTTATCGCCACAGTTGAAGTCGAGGAACGGTGCAACCTGCTTGCGGATCTTATCTACCCACTCCTGCACGGTGTCTTCGGTATTCAGTTTACGCTCAGCGGCTTTGAAGCTTGGGTCACCAATCAAACCGGTCGCGCCGCCCACCAGGGCAACAGGCTTATGGCCCGCCATCTGGAAGCGTTTCAGGCATAACAATGGAACAAGATGCCCCAAATGCAAGCTGTCAGCGGTGGGATCGAAGCCGCAATAGAGCGCGATCGGGCCTTGCGCCAGTCGCTCTGCTAACGCTTCCTCGTCCGTCACCTGGGCCACGAGGCCCCGCTCTTGCAATTGTTTAATCAAGTTACTGCTTGCCATCAAATTCTCCATGTATAAACGACTGCACCTTTGCCGGTACACGACTTTTCGCCTGATGCGAAAGGACCATAGAATAAAGCGCCAGCGCGGTGTGCGCTAGCGCTTAAATCAACAAATTTTGGGGATTACGGTGCCAGTCTGTCGATTTTCCAGCCACCGCTGTCGCGCTGGTATAAAAAGCGGTCGTGCAGGCGATGTTCGCCCCCCTGCCAGAACTCGATTTGCTCAATCGGGATGCGGAAACCACCCCAGAAGCTTGGCAGCGGTATTTCACCCTGCTGGAACTTCTGTTTCAGCTCCAGGAATTTACTTTCCAGCACCCCGCGGGCGGAAATGCGGCTGGACTGTTTTGACACCCAGGCGCCAATCTGGCTGTCACGCGGGCGGCTGTGGAAATACTTCACCACTTCCAGCGTCGAGAGGCGTTCCGCTTTGCCTGTCACCATGACCTGACGTTCCAGCATGTGCCACGGGAACAGCAGGCTGATACGCGGATTGTTTTCCAGATGATGCGCTTTGCGGCTGCCCAGGTTGGTATAGAACACCAGCCCTTTCTCGTCATAATGCTTGAGCAAGACGATGCGCTGATAGGGTTGACCGTTTTCATCTACCGTCGCGACGACCATGGCCGTTGGGTCGGCCAGTTTCGCTTCGCAGGCCTGTTTCAGCCAGCGTTCAAAGAGCACGAGGGGTTCAGCGGGAAGATCCTGGCGACGCAGGCCGCCTTTGGTGTATTCACGGCGCAGATGCGCAATTTGCTGCAGTTCGTCGTTATCTGACATGGCGTTAACTGACATTGAGAGTGGGTGGCGCTATTGTGCGCCGCCCCTGTAAAAATCTCAACGCTTCGGATTTTCAAGCTGGCAATTGTTCAGCACAATGCGGTCGCGTTTGTAGACCGTGGCGCTGTCGCCTTTTGACCAGAAGACATAGATACCGTCGGAATAACGGGCACCGGAAGCCGACATGCCCTGCTTGAGGGTCAACAGTTTATTGTCGTAAACAAAGCTGGCTTCCTGGCGCGGGTTATTCAGCTTCACGGTCAGCGGTTTTTCATCACAGCGATACTCCAGCGTATCGGTCTGCATGCGCTCAAGGAACTGATTGTAGACGCTGCATCCTGACAGCAGTAAAGGCGCAGCAATAAGAAGAAGTTTTTTCATGGGCGTATTCCGAAGACTTTCCTGGTCCTGGAGGGCATGACTGCCCTCCTGTTTCGTTCCATTCTAACGATGACACGCGGCGCTGGAATTCAGTTAACTCTGATTATGACGCGGATTTGCCGGGAAAATCGCCCCGAGGACGCTGGCCTCGCGCGCGCCGGTGACCGAGGGCAAATTGCCCGGCAGTCCAGCTATGGTGCGCCAGGCAAGCCAGGCGAAAGCCAGCGCTTCCATATCGTCACCGCTGATGCCAGCCTCATCCGTCGTGGTCACCTCGGTGCCCGGCAGCAGTCCGGCAAGACGCGCCATCACCAGCGGATTGCGGCTTCCCCCGCCGCACACCAGCAGGCGTTCGCAGCCGCCGCTGAGCAGCACTTGCTCGGAAATCGATACGGCCGTTAATTCTGCAAGCGTCGCCTGGACGTCCTGCGGCGCGAGTGCCGGGAACAGCGCCAGCTGGCGCTCGAGCCAGCCAAAGTTGAAGTACTCCCGCCCCGTACTTTTCGGTGCCGGTAAGGCAAAATAAGGATCGCTTAACATGGACTGCAGCAGCGGAAGGATCACCTTCCCTTCGCTCGCCCACTCGGCGTTTTTGTCATACGGTTGGCCGCACTGCCGCCAAATCCAGGCATCCATTAACATATTTCCCGGGCCGGTATCATAGCCGCGAACGGGCTGGCCCGGAATAAGCATTGAGAGGTTTGCAATGCCCCCGATATTGAGCACCATGCGGCGCTCTGAAGGATGCGCCAGCAGCGCCTGATGGAAGGCAGGCACCAGCGGCGCGCCCTGGCCGCCAAGCGCAATATCGCGGCGGCGAAAATCCCCGACGACCGTTACGCCGGTCTTCGCCACAATCTGGTTGTTATCGCCGATTTGCATCGTATGCGGCGCGTCGCCAGTCGGCTCATGCCAGACCGTTTGTCCGTGACACCCGATGGCGACCACATCCTGCGGACGAAGATGTTCTTTTTGCATCAAAGCCTGCACCGCATCCGCAAACAGCGCCCCCAGGCGAACATCGAGTCGACCAAGCTGGGAGAGAGTCAGCTGCTGCCCCTGACAGATACTCAGAATATCCTCTTTCAGCGAAATGGGGATTGGCCAGGTCAGGCTCGCCTGCTGCGCCACCATGTTTTCATCAATGGCGGCCAGAACGACATCAACCCCATCCAGACTGGTGCCTGACATCACACCAATGTAGCGACCCGATTTCATGCGCTTTCCTTACGTTGCGTGGGCTAAGGTTATCCACTCAACCATAAACAGCGCTGCTTTGCCATCCGGCGATAATATTTTTTAACAATGTCATGCGGGTAAGCCGGGCGGATCCTGTTTATGTCTCGTTAAGTTAAATTCAAGTACAATTTTCTTATTGTTAGTGCAAAGATATGAACTATGGCCCTTTATGCCATATAATTTAGCCATAACGGATGCCCCCGATTGGGCGTTTTTGGTGAACAGGAGATTCAAATGATTTTACGTGTACTGGGCGTTTCGCTAATTGGTTTAACCCTGGCTGGCTGTGTTAATGACAGTTCGCTCTCTGGCGACGTTTACAGCGCTTCTGAAGCGAAACAGGTTCAGAGCGTGACTTACGGTACCGTTGTTAACGCTCGTCCTGTACAAATTCAGGGTGGCGATGATAACAACGTGATGGGCGCAATCGGCGGTGCCGTTCTGGGTGGTTTCCTGGGCAATACCGTTGGCGGCGGCACGGGCCGTTCTCTGGCGACCGCAGCGGGCGCCGTAGCAGGTGGTGTCGCGGGTCAGGGCGTTCAGGGTGCGATGAACAAAACCCAGGGCGTAGAGCTGGAAATTCGTAAAGACGACGGCAGCACCATTATGGTTGTTCAGAAACAGGGCAACACCCGCTTCTCTGCCGGTCAGCGTGTCGTGCTGGCGAGCAACGGCAGCCAGGTTACCGTTTCTCCGCGTTAATTAAAAATGGATGTGGTCAGCTGACCACATCCATTTACAATATATATCACCCTCACAAATATATTTACAAAATATATTCACCACACCTATTATTTACCACGGCATATATTGTTTCTGCGCAAAGTATTTAGCGTACTAATTGATTAAACTCTTCGCAATCCTCTTACCTTCATTCATTATAATGTCGTTAAAAACGTATATGCTTGCAAATCGTCGTTCTCTAAAGAGTCGTTATATCGCGTTCTGCCTCGGTTGTATTGTTGTCATCGGGATATTACAAGCGCTCTATTTAAAGGTCGTTGAATGGGTACCTTCCTTTTCACCGCTTTTATTCCCTACGCTCACCATTTTTCTGCTGGTGTTCCACCTGTTTATTGCCTGTTTCATGGTGATGAAATACTGGTGTGACAGAAAACGGCTGTATCTGGTGGCCTTTGCCTTCGCCTTTGCGGGCTCCGCGTTGCTGATGCTCGGAACGCTCTCCAGCTTTCCCGCCTGGCTGGACCTTTACCAGTTCAACGTCGTGAACTACAACGATGCGATGATCTACTATATGTTCCGCCATCTCTTAATGGCGGTACTCATCATCGTTGCGGCAATACTCTATACCACGCGCAATTATCCCCTTTCACGATTGGCACATATAGCGATTGTAAGCGGTGAGTTTCTCTTTACGGCCTGTGCGGTGGGGTTGGCCTGGATCTATTCCAGTCATTCATCATTCTTATCAATTGACCTGGTTGATAATGAAACGCGTCAGTTTATGGTTCTCTGGAGCCAGTTCATTAATATTCTATTAATTGCTCTGTGGCTGGTGACATTAGCAGCGCTGATGTTTATTACGCGCGTACGCAATTTATTCTGGGTGGGCGGTAATTTTTTGTGCGTCTGCTATATCGTCACGCTCTCAATGCTATTGATGGGTGGACATGCCGAAGGTATCTCCTGGTATCGCGCCCGCTTATTTGAAACTGTCGCCACGCTGATCATTATTTTTGTGCTGCTCTATGATGTCTTCAGGTTGTATCGTGACTCCCATTTGAAATATCAGCAGTCATATCAAAATTCGATTCGCGATCCGCTCACGCGCCTTTATAACCGCAGCTATTTTTATGAATCGTTAAACCAGGCGCTGGACATCGCCAAACCCAGCCGCCCGGTTTCGGTTATCGTCAGCGATCTCGATCGTTTCAAACGTATCAACGATAACTACGGCCATCTGCAGGGAGATAAAGTCCTGCAGTTTGTCGCCAATCTGCTGATGGACTCCGTACGCCCCCAGGACATCGCAGCGCGAATCGGCGGTGAAGAGTTTGTCCTGATGCTGGCAAACACCTCCGCAGAAGACGCATATCAGGTGGCGGAACGCATTCGGTTGAAGCTAAGCGGTTTTGATAAAATTAGCAGCGAGGGTCAGTTACCAGAGCCGATTACCATCAGCATGGGGGTGTTTACGGCAACCTCCTCGTCGGTAAGCGCAGAAGAGTGCGTGGAAAGTGCCGATAAGGCGATGTATGAAGCAAAAGAGACAGGCCGTAACCGCGTCGTTGTCTTTAAGTAAAAAAATAAGGCCTTGCAGTTGCAAGGCCTTGTTGTCTGGTCAGTCGCGAGACTGTAGCTCGTGAATGTTTTGCTCAAGGCGCGCTATGAGGCTGATGAGCATTTCAAGCTCCGCCGGTGAAACGCCTGAAAGGATTTCACCGCGCGTTTTGGTGATCACCGCTTCCATTTCAGTGATGATAGGCGCCGCTTTCTCAGTGAGCTTAATGCGCTTGGCGCGACGATCGCTGGCGCAGGTCTGCCGGGAGATCAGCCCCTTTTCCTCAAGCTGGTCAAGCGTACGCACCAGCGAAGGCTGCTCAATACCTATCGCTTTTGCCAGTTGAATTTGTGACTGGTCAGGCGGCAGCTGATGAATGTTGTGCAGCGTGACCCAATGCGTCTGTGTCAACTCCAGAGGTTTCAGGCGATGGTCAATCAGAGCACGCCAGACGCGTACCAACCTTGCCAGATCAGAACCTAATGGCGATTCCAATTTCATCTCCTTATAATTAGCTTGCTAAGTTATTATACTGATTTTAGAATAGTGTGCAGCATTTGTATTGGCAAAACAAATGCAATACTGCATTCATCGAACTCAAAAGTATGACTTACACTGAATTGTGATGCTTCCTCATACTCAGACAAGCCATCGCGGCATTCTGTTCACTGCAAAGGATTTCTGCCTGTGATCTTTTTTCATCGCTCAGAAGGTTTCTCCCTTCAGGACCTGATCTTCGGTGCGTCAGTCTACTTTCCTCCCCTGTTTAAAGCCGTGCTGGTGGGCTTTGTTCTCTGGCTCATCGCGCATAGATTGCTTCGCGACTGGATGTACTCCGGCGAAATCTGGCATCCCATGTTGATGGATCTCTCCCTGTTTGCCCTATCCGTATGCCTGGGCCTTGCTGTTTTGACTGCGTGGTGAATATGTCCCTGAAAACGCTGAAGTACTTTTCTACTCTCTTTGTGCTTGCCCTCGCGCTGGTTGCGGGCTGGTGGCTGTGGAACTTTTATATGCAGTCCCCCTGGACGCGTGACGGCAAAGTTCGCGCTGAGCAGGTCAGCATCACCCCGCAGGTATCGGGCACTATCACGACATTGCTGGTTAAAGATAACCAGTTCGTGAAAAAGGGAGAGGTTTTATTCCGTATCGACGATACTCCGTATCACATTGCGATTCTGAATGCCCAGGCACAGCTCGCAAAAGCCCAGTCTGATTTAGCAAAGGCCAATAACGAAGCAAACCGCCGCCGCCACCTGTCGCAAAACTACATCTCCGCGGAAGATTTAGACACCGCTAATATCAATGTTAAGGCGGTGCAGGCGAGCGTCAACGTGGCGGAGGCAACGCTGAAGCAGGCGCAGTGGGAGCTCGCGCAAACCGTGATTACTGCGCCTGTCGATGGGTGGGTGACCAACCTCTCCGCCCGCGTGGGTAACTACGCCACTACCGGTCAGCCGGTTTTTGCTCTCGTCGACAGCCACTCGTTCTACGTGGTGGGCTATTTCGAAGAGACCAAACTTCGGCATATTCGCGAGGGATCGCCAGCTGCTATTACGCTTTATAGCGGCTCGCAAAAGTTACAGGGTCACGTATCCAGCATTGGCCGTGCCATTTACGATCAAAGTGTCGAAACGGATTCCGGCCTGGTGCCGGACATCAAGCCGAACGTGCCGTGGGTACGTCTTGCTCAGCGCGTTCCGGTACGCGTGGAGTTTGACCGCTTACCCCAGGACATTACATTGGTATCGGGCACCACCTGCACCGTCTCCATCGGAAACCATTAATGAAGCTGTCGGCGCTCTCCTGGCAAAATACGCCGTGGATGAAGGCCACGCGTCCACAGTGGCGCTACGCGTTGCGTAATGGCATAGCCATGTGTCTGGCGCTAAGCGTCGCCTATTACCTGAACCTGGACGAGCCCTACTGGGCGATGACCTCTGCGGCAGTCGTGAGTTTCCCCACCGTGGGCGGGGTGATCAGCAAAAGCCTGGGCCGTATTGCAGGTAGCCTGCTGGGTGCCACCGCGGCGTTAATTATCGCGGGCCATACCCTGAACGATCCGTGGCTGTTCCTGCTGAGCATGGCGGCATGGCTGGGATGCTGTACCTGGGCCTGCGCGCATTTTACCAATAACGTCGCCTATGCTTTCCAGCTGGCGGGCTATACTGCGGCCATTATTGCCTTTCCAGTGGTGAACGTGCTCGACACCACCGAGCTGTGGGACATCGCTCAGGCCCGCGTCTGTGAAGTGATTGTCGGGATCCTCAGCGGTGGCTTCATGATGATGATCCTGCCCAGCACGTCCGACGGCACTGCGCTTATTACCGCACTGAAAACCATGCATACCCGCCTGCTGGAACATGCCAGCCTGCTGTGGCAACCCGATACCAGCGATAATATTCGACTCGCCCATGAAAAGGTCATCGGGCAGATCCTGACCATGAATCTGTTGCGTATTCAGGCTTTCTGGAGCCATTACCGTTTTCGCCGTCAGAACACCCTGCTTAACTATTTGCTGCATCAGCAGCTGCGCATGACCAGCGCCATCTCCAGCCTGCGCCGGATGCTGCTCAACTGGCCGACGCCACCCGAAAATACCCGTGCCGTGATCGAGACCCTGCTCGCGGCGCTCGCGCGCCCGGATGCGGACATCTACACCGTCGCGAGGATCATCGCCCCGCTCGCGCCGGTGGATGAATATGATTATCGCCATCGCGCCTTCTGGCAGCGGCTGAATTACTTTTGCCGGTTATATCTGCGCAGCAGCCGCTGGATTAACGCGGTTGAGAATGCCACCCCGGTCACGGAGTTTAACGTTCCAGGCAGCCCCGCTCTCGCACGTCACACCGATTATCTGGAAGCGCTGTGGAGCGGTTTTCGCACCTTCTGCGCACTGATGCTGGTGGGGGCGTGGAGCATCACCACACAGTGGGGATCCGGTACGGCCGCCCTGACGCTTGCCGCTATCAGTTGCGTGCTTTACTCCGTCGCGGCCTCGCCGTTTAACTCGCTTACGCTGCTGCTACGCACGCTTGTTTTGCTGTCACTGTTTAGTTTTGTGGTGAAGTTTGGTCTGATGGTGCAGATAAGCGATCTGTGGCAGTTCCTGCTGTTTCTTTTTCCACTGTTAACCACCATGCAGCTACTCAAGCTGCAAATGCCGAAGCTTGCTGGGCTCTGGGGACAGCTGATTGTCTTTATGGGCTCGTTTATCTCCGTGACGAATCCGCCGGTGTATGATTACGCCGATTTTCTTAATGACAACCTGGCGAAAATCCTTGGCGTGGGGCTGGCGTGGCTGGCCTTCGCGGTGTTGCGCCCCGGCTCAGATGCGCGCAAAAGCCGCAGGCATATTCGGGAGCTGCGCAGAGGGTTTGTCGACCAGCTCAGTCGCAAACCGCATCTGCGTGAAAGCGAGTATGAATCGCTGGTGTATCACCACGTCAGCCAGCTAAATAACAGTCAGGACGCGCTTTCCCGCCGCTGGCTGCTGCGCTGGGGCGTGGTGCTGTTGAACTGCTCTCACGTGGTCTGGCAGCTTCGCGCATGGGAAACGCGCTCGGATCCGCTGTCGCAGGTGCGTGACGTTTGCCTCTCCCTGCTGCGCGATGTGATGAGCGAGCGCGGCGTTCAGCAGCGGCCTCTGGAGGCCACGCTAGCTGAACTACAGCGCATCTGCGATACCCTTGCTCGGCATCACCTGCCCGCAGCCCGTGATTTAGCCTCGATAATCTGGCGCCTGCACTGCTCGCTGTCGCAGCTGGAACAGGCACCACCACCGGGAACGATTGGAGATCAGATTACGCCGCAGGCATAGCGGGCCCCGCCGCCGCCAAGCGGTTTAGGCTGATCGGACATGTTATCCCCGCCCACATGGATCATCAGCGCTTTGCCTTTGACCTCATCCAGCTTTTTCAGCCGCGGGGCCACGACCGGATCCGTGGCCTTACCGTCATTGTTCACCACCAGCACCGGGAGATCGCCAAGGTGTCCCATACCGTCTGGCCCTTCATGTTTGCCTGAGTTCTGCGGATCGAGATGCCCCCCGGCTGCTTCCGCTGCCGACGGTTTACCTTCTTTCATGGCTGGCTGACAGCTTCCTTTGGCATGGACGTGGAAACCATGTTCGCCGGGTGGGAGAGCTTTGAGATTGGGTGCGAATTCCAGCCCTTTGTCGGTCTCAGTGATTTTCACTGTACCGATGGACTGACCCACACCCTGTGAGGTAACGAGATTCATTTCTACTTCGTCGCTGGCTGCCTGCGCCCCTGCGCAAACAACCAGCGTGACCAATGCCAGAGCAAAACGCTTCATATGACCTCCGCTGGTTATTTTTTGCCCCTTAAGTGTATACCAGGGGCACAGATTTCACCGGAAAGTCACCCTCTTGCGGTTTAAGGCACGTCGTAACCCAGCGCGGCCTTGCGAATGCGGAACCACTGCTGGCGGGTCATCTGCAGCTCTTCGGCTGCCAGGGCAGAACGCACGCGTTCAATTTTTCCTGAACCAATAATCGGCAGCGGTTTGGACGGCAGACGCAGTATCCAGGCGTAAACCACCTGTTCAATGCTCTGGGCATTCAACTCGCGGGCGATGGTTTCCAGCTCGTTGCGCAGCGGCTGGAACTCATCATCATTGAACAGACGTCCGCCCCCCAGGCACGACCAGGCCATCGGGCGAATGCGCAACTGCTGCAGCTGGTCGAGAGTGCCATCCAGCAGCAGCGGCTGATGCACCGGGGAGATCTCAACCTGGTTCGTGGCCAGGGTAAACGGCAGACGAGACTGGAGCAGCGTAAACTGTGCCGGGGTAAAGTTTGAGACGCCGAAGTGACGCACTTTCCCGCTCTGATGCAGGCTCAGGAACGCTTCCGCCACCTCATCGGCATCCATCAGCGGATCCGGACGGTGAATTAACAGCAGGTCGATACGATCAGTTGCCAGATTAACCAGCGACTGCTCGGCGCTCTTGATGATATGCACGCTGTCGGTGATGTAATGACCGAGGGCATGTTCAGGTTTTGCCGTGGTGGCAATGCCGCATTTGGTGACTATCTCCATGCGATCTCGGAGTGCCGGAACCAGCCTGAGCGCCTCGCCGAAGGCGGCTTCACACTGATAGCCACCGTAAATATCCGCATGATCGACGGTGGTAATGCCTAAATTGAGGTGCTCTTCAATAAAACTCGCCAGCTGGAGGGGGGACATATTCCAGTCCATCAGGCGCCAGTAACCCATGACAAAACGGGAGAATTCTGGCCCCTGTGGGGCAAGGGTAATTCGCTGAACCATAACATTTTCCTCAAGGACGTGATGCCATGAGTATACGCAATTACCGTGTTAAAACAGTGAAGGTTGCTGCGGTTCTGCGGTCTCAGAGGCTTTGTTTGCGCGGATTTTGCGCAGAAAACGCTGTCGGCAGAGCCGGAGCACCTCCTGCTTTTGCGTGTCGCTGAAGTTTTGCCAGTTAAAACGTTCATCACGCGTGCGCATACACCCACGGCAATATCCGCGTTCATCCACCTGACAAATCCCCCGGCACGGGCTCTGGATGGGGAAAAACTCCAGCTGCTCTGCCACACTCACCTCCGGTTAACCAATCTCATCTACAGTGAAGACGCTAAACTCGCCGCGTGCAAGGGCTTTACCACAGTTTTGTGGCATTAAGGTTTCACTAATCTTCCCTCTCTATACTCGCCACATCATGACAATGACAGGTTTACCGATCGATGTGGTTAAGTAAAAAGTTACAATGTAACGACATAAAATTTACTCTGGGCTGTGCACTCTTCTTTACTCTGCTTAACGGGCTATTTATCCAGCGCAGCTGGGCCATTATTGCCCCTGCTCATCTGCACGATGTTCTCTTCGCTGCATCCGTGCCGGTGGTGCTGTTTTGTGGCTGGGTCATTGTGTTTAGCCTGCTCAATATCCCTTATATCCGTAAGCCGCTGCTGATCGTCTTAACCGTCGGGTGCGCCGCGGCGACTTATTTTATGTTTACCTACGGCGCGGTCATCGATCAGAACATGATTGTGAACGTGTTCGAAACCAACTCCCAGGAAGCCACCGCTCTGGTGACCCCGCAGATGGTTCTGTGGATTGTTATAGCCGGTCTGGTTCCATCCCTGGTGCTGGCGCTGACCCGCATTCGTACCGGAAAATGGTGGTACGCCCTGCTGACGCGCGTTGCCGCGATGCTCGGTGCCCTGCTGGTGATTATCCTTATCGCCGCCGTGTTTTATAAAGATTACGCATCGTTGTTTCGCAATAACAAAAGCATCGTCAAAATGGTCACCCCGGCGAACTATGTCAGTGCCGTCGTGAAATACAGCAAGATGCGCTGGTTTGCCGGCGATCAGACGCTGGTGCGAATTGGTGAAGATGCACATAAAGGGCCGCTGATTACGGGTCAGCAAAAGAAAACCGTTCTGGTGCTGGTTATCGGCGAAGCGTCGCGCGCAGCGAACTACTCCCTGAATGGTTACGGCCGTGAAACCAACCCGGAACTGAAAAAGCAGGATGTGATTAACTTCCCGCAGGCCTCCTCGTGTGGTACTGAAACCGCCGTTTCCGTGCCCTGCATGTTCTCCGGCATGACGCGCAGCAAATACGATGCCGACCTGGCTCGCCACCAGGAAGGGCTGCTCGACGTGCTCAACCATGCAGGCGTCAACCTGCTGTGGCGCGACAATGACGGCGGCTGTAAAGGTGCCTGCGACCGTGTGCCCCATACCGACATGACGCAGTGGAAGCTGGATCAGTTCTGCAAAGACAAATCCTGTATTGACGATGTGAATTTCTACCGTCTGGACAACGTGCTGGATGGCGTCAAGCAAGATACGGTACTGGTTATCCACCTGATGGGCAGCCACGGTCCGGCGTACTATCGCCGTTACCCGGACACCTTCCGTAAGTTCACCCCAACCTGCGACACCAATGAGATTCAGGATTGCGATCATCAGGCGCTGATGAATACCTATGACAACACCATCCTGTATACCGACAGCATGGTCAGCAAAACCATCGATGCGCTGAAGGCCCGTCAGGCGAACATGAACACTGCGCTGATTTATCTCTCGGATCACGGGGAATCGCTGGGCGAAAGCGGTATTTATCTGCACGGCACGCCGTATATGCTGGCGCCGGAGCAGCAGACGCATATTCCGTTTATGTTCTGGCTGTCACCGGATTATGCGAAAAACTTTGGCATCAACGAACAGTGTTTGCGTGACCATGCAGCAAAAAATGCGGTTTCGCAGGACAATTTATTCTCGACGGTGCTGGGCATGATGGATGTGAAATCAAAGGTTTATCAGCAGCAGCTGGACATTCTGAACGCGTGTCGCCGGTAAACACGCTTGCATTAGACCGAACGGTCTATTAGAGTGAATCCATGAGCAGAAATACTGAACACGATACCCGCGAACATCTCCTGGCGACCGGCGAACTGCTGTGCATGCACCGTGGTTTCACCGGTATGGGGTTGAGCGAGCTCTTAAAAACCGCTGAGGTACCGAAGGGATCGTTCTATCACTACTTCCGGTCCAAAGAGGCCTTTGGCGTGGCGATGCTGGAGCGGCACTATGCTGCCTACCACCAGCGCCTGGCGGCCCACTTCGCTACAGGTGAAGGTAACTCTCGGGATCGTGTTCTGAACTACTATCAGGAAACGCTGAACCAGTTCTGTCAGCAGGGCATTATCAGCGGATGCCTGACGGTTAAACTCTCTGCCGAAGTGTGCGATCTCTCAGAAGATATGCGTACGGCAATGGATAAAGGCGCAAGCGGCGTTATTGCCCTGCTGGCGCAGGCGCTGGCGAAGGGACGCGAAGAAAAGACGCTCGCCTTCCCCGGCGATCCTTTAACGCAGGCTCAGGTGCTCTACTCTCTCTGGTTAGGCGCCAACCTGCAGGCCAAAATTTCGCGCAGTGCCGTGCCGCTGGAAAGCGCGCTGGCACATGTGAAAAGCAGCATTACTGCGCCTGGCATTTAACAGGCGTTTTTATTTACCCAACTACTAGTCGACTGGTCTACTCAGGAGTCTTTATGTCAGCTGAAAAATTATTTACCCCTTTAAAAGTGGGTGCCGTCACCGCGCCAAACCGCGTTTTTATGGCTCCGCTTACCCGTCTGCGCAGTATTGAGCCGGGTGACATCCCAACCCCACTGATGGGTGAATACTATCGTCAGCGCGCAAGTTCTGGCCTGATTATCACCGAAGCCACGCAGATCTCTGCTCAGGCCAAGGGATATGCGGGTGCGCCGGGTCTCCACAGCCCGGAGCAGATCGCCGCATGGCAGAAAATCACCGCGGGCGTTCACGCTGAAGAGGGTCGCATTGCGGTCCAGCTGTGGCATACCGGTCGTATCTCTCACAGCAGCATCCAGCCTGGCGGTCAGGCGCCGGTTTCAGCGTCTGCCCTGAATGCGAACACCCGCACCTCGCTGCGCGATGAAAACGGTAACGCGATCCGCGTCGATACCAGCACGCCACGCGCGCTGGAGCTGGACGAGATCCCGGGTATCGTGAACGACTTCCGCCAGGCCGTTGCTAACGCCCGTGAAGCCGGTTTCGACCTGGTTGAGCTGCACTCCGCCCATGGCTATCTGCTACACCAGTTCCTGTCACCGTCCTCTAACCATCGTACCGACCAGTACGGCGGCAGCGTCGAAAACCGGGCTCGCCTGGTGCTGGAAGTGGTTGACGCCGTATGCCAGGAGTGGAGCCCGGACCGTATCGGTATTCGCGTCTCCCCAATCGGCTCGTTCCAGAATGTCGACAACGGCCCGAATGAAGAAGCGGACGCGCTGTATCTTATTGAAGAGCTGGCGAAACGCGGCATCGCCTATCTGCACATGTCCGAGCCGGACTGGGCAGGCGGTAAGCCGTACACTGAAGCTTTCCGTCAGAAAGTGCGCGAGCGTTTCCACGGCGTAATCATCGGTGCGGGAGCCTATACCCCTGAGAAAGCCGATGATCTGATTAATAAAGGGCTGATCGATGCCGTCGCGTTCGGCCGCGACTATATCGCCAACCCGGATCTGGTTGCGCGCCTGCAGCAGAAAGCGGCCCTGAACCCGCAGCGCCCTGAAAGCTTCTACGGCGGCGGCGCGGAAGGCTACACCGACTACCCTTCTCTGTAATCTCGCCATTGTTCATTGATAGCGGCGACACTTCGCCGCTATACTAAAACATCGTTTCTGTTCAAAAAGACAGACTATTCCATTAGTTAATGAGGAAATTATGCGCCTACTTCACACCATGCTGCGCGTTGGCGACCTGCAACGTTCCATTGATTTCTACACTAACGTCCTGGGCATGAAGCTGCTGCGCACCAGCGAAAACCCGGAATACAAATACTCGCTGGCGTTCGTGGGTTACGGCCCGGAAACGGACGAAGCGGTCATCGAACTGACCTACAACTGGGGCGTGGACAGCTATGAGCTGGGCACGGCTTACGGCCACATCGCGCTGGAAGTGGACAACGCAGCCGAAGCGTGTGAGCGCATTCGCAGCAACGGCGGTAACGTTACGCGCGAAGCGGGCCCGGTAAAAGGCGGCACCACCGTGATTGCGTTTGTGGAAGATCCGGACGGATACAAAATCGAGCTGATTGAAGCCAAAGACGCCGGTCGCGGTCTGGGCAACTGATCCCGCAGGGCGCAATATGCGCCCGTAGTTTTACTGCATCACCCTGCAAAATTTGCCATAATGCGCACTGCTTTTTCCCCTTGTAAGAGACCCTGATGTCCGATAACGCTCAATTTAGCGGTCTGTGCGACCGTTTTCGTGGTTTTTATCCCGTTGTCATTGATGTAGAAACAGCCGGATTTAACGCTAAAACCGATGCGCTGCTCGAAATTGCCGCCATCACGCTGAAGATGGATGAACAGGGCTGGCTTACACCGGACACCACGCTGCATTTCCACGTTGAACCTTTCGAAGGGGCAAACTTACAGCCGGAAGCGCTGGCCTTTAACGGTATCGATCCGCATAACCCGCTGCGTGGTGCAGTCAGTGAGTATGATGCACTGCACGCCATCTTTAAAATGGTGCGTAAAGGCATGAAAGAGAGCAACTGCAGCCGCGCCATCATGGTGGCCCATAACGCCACGTTCGATCACAGCTTTACCATGGCCGCCGCCGAACGCGCGTCGCTCAAACGCAACCCTTTTCACCCGTTCGTGACCTTCGACACAGCCGCGCTGAGCGGTCTGGCGCTGGGACAAACGGTGCTATCCAGGGCCTGCATTACGGCGGGTATACCGTTTGACGGTACGCAGGCGCACTCCGCGCTGTATGACACGGAGCGCACCGCAGAGCTATTCTGCGAGATCGTCAACCGCTGGAAGCGGCTGGGCGGCTGGCCGCTGCCGATGGGTGACAGCGAAGAATAAAAAAAAGCGACCTTATCAGGTCGCTTTTTTTATTTCCGCAGAAAATTACTCTGCGTCCGGCTCTTCGGCTTTGTACTTCGCAGCCGTCTCTTTGATCAGCTGCTGCAGTTCGCCGCGCTGATACATCTCAATCAGGATATCGCAACCGCCTACCAGTTCGCCGTCAACCCACAGCTGTGGGAACGTCGGCCAGTTAGCGTATTTTGGCAGCTCAGCGCGAATGTCCGGGTTCTGCAGGATATCAACGTAAGCAAAACGCTCACCACAGGCTGACAGCGCCTGAACCGCTTGCGCGGAGAAGCCGCAGCTTGGCAGCTTCGGAGAACCTTTCATATACAGCAGAATTGGGTTTTCAGCGATCTGGCGCTGGATTTTTTCAATAGTGGTGCTCATGTCTTGCTTCCTTTAACTTCTGTTACGGCAGTAGTCTGACATTGTAGCGGGTCAGACTGGCATCGGAAAATAACATTTTCGTCACGTTTATACAGTTTACCGCGACTCAGCAAAAGTTGCATTGCAAATGGTGTTTACCCCTGTGCCCGGCAGGGTTTTGCTTAGGGAGTGAACAATTGTGCGTCAGAACGATGAATTTTTTTGCACTTGCTAACGAAACACGTTTTTAGATTGAAAAATGCTATTAACTTCTCGGGTTTTTATGGATTAGAATCGACGGGCTTTGTAAATCATACGCGGGCATTATTGATGGCCTGCAATTATCAGGGGACTGCCCAGTGGCGCGGATAAATAAAATCTCGATCACGCTCTGTGCTTTACTGTTTACATCACTCTCTTTCACGCCAGCGGCAAACGCCTCTCAGCAGGCGCGGCATTCTGCTGTGCAAAAAAGCCATCTGGTGAAAGCCACAGAGCGTAAGAAAAAGACCAGCAGCAAGAACGACAAGAAAAAAACCACCGCTCAGACTAAACAAACCGCTTCCAGCAAAACGAAAACCAAACCTTCCCGCACAGCCCGCACCGCAAAAAATAAAGCTTCTCAGACCGCCGCAAACCTCGTTACTGAAAAATGCATCGCGCGTAAAGGCCATAAAGCAAAATGCACGAAAGTGACGAAACTGGCAGACGTGCATAAAGTTCGCGTGCAGAAAGCGCAAAAAACGGCGATGAACAAGCTGATGGGGCAAATTGGCAAACCTTATCGCTGGGGTGGCAGTTCGCCGCGCACCGGTTTCGACTGCAGCGGCCTTGTCTATTACGCCTATAAAGATCTGGTTAAGTTTCGCATTCCACGCACCGCCAATGAGATGTACCACCTGCGCGATGCCTCACCTGTTAACCGGGGTGAGCTGGAAAACGGCGATCTGGTCTTCTTCCGCACGCAGGGTCGCGGCACGGCTGACCACGTCGGCGTCTATGTCGGCAACGGGAAATTCATTCAGTCTCCACGCAGCGGTCAGGACATTCAAATCACCTCGCTCAGCGAAGATTACTGGGTACGTCACTACGTCGGCGCGCGTCGCGTCATGACGCCAAAAACCATTCGTTAATCCCTGCCCTGCCGCACCCGCGGCAGGGTAAGTTCCTCTTTTGCATACCCTTTCAATTTGCTATTCTGTCCTTGTTGTCTGTAGGGTTATTGGCAACGCAAAATACAATAAGGAGAGAAGCAATGTCGTTCGAATTACCTGCACTACCGTATGCAAAAGACGCCCTGGCACCGCACATTTCTGCGGAAACCCTGGAATATCACTACGGCAAGCATCATCAGACGTACGTCACCAACCTGAACAACCTGATCAAGGGCACCGATTTCGAAGGCAAAACGCTGGAGGAGATCGTCCGCGGTTCAGAGGGTGGAATCTTTAACAACGCCGCTCAGGTGTGGAACCACACCTTCTACTGGCACTGCCTGGCACCGAATGCTGGTGGCGAACCTGCCGGTGTACTGGCAACCGCCATCAACGCCGCATTTGGCAGCTTTGCGGAGTTTAAAGCGAAGTTTACCGATGCAGCCATCAAGAACTTCGGTTCTGGCTGGACGTGGCTGGTAAAAGAAGCGGATGGCAAACTGGCTATCGTGTCCACCTCTAACGCGGGCACCCCGCTGACCACCAGCGCTACGCCGCTGATGACCGTGGACGTGTGGGAACACGCTTACTACATTGATTACCGTAATGCGCGCCCGAACTACCTGGAACACTTCTGGGCACTGGTAAACTGGGACTTTGTGGCGAAGAACTTCGCCGCGTAAGGATCACGCAGAAGGGGTTACCCTTCTGCGTTTTTTGCTTATTCAGCCGTACAAACCGCTTCTGGCTGTTTACGACCGGACATCATCACCAGCAGCAGGCCGAGCGCGGCAATAATCGCCCCCATCACCGGCACAAAACTGTATCCCAGGCCACCTGAAATCACGGCGCCCCCGGCGGCAGCCCCCAACGCATTGCCGAGATTGAACGCCCCGATATTCACGGAAGACGAGAGACCCGGCGCTTCATGGGCGACGCGCATCACGCGCATCTGCAGCGGTGGAACCACGGCGAAGGTGGCAGCTCCCCAGACGACCATCGCAATCGCCGCGCCGAATTCATTCCGCGCCAGCCACGGGATCGCAATCATGATGACAATCAGCAGGGTTAAGAACCCCTTCAGCGTCCCGCTCACGGAACGGTCGGCAAATTTCCCGCCGAGATAGTTGCCAATTGAGAAGCCGACGCCAATCAGCACCAGCATCGCGGTAACAAAGAGTGGCGTTGCGTGGGTAATGTCGTGCAAGACCGGCGAAATGTAGGTGTAGAGGGTAAACATCGCCCCTGCCCCCAGCACGGTGGTCAGCAGCGCGGAGAGCACCTGCGGACGCATCAGCACCGCCAGCTCTTTACGCACTTCCGGACGTTCGCCGGCGCTGCCTTTCGGCAGGGAGAAGAACAGTGCCACCATCGCGACCACGCCCAGCCCGGCCGTCGCCAGGAAGGACATCCGCCAGCCGATCGCTTCACCCAACCAGGTTGCCGCCGGTACGCCGCCAATGTTGGCAATCGTCAGCCCCATAAACATGGTCGCCACGGCGCTTGCCTGCTTGTGTTTCGGCACAACGCTCGCGGCCACGACCGACCCGAGCCCAAAGAACGCGCCGTGGTTGAGGCTGGTCAGAATGCGCGACAACATCAGGGTGGTGTAGTCCGGCGAAATGGCCGAAAGCACATTGCCGAGGGTGAAAATCGCCATCAGGAAAATCAGCGCATTGCGGCGCGCGCGGTGCGAAAGCAGAAGCGTCATCAGCGGCGCTCCCACCATCACTCCGATAGCGTAGGCGCTGATTAGCATACCGGCGGCCGGGATCGAGACGTCCACGCCCCGGGCGATAACAGGCAGTAACCCCATCGGGGAGAATTCAGTGGTGCCAATCCCAAAAGCGCCAATCGCCAGGGCCAGCAGGGGAAAATTGATTTTCATGCGTCAACTCCGGATGCCGTGTCATGTGGTGACACAGAACAAAGAAGCGGAAAGCATGACATCAATCACAAAAAATGAGAAGTTAACAAAATGGCAAAAGATTTTTGCCAGAGAAGTAACAATCAGGAGATCGGGAGGGAGAAGGCTCTCCCCCCGCGTAAATCAGTGCAGCGCAGCCGTCAGGCCAGCCGCGACAATCAGAGCCAGCACAATAACGGTGGTGAACAGCGAAAACTTCAGATCGGAACTCATCAATTTTTCTCCTTTTAATCCCCCCACGAAAAGTGAGCTTGCTCATTTTTGCACAATTTAGCTCAAAAATCTTCCTGGATTTAAGCTGATAAACACTTTAGCTCTTCCCCTTTTCATCAAGATAGGCCAAAATTCCACGCTAAATTTATTAGCGTACCGGCCATTGACCCCCTCCTGACGTCCCGTGTCGTTTTCCTGGCGTACCGCAATCCAAAATTGCGAGATAAGGGTGAGAGAAGGCAAACGTTTACCTTCAAGTTTTTCAGGAGTTTAGGATATGGTCTGGAGTGACATTTAATGGCAACAATTAAAGACGTAGCAAAACGCGCAAACGTTTCCACTACAACCGTATCACATGTAATTAACAAAACCCGCTTTGTGGCGGAAGAGACGCGCAACGCCGTCTGGGCTGCGATCAAAGAGCTGCACTACTCACCGAGTGCGGTTGCGCGTAGCCTCAAGGTTAATCACACCAAGTCTATTGGTCTGCTGGCGACCAGCAGCGAAGCGGCCTATTTTGCCGAGATCATTGAAGCGGTAGAGAAAAACTGCTTCCAGAAAGGCTATACCCTGATTCTGGGCAACGCATGGAATAGCATAGAAAAACAGCGTGCCTATCTGTCGATGATGGCGCAAAAGCGCGTGGATGGCCTGCTGGTGATGTGCTCCGAGTACCCGGAATCCGTACTGTCGATGCTGGAAGAGTATCGCCATATCCCTATGGTGGTGATGGACTGGGGCGAAGCGCGCGCCGACTTCACCGATTCCGTCATCGATAACGCCTTCGAAGGCGGTTACATGGCGGGCCGTTATCTGATCGAACGCGGCCACCGCGAGATTGGCGTAATCCCGGGTCCGCTGGAGCGCAACACCGGTGCGGGCCGCCTGGCCGGATTTATGAAAGCGATGGAAGAGGCGCTGATTACCGTGCCGGAAAACTGGATCGTGCAGGGTGACTTTGAGCCGGAATCAGGCTACCGCGCGATGCAGCAGATCGTCTCCCAGCAGCACCGTCCGACCGCCGTCTTCTGCGGGGGCGACATCATGGCCATGGGTGCACTCTGCGCCGCAGACGAGCTTGGCCTGCGCGTCCCGCAGGATATTTCCGTGATCGGCTATGACAACGTGCGCAACGCGCGCTTCTTCACGCCAGCGCTGACCACCATTCACCAGCCGAAAGATTCGCTGGGTGAAACGGCCTTCAATATGCTGCTGGACAGGATCGTCAACAAGCGTGAAGAGTCGCAGTCCATTGAAGTTCATCCACGCCTCATCGAGCGCCGCTCCGTTGCGGATGGTCCTTTCCGCGACTACCGTCGTTAATCTTCTTCCGGGGCCAGTCAGTCTGGCTCCCGTAACCATTCCCGGTTAAGCGTTTCGCTGTCACCCAGATAATCCAGCAGCCAGGCCATAGCGGGTGAGACATCATTTTGTTGCCAGGTGAGACAGCAGGCCGCATCCGGGAACGGGTTCTCCAGCGTTAGCTCTATCCACTCTCCGGTGTCGATACGCGGACGCGCAAAATGGGCGGGCACCATGCCTACGCAGAGTCCGGCACTGAGGCACGTCGCCGACGATCCCCAGTCAGGGGCGACAACCCGCCGCTGGTTGTCCAGCAGCCATGTAATTCGCTTCGGCAGTGAACGGGAGGTATCCTCCAGCACCAGCGACGGCCAGCTGCGCAGCGTATCGTCGCTCAGCGGCCCTTCCATCGCCGCCAGGGGATGATCGCTTGCCACCACACATTTCCAGCTCAGCATCCCCATATCGCGAAAGGCGTAACGTCCCCCGACGGGGATCGCCTGGGTCGCGCCAATCGCCATCTCTACCCTGCCGTCCGCCAGCGCATCCCAGACGCCGTTGAACACCTCCTGCGAGACCCGCAGTTCAACGTCAGAGAAATGCCGATAAAAATCGACAATCATCTGCCGGGTGCGCTTGGGCTTAACGATGTTATCCACCGCAATGGAAAGGTGTCCCCGCCAGCCGTTCGCGATCTGCTGACACTGCTCGCGGGTGATCTGCATTTTTTTGATAACAGAACGCCCTTCTTTCAGAAACCACGCCCCTGCGGGCGTTAATTCCACATCACGATGCCGCCGTTCAAACAGCGGAACCGCCAGCCATTCTTCAAGCTGACGTACCGTATAGCTGATAGCCGAAGGGACGCGGTGCAACTCCTGCGCCGCAGCGCTAAAGCTGCCGTTACGCGCGACAGCATCGACCACTTCAAGAGAATAATCTGACCACATTTTCTGCCTGCAAAAAATTTGAATTCACCCGCCAAATATTAGCGTTTCACAAGCGGCTTTGCACTCCCTACACTCAGCGCCAATGTATACCTGCCTCCTCAGGAGAATAAAATAGTGCAACCCAGGAAAGGATTTTTAGTCTGGCTCGGCGGCTTAAGCGTGCTGGGCTTTTTGGCCACCGATATGTACCTGCCGGCCTTCGCCGCGATGCAGGAAGATTTGCAAACGCCTGCCGCGGCCATCAGCGCCAGCCTGAGTTTGTTCCTCGCCGGTTTTGCTTTCGCACAGCTGCTCTGGGGACCGCTCTCGGATCGCTTTGGTCGTAAACCGGTATTGCTGCTGGGGCTGGCCATTTTTGCCGTTGGCTGTCTGGGGATGTTATGGGTGCGCGATGCTACCTGGCTGCTGGTGCTGCGGTTTGCTCAGGCGGTCGGCGTCTGTGCCGCTGCCGTGACCTGGCAGGCGCTGGTCACCGACTACTACCCGGCAAACCGCACAAACCGTATTTTCGCTACCATTATGCCGCTGGTGGGTCTCTCACCTGCCCTCGCCCCGCTGCTGGGCAGCTGGATCCTCGCGCACTTTGACTGGCAGGCTATCTTTGCCACGCTGTTTGCCATCACGCTGGTGCTGATGCTGCCTGCGTTCGCTCTCAAGCCAGCGCATAAAAAAGAGGCGCATGCTGACGCGAAGCCGATTACCTTCACCTCCCTGCTGAGCGCAAAAGCATATCGCGGCAACGTTCTGATCTATGCCGCCTGTTCGGCGAGCTTCTTCGCGTGGCTGACCGGTTCGCCCTTTATTCTGCATGATATGGGCTACAGCCCGGCGGCCATTGGTCTGAGCTACGTTCCGCAGACCATCGCGTTCCTGGTGGGCGGGTACGGCTGCCGCGCGGCGCTGCAAAAATGGGAAGGCCAGCAAATGCTGCCGTGGCTGCTGGTGCTGTATGCGTTGAGCGTCATCGGGACCTGGGCCGTTGGCTTTATTCCGGGCGCGGGTCTTGCCGAAATATTGATTCCATTCTGCGTGATGGCCATCGCGAACGGGGCGATCTACCCTATCGTTGTGGCGCAGGCGCTGCGTCCGTTCCCGCAGGCGACAGGCCGCGCGGCTGCGCTGCAGAACACCCTGCAACTGGGGCTGTGCTTCCTGGCAAGCCTGGTGGTCTCCGCGCTGATTGCCACGCCGCTGCTGACAACAACCAGCGTGATGCTGGTCACCGTCGCGCTGGCGGCGTTGGGTTATCGCATGCAGGCCTCCGCGCAGCGCGCGCAGGACGAGAGCACGCAGGTAGAAACCTCGCATGCCTAATCGCACCAGAAACTATGTTAATTTTCAGTGATTAGGTTGCTAAGAATTTTCTATTGAATCACCAAATTTTGAGGCCTATACTAAATTTGGTTCGATTAAATACGATAAATATTAAGTGTTAACGGGAGCCGGAGTGCTCCCGTTTTACCATGGAAGGCATTTCGGCAAGGGTTATCTCCCTTCCTCTGTTCTACGTCGGATACTAGCCTCGCGGTGTTTACCGTGAGATTTCTCACAAACCAAAAAAAGCGTCTACGCTGTTTTAAGGTTCTGATCACAGTAGGGTGATGGAGAAGCTATGAGTTCATCGTGTATAGAAGAAGTCAGCGTTCCGGACGATAACTGGTCCCGGATCGTCAGTGAACTGTTAGGTCGAGCAGGCATCACTATCAACGGATCATCCCCATCCGATCCTCAGGTTAAACATCCCGACTTTTTTAAACGCGTATTGCGCGAGGGGTCGCTTGGCCTGGGAGAAAGCTATATGGACGGCTGGTGGGAGTGCGAGCGGCTGGATATCTTTTTCGCCAGCGTGTTGCGTGCCGGTCTGGAAAAACAACTCCCTCGTAATATCAAAGACACCCTGCGTGTCGCTTCTGCCCGGCTATTTAATCTGCAAAGTAAAAAACGCGCGTGGATCGTTGGCAAAGAACACTACGATCTTGGCAACGACCTGTTCAGCCGCATGCTGGACCCTTTCATGCAATATTCCTGCGCTTACTGGAAAGAGGCGTCGACGCTTGAAGAGGCTCAGCAGGCCAAACTGCGCCTGATCAGCGAGAAACTGCAGCTGCAGCCCGGCATGCGCGTGCTGGATATCGGCTGCGGTTGGGGGGGACTGGCGTATTTTATGGCGAAGCACTTCGGCGTCAGCGTGGTCGGCGTCACGATCTCCGCCGAGCAACAAAAAATGGCGCAGGAGCGCTGCCAGGGGCTGGATGTGGATATCCGCCTGCAGGATTACCGGGACCTGAACGAACAGTTTGACCGCATCGTTTCCGTTGGCATGTTCGAGCACGTCGGGCCAAAAAACTACGACACCTATTTTGAGGTGGTGGACCGTAATTTAAAACCGGATGGTATTTTCCTGCTGCACACCATCGGCTCTAAGCGGACCGACAATAATGTTGACCCGTGGATCAATAAATACATCTTTCCGAATGGCTGTTTACCGTCCGTCCGCCAGATTGCCAACGCCAGTGAACCCCATTTCGTGATGGAAGACTGGCATAACTTCGGCGCGGATTACGACACCACGCTCATGGCGTGGCATGCACGTTTTCAGGAAGCCTGGCCTGAAATTGCCGACAACTATTCTGAACGATTCAAGCGGATGTTTAGCTATTATCTGAATGCCTGCGCGGGGGCGTTTCGCGCGCGCGATATTCAGCTCTGGCAGGTTGTTTTCAGCCGCGGGATTGAACACGGATTACGTGTCGCCCGCTAAAAAATAACCCCGGTTAGCCGGGGTTATTTTTTTATTCTTCTTCTGCGGCTTTAATTATTGCCGCCTCTTTTGCCGCCAGCACGCGCTCAACGGTATCGACGACCGCCTGGGTTTGCGGATCGATTTCGATATTCACACGATGTCCCAGTTTTTTCGTCCCCAGCGTGGTGCGCTGCAGCGTTTCGGGAATTAAATGCACGCAAAAACGCGTCGGGGTCACTTCTCCCACCGTCAGGCTAATCCCGTCAATGCCAATAAATCCTTTATAGAGGATGTATTTCATTAATGCCGGATCCTGCACTTTAAACCAGATTTGGCGATTATTTTCTGAGGTGACGATTTTCGCCACTTCGGCGGTGGTCATAATGTGCCCGGACATCAGATGGCCGCCAATTTCGTCGCTGAACTTCGCCGCGCGCTCAACGTTAACGGTATCTCCGACCACCAGCTCGCCCAGGTTAGTGATACGCAGGGTCTCTTTCATTAAATCAAAGCTAATCCGGTTGCCATTAATTTCGGTTACCGTCAGGCAGCAGCCATTATGGGCAATCGAGGCGCCGGTTTCGATGCCATCGAGCATATATTCCGGCAGCTCAACCACGTGAGTACGGAAATTAGGTTTTTCATCAATGGACACCACTTTGGCGGTGCCCTGCACAATACCAGTAAACATGCTTACAACTCCTGTTTTTTTCCGGACGGTGGTGACACCGTTTAATCCCACCACAATATCAGTTGGAAAAACAGGTTGCCAGCGGAGCGCATTTTCTGGCGATTTTTTCACTAGATAAATAGCTAAAGCCCGCTACAATAGCTGGCATCCCCCTGCATTTTCTTCTTGCTGCCAGTTACGGCGGCTTTTTTAGTCTCTCAAATAACTACAAAATAAAGGTGTTCACGTGCAGAAGTACATGAATGAAGCGCGCCAGCTATTGGCACTGGCAATACCAGTGATCGTCGCGCAAGTGGCCCAGACCGCAATGGGATTTGTGGATACGGTAATGGCGGGTGGCTACAGCGCCACCGATATGGCGGCCGTTGCCATCGGCACGTCAATCTGGCTTCCGGCCATCCTGTTCGGCCACGGTTTGCTGCTCGCACTCACGCCTGTTATCGCTCAGCTCAATGGTTCAGGGCGACGCGAACGCATTGCCCATCAGGTCCGTCAGGGCTTCTGGCTGGCCGGGTTTGTCTCCGTGCTGATCATGGTCGTGCTCTGGAACGCCGGTCATATCATCCGCGCCATGCACAATATTGATCCGGCGCTGGCAGACAAAGCCGTCGGCTACCTGCGCGCCCTGCTCTGGGGTGCGCCCGGCTATCTCTTTTTCCAGGTGGCGCGTAACCAGTGTGAGGGGCTGGCGAAAACCAAGCCCGGCATGGTGATGGGCTTTATCGGCCTGCTGGTCAATATTCCGGTGAACTATATCTTTATATACGGCCACTTTGGCATGCCGGAACTTGGCGGCGTCGGCTGCGGCGTGGCGACGGCGGCGGTTTACTGGGTCATGTTCTTCTGTATGATCGCCTTTGTGAAACGTGCCCGCTCCATGCGCGATATTCGCAACGAGAACAGATTCAGCACGCCGGACTGGAGCATCATGACGCGCCTGGTGCAGCTGGGCTTGCCGATTGCGCTGGCCCTGTTCTTTGAAGTGACGCTCTTTGCCGTGGTAGCCCTGCTGGTCTCCCCGCTGGGGATTGTTAACGTGGCCGGTCACCAGATTGCGCTTAACTTCAGCTCCCTGATGTTCGTCCTGCCGATGTCGCTGGCGGCGGCGGTGACGATTCGCGTGGGCTTCCGCCTGGGCCAGGGGTCAACGCTGGATGCGCAAACGGCCGCGCGGACCGGGCTGGGCGTGGGTGTCTGCATGGCCATTTGCACGGCGCTCTTCACCGTGGCGCTGCGAGAGCAAATCGCCCTGCTCTACAACGACAATCCCGAAGTGGTGATGCTGGCCTCGCACCTGATGCTGCTGGCTGCCATTTACCAGATTTCCGACTCCATTCAGGTGATTGGCAGCGGCGTGCTGCGCGGATATAAAGACACGCGCTCCATCTTCTTTATCACCTTTATCGCCTACTGGGTGTTGGGTCTGCCGGCGGGTTACGTTCTGGCGCTAACCGATCTGGTGGTTGACCGCATGGGTCCGGCGGGGTTCTGGATGGGCTTTATCATCGGCCTGACGTCGGCGGCGATCATGATGATGCTGCGCATGCGCTTCCTGCAGCGCCAGCCATCAGCGGTGATTTTGCAGCGCGCCGCACGTTAAATACGCAGTAGCCGCCGTCTGCCGGCTACTTTCTCTTCACTTTGCGCGGTAATGAAGCAATCGCGTGAAATCAGAGAGAAAAATGCGTTTTCCCTCTTGCCTCCTTGATGCTGTGCCGCTAATATTCGTCCCCGTTGTCACCGACAACACGTTGCGTTCATAGCTCAGTTGGTTAGAGCACCACCTTGACATGGTGGGGGTCGTTGGTTCGAGTCCAATTGAACGCACCATTCTGCGTCCGTAGCTCAGTTGGTTAGAGCACCACCTTGACATGGTGGGGGTCGGTGGTTCGAGTCCACTCGGACGCACCATTTCAGTCCTGAAATGGTGCAAATTCTCTCCTGTTATCCTGAATTCTCCTAATCCCTTATTTTCATCATTATTCTCCTGCTACGCTTTTCTTATGAAAAAAAAACAGGAAGACCGTCGATGAAGAGAATCGCGATTATTGGCTCCGGCCCCACAGGGATTTACACCTTTTATCATCTCCTTAAAAACAGCACACCGCTCTCTGTTTCCATCTTTGAACAAGCCGCTGAAGCTGGCGTGGGCATGCCCTATAACGACGACGATAATTCTCGTCTGATGCTGGCGAATATCGCGAGCATTGAAATCCCGCCCATTTTTATGACCTACCTCGACTGGCTCAGGCAACAGAGTGACGCTCATCTGGCGCGCTTCAGGGTGGATAAAGCCCGCCTGCATGACCGGCAGTTCCTGCCCCGGCTCCTGCTGGGGGAGTATTTCCGCGACCGCTTTCTTGCCATCGTAGAAGAGGCAAAAAAGCTGGGATTCAAGGTTGATGTCCATGAGTCTGCTAAAGTCACTGACATCATCCCCTCGACAACCGGCGTAACGCTTTCCGTCAACGGCAGCGCCTTACCCGATACATTCGACCTGGCGGTTATTGCTACCGGTCACGTCTGGCCTGAGGAGGAAGAAGCCACGCGCACGTTCTTCCCCAGCCCGTGGTCCGGGTTGATGGACGCCACCCTTCCCCCGTGCCGCGTGGGCATCATGGGAACATCCCTGAGCGGGCTGGACGCGGCTATGGCGGTGGTGATGCAGCACGGTGAGTTTCGTGACGGTAAATTCATCCTCGACAAAGGCAGCGAAGGGTTAAACATTACGCTGATGTCCCGGACGGGCATTCTGCCGGAGGCCGATTTTTACTGCCCCATTCCTTACGAGCCGCTGTCGGTATTGACCGAATTCACGGTTGAAAACGAGATCGCCAAAGGTTCGGACGGTCTGCTTGACCGCATATTTTCCCTGATGGTGAAAGAGCTTGAACTCGCCGACCCGACGTGGTGCGAGAAAATTGGGCTGCGCAATCACGATGCAGACAGCCTCCGCGATGCCTGGTTTGAGGATCGTAAACTGCACGGTCCGTTTAGCTGGGCGGAGGAGAATCTCAACGAGGTTGAGCGCAACAAACGCGAACGGCGCACCGTGGCCTGGCGCTATGCCGTCCTTCGGCTGCATGAAGTGGTTCAGGAGATTGTGCCCCACCTCAACGAGCAGGACAGGGAGCGCTTTAAGCAAGGCCTGGCCCGCGTATTTATCGACAACTATGCGGCCATCCCGCCGCAGTCTATTCGCAGGCTGCTTGCGCTTCGCGAGGCTGGCATCATTAGCGTGACGGCGCTTGGCGATGATTACACGCTTGATGCCGGCAGCGATCGGACGGTAATCACCACCAAAGAGGCCGTATACCGTTTCGACGTGTTTATTGATGCGCGCGGACAAAAACCGCTCAAAACAAAGGATTTGCCTTTCCCGACGCTGCGTAAACAGCTGATGGAAACGGGCGACGAGATACCCGACGTTGGCGAGGATTACACGCTAAAAGCGCCTGAAACAGTTCGCGGGCGCATTGCATTCGGTGCAATACCGTGGCTGATGCACGATCGTCCCTTCGTTCAGGGGCTGGCGGAATGTGCGGAGATTGCAGAAGCGATGGCGAAGGCGGCTGAAAAATCTGCCTCGGGGAGACGGCGTCGATTACCGTACGTGGAGAACTGACAGGGCTTCCATGCCCTGAAAAGAGATATTACTCGAAGAAGACTTCCGGGTTTTCAGACAGCGAAACGAACGTTTTCGTCGCTTTGTCCAGCGCACGAATTTCGCCGCTTTCAATGTCGTAAACCCAGCCGTGCAGTCGGATAGAGTTGTTTCGCAGGCCCACGGCTACGGACGGGTGGGTCTTAATGTTGCTCAGCTGGGCAAACACGTTTTCCTGCACCATCGCATTGACTTTGTCGATCGGCTTGTCCCAGGCTTTCTTCTCCACCACGGCTTTCGCCGCGTCGGAATAGCGCAGCCAGTGGGAGACGGCAGGCATCGGCTCCAGATTGGCGTTATCAGCAATCGCCTTCATCGCGCCGCAGTTGGAGTGACCGCAGATCACGATATCCGTCACGCCCAGCGCCACAACGGCGTATTCGATAGTTGCTGAGACGCCGCCCGGCTCTGGTCCGAAAGGCGGGACAATGTTGCCAGCATTACGAATGACAAAGAGCTGTCCCGGCTCTTGCTGGGTAACCAGTTCAGGGACCAGACGGCTGTCGGAGCAGGAGATGAACAGCGCTTTGGGATTCTGGCTGGACGCTAAACTGCGAAAGAGCTCTTTACGTTGCGGGAAAATCTCTTTTTGAAAGCTGAGAAAACCTTCAATGATATGTTGCATAGCAATTTCTCTTTTATCTGTTTTAGTTTAGGTATGATCGCGATCACACTTGTAAAGTTTACCCACCGTGCTTTACCTGAGACAAGCAATATATTTCTGGCCTGACCGCTGGACGATATCATCGGCGTTCGCCGGAATAGCCTGCCCTTCAAACGCACCGTAAAGACGCGCGAACGCTTTCCCTCTCAGACGCCGGGTGACGTCCTCAACCGTACGGGCTGGCAGAGGAAGCATATTCGGGTAGCTCCACATAAACGACACCGCATCTTTCCCCGGGGTGACCTGCAGGATATCCCCCGCCAGCAAAACGCCCTCGCCCTCCTGCCAGTGCAGCACCGTCCCGCCAGCAAAATGGCCGCCGAGACGCAGCAAGGTGACCGACGGCCAAATCTCCAGCGCCTCCCCCTCCCAGAAATGCATTGCCGGGCTGTCACGCATCACCCACTCGCGGTCGCTGGCATGCAGATAGATCGGAGCATCGAAAGCCGCGGCCCACTCCTGCATCGTGGTGTAATAGTGCGGATGTGAAATCGCAATGGCGCTGAGGCCACCAAGCGCGGAAATGAGCGTTTGGGTTGTCGGGTCAAGGTTGGCGATGCAGTCCCAGAGAATATTGCCGTGCGGGGTGCGCAGGAGCAGCGCCCGCTGGTTAATCGCAAAAGCGGGTACCGTTTTGATGCTGAACAACGCGGGCTCCAGCAGCTGCCATTTATTCGCGTGCGTGGACGTCAGCGTCGCGTAATCAATCCACGCCTGGCCGCTGGCCGGGACGTACTGGCGTTCATCCTCGCAAATAGGACATCTTTCGGGTTTTCCATCATAGGAGGTACCGCAGGTTTTACAGAGTGTAATCATGAGCGCTCCTCAGCGATAAAGCACTGAGTATGGCAGGGATTATCCTTATGTGCTGCGCGGTACATTACCGGCGTTTTTTACCCTATACTGTGCCAGTATCAAAAACTGAACATAGCAGGTGCCACATGGAAATTGATCTCGATAATTTGGTTTTTAACGGACTGGATGAAGCGGAAGAGCGTAACGCGGAACGTCTGGACGACGCGGATAAAAGAGCGCAGGCGATCGTTGCCGATGACGACTGCGGTGATGCCTGCAAGATCTGATGAAAAAGCACCGGCATAACCGGTGCTTTTTATATTACTTTTTCAGCCCGTCAATGGCCGCCTGCGCGCAGGCTTCATCAAGATGACCACCCGGCGCGCCGCCGATGCCGATCGCCCCAATCACCTCATCGCCTTCTTTGACCGGCAGACCACCAGCCAGCAGCAGGTAGCCCGGGATATCACGCATGTTCTGTGCGCCCGCGTTGCTTTGCGCCGCTTCCATCACTTTGCCTGACGCATTCTTTGCGCTAAGCGCCGTAAACGCTTTCATTTCGCTGGCTTTTACCGTGTGAGGACCGGCATTATCCATACGCTGTACCGCTTTTACCACGCCCGCACGGTCAACCACGGTGACTGCGACCTGGTAGTTTTTCGCTGCACAGGACTGAATGGCGGATGTTGCCAGCGCGTTTGCCTGCGCCAGAGAGAGATTTTTTTGGGTCAACGTCTCGGCCTGTGCGGCCAGACTTACGCTACCCGCGACCAGTGCCGCAACCATCATAACTTTTTTCATTGCACTTCCTCGAGTGTTGTTTGACATCTCAAAGGTTACTTAACTGCACAACGAAACGTAATTCGGTTGATTACGCACTCGACCTGGTAGTTATACGGATTGCAATTTGTCATATTCCCGGCTTGCCTGAACCAGACTGGTGACGCCGAGCTTGGCAAACGCCGCCGCGCGGTGCGCTTCCACGGTTCTGGGCGAGAGGTTCAGACGTGCGGCCACCTCTTTATTACTGCACCCTTCCATCAGCACGATCAGCACCTCGTGTTCCCGCGCGGTTAACTGCTCAAAGCGGGCTTTAAGCCGCGAAATTTCCTGCCAGACGGTAAAACGTCGCTGGCTTTCTGCAAGGGCCAATCCCACCGTTTCGATAAGCTTATCGGCATCCAGCGGCTTGGTGAAAAACTCGAACACGCCGTTACGAAATGCCCGACGACAGGCATCGACGGTGCCGTGCCCGGTCATAATAATCACCGGCAGCAGCGGCCACGGCCATTCACCTTCTTCCAGCCAGGTCAGCCCGCCTTTGCCCGGCATGCGCATATCCAGCAGCATACAACCGACCAGCACGGGTTCACCGCCGTGCGCGCGCGTAAAGGCGTCGATGCTCGCATATGTCTGCACCTGCCAGCCCATTCCCGACAGCAGAAACGCTAATGATTCTCTGATGGACTCGTCGTCATCGATGAGCCAGACCACCTTACCCATGCTTTGTCTCCTTTCCTTCCGCCAGCTGCAAGCGGATCTGCGCCCCACCCTGCGGGGCATTGCCCAGGGCGATCGAGCCGTTCATGCGCGTTATCAGCGTTTCCGTTAACGTCATCCCCAGCCCAATTCCGCCGGGGCGTCCGCTAAAGAAGGGCATAAACGCGTTCTGCAGGGCTTCCGGGCTAAACCCGGGCCCGCCGTCGGTCAGGGTGACGAGAATACCCTTCTCATTTTTCTGGCTGTCGATTCGTACCCAGCCGTGCGTGTTCTCCTGCTGCGCCTGAATCGCATTACTCAGCAGATTATGCAGGATCTGCTCCAGCCAGAGTCTGTCAGCCAGCACGGTCGTGGCATCTGCGGCAAACGCATGGATTATCGCGATACGTCTGGATTTGCGCTCGTGCTCCAGTAAATTCTCCACCTGCTGCCAGCACTGTACCAGATCGGTTTCCCGCAGGGTTACCTTCTCCTGAACAACATGCTCGCGGAACCGCGTCAGCAAGGCGCTGATACGCTGCGTTTGCAGTAACGCCGCCGCGAGCGCCTGCGACACAGCCTGCGGGTTCCCCTGCTGGTGCTGCCGCTGCGCGCCCTGGATCCAGGTTTGCACGGCGGTAAGCGGCTGATTAATTTCATGGACAATGCCCGCGGTGATCTCCCCCAGCGTATTCAGCCTGGCATGCTGATAATAGCTAGCACGCTGCTCAGCCTGCTGCCGCTGTTTGCGCTGCCAGAGTACGGTTCCCGCGCCCGCAATCACCATCCCCCACGCCAGAAAGAGCAGCGGATAGGGCAGCCAGGCAACCCGGAACCAGTCCGGATTTGCCGAGGCAGAGAGAATAAATGGCTGAGTATGCTGCGAAAAAGTGCGCTGCCAGTGCCAGAAATCCCCCGTCGACGGCGGTGTATCATCATTCGTGACGCTTAAATGCAGCTGCGCAAAAGTATGGCGCGTCGGAAGCAGCGCGCTTAAGTCAATCAGGACACGGATCTGCCGCCACGGGTTGTATAACCAGTACTGAACGCCGCGAAACGGCTCCACGCGTGCCGCGTCCAGCGCGCGACCGGTGGTTTTTTCCAGGGCCTTAATATGCGGGAATTTTTTGCGTAACGCGGTGATATCTTCATCGCCATTCAGAAGCGGCAGTACCGACTCGTTTTGCGTCAGCACGGCGCCGATCGCCGAATAGAGTGCCGAAAACTCGCGATCGCGCTCCCAGAACTGACGTCGTATCTGTTCCGCATACAGCAATACGCCACTTATCAGGCAGACCATCACCCACGCAGCGATGCTGCGCTTTATCATCTTTTTTATGCTCATAGCGTTAACTGGCACCGTCATTCAGGCTGTCGACATTACCAGTTAACGTTGATAAGAACAAAAAAACGCGGGCGTAATCAGATCTCCGGCGTTTTGCTAAAACCGGTCAGCATCAGGATCAGACTTTGCGGGGAAGATGCCGTCTCAAACTGGTAGTGATTTCCCTGACGATCGCCGCCGATATACCACGAAATCTCGGTTTTCCCTTCAGCCAGCGCCTTGCGCACCGCTTTATCCACGTCCACCATCCGGTACTCGCGGGCGTGGTTCAGGTAAAGCACCGCATCCGAACGGTAGTTGCAGGCTGGCCGCGACTGCCAGCTTACGCTGGCCGGATCCCAGTCATTGCTCGCCGGATAGAAGAAGATTTGATCCGCGCCGTTGGTTTCTACTTTCCCGCCATAAATACGTATGCGGTATTTAAACTGCGAAGGATCCTGCCCGGCAGGCAGCGGGGGAATATGAAACTTCACCAGCGACAGCGTTTCGCTGTTTTTGGTGCGTCCGCCGTTGTGCCAGTTATCCTGCACCAGTAAAACCTGTGGATCCGGCTGGGAAAGCGCGGGCTCCAGGCTGCTGAGCCAGACGTTAGCCTTCGCTTTTGAATAACCATACGGCACGGTAGTGCCGCAATCTATCCCGCGGTTCATGCACAGGTCGGTCATAAAGCGCGCGGCATCTTCCGTCCAGCCGTTCATGAAGTCCGCATGCGCCGTATACAGGCTTCCCCACAGTTCTTCCCGCTCGTTACCGTGCATGATGGGATCGAGAGAAAGCTGCGCTTTGCTGGTATCGAGTGAACTCATCGTCGGGAGCACATACGCAATATTCATGTTCACGGTGGGGATTTTCACCGGGAAAGCGGACGGGCACTGCCCTTTCGTGTCATAAGTGGCGTTGGCCAGCCCGTGGGCGGGCTTCAGGTTGACCCCGTCCCAGCAGTTCGGAAACTGAATGCCGATATTAAACTGCACGGCATCGTTCGCTTTGCGTAAGCCGCAAACTTCGCCCGTTTTGGTGGTGTAGCCCTTGCCGTTGGCGCATAAGAAGGTGATATGTGGATTCGGCGCGGTACCGTGATGATCTCCCGCCAGCAGCGACAGCCCCGCCGGGAACGGGTGCAGCGGCCAGGCGTCCACGTTCGATGCCTGATAATAGGTTTTTTGATAGGCCGGTTTGACCACCGTTCCGTCAGGCAACCTCAGTGAGGGAGCCCAGTAGGCCGAGCTGTCGGCTTTGTTATCGCAGGTGGTCTTTTCATCTCTACGCAGCGATTCGCGGCTGGAGAAGGCATCCGTTTGCACGTTGCCAAAAAAATCGTGCAGCATGGCTTCGTTGGGCATGCCGTACATCATAATGGCATCGTCGCCGAGCGTGTGGGAGTAACCGCAGACAACATGCGCCTGTGGTGCAGCGTGCGCCGCCTGCATGGCAATCAGTAATGCGGTAGCAGAAAGTGCCGGGGTTAATACTGTCCGTTTCATTATCATCTCCATCTCTGAAAGGAGATAGTGGTAACAAAACGGCCATCGTTTACCGAGGATTTACCCGCGTATTTTTCCGCTCATCCCTGCTTTACAGCCATCACGCACAGCTCATTCCAGTACATTTCGCGCGTGCGGCGCAGTTCAGCGTGACGTTTTATCATGGAACCACTCCGGGTCGATGTTGGCCACGTCTACGCCGTACAGGCTGGCGACAGGCAGTATTGACTCCAGAACACGCTGCGCGCTGTTCTCCGCATTCGCTGGTCGGGTCGCAAAAAACCGCCGTAGCGTGCTGATCCATTTTTTCATTGCCTTTACCCCTCTCGCTTCACCTGCCCTGAGTTAAGCACGCCTTTCCTGACAGCGGAAATATCAATTCCGGCAGTGGATGTGCAGGAAGTGCAAATAGCCCCGGTCATTTACCTGCCAGTAACATACTGTTCACTAATGCTTTTTTGTATATAGCAAAGAACGATTTCTTATTTGGCGATAGCTTTTGCTTATGGGAGCGTAACGGTGCAAAACAAAAACAACGGGACGAACGATGACTATGGCAGCAAAGATGAAAGGCTTTAAAAAAGGGACGGTGGTTCTGGGATTACTGGCCGCCGGGAGCCTGATTTCAGCGCAGGCGCAGGCCGATCGGCTGGCGGAGATTAAGGCCGCAGGGGTGGTGAAAGTCGCCACGTTTGACGCCAACCCGCCCTTTGGCTCTATTGATGCAAAAACGCACGAGATCGTGGGTTACGACGTGGACTTTGCCAACGCGCTGGCAAAATCCCTTGGCGTCAAGCTCGAGCTGGTCGCCACCAATCCGGCGAACCGAATTCCGCTGCTGCAGTCCGGTAAAGCGGACCTGATCGTGGCGGATATTACTATCACCCCGGAACGCGCACAGGTGGTTGATTTCTCAACGCCTTATTTCGTCACTGGCCAGCAGTTCCTGGTTCCGGCTAAATCACCGGACAAGCTTGATGACTACAGCCGGGCGCGCATTGGCGCGGTCAAAGGAACGACGGGCGAGCAGGCGCTGCACCAGCGTTTCCCGCAGTCACGCGTGCTCTCTTATGACGATATTCCCCTGGCGCTGACGGCACTGCGCAATGGAAACGTGCAGGCCATAACCCAGGACAGCACTATTCTTGCAGGCCTGCTGGCACAGGCCCCGGATAAAGCGAACTTTAAAATCCTGCCCGATCTGCTCAGCAAGGAAGAGATTGGCGTCGGGGTGAAGAAAGGTGAAACGGCGCTGCTGAAAGCCGTCAACGATGAGCTGGTTAATCTTGAGAAGAACGGTCAGGCGGCAAAGATCTATGACGTCTGGTTTGGCCCAAACACGCCCACTCCACAGCCTCGTGCCTTTAAAATAGAAGCCCAGTAATATGCTCTCAGGTTTATTTTCCCACTCCGCGGCCGGTGCCGCGGATTTTTCACATCTGGAACAGGCCAGCGTTGAGTTTTGTCACGTGGACAAACGCTACGGCGACCATCAGGTTTTGCGCGACATTAACCTCACCATTACGCCCGGTGAAGTGGTTGCTATTCTCGGCCCTTCCGGTTCGGGTAAATCAACGCTGATCCGTCTTATCAACCAGCTTGAAACCCTGAGCGGCGGGGAAATTCTGGTCGACAGCAAGCCGACCGGGCAGCTTTCCGGCAGCAGGCTGCGCCAGTTACGCAGCCGCGTGGGATTTGTGTTTCAGCAGTTCAATCTCTATGCCCACCTCACCGCCAGCCAGAACATCACCCTGGCGCTGGAGCATGTGCACGGCTGGAAGCCGCAGCCTGCCCAGGAGCGCGCGCTGGCGCTGCTGGAAAAGGTCGGGATGCTGGAAAAAGCCCATCATTTTCCCGCGCAGCTTTCCGGCGGCCAGCAGCAGCGCGTGGCGATTGCCCGCGCCCTCGCCTCGTCGCCGCAGATCATCCTCTTCGATGAGCCGACGTCGGCGCTCGATCCGGAAATGATTGGCGAAGTGTTGTTCGTCATGAAAGCCCTTGCCCATAGCGGGATCACCATGATTGTAGTGACTCACGAGATGCAGTTCGCCCGGGAAATTGCCGACCGGATTGTCTTTATCGACGGCGGGCAGATTCTTGAAACCGCGCCGCCGGCACAGTTTTTCAGCCAGCCGTCGCATCCCCGGGCGCAGCGTTTCCTGCAAAAAGTGCTGAACCCGCTGCACCAGGAGCAGCTCTGATGCCCGCCCTCGACTGGCAGGGCGTGCTGGCCGGACAGCCTCTGCAGTGGATACTCTCCGGATTTCTCACCACCCTGTGGGTGACGCTGGCGGGGGCGCTGATCGCCAGCCTGCTCGCACCGATCTTTTTACTCCTGCGTCTTTCCGGTGGACGCATCGGGAATGCGGTCGTCAGCGGCTGGGTATCGCTGTTTCGCAATACGCCGCTGCTGGTGCAGCTGCTGTTCTGGTACTTCGCCGCCTGGAACGGATTACCGCAGGGCTTTCGAGACGCGGTGAACGCGGATCACAGCTGGTCAATTCTGCCCGGCGACGTCTGGTGGTTTACCCCTGAGTTTTTATGTTCTGCCTGGGGGTTGGGCGTCTTTACCTCGGCGTTTTTAATTGAGGAAGTGGCATCGGGATTGCGTTCTGTTCCTGCCGGACAGCAGGAAGCGGCGCTGGCGCAAGGGTTCTCCTCGTGGCGTTTATTTCGCTACATCCTTCTGCCGCAGGGGCTCGCCAACGCCTGGCAACCCGTTGTCGGCCAGTACCTCAATTTGATGAAGCTCTCCTCGCTCGCCAGCGGGATTGGCTTTGCTGAGCTCACCTACCAGGTTCGGCAGATTGAAAGTTACAACGCCCACGCCCTGGAGGCGTTTATCGTCGGTACGGTGCTCTATTTGCTTACCGGCATTGTCATGGGAATGGTGCTGGTGCGCGTCGGCCCGCATTCAGGGAGGAAAAAAGATGATTACCGGATTTAACGTTATTGTCGAAAACCTGGATTATCTGCTGTGGGGACGAACGGCAGCGGGTGAACCCGGCGGCGTACTGCTCTCGCTGCTGATGGCCGCAGGGGCCGCCCTGCTTGCGCTTCCCGGCGGCGTGGCGCTGGCATGCCTCGCCTGGCGCTATCCTGGGCTGGTGCGCAGGGGGCTTTTTCTGTGGGCGGAGTTGATTCGCGGTATTCCACTGATTTTTGTGATTTTCTGGATGTGGTATCTGTTGCCGCTGATAACCGGCGGAGATCTGCCGGGGGCGCTGACCGTGACGCTGGCGCTGGCCTGGTTTACGGCGGCATCGGTGATGCATTCAGTTTTTGCCGGGCTCAGGGCGCTCCCGTCGGGTCAAAACGAGGCCGCGCTGTCTCAGGGGTTCAGCACGCAGCAAACCCTGTGGCGCGTGCTGCTGCCGCAGACGCTGAGAAATATTTTGCCGTCGCTGGTGGGGATTTTTATCAGCCTGCTGAAGGATACGTCGCTGGCATTCATCGTGAACGTCCCGGAACTGACCACCGTAGCGGGCCAGGTCAACAACCGGGTGCAAATCTACCCGGCGGCCATCTTTATCTTTACGGGTGCGGTCTATTACCTGCTCTGCTGCTCGCTTGAACAGGTCGCGAAACGCTGGCGCGTTAGCCGGCCAGCGCCTTAACCACCGTTTCCATCGCTTCAGTTGTCAGTGCGCTGCGCTTGATGCGCTGGTTCGCCAGCGCCGTGCGCAGCACGCCCGCAATGACAATATGCTTCGGCTCCTGCCCTAAATCACGCATCTCAAGCACCACTTTGCCGACCACCCGGCACATCTCCTGGTACAGCGCTTCGTCTTTGGTCACGTTACCCATCGTCATCACTCCATTGCCTTTTAAACGTTGAGCTTAAATGATTCTCCTGCCGGATACAAAAAAGAAGCCCGGCGAGAGACTCGCCGGGCTTCATCTGTAAAATCAGCGAATTAGTTATTTACAGGAATAACCGCGCCTTTGTATTTGGTGCGGATCCAGTCCTGAATCTCTTTGGAGTGCAGCACGTTCACCAGCGCGACGATATCTTTCTTCTTCTCGTCACCGCGATGCACGGTAATGATGTTGGCGTACGGGTTGTTTTCACCGCTCTCAACCGCGATCGGGTCGTGAACCGGGTCCAGACCGGCGTCAATCGCGTAGTTGGCGTTGATCACTACCGCAGCGCCTTCGTCGTTGTTGTACATCTGCGGCAGCAAAGACGCTTCCACGTTCGGCGTGAACTTCAGCTTTTTCGGGTTCTCAACGATGTCGCTGATGCGCGCAGTCACTTTATCGATGCCCGGCTTCAGCTTAATCACGCCCTCTTTTTCGAAGATAGAGAGAATACGGCCTTCTTCAGAAACCGCGTCACGCATGATGATCTTGCCGCCTTCCGGCAGGTCTTTCAGCGACTTGTATTTTTTGGAGTAGATGCCGATTGGCTCAATGTGGATGGCGCCCGCACTGACAAAATCGTAGTCCTTGTCACCCGCGTGATCTTTCAGCACGCTGTTCAGGTAAGGAATGTGCTGGAAATAGTTGGCGTCGATGTCATGACCCGCCAGCGCGGTGTTCGGCAGAATGTAGTCCTGGAACGGTTTAATCTCCAGGTCGATACCCTGCTTCGCCAGAATCGGCTTTGCCTGCTCCAGAATTTCGGCGTGCGGGGTGTTGGATGCGCCCACGGTCAGGGTGTCGGCCCAGGAGGCAAAGCTCAGGGCGCTCAGGGTTGCGGCGGCAATCAGTGTCAGTGTCTTTTTCATGATGATGGTTCCTGTGTGTTATTAGAGATTATCTTTTGTCTAACAGTGAAGTAATGACATCGCCGCAGAACTGGATAATGAAAACGATGATTAAAATGGTCACCGTTGCCACCAGCGTGACGTCACCATGGTTGCGCTGGAATCCTTCCAGATAAGCCAGATTTCCCAAACCACCGGCGCCAATCACCCCCGCCATAGCGCTGTAGCTCACCAGCGCAATCAGCGTCACCGTAATACCTGAAACCAGTGCGGGTGATGATTCCGGCAGTAAAACCCGAAACACTAACGTGCTCAGTCGTGCGCCCATCGAGCGCGTTGCTTCGATGACGCCTTTATCCACTTCACGCAGGGCGATTTCCACCAGGCGTGCGTAGAACGGTGCCGCGCCCACAATCAGCGCCGGCAGCGCCGCGTTGGCGCCAAGAATGGTGCCGACGACGGTCTTGGTGAACGGGATCAGCAGGACAATCAAAATGATGAACGGAATGGAGCGGAACACGTTCACCACAATCGAAATGACGCTATAGACCGTGCGGTTGTGGAACAATCCGCCGCGCGCGGTTAAAAACAGCGCCAGCCCCAGCACGATACCCAGCACAAAGGTCGCCACGCCGGACAGCGCGGTCATGTACAGCGTCTCCAGCGTCGCCGCCCAGAGCTGATCCCACTTCAGATGCGGAAAGAGATTCTCAGCCATGTTTAATCACCTCGCCTTCAATATCGCTGTGCTGCAGGTCGGCGAGGATATTGTTCAGTTGTTCATCGGATGCCACGACATGTACCCAGAGCTGCCCGAAAACGCCGTGGGCGGTTTGCGTCATTTTCCCGTGCAGGATGTTAAACGGCAGGCCGTAGCGCAGGGTTAATTCCCCGACAATCGGCTTGTGCGTGCTGTGTCCGGTAAAGGTCAGCCTGATGATCGTGCCTTCCAGATCGTTTGCCAGTTCGGTATTGAAGGTTTCCTCCTCGGCATACTGGCTTACCTGACGGACAAACTGCTGCGTAATGGGCTGCTGCGGATGGGTAAAGACGCTCAGCACGTCGCCCTCCTCCACGACTTTACCGTTCTCCATCACCGCCACACGGTCGCAAATTTTGCGCACCACGTGCATCTCGTGTGTGATCAACACGATGGTGAGTTTGAAACGGCGGTTAATATCTAACAGCAGATCGAGGATCTGATCGGTAGTCTGCGGGTCGAGCGCGGACGTTGCCTCATCGCAGAGCAGTACGTCGGGGTTGTTGGCCAGCGCGCGCGCAATTCCCACGCGCTGTTTTTGCCCGCCGCTCAGCTGCGACGGGTACGCATTCTCACGCCCCTTCAGGCCAACCAGCTCCACCAGTTCGGCAACGCGCGCCTTAATGTTAGCTTTTGGCACACCGGCGATTTGCATCGAGAAAGCGATATTCTCGCTCACCGTGCGCGACCACAGCAGGTTGAAATGCTGGAACACCATGCTGATCTTCAGGCGCGCCTGACGCAGCGCTTCACCCTTTGCAGCAGAGATATCCTGCCCGTTAATGGTGACGCTTCCGGCGCTGGGTTTTTCCAGGCCGTTCAGCAGACGAATCAGCGTGCTTTTCCCGGCCCCGCTGTAGCCAATAATTCCGTAAATCTGTCCCTGCTCTATCGTCAAATTGACGTTATCAACGGCAGTCAGCGCGACCTTTCCGTTGTCAAAAACCTTCGAAATATTCCTGAGTACGATCATTCTTATACGTTATCCGTTCCGCACATAGCGGTTTAGAAGTATGGATGTCCAAACGATAGTAAACAGGCGTTAACAGCTTTTAAATGAACAAAAAAGCATGTCTTATAACTTTCAGAAATAACCCGCGGATTTGCCGGGTGGGAAGTATTTAGACCAATTTCAGCAATGATTATCTGCCAGATGCATATGTGCTGGCTGACATCCTGTAAAAGCGGTCATTTTTTCAGCATTTCATGCCAGTATAGCCATCCCCACATCCAGACAACTTTACGTCTTGCTGTCCTGACATCCAAAAACGGCATTTATATTACTTTCTGTTCTAAAAGGCAGTGAATGGTTCTTTATTGCGGAAATTTCACCGCTCTATCATCCCGTCATGACATCCTGAAAGGAAAATATCATGACGATTTACCACTCCGTCACCGAACTAATTGGCCACACCCCGCTGATCCAGCTGCATAAGCTCGACACGGGCCCCTGCTCGCTGTTTCTGAAGCTGGAAAACCAGAATCCCGGCGGCTCGATTAAAGACCGCGTTGCGCTTTCGATGATTAACGAAGCGGAGCGTACCGGCAAGCTGCAGCCGGGCGGCACGATTATTGAGGCAACGGCGGGGAATACCGGCCTCGGTCTGGCCCTGATCGCCGCCCAGAAAGGCTACTCGCTGATCCTGGTGGTGCCGGACAAAATGAGCCGCGAGAAAATTTTCCACCTGCGCGCGCTGGGTGCTCAGGTGGTGCTAACCCGCTCGGACGTGAATAAGGGCCATCCCGCCTATTACCAGGATTACGCCCAGCGCCTGGCCAATGAGCTGCCCGGCGCGTTTTACATTGACCAGTTCAATAACGAAGCCAATCCGCTGGCACACCGCACCACCACCGCGCCGGAACTGTATGACCAGCTTGACGGCAGAATTGACGCCATCGTGGTCGGCGTGGGTTCAGGCGGGACGCTGGGCGGTCTTCAGGCGTGGTTCGCGGAGCACTCTCCGCATACGGAGTTTGTTCTCGCAGATCCGGCCGGATCGGTGCTGGCCGACCAGGTGGAAACCGGGCGCTACCACGACGCGGGCTCCTGGCTGGTTGAAGGGATTGGCGAAGACTTTATTCCGCCGCTGGCCCACATCGAAGGGGTGAATCGCGCCTGGCGCATCACCGACCGCGAAGCCTTCGCCACCGCGCGCGATCTGTTGAAAACGGAAGGCATTCTGGCGGGCTCCTCCAGCGGCACGCTGCTGGCGGCGGCGCTGAAATATTGTCAGGCGCAGACCTCGCCGAAACGCGTGGTGACCTTCGCCTGCGACAGCGGCAATAAGTATCTGTCGAAGATGTTTAACGACGACTGGATGCGCCAGCAGGGGCTCATCACGCGCCCGCAGGCGGGCGATCTCTCCGACTACATCGCCCTGCGCCACGATGAAGGCGCCACCGTCACCGCCGCTCCGGACGACACGCTTTCCACCGTACTGGCACGCATGCGCCTGTATGACATCTCCCAGTTGCCGGTCCTTGAGGACGGCAAGGTGGTGGGCATTATCGACGAGTGGGATCTCCTGCGGCATATCGGCGGCGACGGCGATCGCTTTGCCCTGCCGGTGACGGCAGCCATGACGCGCCATGTGGAATTCCTTGATAAACACGCCCCGGAGAGCGCCCTGCACGCCATTTTCGACCGCGGTCTGGTGGCTGTGATTAACGACAACGACCGCTTTCTGGGTCTGATTACGCGCAGCGACGTGCTGACCGCATGGCGCAACCGTCTACAGCAATAAAGGAATTGATGATGAAAAACCTGGCAACCCTGAGCGTCCACAGCGGCGAGTTCAACGACCAGCACGGTGCGGTGATGCCGCCAATTTACGCCACCTCGACGTTTGCGCAACCCTCTCCCGGGGAACATACCGGCTATGAATATTCGCGCAGCGGCAATCCCACCCGTCATGCGCTGGAAACCGCCATCGCCGAACTGGAAGGCGGTACGCGCGGCTACGCTTTCGCCTCTGGTCTGGCGGCCATCTCCACGGTGCTCGAACTGCTGGATAAAGACAGCCACATCGTCGCCATTGATGACGTTTACGGCGGAACGTATCGCCTGATTGAAAACGTGCGTAAGCGCAGCACCGGCCTGCAGGTCAGCTGGGTTAAGCCTGACGACGTAGCCGGGCTTGAGGCCGCCATTCGCCCGGAGACCCGCATGGTGTGGGTCGAAACGCCGACCAACCCGCTGTTGAAGCTGGCGGATCTGGCGGCCATTGCGGCGATCGCCCGTCGTCATAACGTCATCAGCGTGGCGGATAACACCTTCGCGTCGCCGGTGATCCACCGCCCGCTGGAAGCGGGTTTCGATATCGTGGTGCACTCCGCCACCAAATATCTTAACGGGCACTCTGACGTGGTGGCCGGGCTGGCGATTGTCGGGGACAACAAGGAACTGGCGGATAAGCTGGGCTATCTGCAAAACGCGGTGGGCGGCGTCCTGGATCCGTTCAGCAGCTTCCTGACGCTGCGCGGTATTCGCACCCTTTCGCTCCGGGTAGAGAAACACAGCAGCAACGCGCTGGCGATTGCGCAATGGCTTGCGCAGCATCCTCTGGTCGAAAAGGTGTTCTATCCCGGGCTGGAATCGCATCCGCAATATCAACTTGCCCGCACACAGATGGCGCTGCCCGGTGGGATGATTTCCGTCGTGGTGAAAGGCGATGCGCAACGCGCTAGCGAGGTGATTCGCAACCTGAACCTTTTCACCCTTGCAGAAAGCCTTGGCGGTGTGGAAAGTCTGGTGAGCCAGCCTTACAGCATGACGCACGCTTCCATCCCGCTTGAACAACGGCTGGCAAACGGTATTGTGCCGCAGCTGATCCGCCTGTCGGTGGGGATTGAAGATCCAAAAGACCTGATTGCCGACCTCAGCCAGGCGCTGCAAAAATAAGCAAAACGCGGCAGGTCACTCACCTGCCGCCATAAGTTGTTATCATGGCTTAACGCCTTGATAACAATATTATGTGAAACAGCATTGATTAATTCTGAAACGCTGTTTCCATTTTCCTTTTATCTTAAAATCAGCGTATAATGCGCGCCAAATCCCTGGTGAATGGTTTCAGCGCTTGGAATACAAAAAACAACGTACAACTTCTCCTCTCCTTCGTTGGGCTGTCACTCAGGCACACTTTCTTCTGCACGCTCATTTGATGTCTCCTATCCTTAGTGCGTGTCATATACTCTTTTGCAACACAGGTTTGACTCCGCGGCGGTGCGCCCCCGGAGCGAGATTTCCATATCCTTCCCAACTTAAAGACTAAGACTGTCATGAAAAAGACGAAAATTGTTTGTACTATCGGCCCGAAAACCGAATCCGAAGAGATGCTGAGCAAAATGCTGGACGCCGGCATGAACGTGATGCGTCTGAACTTCTCCCACGGTGACTACGCAGAACACGGTCAGCGTATCCAGAATTTGCGCAACGTGATGAGCAAAACCGGTAAAAAAGCCGCTATCCTGCTCGACACCAAAGGTCCGGAAATCCGTACCATCAAACTGGAAGGCGGTAACGACGTCTCACTGAAAGCGGGCCAGACCTTCACCTTCACCACCGACAAGTCTGTTGTGGGCAACAACGAAATCGTTGCGGTCACCTATGAAGGTTTCACCAGCGATCTCTCCGTGGGTAACACCGTGCTGGTCGACGATGGTCTGATCGGTATGGAAGTCACCGCTATCGAAGGTAACAAAGTTATCTGTAAAGTGCTGAACAACGGCGACCTGGGCGAAAACAAAGGCGTTAACCTGCCGGGCGTTTCCATCGCGCTGCCAGCACTGGCTGAGAAAGACAAGCAGGATCTGATCTTCGGTTGCGAACAAGGCGTTGATTTCGTTGCGGCATCCTTCATCCGTAAGCGCTCTGACGTGGTTGAAATCCGTGAGCACCTGAAAGCCCACGGCGGCGAGAAGATCCAGATCATCTCCAAAATCGAAAACCAGGAAGGCCTGAACAACTTCGACGAAATCCTCGAAGCGTCTGACGGCATCATGGTTGCGCGTGGCGACCTGGGCGTTGAAATCCCGGTTGAAGAAGTGATCTTCGCGCAGAAGATGATGATCGAGAAATGTGTTCGCGCGCGTAAAGTGGTTATCACCGCAACGCAGATGCTGGACTCCATGATCAAAAACCCGCGCCCTACCCGCGCTGAAGCAGGCGACGTGGCGAACGCCATCCTCGACGGTACCGATGCAGTTATGCTGTCTGGCGAATCCGCGAAAGGTAAATATCCGCTGGAAGCCGTCTCTATCATGGCAACCATTTGCGAACGTACCGACCGCGTGATGAAAAGCCGTCTGGATTACAACAACGACAGCCGTAAACTGCGCATCACTGAAGCTGTTTGCCGTGGTGCAGTAGAAACCGCAGAGAAACTGGAAGCGCCACTGATCGTGGTTGCAACTCAGGGCGGTAAATCTGCGCGCGCCGTACGTAAATACTTCCCGGATGCCACCATCCTGGCGCTGACCACCAACGAAACCACAGCTCGTCAGCTGGTGCTGAGTAAAGGCGTGATCCCACATCTGGTAAAAGAGATCGCGTCTACCGATGATTTCTACCGTCTGGGTAAAGAAGTGGCTCTGGAGTTGGTCGATCGTGGTCTGGCACAGAAAGGCGACGTTGTGGTTATGGTTTCTGGTGCGCTGGTACCAAGCGGAACCACCAATACTGCATCCGTTCACGTGCTGTAATAATTCACGAACGAATTAATTTTGATAAAAAGCGCCCAACGGGCGCTTTTTTTATAACCGTCATTAGCCAAATTCATTCAAAAAGCAAATCGGGTTTTTCTATTTAATTGCGATTTATCTAAGATGAATCCGATGAAAAATGCCTTTTTTTACATAGCTTTTTACGCAAAATGCACTGATTCGATGCTTCTTTGAGCGAACGATCAAAAATAGGCGTATTCCCATCAAAAAAATATTCTCAACCCAAAAAAGTTTGTGTAATACTTGTAACGCTACATGGAGATTAACTCAATCTAGAGGGTATTAATAATGAATCGTACTAAACTGGTACTGGGCGCGGTAATCCTGGGTTCTACTCTGCTGGCTGGTTGCTCCAGCAACGCTAAAATCGATCAGCTGTCTTCTGACGTTCAGACTCTGAACGCTAAAGTTGACCAGCTGAGCAACGACGTGAACGCAATGCGTTCCGACGTTCAGGCTGCTAAAGACGACGCAGCTCGCGCTAACCAGCGTCTGGACAACCAGGCTACTAAATACCGTAAGTAATAGTACCTGTTAATAAAATGGCGCACATTGTGCGCCATTTTTTTTGCCTGCGTCAAACCGCTACTGCGTCACCTTCTCCCCTTCCTCTTCTGCTACCGCAGCAGATACCCGGCTGTTCTGCACCGACAATACGCTATTACTGGCTGACGGGCCGCTGCCCGCGGATACGATAACCGGGATCCCGGCACGGCGCGCAAGGGCTTTATCAATAAGCGCTTTGTCGCTTCCGGCCTGAGAAACAAAGGTCGCAAAGTCTGCGGAGTGGGTAATGGGCGAAATCTGCGGGTTCTCCCCTTCCATCTGGGCCAGCGGACGGTGGACCTCAATATAGCGCTTGCCGTCCGGCTCAACGGAGAACTTCACCGGCTCATTAATAATCTGTACCCGCGTGCCAACACGCACCTGCTCAAACAGGGCTTTAATATCCGGGGCGTTCATTCGCATACAGCCGGAACTGACACGCAGCCCCACGCTGTCCGGCGCACTGGTGCCGTGGATAAGATATTCCCCATTACCTATTCCCAGACGCAGCGCATAGCGCCCCAGCGGGTTATTTGGCCCTGCAGGAACAACCGGAGGCAATTTAATTCCCTGGGCCAGCGAACGCGCTCTAATGCCCGCTGTAGGCGTCCAGGTTGGATTAGGGATTTTTTGGCTGACGCGGGTGGTACTCACCGGCGTTTCCAGCCCCAACTGTCCGATGCCGAGCGGGAACACCTGGACAATATTTTCTCCCGGCGGGAAGTAGTAGAGCCGGAGCTCGGCCAGGTTCACGACAATCCCCTCGCGCGGCGTGTCCGGCAGCAGCATCTGCGACGGGATGGTGATGACGGTGCCCGGCGCGGGGTTTACCGGCGCAATGGTGTTGTTCGTTTCAAGGATCACCTGCGCGGCCGTATTAAATCGACGGGCGATGGTCTGAAGCTTATTATCCCCTTCCTGTATCGTATAGGTTTGATTTTGCCCAATCAGGCGACTGCCTGCGGGCGGCAACGGGTAATCCATCGCGCGGGCCGAATTAAACGTACCGAGCGAACTGAGGAGTAATAGCGTTATTAGAGACGCGCGCTTCATGCTGAGATTCCTTATTCACTGACAGGATGCCAGAAAGCTGAAAAACCAGCGAGGCGGGAACCACCTCGCGAAACAGAATGAATGCTGTTCTGTAAGTCTAGCTAAGGATTGCAGCTTTGGCGCGAATGGCGCGAATCATCGCTTCCAGCCCCTGGGAGCGGGACGGGGTGAGGTGTTGGGTGAGGGCCATTTTTTCAAACCACGGGCGGACATCAAACGCGACAATATCCTGCGCCGACATCTGATGGTAAAGAATAAAGACGACTGCGATCAGCCCTTTTACAATGGCCGCATCGCTGTCGCCGTGCAAGGTTATCGTGCCGTCGTCAGACTGCTCCATGACAATCCATACCTGGCTCTGACAGCCCTGAATAATATTTTCCGGGTTATGCGCCTCTTCACCGAGCGGCGGCAGGCGCTGCCCCAGTTCGATGATGTAGAGGTACTTCTCTTCCCAGCTTGCGCAACGCCCGAAGTTGCGCAGCAGTTTATCTTTGTCCGGCAGCTCTGCCATTTTTTGCCTCTCCGTTAGCCCAGCAGCTGGTGAATGCGTTTTAACCCCGCCACCAGCCTGTCGACCTCTTCCGTTGTGTTGTACATCACCAGCGAGGCGCGACACATTGCCGGCACCTGGTAAAACGCCATCAGCGGCATGGCGCAGTGGTGCCCGGTACGGACGGCCACGCCGTAGTTATCGAGGAAACTCCCCACGTCATAGGCGTGGTGTTTCCCCAGGTTAAACGCAATTACGCCTAATCTGTCGGCAGGTCCGTAGAGGGTAAGATCCGGCACGCTGGCAAGCTCCTGCAACGCGTAGTGCATCAGCAGCTGTTCGTACTCCTGAATGGCGTTCAGGCCGATTGCGGAGACGTAAGAGACCGCCGCGCCCAGACCGATAATCCCGCCGGTGTTAGGCGTTCCCGCCTCAAAGCGCCACGGGGCGCGAGCGTAGGTCGTCCCTTCCGTCAGGCTGACGGTGGCGATCATCGATCCGCCCCCTTCCCACGGCGGCATCGCCTGCAGAATATCCTCTTTAACGTACAGCACGCCGATGCCGGTTGGACCATAGAGCTTGTGCCCGGAGAACACGTAGAAATCGCAGTCCAGCGCCTGCACGTCGACCGCGTGGTGCATCACCGCCTGCGCGCCGTCAATCAGCACCTTCGCACCGGCCTGATGGGCTTTTGCGATAATCTCTGCGACCGGGTTTTCGGTACCCAACACGTTGGAGACCTGAGTGACCGCCACCAGCCGCGTTTTATCGTCGAGCAGGGCGTCAAGCTGCTCAAGTTGCAGCGTGCCGTCTTCGTTCAGCGGAATGACTCGCAGCTGCGCGCCAACGCGCTCGCAGAGCATCTGCCACGGCACGATATTGGCGTGATGCTCCATCCGGGTGATGATGATGTTATCGCCCGCGCGAACCTGAGCGTTGCCCCAGCTGTTGGCAACAAGGTTAATCCCCTCGGTGGTGCCGCGCACAAACACCAGTTCTTCGGGTGATTGCGCGTTAAGGAAGGCCGCAATTTGCGTGCGCACGTTCTCCATGCGCTGGGTCGCCTCGGCGCTCAGGGTATGAATGCCGCGATGCACGGCGGCGTAGCCGTGACGATAAAATTCAGCTTCTGCGTCCACCACCTGATTCGGCTTCTGCGCGCTGGCCGCGCTGTCGAGATACGCCAGCGGCAGGCCGTTCACTTCACGGGTCAGAACCGGGAAATCTGCCCGCACCTTCTCTACGGGAAAACTCATGCTTCGCCTCCGGGCAGACGCTGACCAATGCGGGCCAGCACCTGCTCTTTCAGTACGCCATCGCGCAGCGCTTCCGTCAGCTCCGCCGCAAAGGCATAGATAATCATTTTCTGCGCCGCCTGCTGGTCAATACCGCGCGAGCGCAGATAGAACATCTGCTCGTCGTCGATCCGCCCGACCGTCGCGCCGTGGCTGCATTTCACGTCGTCGGCATAGATCTCCAGCTGCGGCTTAGTGTCCACTTCCGCAAGGCGCCCCAGCAGCAGATTATTGTTGGTCATCTGCCCGTCGGTTTTAATGGCGTGCCGGGCCACGTTAATCAGACCGTTAAACACCGCCCGCCCTTTATCGCTGACGATGGTTTTATGCAGCTGGCGGCTGTTGCAGTAGCCTTTGTTGTGCTCAAGCCAGGTGCGCGTGTCGCACACTTCAGATTTAACCGGCATCGCCAGGCTGTTGATGCGCAGCGTGGTGTTTTCACCGTTAAGCTGCGTGCTGGTGTTGTGGCGCAGCACCGCACCGCCGAGCAGGAAGCTGTGGCTGTACGCCGCGGCATCCTGGCCCAGCAGGATATCGTTATGCGCAAAATGGTGGCTTTGCGGGTTCTCAAACGCCAGCTTGATATGGTGTAGCTGCACATTGGCGGCGACATTCATCGTCAGACGCGACCCGGTAAAGTGGCGGGTCTCATTGAGGCTGACATAATGCTCAATCACCGTGGCCTCAGCCCCTTCAGCCAGCTCAAGATGATGGCGATAGTGAGCAGTATTGATTTCATCGCCCTCTACGCCCTGGGTGATATGCATCAGCAGCAGCGGTTTGATCGGGCGCTGGTTACGTTTAACCTGAATATGCGTCACGCTGCGGGCCAGGCTCTCGGTAAGGTGCAGGAACACTTCAGGCTGAACCGGGGCGCTCAGGCTCTGGCGATCGTCATTAATCACGATCCCGAACCCGCTATTCTGAGTATCGTCACTCAGTTCAGGACGGTAGACGCCGTCGACAAAGACCAGACGCACCGCGTCCACCATCAGCGCCAGGGCATCACGCCGGGCCGGGCTGATATCCGCCAGCCGCGTCACGAACTCGCCGTTCAGCAGCCCGTCCAGCGGAGTGTATTTCCAGTTCTCATGTTTACGCGTCGGCAGGCCGAGACGCAGCATTTGCTGCAGGTGCTGCTGCGCCTGCACGGAGCGCGTATTGCCCTGTGCTTCAAACAGCCGGTGCCACTGCTGGAGTGCATTACTGCTGTTCGGTAAGCCAGCCATAACCCTGCTCCTCCAGTTGTTTAACCAGCGTGAAATCACCGGATTTTACAATGCGTCCCTGGTAAAGCACGTGGACGTAGTCCGGCTTGATGTAGTCGAGAATGCGCTGGTAGTGAGTGACGATAATGAATGAACGTTTGCCGTCGCGCAGGGCGTTCACCCCATCGGCGACAATCTTCAGGGCGTCGATGTCCAGACCGGAGTCCGTCTCATCCAGAATGCACAGCTCGGGCTCCAGCACCGCCATCTGCAGGATGTCGTTACGCTTTTTCTCACCACCGGAAAAGCCAACGTTGACCGAGCGGGTCAGCAGGTCTTCCGGCATTTTCAGCAGCTTGATCTTCTCTTCCATCAGGTCCTGGAAGTCAAAGCGGTCCAGCGCTTCCTGGCCGCGATACTTGCGCACCGCATTCAGCGCCGTCTGAAGGAAGAACTGGTTGCTGACGCCGGGAATTTCCACCGGATACTGGAAGGCCATAAAGATGCCTTCGCCCGCGCGGTCTTCCGGCGACATTTCCAGCAGATCTTTGCCGTTAAACTCGACCGAGCCGTGGATCACTTCGTAATCTTCGCGCCCTGCCAGCGTCGCCGAAAGCGTACTTTTCCCGGAACCGTTCGGCCCCATGATGGCGTGGACTTCACCCGGTTTGACGTCAAAATTGAGACCACGCAGGATCGCTTTCTCTTCCACGCTAACCTGTAAATCTTTAATGCTTAACATGTGCTTTCCTTAACCGACGCTGTGTTCAAGACTAATGGCGAGGAGTTTTTGTGCTTCAACGGCGAATTCCAGCGGCAGTTCAGAGAACACGTCCTTACAGAAGCCGTTCACAATCATTGAAATGGCATCTTCTTCGCTGATCCCGCGCTGCAGGCAGTAGAAGAGCTGATCTTCCCCAATGCGCGACGTTGTCGCCTCGTGCTCCAGCTGGGCGCTGTTGTTGCGGCACTCCACGTACGGGAAGGTGTGCGCCCCGCAGTCGGCACCGATCAGCATTGAGTCGCACTGGGTGAAGTTACGCGCGTTGGTGGCCGTCGGCATGATTTTCACCAGCCCGCGATAGCTGTTCTGGCTGTGCCCGGCGGAGATCCCCTTCGAGATAATCGTCGATTTGGTGTTTTTCCCGATGTGGATCATCTTGGTGCCGGTATCGGCCTGCTGATGCCCGCTGGTGAGCGCCACAGAGTAAAACTCGCCGATGGAGTTATCCCCGCGCAGAATGCAGCTCGGGTACTTCCAGGTGATGGCGGAGCCGGTTTCCGACTGCGTCCAGGACATTTTGCTGTTTTCACCTTCGCACAGCGCGCGCTTGGTGACGAAGTTCAGGATACCGCCGGTGTTGCCGTCACCGGGGAACCAGTTCTGTACGGTGGAATATTTCACCTCGGCATCTTTGTGGATGATGACCTCCACCACCGCCGCGTGCAGCTGGTAGCTGTCGCGAACAGGAGCGGAGCACCCTTCGATGTAGCTGACGTAGCTGCCTTCGTCCGCCACCAGAATGGTGCGTTCGAACTGACCGGTTTTTTCGGCGTTGATGCGGAAATAGGTCGAGAGCTCCATCGGGCAGCGCACGCCTTTCGGCACGTAGATAAAGGTGCCGTCAGAAGCTACCGCTGCATTCAGCGCGGCGAAGAAGTTATCATTACTCGGTACCACGGTGCCGATGTATTTTTTTACCAGTTCCGGATGATCGTGGATCGCTTCGCCAAAGGAACAGAAAATGATCCCCTGCTCGGCCAGCTTCTCACGATACGTCGTTGCCACCGACACGGAGTCAAAAATGGCGTCCACCGCCACCTCTTTCCCTTCGCGCACGGGCACGCCCAGCTGGTTAAACGCCTCTTCAACCTCTTTGCTCAGGAAGCTGTTTTCAGCGCCGGTTTGCTGTACCGCGCCGGGCTGCGAGGCGCAGGTATCATCACAGCTGCCGCAGGATGGCGCGGAGTAGTAGCTGTAATCCTGATAGTTCAGCTTGTCATAGTGGGCTTTCAGCCAGTGCGGCTCTTCCATTTCCAGCCAGGCGCGGAACGCGCTCAGACGGAACTCCAGCATCCACTCCGGCTCGTTACGTTTGGCCGAGATGGCGCGCACCACATCTTCATTAATGCCTTTTGCCAGCTCGTCTGTCTGCAGCTGCGTGAAGAACCCCTCTTTATAGTTGAGGTGCCCGCCGCTCCAGGTGTTTACATCACTCGTTGCTTCAGTATTACGAGACATAGTACCGCCTATACCCCAAAGCTTTCGCCACAGCCGCATTCGTTCTGGGCTTTCGGGTTATGAAATTTGAATAACTGGTTTAAACCTTCCCGCACGTAATCCACTTCGGTTCCGTCGATAAACGGCATGGCCTGCAGCGCGACGTACAGCTTTGCGCCGTCGGTTTCAAATACCAGGTCATCTTTTTCCGGTGCGGTGACGGTGTCCAGCACGTAGCCAAAGCCGGCGCAGCCAGTCTGCTTAACGCCTAAGCGCACGCCGAGAATGTCGGGATTTTTTGCCACCAGCTCGTGGATATGCGCCGCCGCCGCAGGCGTGAGCGTTAATCCGCGCCAGGCAAAATCGGCAGGATTGAAGGTTTCTGAATGCAGTTCCATAGGTCCACCTCATCTGATTAGCCATCAGGGCATAACACCATGTTAGTGATAACGATTATCACTTCAACCCTCTGACAGCAGGGGCATTCGGCTAAACCGCCCTTTTTGTCTACTTTTATTAAGCATAGACCCTGTCAGAAGATGCGGGCGGGATGGATGTAATTGTTCAATGCTTTGAAAAGTAATGGCTTATTTCATCAGGAAGGCAGAGGAGAAAGGAAAAGTAAAATATGCATCGGAAATGCCTATTTTTAAAATAGCTTAATTCAGGAAGTGGCAAAAACAAAAAAAGGCCCGTAAGGCCTCTGATAATCAGTGATGGAATGTAACGGTAAAACCCTGTTCACGCCAGTGATCGAGCTGTTCCTGCTGGCGCGGTGTCGGCGCTTTTCCGGTCCAGACGAAGATTTTCTGTCCGGGGAACAGTTCTGGACGTGGCGAATCAATCGGCTCCGCCAGTACGTCAATGTGCCAGCCTTTCTGTGCCAGACGTGCAGCTTCAAGCCACAGATGGGTGCGGTCGTCGCATTCCCAGCCAATAAGCAGCGCATCTTTGCCCGCTTTCTTACGCGACTCCGCCAGGTTTGCAACTGCAAATTCAATCAGGACGCCGTCCAGCATGCTCGCCATGTGGCGCACGGTGTTTTGATCCTGATTCATTCGCTGGCGGACGGGGGAAATAATGTTATCGATCAGCGCATCCATCGGGTGATCCCGGCGGAATTCGCCTATTTTGGCACGCAGTTTTGCCGGGCTGGCATAGCGCAGAACGGTCATCATCTCTTCCTGAAAAGTTGCCCAGTTACCCTGAGTCATCACCTCCTTGTTTTCCAGCAAGGCTTTCACTTTTCCGACCGAGACGCCGCTTTTCATCAGGCGTTTGATCTCTTCGATACGCAGGATATCTTCATCGTCGAACTGACGATGACCCCCTTCGCTGCGCTGCGGCTTCAACAATCCATAACGGCGCTGCCAGGCACGCAGCGTAACGGGGTTGATACCGCATCGTTCGGCCACTTCGCCGATACTGTAATAGGCCATTAACTCCCTCACGCTCAGAACTTCCATACCTAACTGCACCAACCTTATCAGATTGTACAAACCATTTGTATAACTAAGACCTTATTTTGCACAGATGAATGGGAGACTCACCCATCCACCTGTTAATACATTGTTGTATAAAATTTGCCGTTCGTACAGTTAAGAGTGCCGAAGTTTGTACAGCTTTATCAGTACTCGAACTTTTTCTCTGGCCATGCAATGGCCGGAATGCCGCCATGCCGGGGGCTGGCGAAAAGGTGTCCCTGGAACTGGGAAATTCCCGCCGATTCCAGCCACATCCACTCTTCCGCCTTCTCCACACCGACCGCGCAGATCTGAATTTCCAGCGAGGAACAGCATTTGATAATCGCCTGAATAATGGCCTGTCGGGGACCGCTTTTGTTCACGTTCGCCACCAGATCGCGATTGATCTTAATGCGGTCAGGCTGGAACTGGGCCAGCAGCTGGAGCCCGGCAAAACCGGCCCCAAAGTGATCGATCGTCACGCTGATTCCGGCGCTTTTTAACTGCCTGACTGAATCCTTGAACTCATCGAAACGTGAAATGGCTTCACTCTCAGTAAATTCCACAACGATTTGCTCAGGCACAAACCCATTAGCTTCGATGGCGGTAAGCAGGAAATCCACGGCGTTGGGGACATTAACCAGCGTCATGGGCAGCAGGTTGAGGGATAATGTCTGGTCCTGTAACCCCAGCGTGCAGGCCATAGAGAGCGCCACCCGCTTGCTTTGTAAATCAGATGCATAGACTTCATTACGCGGGCGATTGGCAAAATAGGCTCCCGGCGAATCGCCGGAAGGGGTGCGGAGAAGCGCCTCCCAGGAGACAACCCGCTGCATAAACGGATCGACGATCGGTTGAAACGCAAAACTGCAATCCGCCCCTTTCGCGACGACCTCAGGCTGTGCCGACAAGTGCGTCTCTTCAGTAACAAAATCCCACGAGTCCGCGGGAGGGAGTTCAAAATAGTTGGCCTTCTCGGTGGCCTCGACAAAGGTGCGGAAAAACTGCAGCGGGCGGTCGTTATAGGTCAGCTGATAACGCGTCGTGCCCCTGTTGAGCACCTGCTGTAGCACCTCTTCCCTGTCGAACTGGCGCAAATCAAACAGCTCCATGCCCACGTTGCCAAAGCGTCGGACAGGACCGTGATCGCGCATCAGCTCCACCACGTTATGGTGGCGCGGGTCGTTACAGATCTGCTCATAGATGGCAGAAACGTGCTCCACCGGCCCTTCCAGCAACTGGAAAAAATGTGTGCCGTTAAACAGCAAAATCCCCGTGACATTGGATTGCCGGTTCTTACGATTTGCAGCAGCGACCATTGTTTCCAGCGCTTTCACCGGAACGTCCTCGCAGATATGACTGCGGTAAATGATGGTTGTGAGCATGCGATTCCTGGGGTTAGTGTTTTGGCCACAAAAGAGGTGGGTAAAGATCATTTATAGCACATTAATTGCCTGACAAATAATTTACATCTCAACCATTTACGGCACTTAATGAAACTTTTTTAAGCGCTGTACAACTTAGCCGCGCCATTTCATTTTGTACAATATATCCTGTAACAGTACCGATGCATAGCAAGCCCACAACAAACTGAAAATAAAGAACTTTATAAAATATATCACAATAAAATTAAAAATCTGTACATTTTTAATGTACAGATTTAGAAATTGTGTATACCTTAAATGTAACGTTACTGATTACAAAATTTTTACAGGAGCGAAACATGCAGCAGAAAGGTTACGCCACAGATCCCGCAGCAGCGATCGCACAGTACTTCGAAAAAGCCGCGCTTCCTACCCAACAGGAAACGCTGGGTCAGGTGGTGGTAGAGATCCTCAGCGACGGGCGAAACCTGAATCGCAAATCGCTCTGCACCAAACTCTTAAGCCGCCTTGAAAGGGCCAATGGCCCGGAAGAGGAACAGCATTACCATATGCTGCTTGGTTTACTCTTCGAACGATAACGTTATGAATCGTAGTGACGCGGACAAACTGACCGATCAGCTGATTGGCGAAGCCGTTCTTTCTCTTTTGAAAGCGCACGGCCCCGTCACAACGGAGGCTCTGGTCCGGCGTCTGCGGGATATGAAAGCACGCGAAAAGGATCCCCGGCGGCGGGAGACACTGGCGAAGGTGATTGCCGATATCGGCTCAAACAGCTTCGCGTTAAAACGTCGCAGAACCGCGCAAGGACGAATGAACAGAGAGGGATCTCTCAATGATAACAGAGACAATGTAGTGCCGTTATTTGGAAATGGAAAACCGTCCGATCCCAAAAAAATACATTGACTGCAATTCAACAGCTACGGTGAGAACAAATGAGACAAAATATTCAGCTTCAACCCGAATACCATTCTGCTTTTTTAGAAAGCGCGCTGTCGGAGTATTTCCGCCACGCAGGCGATCGTTTTGCTGAAGAGTCCGCTGTTTTTTCTACTGCAGTACGCTGTGTTCTGGCTTCCGAAGGCCATCTTTCCAATAAAGCCATCATCCTCTGGTTGATTCAGACCCTTGAAGCAACCCACGACGTGGTTCAGGCGGATGTGATCCGCAAAACGCTGGAAATCGTCGTCGGTTACACTATGGACGATCTTTAATCTCCCTGCCCTTCAGCAACAGGTAATGTGTCATCGTCAAAACTGACGATTGGTATGACGATGACACCCCCCTCTTTCCATAACACCCTGTAAATAAAGCGCGTTAAAAGATGGCATGGTTTCTGCTTACTCCCTGTTACGGGACTGGGCTTACCAGTCATTTGGCTTCATTTCTTAACAGGTCTGTTATTGATGAAAAAAATCGCCAGCGTCTGCCCATACTGTGGTGCAGGCTGCAAATTAAACCTTGTCGTTGAGAATAACCGTATCCTCCGGGCCGAAGCGGCGGAGGGCGTCACAAACCAGGGCACCCTGTGTCTGAAAGGTTTTTACGGCTGGGACTTTCTTAACGATACCCGCCTGCTCACTCCTCGCCTGACCCAACCGATGATCCGCTACCGCAAGGGAGAACCCTTTACCCCCGTAACCTGGGAAGAGGCTATCCGCTACACCGCCCAAAAGCTCAGCAGCATTAAAGCGCAGTTCGGCCCGCGCGCGATCATGACCACCGGGTCGTCGCGCGGAACCGGGAATGAAACCAACTACGTGATGCAAAAATTTGCCCGCGCGGTGCTGAATACCAACAACGTCGACTGCTGCGCGCGCGTCTGTCACGGCCCATCCGTCGCCGGGTTACAGGAGACCCTCGGCAACGGCGCAATGAGCAATTCCATCAACGATATTGAACACTCTAAATGTCTGCTGATTTTTGGCTATAACTGCGCGGATTCCCACCCTATCGTCGCCCGGCGCGTGCTTAAGGCCCGTGAAAACGGTGCAAAAATCATCGTCTGCGACCCGCGCCGCATCGAAACGGCGCGCATTGCCGATCAGCATCTGCAGCTGAAAAACGGCAGCAACATGGCGCTGGTAAACGCCTTTGGCTATGTGCTACTGGAGGAGGATCTGTATGACAAGAACTACGTGGCGCGCTTTACGGAGGGGCTTGAGGCCTATCGCCAGACGGTGAAAGACTATGCGCCGGAGAAGGTCGAGCATCTTACCGGCATTCCCGCCCGCGACGTCCGTCAGGCGATGCGCACGTTTGCCGCGGCCCCTTCCGCCACCGTGATGTGGGGAATGGGCGTCACGCAGTTTGGTCAGGCTGTCGATGTGGTCAAAGGGCTTTCGAGCCTGGCGCTGCTGACGGGTAACCTTGGCCGCCCGGCCGTCGGCGTCGGGCCGGTGCGCGGGCAAAACAACGTTCAGGGTGCCTGTGATATGGGCGTTCTGCCCAATATGTTCCCCGGCTATCAGGACGTCACGGACCCCGCGGTCAGGCAGAAGTTCGCTGACGCCTGGGGGATTGACGTGACTAACATGGACGATAGCGTCGGGACGCGCATTACCGAGGTACCTCACCTTGCGCTGGAGGGCAAGATCAAGGCCTACTACATCATGGGGGAAGACCCGCTCCAGACGGAAGCCGATCTCGGCCTGGTCCGCAGCGGATTTAACGCCCTCGACTTCGTGGTGGTCCAGGACATCTTTATGACCAAAACGGCTGAAGCGGCGGACGTACTTCTCCCTGCCACCTCCTGGGGCGAGCACGGCGGTGTTTTTACCTGCGCTGACCGCGGATTCCAGCGTTTTGGCCAGGCCATTGAGGCCAGCGGCAACGTGAAGCGCGACTGGGAGATCATCAGCCTGCTCGCCACCGAGATGGGCTACCCGATGCAGTATGACGATAACCAGCAGATCTGGGACGAGATGCGCGAGCTTTGCCCGCTCTTCTACGGCGTGACGTATGAAAAAATGGGCGAGATGGGGCATGTCCAATGGCCGTGCCCGACGCTCGATCATCCCGGCACGCCGTACCTGTACAAAAACAATCAGTTCGACACGCCAACCGGCAAGGGACAGCTCTTTGCCGCGCCGTGGCGCGCGCCGGCAGAAATCCCTGATGAGGATTATCCTCTGGTGCTCTGCACGGTGCGCGAGGTGGGGCATTATTCATGCCGCTCGATGACAGGGAACTGCGCCGCGCTACAAAGCCTGGCCGATGAGCCCGGACGGGTGCAGATGAATCCAGTCGATGCGGATAAGCTGGGCATTACCGACGGTCAGCTGGTCTGGGTGCGCTCGCGCCGGGGTAAGATTATCACCCGCGCCAGCATCAGCGAGCGCATCAACGCCGGCGCGGTCTATATGACCTACCAGTGGTGGATCGGCGCCTGCAATGAGCTGACGCAGGATAATCTCGATCCCACCTCCAAAACGCCGGAAACGAAGTATTGCGCGGTGCAGCTGGAAGCGATTGAGGACCAGCGCTGGGCGGAGGATTTCGCGGCGTCGTCTTATCAGACGATGAAAACGCGATTGATTAATGCCGTGAACGTCTGAAGAAAAGAGGCTCACCCGGTGAGCCTCTGGCTTTTATACGCTTATCCAATCAGCAGCAGACAGGATAAATCATCACCACCGTTGATTTTATCGATCGCAAAGTCCATGCGCGCGTCAATAGTCTGATTGTGCATGGTCTTTTCTGACAGACTGGCGATAGTTTTCATCACCACCTGCTGATCAATCTCACCCTGCATCGATTGTACGCTGAGGATGAATTTGACATAGAAAAAGTCCAGCACGATACGATAAAACTGGCGCAGGATAGTTTCCGTGTTTTTACCGGGGAAATAGCTGTTGTAGAGCTTATACAACAGGTAATTACGTAATACGTGAGGTTCTGACAGGCAGGACGACTCGCACAGTTTCTGCCACTGCTGATTAATCCTGTCGAATTTTGCGTCCAGCTCAGACGCGTCGTTCAGGCCAGCAACGTCCAGATACGAGGCAATCTGCTGATGCCCCTGGAGAATAAAGCCGTCCCGTGCTGAATCCTTCGCCACGTTCGTGCCCATCACCGACAGCGCCAGATATTTCATCGCGTTTGAACGCGCCAGAGTATCTGTATCAATCAGCGATTTTCCACTCTGCAGCTCATAGCGTAACGCCTCGTAGAACTGTTCTACCTCATCAAACTTGCTGTGCAAATCAAAGTTAACGTGCTGAAGACACAGAATAAACTGGGCCAGCGCCATCAAATTTTCTTCAATGTTGCGGGAGGGCGACTGAATTAAATGCCAGGCAAAAAGGTGGATCACCTGCTGCGTCTGCGAGGCAGACTGCCGTTGCCCAATCAGGTTGGTTTTATAGGCCGCCACTAGCGTCTCCTGCTCATCAAGCAGCATGGCATCCGGATCAAACAGGACACGTCGCACCACTTCCGGACAGGAGAGCGTCATGGTGTGCCGCGTTTCATCCTGATAGCGGCTTGCGCTTCTGGGATACGTGCTGCAGGTATGCGAGAGCGCCTCTTCCCCTAAATCGCGGTGCACCATGCAGAGTTTGTTTTCATCAATAAAAGGACACTCTCCCTTTTCGTTTAACTTCACTCGGGAGTAGTTATTCTTGCCCTTTCGTTGAAGGATCAGATTCTCCTTTGCAATGGCAGCAATCTCTGTATGCGTGGACAGAACATACTTCTGGTGGGTTTTCTTATCAATATGGATTGTCCAGCCGCGGCAGCACGAGATTAAGCACTCCGGCCCAACACACTGAAACTTACCGAAGAATATCGGCCTGATCGTTTTATGAATTTGCATAGCTAAGGCGTCATTGTATAAAACATAAAAAGTACCATGACACCTACGCTATTCTATAGATGCATAACCTCGCACTATGTTTTGCAATTCACAGAATCGTGGGCGCAATTTAGCCGTAATTATTGACCAGATAATCGCGTAGCCGGTTCGGATGAGTATTCTTTTCTACCATGCGGTGAATCAGGGCCATGAGTTCAAAATCGCTGCGCAGGTCGAATTTCTGCATCAGCAAATATTTATGGGTAAAAATGGTTTTATCGCTGGTATTAAGCTTATTGGCAATCTGCCCTACCGATAACCCGCGGTAAAAATTGACCATAACGCGAATCTGCTGCGGCGATAATATTTTGTGCTGACATTCGTAGCAGCTTTTATTTTTCCAGCGATAGCCCGGTAATTGCGTGCGATACCATGCGATAAAGAGCGCCTCACTGATTCGATCGAGCGAGGCCCGACGAGAGATAAAAATCATATCCTGAAAACAGGAGGGAAATGCCGAGAAACGCTGCTCATCATCAACAAGGCCGATTGCAATCCCTTTTTTCCGCGCCTGTAGTTCGGGATAACAGGTTAACGTTTCTCCCTGGCATAAAGAGAGAAAAATGATATCCGCGGCACTGACATTTTCCGGTGTAAGTTCCCCCTCAAAATGAAGGTGGTGTCTGAAATTATGAAAGAAGAATGCCCCCAGAAAACGCTGCAAGCCATCTCGAAAAAATGAATCTGTCTCTTTTATCACTATATTCAACATTACCGTTACCGACATCTGTCAATCATTAAGAAATATCAACCCGCACACTTTTTAGTTGTACTGCATCGTCATGACGACGACTGCACTGATGCTCCCCGGCGTTGCGCCGCCCGAGGAAGATCTCACCGATGCCAGCATGGCCATCGTTGCGGTTCTGTCTGCTGAAATAGTTTGCGTAATACTTGTTCCGGTCCCCTTCAGTGCACCTGTTGTAGCCTCACTCATCGCAATCGCGACGTTCGTGGCCGAACCGCTGTTCATGTAGTAATCCGTCCCGGCGACCGGATCGGGGTTGCCGGTAAACATGACCGTCACGCTGCGCGTCCCTGCCGGACACTGGGTAAACAGCAGGTTAAACGGTACAGGGTCGGACGATGACCCCGGCGTGGACATGTTGGATGCCTGAATATTACCGAGGTTAATATCGAGATTGTCATTTCCCCCGTTAAAGATACAGGGAGAAGCAACAATATTTCCGGTGACGCTGACATTAACGCTGTCCGCCGCAAAAATATTGCTGCTGATTAATGTGGCGGCGAGCGCTGCCGTGCGCAGAATATTCATCGTTTTATCCATCACTGATACGTCAAATTTAAGGTTGCCGACGCATTGGCGGTACCGGGCTCGACCGTCGTTTGGGTCTGGTAATAACGCGCCGTTATCGGAAATGCCTGCTGCCCGCCCGCAGCGGTATTTAACGGCAGACGGGTATTTAACGTGAGGGGAGTACCGTTATAGAGCAACTGCACGCCAACCCCTTTCGCTGTTCCGGTATTACCCTGCCCCGTCAGCGCGAGCACGCTCGTTGTTACCACGTCCGGGTTCTGGATACCGCTGAGCGAAACGTTGACGTTTGCCCCCGGATCGCAGTTCAGGCCAAGGTTTTGCGTATTCCGGGCGCCCGTCGGCGTGGTGCCGACCGTTGAGCCAAAAGCGGCGGCAGAAATATCACCGATGGGAAACGTCAGCTGCGGTGTCGTAATGGTGCAGGCCAGCACGTTGATGGTCCCGTCCAGAAGCGTCGTCGTCAGACCATCACGATACACGCCGTCACTCCCCTGCAGCATAACGACACCCAGTACGCCCGGCGTCAGCGAGCCAGAGGCTACAGGTCCGGTAACGACAAGTTCTATTTTGCCGCCCCACCATTCGACATAATCAGACTGTGCGTTATAAGAAAAGGTATTGGTCGGGTTTTCAAAATAATTACCTGATGAAAAGCGCACGCCAATTCCGCTGACATTGGTGTTATAAACGTGATTACCGTAAGTACTCAGCGTTGCATTAAGATAACGCATGCTAAAGCCAAGCATTAACGGATTGGTGCACCCGGTTAAATATGACGAGGTTACCGAGGCATTTTTTGAAAATATTACTGTGCCAACCGCGACATCACGCTGCACCGTAATTGTGCCGATGGACAACGTCGATTCCCGTGGCGTAATCATGGTGCAGGTTCCTGCATGAGCACTATTCCAGGCAGCGGTGATACACAGCAGGAACAGGAGGTTAAGTATGCGCATTTTAAAAACCCTAAAGACAATTGACGTTAATTTCTGTAATTCCGCCTGCCGGAGATTGCGGTAAAAGCCGGAACGGCGCGCGGCACTGCCGATCGTTTTCCGCGCCCCACGTGACGAAGACTGTCCCCTGCGTATCCAGGCCGGTGAGATAGACTTGCCCTCTGTCGCCAACAATAAAACTGCTGTTATTGCTGCCTTTCAGGCTCGCGATTGCGCCAAAGGGAACAAAATGGCCGTTATGCATTAACGTGAATAATGCCCGCCGTCCTACTTTCGCCTTATAGCCGGCCAGGACGACCGCGCCGCGCGTCGGCGTTACCGTGCGGGTATTAATATCCAGCTCAACGTCATCCGGCATACTTTCCGGGGCAAGCGTGATGTCATTTTTACGGTATACGGAAAGGTTACTGACCACCGTATATCCCCGGAAATCTGTTTTTACCCCCGGCTGATTACGAATATCCACATCGTGCGCGCCCGGCGCGCTAATCAGAACATTGGTTTCCCCCAGGGGCTGAGAAAGCGTGATCCCTTCCCTGTGCGCAAGAATGCCCCCCTGCAAACCATAGTTAAGACGCTCGCTGTTTTTGTCGTAGCTGTAGCCCGCGGTGACTTCGCCGTACGTCCCCCTGTAATCCCCGTTCATGTTGCCCGTGTAGCCAACGCCGTCCGACCCGTAACCTTGCTGCACGTTCCAGTTCAGCGCATGGTTTTCCAGCGCCACGCCGTTCAGACCAATGTTCTGCGTAGTGCCATTATTCTTGCTGGCGCTCACGCTGTAGTTAGCCCAGGTCTGCGGAAGGAATTTTTCTAGCGGAATGCTGACGTTAAAGGCCAGCAGCTGATCTTTGTCGTAGCGTTTATTGTCGTCATAGGAACCCGCGCTGCCGTTTTTACTGTAAGTCCAGGTGAGTCCGTAGCTAATGTTGTGCCAGTAGTTGTTGTAACCCAGGCTGTATGACGCCATCGTTTTACTCGAATTCCAGTAATCCTCACGGGCCGCGCTCAGCGTTAGCGAGCCAAGATTGTTGCCCAACGTCTGGCTCATCGTCAGCTCGGCACGGTTACGTCGACGGTCCTGAAGCGCAGAGCTGTCGCCCCAGGAATCGAGGATCTCCTGCATGCCGTAGTAACCGCTGGTCGAATAGCGGTAGCCCGCAATCGAAAAATGAGTCCCTGTCCCGACAAAATTCTTGCTGTATCGCGCACGCCAGGACTGCCCGTTGGATTTTTCTCCCCCCTGCGGGGTTGACCAGGCCTGGGTCATGTCCGCCGAAATCGCACCGAAATCCCCCATGTTTCTCCCGATCCCGGTGGCGATCGACTGATATTTGCTCGACTCCTGCAGCCCACCATAGAGCGTGAGGCCATAAGGCAGACCATAAATCCCCGTGATTTGGCCAAATGGAGTCTTATCCACGCTGCTGCTGTAAGAACGATACTGCCCTGCGGTCACCGCATACTTCAGGCGCCCTTCGCGCTGCAAAACCGGTAATGAGGCATAAGGCAGGGTGAAGTGCTGCTCGCTGCCGTCAGCTTCCTTAATGGTGACATCCAGATCGCCCGCGCCGCCGGTGGGATACATATCGGTAATTTCAAAGGCGCCAGGCGCGACATAGGTCTGGTAAATCTGGTAGCCATTCTGGCGAACAATGACCTGAGCATTGGTGCGCGCAATCCCGCGAACGACGGGCGCGTAGCCTTTGAGCGAATCCGGGAGCATGTCGTCATCAGATGCCAGCTGTCCGCCGCGAAACGGCATACTGTCGAACACGTCGGCGGGCGCGGAGCTGTCACCCAGGGTGAGTTCGGCTTTGAGCGGGATAATGGCCCGCTGAGCATAGGTGTAGACGGTATCCCATTTATCGTGACCGGTCTCATCACGTGACCAGGTGGTGTAATTGCGCAGTCGCCATGGCCCAACGTTGAGGCCTGGACGTAAGTTGGCATACTGGCTGCTGCTGGTTTTACTCTCGCTCTGTTTCGCCCAGCTATTGGCCCCGCTCAGGCTATAATTGAGCATCGCAGCGGCGATCCCCTCGTCCCACTGTTCTGGCGGGACATACCCTCTTGCAGGCAGGTCGATCGCAGCCTGTGGAATACTGATAACAAGCCGCTGCGCGCCAAACTGAAAATCCGTAGTGGCATGAGGAATTGCCTGGAGGTTGACGCAGGATGTGCTTTCAACCGCCAGGTTGGGGAACAGCGCTGTTTTAACGCCCCATTTTTTTAGCTGATCCATGCTCAGGCAGGGCTGCAGGCTATCGTTTTCCTGCCCGTCTTTCCCTGCAACAAAATCAATATCGCTGGTCTCAATAAGCTGGTCGTCAAGGATGATGTCAACATGGTATTTCCCTGGTGCCTGCGAACCTGATTCAAACGCAGATAAATCGGCTTTACCCATTCCCGGATTATCCAGCTCCACCAGCTCGGCGTTAAAGGAATCACGGGCGTTAACCACGGGTACTGCATTCGCCAGCGCGAAAGCAATACACATTGCCAGACGCGCGGGCTGCATTTTTATATTTTTCGTTGCCATCATCATAAACCTGACTCGATATTGAGGATGCCGCTTTTCTCAGGAACTAAAAGCTGGCCTGATGTATTATTCCCGGGCTGCCATAATCGTTAATCACTTTAAAGACAATCTGATTGCCATTGACGCCTGGGGGTAAGCTAAATATTGCCACTGCACCAGGCGCAACCCAGGAAACATCTTCCAGCTTTTTACCGCCGACGCTTATTTCATTAAAGTTAATCACGTACGGTGTCGGGTTAGTGACCTGAAGGTTATTTCCACTACGATCCCAGGTTAATTTATTCGCCTGTTCTTCCGGCGTTGACGCCTTCAGGCTTGCCGGACGATAAATAAGCTTGATGCGTGTTTTAACGGCAATTTGCAACGAGTTTTCCTGTTTGCTCGCTGACGGTATCGCTTTAATGTTTAACCAGAAGAGACTTTCTTTATCCTGCGGCAGTGAGCCCGAGAGTAAAATACGTTCAATATTTTGCTGACCGCCGTTCAGTCTGTACAAAGGTGGTGTGACGATAAAAGGCGCTTTATTAGCATTACCCTCTGGCATGTCGACCCAGGACTGGATTAAATAAGGGGCGGTATCCGCATTGTTTACGCTGATGGACGCCTCTTTCTTCCCGCCATCAAAAATTACACGGGTACCACCAATAATAACCCCGGCATAAGCGTGCGAAACAGATGCAGTAATAACCGCCGCACTCAGCAGGGTTTTGCTAATAAAATTCATTTTGAACCTCTTAAAACAAGGGGGCAGATTATGCCCCCGCGCAGCGCCTCGCGGAGCTGACTCTTGTTCAGCTTAATGACTAGTTGTAAACAACGGAGAAGTTAGCTACGGAGTTTGCAGGACCCGCCGTTACCGATGCCGCCGTTGAAATATACTGTGCGTAGAAATTCAGCGTATTGTCTGCGGTGCTGCTCAGTACATAGTTGTAGCCGTTGCTGCCGTGCAATGGCAGATCGGCTTTATCAGCGGTCATCAAATTAATGGCAACGCCCGTTGCCGCACCGGCGACAGAGGTATCAATCGCCAGCAGATCGGCATTACTCAGATCGGGCGTACCGTCAAAACGAACTTTAGCACTGGTGACCGTCACCGGGCAGTTCTTCAGAATAATATCGAATTTCGTTGCCGCCGTTCTGGAACCCGTCGTCTGGAATTCTGTTTTATAATAATCACCTAATACGACCACCTGGTTTTGAGAGGCAACTGCCACATCACAGGCTGAATCCAGGATGTTACCATTAAAATTAACGGTTCCTGCGGCGGCGAGAGCATTGCCTATCATTAAGGCTGAACCCGTCGCAACCATCGCTAAAATCATACTCTTTTTCATAATGTTCATTTTCCTGTTTACGGGATAACTTTATTTATTATTGAAATTCAAGCAGCAGAAGACCGATAAAAGAATCGCTAAGGTTCTTTTATTTTTCGCTGAATGGCTTAAGGTCTTCCTGACTGACTGGTCAAAATTTATATAATCATTTTAATGAATACAACTTTTAGATGGTCTAGCTGTAGACTCTAATTTAACGAAAACTCAACATTTACGTCAGGAAAATCTTAACTGATATTGCAGAAGTCTATTATTAGACCTTGCACACTTTTTCTTCCTATTCAAACAGTTACTTTCCGCAGGGCTCCCGGTCTACTTTTAGACCTCACCAGAAGATTCCCTGAGTTCTTCATTTTTAAGATAATTCTTTTTGCAGATCAAAAATTGATCACACAAGAAGTCGATGTGAGGTATCTTATGAATACACGTTTAACCGCCCCACTGAATAATTATCAATCCTCAGTCCTGGATTTAAAGCCGTTCGCCGACATAGACACCCTGATTAAACATGTGCTGCCAGCCACCAGCAGAATGATCATTGGTCGGGGGGAGACGGTACATTATTATAAAGATGATGTTAGGCAGTGTTTTTTGTTAATCCAGGGCAGCGTGGCGCTTCATCGTCGCGGCGACGGTATTGTATTAAATTCTGAATCTGCGCCGTTTATTCTGGGCGTCAGCAGCCAGTTTTCCTCTGAACACCTGTACGTCAGGGCGCTGGAGACTGCAGAGATTGCGCGCGTGTCGCTGGAGAGCTTCAATCAAATTGTGTCGCAGCACGATTTATGGGAGCACTTCTCAAAGCTGCTTATTTATACCGCCTCGCGTGTGTACGAGCATTGCGCACAAATATCGCAGATGTCTGCTTACGATATCATCCGCTTCCAGCTTGTTGAACTGATGCAGGAGCCAGACGCCATACGGCAAAATACGACAGCGGCGGCCTACATCAAAAGCCGGACGTATCTTTCGCGCAGCGGAATTATGCGTATTCTGGCGGAACTGCGGAACGGGAAGTACATCACCATGGAGCGCGGCGTGCTCCTCGAGATTCACCATCTGCCTCGAAAATATTGACCGCCCCCGTGCCTGTACCCGCGAGAGACGCTATAATTAGCCAGGTTATTTTTAAGGTTACCGACTACCATGTCCCGTCCAGAAACGTCTCACCGTGGCTCTCCCTACGCGCAAGAGCTTATTTCTCATTTACTGCCTGAATGTACAACACGAAGAACCGCTCGCGGCGAGCGGCTTGACCTTCAGGTCAACGGTCAGGGCATGTGCTATTTAATTCTTGAGGGGACGATCGCCATCTACAGAAGAAGCGACGATATGATGCTCTCCACGGCCCGCAGCCCCGCCCTCTTCGGCCTCGCTAATATCACCGATATCTATTTCAATGATTATCTCAAGACCGTTACCCCGTGCCTGACAGGCACGCTCACCACCGAGCGGGTGAATGAGATTATTAAAGAAAAAGCGCTGTGGGGGCTGCTCTCAAAACAGCTTATGTTTGTATACAACCGTCTGTATAACAACGTCATGCCGCAGGGCGCGCCGACGGCGTATGAGATGATTCGCCAGCAGTTGATAAAACTGATGGATGAAGACGAGAGCTATCGCGGCAGCGTAACAGCGGAAAGGTATATCAGGGAGAAAACCCAGCTCTCCCGCAGCGGCGTGATGCGCATTCTGGCGGATTTAAAAACGGGCGGGTTTATCGAAATAGAAGACGGTCGGCTCATCAAAATTAACAAACTTCCCGCCCGATACTGAATGTTGGGCACAAAAAAGGCCGCGCTGGCGGCCTTTTTACTCTCTCAATGGACGTGAACGCCCAACCGCCAGGCAAAGTAGATCTCTTCTCGTAACTCATTTGAAGAGAGCGCCAGCAGATCCGTGAACTCCAGCTCAAGCTGTTTCAGCTTTTTCAGGTACTGCGCCGGAGACAGGTTGCTCTTATCGCGACGTAAATATTCAATTGCCAGCTGTGTTGGGGTTATTTCAGTATCCATGATGTCCTCGCTTATGTACAAATCCTGACCAGTATATCACAACACACTGGCTAGTTTTTGACCAAAGGCAAATCATCTGAAAACTTTACACGACTGCCGTCGTCAGACGCGACGAGCAGCACAGGCGATCCTGCTCATCGAGAATATCGATCTGCCAGACCTGGTGGCGGCTACCGGCGTGCAGCGCGCGGCAAATACCGCGAACGCGCCCGCTGCGCACCGAGCGTATGTGGTTGGCGTTCACCTCAAGCCCGACAACCTTCTGCTCGCCTTCGGTGCAGAGATACCCCGCGACGGAGCCCAGGGTTTCCGCCAGCACGACGGATGCCCCACCGTGCAAGAGGCCAAACGGCTGGTGGGTGCGACTGTCGACAGGCATCGTCGCCTCCAGATCGTCTTCCCCGATACGGGTAAACTGGATATCCAGCAGCCCCACCATATTCCCCTCGCCCATGGCATTCAGCGCCTGCAGCGTGACGGCACGTTTCCAGATCATCCGATTATCTCCAGTAAAGCCTGTAATGGGTGGCGTACGCCGTTACCTTCTACCCGTTTCACCTGGCTGCGGCAGGAGTAGCCCGTCGCCAGACAGCGGTTGCGCGGCAAACGCTGCATCGCCTGATGCCACGACAGCTCATAGATGCCGAGCGAGTTGGCGTGGTTTTTCACCTCGTGGCCGTAGGTGCCCGCCATCCCGCAGCAGCCCACGCTAACGCTTTCCAGCTTCGCACCGAAACGCGCAAAAATAGATGCCCATTGCGCTGGCGCGCCGGGCAGCGCCGTCACTTCGGTGCAGTGGCCGAACAGATACCACGACTCACCGCTAACCTCCTGAATAGCCTTCTCTTCAAGGGCTGCTGGCAGCCACTCGTGCACCAGCATAACGTGGAAATCGCCGCGCTTATCTCCCAGCGTCTGCTTGTATTCATCGCGATAGCAGAGTACCAGCGCCGGATCGACGCCGACCATCGGCAGCCCAAGCCCGGCGACCCGGTTGAGAAAATCAGCGGTTTTTTGCGCCGTTTTCGCAAAGCGGTTCAGGAAGCCCTTGATGTGCTGCGCTTTGCCGTTTGGCGAGAACGGCAGCACCACGGGCTGATACCCCAGTTTTTCAGCCAGGCGGATGAAGTCAGCGACCACCTGCACATCGTAGTAGCTGGTAAACGGATCCTGAACCACCAGCACCACATTCGCTTTTTGCTCAGGGGTCAGTGCCTCAAGCTGTTCGAGGGTCATGTTCGCCGAGCGGTGGCCGACGAGCTGTCGTTGCAGCGACGGCACCGACAGCAGCGGCAGATCGACCATGCCGATATGTTTTTCGGAAAGCTTGCGCACCAGCGGCTGATTGATAAAGAAGTTGAACGTCTTCGGCGCACGCGCCATCAGCGGCGCATAGCTTTCTACCGTCGCCACCAGATGGTCGCGCACCGGGCGCAGATAGCGGGTGTGGTAAAGCTGCAGGAAGCGCGAGCGGAACTCCGGCACGTCAATTTTAATCGGGCACTGGGTGGAGCAGGCTTTGCAGGCCAGGCAGCCGGACATCGCCTCTTTCACCTCGTGGGAGAAATCATATTCGCCCTTGCTGGCATGCCAGCTGTTGCGGGAGCGTTCAATCAGCGAACGCAGGCTGGCCCGTTTTTCCGGCAACGCCTGCTCCAGCTTGAGCGGATCGATGCCACGGTCGGCAAGCAGACGCAGCCACTCGCGTACCAGCGTCGCACGCCCTTTCGGCGAGTGTATGCGGTTGCTGGTGATCTTCATCGACGGGCACATCGGGCTTTTCGCGTCGAAGTTAAAGCACAGGCCGTTGCCGTTACACTCCATCGCACCGCGCCAGGAGGCGCGCACCGCAATCGGGATTTGTCTGTCATACGTGCCGCGTTTGACGGCATCAACCTGCAGCATCGGCGCATCCACGCCTTCAGGCGGGCAAATTTTCCCCGGATTGAGGCGGTTATCCGGGTCGAATGCCGCTTTCACCTTGCGCAGCTCTGCGTAAAGCTGTTCGCCAAAGAACGCCGGGCTGTATTCCGCGCGGAACCCTTTCCCGTGTTCACCCCACAGCAGACCGCCATATTTGGCGGTTAAGGCCACCACGTCGTCGGAGATCTGCTTCATCAGGATCTCCTGCTGCGGGTCGCACATGTCCAGCGCCGGACGCACGTGCAGCACCCCGGCGTCGACGTGGCCGAACATGCCATAGCTCAGCCCGTGGCTGTCCAGCAGGGCGCGAAACTCAACGATATAATCCGCCAGATGCTCAGGCGGCACGCAGGTGTCTTCGGCAAACGGTATCGGCTTCGCCGCCCCTTTCGCATTACCGAGCAGTCCCACCGCTTTTTTACGCATGGCGTAAATACGTTCGATACCGGCTAGATCGTTACACAACTGCCAGCCAATCACGCCCCCTTCGCCCTGCGCAATCCGCTCATCCAGACGCTGGCAAAGCGTTGTCACCTGGCGCTCAATCAGCTCTGCATCATCGCCGGCAAATTCCACGATGTTGAGGCCAAGCATCTCTTTATCCGGCACGTCGGTAATCAGATCGCTTACGGAGTGCCAGACGATATCTTCCCGCGCCAGGTTGAGCACTTTAGAGTCGACGGTTTCCACCGACAGCGCCTGCGCGTCAACCATAAACGGTGCATTGCGCAGTGCAGAATCGAAGGAGTCATATTTGACGTTCACCAGGCGACGCACCTTCGGCAGACGGGTGATATCCAGCCGCGCCTCGGTAATAAATGCCAGCGTTCCTTCGGAGCCGGTCAGCACGCGGGTTAAATCAAACTGCGTCAGGTCGTCGTTAAAGACGTGCCGCAGATCGTAGCCCGTTAAAAAGCGGTTCAGTTTTGGGAATTTGTCGAGGATCAGCTGGCGGTTGTCGCGGCAGCGTTCCAGCACGGTACGATAAATTCGCCCGCTGACGGTATTGTCTTTACCCAGCGTTTCCGCCAGTTCAACCGGCATCGGCTGTGTATCAAGAATATCACCGCCCAGCAGAACTGCACGCACGCCAAGGACGTGATCGGAGGTTTTGCCGTAGACCAGCGACCCCTGCCCGGAGGCATCGGTGTTGATCATCCCCCCGATGGTTGCGCGGTTGCTGGTGGAGAGTTCAGGGGCAAAAAAGTAGCCGTAAGGCTTCAGGTACTGATTAAGCTGATCTTTGATTACGCCCGCTTCGACCCGCACCCACCCCTCTTCAGGGTTGATTTCAATGATGCGGTTCATATAGCGCGACATATCAATGATGATGCCCTGGTTCAGCGCCTGACCATTGGTCCCGGTGCCACCGCCGCGCGGCGTAAAGACCAGCGAGGCGAACCGTTCCTGCGTTGCCAGCCGGGCGATGAGCGCCACGTCAGCCGTTGAACGAGGGAACACGACCGCATCGGGAAGAAGCTGGTAGATACTGTTATCGGTTGCCATCGTCAGCCTGTCGGCATAGTTCGTGGCGGTATCACCTGTAAAACCCTGTTGCTCCAGTGCCTGCAAAAAATTAAGCACCAGCTGAACGACGCCAGGTGCCTGAGAAATCTGTGGGATCATTACTGTCGACCCTAATTAGAGTTGTGGGAATCGTTTGCGTGTATCTTAAAAGTTTTATCACATTTTTTTCTTATAATCTCTGCTGAATTACAGGCAGAATTCGCCTGTCAAAAACCGCTGAAATCATTAATGATTAGAGAGACGCGGTTTTTCGTTCCCGCCAGTCGTACTGGCGTTCTTTTAAGGAAAGTTTCATTTATGGTCAATCTTCGCCAGCCCAGGGATGTTGCGCAAATTCTGCTGTCGGTGCTGTTCCTGGCCCTCATGATTATTGCGTGTCTGTGGATTGTTCAACCCTTTATTCTCGGCTTCGCCTGGGCTGCGACCGTTGTCGTCGCCACGTGGCCTTTGCTGCTGCGCTTGCAGAAACTGCTGTTTGGCCGTCGCGGGCTAGCCGTGCTGGTGATGACGCTGCTGCTGTTCCTGCTGTTTATTATCCCGATTGCGCTGCTGGTGAACAGCCTTGTCGACTCCAGCGGCCCGGTGATCCGCGCTGTGACCAGCGGCGATCTGACGCTGCCGGACCTCGCCTGGCTGAACAGCATTCCTGTCGTGGGGGCCAAACTCTACAGCGGCTGGCATAGCCTGCTCGAGATGGGCGGCAGTGCGCTGATGACGAAAGTGCGGCCTTATATCGGCACCACCACGACCTGGTTTGTCGGTCAGGCCGCGCATATTGGCCGCTTTATGATGCACTGCGGCCTGATGCTGGTCTTCAGCGCCCTGCTCTACTGGCGCGGTGAGCAGGTTGCTCTAGGGGTTCGTCACTTTGCCACCCGCCTGGCGGGAAAACGCGGTGACGCTGCGGTGCTGCTGGCCGCGCAGGCCGTGCGCGCGGTGGCGCTGGGCGTTGTGGTGACGGCGCTGGTACAGGCTGTGCTGGGCGGTATCGGCCTGGCGATTTCCGGCGTACCGTATGCCACCGTCTTTACCGTTATCATGCTGATGACCTGCCTTGCGCAACTGGGTCCCTTGCTGGTGCTGGTTCCGAGCATTATCTGGCTCTACTGGACAGGCGATACCACCTGGGGCACGGTTCTGCTGGTCTGGAGCTGCGTAGTCGGCACGATGGATAATGTGATTCGTCCTATCCTCATCCGCATGGGTGCGGATCTGCCGCTGATTCTGATCCTCTCAGGGGTTATCGGCGGACTGATTGCCTTCGGGATGATCGGCCTGTTTATTGGCCCGGTGCTGCTCGCCGTCACCTGGCGTCTGTTCTCCGCCTGGGTGCATGAAATTCCGCCGCCGGGAACTGACCCGGACGTGATTTTAAGTGAACTGGAAGAGCTGGAAGAAAAGAATACCCATTAAGCCTTATTGCCGGGTGGCGCTGACGCTTACCCGGCCTTCACTGTTTCGCACGATACTTAAATGCTGCTAAAGTATTTATTCGTTATTCACTGGTCAGACCCGCCATTTCTGCACTCAATCTGCTCTTAACCTCAAGAAATCTTTACGTCTCTTTAACTATTGAGACGAATCCGATCGACGCTAAAAATTACAATGCCTACTATTAGCTCACGGTTATAAATCAACACCTTGATTTATAAGCATGGAAATCCCCTGAGTGAAACAACGAATTGCTGTGTGTAGTCTTTGCCCATCTCCCACGATGGGCTTTTTTTTACCCTGACTACGCGCGCTTCACGTCACAACGGCTGAGCATCCGCCATTCAGCAGGCAATATCCGCGTCTCACCGGTTACGTGCACCGTCACCCTCTCACGGATATCCGCTGACGATGCGCCAACCTGCAGTTCAAACTCGCCCGGCTCAACAATGCGTTTCCCGTCACGACGGGTGAAGTTGAACATCTCAATCGGCAACGTGAAGGTGAGCGTGGCGGTTTCACCCGGCGAAAGCGTGACGCGCTGGAAGGCCTTCAGCTCCTGAAGCGGCCGCACCTGGCTGGCGACCTTATCCCGCACATAGACCTGCACGACTTCACTGCCGCTGCGCTCACCGGTATTGGTGATATCCACGCTCAGCGTCACCTCACCATCGACCGGCACGCTGCTTTCAGCTACGCGGGCAGTGCCCCAGCTAAACGTCGTCCAGCCGAGGCCGAAACCAAACGGATAACGCGCGCCAAAATGGAACGCAAACGGCGTGCCGCCGCTTTTCAGCTTGTGGTTATAGTAGTACGGCATCGCCCCGGCGCTTTTCGGCACGCTGACCACCAGCCGACCCTGCGGCTCCGCGCGGCCGGTGAGCACATCCGCAATCGCCCAGCCCCCTTCCTGCCCCGGTGCCCAGGCCATCATCAGCGCGGCGACCTTATCCTCCAGCCCCTGCAGGTTGTACGGACGCCCGCCGGTCATCACGACAATCACTGGCTTGCCCGTCGCCACCAGCGCCTCCAGCAGCTGTTGCTGTACGCCCGGCAGGTTCAATGAGTCGGTATCGGAGCCTTCACCGACCGTGCCGCTCTGGAACAGCCCGGCGAGATCGCCCACGCAGGCCACCACCACCTCACTCTCCTGCGCGGCGTCGACCGCCTCGGGGATCAGGGCGGTGCTCAGTGATACCGGCGACTGCTGCATCGGCTTACCGCCGCTGTCGCCCGGGAAGACCGGCGCGCCCGCCATCCGTTTTTCGATGATATGACACCCTTTGGCATAGCGGACGTTCGATGCGCCAAGGTACTGCTCCAGCGCCGCGCGCGGGGTCGTGACCTGCGAGGTCTCTTCCACCATATCGCTGATGATCAAATGCACCGGGAAGCTGTAGCCGCTGAGTAACGCCAGCGGATCGTCTGCCGTCGGCCCGACCACCGCCAAGCGGGGTTTGCCATTTAGCGGCAGAATGCCGTTGTTTTCCAGCAGCGTCACCGATTTTGTCGCCACCTCCCGCGCGACCTGCCGGGTCATCTCACTTTGCAGATCGATAGCGTTTTCATCCGCGTACGGTTTTTCAAACAGGCCAAGACGGAATTTTTCCGTCAGCGTGCGCGCCACGATCTCGTCCACTTTCGCCATAGAGATCAGCCCGCGCTCTACCGCTTCCGCCAGATGGCGAGCGCAGTCATCTTTCGGCAGCTCAACGTCCAGCCCGGCGTTGAACGCCAGCGCGGCGGACTCTGCTGCGTCGTGGGATATGCCGTGGTGCTGATGCAGCAGGCTGACGCCGCCGTAGTCCGCCACAATAATGCCGTCGAAGCCCCACTGTTCGCGCAGGACGGTGGTCAGCAGGAAGCTGTCGCTGTGCCCCGGCTGGTTATCGATGTCGTGGTAGGCGGGCATCACCGAACCGGCGTTCGCCAGCTTGACCGCCATTTCAAACGGCAGCAGGAAGGTGTCGTTCAACTCGCTAAAGCCAAGATGAACCGGGGCATGGTTGCGCGCCCCTTCGCTGAACGAGTGGCCCACGTAATGCTTGAGCGTCGCCAGCAGATCGCGCGTATCGCCCTGCAGCCCTTTCACCCAGGCGGTAGCCATCACCCCCACCAGCCACGGATCTTCGCCGAAGGTCTCTTCGGTACGCCCCCAGCGCACGTCGCGGGAGACGTCCAGCACCGGGGCCAGCCCCTGCTGGCAGCCGACGGACCGCGCCTCGTGGCCGATCTGCTCTGCCGCGCGCTGCACCAGCTCCGGGTCCCAGGTCGAGCCGTAGTTGAGCGACGACGGAAACAGGGTGGCGTCCTTACACAGCAATCCCACCAGGCACTCCTCGTGGAACAGCGCCGGGATGCCGAGACGCGTCTCTTCCATCATCATGCGCTGCAGGCGGTTGGCCGCGCGCACGCCGGTTTTCGCGTCAACGATGTGGGTGCCGAGCGGACGCGTGATTTGTCCGACGCCCAGCTTCAACCGCTCGCTGAGCGCGGCCTGCTCGCTCACGCCGGAGAATTCGTCGCTCAAATCGCTGCGCTCCCGGTGGTTGCCGTTTTCATCGAGGATCAGCCAGTAGGCGTGCATCTGGGCGAACTTCTCTTCCGGGGTCATGCGCGCCAGTAAATCGGCGACACGCTCGTGTACGGGACGTCCCGCATCCTTATAGATAGCCGTCATGTTTTACTCCTGTATTGCGGAAGGGGTTGCCGGGCTGAGCTGCCCTGCATCGGGTCTTACCTCACGCTGCTGGCCAGCTCCCGGGCGATGGAATCCACCAGCCGGCTGTTAAGCTTGTAGATGGCAAGAAGCGCAACCATGCAAAGGAACAATGCGCACGGGATAAGGGTGAACAGCGCGTTGATGGTGGAGAGCACGTGCGGCGCCTGGGTGGCCTGGCCGGGCGCGTAATCCACCATGCCGAGCACCCAGCCGACGACTGCTCCGCCCAGCGCCAGGCCAAACTTAATGGCAAACAGCGCGGTGGAGAAGACCAGCCCGTCCAGGCGGCGGCCGCTGCGATGCTCTTCGTAGTCAACCACATCAGAGAACATGGTCCACTGAAGCGGCGTGGTGAGGTTTTGAATAAAGCTAAAGACGATGTTAAGGCCAAAGATCAGCCACACCTGCGAAGGCGGCAGGAAGAAAATCAGCGCGCCGAAAATGACGAAGGAAATAATCGTCCACTGATAGGCGCGTACGCGGTCAAATTTCCCCAGCAGGCGTTCAGATAATAATGCGCCGCTTAACGAGGCCACCATCCCGGAAACAATAAAGGCAAAAACCAGCTCCGGGCGTAACAACACATAGTTGACGTAATACATGGTGGCGGAGCCGCGCGTTACCACCGCCGTTAACAGCAAAATATTAAACACGAAAACAATACGCCACTGGCTGTTCCCGGCCAGCAGTTTTAAATCGGTAAGCATGGAGCCGGAGGTATCATTGCGTGGAGAATACCGCTCACGGGTCATCAGGAAACAGCAGAAGAACAGCACAATCCCCAGCAGCCCCATCAGGCTCATGGCGTAGAAATAACCTTTCTGCACGTTGCCCTGGCCTAACAATGAGACCAGCGGCAGGGCAATGACCGTCACAATTAACCCGCCGATAAACGACAGGCCAAAACGCCACGACTGCAGGGAGTGACGCTCGCGCGGATCCAGCGTCAGCGCACCCGGCATGGCGCAGTAAGGCACGTTAATGGCGGAGTAAATCAGGCTCAAGATCGCGTAGGTCACGCAGGCATAAACGATTTTCGCCGTCGGCCCGACGTCCGGCACGTAGAAGGTGATGAGGCAGCTCACGCCAAACGGAATGGCGAACCACAGCAGCCAGGGACGGAAACGGCCGTGACGCGTCCGGGTGCGGTCAACCAGCGCACCAATGCACGGGTCGACAAACGCATCAACCACGCGCACCACTAAAAACATGGTCCCCATGATCGCGGCAGGCAAACCAAAAACGTCCGTATAGAAATAAGCGAGAAATAACGTTGCCGTTTGCCAGACCAGCGCACTGGCCATATCACCTAAGCCATAACCTATTTTATCTTTGGTACGCAATACAGAGGAGAGTGTCATTGTTATTTGCCTTTTTATCAGGTTAAAACGTATTTCAACCAGTTGCGCATCTTCAGGGAAGATATGCGCGGTAAGGCTCAAGTATTAGCAACGCGTTGCGCACTCACAATTGTCTTAATTAACAGACAAATTATGATATTTGGTTTTTTACTTTATTTGTGATGGCGAGCAAATAAGAGAGGAAATAAAAAAGGCGAGGAATAATATCCTCGCCTTTTCCGATCAGGATGGTGTTACTTGTTCAGTTCCGCCAGGCTCAGCCAGGTTTGCACCACGGTGTCCGGGTTCAGGGACAGGCTATCGATCCCCTCTTCCATCAGCCAGGCGGCAAAGTCTTCATGGTCGGACGGTCCCTGACCGCAAATCCCGACGTATTTACCCTGCTTCTTCGCCGCGCGAATGGACATGGAGAGCAGCGCTTTCACCGCCTCGTTACGCTCGTCGAACAGCTCGGAAACCACGCCGGAGTCGCGGTCCAGGCCCAGCGTCAACTGCGTCATGTCGTTCGAACCGATAGAGAAGCCGTCGAAGTGCTCCAGGAACTGCTCGGCCAGCAGGGCGTTAGACGGGATCTCGCACATCATGATGATCTTCAGCCCGTTTTCGCCGCGCTTCAGACCCTGGCGCGCCAGTTCGTCCACCACCGCTTTCGCCTGATCCACGGTACGCACGAACGGGATCATGATTTCGACGTTGGTCAGCCCCATGTCGTTGCGCACGCGTTTCACCGCCTCACACTCCAGCGCGAAGCAGTCGCGGAAGCTGTCGGACACGTAACGTCCGGCCCCGCGGAAGCCCAGCATCGGGTTCTCTTCTTCCGGCTCGTAGCGCTCGCCGCCTACCAGGTTGGCGTATTCGTTAGACTTAAAGTCAGACAGACGCACGATCACGCGTTTCGGGTAGAATGCAGCGCCGAGCGTCGCGATCCCTTCGGTCAGACGGCCAACGTAGAACTCTTTCGGCGAGTCGTAGCCTTTCATCATCTCGCGGATTTCGTTCTGCAGCTTCGCGTCCTGGTCGTCAAACTCCAGCAGCGCGCGCGGGTGAACGCCGATCATGCGGTTGATGATGAATTCCAGACGCGCCAGGCCAACGCCTTCGTTCGGCAGGCAGGCGAAGTCAAACGCGCGGTCCGGGTTACCGACGTTCATCATGATCTTCAGCGGCAGGTCCGGCATGGTATCGACGCTGGAGCTCTTGACGCTGAAGTCGAGGATGTCGGCGTAGACGTAGCCGGTGTCACCTTCGGCACAGGAGACGGTCACGTTCTGTCCGTCCTTCATGCGCTCGGTGGCATCACCGCAGCCAACGACCGCAGGAATCCCCAGCTCGCGCGCGATGATCGCCGCGTGGCAGGTACGGCCACCGCGGTTGGTGACGATAGCGGCCGCTTTCTTCATGATCGGTTCCCAGTCTGGGTCGGTCATGTCGGTCACCAGCACGTCACCTGGCTCAATACGGTTCATCTCGCTGATGTCGTGGATCACTTTGACCGGACCGGCACCGATGCGGTGACCGATCGCGCGGCCTTCCGCCACGATTTTGCCCTGCGCGTGCAGCGTATAACGCTCCATCACCTGACCGCGAGAGCGAACGGTTTCCGGGCGCGCCTGAACGATAAACAGCTTGCCGGTGTTCCCGTCTTTCGCCCATTCGATATCCATCGGACGACCATAGTGTTTTTCAATCTGCACCGCCTGCTTCGCCAGCTCCTGCACTTCGGCGTCGGTCAGGGAGAAGCGGTCGCGCTGCTCCTGCGGCACATCTTCAATCTTAACCTGCTTGCCATGCTCCTGGGTCGGAGCATAGATCATGCGAATTTTTTTCGAGCCCATGGTGCGGCGCACTACCGCCGGACGGCCAGCGGCCAGCGTAGGCTTGTGGACGTAGAATTCGTCAGGGTTCACCGCGCCCTGCACCACCATCTCACCCAGACCCCACGCGGAGGTGATAAACACCACCTGGTCAAAGCCAGATTCGGTATCAATGGAGAACATCACGCCGGAGGAGCCCACGTCGGAGCGCACCATGCGCTGCACGCCCGCGGAGAGCGCCACGCCGCGATGGTCGTAGCCCTGGTGCACGCGGTAGGAGATGGCGCGGTCGTTGAACAGGGAAGCAAACACGTGCTTCACCGCCACCAGCACGGCATCGTAGCCCTGAACGTTCAGGAAGGTTTCCTGCTGCCCGGCAAACGAGGCGTCCGGCATGTCTTCTGCGGTCGCGGAAGAACGTACGGCAAAGGAGGCCTGCGCGTCGTCAGCGGAGAGCTGGTTGTACGCGTCGTGAATGGCTTTTTCCAGTTCCGGCTGGAAAGGTGTGTCGATGATCCACTGGCGGATCTGCGCCCCGGCTTTGGCAAGCTCGGTGACGTCATCAATATCCGTTTTATCCAGCAGGTCGTAAATGCGCTGGTTTACACCGCTCTGGTCTAAAAACAGGTTAAACGCATCGGCGGTCGTGGCAAACCCGTTTGGTACGGAAACACCCATACCGGACAGATTTGTAATCATTTCACCCAGGGAGGCATTTTTGCCCCCAACTCTGTCTACATCATTCATGCCGAGTTGGTTATACCAAAGCACCAGCGGTGACGAGCCATTGTTGGACATCGAAACAATCCTTTTGTGATATTTGATCGGAGTAAGTAACACCTGACTACGTATTTATACTGGCATATTTATTTGCGCTAAAAAAACGGTGAATCGTGTAAGCAATTTAAATTTTCAACTTTTCGGATAGTTTCCCACCAGCCAATAACCCGATGATTCCTCTATATTCAGCCAGAAACCCCAAAAATAAAGTCGCTATTTGAAAAATGAAATCCACTTTTCAGGAAAATCAAAAACAGCGTTTCATTGATAATTAGGATAAGTTCTTTGCTGTCTAATTTACTTTTTTAATTTATGCTTTCAGACAATTACGTATGATATTCAGGGTGGGTAAAATGGATAATGCTGTCGATCGTCACGTTTTTTATATTTCTGATGGTACGGCGATCACCGCCGAGGTGCTGGGACACGCGGTGATGTCGCAATTCCCCGTTTCGATTAACAGCATCACGCTGCCGTTTGTGGAAAATGAGAGCCGCGCCAAAGCGGTGAAGGACCAGATTGACGCTATCTACCAGCAGACCGGCGTGCGTCCGCTGGTGTTCTACTCCATCGTTATTCCCGAAATTCGCCATATCATTCTGCAAAGTGAGGGTTTCTGCCAGGATATCGTGCAGGCGCTGGTGGCCCCACTCCAGAGCGAGTTGAAACTCGACCCGACGCCTATCGCCCACCGTACTCACGGGCTGAACCCCGGTAACCTGACCAAGTACGACGCGCGTATCGCCGCCATTGACTACACCCTGGCGCATGACGACGGGATCTCGCTGCGCAATCTCGACCAGGCGCAGGTGATTTTGCTTGGCGTGTCGCGCTGCGGCAAAACCCCGACCAGCCTCTATCTGGCGATGCAGTTTGGCATCCGTGCCGCCAACTACCCCTTTATTGCCGACGATATGGATAACCTGGTGCTGCCCGCTGCGCTCAAGCCGCTACAGCACAAGCTGTTTGGCCTGACGATTAACCCGGAACGCCTGGCGGCGATCCGTGAAGAGCGCCGCGAGAACAGCCGCTACGCCTCGATGCGCCAGTGCCGTATGGAGGTTTCCGAAGTGGAAGCGCTGTACCGCAAAAACCAGATCCCGTGGCTGAACAGCACTAACTATTCGGTAGAAGAGATCGCCACCAAAATTCTCGACATCATGGGTCTTAACCGTCGCATGTACTAACAAGCTAGTACATTAACTCAGATTAGGGTATCATCACCCACAACCACGGGGCGGTTTAGCCCCGAACTTGAAATCAGCAGGGATTGGTTTAATGTGATGCCCATCACTTCCCGGTAGTCTGCCGATGAAGCAAAAATTTTCTGAGACAAGTCATGAATAAAACCGATGAACTCCGCACTGCGCGCATAGACAGCCTGGTCACGCCGGCTGAACTGGCCGAGCGGCACCCCGTTTCCGCCGCGGTCGCGGAACATGTGACGGCCTCCCGCCGCCGCATTGAAAAAATCCTCAATGGTGAAGACAAGCGTCTTCTGGTAGTGATTGGGCCCTGCTCCATCCACGATCTGGGTGCAGCGATGGATTATGCACAACGGCTTCAGGGGCTGCGGGATAAGTACCAGCATCGCCTTGAGATTGTGATGCGCACCTATTTTGAAAAACCGCGTACCGTGGTGGGCTGGAAGGGGCTGATTTCCGACCCCGATCTCAACGGCAGCTACCGCGTGAACCACGGCATCGAGCTGGCGCGCAAGCTGCTGTTGCAGGTCAACGAGCTGGGCGTGCCGACAGCGACCGAGTTTCTCGATATGGTGACCGGGCAGTTTATCGCCGATCTCATCAGCTGGGGGGCGATTGGCGCGCGTACTACCGAAAGCCAGATCCACCGCGAGATGGCTTCGGCCCTCTCCTGTCCGGTCGGCTTTAAAAACGGGACCGACGGTAACACGCGGATTGCGGTCGATGCGATCCGCGCCTCGCGTGCCAGCCATATGTTCCTCTCGCCGGACAAGAGCGGTCATATGACCATCTACCAGACCAGCGGTAACCCTTACGGGCATATCATTATGCGCGGCGGGAAGAAACCCAATTACCACGCCGAAGATATTGCTGCCGCCTGCGAAACGCTGGCCGAATTCGACCTCCCGGAACATCTGGTGGTGGATTTCAGCCACGGTAACTGCCAGAAGCAGCATCGCCGCCAGCTGGACGTCTGCGATGAGATCTGCCAACAGATCCGCAGCGGATCGACCGCCGTTGCGGGGATTATGGCGGAAAGCTTTATCAAAGAAGGCACGCAGAAAATCGTTGCCGGACAGCAGATGGTGTACGGCCAGTCGATTACTGACCCGTGCCTGAGCTGGGAAGACAGCGAGCTGCTGCTGGAGAAGCTGGCGTCTGCGGTAGACAGTCGATTTTAAATCCTTTGCCGGGTGGCGCTGCGCTTACCCGGCCTACGGTTCGTGCCCTTCTCCCTCCCCCGAAATTTGATCCCGTCACACAATTTTCACAAAAATGCTTGCCGTGAATTTGCAGTTTATTGATAATGATTATCATTGTTACATTGATTGTTATTTATAAACATAATGTCACCTACGGATAACAGCGCGGCAACGCCAGCAAAAAAACACACAGCACCGTCCCCTGCCCCTGGCGATCGTCGTATCGACAGCAAAACCCTGCTGGGTGACGAGGGCCGGGTGATTATCGAGCATGACGGCCAGCACTACCTGCTGCGCCAGACCCATGCCGGAAAATTGATTCTCACAAAATAAACTCAACCCTTCGCCAGCCACCCAGGTGACACCCAGGCAGCCAGCGCTTTCGATTCTTGATGGAGAGTTGCTATGCCACACCTGCATTCCGCACGTTTACGCCCGTCACTTCTGGCGCTGGCGATTGTCAGCACCCTGCCGGGCGTCGCGTTTGCTGCCGCAGATGAAATCACCGTCACCGCCACAGGCAACGCCCGTAGCGCCTTTGAAGCCCCGATGATGGTGAGCGTGATTGACGCCGCCGCCCCGGAAAAACAGACCGCCAGCTCTGCCGCCGACCTGCTGCGCAACGTGCCCGGCCTGACGCTGGACGGCACAGGTCGCACCAACGGCCAGGACGTCAATCTGCGCGGTTACGATCGCCGCGGCGTACTGGTGCTGGTTGACGGCGTACGTCAGGGTACCGACACCGGACATCTCAACAGCACGTTCCTCGATCCGGCGCTGATCAAACGGATTGAAGTGGTGCGCGGTCCGTCTGCCCTGCTCTACGGCAGCGGCGCGCTGGGTGGCGTCATTTCCTATGACACCGTCGACGCCAACGATCTGCTGGAAGCGGGCAAAAACAGCGGCTACCGCGTGTTTGGAACCGGAGCGACGGGCGACCACAGCATCGGGATGGGAGCCAGCGCCTATGGCCGCACCGATACCCTGGACGGGCTCGTGTCATGGTCCAGCCGCGATCGCGGCGACATCCGCCAGAGTAACGGCGCGACGGCACCAAACGACGAATCCATTAATAACATGCTGGCAAAAGGCAGCTGGAAACTCGACCCGGCTCAGACGCTGAGCGGCGCCCTGCGCTATTACAACAACGCCGCGCAGGAGCCGAAAAACCCGCAAACCACCGACGCCAACAGCAGCAACCCAATGACCGACCGCTCCACCATCCAGCGTGACGCGCAGCTTGGCTACCGCATTGCTCCCGAAGAGAACGACTGGCTGAACGCCGAGGCAAAAGTCTACTGGTCCGAAGCACGCATTAACGCCCAGAATATCGACAACACCGGCGAGTTCCGCAAACAGACAACCAAAGGCGGCAAGGTGGAAAACCGTACCCGCCTGTTCAGCGACTCCTTTGCCTCTCACCTTCTGACTTACGGCGGAGAATATTATCGTCAGGAGCAGCGTCCGGGCGGTACCACCACCGGCTTCCCGGAGGCGAAAATCGACTTCAGCTCCGGCTGGCTGCAGGATGAGATCACCCTGCGCAATCTGCCGGTGACCCTGCTGGGCGGCACGCGCTATGACAACTACCGCGGCAGCAGCGAGGGCTACAACGATGTGGATGCCGATAAGTGGTCATCCCGCGCCGGGTTAACCGTCAGCCCAACCGACTGGCTGATGCTGTTCGGCTCTTACGCACAGGCCTTCCGCGCGCCGACCATGGGCGAAATGTATAACGATGCCAAACACTTCTCCATCGGCCGTTTTTACACTAACTACTGGGTGCCTAACCCGAACCTGCGCCCGGAAACCAACGAAACGCAGGAGTTTGGTTTCGGCCTGCGCTTTGACGATCTGGTGCTCGCCAACGACGCGCTGGAGTTCAAGGCCAGCTATTTCGATACCAAAGCCAAAGACTACATCTCTACTACCGTCAATTTTGCCGCAGCGACCACCATGTCGTACAACGTTCCCGACGCCAAAATCTGGGGCTGGGACGTGATGGCGAAATATTCGGCTGACCTGTTTAACCTCGACGTGGCCTATAACCGCACGCGCGGGAAAGACACCGACACGGGCGAGTATATCTCCAGCATTAACCCGGACACCGTCACCAGCAGGCTGGACATTCCGGTAGCGCAAAGCGGTTTCTCTGTGGGCTGGATCGGCACCTTTGCCGATCGTTCAACCCACGTCAGCAGCAGCTACAGCAAACAGCCGGGCTATGCGGTCAATGATTTCTACGTCAGCTACAAAGGCCAGGAGCAGCTTAAAGGCGTCACCACCACGCTGGTGCTGGGCAACGCCTTTGACAAAGCGTACTGGTCACCGCAGGGCATTCCGCAGGACGGCCGTAACGGTAAGATTTTCGTGAGTTATCAGTGGTAACGCATATTGAGAAGGAAGAGACAATGAATCACTACACACGCTGGCTTGAGTTAAAAGAAGACAATCCGGGCAAATACGCGCGTGACATCGCAGGGTTAATGAATATCAGCGAGGCGGAACTGACCTTTGCGCGCGTGGGCCATGACGCCTGGCGACTGCGCGGCGAAATCCGCGACATCCTGGGCGCACTGGAAGCCGTGGGGGAAACCAAATGCATCTGCCGCAACGAATATGCCGTTCACGAGCAGGTTGGCAGCTTCACCAACCAGCATCTTAAAGGCCATGCCGGGCTGGTGCTGAACCCTCGCGCGCTGGATCTGCGACTGTTCCTCAACCAGTGGGCGAGCGCGTTTCACATCAGCGAAACCACTACCCGCGGCGAGCGGCAGAGCATTCAGTTCTTCGATCGTCATGGCGATGCGTTACTGAAAGTCTACACCACGGATAACACCGACCTCGCCGCCTGGGGCGACGTGCTGACCCGCTTTATCTTTGCCGATAACCCCCCGCTTGAGCTGAAGGCTGCCGATGCGCCCGTTCACGCGGAAAACGCGGATGCCGCTCTGGTGGACAAAGAGTGGCGCGCCATGACCGACGTACACCAGTTCTTCAGCCTGCTGAAGCGCCACAACCTCAGCCGCCAGCAGGCGTTTCGCCTGGTGGGCGACGACCTCGCCTGTAAAGTCGAGAACAACGCGCTGGCACAGCTGCTGGAAACCGCGCGTCAGGACGGGAACGAAATCATGGTTTTCGTGGGCAACCGCGGCTGCGTGCAGATTTTCACCGGCGCGGTGGAAAAAGTCGTGCCGATGAAAGGCTGGCTGAACATCTTCAACCCTGCCTTTACCCTGCATCTGCTTGAGGAGACGATCGCAGAGAGTTGGGTGACACGTAAGCCCACGGCTGATGGCCACGTCACCAGCCTTGAGCTGTTTGCCGCCGACGGCACGCAAATCGCCCAGCTTTACGGCCAGCGTAGCGAAGGCGAGCCGGAGCAGAGCCAGTGGCGCAGCCAGATTGACGCCCTGACGCCAAAAGGGCTGGCCGCATGAAAACGTGGTTAGCCCTGCTGAGCGCTCTGCCTCTGATAGCCTTTGCCGCCGTACAGGAGAAAATTGTCACCCTCGGCGGCGACGTGACGGAGATTGTCTATGCGCTTGGCGCGCAGTCTTCACTGGTTGCGCGCGACAGCACCAGCCAGTGGCCGCAGGCGGCAAACGATCTGCCTGACGTGGGATATTTGCGTCAGCTAAACGCCGAAGGCATTTTGTCCATGCGCCCCACGCTGGTGCTGGCGAGCGCCCAGGCGCAGCCGTCGCTGGCGCTAGAGCAGGTTGCACAAAGTCACGTCAGGGTGGTTACCGTTCCCGGCCGCAACGATCTGAGCGTCATTGAGGAAAAGGTTCGCGTGATTGCCGACGCCACGCACCGTGGAGCCGAGGGGGAAGCCCTGCGCAACACGCTGCGTCAGGCGCTGGCGGCCCTGCCCTCAGCGCCCCTGCACAAACGGGTGCTGTTCATCCTCAACCACGGAGGAATGACCGCAATGGCCGCCGGACAGCAGACCGGCGCAGACGCCGCCATCCGTGCCGCCGGGCTACAGAACGCCATGCAGGGATTCACCCGCTATCAGCCGCTGTCGCAGGAGGGCGTAATTGCCAGCCAGCCCGATCTGGTGGTGATTTCGCAGGACGGCATGAACGCGCTGGGCGGCGAGGAAAATCTGTGGAAGCTGCCCGGTCTGGCGCAAACTCCGGCGGGACGGAACAGGCAGGTGCTGGCGATTGATGATATGGCGCTGCTGGGCTTCAGCGTACGAACCCCGGAAGCCATCCAGCAGCTGCGTACCAAAGCGGAGCAATTGCCCTGATGTCCCGGCGGATCACCCTGTCGCTATGGATGCTGACCGCGATCCTGAGCATCATGACGCTCGCGGCAACCGGGTTTGGGGCACTACACCTGCCGTTCAGCCTGCTGTGGAGCGGCAGTGACGAGGCGCTGCGTCAGATCTGGCTTACCATTCGCCTGCCCCGCGTGCTGCTGGCGCTGGTGATTGGCGGATCGCTGGCGCTGGCGGGGGGTGTGATGCAGGGGCTGTTCCGCAACCCGCTGGCGGACCCGGGTTTACTGGGGATCAGCAGCGGCGCGGCGCTGGCGGTGGCGCTTTGGGTGGTCATGCCAATCGCGTTACCTGCCCTGATGATGCTTTATGCGCCGATGCTTGCGGCGTTCCTCGGCGCGCTGGCCGCAACCGTTATGATCTTCCTGCTCAGCCAGCAGCGTAACAGTTCCCTGTCCCGCCTGTTGCTGGTGGGGATCGCCATTAACGCCCTGTGCGGCGCGGCCGTCGGCGTGCTCTCCTGGCTCAGCAATGATGCCCAGCTTCGTCAGCTTTCACTCTGGGGGATGGGCAGTCTCGGCCAGGCACAGTGGTCCACCCTGCTTGCGGTGACGTCGCTGATGGTGCCTGCGGTTCTGGCTATCTGGCGGCTGGCCGGGCCGCTCAACCTGCTGCAGCTGGGCGAAGAAGAGGCGCACTACCTCGGGGTGGATGTTGCCACGGTGCAGCGGATCCTGCTGCTGTGCAGTGCCCTGCTGGTCGCCGCAGCGGTGGCCGTTAGCGGCGTGATCGGCTTCGTTGGCCTTGTGGTACCGCACCTGATGCGCATGTGGCTGGGAGCCGACCACCGGGCCGTTGTCCCCGGCTCGGTGCTGGCCGGTGCGCTGCTGTTGCTGGTTGCCGATACGCTGGCGCGCACGCTGGCCGCCCCGGCGGAAGTCCCCGTCGGCTTGCTGACCAGCCTTCTCGGCGCGCCGTGGTTCCTGTGGCTTGTCTTTCGTCGCGGAGGTGCGCATGGCTGAGCGCTATTGTGCAGAGAACATTTTCTTTCACGCCGGACAACGGACGCTGATCGACGACGTTTCGCTTATCCTGTCTCAGGGTGAGCTGGTCGCGCTGATTGGCCCCAATGGTGCCGGAAAATCGACATTATTGCGGCTGCTTACCGGCTATCTCAAACCGGCAAGCGGGCGGTGCACTCTGGCAGGTACGCCACTTGCGGTCTGGCCGCCGAATACCCTCGCCCGCTACCGGGCGGTGATGCGCCAGAGCACCCAGCCGGGGTTCGACTGGCCGGTGGAAGCGGTGGTCGGAATGGGTCGTGCCCCGTGGACACGCGTTCCTGAAGCGTCAGTGGTTGAGGAGGTCATGGCAATTACCGGCTGTTTACCGCTGGCGGGCAGGCAGTACGCGGCGCTTTCCGGTGGCGAGCAGCAGCGGATCCAGCTCGCCCGCGCGCTGGCCCAGCTCTGGTGCGACGGCGCTCCGCGCGGCTGGCTGTTCCTTGATGAACCCACCTCCGCGCTGGATCTCTACCACCAGCAGCATCTGCTGCGCCTGCTGAAATCCCTGACCCGCCGGGGTCATCTCCACGTCTGCGTGGTACTGCACGATCTCAATCTGGCGTCACTGTGGGCGGATCGTATCCTGCTGCTGCATAACGGCAGGCTGGTCTCCCGGGGCGCACCGGAAGACGTGTTGCAGGCCGGGGAGGTAGCGCGCTGGTACGGCGCGCAGGTGCTCGTCGGCAGCCATCCGGCTCACCCCGTGCCGCACGTGTTTCTCGCGCCCTAGCTTGAGCAGCTGACCTCCAGCCGCTTGCCCCAGTCCGGCGGGCGGCTGACGTAGTCATCGTCCCTGTCGGCAAACGGCGTGCGCAGCGCCAGGTGCAGGCGGTGCAACTCGTCGTACTCCCCCCGCTCTGCCTGCTCAATCGCCCGCTGCGCCAGCCAGTTGCGCAACACCATCGCCGGGTTCGTCGCGTTCATCTGCGTCTGCCGCGCGGCGTCGTCTACCTGCTCCTGCTGCAGCCGCGAGCGGTAACCTGCAAACCAGTCGTCAAACGCCTGGCGGTCGATAAACTCATCGCGCAGCGGAGAGGCGGCACTGTGCTGCTCCGTCTTGCCCAGCATCCGGAAAGTGCGGGTATAGTCGCTTCCCTCACGCGCCATCAGTGCAAACAGGCCGTTGAGGATGTCATTGTCGCCCTTCTCCTGAGTCGTCAGCCCCAGCTTATTGCGCATCAGCGTGCCGTATTCCCGCAGCAAAATATCCTGATAACTGTCGAGCGCATCATTCAGAGCATCAACATCGATAAAAGGCGACAACGTTTGCGCAAGACGCTGCAGGTTCCAAAGCCCAACCGCGGGCTGATTGTCAAAGCTGTAACGCCCCTGATAATCGGAGTGATTGCAGATATACCCAGGCTGATAATCATCGAGGAAACCAAATGGGCCGTAATCAAAGGTCAGGCCGAGGATCGACATGTTGTCCGTGTTCATTACGCCATGAGCAAAGCCTACCGTTTGCCAGCGCGCAATCATCGTGGCGGTACGGGAAACTACATCACGGAACCAGAGAACGTATTTATCCGTCTCATCCTGCAGGTGCGCCCAGTGGTGGCGAATGGCGAAGTCCGCAAGCTGGCGAACCTTGTCCGGCTCGCGGCGATAGTAAAAGTGCTCAAAATGGCCAAAGCGCAGATGGCTTTGCGCAATGCGCATCAGCATTGCCCCTTTTTCTACCGTTTCGCGTGCAACCGGCGTGTCGCTGGTGACGATCGACAGCGCGCGGGTAGTGGGAATGCCCAGGGCATGCATCGCTTCGGATGCCAGGCTCTCACGAATCGTTGAACGGAGCACCGCGCGCCCGTCCCCCATGCGTGAATAAGGGGTAAGACCCGCGCCTTTCAGATGCCAGTCAACCGTTTCCCCGTTGGGAAGCTGCTGTTCGCCGAGCAGGATCCCCCTGCCGTCGCCCAGCTGTCCCGCCCAGACGCCAAACTGGTGTCCGCTGTAGACCTGAGCCAGGGGCTGCATACCGTCGAGAAGCGTTTCACCACCCCAGACGCCAGCGCTCTCTGAACGCTGAAACAGGTCGGGCGGAATGGACAGTTCTTCGGCCAGCAAATCGTTATGCCAGATAAGGCGTGAATTTTGTAACGGTGTAGGTTTGAGTGCGGTGTAAAAGCCAGGCAACTCGTCATGCCAGTGAGCAGTAAAAGACAGGGTCATAAGTCCTCCTGCTTTTAGTGTAGAGGGTTTACCCGGACTTAAACACGGGCGAAAGGCAGGGTTATCGCTGCTGAACCAGCGTGGTGACGTGTTCCGCAGAGACGGCAGGCCAGAGCCCGCCCTGCATGGCACCAAAATTGAAGGACAGGACGCGCTGCAGCAGACCGTGATCGTCGATACCGGAGACGATCACAGACTGACAGTGCGGCGTTATTTGCCAGAGGATAGCGCGCATAAAAGGCTCAAAAGAGAGCTCCGAGGCGCGCTGCTGGATGAATCCTTTATCAAGAATGACCCTTTTAAATAATCCATCATAAACCGCTTTGAGCGATGCGGCGCCTGCACCAAAGTTTGCCAGGACCAGCGGGAAATGGATTGCCATTCTCGCCAGTTGCAGATCGTCCTTTCCGTTATTTAAACCTGGATAGTTCTCATTAACAGTAAACTCGAGAAATGGATAACGCTCAAGGATTGAAACAGCGTTCCCATTACTTAATAAAAACTCAACTATTGCAGGTGTAATATTGATCCATGCAATTAACTGATGCTGAATAAAAAACAGTTTGCAGGTATCAAGCAATTGCAGTTTTTCGTTAAACAGCGCTAACTCTTCATCCGCTGAAAGCCGCGGGATAACGAGCTCAGTGGGGATCCTCACATCGGTACCGACGCCAGTAAAGTTAACCAGTATTTCTAAACCTTTTAGCTCGCCGGCGCTATTACGGGCAGGCAGGAGCATCAGTTCAGACTGGTAAGCATTATCTAGCGTAATAATCATTGCACTCGCCCCGCATTAAAGATGAGAGAGGACATCCTGGAGCAATTGCTGACACAATTCCACTGTCTTGATTTTAATAAGTTTAATTTCATTAGTTCCGTATTAATTTTCAGATTTATCCCTGAATCTAAAATAATCTTATCCTGGTTACCGAATAATAGCCAGTTTTAGATAAAACAGACACATAAGGACGTTGCAAATTTTTAGGTAAATTTAACTTTAATCAGCTTAAATGAGAAAAAACGGCATGATTTAATAGTTACCATGCCGACATAAAAGACGTGTACGGCAGACTAAATACGTCGTGCCTGCCAGAAATTTTTACGCCAGTACACATTATCAAGTGAAGATCGCATCACCCCCCGACTTGTTGAGGCATGAATAAACTGGTTGTCCGTATCATAAATGCCAACATGAAGGCCGCTTTCGCCCGAGCCGGTTTTAAAAAACACCAGGTCTCCGGGCAGCAGATCGTCTTTATCAATTTCAGTGCCGATTTCTGCCTGCTTACGCGTTTCTCGCGGCAGCTGTAAATCGAACTTATCGCGAAACGTCATCAGGACAAAGCCTGAACAGTCCACACCGCCGCGGCTCATGCCGCCATAGCGATAAGGCGTGCCGCGCCAGTTGCTCAGCTGATCGTTAAGGCTGGCAATGACGGTGATAGAATCTGAAAGCCGTGGGTTGGGCGGCGGTGCACGATGGCTGCTGCATCCCGCAAGAAAGAGTGTCGCAGCCAGGAGAAACCAGAATCGCATTTTCAGACGAATCCTCTGCTTTTATTGTTCTTTCGGTAATTTAGCGTGCAATCGTGCTAACAGGCAAGAAACGGTTACTCTTGTCCGGTCGAAATCAGCATCTTATGTCCCTCTATATCGAGCCTGCGGAACGCCATATTGTAGGCGCGGGCAAGATTCGGCGGCGTAAGAACCTGCTCCCGCGTACCGCTGGCAATCATCCTGCCGTGCGACAACAGCCACACCCGATGGGCGTGACGCAACGTATGGTTCAGGTCATGGCTGCTCATGACCACGGCAATGCCAGCCCGGCTCAGCGCGCTTAACAGGCTATCCAGCGCCGCCTGCTGAGCGACATCCAGACCGCTCATCGGTTCATCAAGCAACAGCATTCGCCCGTGAGGATTGCCTGCGGGGTGGATCTGCAGAACAACCGCCGCCAGACGCACCCGCTGCCATTCCCCCCCGGAAAGCTGGCTGGCGTGCCGGGACAGCTTATCGTCCAGCCCTAACGCCGCAGCCACTTCTGTAAGCAGCGCCGTATTCTGTTTGTCGTGCAGGTGCAGCATCAGATAATGCCAGACCGGCATCGCAAAGGGGGGGACCTGCTGCTGAACAAGATAGCTGCGCCGGTGGGCCAGCGAGGCGGGTGACCAGTCAGCAAGGTTATGCCCAAGCAGGACAATCTGCCCTTCCCCGGTCGTCAGGCCCGCCATGCGGGCCAGCAGCGTACTTTTTCCTGCACCGTTGGGCCCCACCAGATGCAGGATTTCTCCCGCATCGATGGCGCAGGTAATCGGCTCCAGACGCCCCTTCTCGGCGACGTCCGTGAGCTGCATCAGGAGTGACATTATTTCGCCAGCGCCAGCTTGATAGACTCCATAACAATCGGATCTTCAGGAGTCATATCCGGGGAAAAACGCTGAACGACCTGGCCGTCGCGGCCAATCAGGAATTTTTCAAAGTTCCACAAAATGTCGTCCGGATAAAGCGGCGCGCGGGCTTTGCTGGCCATACGTTCGTAAAAACCGCTTCCTTCTGGCGCAACGGCCTTCGGCGCGGCAGCAATCAGCTTCGCGTACAGCGGGTGGCGAGCTTCGCCGTTAACATCAATTTTGCTGAACATCGGGAACGTCACGCCATAGGTGGTGCTGCAGAAGGTTTTGATCTCTTCTTCGCTGCCCGGCTCCTGGCCCAGGAACTGGTTGCACGGGAAGCCCAGCACGGTAAAACCGTCTTTCTCCCAGGCTTTTTGAATGTTCTCCAGCTGTTCGTACTGCGGCGTCAGGCCACATTTAGAGGCCACGTTTACGATGAGCAGCACGTTGCCTTTGTAGCCTTCCAGCGTGGTGTTATCGCCATCAATGGTGGTCACTTCAGTATTCAGGATGTCTGACTGCATAGCATTCCCTCAGGTTGTCTTACGGCTAGTTGATTTAACGTCCAGCTTTTAATAGTAGCCAGATAAATACCGGCGCGCCCAGCGTGGCGGTCACCACGCCAATGGGCAACTCTGCGGCAGTCAGGGCGAGCCGGGCGATGATATCGGCCACCAGCAGCGTAACCGCCCCGGCAACGGCCGAAGCCGGAAGTAAGGTTCGGTGGTCTGTAAAACCGCACAGGCGCAGCATATGCGGGATAACCAGCCCGATAAAGCCAATCGCCCCCGCCAGGGCCACGCTCACGCCCACCAGCCAGCCAATGGCAATCACCAGCACATTACGCCAGAACCCAATCGGCATGCCGAGCTGACGGGCTGAGATTTCCCCCAGCGCGAGCATGTTCAGCGGCTGCGCCTGCAGGGCTGTCCATAAGATGACGGGAACCAGAAGTGCCATCAGCCAGCCCTGGTGCCAGTCAACGCCGCCAAAGCCCCCCATCATCCAGTACATCAGCTGGCGCAGGTCAAAGGAGGTCGAGAAATAGACCGCCCAGGTCATCAGGGCGCTACAGATGATCCCCAGCGCCACCCCAGCCAGCAGCAGCCGGCTGGTTGATAAATGCCGTCTGGCGAAACGCAGGAGGATCAGGGTGATCAGCAGTGCGCCGAGAATAGCGCTCAGGCTAATTCCCCATCCGGAGAGCTCTCCCCCGCCCAGCATCACCGCCGCAATCAGCCCTACGCCTGCACCGTTCGAGACCCCGAGAAGCCCGGGCTCCGCCAGCGGATTTTCAAACAGCGCCTGCATAATGGCACCCGACAGCGCCAGCGCGGCGCCGACCAGGATCACCGCGACAGTGCGCGGCAGACGAATCTGCCAGACAAAAAGCTGCCCGTCGGGGCCCAGCCAGCTTTCAGGCCCGATCCAGCTATCGCCCGCGCAGAGGCTTACGCCTGCGGCGAGAATGAGCAGCAGCGCCAGCAAAAGCAGGCGACGCCGATCGGAACGGTACTGACGATGGGCATAATCAAGCATGTGTACGGTTTATTAGCGAGTGATGTAATTGATTTTACGGCGGGTTTGCCGGAGAGCGCAAAGAAAAAAGGCCGCGTGGGCGGCCTTTTTAGTTAGTTCATATTACTCTGCTTTGGGCGTTGCGTTTTCGACACGGCTTTTTAACTTCTGACCGGGTCTGAAGGTCACCACGCGGCGGGCTGTAATGGGAATATCTTCCCCCGTCTTCGGGTTACGGCCCGGACGTTGGTTTTTGTCTCGCAAATCAAAATTGCCAAAACCGGAGAGTTTAACCTGCTCACCATTTTCCAGAGCACGACGGATCTCTTCGAAAAACAGCTCTACCAGCTCTTTGGCATCCCGTTTGCTAAGCCCAAGCTTATCAAACAGATATTCTGACATTTCAGCTTTTGTAAGCGCCATAGGTTCAATCCCTCAATGATGCCTGGAATCGCTCTTTTAATGCCTCTACACATTTGGCGACGGTAGCGGCAATCTCCTCTTCTTCGAGTGTACGGCTGGTATCCTGAAGGATCAGGCTAATAGCGAGGCTCTTGAAACCTTCTGCTACGCCCTTGCCGCGGTACACGTCAAATAAGTTTACGCCAACTACCTGATTTACGCCAACTTTCTTACATTCGGCCAAAATATCTGCTGCGGGCACATTTTCAGCCACCACAACCGCGATATCACGGCGGTTTGCCGGGAAGCGTGAGACGTCCTGCGCCTGTGGGATCACACGGTCTGCGACCGGGCTCCACTCCAGCTCGAACACGATGGTACGGCCGTTCAGGTCCAGTTTGCGCTCCAGCTCAGGGTGCACAACACCAATGAAACCAACGCGTTTGCCGTCCAGATAGATGGCCGCGCTCTGGCCCGGGTGCAGGGCTGGAATCGCTTCTGCGCGGAATTCAATTTCAGATAATTTACCGGTCAGATCCAGAATCGCTTCCAGATCGCCCTTCATATCGTAGAAATCAACCGTGCCTTTTGCCAGGTCCCAGTGCTCTTCATAGCGGTTACCGCTGATGGCGCCAGCCAGCATGAGATCCTGACGGATGCCTAAATTTGCCTGATTATCTGGTACAAAGCGCAAACCACTTTCGAAAATTCGCACGCGGTTTTGCTGGCGATTCTGGTTATAAACGATAGTGCCCAACAGACCCGTCCACAGAGAAAGACGCATCGCGGACATTTCGCTGGAGATTGGGCTTGGCAGGATCAGCGCTTCCTGACCCGGGTGGATCAGCTGCTGCAGCTTAGGATCCACGAAGCTGTAGGTGATCACTTCCTGGTAGCCTTTGTCGTTCAGCATGGTTTTCACACGCTTCAGGGACAGATCGGCTTCACGGTGGGAGCCCATCACCAGTCCCGCCTGGACAGGCTCGTCAGGGATGTTGTTGTAGCCGTAAACGCGGGCCACTTCTTCCACCAGATCTTCTTCGATCTCCATGTCGAAACGCCAGGATGGCGCAACGGCCTTCCACTCGTCCTGGCCTTCGGTCACTTCGCAGCCCAGACGCGTGAGGATGTCGGTCACCTGCGCATCGGCAACGTGGTGGCCAATCAGGCGATCCAGCTTGCTGCGGCGCAGGGTAATGGTTGCGCGTTTCGGCAGCGTGGCTTCGTTGGTAACGTCAATAACCGGACCGGCTTCACCGCCACAGATGTCGATCAGCAGGCGGGTTGCACGCTCCATCGCTTTATACTGCAGCGCCGGATCAACACCACGCTCATAGCGGTGAGACGCATCGGTGTGCAGGCCGTGACGGCGTGCGCGACCGGTGATGGAGAGCGGGCTGAAGAACGCGCATTCCAGCAGGACGTTTTGCGTTTCGTCGTTGACGCCAGAGTGCTCGCCACCGAAGATCCCGCCCATCGCCAGCGCTTTGTTGTGGTCGGCAATCACCAGGGTGTCGGCGTTCAGCTTCGCTTCGCTGCCGTCCAGCAGAACCAGGGTTTCGCCCTCTTTCGCCATGCGCACAACGATGCCGCCGTCGATACGATCTTTATCGAACGCGTGCATTGGCTGGCCCAGCTCCAGCAGAACGTAGTTGGTGACGTCAACCACGGCGTCGATAGAGCGGATACCGCAGCGGCGCAGCTTCTCTTTCATCCACAGCGGGGTTGGCGCTTTAACGTTGATGCCTTTCACCACGCGGCCGAGATAGCGCGGGCACGCGTCAGCAGCGTCAACCTGAATCGGCAGCACGTCAGTGATGGTCGCTTCAACCGGCGCAATCTCCGGCGCGTTCAGTTCGGTCCGGTTCAGCACGGCCACGTCGCGGGCCACGCCAATGATGCCTAAGCAGTCGGCGCGGTTTGGCGTGACGCTGATTTCGATGGTGTTGTCATCAAGCTTCAGGTATTCGCGGATATCGGTACCGACTGGCGCATCCAGCGGCAGCTCAATGATGCCGTTGTGATCGTCGGAAATACCCAGCTCGGAGAAGGAGCACAGCATACCTTCAGACGGCTCGCCGCGCAGCTTAGCCGCTTTGATTTTGAAGTCACCCGGCAGCACGGCACCGACGGTCGCCACGGCCACCTTCAGGCCCTGACGGCAGTTCGGCGCACCGCAGACGATGTCCAGCAGACGATCGCCGCCAACGTTCACTTTTGTCACGCGCAGTTTGTCGGCGTTAGGGTGCTGGCCACACTCCACCACTTCGCCAACCACGACGCCGTTAAAGGCACCGGAAACCGGCTCAACGCCGTCAACTTCCAGACCCGCCATGGTGATCTGGTTGGAAAGCGCTTCGCTGTCCAGCGTGGTGTTCACCCACTCGCGTAACCACAGTTCACTGAATTTCATTGTTCTGTCCTGCCCTTATTTAAACTGTTTGAGGAAACGCAGATCGTTTTCGAAGAACGCACGTAAGTCGGTTACGCCGTAGCGCAGCATGGTCAGACGCTCCATGCCCATACCGAAGGCAAATCCGGAGTACACTTCCGGATCGATACCCACGTTGCGCAGCACGTTTGGATGCACCATGCCGCAGCCCAGCACTTCCAGCCATTTGCCGTTTTTGCCCATCACGTCAACTTCCGCAGACGGTTCAGTGAACGGGAAGTAGGACGGACGGAAACGAACCTGCAGATCTTCCTCAAAGAAGTTGTTCAGGAAATCGTGCAGCGTGCCTTTCAGGTTGGTGAAGCTGATGTTTTTATCAACAATCAGACCTTCCATCTGGTGGAACATTGGGGTGTGGGTCTGATCGTAGTCGTTACGATACACACGGCCCGGCGCGATGATGCGGATCGGCGGCTCCTGCTCCTTCATGGTCCGGATCTGAACGCCGGAGGTCTGGGTACGCAGCAGACGCGTCGCGTCAAACCAGAAAGTGTCGTGGTCAGCGCGTGCCGGATGATGGCCAGGAATGTTCAGGGCATCGAAGTTGTGGTAGTCATCTTCGATTTCCGGGCCAGTCGCCACGGTAAAGCCGAGCTCACCGAAGAAACTTTCAATGCGGTCGATAGTACGAGTAACCGGATGCAGACCGCCGTTTTCGATACGGCGACCCGGCAGAGAAACGTCGATCGTTTCCGCCGCCAGACGCGCGTTCAGTACCGCGCTTTCCAGCTCGGCCTTACGTGCGTTCAGCGCCTGCTGCACCTGCTCTTTGGCTTCGTTAATCACCGCACCCGCTGCCGGGCGTTCTTCTGGCGGCAGTTCACGCAGGGTTGTCATTTGAAGGGTCAGGTGCCCTTTCTTCCCAAGATATTCGACGCGGACATTGTCTAACGCGGCAACATCTGAGGCCTGATTAATGGCGGCTGTTGCACTGGCAACCAGCTCTGCGAGATGTGACATGATTTTCCTCATTATGTCGGTGCAGACACCGATTTGGTGGAGTTATTCTCTCAAATTCAGGCACAAAAAAAGCCTCCATCGGGAGGCTTATCTGGCGCTGTTTTTCGTTTCATCTTTCACGCGCTAGCCTCCTGGTATCAGGTGCTAAAGTAAAAGAAGAAGCGGAAAATAGCAGCATGCATGCTTGCGTTACCTTGTGTGGTAAAAACCGTTAAGACCTTATTGAAAAGCCTGCACGGATAAATGTCAATCTTCTGATGGCGTTAAATGAAAAGAGGGAGCCAGGCCCCCTCTCTCAACTGGCTTATGCCAGTGCTGCTTTCGCTTTTTCGACCAGAGCGGTGAACGCTACTTTGTCGAATACTGCGATGTCAGCCAGGATCTTACGGTCGATTTCAACAGAGGCTTTTTTCAGGCCGTTGATGAATTTGCTGTAAGAAATACCGTTCTGACGTGCTGCTGCGTTGATACGCGCAATCCACAGTTGACGGAACTGACGCTTACGCTGACGACGGTCACGGTAAGCGTACTGACCTGCTTTGATAACAGCCTGGAAGGCAACGCGGTATACGCGTGAACGCGCACCGTAGTAGCCTTTAGCTTGTTTCAAAATTTTCTTGTGACGTGCACGTGCAATTACACCACGTTTTACGCGAGCCATATGTGCTCTCCTGTATCTATATTCTTAGTAAAAAATTAAACGTTAACGGCTTATGCGTACGGCAGGCACGCGATAACCAGACCCAGATCGCCTTTAGAAACGAGGCCTTTTGGACGCAGGTGACGTTTACGCTTAGTAGATTTTTTGGTCAGAATATGACGCAGGTTTGCGTGCTTACGCTTAAATCCACCACCACCGGTTTTTTTGAAGCGCTTAGCAGCACCGCGTACGGTCTTAATTTTTGGCATCTTAATAACTTCCACTTCGCATTGTTAAATAAACGAAACATAGGCGAACAAAACCTATGAAACCCGAAGGCTCCACAGATTTTGCTGCTTGAAGGCCTTACTGTTTCTTCTTAGGAGCGAGCACCATGATCATCTGGCGGCCTTCGATCTTCGTAGGGAAGGATTCGACTACTGCCAGTTCACTCAGATCGTCACGGACGCGGTTAAGCACTTCCATACCAATCTGTTGGTGGGCCATCTCACGACCGCGGAAACGCAGTGTGATCTTGGCCTTATCGCCATCTTCCAGAAAGCGAATCAGGCTGCGGAGTTTTACCTGATAATCGCCATCGTCGGTACCAGGACGGAATTTGATTTCCTTAACCTGGATAACTTTTTGCTTCTTCTTCTGTTCCTTAGAAGACTTACTCTTTTCATAAAGGAACTTGCCGTAGTCCATGATACGACAAACTGGCGGTTCGGCGTTAGGGCTGATTTCAACTAAATCTACTCCAGCTTCTTCAGCCTTTTCGATCGCTTCTCTCAGACTCACAATCCCCAGCTGCTCGCCTTCCAGACCTGTTAAGCGAACTTCCTGGGCGCGAATCTCGCCATTGATACGATTCGGACGTGCCGTTTGAACTCGTTTTCCGCCTTTAATACCTTATTCCTCCAGTTGTTGAAGACTGCGGCTGCGAATCTCTTGTTGCAGCTTCTCAATCACTTCACTTACGTCCAGGCTGCCCAGGTCTTTACCACGGCGGGTGCGAACGGCAACTTTGCCTGCTTCCACCTCTTTATCACCACAGACCAACATATATGGGACACGACGTAAAGTGTGCTCGCGGATTTTAAAGCCAATCTTCTCATTTCTCAAGTCTGCTTTTACGCGAATGCCCGCATTTTGTAGTTTCTGCGTCAATTCTTTAACGTAATCCGCCTGAGAATCGGTAATGTTCATGACCACGACCTGCACTGGCGCAAGCCAGGTTGGGAAGAAGCCCGCGAACTCTTCGGTCAGGATGCCGATGAAGCGCTCCAGAGAACCGAGAATAGCACGGTGAATCATTACAGGGACCTGACGCTCGTTGTCTTCGCCAACATAAGAGGCGCTTAAACGCTGCGGCAGGGAGAAGTCCAGCTGTACAGTACCGCACTGCCATGCGCGATCGAGACAGTCATACAGGGTAAATTCAATTTTCGGACCGTAGAATGCGCCCTCGCCCAGCTGGTATTCGAACGGAATGCCGTTCTCTTCCAGCGCCACGGCGAGATCCGCCTCTGCGCGATCCCAGGTCTCATCGCTACCGATACGTTTTTCCGGACGCGTTGAAAGTTTGACGACGATCTTCTCGAAGCCAAAGGTGCTGTACATATCGTAGACCATACGAATACAGGCGTTAACTTCATCACGAACCTGATCTTCAGTACAGAAGATATGCGCATCATCCTGAGTAAAGCCACGAACGCGCATCAGACCGTGCAGCGCACCTGATGGCTCGTTACGGTGGCAGCTACCGAACTCCGCCATACGCAGCGGCAGGTCGCGGTAGGATTTCAGACCCTGATTGAAGATCTGAACGTGGCCCGGACAGTTCATTGGCTTGATGCAGTATTCACGGTTCTCAGACGAGGTAGTGAACATCGCATCTTTGTAGTTGTCCCAGTGGCCTGTTTTTTCCCACAGCACACGGTCCATCATGAACGGGCCTTTCACTTCCTGGTACTGGTACTCTTTCAGCTTGGAGCGCACGAAAGTTTCCAGTTCACGGAAGATAGTCCAGCCGTCGTTATGCCAGAACACCATACCCGGTGCTTCTTCCTGCATGTGATACAGGTCGAGCTGCTTACCGATTTTACGGTGGTCACGCTTAGCGGCCTCTTCCAGGCGCTGCAGGTACGCGTTCAGGGCTTTCTTATCCGCCCACGCGGTACCATAGATACGCTGCAACATCTTGTTGTTGCTGTCGCCACGCCAGTAGGCGCCTGCGATCTTCATCAGTTTGAAATGATGACAGAAGCGCATGTTCGGCACGTGCGGTCCACGGCACATGTCGACGTATTCTTCGTGATGGTACAAGCCTGGCTTGTCATCATGAGCGATGTTTTCATCGAGAATAGAGACTTTATAGCTCTCGCCACGCTTGACGAAGGTTTCACGCGCTTCGTGCCAGCTGACTTTCTTCTTGATGACGTCATAGTTGGTTTCGGCGAGCTCGTGCATACGTTTTTCGAGCGCGTCGATATCTTCCTGGGTCAGGGTGTGGTCAAGGTCAACGTCATAGTAAAAGCCGTTGTCGATAACCGGACCGATCGCCATTTTGGTGTTTGGCCACAGCTGCTTGATGGCATGACCCAACAGGTGCGCGCAGGAGTGACGAATGATCTCCAGACCTTCTTCGTCTTTCGCGGTGATGATTGCAAGCGTCGCATCGTTTTCAATCAGATCGGACGCATCAACCAGCGCACCGTTCACACGGCCGGCGATGGTCGCTTTCGCGAGGCCAGGACCAATGTCCAGGGCAACATCCATTGGGCTAACAGCGTGGTCGAAATGGCGTTGGCTGCCATCAGGAAGAGTAATTACAGGCATTTTATATCCTTATTTGCAGTGATGCCCCACACATAAGAGCATATACAAAGAAAATAATCGTGATTTGACAAGAGATTACGAGACCATCTGACCAACAATCGTCAAATTGGTTCGTCATCATTGACCTGCCGAAAAATCAGACAACGTCGGATTTACGGCAAGCCTTGCAATGTTAACACTAACAAAAGGGAGAATGCACCCTCTGCGGGCAGATTGATCCGCTGGCGCTTTCACGGCAATTATCGGGCTGCATCTCACGGCGCTCGCATTTCAGTTATGCGGAGCTATCCTTGTACAGGTTGTTAAACCCAAAGGTACATACCATGAACGTATCCCCAAGAACGGTTGTGATATTGAACATCCTTTCCGCTACCGGTTTATTGTTAATTCTCGCCGACCGATTCCACTGGTTCTGAGCTGAACGCCAGGGTGGCATAACCCGATCGATCCCCCGAGATGGGGCATTTTTTTGCCCTGTTTGGTAGACTAAGCGCATCAACGAACAAGGATCAGGTTATGCCAACAAAACGATTTGCCGTAAAACACTGGAAAATGGTGGTGGTGCTTATTGCCATCTGCGGCGCGATGCTGTTGCTGCGTTGGGCGGCGATGATTTGGGGCTAAACGCAACATTGCAGTCCAGAAAATAAACGCCGTTTCGAGAGATGTAAATTTATTGGCGCGCTTTAGCCATAATAAAGAAATACGGTGTGTTAAGGGATGTAGAAGATACGAGATTAAAAAACGGGCCAATATTATTATCGGCCCGCGCGTATTACATTTTATAACCTAATGAAATCGTGGTTCTGCGATCGGTATGATCGGGTGCACTGGCCGGTGGTGACGAGTTCCAGGTCACGTTGTAGGCCACTTTCAATCCGAAATGTTCGTTAATAGCCACGTTCAGCGCGCTCTCAGAGTTCAGCGTCGTATCCTCGGCACCAAACACAGAAACACCCTGAGTAAATTTGGTGTTGTCGGTCATCTGCCACGCGTAAGTGCCCGATGCATAACCCAGCGGCTGGGTTTCATCTTCGCCATTGGTGTACTCGTCATAGCGCACACCAGGACCGAATTCAAAACGGAAGCTGTGTACCGGACCATTCAGGAACTGACGACCATAACCGGCGGTGAACACATCGCGCTGGCGATAGCCGTTATAACGGTCCGTTAACCAGCTTGCCTGACCAAAGATGTAGTCATAATCAGTCATGTTGTAACGGCTACGCCCACCTACCGCATATTTCTCGGAAGAACGTTCATCATTCGCGGATGTGTTGCTGGCATTTCCCCACAGGGACCAGGCGGTGGTATTGCCGTACCAGGTCAACGTACTGTCCGCCGTCAGAGAAGAGCTTTTCGTGTTACCGGATTGCGCCAGGTATCCGGCATTCAGGTTACCTTCAAACGGTTTTTTCGCGGAGGAAGGATCGTCCATGACAGTAAAAACGGTGTCATCGGCGGTTGCATTCAGTGACGCAAATACGCCACCCGCCAGCATCAGTGCTGCGGGTACTGTCTTCAAAAGCTTCATTTTATTTAAGGAGTCCGTACAACAAAAAAAGAGACCACCACGGTCTCGGAAACTTTCTTGAGGATCAATGACAAGGCGTCCAGAGAAAGGTAACAAATTATAAAAAGCCGCAAATAACATAGCAATGTTTTCTTATTTCATTTTTTGAATAAGAACGATCTCAAAATGCGTTTTAGTTTATATATCTCGCCCAGGGTTTTTCGTCAGTATTCATATTTAAAATCATACTGTTATTTACATTGCCTTCCTGACAAATGGTGCCAGACTAAAAGGAACCCACGCTAAAAGGAGGTAAAGATGGTTTCTATCTACACCCTGACGCTCTCCCCTTCCCTGGATTCCGCGACCCTGACGCCCCAGATTTACCCGGAAGGTAAACTGCGCTGCAGCGCGCCCGTCTTCGAGCCCGGCGGCGGTGGAATCAACGTGGCGCGCGCCATTACGCATCTCGGCGGCAAAGCGACGGCCATTTTTCCTGCGGGTGGCGCCACGGGTGAACACCTGGTCTCTCTGCTGGCAGATGAACAGGTTGCCGTGGAGACGGTCGATGCCAAAGACTGGACGCGTCAAAACCTGCATGTCCACGTGGAGTCGAGCGGCGAGCAGTATCGTTTTGTTATGCCCGGCGCAAAACTGAGCGATGATGAGTTTCGCCAGCTTGAAGAAAAAGTGCTGACGATTGAGAGCGGCGCGCTGCTGGTGATAAGCGGCAGCCTGCCGCCAGGCGTAAGCATAGAAAAGCTCACGGCGCTTATTCAGGCGGCTCAGCAGCGCGGCATTCGCTGCATCGTCGACAGCAGCGGCGACGCGCTGCAGGCTGCCTTAGTGCCGGGCAATCTCGAGCTGGTCAAACCGAACCAGAAAGAGTTAAGCGCGCTGGTCAACCGCGAACTGACGCAGCCCGATGATGTTCGCACTGCCGCGCAGGAGCTGGTGCGCAGCGGTAAAGCGCGACGCGTCGTGGTTTCCCTTGGCCCGCAGGGGGCGCTGGCGGTCGATGAAACGTCATCCGTTCAGGTCGTCCCGCCGCCGATGAAGAGCCAGAGCACGGTTGGTGCGGGTGATAGCATGGTGGGCGCAATGACGCTTAAACTGGCGGAGGGCGCATCGCTGCTGGACATGACGCGCTACGGCGTTGCGGCGGGTAGCGCCGCGACCATTAACCAGGGAACGCGTCTCTGCTCGCTGGCCGATACGCAAAAAATCGTCGATTACCTGTCCCGCAATTAACACATTCTCCCCTCCCGACCGGGAGGGGAAAGCCGCATCGTAGTCGCCAAATATGGCCTATCGACTATGCTAAGAAAACTTCCATGATAACAATGAGGTGAATTATGAGCAGTGGTGACATCACTCGCTACGTCGTGACCATCAATCTTCATGAAGCATCGCTGACCGAGCTTAATGAGCTCAACAACGCCTTCACGCGGGCTAATTTCCTGCTCACGCTGACGGATGACGAAGGCCATATTCATGATTTAGGCACCCTGACATTCGGGCTGATCGGCGCCCTGAGTGAGGAAGAGGTTCAGGCGCTGGCCGCCAGTCTGGTGGAAAGTGTGACCGACAAGCCAGCCGATATTACCGTAGAGACCTGGGAAAGCTGGCAGAAAAAAGAACAATAAGTGCCCTGTATGAAATTAAACCGCTCAGGTGTGCGTTAGTTCGTATTTTTCTACCGTAATTATGCGCTAACTTTATGATCTGGCAGACAACATGGGAGAGACAACATGTGGCAGGCTATCAGTCATCTTTTAAGTGAGCAACTGGGTGAAGGTGAAATTGAACTGCGTAACGAACTGCCGGGCGGTGAGATCCACGCCGCGTGGCATTTACGCTACGCAGGACGCGATCTTTTCGTTAAATGCGATGAGCGGGAGCTGCTCCCGATTTTTACCGCTGAAGCTGATCAGCTTGAACTGCTGTCGCGCAGTAAAACGGTGACGGTACCTGAGGTACTTGCCGTAGGCAGCGACCGGGACTACAGTTTTCTGGTCATGGAGTATCTTCCTGCCCGCCCGCTGGATGCCCATAATGCCTTCATTCTCGGCCAGCAGCTGGCGCACCTGCACCAATGGAGTGACCAGCCCCAGTTTGGTCTCGACTTTGACAACGACCTTTCCACCACGCCGCAGCCCAATGCCTGGCAGCGCCGATGGTCAACGTTTTTTGCCGAGCAGCGCATTGGCTGGCAGCTTGAATTAGCCGCTGAAAAAGGGCTGGAGTTTGGCAATATTGACGCCATCGTCGAGCATGTTCAGCAGCGTCTGGCCTCCCACCAGCCTCCGGCTTCTCTGCTGCACGGCGATTTATGGTCCGATAACTGCGCGCTGGGCCCTGGTGGCCCCTATATTTACGACCCGGCCTGTTACTGGGGCGATCGTGAGTGCGATCTCGCCATGCTGCCGCTCCATCCCGAACAGCCGCCGCAAATATACGATGGCTATCAGTCTGTCTCCCCCCTGCCGCCTGATTTTCTCGAACGCCAGCCGGTATATCAGCTCTATACGCTAATGAACCGAGCCATTCTGTTTGGTGGGCAGCATCTGGTCAACGCCCAGCGTGCGCTTGAACGCGTGCTTGCCGCGTAAGGACAGAGCGGGTGGCCGTACTGCCACCCCTGTCTGCTACAGAAAACCGAGCAGTGAAAAGAAGAAGTATCCGGCCACAATGATGATAACGGGAAGGATATAGAGCGGGAAAATCTGCAGGAAAATGGTGTGACGCGGTACCACAATGCGGGATTCAATTTGCTCGCGGCTCATCCCTTCCGGGCCTTTCGCCTTCTCAAGAATCAGCTGATCTTCCACTCCTTCGCGTAAAAAACGGGCCTGGCGACTCATTCGTGCGCCCGAAGCCTGCAGCGCCATCGCCACAAAAATCAGCGCATAGATAATCCAGAACCCAACGTTCATCTGATGGTGAAAGTCAGGCGTTGGCGAATTGAACCAGAAAACATTCAGGAACGGCGTGTTGAACCGCATCATCTCAATCATGACATGCGCAAAATCAAGCATTACCGCATTAATGCCCGGCTGTTTTTCACTGTGATCGTACATAAACTTGAGTACGGAGATCAGCGTTGAAATGACGGCGGGAATAAAAATCACCCAGCCAGCAACACGTTTTAAGACAGCAATGCGTCCAGCTTGTTGATACGTCATCAGTTCCTCTTCATAAAGACGCGTTATTTGAGCCTAAGTCTACCTGCTGGTCATCAATTTCGCCCGCTCTTTAAAAGCAATATGCTAAATTGCAGACTGTGCTTAGCACTTATCGTCTGTCGAACACCCTGGATAAGGAGACGTTGTGATGTCGACACCGCGCCAGATACTTGCCGCTATTTTTGACATGGATGGATTACTGATTGATTCCGAGCCGTTGTGGGATCGCGCCGAGCTGGACGTGATGGCCAGCCTGGGCGTTGATATCAGCCGCCGTAATGAACTTCCTGACACGCTGGGCCTGCGCATTGATATGGTCGTTGACCTCTGGTACGCCCAACAGCCGTGGGTGGGACCCGATCGCGACGAAGTCACCGCGCGCATTATCAGCCGCGCCATCGCGCTGGTGGAGGAGAACAAGCCGCTCCTGCCAGGCGTACGTGAAGCTGTCGCGCTGTGCAAATCGCAGGGGCTGAAGGTCGGCCTGGCCTCGGCTTCACCGCTGCATATGCTGGAAAAGGTGCTGATCATGTTTGAGCTGCGCGACAGTTTTGACGCCCTGGCTTCCGCGGAAAAACTGCCCTACAGCAAGCCGCACCCGCAGGTCTATATGGACTGCGCCGCGAAGCTGGGACTTGATCCCCTAACCTGCGTCGCGCTTGAAGATTCCGTCAACGGGATGGTGGCCTCCAAAGCCGCGCGTATGCGCTCCATTGTGGTTCCCGATAAAGTAAACCGCCACGATCCCCGGTATGCTCTTGCCGACGTCAAGCTAAATTCACTGGCTGAGCTGACGGCACAACACCTGCGCGGCGAATAACGCCCCGCTTTCAGGCAGCGTTATGCTGCCTGATAAAAACAAAACATCGTTTCATTTCGTTTGCTTTTCTCATTCCCGCCTCCTATCTTTAACGTCAGAACGACAATAAACAGGCTTCTGAGGCGCGTATGATACTGGATACCTTTACTCTTTCAGGCAAAGTGGCCCTCATCACCGGGTGCGATACCGGTCTGGGACAAGGCATGGCCATTGCGCTGGCGCAGGCGGGATGCGATATCGTGGGCGTAAACCGCAAAGATCCGGAGAAAACGGCGAGCTGCGTCACCTCGCTCGGAAGACGATTTGTGGCTATTCGTGCCGATCTCAGTCAGCAGGATAACCTTCAGCACGTCGTGGATACCGCCGTGGCGGCGATGGGGCGAGTCGATATTCTGGTGAACAATGCCGGGACGATCCGCCGGGAGGATGCGCTGGCGTTCAGTGAAAAAGACTGGGATGACGTCATGAACCTGAATCTCAAGTCGCTCTTTTTCCTTTCGCAGGCGGTAGCCAAACAATTTATCGCCCAGGGCCAGGGCGGCAAAATTATCAATATTGCCTCTATGCTCTCCTTCCAGGGCGGTATTCGCGTTCCGTCGTATACTGCCTCGAAAAGCGGCGTGCTCGGCATCACGCGTCTGCTGGCGAATGAGTGGGCGACACATGGCATCAACGTGAATGCCATCGCGCCAGGCTACATGGCGACGAACAACACGCAGCAGCTGCGCGCGGACGAACAGCGTAATGCGGAGATCCTTGAGCGCATCCCGGCGGGGCGCTGGGGAGTACCGGATGACCTTCAGGGACCGGTCGTCTTTTTAGCCTCCGCCGCATCAGATTACGTAAATGGTCACACCTTAGCCGTCGACGGCGGCTGGCTGGCGCGCTGACGCGCGTTTGTGACAAACAGTTACACCGTCACCTCTTTCGCGCACTGTATAAAAACCCTATACTGTATAAATTGACAGTTTCGTGGGTTTTATCATGACGGCGGAAGGCCACCTGCTTTTTTCCATTGCGTGCGCAGTATTTGCCAAAAACGCAGAACTCACTCCCGTGCTTGCACAGGGAGACTGGTGGCATATTGTCCCTTCCGCCGTATTAACCTGCCTGCTACCCGATATTGACCACCCGAAATCGTTCCTCGGACAGCGTCTGAAGTGGGTATCGAAACCCATTGCCCGCGCGTTCGGTCACAGGGGGTTTACCCACAGCCTGCTGGCCGTGTTCGCCCTGCTGACGCTTTTCTATTTAAAAGTACCCGAAAGCTGGATTGTGCCCGGGGATGCCATTCAGGGCATGGTGCTGGGTTACTTAAGCCATATCCTCGCCGATATGCTGACGCCCGCAGGCGTGCCGCTACTCTGGCCCTGCCGGTGGCGTTTCCGTTTTCCCATTCTTGCGCCGCAGAAAGGTAACCAGCTGGAGCGCGTATTGTGCATGGCGCTGTTCGCCTACGCCGTCTGGATGCCGCAAACATTGCCCGAAAACAGTGCAGTGCGCTGGTCTTCCCAGATGATTAATTCGCTGCAATTTCAGTTCAATCGTTTTATTCATCACCAGATTGAACAGTAAACCGACAAAATCATTCCGTTTGTCATAAACCATTCCATTTGGATATAAGCGCGACATCACACTTCTGCTAACCTTCCGCCAACAGGATCGGGAAAAACCGATCCCATAATAAATCAGGAGAACGGGGATGAATTTTCCACTCATCGCGAACATTGTCGTGTTCGTTGTATTGCTATTGCTTCTCGCGCAGGCGCGCCACAAACAGTGGAGCCTGGCGAAAAAAGTGCTGGTTGGTCTGGCCATGGGTGTCGTATTTGGTCTGGCATTGCAGGCGATTTATGGCTCCGATAATCCAGTTCTGAAAGATTCTATCCAGTGGTTCAACATTGTCGGTAACGGCTATGTCCAGCTGCTGCAGATGATCGTTATGCCGCTGGTGTTCGCCTCTATTCTGAGCGCCGTAGCCCGTCTGCACAATGCGACCCAGCTGGGTAAAATCAGCTTCCTGACCATTGGTACCCTGCTGTTTACCACGCTGATTGCGGCGCTGGTAGGCGTGCTGGTCACCAACCTGTTTGGCCTGACGGCCGAAGGTCTGGTTCAGGGCACGGCTGAAACGGCACGTCTGACCGCAATTCAAACCAACTATGTCGGTAAAGTGGCTGACCTGACGGTTCCGCAGATGGTGCTCTCCTTCATTCCGAAGAACCCGTTTGCTGACCTGACCGGTGCCAGCCCAACCTCCATCATCAGCGTGGTCATTTTCGCCGCGTTCCTGGGCGTGGCGGCGCTGAAGCTGCTGAAAGACGATGCGCCAAAAGGCGAGCGCGTGCTGACGGCAATTGATACCCTGCAAAGCTGGGTGATGAAACTGGTCCGTCTGGTCATGCAGTTGACGCCATACGGCGTTCTGGCGCTGATGACCAAAGTGGTTGCCGGTTCTAACCTGCAGGACATCATCAAGCTGGGCAGCTTTGTCGTGGCCTCTTATCTGGGCCTGGGCATTATGTTCGTGGTGCACGGCATCCTGCTGGGCGTGAACGGCGTCAGCCCGCTGAAATACTTCCGTAAGGTATGGCCGGTACTGACCTTTGCCTTCACCAGCCGTTCCAGTGCCGCGTCTATTCCGCTGAACGTTGAAGCGCAGACCCGTCGTCTGGGCGTACCGGAGTCTATCGCCAGCTTCTCTGCGTCCTTTGGTGCCACCATTGGTCAGAACGGCTGTGCGGGTCTCTACCCGGCGATGCTGGCGGTCATGGTCGCCCCTACCGTTGGGATCAATCCGCTGGATCCGGTATGGATCGCGACGCTGGTCGGCATTGTTACCATCAGCTCCGCTGGCGTTGCCGGTGTCGGCGGTGGCGCAACGTTCGCCGCGCTGATTGTGCTGCCTGCGCTGGGTCTGCCGGTCACGCTGGTCGCGCTGCTGATCTCCGTTGAACCGCTGATCGACATGGGCCGTACCGCGCTGAACGTGAGCGGCTCCATGACTGCCGGTACGCTGACCAGCCAGTGGCTGAAGCAGACCGATAAAGCGATTCTGGAAAGTGAAGACGACGCCGAGCTGGCGCACCGTTAATCACTGCAGAAATTAAAAAAACCGCCTGATGGCGGTTTTTTTTTGGCTGTTATTCTTCAACCTCTTCATCCTGGCGGATCTGCGTCGCCCAGCGCTGCGCTGACTCCGGCACGGTAAACGTGGGCGAGCGGCGGAAATGTTCGCCGATCAGCACAAAGGCCACGTATTTGCCCCGTAACTGCCAGACATCGCGAAAACCATCCACTTTCAGGGCATGGTCAGGCGGCGCGGGCTCAACGCGGGGCACATAGCTAATAACCTGGCGGTTTTGTTGACGAAGAGGTTTCATAAGCGACTGGTTCACTAAAGCAAATTCTTGAAGCAGGAAAATTCTATGATAGCCGATCCTGCTACCTTCCGTCGCGCCCCGAGTGGGCGAGAAGGCTCCTTTCGTCAATGTCGGCATGTGAAAACTCTTAGTTAGCGAGCCATTTCACGACATTGTTCTATCCTTAATAGGGTTTTTAGCAATGGATAAAGGAGAAGCGTGCAATGTCGAATAAAGATAAATCACATCAATCACCGATTCATGGCACTGAAGAATCTCAACCGGGTATGGACTCTCTCGCCCCTTCAGATGGCTCTCATCGCCCCTCCCCCGGCCCCTCTGCCCCTGGCGAACAGCCGACCGCGCCGGGAAGCATGAAATCGCCGGACACCGGAAACGAGAAGCTGAAATCGCTTGAGCCGCACCGCAAAGGCGGCGAAGGTTTTGCGCTCACCACCAACCAGGGCGTGCGCATAGCCGATGACCAGAACTCCCTGCGCGCCGGGTCGCGTGGGCCAACGCTGCTGGAAGATTTTATCCTGCGGGAAAAAATCACCCATTTCGACCATGAGCGAATTCCGGAGCGCATCGTTCACGCGCGCGGTTCTGCGGCGCACGGCTACTTCCAGCCATACAAAAGCCTGAAAGCGATCACCAAAGCGGACTTCCTCTCTGATCCGGACAAAATCACGCCGGTATTTGTGCGCTTCTCCACCGTACAGGGTGGCGCAGGGTCCGCCGACACGGTGCGTGACATCCGCGGCTTTGCCACCAAGTTTTATACCGAAGAGGGTATTTTCGATCTGGTTGGCAATAACACCCCGGTGTTTTTCATTCAGGATGCGCATAAATTTCCTGACTTTGTCCATGCGGTAAAACCGGAGCCCCACTGGGCGATACCGCAGGGACAAAGTGCGCACGACACTTTCTGGGACTATGTCTCCCTGCAGCCTGAAACCCTGCACAACGTGATGTGGGCGATGTCTGACCGTGGGATCCCGCGCAGCTATCGCACCATGGAGGGATTTGGTATTCATACTTTCCGCATGATCAACGCAGAAGGTAAAGCCACGTTTGTGCGCTTCCACTGGAAGCCGGTGGCGGGTAAAGCCTCGCTGGTGTGGGATGAGGCGCAGAAGCTCACCGGGCGCGATCCGGACTTCCATCGCCGCGAGCTGTGGGAATCCATTGAAGCCGGTGACTTCCCGGAATATGAACTGGGCTTGCAGCTGATCCCGGAAGAGGACGAGTTTAAGTTCGATTTCGACCTGCTTGACCCGACCAAACTCATTCCCGAGGAGCTGGTACCGGTTCAGCTGGTGGGCAAAATGGTGCTCAACCGCAACCCGGATAATTTCTTTGCCGAAAACGAGCAGGCCGCGTTCCACCCGGGTCACATCGTCCCCGGACTGGATTTCACCAACGATCCGCTCTTACAGGGGCGCCTCTTCTCGTATACCGATACGCAGATTAGCCGTCTTGGCGGGCCAAACTTCCATGAAATCCCGATTAACCGTCCAACGTGCCCGTACCATAACTTCCAGCGCGACGGGATGCACCGTCAGGATATTGATACCAATCCGGCGAACTATGAGCCGAACTCCATCAACGACAACTGGCCGAGAGAAACCCCGCCGGGCCCGAAACGCGGTGGATTCGAATCGTACCAGGAACGTATCGACGGCAACAAAATTCGCGAGCGCAGCCCCTCGTTCGGTGAGTATTACGCCCACCCTCGCCTGTTCTGGAACAGCCAGACGCCGATTGAGCAACAGCACATCATCGGCGGCTTTAGCTTCGAGCTGAGTAAAGTGGTGCGCTCCTACATCCGCGAGCGGGTGGTCGATCAGCTGGCGCATATTGATATTCAGCTCGCCCAGAGCGTGGCGGATAACCTCGGTATTACCCTGACCGACGAGCAGCGCAATCTTGCGCCGCCGAAAGAGGTCAACGGCGTGAAGAAAGATCCGTCGCTGAGCCTGTATGCGGTGCCGGGTGGCTCGATTAAGGGCCGCGTGGTCGCCATCCTGCTGAACGACAAAACCCGTGCCAGCGACGTGCTGGGGATTATGCAGGCGCTTAAAACCCAGGGCGTACACGCCAAACTGCTCTATTCCCGCATGGGTGAAGTGACCGCCGATGACGGCTCCGTGCTGCCTGTGGCGGCGACCTTTGCCGGTGCGCCGTCGCTGACCGTCGATGCGGTGATTGTGCCGTGCGGCGATATTGCCAGCCTGCTGAACAACGGTGACGCCGTGTATTATCTGCTGGAAGCCTATAAGCACCTGAAACCGATCGCGTTGTCCGGCGACGCGCGACAGTTTAAGGCACAGCTGAAGGTTGCCGAGCAGGGTGAGGACGGCATTGTCGAGGGCGATAACGTTGACGATGCGTTTATGACGAAGCTGTTTGATTTGCTCGCTGCGCACCGCGTCTGGTCGCGCAGCAGTAAGATTGATCAGATACCGGCGTAAAAATACCCTCACCCCGGCCCTCTCCCTGAAAGGGAGAGGGAGAAATGCAGACCGGTGCTCACATTACAGACTGCACCGCCCAGTCCCCTCGCCCCTTTGTGGGGAGGGTTAGGCTGAGGGGGAATGTCTTACAGATCCCTGAACGTGCCCAGACGATACCCACGCTCGGCAATCGCATACTTCAGCGACGCTGACGTCAGCACGTCCAGCTCCGCCAGGCGCGGCCAGCAGTAGGCGCTTTTCCGTACCGTATTATCAACAAACGCCGGATGCGCCATCACTTCTACCGACTTTTCCCCCCGCGCGGCGGACTCATCCAGCACCTTCAGGAACAGCGCTTTGTCGATCTGGTCGCCGTAAAATGCACTGCTGAACCCCTCGGTTGTCGTCACGGCGCACTCCGGTACTCCGCGCACGTCGCGATCCACGCGCATCGCCACGCCTTTACGCTGTGCAAATCCGGCAACAATCGGGAAAATCGCCGGGATCATATGCACATGGTGATGGCTGTCGATGTGTGTCGGCGCTTTGCCAAACACATCAACAAAGCGGTTGTACTGGCAGTCCAGCTCACGGGCAATCTCTTCGAGCGGCAGAGCACCCTGCTCCGCCAGTTCCCAAATCCATTTGCCCAGCAGACCGTCACGCGTCAGACCCGGCATTGGCGAAAGCGGCATTCCGAGGGTCAGCACAAAATGCATGCCGACGCCCAGCTCTGGCACCTCGCGGCTCAACTGCGCCGCGTGTTCAACCGCTTCACCATTCACCAGTGCCGTTGTTGAGGTCACAACCCCCCGGCGACAGGCTTCAATAATGCCGTAGTTCTGGCCTTTCGAGAGACCAAAATCATCAGCATTAACGATCAGCAGGTTTTCCATTGTGCGTCCTCTCAGTGTTGTTTGAACTTCAGCTTCTCGATCGTGGCGGCAAAGTTCGGCAACCATTTTTCATGCGCCAGGATCATCTCGCTGGCCAGCTGCTCCGCATCGCGGTCGGAATGCACCAGCGGGCTGAGATTCAGCGCCAGGAGCACGTCATTGAGTTCACCGCTCAGCGCCGCGTTGCTCGCCGCTACTTCAAAGCCTTTGATGGTGTGGATCAGGCCCATGACCTTGTCATCAAAGTGGGTGATGCGTGGATGCGGTTTGGCCCCATCGCGTCCCAGGATGCAGGTCATCTCGACGGCCCAGTCCGCCGGGATATTGTCGATATGGCCGTGATGCGGCACGTTCACATAGTGCTCCGCCTGCTTGTCGTTGTAGATGGCGTTAATCACTTCACACGCGGCATCGGAGTAGTAAGCCCCGCCGCGCTGCTCCAGCTCTTTCGGTTTGACGTTCAGGTTCGGATCTTTATACAAATCGAACAGCTGCTTCTCGACTTTCTGAACGATCTGCGCGCGCGCACCGCCCTTATAGTACTCGCCCATTTCGATGGCCAGCATCTCTTTCTGCTTGAAGTAGTAAAGCAGGTACGAGCACGGCAGCAGATTCAGCGAGCGGATCAGCCCTTCGCTGAACGGCAGGTCAAAGATGTTTTTCACGGAAGCCGCGGTCAGGCGGCCGGAAGCCACGCCGTCGAGCAGTTCGGCAAAACGCGATTTTCCGTTCACGATAACGTCTTTAATGAACACCATATGGTTCAGGCCGAACAGATCGATAGAGAGTTCGTCTTGATCGGTCAGCGCCAGCACGTCGCGGATAAACATCTTCATACCGATCGGAATATTACAGACGCCGATAAAGCGTTTGAAATTGGTATGACGATAAACCGCCTCGGTTACCATTCCGGCTGGGTTAGTGAAGTTAATCACCCACGCGTTCGGGCAGATCTCCTGCACATCTTTGACGATGTCGAAAATCACCGGAATGGTGCGCAGGCCTTTAAACAGACCGCCCGCGCCGTTGGTCTCCTGCCCCAGGTAACCGTGGCTCAGCGGGATACGCTCATCCAGCTCACGCGCTTTCAGCTGGCCGACGCGCAGCTGAGTGGTGACGAAATCCGCATCCTTCAGCGCCAGTCGACGGTCGAGGGTTTTATGCACGGTCAGAGGCACGCCCGCTTTTTCCACCATGCGCGTGCACAGGTCGAAAATAATATTCAGCTTCTCCTGACCTTCCTCAACGTCCACCAGCCATAATTCGCTGACCGGTAATTCATGATAACGTTTCAGAAAACCTTCGAGTAATTCCGGGGTATAGCTGCTGCCGCCACCAATGGTTACAACTTTTAATTTCTTTTGCATAATATCTCCCTTAGCGTATCAGGTTAATCGCCTGCAAGGTATAGCGTACTCTTCCCGCTATTTGGGCAAGCCATTAAAGCAATATTTTTGGCGGATAAGCCCGCCGAAATTCAGTTAATTACCGTTAGATTTTTCCGGTAACTATTCGGTGTGAATGAAGTCAATTTCTTAAAGGTTTTAATAAACAGGCTGGGGCTGCTATATCCTGACTCATAAGCAATATCAGTGACAGAGTAGTTGGTAATTTCCAGCTGTTTTTTAGCAAAGTTAATGCGGATTTCATTAATAATTTGCACAGGCGTTTTACGATAATAACGCTGCGTCGCGCGGGTCAGATATTCCTGGGATTTGCCCGACAGTGACACCATATTTTCCAGCGCATTTTCACTGAACTGGCCTTTATCATGCATCAGCTCAACGGTACTGCGCAGCCACTGCGGAACATCATCCGTCACCTGCTGCTCTTCACGATGATGACGTAACCGGTTCATCACGTAGAAGGTCACCGTTTCAATAAATTCATCAAATTCATTGTCGCGGAAGTTAAGCGAGGCAATAACCGTTTCAATCCAGGTCATGAACTCGTTTTTGACACGGTATACCTGAGACGCCACAAAGCAGAACGGCACCAGCGGCAGGTAGTGCTTCTCAAAGAAGCGTCTGCTGACGCCCACGTTCAGAATGCGGGTGGCACCAAATTCGTAAAAACTCTGGTGATAGGATCCCATCGGCAGGAAAACAAAATCTCCACGTTCAAGCAGGACGCGCTTACCGTTGATCTCCTGGTAGTAGCGGCCGGTCAGAACAATCGTGAACTCATAGTAGTCATGCTGGTGCAGGCCACTGGCGCTCTCCGTTTTGTTGTAGATAACCACGTGAAAATTTTTGCCATTAAACAGCTGCTGTTCAAATGCGGTTTTAATTTCCATCGTGCTGACCTCCTGCTGCAAAATCCGACTCAGTGCATTTTCTCGTGAAGCTCGATTAACTCTGCTACCAGCTCGCGCGCCAGCATGGAGGTCATCAGGTGATCCTGGGCGTGTACCAGCACCAGACTGACCTTCATTTTCCCTTCGCCCTGGTCGCTTTCAATCAACTTTGTCTGTACCAGGTGCGCTTCGTTCAGCGCAGTGCGGGACTGCTCCATCATGGTTTTTGCGGCGGCGAAATCGCCCTGCTTGGCCTGCTTCAGTGCAGCATAGGCCAGGCTACGGGCCTGTCCGGAGTTGATGATAAGCCCCATCACCACTTCTTCGAGATCGTTCTCTGCGGCTTCGTCTGCGACGATACTATCCAAATCTAACATGTTTAAGCTCCTTGTAGCTGGCGCGGGCTTCCCCGCGCCGGTCAATCTTAGAATTTCAGTGAGAGGGCAATATCCTCTTCGCTCTCTTCTTCATCAATAATGGTGGCGGCTTTGTTCGCAATCGCCACGAATGGCATGTAAAGCAGGGTCGCAATCCCGAGGTTGAATATCGCCAGCAGGAAGGCCGCGACGCTACCGTTGGTGTTGAAGAACGCACCCAGACCTGCCGGCATGGTCCACGGTGCAATGTTGGTGACCGGTGGAATAATACCCAGGTAATAAGCCGTCAGGGTGATGGCTGCCAGCAGTGGCTGTACCAGGATGAACGGGATGAACATTACCGGGTTCATGATGATTGGCAGACCAAACAGAATCGGCTCGTTAATCTGGAAGATGCCTGATGGCAGGGCCAGTTTAGCCACCTGACGATAGTCAGCGCGACGAGAGACAATAAAGACCGCGATGATCAGACCCAGGGTCGCCCCGGTACCACCCAGGAAGATATAGGAGTCAAGCATCGGCTTCGCCCACACATGGAAGGTTTTACCTGCCGCCAGCGCCGCATCAACGGAGCCATACTGCTGGTAAAGCGCAACGTTTTCCAGTGCCCACGGGGTCATAATTCCGCTGTCCAGCGCGGCCAGTGCCAGTGAACCGTGCACACCGAAGAACCACAGCAGAGAGGTGAAAATCACATACGCCCAACCCACCACGCCACCCATCGACGCCAGCGGCGTAGAGATAGAGTCCATGATGATCTGGTGGAAGTTCGTACCCCAGTGAGAGAGCGCCCAGGCGATAATCCCCATAATGGAGAGAATAATGAAGCCTGGAATCAACGCGGAAAATGAACGAGAAACGGAAGCCGGTACGCTATCCGGCAGGCGGATAACCCAGTTACGACGAATAATAAAGGTGAACATTTCTGCCACCACCAGGCCGATAACAATACCGGAGATAATGTTGGCCCCGCCAAGCCAGTTCGCACCCACGGCGTAGGCTTCACCCACGCTGTAAGGCGTGACGGTCATAAACGCGGCAACGGATAATAATCCGGCGGCCAGCGGATCCACTTTACGCTCTTCTGCGAGCGCCATCCCGATAAAGAAAGGCGCCATCAGCGACATAATACCTAACGTACCGTTATATACGTTGCCGCCGATGGCTTTAAAACCGTTAAGGGTTTCAATCGTGGAAACGTCTAACCGAATTCCTAATGAATAAAAGAAGGAACCTTCACCAAAGCTCAGAAAAACGTTGTTAATTAAAACGAACATGGCCCCGGCCAGCGTCAACGGCATTAATTTAATAAAACCGTTTTTGATGGCATTAACGTGAGGCTGCTTTCCTATTTTAACAGCAAAAGGAAGGAGTACCTTTTCAAGTGAAGCGATGACTTTACTCATAGGAAAATACCCTTAAATGCCGTAACGCATGTCACGGCGTAATTGTGTGTGAAATAACTCTTTGACGGGAAAAAATAAAAATTAATTAGCAGCTTTTTTAATTGCTGCCACAGCAGCTTTAAGAACACCTAAACCATCAATCTTGCCGTACAGCACCGAGTCGATCACTTCGACCGGTTTATTCGGTAGCAGTCGTTGAATTTCGGGCAACATATAGGCAATTTGCGGCCCCAGTAAAACAACATCCGCTTTCTGGCCTTTTTCGCCCGCCAGCGTCTCTGGAAACGCTTCAATCACCACTGGAACTTCATACTTTTCAGCCTGTGCACGCATCTTTGACACCAGAAGCGAGGTTGACATGCCCGCTGAGCAGAACAGGTAGATATGTTTCTTTTCCATCATAATTTCCCTCTTGTATGACTACCTGCCGTCGCGCTATCACTCGACTCGCTGTCCCGGCAGACAGGTAGCTTGCGTACTGTTGTTTATCGTTGGATTGAGTATACGCAATGGTACAGACAGGGGATAATTCTGAATACACCAAAATTGTCTCTCATTGACCTGGCTTGTTGACTACCTTCACATTTCAGGCAAATAATTCGCGCAAAGAAATAAGATTTACGTATGTATAAAAAAACCGGCCCAGAGGCCGGCTTGTTAACGTCGTCAGGCAAGCAGGGTTACTGCGCCTTAGGCGCCTGCGGATCGGTGTCATATTCAGCACAGGTCTGATAGCCGGAGTTAATCACATGTCCGGTATCATCCAGGGCTACAAAGTAGGTTTCAGCCTTACCATCACGTTGACCCAGGATGTAAGTCTGACAGGTACCCTTCGCATGGATCATTGTCACTTCGGAAGAAGGTTTCCCGGCAATCGCCGCCACCTGCGAACGGGTCATGCCTTTTTTGACATCTTTAACCACGGGCTGGGTAAACTGATCCTTGGTGCGATCGTAAGCCGTACACCCTGCCAGCATCGTCAGTACCGCCGCTGCGCTAAGAATTCCTGCTACGTTCTTGTTCATATTCCGTCCTCTTGTTTATCAGCGTGTTATCTAAGCATGGGATAAAAAGTACTATTGTTCAACTTTGTGAATTACGCCAGACGAATTTCGGAAAAATCTAATAAAACAACGATAACCTGCTAAATCGCCGTAAATTAGCGCACTCGAAACTGTGATCCTTGTCGTTTTCCGCCCAAAGGGTTAGTTTTAACAGTTAACACAATCCGTTTATGGTCTGCAGATGGAGGGCATGATGGCTCTGCAACAAGAGATTATTCAGGCGCTGGGCGCGAAGCCTGCGATAGATGCACAGGAAGAGATCCGCCGCAGCGTGGATTTTTTAAAGTCGTACTTAAAAAAGAACGCTTTCCTGAAATCCCTGGTGCTGGGCATCAGCGGCGGGCAGGACTCTACCCTGACAGGTAAACTGTGCCAGATGGCGATTTCTGAGCTTCGCGAAGAGACGGGCGATGAGACACTGCAGTTTATCGCCGTGCGTCTTCCTTATGGCGTACAGGCGGACGAGCAGGATTGCCAGGATGCCATTACGTTCATCCAGCCAGACCGCGTGCTGACCGTGAATATTAAGGGATCGGTGCTGGCAAGCGAGCAGGCGCTACGTGAAGCGGGCATTGAGCTGAGCGATTTTGTTCGCGGCAACGAAAAAGCACGCGAGCGCATGAAAGCGCAGTACAGCATCGCCGGGATGACCAAAGGCGTCGTCGTCGGCACCGACCATGCGGCAGAAGCGATCACCGGTTTCTTCACCAAATATGGCGATGGCGGCACCGATATCAACCCGATTTTCCGTCTCAACAAGCGTCAGGGCAAGCAGCTGCTGGCCGCGCTGGGCTGCCCTGAGCATCTGTATAAGAAAGCGCCAACAGCGGATCTGGAAGACGATCGCCCTTCCCTGCCGGATGAAGCGGCCCTTGGCGTCACCTATGACAATATTGACGATTATCTGGAAGGCAAAACGCTGGATGAAAGTACCGCGAAAATTATCGAGGGCTGGTACCTGAAAACCGAGCACAAGCGCCACACGCCCATTACGGTGTTTGACGATTTCTGGAAATAAACGCTTCTCCACAAATTTATGCGAGCAGTGGACATTCCCCTCTCCCCTTTGGGGAGAGGGTTAGGGTGAGGGGCAGCCGCCACCCGGCTCTTTTTTAACCATCACACTCCTGCTACACTGTATACCTGAACAGTATATGGAGCAGTATGTGAGCAGGCGTCAATCCGCCCCGCGTCTTGAATTTGAAGCGGCGGCAATCTACGAATATCCCGAGCACCTTCGCCCCTGGCTCGAGGCGTTGCCTAAGCAGCCGGGCGTGTACATTTTTCACGGTGAAAGCGACACCCTGCCGCTCTATATCGGCAAAAGCGTCAATATTCGCAGCCGGGTGCTATCCCATCTGCGTACCCCGGACGAGGCTGCTATGCTTCGCCAGTCGCGACGCATTACCTGGTTCCGGACGGCGGGAGAAATGGGCGCACTGTTGCTGGAAGCCCGGCTGATAAAAGAGCAGCAGCCGCTGTTCAATAAGCGCCTTCGCCGCAACCGCCAGCTCTGCTCCCTGCAAATCAACGACGGCAGGCCGCAGGTCGTCTACGCCCGCGAGGTCGATTTCTCCCACGCCCCGAATCTCTTCGGACTGTTCGCGAATAAGCGTGCGGCTCTGCAGGCCTTGCAGACGCTCGCCGACGAGCAGCAGCTGTGCTACGGCCTTTTAGGTTTAGAGGGGACGACGCGGGGCCGCGCCTGTTTCCGCTCCGCGCTGAAACGCTGTGCTGGCGCCTGCTGCGGAAAAGAGAGCGTTGAGGCGCATCACGCCCGGCTCCTCTCGGGCCTGGCAGCAATTAGCGTCAACTGCTGGCCGTGGGACGGCGCCGTCGCGCTAAAAGAAGTGGGTGAAACGATGACGCAGTACCACATCATCAATAACTGGCTTTGGCTGGGGGCTGTCGATAATCTAAACGACGCGGCAACCCTGTTGCGTACCCCCGCCGGATTTGACCACGACGGCTACAAAATCCTTTGCAAACCCGTGTTAACCGGCAAGTTCGAGATCGTCGAACTCAGTGACCCGGCAGCCAGTTGATTTCACTGAACAGCAGGGAACCCTGAGATTCCAGCAGACGCAACGTATGGGTCCCCTCTTCCCAGCTGGCGCCCTGATCGGCCGTCAGTAATTTATCGCCCAGCTGCCATGCGCCGCTTAACACAAACACAACGCCCCCGCGCGAGCCAAAGGTGGTAAAGGTGCGGTCAGCAACCCGTACTTTCGCCTGACAGCAGTCGCGCCGGGTCATGATGTTGAAGTCCATTGCCATCTTTCCATCCGAAAGCAACGCCTTTACCGGCAGGTCGCCGGCAAAACTGTAGGGCTGATGGTGCTTCAGAGTATGAAAGAACGCCTGACCGGCATCGAGCGTCACCTCCCCTCCTTCCAGCAAGGTAATCACCCGATCGACGCCGGGAAACGAGGAGAATTCGCCGTTGCTGGCGATGGTCGCAATGCTGGCACGCCAGCAAAAGTCGCGTGTCGCGGGAGGGATACAGCAAATCTCACGCGTTTCGCCAGCACCATTGCGCCAGAGGCTGACCGGCATCTTACGGATATCAAAGAACTCCATCACCACTCCTGAATGGCACAACCTGTGCCAGGGCAAGGATATTACTATCCTTGCTGTCTTGTTTGTTATCGTCAGGGACTCACAGACACAGTATCGGCAGCAGAGCGGACAGGCCTTAGCGGAACGTTAATAAAAATTCTAACGTTATGACTCTACACACATTCTCTGAGGCGACTACAGGAGAATACCGCGCTGGCAGCGGCAGACAAGAGGGCAGGAAAGAAAAACCGCCAGTCCTGTCCACAGCGATTACGCTTTTGTGGACAGGATCCCGGCGGTCTTAAGATGTTGAACCGATTATTCGGTTGGTGCTGGCATTTTACCTTCCATCGCCGGACGTTCTGTCAGACGCTTCTCAAAATTGGCATTAAATTGTTTTTTCTGTTCCGGGGTCAGAATGTTGTAGATCTTGTTCTGGGTTTCCATGTGGGCCAGCATGCGGGCTTTGTGCTGCTCGGCCATTTTGTCGATCTGCGCTTCGGCTTTCGCCTTATCGAAGCTGTCGCTGGCAATGATGTCATGCATCGCGCGGCGCTCCTCCAGCGGAGGACGCTTCATCTGGTCACGCTGGCTTTTCATGATGTCACGAACCTGCTGTTTCTGCGCATCGGTCAGGTTCAGATCTTTCAACATCATCATCTCGTGGTGCATACCCGGCTTGCCTTTATGATGCATCATTATTTTGCCTTCAGCTGGCGCGGCGGTGGTGGTTGCGGTTTCTGCGGCGAACGCCATGCTGGTAGCGCCCAGAGCCAGGGTAGAAGCAACAAACAGTGCAGTAAACTTACGCATAATTTATTTCCTTTCTTTCAGTTATTCTTCGGCGCTATGCCGTGTTGACGAGATTAACTTTACGGGGTTTATCGTCAATTAGTCAGAGCAACGGTAAAACAATGAAAGTGTAAAAAACAATTTTTCGCCAAATGTGGAGGAAATAAGGATAAAGCGTGGAGAGTTGCAACAATAAATATTCAATGCGATGATTTTAAAGAGATTTAGCAGAAGTATAACGAAGTGACGATGAATAATAAAGCAATTCGCCAGGAATATTCCGTAAAAGTATTCACAACGCTTTAATCGCTAAGAAAAGATTTTAGCTTCCCCTCTCCGATGATGAGAGGGGAAGCGTTCAGACGATTTTTTCCAGCATCAGGCCGGCCCGCAGGCCAAACGCGACGGAGGGGTTGGGGAAAAGCACATATTCAGTGGTTTTCTGCACCTCATAGCGCTCATCACCATCTTCCGCCAGTAGCGTCCCTTTGCGGAACGGGGTGAAGTTCAGCGTGTGTGCGGCCATATGCAGCTGGAATGCCTCGCTGCGGCGGGTAATCTGCTGCACGACGCGATAACGCACGACGGCTTCCTGCGCGTGTTCTGGCTCAGTGCCGCCCAGCAGCGCCCGAAGCGCAAGATGTGTTGGTGCAAAGCGGGTCAGATCGTTCTGACCAAACGGGAGCGCTTTTCCCAGCTCCAGCGTGCAGGCCAGCGCGCCAAAACGTTCGCAAGTGAAGTGAGTAAAGGTCCCGCCCGGCGACTGGTGAAAGACCAGCGCCTCCAGCCCGGCATCCCCCAGCCAGCTCAGGAACGCTTCATCCCACGGCTGATTGCGCTGCGGCAGAACGCCGAAGCGGACATGGTAAGAGGCACGGATCGCCGTATGCAGATCGAGATGCCAGCGCGCAGGGCCCGACGCGGCAAAAAACGTCGTCACGACGTTTTCCAGCCACGCAGCCCGCGCCGTTTCGTCACTCTGCGGAAACTGCGACCAGCGGCCGCCGAACATGCGGTTAATGTCACTCACCAGATACCGTTTGTTTTGCGCCAGCGCAGGTGGATTGCCGAGCACCACCAGCACGCGGCACTTCAGGGCGATCTCATTGCGGTACAGCGCACGCAGCAGCAGATCAACAATCTCAACGGGTGCGGTTTCATTCCCGTGGATACCCGTTGAAAGCAGCAGCGAGAGATCGCTTTTTACGGTCGGCGTCAGCTCAAGCACCCCGCGCCCCAGCCATCGCCAGCGAAATGAGGGGCCATCCCCCTCTTTCTCTTCCGGCGTCTCATCGGCCAGGGTCAGCGCCAGTAAATTTTCCATATTCACTCCTTTAGCGCTGGAACGGGTAAACCGATCCCAGTTGCAGGATTGTCGATAACGCGTCCAGCGCCTCGCGTCCTTCACGCAGAAGCTGCGGGTCAACCAGATCCGCCTGCGTTAGCCGGTCGCGATAGTAGCGATCCACCCAATCGTTCAGGGTGTTAAACAGCGTCTCATTCATCATCACTGCCGGATTAACGGCCTGCATTTCGTCTGGCGTAAGTACCACGCGCAGGCGCAGACAGGCTGGTCCACCGCCGTTGGCCATGCTTTCACGCAGGTCAAACACGCGCAGTTCGTCAATCGGATTATCCGCCTTCACCAGCTCCGTCAGATAGCGCCACACGCCCTTATGATCCCGGGACTCCTGCGGCAGGACCAGCATCATGCTGCCGTCATCGCGGCTGAGCAATTGGCTGTTGAACAGATAGGTTTCTACCGCGTCCTGCACGCTCACCGCCTCCGTGGGCACCTGGATTGGCGTGAAGCCGTGCACGCGCTCATGCAGCGTGGCGAGCAGCTTCTCCTGATGAGCAAATGCCTGCTCGTGGCAGAACAGCACCTGGCGGTTGGAGACGGCAATCACGTCGTTATGGAACACGCCCTGGTCGATCACGTGCGGGTTCTGCTGGGCAAATATCACCTGTGACGGATTGACCTGGTTGAGGCGCGCAACCGCCTGGCTGGCCGCCAGCGTCTGACGCGCAGGATAACGGGTTGGCGCGGTGTGGCCTCCCTCTTCCCGTCCGTAGATAAACAGCTGCACGGCAGGATCGCCGTAATCGCCACCCAGTCGGTTATGGTTGGCCGCGCCTTCGTCGCCAAACATCGCCACCTGCGGCAGGGCCTGATGCACCTCGAAATGGTCGTCATGGTTGAAAATGGCGCGCAGCACGCGCTCGGTGGTCTCCGCTTCGGTGGCGCGGTGGAATTTGTTATTCAGGTTCGCCACCGTCAGATGGACTTTACCATCCAGCGTGTCGGCTGACGGCGCGACGGTCGCGGCGTTTGCCACCCACATAGAGGAGGCGGAGCTTGCGGCGGAGAGCAGGTGGGGCGTCTGCGTACCCGCTTTTTCAACCACCTGCTCATCGCTGCCGGTGAAACCGAGCTGACGTAATACCGCCACGTTCGGGCGTTCCTGCGGCGGGATCACCGCCTGCGGGAAACCGGCATCCGCCAGCGCCTTCATTTTTAGCAGCCCCTGCTTCGCCGCCAGCTTCGGGTTAGAGACCTGAAAGCGGTGCCTGGTCGAGGCTTCATTACCAAAGGAGAGACCGGCATAGTGGTGAGTCAGCCCCACCAGCCCGTCAAAGTTGACTTCACGCGCTTTCATGGCCTTCTCCCTTCGTAAAATCGAGCCCCGGATTAAGCGTCTCCGGCAGCGTCAGCGCCGGGGTTTCCAGGCTCGCCATCGGCCACGCGCAGTAATCGGCGGCATACCAGGCGCTGGCGCGATGGTTGCCCGACGCGCCCACGCCACCGAACGGCGCGGTGCTCGCGGCCCCGGTCAGCGGTTTATTCCAGTTCACAATCCCGGCGCGCGCTTCCAGCAGCAGTTGATCAAACTTCTCGCGATGAGGTGAAATCAGCCCGCTCGACAGGCCATAGCGGGTGTTATTCGCCATCGCAATGGCCGCATCAAAATCGTCGTAACGCCAGACGCACAGCAGCGGGCCAAAGACCTCTTCATCCGGCACGTTGCTCGCGCCGCTCATCTCAATAATGCCCGGCGTCAGCAGCGAGGTACCTGGCTGAACCTGCTTCGGCTCCAGCAGGGTTTTCGCGCCGCGCGCGACGTGGTCCTGCCAGGCTTTCAGCACGTTCAACGCGGCCTGTTCGGAAATCAGCCCGCCGATAAAAGGCTGCGGGTCGGCATCCCACGCGCCAGGCGCCAGACGCGCGCTCACCTCTACCAGACGCTTCAGGAAGGTATCCCCCTGCGCGCCACGCTTGACCAGCAGGCGGCGGGCGCAGGTGCAGCGCTGTCCGGCGGTAATAAAGGCGGACTGAATCGTCAGGTGGACCGCGGCGTCGATATCATCAGGATCTTCGACAATCAGCGGGTTGTTGCCGCCCATCTCCAGTGCCAGAATTTTCTCCGGCTGCCCTGCCAACTGGCGGTGCAGCTGATAGCCCGTTCCGGCGCTGCCGGTGAACAGCAGGCCGTCGATGTCGTTCAGCGCGCTCAGCGCCTGACCGGTTTCCCGTCCGCCCTGCACCAGGTTCAGCACGCCCGGCGGCAAACCGGCCTGTTCCCACAGTTTGACCACCGCCTCGCCGGTGAATGGCGTGAGCTCGCTCGGTTTGAAAATAACGCTATTGCCCGCCAGCAGCGCAGGCACAATGTGGCCATTCGGCAGGTGTCCCGGGAAGTTATACGGGCCAAACACCGCCAGCACGCCGTGCGGGCGGTGGCGCAGCGTGGCCGCGCCGTCCGGCATCTCGGTATGCTGTTCGCCGGTGCGGGTGTGGTACGCCTTAACCGAAATAGCGATCTTATTGATCATCGCTGTCACTTCGGTGGCCGCTTCCCAGCGCGGCTTGCTGGTTTCAGACGCGATGATGCGCGTCAGTTCGGCCTTATTCGCCTCCAGCAGTCCGGCAAATTTTTCAACAATCGCCTGGCGCTCGGCGAAAGGCCGTTTTGCCCATGCCGGAAACGCGCGGCGCGCGGCATGGCAGGCCAGATCTACCTGCGTGATACTGGCGTCATTTCCCTTCCACAGCACCTCTTTACCAACCGGATTGGTTTTTACGCGCTCTTCGCCTTCGCCCGTTACCCAGTCACCGTTAATCCATAATGTCATGCTGTTTTCTCCTCAGGGCAGAGACGCACCAGGCGAACCGTATCGCCGGCGTTACATTTCAGGGCATCCAGTTCTGCAGCCGTCAGCACCAGACGTTCACATTTCGGGTTGGTTCGCACCAGCATGGCGCGGAAGTTGGCGTAATTTTCGTTTGCCACCAGACAGGCGGGCCAGTCACCTGGCGCGGGCTGACCTTCAGCGACCTCAACCAGTCGGCTTTTACGGATTGCGCGCACGCGGTCGATATCGCATTCAAGCGTTGGCCCGCCGTCAAAGATGTCGACATAGTTCCGGTAGCGGAAGCCCTCTTTCTCCAGCACCGCGCGGGCGGGCGCCGTTTGCGGATGGACTTCACCGATCACCGCCTGCGCCTCCGGACTGAGGAAATGGGTATAGATAGGATGTTTAGGCATCAGTTCGGCGATAAACGCTTTCTGACCGGTGCCGCAGAGATAGTCCGCCCGGCTGAACTCCATTGAGAAGAAGCGCTCGCCCAGGCTCTCCCAGAACGGCGAGTAGCCTTTGTCGTCGATCACGCCGCGCATCTCTGCCACCACTTTTTCGTTAAAGCGATCGCGGAAGGCGGCCATAAACATAAAGCGCGATTTGGAGAGCAGATAGCCGTTGCCCTCTTTGCGCCACGCCGGGTCGAGGAACAGCGTGCAGAGCTCGCTGGCGCCCGTGTGGTCATTACAGAGAAATAGCGTGGGCAGCGCGTTATAGACGTTCAGCTCTTTCGAGGCGTGAACCATGGTGCCGACACGGTAGTTGTACCACGGGTCGTTAAGACCGACGGCCACTTCGATGGCGCAGATCCCGGCCACGGTTCCCGTGTCGGTGTCTTCCAGCACGAACACGTAACCCTGTTCGCTTTTTGGCAACGTCCCCTGCCAGGTTTGCAGGGCGCGCTCAATGCGCGCCGACAGCGTTTTTTCATCGGCAGGAAGCGAGGTCAGTCCGCCTCCCGTCTTACCGGCAAGCTGCATGAGCCCGGCGATATCGCCGCGATCAACGGGACGGATGACCATCATGATGACACCCCGGATTTCACCTTCTCACACGCCAGCGCAAAACGGTCCAGACCGGTTTGCACCTCTTCCTCGCTGACGATCAGCGCAGGCGCAAAACGCACCACGTTGGCACCGGCAATCAGCACCATCACGCCTGCTTTTGCCCCTTCCTGCGAAATAAGTTTAGCTTTTCCGGCAAACTCAGCGGTGAGTTCACAGCCGATCAACAGCCCCAGGCCGCGAATTTCTTTAAACAGGCCAAGCTTGCCGTTGATGGCGTTCAGGCGCTCAACGAACCAGTCGTGACGCTGCTTAACGCCCTTCAGCACCTCAGGGGTGTTAATGATGTCGAGAACCTGCCCGGCGACGGCGGTGGCCAGCGGGTTGCCGCCGTAGGTGGTGCCGTGGGTGCCGACGGTCATCACGCTGGCAAATTTATCGGTGGTCAGCATCGCCCCGATCGGGAAGCCGCCGCCCAAAGCTTTCGCGGTGGAGAGCACGTCCGGCGTGACGCCGTAGTGCATATAGGCATACAGCTCGCCAGTGCGGCCCACGCCGGTCTGCACTTCATCGAAAATCAGGACCGCGTCGTGACGATCGCACAGCTCGCGCAGCCCCTGCAGGAAAGCTTTTTGCGCCGGAAGCACGCCGCCCTCGCCCTGCATCGGCTCGACGATCACCGCGCAGGTGGTGTCGTTAATCAGCTCGCTGGCGGACTGCAGATCGTTATAGATGCCGTGGCGAATATCCGGCGGCAGCGGGGCGAAATCCTGCGAATAAGAGGGTTGACCGCCCGCGCTCACGGTAAAGAGCGTGCGCCCGTGGAAGGCATTTTTAAACGCCACAATCCCGCTCTTGTGCGTACCAAACTTGTCGTGGGCATATTTGCGCGCCAGCTTCAGCGCCGCTTCGTTGGCTTCCGCGCCGGAGTTACAGAAAAAGACTTTTTCGGCAAAGGTCGCATCGATCAGCTTTTTCGCCAGGCGCAGCGCGGGCTCGTTGGTAAAGCCGTTGCCGGTATGCCAGAACTTCGCTGCCTGGTCGTTCAGCGCCTGACGCAGCGCAGGGTGCGCATGGCCCAGCGCGTTGACCGCAATCCCCCCGGCAAAATCGATATACTCTTTACCCTGCTGATCCCACAGGCGCGAGCCTTCCCCACGAACCGGAATAAAAGCCGCCGGAGCGTAAACCGGCATCATCCATTCATCGAAATTTTCACGCGTAATTGACAGAGACATAGCGACCTCATCCGGTAAATAAAAAGTTATTTGAATGTTAAATAATTGAGTGTTTGCACTGTGAATGTAGATTGCAGCCTTCGTGCCAGCCAGCGATAAAAATGCATAAACGGGTTGAGGTAACAGAATATCAATAGGTTACGATATGGAGTTATTCACTGTTAGTGCATAAAAAGTGAATATTTTTACGACAAGCGGCGCTTTGCCGCATGAAAATCAGAAAGAGTATGCACAGGCCAAATATAATTCTGGAATTGTGATCGCTCGCGAAATTTATCGGCCATTTACGCCCGGTTATAGGGCGAAGCGCGTCAGAATGGTGCAAATATTGCACCACCGGCATTATCTGTCGCAGTTATTGGTCGAACCCGGTAACAGTTGACGCAAATTCTGCTACCATCCATGCACTATTCACCTTGCACTGGCAGCGACTATGAAATTTGTCTCTTTTAATATCAACGGCCTGCGCGCCCGCCCTCATCAGCTTGAAGCCATTGTTGAGCAACATCAGCCAGATGTGATCGGCCTGCAGGAGACCAAGGTTCACGACGACATGTTCCCCCTCGAAGAGGTGGCGAAACTCGGTTACAACGTCTTCTATCATGGGCAGAAAGGCCATTACGGCGTTGCGCTGTTGACCAAAGATACGCCGGTCTCCGTGCGTCGCGGCTTCCCCGGCGACGGTGAAGAGGCGCAGCGTCGCATCATCATGGCGGAAGTCCCTTCTCCGCTCGGGAATATTACGGTCATTAACGGCTATTTCCCGCAGGGTGAGAGCCGCGATCACGAGACAAAATTCCCGGCCAAAGCGAAGTTTTACCAGGATTTGCAGAACTACCTGACGACCGAACTGAAAAAAGAGAACCCGGTGCTGATCATGGGTGACATGAACATCAGCCCGACGGATCTGGATATCGGCATCGGCGAAGAGAACCGCAAGCGCTGGCTGCGCACCGGAAAATGTTCTTTCCTGCCGGAGGAGCGCGAGTGGATGGAGCGCCTGCTTGGCTGGGGCCTCGTGGATACTTTCCGTAATGCCAACCCGGAAACGCAGGACCGCTTCTCCTGGTTTGACTACCGCTCTAAGGGCTTTGACGACAACCGCGGCCTGCGTATCGATCTGCTGCTGGCCAGTTCGCCGCTGGCAGAGCGCTGCATCGAAACCGGGATCGACTACGATATCCGCAGCATGGAAAAACCGTCTGACCACGCGCCGGTGTGGGCTAAATTCAAGCTGTAATGACGCGTGAACATGCGAAAAACACTCTTCCTGTGCGCCCTTCTGGGCGCATTTATTTTGACGTATTTCTTTCTTCCGCCCGGCACGCTCTCTCTGGCCGGAATTAAAACGCATCAGCAGGCATTACTTTCCCATGTTGAACACGCGCCGCTACCGAGCGCGCTGATCTTTTTTGCGCTTTACGTGGCGGTTTCCGCCCTGTCGATCCCCGGTGCGGCGATCCTGACCCTGCTGGGCGGAGCGCTTTTTCCCCTTTGGGAAGGCACCATGCTGGTCTCATTTGCCTCCACGCTCGGGGCCACGCTGGCCATGCTCGCCAGCCGGTATCTGCTGCGCGACTGGGTTCAGCGGCGGTTTGCCCGACAGATGGCAACGGTGAATGCGGGCATGACGCGCGACGGCGCAGGCTATCTTTTTGCCCTGCGCCTGATGCCGCTGTTCCCGTTTTTCCTGGTGAATTTACTGATGGGACTGACCCGCATCACGGTACGGCGCTACTGGTGGGTCAGCCAGGTCGCCATGCTGCCCGCCACGGTTATCTTTCTCAACGCCGGGCGCGAGCTAGGGAAAGTGACCTCGCTGCGCGATATTTTGTCGCCGGGGATCGTATTCGCCTTTACACTACTGGGGTTATTACCGCTGGCCACGCGCTGGCTCTTCTCCCGTTACACCTCTTTGTTTAAAAAGTGAGGCATTATGCGCCGTGTGCGTTTTTGCGCGTTCCTGACCGGTCTGCTGCTGGCAGCCCCTCTCTGTGCCGCCGAAAGCTGGCAGGCTATCCAACAGCAGGCCAGCGGCCAGACCGTCTGGTTTAACGCCTGGGGCGGCGATCCGGCGGTTAACCGCTACCTTGAGTGGGTCAGCGGTGAGATGCAAACGCACTATGCCATTACCCTAAAAATCGTCCCGCTGGCGGATGCCGCCGATGCGGTAAAACGTATTCAGACGGAAGCTGCCGCAGGGCGAAAGACCAACGGCTCAGTCGACCTGCTGTGGGTGAACGGCGAAAACTTCCGCACGCTAAAAGAGGCGAACCTGCTGCAAAGCGGATGGGCGCAGACGCTGCCCAACTGGCGCTATGTCGATACCCGTAAACCCGTCACGGAAGATTTTGCGATTCCCACAGACGGGGCGGAATCGCCGTGGGGCGGCGCGCAGCTGACCTTTATCGCCCGCAAAGCCAGCATGCCGACGCCGCCGAAAGATCCTCAGGCGCTGCTGGCGTACGCGCAGCAGCACCCGGGCAAGGTGAGCTATCCTCGTCCACCCGATTTCACCGGCACGGCATTTCTCGAGCAGCTGCTTCTGACGCTCACCGAACGCCCTGAGGCGTTACAAAAAGCGCCCGATGCAACGTTTGATCAGGTTACGGCGCCGCTCTGGGCCTACCTCGATAAGCTGCACCCACTGCTGTGGCGCGAAGGGAAAGACTTCCCTCCCTCCCCTGCGCGGATGGATGCCCTGCTCGCCAGCGGCAGTCTGAACCTGTCGCTGACCTTCAACCCGGCGCATGCGCAGCAAAAAGTCGCCCGCGGTGAACTGCCCGCCGACAGCTACAGCTTTGGTTTCCACGGCGGAACAATTGGCAACGTTCATTTTGTGGCCATTCCGGCCAATGCCAGCGCGAGCGCAGGTGCGAAAGTGGTCGCCAATTTCCTGCTGTCGCCGCAGGCGCAGATCCGTAAAGCCGATCCGGCCGTCTGGGGAGACCCGAGCGTGCTGGATGCGAAAACGCTGCCCGAAGGTGACGCGAAGCAGCTGCAGGCCCACACACCTCAGGGGCTGCCAAAGGTGCTCCCGGAGCCGCAGTCCGCGTGGGTGAACGCGCTGGAGCAGGAATGGCTGCGTCGTTACGGCACCCGTTAAGCTGGCTTGTCTGGCTGGCGATGGCGGCTATCTATCTGCCGATCCTGCCCGCCGGCGCCATGCTGTTCGCGCCGGCGTTTTCCATGACGAACTGGCAGCTGCTGCTGAACGATCCGCAGCTGCCGCAGGCTGCCATCGCTACGCTGGTCTCAACGCTTATCGCCACGCTGGGGGCATTATTTATCGCCCTTTTCCTCGTGGCACTTTTCTGGCCCGGCAAACGCTGGCGGCGCCTCAGCACGCGCCTGCCGTGGCTGCTGGCCGTCCCTCACGTGGCCTTCGCCACCAGCGCGTTACTGCTGTTTGCCGAGGGCGGGCTGTTTTATCAGATCTGCACCGTCTGTTCGCCGCCGTTTGACCGCTACGGCGCCGGGCTGGGCCTGACGCTCGCGGTTAAAGAGAGCGCGTTCGTGCTGTGGGCCATTTACGCCGTGCTGCCGGAAAAACGGCTCGCGCAGCAGAAAATCGTCATGCAGACCTTCGGCTACGGGCGTTTACAGACGCTAAGCTGGCTGATCCTGCCAGCGATTGCGCCTGTCCTCGGCGCGGTGATGCTGGCGGTGCTGGCGTGGTCGCTGTCGGTGGTGGACGTAGCGATCGTTCTCGGGCCCGGCAATCCGCCCACGCTGGCCGTACTGGCCTGGCAGTGGCTGAGCCAGGGCGACGCACAGCAGCAGGCAAAAGGGATGCTGCTGTGCCTGATTCTCCTTCTGATGCTGGCCGTGCTTGCCGTGCTGGGGTACTGTCTGTGGAAGGTCTGGCGTCGCGGGATTCCGGACCAGACAGGTACGCGCCGCAGGTCGCATCTCGTGCTGCCTGAACGCGCGTTCAGCGGATTTCTGCCCGCATGCGGCATCCTGTGCGCCGCAGTTCTGCTCATGCTGGCGCAGCGGGACGACGTGGGTCCCGTGGATACCAGCCTCTCCTTTGGTCTGCTTTCGAGCCTGATCGCGCTGGTTGTCAGCGTTCTCTGGCTGGAATGGGGGCCGCAGAGAAACGCAGCGTGGGTGTGGCTACCGCTCGCCCTTCCGGCCCTGCCGCTCGTTACCGGCCAGTATACGATTGCGCTGCATCTGGGGCTCGACGGGCATTATGCCGCCGTGCTCTGGAGCCATCTGCTGTGGGTGTTGCCCTGGATGCTGCTGGTGCTGCAACCCGCCTGGCGGCGGATCGATCCCCGGCTTATCCTTACCGCCAGAACGCTCGGCTGGCGACGGGCTAAAATTTTCTGCCTGCTGAAATGCCCTCTGCTGGTACGCCCTGCGCTGCTGGCCTTTGCCACCGGATTTTCCGTCAGCATGGCGCAATACATGCCGACGCTCTGGCTGGGCGCGGGGCGTTTCGCCACGCTGACTACCGAGACCGTCGCGCTCAGCAGCGGGGGAAGCATTCCGGTTCTCGCAAACCGGGCGCTGGGCTTACTGCTGGTCACGGGCGTCGTATTCGGCCTTGCCGCCCTGTTATCCCGGCTCGCGAGCCGCTACCGTCAAGGATTACGTTAATGCTGAAGGTAAGCAACCTCACCATTGAACCGCTTTTCCGCGAGGTCAATTTTTGCGTACCCCGCGGGGAGATCGTCACCCTGATGGGGCCGTCCGGCAGCGGCAAATCGACCCTTTTTGCCTGGATGATCGGTGCGCTGTCAGACGATTTTCAGGCGCGGGGCGAACTGTGGCTCGACGCACGTCGCTGCGACGGCCTTCCCGTTGAATCCCGCGGGCTGGGCATTCTCTTTCAGGACGCCCTGCTGTTTGACCCGTTCACCGTCGGGCAAAATTTACTGCTGGCGTTACCTGAGCGGATCGCTGGGCGCGCGCGACGGGAAGCGGTCGAGCAGGCGCTGGATTCCGCCGGGCTGAGCGGACATTACGCGAGCGATCCGGTCACCCTTTCCGGCGGAGAGCGTGCCCGCGTAAGCCTGCTGCGCGCCCTGCTTGCCGAACCGCAGGCGCTGCTGCTGGACGAACCCTTCAGCCGCCTCGATAAAACGTTGCGCACGACGTTTCGGACATGGGTATTTGACACCCTCCGCGCGCGCAATATCCCGGTGGTGCTGGTCACTCATGACGAAGAGGATATTCCGCCCGGCGGCGAGGTGATTGAGATTTCTCGCTGGCAATAATGTGCTAACGCAATGTTTTCCGTTTCGGGAGAGACGACAATGCCCCCCTCTTTTACTGACGTCAGGTTATTCGATGAAACGTGTTTCTCAACTGACCGCGCTGGCCCTGCTCTGCGGCCTCGCTTCCTTTTCCTCTCTGGCGGCTGATATGGCCAACGCGATGACGCTGTCTCAGCTTCAGGCTCAGCACGGCACGCCTGTCGACACCCGCCCCAGCGCGTTCTACAACGGCTGGCCGCAAACGCTCAGCGGCCCCTCGGGGCACGAACCCGCCGCGCTCAACCTGGCTGCCGCCTGGCTTGATGCAATGAACGACGAGCAGATTGTGCTCTGGGCCAGACAGCATCATCTTACGCCTGCGACGTCCATCGCGCTGTACGGTGACGAGAAGGATAACCAGACGGTGAAAGCCCGCCTGGAGAAAGCTGGATTCCGGCATGTTTCGTTTCTCAGCGATGCCCTGCAGACGCCGGAGCGCCTTCAGCGCCTGGCGCACTTTGAACAGCTGGTCTACCCGCAGTGGATCCACCGGCTCCAGCAGGGCAAACCGATCGCTGCCGCACCGGCGGGCGACTGGAAAGTGATTGAAGCTGCCTGGGGCGCACCGAAGTATTACCTGCTGAACCACATTCCCGGCGCGGGCTATATCGATACCAACGAGGTGGAAAGCGAGCCGCTGTGGAATAAGGTCTCCGACGACAAGCTAAAAGCGATGCTGGCGAAGCACGGGATCCGCCATGACACCACCGTCATTCTGTATGGGCGCGACGTTTACGCCGCCGCGCGCGTGGCGCAGATTATGCTCTACGCGGGGGTAAAGGATGTCCGTATTCTTGACGGCGGCTGGAAGGCATGGTCTGCAGCCAACCTGCCGGTTGAACGCGGTATGCCCGGGGAGGTGAAACCTGCCCCTGATTTTGGCGCGCCGATCCCCGGCCAGCCGCAGCTGATGGTGGATATGGAGCAGGCACGCGGGATGCTGCACCGCCAGGATGCCTCTCTGGTCAGCATTCGTTCGTGGCCGGAGTTTATCGGCGAAACCAGCGGCTATAGCTATATCAAGCCAAAAGGTGAAATAGCCGGTGCCCGCTGGGGTCACGCGGGGAGCGACGCCACGCACATGGAAGACTTCCATAACCCGGATGGCACCATGCGCAGCGCTGATGACATCGCCGCCCAGTGGAAAAACTGGAAGATCCTGCCGGAACAGCAGGTCGCGTTTTACTGCGGTACCGGCTGGCGGGCGTCCGAAGCCTTTATGTACGCCAGGGCGATGGGCTGGAAGCACGTCGCCGTCTATGACGGCGGCTGGTACGAATGGAGCAGCCACCCGCAGAACCCGGTATCAACCGGCGAGCGCGGGCCTGAAAGCGCTCTCTAAGGGGTGAGTGACTTCAGCGTCACGTAACCGCTCCAGACGCGCGTTGTGGTGGTCAGCCAGCACAGCGCGCCGAATACCCATGCGAACAACGTAAAGTGCGCCGGAAACAGGCAGCACAGCACGAACAGGGCGATGGTCTCCGTCCCTTCCGTTAGCCCGCCGATGTAGTAAAACGACTTATGCGCATAGCCGGGATTATCGATATCGTGCTTCGCCGCCAGCGCCGCAAACGCCAGAAAACTGCTGCCGGTGCCGATAAACGCGAATAACAGCCAGGCGGCGGCCAGAGCATTCCCGGCCGGTGCCGCCAGCGCAAAGCCAAACGGCACCAGGGCATAGAACAGAAAATCGAGGGCGATATCGAGAAACCCTCCCGCATCCGTCAGCCCTCTCCGGCGCGCCAGCGCGCCGTCCAGCCCATCCAGCAGGCGGTTCAGTACGATGGTGACCAGCGCCGCAGGGTACCATCCAAGCGCCAGAAACGGCAGCGCCAGCAGGCCGATAGCAAACCCGGTCAGGGTTAATCCGTCGGGCGTCACGCCCGGCTTGTCCAGCACGGAAGCCAGACGATTCAGGGCGGGCTTTACCCGCGGGTGCAGGTGACGGTCAAGCATCAGGCTTCCCTTTAAACGTGGCGCACAGCCCCTGCGCCGGAATATCGAGGGCGGCGTTAAAGCGGGCAGAGAGATTCTGAAAGGCAATAAGCGCCGTCATTTCGGTAATAGCGTCGTCAGTAAAGTGGTGCTTCAGTTGTACTTTGACGGCGTCGTTCACCCGGGGCGGCGTGGCGGTGACCGCCTCCGCATAGGCCAGCGCCGCGCGCTCCTGTTCGCTGAACACGTCAGAATCAGGCCAGTCGCTCACGGCCAGAACTTTGTCCAGCGCGCCGCTACGCTCGGCCAGCCGCAGGCTGTTGGCGTCAATACAGAAAGCACAGTGGCACAGCTGCGATACCCGCGTCATAAGCAGTGAGCGCAGCACGGGCGTCAGGCGCGCTTTTCTCCGTTCCAGAAAACCCACGAACAAGGCGACCAGCCAGAACAGACGCGGCATGCGTCCCCACCAGCGCGTGGGGTTAAGCACCGCGCCGAAGTGTTTTTGCTGCATGGCGGCAATGGGTTTAACGCTTGCCGGAAGGGTTGAGATGGGATCTACCCAGGTGGATGTCTCTTTCACCTGATTCTCCTGATGACTGGACTCTTTGAAAGGGCACGATAATATGGCGTTTTTCGCTATCAAGTATTGACGACCATGCTAAAAACAGTCGATGTCGTTGCGGCCATCATCGAAAAAGACGGCAACATTTTACTGGCGCAGCGCCCTGCTCACGCCGACCAGCCGGGTATGTGGGAATTTGCAGGCGGGAAAGTCGAAGCTGGCGAAACTCAGCCAGAGGCGCTTATCCGCGAGCTGCGCGAAGAGTTGGGTATTGAGGCTCAGCCTGCGCAATACGTGGCAAGCCACCAGCGGGAAGTCTCGCAGCGGTTGATCAACCTGCACGCCTGGCACGTTCCGACCTTTTGCGGAGAGCTCACGGCGCACTACCACAGCGCGCTGGCCTGGTGTACGCCGCAAGAGGCGTTTAACTACGCGTTAGCCCCGGCGGACATTCCGCTGCTGGAGGCGTTTATTCTTTTACGCGACGCCAGACCAGCGGATTCGTGCTGATGGTACGCGCATCCCGCTGGCACTGTAGCAGCACGCCATCTGCTTTCACAACGGCCCCTTCTGAATAGTTTTGATCCTGATAGATGCAGCACTGGTTACACGGCTGCGCGCGCTGGCCGCTGGAGCTAAACACCTCCGGCGGCACATTCACTTCCACATCCGGGCGAATGCGGTCAGCCTGCGCGCCTGCGGTCAACATCAACAATAACGCGGCCATCACGTAACGGTTCATAGACTTCTCTTCCTGTTATGTCCTGATAATGACTATAACGGTAAATCGGACAGAATCTTTAATTTCACACGCCATCGCTTTTTGTTATGACTCAGCCCGCGTCATGAATTTCCTTTTGAGCATGAATTTCTGCTTGCTTCACAAAGCGGTACGGGTGGTATAGTCAAAAAAACAACACAAATCGCATAAGTCATAATCAGAAATTATTATAAGAGGTTCTTATATCTATGGATCAGACACGCTCTCTGGAAAGTTTCCTTGCCCACGTTCAGCAGCGCGACCCGCACCAAAGCGAGTTTGCGCAGGCCGTTCGTGAAGTGATGACCACCCTGTGGCCATTCCTTGAAGAAAACCCGCGCTATCGTCAACTGTCGCTGCTGGAACGCCTGGTTGAGCCAGAACGCGTGATCCAGTTCCGCGTAACGTGGGTGGATGACCGCAACCAGGTGCAGGTTAACCGCGCGTGGCGCGTGCAGTTTAACTCGGCCATTGGCCCGTTTAAGGGCGGCATGCGTTTTCATCCATCCGTGAACCTGTCGATTTTGAAATTCCTCGGCTTCGAGCAGACCTTTAAAAACGCCCTCACCACGCTCCCTATGGGCGGCGGTAAAGGCGGTAGTGATTTCGACCCGAAAGGCAAAAGCGAAGGCGAAGTGATGCGTTTCTGTCAGGCGCTGATGACTGAGCTCTATCGCCATCTTGGTCCGGACACCGACGTACCGGCGGGAGATATCGGCGTGGGCGCCCGCGAAGTGGGCTTTATGGCCGGAATGATGAAAAAGCTCTCCAACAACAGCGCCTGCGTCTTTACCGGCAAAGGATTATCCTTTGGCGGGAGCCTGATCCGCCCGGAAGCGACAGGCTACGGCCTGGTTTACTTCACTGAAGCGATGCTCAAGCGCCACGGCTTAGGTTTTGAAGGGATGCGCGTGGCGGTGTCCGGCTCCGGTAACGTGGCGCAGTACGCTATCGAAAAAGCGATGCAGTTTGGTGCCCGCGTGGTGACGGCCTCGGACTCTAAAGGCACGGTGGTGGATGAAGCGGGCTTTACGGCGGAGAAACTGGCGCGCCTGTGCGAAATCAAAGCCAGCCGTGACGGCCGTCTTGCGGATTATGCCGCGGAATTTGGTCTGACGTATCTGGAAGGCAAACAGCCGTGGGGCGTGCCGGTGGATATCGCCCTGCCGTGCGCCACGCAAAACGAACTGGACGTGGAGGCCGCACGTACGTTGATTAGCAACGGCGTGAAAGCGGTAGCGGAAGGCGCGAATATGCCGACCACCATCGAAGCGACCGATCTTTTCCTTGAAGCGGGCGTGCTGTTTGCGCCGGGCAAGGCCGCAAACGCGGGTGGCGTGGCGACGTCCGGTCTGGAGATGGCGCAAAATGCCGCGCGTCTCGGCTGGAAGGCAGAGAAAGTGGACGCGCGCCTGCACCACATCATGCTGGATATTCACCATGCCTGCGTCGAGTACGGCGGTGAGGCGTCGCAAACCAACTACGTGCGCGGGGCGAATATCGCCGGGTTCGTGAAGGTGGCGGATGCGATGATGGGTCAGGGTGTGATTTAGCCAGTATTTGCCCGGCGCTGTTGCCGCCGGGCTATAAGCGCAACAGCGTGCCCGCCAGCAGCAGTGCGCCACTCCCGGCAACCAGCAATGAAACCACGCGGTGCCTGCGCATTATGCCGCACAACATCCCCAGCCCCACGCTCAATAAAAATAACGCACTCACCGCGTGCAGCGGTTCGCCGACGTGCAGCCAGAGACGCAGACAGAGCAGTCCCGGCACCAGCGCCGCCCATCCTGTGCGACGCCAGGCCAGCAGCGTCCGTTCAGTCTGTAGCCCCGGATCGCGGCTCACTGCCCCCCCTGCCACAGCAGAACCGCGAGCAACAGCGCCAGCAGCATGATAAACCCGCCCAGCAGGAATAAACCGCGTGTATACGGCAGGTCGCTCCCCAGACGCATCGCGTATTCATTGTGACGCCAGCGACGCCAGGCGATGACCCCCATCGCTGATGCCGCGCTCAGCAGCAGCGCAGACAGCGTTGTACGGAGCCCTACGGAGGAGAGCTGAGGTGAAAATTGTTCAATACCTACCGCCCCGGCCATCAGCGCCAGTGCGGTGCGGATCCACGCCAGAAAAGTACGCTCATTAGCCAGCGTAAAGCGGTAGTCCGGCGTTTTACCGGCCAGCCACCATTTTCCCCGCGGACATGGAGGAAAAGAGGCATTATTCTCCTGAAGACTCACGTTTGATTCTTTCCTTAATCAACAGTTCTTTGATGGAAAGCCCGGTCGAGGCGCTGTCGCGCAGGTTGTGTCGGGTGATTTCCGTACAAAGGAATTCGATGATAAACAGCTGTGAGACCCGCGTGGCGATAGAGTCGCCCTGATACGGCCCCGCGCTGCCGCAGGTCAGCAGCCAGGTATCGGCTAGCTCGGTCAGCGGCGACTGATGGCTATGGGTAATAGCAAGGCAGTGTGCCCCTGCCTTGCGCGCCAGTCGAAAAGCGTTGACCACCTCCGGCGTCTCGCCCGAGTGTGAAAAGGCCACGACCAGATCGTCCGTCTTCAGGTTGGCGAGTTTCAGGGTCATCGTGAAACGGTCGGTGTAGGCTTCCGAGTCGATCCCCAGACGGTTCATTTTATCCCTGGCCTCCATCGCCGACAGGCCCGATGCGCCAAACCCGACAAACAGCACCCGGCGGGCCGTCAGGAAACGGTCCACCACAGGATGCACCACCTTCATGTCCAGCAGGCCGATGGTCTCCTTTACCGTCGTCTCCAGCGTCAGCGCGATTTTCTGCGCCACCTCGTTACGTGAATCGTCCAGGAAGATGTCCGGCGAAACGGGCAGCGCCTGCTCGCTCTCTGCAAGCAGTTCGCGCTTCAGTGCCGCTTTCAGATCCAGCAGACCGCCATAGCCAATCTTTTTACAAAAGCGCACGATGGTGGCTTCGCTGACCCGCATCGCCTCTGCCAGCCGACTTACCGGCATCTGCGCGACCTGCGCAGGCTGCTCCAGAATAAACCCGGCGATATGACGATCGGTCTCACTTAAGCCGCCCAAAATATTGCTGATGTAGACCCGCACGTTTTCCCGATTCACGCTCATGGCGACGTTTCGCTCCCTTTGCGATAAAGACTGCCCGTATTCTGGCAATCCCCCGCTCATGCGTCCACCGCAAAGCGTAGACGGGCGGTAAAAGTCTGGCTTTCTCCTGCGGCCAGTTGCCGCATCCCGCGCTTATTCGTGCTCTGCCCGTCTGCATCCGGGGCATCGGTCGTGCCTGCCAGCGGCTCTATGCACAACAAATCGGCTCCCGGCACGCCCCACAGCGCCAGCCAGGGTTGTTCGCCTGTTTCAAGCGTCAATGCAAGCGTGCCGTCGGGGTCGCGAACGTGGATCGTTCTGTGCTGACCGTCGCCGAAATAGACCGCACCCGCCGCGAAACAGGTACTCGTCAGCGCAAAGCGCGTGACGTCCTGCCGTTGCCCGTCTGTTTCAAGGGTGCGTTCCCGGGTGAAAAAGGGGCCGCTCACCGCCGGGCTAAATTCAACCCACCAGCCGGAGCGAGTGGAGATGGGCAGGGCAAAGCCCGGATGCCAGCCAGCCGAGAAAGGCAACGCCCGGCTGTCGTCGTTGATGACCGTCTGCCGGAACACCAGATCAGAAGCGTCGAGGGCTATCTCCAGCCGTACCCGCCAGCGGCGCGGCCACCGTTTTATCGTCTGCGACGTGGCGCAGGCTTCCAGCGTCAACGTATCCGGCGTCTGGGCAACACAGCCAAAAATGTGTTCGCGTAAAAAGCCATGTGCGGGCAGCGGCCAGAACTGCTCGTCGAGCCACAGTCCGTTATGTATCAGTCGACCCACAACCGGAAACAATTGCGTTGCCGTATGGTTCCAGACCGCCGCGTCCGGTTGCCATAACCGTTCCCTGCCCGCCAGTTTATCCCAGAGACTGACCAGTTCACCGCCTGTCGCTTGTACCGTCGCCTTAATGCGTTCATTTTCCAGTATCCACATGTTGTTATTCCGTTCTCAACAGCAGACGGGCCTGGTAGACCAATGCCCGGTGCGCGTCACCGCTAAAAAAGGCGTCAATCAGGGCAAAGATGTCGGCGTCGCGGATTTTCCCCCCAGCGGGCAGCCGGGCCAACAGCTCGTCGCGATCATACCCCTGCGCCTGCCCTGCGCGGAGAACAAAGCGCAGCGCCTCCTCCACACCGTGATGATCGCAATCGGCCAGAACGTCCAGCCGCGCCCAGCGTTCGGCGAAGGCCGCCTCGCGCGTTTCGCCGATCGCGTCCAGCTCAAAACGGGCATACAACTCCCGAGGCGCGTCGTGCGCCTGCATCATCGAGCGCATCGCCTGCGCGTAGTGCAACGTCTTTTCGCCACTCGCCAGCGGAACCGTCTGGCCGGGATCGGATCGCAGATCAAACAGCTTATCGCCAAAGCGCCACGGGTTGAGATACCCGAACGTGGCCGGGATCTGCATCACCTGCGCCCCCTGGGTAAAATCGAACCCCGGATGAAGAGTGATAGTGTGCAGTTCACTGACGTTAAACATGCTGTCGATGCGCGTTGGCATCAATGTGTATTCGTACAGGCTGTCGTTGCCCTCTTCCCGTGGACAGCGCATATAGATGTAATCGCCGTCGGTAATATTGATGTGCCCCCCGAAGTAACCGAACAGCGCGTAGTTACGCACCGGAATGTCATGCGCCACCGCATCGCCCAGCGGGCGGCCGGTCATCGTTGCCGGGCGCGGTAGATTAAAATAGTCGAGCAGCGTGGCGGGAATATCGACGGTTTGCGCCAGCGCCTGCCGCCGCACTCCGTACGCGCGACTACGCGGATCGCGGATGAAAAATGGCGTATTCGCGATTTCGTTATAGACCGGCATAATATTTTTGCCCCACCACTGGTGCTCGCCGAGCAGGAAACCGTGATCGGTGCAGACAATAAAGAGCGTGTCATCCCACAGGTTCAGCGCCTTCAGTTTATCCATCACCTGGCCGAGATAGTCGTCACACAGGGTGATCAGCGCCTGGTAAAATTTACGCACCTTATCGTCGTTCTCTCCGCCCGGCGCGCCGCAGTAATACGGCACCCAGCCGTCGAATTCATCGGCAGTGCAGCCATACTGCGCGAGGTATTTTTCCGGCACAAAGAAGGGCTCATGGGGATCAAAACATTCGATCTGCAGAAACCAGTTATCCTGGTGCTGATTGGTTTCAAGGAAGTCCATTCCCGCCTGAATGGTACGATGCGTATAGTGGTCTTCCTGGCCAGGCATCGCGGCGCGGTTGATCAGATCCTGAGTCATCCGTCCGCTGCGTCTGCGCTGCGTCTCTTCATCCTCCAGCCCCTGCCAGACGATCGCCGGTTTCTCCACCTGACCTTTCCAGCGGTCCCCTTCCTGGCCGCGAATAAACTCAAAGGTGGAGTAGCGGGTATGATACGTGGCCCCGCCGTCTCGCCAGTAGTGCTTGTGGTCAGTCACCAGATGAGTATGGATCCCCGCCTCGCGCAGCGCCTGAAAGGTGGAGAAGTCGAACGGCTCCAGCGGCCCCCAGCTACGATGCAAAAAGTTATAGCGTCCCGTATGCAGCTCCCGGCGGGCGGGCATGCAGGGCATGCTGCCGACATAGAAGCGATCGAACTGCGCAGACGCCTGCGCCAGCCGGGTAAAGTTAGGCGTAATCGCGTCACCGCCGTAGGGGGCAAGGTGGTTACGGGTGAGTGTATCGAACATCAGCATGACTGCTTTCATAAGACGTCTCTTTTTATGAACCGATAAATTCTTCAACTTCGTTCTTGATTAAGGTGACATGCGGCCCGTACACCACCTGCACCCCTTCGCCGCGAATAAAGGCGCCGCGGCTGCCGAGCCGTTTAAAATCGTCGATCAACACAGCGTGCGCATTTTTCACCGTGACGCGCAGGCGGGTGGCGCAGCAGTCCACATCGATAATGTTGTCGCGCCCGCCCAGAGCCAGCACGATACCGGCGGCGCGTTCGCTGCCTGCAAGGACGGTATCCTTAGTCTCCTCTTCCTCAGTCTCGCGGCCGGGTGTTTTCAACTGTCGCCACTGGATCAGGAAACGGAAAGAGAAGTAATACAGACAGAACATCACCGCACCGAGCGGCAGCATCAGCAGCCAGTTGGTTTTGGCATTGCCCTGAAGCACACCAAACAGCAGAAAATCGATGAGTCCACCTGAGAAAGTCTGTCCGACGGTGATCTGTAAAACGTGAGTCAACATAAAGGCCACGCCGGTCAGCACGATATGGACCCCGTAAAGCAGCGGCGCGCAGAACATAAACGCGAACTCCAGCGGCTCGGTGATGCCGGTGGCGAAGGCCGTGAGCGCAGCGGAGAGCATCAGGCTGGCGACCTTTTTACGGTTTTCTGGCCGCGAAGCGTGGTAGATCGCCAACGCTGCCCCCGGCAGGCCGAACATGAAGTCGGCGAAGCGCCCCGCCATAAAACGCGATACGCCGATGTAGTACTGCGTTACGGAGGGATCGGCCAGTTGGGCAAAGAAGATTTTCTGTGTCCCCTGAACCACCTGGCCGTTAACCACTGCCTCGCCGCCGACGCTGGTCAGCCAGAACGGCAGATAAAACAGGTGGTGCAGACCGAGTGGGATTAGGCATTTCAGGATCATCCCGTAGAACAGTGTCCCCACGTAGCCGGTTTGTTCCACCAGCCCACCAAGGTGGCTAATGCCCGCCTGAATATGCGGCCAGACAAAGAACAGCGCCACGCCGAGAAAGATCGCGAAAAACGAACTGACGATGGGCACAAAACGCGAGCCGCTAAAAAAGGCCAACAGGTTTGGCAGTTCCGTTTTACCGAAGCGTTTTTGCACCCAATACGCCAACAGGCCACTCATGATGCCGCCCATCACGCCGGTTTGCAGGCTGACGATCCCCATCACGTTTGCCTGCCCGGCAGCGGCCAGATTGTCTGACGCCAGCGTGCCGGAAAGCAGCAGCAACGCGTTAATTGCCTTGTTCATGACGATATAACACAGCACCGCGGCCAGCCCGGCAGTGCCTTTGTCGCTACGCGCCATCCCGACGGCGATACCTACCGCAAACAGCAGTGAAAGGTTATCGAACACCACGCTGCCGCAGAGTTTCATCACCGTGAATATGGCCTGAAGAAGCGCGTTATCCAGAACCGGATACGTGGCAAGCGTAACCGGATTGGTAAGGACGCCGCCAAACCCGAGCAGCAGCCCGGCGGCGGGCAGTACGGCGATTGGCAACATGAACGACTTACCCAGATTTTGTGCTCCTGCAAACAATTTGCTCATAAAAGCCCCTGATATTGGCGTAATGAAGTTTATATTTCATTTTATATGTGTTTATATGAAATCTATATTTCGATCGTTTTTTTATAAAGTCAAAACGCAGTGATAAAAAAGTGAGCAGTATCACCCTTTTCAGGAAGGCTAAGGAGCCAGCATGAACCGTCCCTTTCATCTGATGGCCAAACCGGTCAGCTATCAGTGCAACATCGCCTGCGATTACTGCTTCTATCTGGAGAAAGAGCACGGCACGCTTAAGCCCCGCCGACCCGCACGCCATATGGATGACGCGACGCTGGAGGCGTATGTGCGTCAGTACATTGCCGCCAACCCCGGACCGGAGGTTGAATTCACCTGGCAAGGCGGTGAGCCAACCCTGGCCGGTATCGCTTTTTATGAGCAGGCGCTGCGGCTACAGCAAAAATACGCCGCCGGTAAGCGCATCACGAACAGCATTCAGACCAACGGGGTACTCATCGACGAAGCATGGGCCACGTTCCTCGCCGCAAACCATTTCCTGGTGGGACTTTCGATTGATGGCCCCGCCTGGCTGCACGATCGCTACCGCAAAACCCTCAGCCAGCGTTCGGTGTTTGATCGGGTAGTCCGCGCCATGTCGCTGTTACAACACCACGGTGTCGACGTGAACGTTTTAACCGTTGTGAACAACGTGACGGCTGCACATCCGCAGGAGATTTATCGTTTTCTCACCAACGAGCTGGGGGCCCGGTTTGTGCAGTTTATTCCCGCCGTTGAGCAACGGCCGCTGGCGGAAAAATACGGCGAGCTGCTTTATCCGCAGTCCCTTGCCGGAGGCGCGGTCACCGAATGGTCGGTTTCCGGAGAAGAGTGGGGAAAATTTATCAACGGCGTTTTCGACCTGTGGGTACGGCACGATGTGGGTCGGGTTTACGTCCAGCTGTTTGACAGCGCGCTGGCGGCATGGCTGGGAGAGCCCCCTTCATTATGCGTGATGCAATCTTCCTGCGGGTTTGGGCTGGTGGTGGAGCAAAACGGCGACGTCTACAGTTGCGATCATTATGTCTACCCAGAGCACCGGCTGGGCAATCTGCGACGGGACAGCCTGGCAAAAATGGCGAACGGCAAACAGCAGCGAAAGTTTGGCCTGGCGAAAACGGCGGTATCCGCAGAGTGTATGCGCTGCGACTGGCGCTTCGCCTGCCACGGCGGCTGCCCCAAACACCGTATCCATAAGAGCGGACAACGCTGGCACAACCATCTTTGCGCCGGTTATAAAGCCATGTTCAGCCATATGGATCCGTATATGCGTTTTATGGCGCAGCAGATCCGGGTGCGACAACCGCCTGCAAAGGTCATGGAAGTGGCAGGGATTATTGCCGGGCGGCAATAGTGTCAACAACACCATTGCTGTTTTCGTGGAGATGATCCCTTTTTCCTCGTGAAGCAGGTTTATTATTACCGACGTTTTGGGTGCAAGAATATCGTCTTACATTGAGGGATCGATGATGAAACTGTGTGCGATGTTTGCTTCTTTGATTGCGTTATCCGCATCAGCGTTTGCGGCGGATTATCCGGTGTTAACCCCTGCACAACCGGAAACCGTGGGCTTTAATGTTAAAAAATTAAACAGTATGGATCGCTGGATCCAGCAGCAAGTTGACGCTGGCTACCCCGGGATGAATGTGCTGGTGATAAAAGATAACCACATTGTATTTCAGAAAGCCTGGGGCTACGCCAAAAAATATGACGGCTCGCATTTAGCCAGTAAACCTGTCATGACCACCACGGACACGCTGTACGATCTGGCTTCCAATACCAAAATGTATGCAACAAACTTTGCGCTACAGAAGCTGGTCTACGAAAGAAAAATAAACGTGACCGACCTTGTCGCGAAATATATTCCAGGGTTTAGGGATAACCCCACGGATAAAATTAAGGGGAAAGATGCCCTGCGTATTATTGATATTTTGCATCATACCGCTGGCTTCCCGGCCGATCCGCAATACCCCAACAAGCGCGTTGCAGGCGATCTCTACTCTCAGGATAAAAAAACCACGCTGGAGATGATTAAACGAACGCCACTTGATTATCCGCCCGGTTCAAAACATGTCTATAGCGACGTCGATTACATGATCCTCGGGTTTATTATTGAGTCCGTCACCGCAATGCCGCTTGATGTGTACGTTGAGAAACAGATTTACCAGCCTCTCGGCCTGAAGCACACGGTGTTTAATCCACTGTTAAAAGGGTTTAAGCAGCAGCAGATTGCCGCAACGGAACTCAACGGTAACACCCGCGACGGCGCAGTCAGTTTCCCCCATATTCGCACCACCACACTCTGGGGAGAGGTACATGATGAAAAAGCCTGGTATTCCATGGGCGGCGTTTCCGGTCACGCCGGGTTGTTCTCCAACACGCAGGATATTGCCGTTCTGATGCAGACCATGCTGAACGGGGGACATTATGGCAACGTAACGTTATTTGATCAGAACACAGTAGATGAGTTTACCCGTAGCTCGGCAGCAGACGTCACCTTTGGGCTGGGCTGGCGGGTGAACGGTAATTCATCTATGACGCCTACCTTTGGCGTTTTGGCGAGCCCGCAGACCTATGGTCACACGGGCTGGACCGGCACGCTCACCGCCATTGATCCCGTAAAACATATGGCGATTGTCATTCTGGGCAACCGACCGCACTCGCCCGTCGCTGACCCTAAAATAAATCCGAATGTTTTTGTCAGCGGGACCTTGCCTGCGGCGACATACGGATGGATTGTCGATCAGATCTATGGCGCGCTGAATGAGTAAACGCCACCTTTCTTGCCGGGTGGCGACTACGGTTTAAGAGGTTGGATCTTTGGCTGCGCTTTTCTTCTTTTTGAACGGTTTCTTCGCCCCGCCGCCCGGGGCGACCATTCCCCGGAACCGCTTCACCGGCGTGCTGCGCGCCTGATCGATCAGCTGATAAAGCGTCCCGACCAGCGGCTGCATAAAGTCCTGATAGCGGCACTGCTTTTCGCTGATCTGCGTCAGCACCGATTCCCAGTGCGCGGTCATGTCCGGCCTCGCGGCCAGCTCCGGCAGCGAATGAATTAACGCCCGGCCCGGTTCTGTTGAATGGATGTAACGTCCCTTTTTCTCCAGGAAACCGCGCTTAAAGAGCAGTTCGATGATCCCCGCGCGGGTCGCTTCCGTGCCCAGACCGTCGGTGGCGCGCAGGATCTTCTTCAGATCTTTATCCTGCACAAAGCGGGCGATGCCGGTCATGGCCGACAGCAGCGTCGCGTCGGTGAAATGGCGCGGCGGCTGGGTCTGACGTTCAACCACTTCGCCCTTCTCGCACAGCAGTTCATCATCTTTCGCCACCACCGGCAGCGGCGTGCCGTCGTTCTCTTCGTCGCGCTCTTTATTACCGAGCAGCGTACGCCAGCCCGCTTCCGCGAGGAAACGCGCTTTAGCAACAAACTTGCCTTTGGCGATCTCAAGCTCAATGACGCACTTGCGGAACACTGCGTCCGGGCAGAACTGCATCAGATACTGACGGGCGATCAGGTTATAGACCTTCGCTTCGTTGTCGGTCAGGTTGACGCTGCTGGCGCGTGCCGTCGGAATAATTGCGTGGTGGGCATCGACTTTTTTGTCGTCCCAGCAGCGGTTATGGGTATCCGGGTTAACAACGGACTGAGGAAGCAGATCCGGCGCGTGGACGCTAATAGCGTTCATCACCGAATGGCGACCCGCAAAGTGCTCTTCCGGCAGATAGCGGCTATCTGAACGCGGATAGGTGATCAGCTTGTGGGTTTCGTAAAGCTTCTGGCAGATATCCAGCACGTTCTGCGCGCTCAAGCCAAACTTTTTTGCCGCCTCAATCTGTAGTGCAGAAAGCGAAAACGGCAGCGGCGCGGGTTCTGATTCCCGTTTATCGTTATAGCTGGTGACGATAGCGGGCTGGCCGGTGATACGGTTAACCACGTGATCGGCCAGCGGACGATGGAGCAGACGCCCCTCTTCATCCTGGTACGACTCGCAGGCGTCGCTCGGCTGCCAGACGGCCGTGAAGCGCTCGTCTTTAGGGGTGACGATATGCGCTTTCACTTCAAAGAAATCTTTGGCGACGAAGTTCTCAATCTCTTCATCACGGCGTACCACCAGCCCCAGCACCGGCGTCTGCACGCGGCCCACGGAGAGTACGCCCTGGTAGCCCGCATTGCGCCCAAGAATGGTGTAGGCGCGGGTCATGTTGATGCCGTACAGCCAGTCGGCGCGGGCGCGCGCTAAAGCCGAGACGCACAGCGGAATAAACTCACTATTGGAACGCAGGCGCGAGATCGCGCGCTCAACGGCCTGCGGGTTGAGGTCGTTGATCAGGCAGCGCTGCACCTGCTGGCGCTTTTCTGGCGCCAGTTCCAGATAGTCCAGCACTTCATCCACCAGCAGCTGTCCTTCCCTGTCCGGGTCACCCGCGTGGACCACTTCTGTCGCCTCGTGCAGAAAACGCTTAATAACGTTGAGCTGTTTGGTGACGGAAGGACGTGGCTGAAGACGCCACTTTTCCGGCACAATCGGCAGATCGTTGAGGTTCCAGCGGGCGTAGCGGCTGTCGTAGACGTCCGGCTGCGCCTGCTCCAGGAGGTGGCCGATACACCAGGTGACCACCTGCCCGTTACCGCATTCGATAAAGCCATCGCCTTTGCGATGCGGTTTAGGCAGCACGTCGGCGATGGCACGGGCCAGACTCGGCTTTTCGGCAATAAACAACCGCATCGAATTAACGGATCTCAATCATCGGTCGGCCGCCGCGCGCGGTGACCAGCTCGCCGATCGCCGTCAGGGTGATGCCAAACTCGGCAGCGGTCGCCTGAACCTCGGCTTCGGATTCAGGCGTGACCGCCAGCAGCAGGCCGCCGGACGTTTGCGGATCGCACAGCAGGTTGCGCCACTCCTCAGGCATTTCACCCATCAGGTGACCGTAGCTGGCGAAGTTGCGCTGGGTACCGCCCGGAACCGCGCCCTGAGCAATGTACTCTTCCACGCCCGGCAGCTTCGGCACGTCCTGATACCAGACCTGCGCCTGCACGCCCGCGCCCTGACAGACTTCAGAGAGGTGCCCCAGCAGACCAAAACCGGTAACGTCGGTCATCGCCTTCACGCCATCGATATTGGCGAATGCCGCACCGGCGAGGTTCATCTGGCACATCACTTCCGTAGCCAGACCGATATGTTCTGGCTTCAGCAGGGATTTTTTCTCGGCGGTGGTGAGTACGCCAATGCCCAGCGGTTTGGTGAGGAACAGTTTGCAGCCCGCCTGCGCGGTGCTGTTGCGCTTCACGCGCTCGGTCGGCACCACGCCGGTGACGGCCAGGCCGAAGATAGGCTCCGGCGCATCGATAGAGTGACCCCCGGCCAGCGCAATCCCCGCCTGCTGGCAGGCGAAACGTCCGCCATCAATCACCTCGCGGGCGATTTCCGGTGGAATGGTGTTGATAGGCCAGCCCAGAATGGCAATCGCCATGATTGGCTTACCGCCCATGGCGAAGATATCGCTGATGGCGTTGGTGGCCGCAATGCGCCCGAAGTCGAACGGGTTGTCGACAATCGGCATAAAGAAGTCAGTGGTACTGATAATGCTGGTGCCGTTACCCAGGTCATAAACTGCAGCATCGTCACGCGTTTCGTTGCCGACAAGCAGGTTCGGGTCGACAAACTTCGCCTGTTCACTGTGCAGAATGGTCTCCAGCACTTTCGGGGAAATTTTACAACCGCAACCGGCTCCGTGGCTGTACTGCGTTAAACGAATGGTTTGCTCGCTCATGGACGTCTCCTGTCATCTCAATCGCGCTATGGTAGCGCTCATTCCATAAAGAGGTAAGTATGACTGTCTGAATTCTGCGGCAGATGCTCAGAATCCAGACAGTTTAGCGTGCGTTATCAGAAACGGCTGACGAAAGGCGTGGTGTCCGGCACGCTGATGGTGCTGGAGGCTTTAAGCTGCGGGGTGCCGAGGTAAAGGAAACCGACAATTTTATCGTGCTCACCACAGGAGAACCCTGCCCGCACGGCGGCACTTCCGGTCAGCGGCCCGGTGCGCCAGATACCGTTGAAACCCTGCGCGACGGCGGCCATCTGCATCGCCATCACCGCACAGCCAGCGGACATTTCCTGCTCCCAGACCGGCACCTTATGGTCGGCCTGGCATTTCGCCACGACAGCGATAATCATCGGGGCGCGGAACGGGGCATTGCGCGCCTTGTCGATACCTTTCTCATCCTGCCCTGCGGCAACTGCGCCCTGCTCCAGCAGTTGGCTAAAGCGTTCGCGGCCTTCGCCTTCAATCACAAAGAAGTGCCATGGCTGCAGCGTGCCGTGATCCGGGGCACGCATGCCGGCACGCAGAATGTTTTCCAGCTGCTCGCCCACAGGGGCAGGTTCGGCCAGACGTGACGCGCTACGACGGTTAACAAGCAGTTCAAGTGCATCCATTGGTTAACTCCTTTCTTGAAATTAATTCACAAAATTAACACGACGGCAGAATTTGTTACAGCCTGGCAGGCGATTCCTGCTGACAAGTGGCGGTTGGGTCATTACGATAACCCAACATTACCGTCCAGTGGCGACGGAAACAGTCATTTTCTGGTTAGGGAGAATACATGCGAACCCTTTGGCGAATCTTTGCCGGTTTCTTTAAATGGACGTGGCGACTGCTCAACTTCGTCCGCAACCTGGTGATGAACATCTTCTTCATCTTCCTGGTTCTGGTTTGCGCGGGCATCTGGATGCATATCAGCAACGCGAATCAGGCTCAGCATTCGACTCGCGGAGCTCTGTTACTCGATATCACTGGCGTGATCGTTGATAAACCGTCCACCAGCAACCGTCTGGGGGTCATTAGCCGCCAGCTGTTTGGTGCGACATCTGACCGCCTGCAGGAAAACTCCCTGTTCGATATCGTCGATACCATTCGTCAGGCCAAAGACGACCGCAACATTACCGGTATCGTGCTGGATCTGAAAGACTTTGCCGGCGGCGATCAGCCTTCCATGCAGTACATCGGTAAAGCGCTGCGCGAGTTCCGCGACAGCGGCAAGCCGGTGATTGCCGTGGGCGACAGCTATAGCCAGGGTCAATATTATCTGGCGAGCTTCGCCAATAAGATCTGGCTCTCGCCGCAGGGTACGGTCGATCTGCACGGCTTTGCCACCAACGGGCTGTATTACAAGTCGCTGCTCGACAAGCTGAAGGTCACCACCCACGTCTTCCGCGTCGGTACCTATAAATCTGCCGTGGAGCCGTTTATCCGCGACGATATGTCCCCTGCAGCCCGTGAAGCGGACAGCCGCTGGATTGGCGAGCTGTGGCAGAACTACCTCGGTACCGTTGCCGCTAACCGTCAAATTACCCCTGAGGAGGTGTTCCCGGGCGCTCGCGGCGTGCTGGATGGACTGCGTAAGGTTGACGGTGATACCGCGAAGTATGCGCTTGATAACAAACTGGTTGATGCCCTTGGCACCAGCGCTGAGGTTGAAAAATCCCTGAGTAAACAGTTTGGCTGGAGTAAAGAGGACAAAAACTACAGCGCCATCAGCATGTATGACTATGCGGCGAAAAAACCGGACGACAGCGGCGACAGCGTCGCCGTGGTGTTTGCTAACGGCGCCATCATGGACGGTCAGGAAACCCCGGGGAACGTGGGCGGTGATACTACCGCGTCACAAATCCGCGACGCACGCCTTGATCCGAAAGTGAAAGCGATTGTCCTGCGCGTCAACAGCCCTGGCGGCAGCGTCAGCGCCTCCGAGGTGATCCGCGCTGAACTGGCCGCAGCGCGTGCCGCTGGCAAGCCGGTCGTTGTATCCATGGGCGGCATGGCCGCGTCAGGCGGGTACTGGATCTCCACGCCGGCCAACTACATTGTGGCTAACCCAAGCACGCTGACCGGCTCGATTGGCATCTTCGGGGTGATTAATACCGTCGAAAACAGCCTGGATTACCTGGGCGTGCATACTGATGGCGTTGCCACCTCTCCGCTGGCGGATGTGTCGGTGACAAAATCCCTGCCACCGGAAGTCTCTGATATGATGCAGCTCAGCATTGAGAACGGCTATAAACGCTTTATCACGCTGGTTGCCGATTCGCGTAAAAAGACGCCTGAGCAGATCGACCAGATTGCGCAGGGCCACGTCTGGACCGGGCAGGATGCGAAGAGCAACGGTCTGGTCGACAGCCTGGGCGATTTCGACGACGCGGTGAAGAAAGCCGCTGAACTGGCGAAGCTCAAGCAGTGGCACGTTGAGTATTACCAGGACGAACCGTCGTTCTTCGATATGGTGATGGACAGCATGTCTGTCTCCGTACGCGCCATGCTGCCGGAGGCGCTGCAGGCGTACCTGCCTGCCCCCGTTGCCACGGCTGCGAAAGCGATGAAGGCGGAAAGCGATAAGCTGGCAGCCTTTAACGATCCACAGAGTCGTTACGCGTTTTGCCTGACCTGCGCTAACGTCCGTTAAAAACCGTCCCCTCTTCCCGCGAAGAGGGGATTTTTTCTTTTGAAGAACAAGAACTCACTACCATGCAGAAGAAATCGATTTATGTAGCCTACACTGGCGGTACCATCGGTATGCAGCGCTCTGAAAACGGCTATATCCCTGTATCCGGCCACCTTCAGCGTCAGCTTGCGCTGATGCCTGAATTCCACCGCCCGGAAATGCCTGACTTTACCATCCACGAATACGAGCCGCTGATGGACTCCTCCGACATGACGCCGGAAGACTGGCAGCACATCGCGGATGATATTAAAGCCCATTACGACCAGTATGACGGCTTCGTGATCCTGCACGGCACCGACACCATGGCGTTCACCGCTTCGGCCCTCTCCTTCATGCTGGAGAACCTGAGCAAGCCGGTGATCGTCACCGGGTCGCAAATTCCGCTGGCGGAGCTGCGCTCAGACGGGCAGATCAACCTGCTGAACTCCCTGTACGTGGCGGCCAATTACCCGATCAACGAAGTGTCGCTATTCTTCAACAACCGCCTGTATCGCGGCAACCGCACCACCAAAGCTCATGCAGATGGTTTTGACGCCTTCGCCTCGCCAAACCTGCAGCCGCTACTGGAAGCGGGTATTCATATCCGTCGCCTGGGAACGCCTCCGGCACCGAACACCGCCGGCGAGTTGATTGTGCATCCGATTACCCCGCAACCGATTGGCGTGGTCACCATTTATCCGGGGATCTCCGCTGACGTGGTGCGTAACTTCCTCCGCCAGCCGGTGAAAGCGCTGATCCTGCGCTCCTATGGCGTCGGCAACGCCCCGCAGAACGGCGAATTCCTGAAAGAGCTGCAGGAAGCCAGCGAGCGCGGAATTGTGGTGGTGAACCTGACCCAGTGTATGTCCGGCAAGGTCAACATGGGCGGCTATGCCACCGGCAACGCGCTGGCGCATGCGGGGGTGATCAGCGGCTTCGATATGACCGTTGAGGCAACCCTGACTAAACTTCACTATTTACTGAGTCAGGATCTGGACATTCAGTCCATTCGCAGCGCGATGATGCAAAACCTGCGCGGCGAACTGACTCCGGACGAATAAGGAGTACTCATGAAGCAACGCGCCCTGCTACTGGTCGATTTGCAAAATGATTTCTGTGCGGGCGGTGCGCTGGCCGTCGCCGAAGGTGACAGCACCGTTGACGTGGCAAACGCCCTGATTGACTGGTGCAAAGCCCGCGGCGAAGCGGTTGTCGCCAGCCAGGACTGGCACCCGGCGAACCACGGCAGCTTTGCCAGCCAGCACAACGTTGAGCCTTTCACTCAGGGAGCACTCGACGGGCTGGCGCAAACCTTCTGGCCGGATCACTGCGTGCAGCAGACGGAAGGCGCGGAGCTGCATCCGCTCCTGCATCATAAGGCCATCGACGCGGTGTTCCATAAAGGTGAAAACCCGGCTATCGACAGCTATAGTGCGTTTTTCGATAACGGGCATCGCCAGAAAACGGCGCTGGACGCGTGGTTGCGTCACCATGAAGTCACGGAGCTGATTGTGCTGGGCCTGGCAACGGATTACTGCGTGAAGTTTACCGTGCTGGACGCGCTCCAGCTGGGCTATACCGTCAGCGTCATCACCGACGGCTGTCGCGGGGTGAACATTCACCCGCAGGACAGCGCTCAGGCGTTTATGGATATGGCCGCCGAAGGCGCCACGCTGTATACGCTGGCAGACTGGCTGGAAACGCAGGCGTAGCCTTTTAGCCGGGTGGCGGCTGCGCTTACCCGGCATTTCCTCTCCGATCCCCATAAAGTGAACTCCCTCGCATCCTCAGCGAAGCGGCAATGTTATTCTCTTCAGGCTGTTTTTTCGCCACGCCTTTTCTGTGGCGTGGTTATTTTTATTTAGTCAAAGAGGAACTTATATGAAACGTTTGCCCTTGCTGGCAGCATTACCTTTGCTTTGCGCTTCACTTGCGTCCGCCGCGCCCCTGATGTCCGTGGGCTACTTTAACGGGGGTGGAGATGTGACCGCCGGACCGGGTGGTGATATCAATAAACTCGACGTTCGCCAGATCACCCACCTGAACTACTCGTTTGGTCTTGTTTATAACGACGAGAAAGACGAGACCAACGCCGCGCTGAAAGATCCGGCGAAACTGCATCAAATCTGGCTGTCGCCAAAAGTGGCGTCCGATCTGGCCCTCATTCCCACCCTACGTAAACAGAACCCGAATCTGAAAGTCCTGCTTTCCGTTGGCGGCTGGGCCGCGCGTGGTTTCTCTGGCGCAGCGGCAACCAAAGAGAGTCGCGCGGTGTTTATCCGCTCCGCGCAGGAGATTGTTGAGAAATACGGTCTGGACGGGATCGACCTCGACTGGGAGTATCCGGTCAACGGCGCGTGGGGGCTGGTTGCAAGCCAGCCCGCCGACAGGGATAACTTCACCGCCCTGCTGAAAGAGATGCGCGACGCGTTCGGGCAGAAAAAGCTGGTGACCATCGCGGTGGGCGCCAATGCGGAAAGTCCGAAAAGCTGGGTGGATGTCAAAGCTATTGCCCCGCTGCTGGACTATATCAACCTGATGACCTACGACATGGCGTACGGGACACAGTATTTCAACGCGAACCTGTATGACTCCAGCGCCTGGCCGACCGTGGCCGCTGCCGACAAATACAGCGTCGATTTTGTGGTGAACAACTATCTGGCCGCCGGGCTGAAGCCGCAGCAGATGAACCTCGGGATTGGTTTCTATGGCCGCGTACCGAAACGTGCCGTAGAGCCGGGAATCGACTGGACGAAACCGGATGCGCAAAAAAATCCGGTCACCCAGCCCTACTTTGGACCGCAGGAGATCGGCTTGTTTAAGTCGCTCGGCTATGACCTGACCAAAGATACCTACGTGAAGTACAACGATATTGTGAAGAAGCTCTTGAACGATCCGCAAAAGCGTTTTACCGAGCACTGGGATGACCAGGCGAAGGTGCCGTGGCTGTCGGTGAAAGGTGCCGATGGCAATGCGCTGTTTGCGATTTCCTATGAGAACCCGCGTTCCGTTGCGATCAAAGCGGACTACATCAAGGAGAAAGGTCTCGCCGGGGCGATGTTCTGGGAGTATGGCGCGGACGATAATAATCAGTTAGCAAAACAGCTGGCGGAGTCGCTCGGGATACCGCATAAGCAGTAAGACAATCAAGCCCTCTCCCCGTGGGTGAGGGCTGCAAGCTGCACCGTTATTGCATTTTCATCGTCGCAATCGGCTTCGGCGTGATGCCAAAATCTTCCTTCAGTTCGCGCTTGCTCTTCATCACCATCTGACCGTTGGTGTCGATAGTCATGTGCTGCGCGTCGATGTTATTGCGCGCTTGCCACAGCATTACCAGCTGCAGACTGTTTTCTTTTTGCTCAGGCGTGAGCGCCACACCATCCGGCCATTTTCCCAGTTCAACGGCGGTCACCAGACGCTGATAAACTTCCGGAGTCATCCCGTTAATCATGTCATCGATATTCACGATCTCTCCCTTTCAAAGGAATAATTTGCTGAATCGTTTTTTCAACCCTTAATCTGGTCGCCGTTTTCATCATCAGTGAAGCTCATTGAGGCTGAATTGACGCAGAAACGCTCGCCCGTTGGCTGAGGACCATCCGGGAAGACGTGCCCCAGGTGCGCGTCGCAGTTGCCACAGCGAATTTCGGTACGCACCATACCGTGCGACGAGTCGGTCAGATAGCGGATTGCATCGTCGCTCACCGGCTCGTAAAAGCTTGGCCAGCCGCAGCCGGAGTCGTATTTCGTTTGGGAATTGAACAGCGGGGCATCACAGACCAGACAGTGATAGATGCCGTCTCGCTTGTTGTGCAGCAAACGCCCGGTAAATGGCGGCTCCGTGCCGTGATTCTGCGTCACGTAAAACTGCATTTCTGTGAGGTTTTTTTTCAAATCGTCAGGGTTACGTTGGTTCGACATATGCTTACATCTCGCTGTAGAAACAGACATCTTTTAACCCGAATTCTAACAAAACATTAACACCCTTGCGTGCACTTTTGTTCTAAACTTATGTGTCGCGAAAAGGCGGTCAGGCAATTGTGATCATGTTCACATTTTTATCCTGCGAGGACTTTAAAATTCCGGGCGCAGCCCCCATGTGGTTGCAAGCTCAAAGGGAAAGTGAGGCGAGTCAGTCGCACAAACGTTAGTCACAGGATTGATTTGTCGCAATGATTGACACGATTCCGCTTGACGCTGCGTAAGGTTTTTGTAATTTTACAGGCAACCTTTTATTCACTAACAAATAGCTGGTGGAATATATGACTATCAAAGTAGGTATCAACGGTTTTGGCCGTATCGGCCGTATTGTTTTCCGTGCTGCTCAGAAACGTTCTGACATCGAAATCGTTGGTATCAACGATCTCCTGGACGCTGAATACATGGCGTACATGCTGAAGTACGACTCAACTCACGGTCGTTTCGACGGCACCGTTGAAGTGAAAGACGGCCACCTGGTTGTTAACGGCAAAACCATCCGCGTTACTGCTGAGAAAGACCCAGCTAACCTGAAATGGAACGAAATCGGTGTTGACGTTGTTGCTGAAGCAACCGGTATCTTCCTGACCGACGAAACTGCACGTAAACACATCACTGCGGGCGCGAAGAAAGTTGTTCTGACTGGTCCATCCAAAGACAACACCCCAATGTTCGTTCGTGGTGCAAACTTCGAAACTTACGCTGGCCAGGACATCGTTTCTAACGCATCCTGCACCACCAACTGCCTGGCACCGCTGGCTAAAGTTATCAACGACAACTTCGGCATCATCGAAGGTCTGATGACTACCGTTCACGCGACCACCGCTACTCAGAAAACTGTTGACGGCCCGTCTCACAAAGACTGGCGCGGCGGCCGTGGCGCGGCTCAGAACATCATCCCATCCTCTACCGGTGCGGCTAAAGCTGTAGGTAAAGTACTGCCAGAACTGAATGGCAAACTGACTGGTATGGCGTTCCGCGTTCCAACTCCTAACGTATCCGTTGTTGACCTGACCGTTCGTCTGGAAAAAGCTGCTTCTTATGAAGAAATCAAGAAAGCAATCAAAGCTGCTTCCGAAGGCGCAATGAAAGGCGTTCTGGGCTACACCGAAGACGACGTTGTATCTACCGATTTCAACGGCGAAGTGTGCACTTCCGTGTTCGATGCTAAAGCGGGTATCGCACTGAACGACAACTTCGTGAAACTGGTTTCCTGGTACGACAACGAAACCGGCTACTCTAACAAAGTACTGGACCTGATCGCTCACATCTCCAAATAAGTTGAGATGAGTGTTTGATCCAAAAAGGCGACTTCGGTCGCCTTTTTTATTTTTAAGACAGAGGATTGCTTAATGATTAATAAAATTTTTGCACTTCCGGTAGTCGAACAACTTACCCCTGTGCTCTCCCGCCGTCAGATTGACGGTGCCGACGTTATCGTCGTTGACCATCCGCGCGTCAAAGCGTCCGTGGCGCTGAACGGCGCTCATCTGCTCTCCTGGAAACCGGAAGGTGAAACGGAAGCGCTGTGGCTGAGCGACGCCACCTCGTTCAAAAAAGGGGATGCGATTCGCGGCGGCGTACCGATCTGCTGGCCGTGGTTTGGCCCGTCAGCGCAGCAGGGTTTACCTTCGCACGGGTTTGCCCGTAACCAGCAGTGGACGCTGAAAGCGCACAACGAAGACGACAACGGTGCGGTACTCACCTTTGAACTGAAAGCCAATGATGAAACTCGTGCCCTGTGGCCGCACGATTTCACCCTGTACGCCCGTTTCAAACTGGGTCAAACCTGTGAGATTGAGCTGGAAGCCCACGGCGAGTTCGAAACTACCTCTGCCCTGCACACCTACTTCAATGTGGGTGACATCAGCGCTGTGAAAGTGAGCGGCCTTGGCGATACCTTTATCGATAAAGTCGATAACGCGAAGGAAGGCAAACTGAGTGACGGCGTTCAGGCTTTCCCCGATCGTACCGACCGCGTCTATCTGCACCCGGAAGCATGCAGCGTCATTCACGACAGCGCCCTGAACCGCAGAATTGAAGTGGTTCACCAGCATCACAGCAACGTGGTGGGCTGGAACCCGGGTCCTGCTCTGTCCGTAAGCATGGCCGACGTGCCTGACGACGGTTATAAAACGTTCGTCTGCGTGGAAACGGCCTGCGTGACCACGCCGCAGAAAGCGAGTGAAGAAAAGCCGTCTCGTTTAGGACAGACGATCCGCATCGTTAAGCGATAATACCGCTGCACCACACTAAAGCAAACGGGGCGCATGGCGCCCCGTTTTGATGCAAAGAATGCACTGCATTAATGCACAATCAGAACTTGTAGCTCACACCCACAGAGAAGATGCCAGCCCAGGACTTATCGACCATCGGGCTATCTTTCACTTCATCGCTCAGACGCTCATAACGGCCAGTGCCGTAAACGCTCCAGTCGCCGAGGAAGTTATAGCTCGCGGTCAGCTCCAGGTAAGGATCCCAGCCGTCATCCGCGCTGTAGCTTTTCAGACCACTGCGGCGTGACTCGTTTTTAGAAACGCCGTAGTAGTAGTCGTTATAGTTTTCGCTATTGTACTGCACGCCAATACCCGGCGTCAGGGTGAGACCACCGTTGGTATAGCGATACAACCATGCCAGATCCCAGATAAAGCCGTTGCTGTTATCCAGCGTGTCACCCGCCAGGGCCGTACGCAGGAAGCCATACTGGGTGTTATGGACATAGGAAAGCCCGGCCATCATGGAGCTTTTACGCTTGTCGAGCTGACGAAGCGCGTGGCTATCGCTGTCGCCTGGCTTGAAGTGCGTTGGATCGTAGTAAGCCATGATGGAGAGCTTGTCGGCCGTATCGTTCCACAGATAGTAGCCGCCGCCGAGACCGCGGAACCAGAAGTTATCGCCTTCATAGGTGACAACGGGAACGGGATACACATCGCGGTCATACTGCTTGTATGGGCTGTTAATCACGCCAACGCCCGCGCCAACCGTCCACTGACTTTCCGCCTGAGCGGTGCTAACTGCGGTCGCGGCAAGGATGCCCAATGCCAGAAGTTTGAGTTTGGTCACAATCCATTCTTTCCTGTAGTCAAATAATCAGCGGGTGAAGTGTAACCGCCATTCCCGTACATCCCAAAATTTTTTGCCTGCTAATCAGTCTGATTAACCCGTTATTTTTCACTTTTCAGATGACAGCCCGCTTTCATTTATATGACCAATGAATGAAAAACGCGCTTAAGCCTTATAACTCAGGTGGAAATTTTTGGATGAGTTATTGATATGTCATTGAAATTAGATTTTCTCAGCATGCAAGTTTGGCAAATGCCATCTACGCTTAAATTTAAGAAGAGTTTTCCTGGGCACCTGCGGTTCTTAGCGTCTGACCTGGCACACAGGTTGCTGCTCTGGCAGTGGGGTGCGAGAGATTCTCTTCCGGGAGCCTCCACTACTCATACGAACGGCTCTTATCCTGTGCTAAAAAACGAAAGGACGGCATGCCATGAATATATTCGATCACTATCGCCAGCGCTATGAAGCTGCCAAGGACGAAGAGTTCACACTGCAGGAGTTTCTTACCATTTGTCGGCAAGATCGCAGTGCCTATGCCAATGCGGCAGAACGGCTATTGATGGCTATTGGTGAGCCAAACATGGTTGATACTGCCCTGGAGCCACGGCTTTCCCGTCTGTTTTCGAATCGGGTGGTTGCCCGATATCCTGCGTTCGAAGAGTTCTATGGTATGGAAGATGCCATTGAACAGATTGTCTCCTATCTGAAGCATGCCGCTCAGGGTCTGGAAGAGAAGAAACAGATCCTCTATTTACTCGGCCCGGTCGGTGGCGGTAAATCCTCGCTGGCTGAACGCCTGAAATCACTGATGCAGCGCGTGCCTATTTATGTGCTGAGCGCCAACGGCGAGCGCAGCCCGGTGAATGACCATCCGCTGTGCCTGTTTAACCCGCAGGAAGATGCGCAAATTCTGGATAAAGAATATGGCATCCCGCGTCGCTACCTCGGCACCATTATGTCCCCATGGGCGGCAAAACGCCTGCACGAGTTTGGCGGTGATATCACCAAATTCCGCGTGGTGAAAGTGTGGCCGTCTATCCTGGAACAGATCGCCATTGCTAAAACAGAGCCGGGTGATGAGAACAACCAGGATATCTCGGCGCTGGTGGGTAAAGTCGATATCCGCAAGCTGGAAAACTTCGCGCAGAACGACCCGGATGCCTATGGTTACTCAGGCGCGCTGTGCCGCGCGAACCAGGGGATTATGGAATTCGTCGAGATGTTTAAAGCACCGATTAAAGTGCTGCATCCCCTGCTGACGGCGACCCAGGAAGGGAACTACAACGGAACGGAAGGTATTTCTGCCCTGCCGTTTAATGGAATTATTCTCGCCCACTCGAACGAATCTGAATGGGTGACCTTCCGTAATAACAAAAACAATGAGGCCTTCCTTGACCGCGTGTACATCGTCAAGGTGCCTTATTGCCTGCGGATCTCTGAAGAGATCAAAATTTACGAGAAACTGCTTAACCACAGCGAACTGGTGCACGCGCCTTGCGCACCGGGAACCCTGGAAACGCTGTCTCGCTTCTCCATCCTGTCGCGCCTGAAAGAGCCGGAAAACTCCAGCATCTATTCGAAAATGCGCGTCTATGACGGTGAAAGCCTGAAAGATACCGATCCAAAAGCGAAGTCCTATCAGGAATACCGCGACTACGCCGGGGTTGATGAAGGGATGAACGGTCTGTCCACGCGCTTCGCGTTTAAGATCCTCTCCCGCGTCTTTAACTTCGACCATACGGAAGTGGCGGCCAACCCGGTGCATCTGTTCTACGTGCTGGAGCAGCAAATTGAACGCGAGCAGTTCCCACAGGAGCAGGCTGAACGCTACCTTGAGTTCCTGAAAGGCTACCTTATCCCGAAATACGCCGAGTTCATCGGCAAAGAGATCCAGACGGCCTATCTGGAATCCTATTCAGAATACGGGCAGAACATTTTCGACCGTTATGTCACCTACGCTGACTTCTGGATCCAGGATCAGGAGTACCGCGACCCGGATACCGGCCAGCTGTTTGACCGTGAATCCCTGAACGCGGAGCTGGAAAAAATTGAGAAGCCTGCCGGGATCAGCAACCCGAAAGACTTCCGTAATGAGATTGTGAACTTCGTCCTGCGCGCCAGAGCGCATAACAACGGGCGTAATCCGAACTGGACCAGCTACGAGAAGCTGCGCACGGTTATTGAGAAGAAAATGTTCTCCAATACCGAAGAACTGTTGCCGGTGATCTCGTTTAACACCAAAACCTCAACCGATGAGCAGAAGAAACACGACGATTTTGTCGACCGAATGATGGAAAAAGGCTACACCCGCAAGCAGGTTCGCCTGCTCTGCGAATGGTATCTGCGCGTGCGTAAATCGTCTTAAAACAAGTGCCCGGCGGCGTCTGCGCTTGCCGGGCCAACAAAAACGCAAGTTGGCAAATGCAGTACGGGGGGTATATGACCTGGTTTATTGACCGGCGTCTTAACGGCAAAAACAAGAGCACGGTGAACCGCCAGCGCTTCTTGCGTCGTTATAAAGCGCAAATTAAACAGTCGATCTCCGAGGCCATCAACAAACGCTCGGTGACCGACGTCGACAGCGGCGAGTCTGTCTCCATCCCTACCGATGACATCAGTGAACCGATGTTTCATCAGGGGCGCGGCGGCCTGCGCCACCGCGTTCATCCAGGTAACGACCACTTCGTTCAAAACGACAGAATTGAGCGTCCTCAGGGCGGCGGCGGTGGTTCAGGAAGCGGTCAGGGACAGGCCAGCCAGGACGGTGAAGGTCAGGATGAGTTCGTTTTCCAGATTTCGAAAGATGAATATCTCGACCTGCTGTTTGAGGACCTTGCTCTGCCGAATCTGAAAAAGAATCAGCACCGTCAGCTTAACGAATACAAAACCCATCGCGCGGGCTATACCGCCAACGGCGTGCCTGCCAATATCAGCGTGGTGCGTTCGCTGCAGAATTCACTGGCGCGCCGTACGGCCATGACGGCAGGGAAACGTCGTGAACTGCGCGAGCTGGAAAGTAACCTGAAGGTCGTGGAAAACACGGAACCAGCGCAGCTGCTGGAAGAAGAGCGCCTGCGTAAAGAAATTGCCGAACTGAGAGCGAAGATCGACCGCGTGCCGTTTATCGACACCTTTGACCTGCGCTACAAGAACTACGAAAAACGCCCTGAGCCTTCGAGCCAGGCCGTAATGTTCTGTCTGATGGACGTGTCCGGCTCGATGGACCAGGCCACCAAAGATATGGCGAAGCGTTTCTATATCCTGCTCTATCTGTTCCTGAGCAGAACCTACAAGAACGTGGAGGTGGTCTATATCCGCCATCACACCCAGGCCAAAGAGGTGGATGAACACGAGTTCTTCTACTCCCAGGAGACCGGGGGCACCATTGTATCAAGTGCCCTGAAGCTGATGGACGAAGTCGTGAAAGAGCGTTATGACCCGGCGCAGTGGAACATTTATGCCGCGCAGGCGTCCGATGGCGATAACTGGGCCGACGACTCACCGCTGTGTCACGAGATTCTGGCGAAGAAAATTCTGCCGGTGGTGCGTTACTACAGCTATATCGAAATCACCCGTCGCGCCCACCAGACCCTGTGGCGGGAGTATGAACATCTGCAATCGATGTTCGATAACTTTGCCATGCAGCATATCCGTGACCAGGATGATATCTATCCGGTGTTCCGGGAGCTGTTCCACAAGCAAAGCGCGAACAGCAATGCATAATCCTACAGCCAGCGAACGCGCTGGCTGTTTTCTTTCGCCCCCCGTAAATCCCGTGCTAATGTAACAAGTTGCATACTGGATGATCATCGGGGAAATCGTGATGACTGACGACGTAATTGGAACAAGAACCCACCAACAGCTGATGACCTTACTCACCGAGCAGGGCGCCCGTTTTCGCGTTATGGAGCACGAGGCGGTCGGGAAATGTGAAGCAGTGAGTGAAATCCGCGGAACCGATCTGCGTCAGGGTGCAAAAGCCCTGGTTTGCAAGGTAAAGGGAAACGGCGTAAAAAAACACGTACTGGCGATTCTGGCCGCCGACCTGCAGGCCGATCTGAGCCAGCTTGCCAGCCACTTTGGTGGTCTGAAAGCTTCCCTCGCCAGCCCGGCCGAGGTCGATGCCCTGACCGCCTGCGTTTTCGGTGCGATCCCGCCCTTTAGCTTCCATCCTGATTTGGCACTGGTGGCCGACCCGCTGCTGTTCGAGCGTTTCGACGAAATTGCCTTTAACGCCGGTGTACTGGAGAAATCCGTGATTATGGACACCCAGGATTACCTGCGCATCGCCCGTCCTGAGCTTGTAAACTTCCATAAAGCGTCGTCGTGACGGCGCTAGCCTCTTCTTTCCAGAAACAGCACGGAGGCGATGAGAATCACGGCAATAGCGAAAAACGATGAGGAGATGATCAGCGTTTCAACAAACATGTGATCGTTCATAATGGCGACCCTTTGCGATACCTGCCTTCGTTTTAATCCGTGCAAATGACAAGGTTATGACAACAATATAATCTTTTTAAAACTGTTCTCCGCCACTTTTCCGCGTACAGTAAGCAGGGTAACTATTCTGGCAAGGACTCCCCATGTTTGACCCTACTCTGCTTATTCTTCTGGCTCTCGCCGCGCTCGGCTTTATCAGCCATAACACCACCGTTGCCATCTCGATTCTGGTGCTGATTATTGTGCGCGTAACCCCGTTAAATACCTTTTTCCCGTGGATAGAAAAACAAGGCCTCACCATCGGGATCATCATTTTAACCATCGGGGTAATGGCGCCCATCGCCAGCGGCACCCTTCCCGCCTCAACGCTGCTGCACTCGTTTGTGAACTGGAAATCGCTGGTGGCCATCGCGGTGGGGATTTTTGTTTCATGGCTGGGCGGACGCGGCGTTACGCTGATGAGCAGCCAGCCCTCGCTGGTGGCAGGCCTGCTGGTGGGCACGGTACTCGGCGTCGCGCTCTTCCGCGGCGTACCGGTAGGCCCGCTGATTGCGGCAGGCCTTGTCTCGCTGTTCATCGGGAAGTCATAGTCAGGCTGGCCATATAACGCGCCGGTGTCTGACCCAGCCCCTTTTTGAACATGGTGATGAACGCGGTGGTAGAGTCATAGCCCAGTGACTGTGCCACCTGCTGCACCGATTTCCCGCTAATCAAATGCTGTAACGCCACGATCAGCTGAAGCTGGTGACGCCAGCGGCGAAAGCTTAAACCGGTCTCTTTCACCACCAGCCGCGCCAGGTTGCGTTCACTCATTGCGAAATGGCTCGCCCATTGTGCCAGCGTCTGCCAGGCGGCGGGCTCTTCCGCCATTCTCTCGCTCATCAGCCGGATTTTGGGATGGGGCGAGACGGGCAGTTGCAGATGCTCCTGACGCTGTAGCGGCAGCTCGTCAAACAGGACGCCCACCAGGCGGGACGTGGCCGCAAGGTGACGCTGCTCGTTCGATTTCTCCGCCAGCGATAAAATCAGCTCACGTACCAGAGGGGAAATTTTCAGGGTGCAGCAGCGGTCGGGTAAACTGGCAGCGCCCGGTTCAATGAATAAAAAACAGAGCTGCGCGCCCGGCGTAGCCCTGTTGCTGTGCGGCATTTGGCCCGGGATCCAGACGGCATACTGGGGCGGTACCATCAGCATGGCATTTTCCACTTCGCAGGTAATGGCACCGCCGAGCGCCAGAATCAGCTGCCCCTTACGGTGATGATGCACGGGAATATATTGCTCCTCCGCCACCACGCGGATGCGAAAGGCGACGGCTGCGTCGTGCTGGCTATCAGGATCGTAGCCCTCCAGTCCCAGACCAATCATCAGGTTGTCCGATATTAGCGATAAACTGTCATTTTAGCTTGATTTCAACCGCTGAGAAAATCGGTATTGTGTGCGCTCGCTTGAACGTATGAGAACACAATGACTACTGCTATTCGCACCTCTGGAAAACACGGCGCGCTGTTGATTGCAGGCATCCTGATGATTGCCACTACGCTTCGCGTCACCTTTACCGGGGCGGCCCCGCTGCTCGATACCATTCGCCTTGATTATGGCTTAAGCACCGCGCAAACCGGTCTGCTAACCACTCTGCCCCTGCTGGCTTTCGCCCTTATCTCCCCGCTTGCTGCGGGCGTGGCCCGACGTATTGGCATGGAGCGCAGCCTGTTTATCGCCCTGCTGCTGATTTGCGCCGGAATTGCGCTTCGCTCTCTGCCGTCCGCGGCCCTGCTGTTCATCGGAACGGCGGTCATTGGCTGCGGGATCGCGCTCGGGAACGTGCTGCTTCCCGGCTTGATTAAGCGTGATTTCCCGGGACAGGTTGCCAGGCTCACGGGCGCCTATTCCCTGACGATGGGCGCCGCTGCCGCCCTGGGCTCGGCTCTGATCGTTCCGCTGGCGCAGGGTGATGCGGGGTGGCATGGCGCGCTGCTGATGCTGATGGTGTTTCCGCTGATTGCCTTGCTGCTCTGGCTGCCCCAGTGGCGTCAGAAACACGTTGCGACGGTAACGGGCGCTGGCGCGTTGCATAACCGCGCGATCTGGCGCTCGGCCCTCGCCTGGCAGGTGACGCTCTTTCTGGGGATCAACTCGCTGATTTATTACGTTATCATCGGCTGGCTGCCGGCCATTTTGCTCAGCCATGGCTTCAGCGAAGCGCAGGCGGGCTCGGTGCATGGTCTTTTACAGCTGGCGACGGCGGTGCCGGGTCTGGCCGTTCCGCTGGTCCTTCAGCGTCTGAAAGATCAGCGAACCATCGCCGGTGCGGTGGCGATGATGTGCGCGGTCAGCGCGGCCGGGCTGTGGTTTATGCCAGATCTGGCGGTGATGTGGACGCTGGTGTTTGGCTTTGGCTCCGGGGCAACGATGATCCTTGGCCTGACGTTCATCGGTCTGCGCGCCAGCTCTGCGCATCAGGCTGCGGCGCTCTCCGGCATGGCGCAGTCCATTGGCTACCTGCTCGCTGCCTGCGGCCCCCCGCTGATGGGCAAAATCCACGATTCGGCAGGAGACTGGCGGATCCCGCTTCTCGCCTGCGCGCTGGTCGCTGTCGTCATGGCCGTCTGCGGCGTCCTTGCCGGGCGCGACCGGGAGATCGCGCCCCGTTAAACACAGTGGCAGACCACCGGGTCTGCCTTTTTATCCGCGCGCCGCGCGCAGCATCGCCTGCACCAGCACGACAGGGCGTCCCTCCAGCGCAGCACGCTCGTGCTGGAATAAGGTGATGACAAAGAACGGGTGAGTAACCAGTTCCGCCGCGCGAATTTCCCCCTGGTCGTCCCAGCCGGTCACCCGCATATCTCCGCTCTCCAGTTCCTGCGCAAACGCCGCCGACACGCCATAGTTACAGTGATAGCCCTCCTCAATTTCCGGCTTGCCGTAGGCTTTCGCGATGAGCGTATTACTCCGCAGTTCAATGGCATCGGTTTTTTCTACCAGCGAGCAGGTCAGCGGCGCAATCACCATCGTGCCTTCGGTATCTGTCTCAGCGTGTGCCGCGTCGCTCCAGCCCAGCACGTTGCGGGCATACTCAATCAACGCATGCTGGAATCCACCGCAGGTGCCAAGGAACGGAATGCTGTTTTCACGGGCATAGCGTGCGGCGATAAAAGCGGCCTCGGTGTTTTTATAGGGACTGGCAGGAACCAGCCAGATGGCATCGTAGCCCACCAGATCTTCCGGGCTGGTCAACTCCGTGGTGGCAAGCCAGTCATAATCGGCGGTGAGGTCAAGAACTGCCGCGGCGTCATCAATGGCCAGCGGGATCGCCTTGTGTGCAGTAACGTCAGGATTGTAGTCGCCAACCAGCGCAATGCGCAGCGTCGTTTTAACCGGGAGGTGTTCCATGAAAGGTTCCTTATGCCAGAGTATTATCAGATAACATAAGGAACCTCAGACTACCGATCTTCTGCAATTATCACAATACCTTAAATCAGGAGGGTGGAAATATGATTCAGTGCAAACGCGTCTATGAGCAGGCAAGTCCGGAGGATGGGTATCGGGTTCTGGTGGACAGGCTCTGGCCCCGGGGGGTTAAAAAAACGGACCTTGCCTGTGACGAATGGTGCAAAACGCTCACCCCGTCGAATGAATTACGCAAGGATTTTCATAGCGAAGCCATTGATTTCACGGCCTTCAGCAAAGCCTATCGGGATGAGCTGACGCAGCATAAGGATGAGGGGCAGCGTCTGGCAGCGCTGGCAAAAAAGCAGACCTTAACCCTGCTCTACGGCGCGAAAGATAAGGAGCAAAATCACGCGCTGGTCTTAGCCGACTGGCTGCGCCATCTGTGATCAGCCGACCGTCAGCTCATTCTGGCTTTGCGGGGCTTCGTCCGGGGTGAGTGGCATCAAATGTTCGGCGCGAACAAACGCAAAGCCGTGCTGATTGTCGAAGGCGTAAACATCACCGGTCACCAGCCAGAGCGCGCGGTCCGCGCTTTCAGGTAACTGCGTCATCACGCCGTTGACCGGGTTAACGAAACGCTGGCCTGGCTGGCAAAGGCCAAACAGCTCAACAGATTTACCAATATTACGACGGCCTGACGCCGTGCGGGCACCGACGATCATCGCCACGCTGCCCGGTTTAAGCTGAAACATACTTCTCTCGCGGTAACAGTAGCCAGAAACTAGCTAAGAATAATCCTAAAGAGAAGTGTATCGCAGCGCTATCCCTCTGTCACCTGGCGGGTTGCGGATGATCGCGACGATAGAGCGTCCATTCGTCGATCACTTCGCCACCGGGCAGTTTGCACTCGGTACGGACACCCTGTGGGCTTTGAACAGGGATCTGTTCCCCGCCTTTTTCCAGGCAGTAAACGGAAGCCGGGTTCGCCATTCCCACGGCATGCGGTGGTTTAGGCGCATCCGGTGGCGTTGTTTTTGCGGAGCAGGCCACCAGCGGGAGCGCCAGCGCAAGAAGCAGAACTCTCATCTCATTGATCCTTTTGACATCATCTTTGCCTAAGGGTAACGGCTCGCCGCCACTTTCTCCATGATTTCTCCATTTTAACTGCACTTTTTACCGCTAACGTGTTGTCTGTTCTCGATTTGACCAGAGAACATCATTCCGTAATCAAGATGTCTTTGCCCCGGCCTCAACGTCGGGGCTTTTTTTCCCGCCCGCCCCTCTTCCCTCTGCGTATATTAAATTTCCCCTATTCATGTTTTACTATGCCCGAAGTCTAAAAATTCAGCATACATGCAGATGCAGACGTCTTCTGCGTGGGAGTCAATCTACGTCATGTCGGATATTATCCTTGCCCGTGTTTCAGAAACCCTCGCCACTGAACAATCCCTGGAAAGTCTCGTTCGTCAGCTGCTGGAAATGCTGGAGATCGTCACCGACATGGAGTCGACCTACCTGACGAAGGTGGATATCAAAGCACGGCTGCAGCACATCCTCTATGCCCGAAACAGCAAGCAGATGACGATCCCGGAAGGGCTGAGCGTGCCGTGGGATGAGACGCTGTGTAAGCGCGCGCTGGATAGCGAAACCTTATTCAGTAACGATGTTCCCGAACGCTGGCCGGAGTGCGAAGCGGCTAAAGCGCTCGGCATTACCACTTACATGAGCATCCCTGTCCATCTTGCTGACGGTTCGCTTTACGGCACGCTCTGCGCCACCAGCACGGCAAAAAAACCGCTCAGCGCGCGCGGCGAACAGATGTTAAAACTCTTCGCCGGGTTGATTAGTCAGTACATTCAGAAAGAGTCTCTGGTGGCTCAGCTCCGTGAAGCCAATGCAGCGCTTATCGCGCACTCCTACACGGATGCTCTTACAGGGTTACCCAACCGTCGCGCCATTTTTGAAGATCTGACCACCCTGTTTTCACTGGCGCGACACCTGAAACGTAACGCCATCATCGCGTTTATCGACCTGGATGATTTTAAACTGATTAACGATCGATACGGGCATGAAGCAGGCGATCGGTTCCTGATTGAAGTGGGCAAGCGTTTGACCGCCGAAAAACAGCAGGACGATATCATCGGCCGGCTGGGCGGCGATGAGTTTCTGGTGGCCTCGCTGAGTAATACCAACCATGAGGAGCAAATAAATCTGCTCAGAACGCGTCTCAGCGCCCGTATTGCGGGGGAATACTGGCTGGGTAGCGTCAACATCATCTATCCTGGTGCCAGCCTCGGCGTGATCGAAGTGGACCCTGGCGTAACGGATCCAGACAGCGCGTTACGCGCCGCGGACGTCGCGATGTATCAGGAGAAAAAAGGAAAAAGCAAAACACGCTTTCTCACTTTGGATTAACCCCGTACACTCTACGGCGTTACAGAAACCGAAACAGGTGATGATATGAGAATAGGGATCCTCTTCCCGGTGGTTATTTTTATAACGGCGGTGGCTTTTCTGGCGTGGTTTTTTGTCGGTGGTTACGCTGCACCGGGAGCATAAATGAGAAAAACGACGCTCGTGATGTTGATCGTTGCCGTCGTGGCGTTTGCCGGCACGCAGCCTGGCTGGTGGTAACCCCCACTACGTAAAAAGGCCGCCATCTGGCAGCCTTTTTTAACGCTTCAGGTTTTAGCTTTTGATCTTTCTGTAGATAAACAGCACAACCAGCGCGCCGATCACCGCGACCGCGAAACTGCCGAAGTTAAAGCCATCGACCTTACCAAAACCGAACAGCGTACTGATCCAGCCGCCGACTACCGCGCCGACAATACCCAGTATTATGGTGACGATAAACCCACCGCCATCTTTGCCCGGCATGATCCACTTCGCCAGAATACCCGCAATAAGCCCAAAGATAATCCAGGATAAAATTCCCATAACTTTCCTCTCTGTATGGTTTTTGTCATTAAATCAACGACACAAAAAAGGATAGCACAGGATCTGAGAAAGGAAATTTGTGATTCCCCTCACAGAGAGAGTCTGCGCATTTCTTCATCAAAAGCCTTCCACATGAAATGTGGGGTTGCATCTTTTGTTGAGAAAGATTATCTTTCTCAACACTGAATAGTTGAGTAAAACACTCAGGTATTCAGTACGACATTGCTCACATTGCTTCCAGTATTTCTTGCCCACTTTTGAGTGGGCTTTTTTTTGCTCATACCCCTACAAAAGCGTAACGATTACGCCCGGCGCGTTTGGCCTGGTAGAGCGCCTGGTCGGCGGCAATAATGATATCCTGCTGACTCCCTGCAATGTCGACAGCACGCGCGGTTGAAACCCCGATGCTTACCGTAACGCGCCCGAAGGGGCTAAAAGCGTGTTCAATTTGCCGGGAAAAAACAGTGCGAATAATCGTCTGCGCAAGGCGGAGCGCCTCCTGGATATCCGTTTCCGGCAATATCAGCGCAAACTCTTCCCCGCCATATCGCGCCACAAGCTGATTGTCGCGGGTGATGCTCTCCCTGAGCGTATTACCCAGTACCGCGAGACACCGGTCCCCTTCAGGATGACCGTAGTTATCGTTGTATTTTTTGAAGTAATCCACATCCACAATCAGCATTGATATCGGCGCGTCATCTGCGGCGCAACGCGCGATGTCCGAGAGGATTTTTTCATCAAAGGTGCGACGGTTATAAAGCCCGGTCAGCGCATCCTCAGACGCAATAATCTTCAGCGCGTTATTATCCCGCGTTTTTCTGGAGAGGTCGGAATAGAGGAAGTACGACGCCACAATGAGTATTGCGGTAAAAACGAAAATGAGTACGGCGAGCTGAATCGCCTGCTTGCGCCAGGGTGAAAGAGCTTCATCAATGCTGACGGCAACCGTGGTGACCAGTCCGTAGCGTCTGTTTTTCTCATAGGCGTAAATGCGCTCGATTTTATCGAACCGGGAGACGGAGCTGGCTATCCCCGTATTTTGTACCTTTAGGTATTTCCTGAAGAGAGGTGAATCAGAAAAAATCGTGCCGATATAGGTATTTTTAAAGGGATGGCGAACCAGCAGCACGCCTGACTGTGTCGTTAAGCCAATCACGCCTGAGTGACCGATATTAATTTGTCCGTAGAGCGCCAGAAAATTCTCGATACCCAGCGTCACCACCACGACACCGTTAAATGCGCCGGTCGGCGTTTCAAGGCGCCGGCTAATGGTTATGACCCATTTACCGTTGGTTCTGCTGACAACGGGCTCACCAATAAAAATCTGCTGGCTTTTATTTTCCTGATGATAAACAAAAAAAGACCTGTCGGAACCTTTTCGCGGACCCGCAAACGTTTCATGCAATGCGGTGAAGATATCTCCATGCGCATCGTAAACAACCACATTATTAATCTGGGAAAGAAGATTATCCTGATTGCTTATCATCCGCTGAATATTGGGCGCCTGCTGCGGGGTCATGCCATAAATTTCGATTATGTCGGAAACGGTAGCAATAAGCATTTCGCTCTGGCGCATGATCCCCTCAGTGTAGACATCCAGGGTATGGCTGAGGTTAGCAACGCTGGTATTAATTTGCTGGATTGACTGCTGTCGGGACGTGGCAATCTGGACGGCAAGCGACAGCGAAATAATCAATGAGACAATGATGACGGTAATGGTTGTTGTGTAAAAAGTATTTTTCACATGCACGAGCTTTTCCACCTTATCACGCCTGATATCCCTGGCTGACAACTCTCGTCACTGTAACAAAGCTCAGGTTAAGAGGAAAATGAATTGCACTTAAGCGTAACGGCTGCCGTTATTATCAGGCTTGTAGCTTGCCCTGCCTGTGTTAAGATTTGTGGAATCAGGGAGCGGACAGGGTATCTGGAAAATGAAAAAAATCATTGCCGTTGCTATCGTTTCAACGCTTCTGGTCCTCCTGTCTCTTTATGCGATCAATGCTGCCATCGTGAGTCAGCAAAAAATCAAACAACGAGAGATTTCACATACCCTTTTACATTATTCCGAAAGTTTGTCCCAAAACGTGGCGCAGTCTCTTAAAAGCATGACCACCCAGGGATGCGACAGAGCCAGTCTCGATCGTTACCGGCTGATTAAACTTGAAAGCCTCTATTTTGCAGATATCGGTTTTATTGAAAATGGAAAAATAGCCTGCACTGCTTTTTGGGGAAAACTCGCGACCCCAGTCCCCCTTCCAGCGGAACTCCATAAAACGCCCAGAGGATTCCTGCTGGCGCAATTTTCCAGAAAAGATTTTTTTACTGGCAACGCGGCCATCTATAATAATCTTATTATCTTCACTTCCCGCTATGCTTACGATAAATTCACCCCGATTACGGCAAGCTATTCACTCAGCACTACTACCAAAGACTTTGGACGAACTTTTTTTTCGGCTACGCCTGAGTTAAAACAGCAGAGCTGGTTACCTGCCTCGTTGTTTACCCTTACCTACACACAGTGCAGCGGCGTCTGGGATTTGTGCGTTATAGTGAAGCATCACAACGCAGGACTGGCCGCGTTATCTCCAGCTGTGCTTATCATTCTCGCGGTCATTTTATATTTCATCTGGATTGCGATAACGCTATTTTTCTTTCGCATCAATGAGGATCGGTTCTCACTGGAGAGGACGCTGGTCAAAGCCGTTATTACCAACACCATTGCCGTTCACTACCAGCCCATTGTCCGGGTTCAGGATAAAAAAATCGTTGGGGTGGAAGTTCTGTCGAGATGGCGCGATCCAAAGCACGGTGACGTCTCACCGGAGCTGTTTATTCCATTGATTAAGAAGATCGGCCTGTATAAAAAATATTATAGTAACATCCTTGAAAAATCGCTTTCAGACATTGCCCCACTGGCCATTAAGCATCAGTTGGTTGTTTCACTTAACGTTGGCCGTACGGAAATTGAAGACGGACAGTTTATTCGCATTTTACGCAATGGCTGTTTGGCCAATCACATTCCCCTTTCGCTGATAAAAGTTGAGCTTTCTGAAAAGGCGGTATCCGCGGCGAATATCCTGGAGGAGTTCTGCCGGGAATTAAAATCGCTAGGTGTGAAAATATCCATTGATGACTTCGGCGTGCAAAACTCGAACCTGGCCAGACTGTCGCTTCTTGAATATGATGAAATCAAAATCGACAAGTCGCTGGTCGATGGCATCAGCGAGCATTATAAACAGAATATATTCGTCATTTTTAGCGACGCTCTGGCTAAGCTGAATAAAACCCTTGTTTTCGAAGGGGTTGAAAGTGAAATACAGTATCGCTTTATTGCTGAGAGATATCCCGACGCTTTTGTTCAGGGTTGGTATTTCTCAAAATCCGTCACCCGCAGCGGGCTGGCGAAGCTGCTTGTTGGCGTAGCGCGGTAGAGCGGGATGTCAGGTAGCGTGATGCTAAGCAGTATCGCATAGCATCATCTTTTTGCGGCAGGCTACTCGTTTCCCCACTGATTAAGGAAATTCGCAATATCATCAATACGTTCGGCAAGAACCCCGGCTTCACGCGCCATCTCTTGCTGGGCGTCCTCACCAATCTCTTCATTATTCGATAAACGCGTAAGCAGCAGCTGGAAATAATGCGCCAGCGCGTCGTGTTCTGACTCGCTCACGGACTGCTCGGTTTCCGTCACGTACTCATCGACGATGTCATAATATTTCAGTGGGATATCGTTGTTCATAACAGTCTCTTATCTGACCTGTAAGGGTTAAGCCATAAGTATATCGGACGACACACGCCGACCATAGCACTGCTTCAGATAAGCAGCGCAAGAAGAGCAGCGAGGGCCGGGATGGCCTGCACGTATAAAATTTTTCTGCTGGCAGTCGCTGCGCCAAAGAGTCCGGCAACCAGCACGCAGACGAGGAAGAAGATGGCGACGTGGATCCCTTGTTCACCAAGCCAGAGGCTCCAGAGCAGGCCCGCCGCCAGGAACCCGTTGTACAGCCCCTGATTCGCGGCCAGCACGCGAGTTTCGCGCGCAAACTCAGGGCTGAGATTAAACGCCTTATGCCCCGTTCTGGTGTTCCACAGGAACATTTCCAGCACAAGAATATAGAGATGAATTAACGCAACGACAACGATAAGGACAGTGGCTAACATCGTGCTGTCTCCCGCAGGCAGAGGCAAAAAAAACGGGAACCATCTGGCCCCCGTTACTGATTAACCCAGAGTCTGGATTACATGTTCGCGATAATCGCGTCGCCAAACTCTGAACATTTCAGCAGTTTAGCGCCTTCCATCAGACGTTCGAAATCGTAAGTTACGGTTTTCGCGTTGATCGCGCCTTCCATACCTTTGACGATCAGGTCTGCGGCTTCGAACCATTCCATATGACGCAGCATCATCTCTGCGGACAGGATGATAGAGCCCGGGTTCACTTTGTCCTGGCCTGCGTATTTAGGCGCAGTACCGTGGGTCGCTTCGAACAGCGCGCACTCGTCACCGATGTTCGCGCCAGGGGCGATACCGATACCGCCAACCTGTGCTGCCAGGGCGTCAGAGATGTAGTCACCGTTCAGGTTCATACAGGCGATCACGTCATATTCAGCAGGGCGCAGCAGGATCTGCTGCAGGAATGCATCGGCGATCACATCTTTAATGATGATCTCTTTGCCGGTGTTCGGGTTCTTGATCTTCTGCCATGGGCCGCCGTCGATCAGCTCACCGCCGAACTCTTCGGTCGCCAGCTGGTAACCCCAGTCTTTGAACGCGCCTTCGGTGAACTTCATGATGTTGCCCTTGTGAACCAGGGTCACAGAGTCACGGTCGTTAGTGATAGCGTATTCGATGGCCGCACGCACCAGGCGCTTGGTCCCTTCTTCAGAGCACGGCTTGATGCCAATACCACAATGCTCAGGGAAGCGAATTTTCTTCACGCCCATCTCTTCACGCAGGAATTTAATCACTTTTTCTGCGTCAGCAGAGTCCGCTTTCCATTCGATACCCGCGTAGATGTCTTCTGAGTTTTCGCGGAAAATAACCATGTCGGTCAGTTCAGGGTGCTTAACCGGGCTTGGGGTGCCCTGATAGTAACGAACCGGACGCAGACACACGTACAGGTCCAGCTCCTGACGCAGTGCCACGTTCAGGGAACGGATACCGCCGCCAACTGGCGTCGTCAGTGGGCCTTTAATAGCAACGCGGTAGTCGCGGATCAGGTCCAGCGTTTCTGCTGGCAGCCAGACGTCCTGGCCATAAACTTGAGTAGATTTCTCACCGGTGTAAATTTCCATCCAGGAAATTTTACGCTCGCCTTTGTAGGCTTTCTCAACAGCGGCATCAACCACTTTCAGCATTGCCGGGGTAACGTCTACACCGATGCCGTCACCTTCGATGAACGGGATAATCGGATTGTGAGGAACGTTAATCTTGCCGTTTTGCAGGGTGATCTTTTTACCTTCCGCCGGAACAACTACTTTGCTTTCCATTAACCTCTCCTTCGAGCGCTTCTGGTTGTTACTGATCTTATGTTAATAAATTGTAATGAGCCCTTCGATAGTACCTGATTGTCCTGCGCCATGAAAGGTCTTCGTTATTAGGCTATAATGCGGCAATTGATAACGCCTGAAAATACCATGAAGAAAACTTCTTTTACAAAACACCGGGTTGAGCGATTCAGCTCGCGACAAGCCACCAGAAGACCCCAGCAAACCCAGCCTAAGCGGGTTATTTTGTTCAATAAACCCTACGATGTTTTGCCGCAGTTCACCGATGAGGCCGGACGCAGCACGCTGAAGGACTACATTCCTGTTCAGGGAGTCTACGCAGCCGGGCGTCTGGACCGCGACAGCGAAGGCCTTCTGGTCTTAACCAACGACGGAGCCCTGCAGGCGAAGCTGACGCAGCCGGGCAAACGCACCGGCAAAATTTACTTCGTGCAGGTCGAAGGCGAGCCGGATGAAGAGACGCTGGCGAAGCTGCGCAGCGGCGTGACGCTGAACGATGGCCCCACCCTGCCCGCCGGTATTGAACGCGTGAATGAGCCCGAGTGGCTGTGGCCGCGTAACCCGCCCATTCGCGAGCGCAAATCCATTCCGACAAGCTGGCTCAAAATCACCCTGTATGAAGGCCGCAACCGCCAGGTTCGCCGCATGACGGCGCACGTCGGCTTCCCTACTCTGCGTCTGATTCGCTACGCCATGGGCAACTACACGCTGGAAACGCTGGCAAACGGCGAATGGCGCGACGTTGCCCCTTAAGGAGAAACGATGTTTAAACCCCATGTCACCGTCGCCTGCGTGGTTCACGCGCAGGGTAAATTCCTTGTTGTCGAAGAGAGCATCAACGGCAAGGCGCTGTGGAATCAGCCTGCCGGGCATCTTGAAGCCAATGAGACCTTGCTGCAGGCAGCAAAACGCGAGCTGTGGGAAGAGACCGGCATTCGTGCTGAGCCCCGGTCCTTCATCCGTATGCACCAGTGGATTGCCCCTGACAGCACCCCATTCCTGCGCTTTTTATTCGCCGTTGAGCTTAGCGAAACGTGCGCCACTGAACCGCACGATGACGATATCGATCGCTGCCTCTGGGTGACCGCCGAAGAGATCCTGAGCGCGCCAAACCTGCGCTCGCCGCTGGTTGCCGAAAGCATTCGCTGCTGGCAGTCAGGCGCACGCCTGCCGCTGGATGTCATCGGAGAATTTAACTGGCCGTTTACAGAGGGTGTCAACGGTGGGGGGGCGTGATAGAATACGCCGCCTTGAAGTTCAATGTCGTGAGTATTCCATGTCAGATAACAGCCAGAAAAAAGTGATCGTCGGCATGTCCGGCGGTGTCGATTCCTCCGTTTCCGCCTACCTGTTGCAGCAACAGGGCTATAAGGTGGAGGGCCTGTTCATGAAGAACTGGGAGGAAGACGATGGCGAGGAATATTGCACTGCCGCAGCGGATCTCGCCGACGCGCAGGCCGTATGCGACAAGCTCGGCATTGAACTGCACACCGTTAACTTTGCCGCAGAATACTGGGACAACGTCTTTGAACTGTTCCTGGAAGAGTACAAAGCGGGCCGCACGCCGAACCCGGATATTCTGTGCAACAAAGAGATCAAATTTAAAGCCTTCCTGGAATTCGCCGCGGAAGATCTGGGCGCTGACTACATTGCGACCGGTCACTACGTGCGCCGTGCGGACGTGAATGGCAAAAGCCAGCTGCTGCGCGGTCTGGACGGCAACAAAGATCAGAGCTACTTCCTTTATACGCTGAGCCACGAACAGATTGCGCAAAGCCTGTTCCCGGTCGGCGAGCTGGAAAAGCCGCAGGTGCGTAAAATTGCCGAAGAGCTGGACCTGATCACCGCAAAGAAAAAAGATTCCACCGGCATCTGCTTCATTGGCGAGCGCAAATTCCGCGACTTCCTGGGCCGCTACCTGCCCGCGCAGCCGGGTAAAATTGTCACCGTCGATGGCGATGAAATTGGTCAGCATCAGGGGCTGATGTACCACACCTTAGGCCAGCGTAAAGGCCTGGGTATCGGCGGAACCAAAGAAGGCAGCGAAGATCCGTGGTACGTGGTCGACAAAGATGTCGAAAACAATATTCTGGTTGTCGCTCAGGGGCACGATCATCCGCGTCTGATGTCCGTTGGACTTATCGCGCAACAGCTGCACTGGGTCGACCGTGAGCCGCTGAAAGGTACGCTGCGTTGCACGGTGAAAACGCGCTACCGTCAGACCGATATTCCTTGCACCATTACTGCGCTCAATGACGATCGCATTGACGTCCGTTTCGACGAGCCGGTTGCCGCCGTCACTCCGGGCCAGTCTGCCGTCTTCTACAGCGGCGAAATCTGCCTGGGCGGCGGGATCATTGAACAGCGCCTGCCGCTGCCCGCTGTTTAACCGATTGCACACATAAAGGAGACCGTGTGGCGAAGAATTACTATGACATCACCCTGGCGCTGGCAGGAATTTGCCAGTCTGCCCGTCTGGTGCAACAGCTGGCGCATCAGGGTCATTGCGACGCTGACGCCCTGCACGTTTCGCTGAACAGCGTTATCGATCTCAACCCCGGCTCCACGCTGGGGGTGTTCGGCGGCAGTGAAACCAATCTTCGTCTCGGTCTTGAAACCCTGCTTGGGGTGCTTAACGCCAGCAGCCGCCAGGGGTTAAACGCGGAGCTGACCCGCTACACGCTGAGCCTGATGGTGCTTGAACGTAAGCTGAGTGCCGCAAAAGGCGCGCTCAATACGCTGGGGGATCGCATTGCCGGGCTTCAGCGCCAGCTCGACCATTTTGACCTGCAGTCCGAAACGCTGCTGAGCGCCATGGCGGGTATTTACGTTGACGTCATCAGCCCGCTGGGCCCGCGTATTCAGGTCACCGGTTCCCCTGCCGTACTGCAAAGCCCGCAGGTGCAGGCAAAGGTTCGTGCTTCCCTGCTGGCAGGGATCCGCGCCGCCGTGCTGTGGCATCAGGTCGGCGGCGGTCGCCTGCAGTTAATGTTTTCTCGTAATCGCCTGACCACTCAGGCAAAACAAATTCTTGCTCATTGTTAACCTCCCGGAGTTGCGAATTATGGAATTATCCTCACTGACCGCCGTATCCCCTGTCGATGGACGCTACGGCGATAAAGTCAGCGCGCTGCGCGGGATCTTCAGCGAATATGGTTTGCTGAAGTTCCGTGTTCAGGTTGAAGTACGCTGGCTGCAAAAGCTGGCCGCCCAGGCAGCAATCAAGGAAGTTCCTGCTTTTGACGAAAAGGCAAACGATTACCTTGATAAAATCGTTGCTGAGTTTAGCGAAGAAGATGCCGCGCGCATTAAGACCATTGAACGCACCACCAACCACGACGTGAAAGCGGTTGAGTACTTCCTGAAAGAGAAAGTGGAAAGCGTCCCGGCCCTGCATGCGGTATCCGAGTTCATTCACTTCGCCTGTACTTCCGAAGATATCAATAACCTCTCACATGCGCTGATGCTCTCTACCGCGCGTAAAGAGGTGGTGCTGCCGTACTGGCGTAAAATCATCGACGCGGTGAAAGCGCTGTCCGTGGAATACCGTGACATTCCGCTGCTTTCCCGTACTCACGGCCAGCCAGCCACTCCATCCACCATGGGGAAAGAGATGGCGAACGTGGCGTACCGTATGGAGCGTCAGTATCGTCAGCTGGAGCAGGTTGAAATCCTCGGCAAAATCAACGGCGCGGTCGGTAACTATAACGCCCACATCGCCGCTTACCCGGAAGTGGACTGGCACCAGTTCAGCGAAGAGTTCGTGACCTCGCTGGGCATTCAGTGGAACCCGTACACCACCCAGATTGAGCCGCACGACTACATCGCAGAACTGTTTGACTGCATCGCCCGCTTCAACACCATTCTGATCGACTTCGATCGTGACGTGTGGGGCTATATCGCGCTGAACCACTTCAAGCAGAAAACTATCGCCGGTGAAATCGGCTCTTCCACCATGCCGCACAAAGTGAACCCAATCGACTTCGAAAACTCCGAAGGCAACCTGGGCCTGGCAAATGCCGTGCTGCAGCATATGGCGAGCAAATTGCCGGTTTCACGCTGGCAGCGCGACCTGACCGACTCCACCGTGCTGCGTAACCTGGGCGTGGGCATTGGCTACGCGCTAATTGCGTATCAGTCCACCCTGAAGGGCGTGAGCAAGCTGGAAGTGAACCGTGACCGTCTGCTGGACGAGCTGGATCACAACTGGGAAGTGCTGGCAGAGCCGATTCAGACCGTGATGCGCCGCTACGGTATCGAAAAGCCGTACGAGAAGCTGAAAGAACTGACCCGCGGTAAACGCGTTGATGCCGAAGGGATGAAGCAATTTATCGACGGTCTGGCACTGCCGGAAGAAGAGAAAACGCGCCTGAAAGCGATGACCCCGGCGAACTACATTGGCCGCGCCATTACCATGGTCGACGAGCTGAAGTAACACCCCTTCCCCCCTTTCCGCCCGGAAAGGGGGTTGCTTTTCCCCGGTTTACTGAATGTTTATCCCCACAGCAACATAATCAGCGTTAAACTATTCATACTATTTATTCTGGGAGAAAAGATGATGCGCGTACTGGTTGTTGAGGATAACGCATTGCTACGCCACCACCTGAAAGTTCAGCTTCAGGAGATGGGACATCAGGTGGACGATGCGGAAGATGCAAAAGAAGCCGATTATTATCTCAATGAACATCTGCCGGATATCGCCATTGTCGATTTAGGCTTGCCCGATGAAGATGGCCTGTCGTTAATTCGTCGCTGGCGCAGCCATGATGTTTCTCTGCCGGTTCTGGTTCTCACCGCCCGCGAAGGCTGGCAGGACAAAGTTGAAGTGCTCAGCGCCGGTGCGGATGATTACGTCACCAAACCGTTCCATATTGAAGAAGTGGCGGCGCGCATGCAGGCGCTGTTACGTCGCAACAGCGGGCTGGCCTCACAGGTTATCTCTATTCCGCCGTTCCAGGTCGATCTCTCCCGACGCGAGCTCTCCATTAACGATGAAGTGATCAAGCTGACCGCGTTCGAATACACCATCATGGAAACGCTGATCCGCAACAGCGGCAAAGTGGTGAGCAAAGACTCCTTAATGCTCCAGCTCTACCCGGATGCTGAACTGCGCGAGAGTCACACCATTGACGTGCTGATGGGCCGTTTGCGTAAGAAAATTCAGGCGCAGTATCCGCAGGACGTGATCACGACCGTCCGCGGTCAGGGCTATTTGTTTGAATTACGCTAAATGAAACGGATTTTGCGTCACATTCTCCCCCTTTCGCTGCGGGTTCGCTTTTTACTGGCGACGGCCGCGGTGGTGCTGGTGCTGTCTCTCTCCTACGGCATGGTCGCCCTGGTGGGCTACAGCATCAGCTTTGATAAAACGACCTTTCGACTCTTGCGCGGCGAAAGTAATCTTTTTTATACCCTGGCCCAATGGGAAAACAACCAAATCACCGTTGAAATGCCGGAAAACCTGAATCAGCAGAGCCCCACTTTAGCCCTGATTTATAACGAGAAGGGAAAGTTATTGTGGGCGCAGCGCGATATTCCGTGGCTATTCAATAGTATTCGTCCGGAGTGGCTCAAAACCAACGGCCTTCATGAGATTGAAGCCGATCTCAATACCACCAGCACGCTGATCCGTGAAGATCGCTCTCTTCAGCAGAAACTCAATGAAATTCGCGCTGATGATGCCGAAACGGAGATGACGCACTCCGTGGCGATCAATATTTACCCTGCCACAATGAACATGCCGCAGCTGACCATTGTGGTAATCGACACCATTCCGGTTGAGCTAAAACGTTCTTACAGGGTCTGGAGTTGGTTCGTTTATGTTCTGGCTGCCAACCTGCTGCTGGTGATCCCGCTGCTTTGGGTAGCGGCATGGTGGAGCCTGCGGCCCATTGAGTCCCTGGCGCGAGAGGTACGCGAGCTGGAGGAACATCATCGCGAAAAGCTCAATCCGGCAACCACCCGCGAGCTCACCAGCCTGGTGCGCAACCTGAACCGTCTGCTGAAAAGCGAGCGCGAGCGCTATGATAAGTACCGCACTACGCTTACCGACCTCACCCACAGCCTAAAAACGCCGCTCGCCGTGATGCAGAGCACCCTGCGTTCCATGCGTAGCTCAAAGCTGAGCGTCGACGATGCCGAGCCGGTGATGCTGGAACAGATCAGCCGAATCTCCCAGCAAATTGGCTACTACCTGCACCGCGCCAGCATGCGTTCCGGCAGCGCCTTGCTGAGCCGCGAACTGCATCCGGTGGCACCGCTGCTGGATAACCTCACATCGGCCCTCAACAAGGTGTATCAGCGTAAAGGGGTAAACATCAGCCTCGATATTTCGCCTGAGATTAGCTTTGTCGGGGAAAAAAATGACTTTATGGAAGTGATGGGCAACCTGCTGGATAACGCCTGCAAATACTGTCTGGAGTTTGTGGAAGTCTCGGCGCGTCAGACGGACAACGAGTTACACATTATCGTTGAAGATGATGGCCCGGGGATCCCACGTAACAAACGTGATGTTGTGTTCGATCGCGGTCAGCGTGCGGATACGCTACGCCCCGGTCAGGGTGTGGGATTGGCCGTCGCTCGCGAGATTGTTGACCAGTACGACGGAAAAATCGAAACCAGCGAAAGCTTGCTGGGCGGGGCCAGAATGGAAGTGATTTTTGGTCGTCAGCAGCCCACATCGGACGATAGTTAACCCGTTATGTGAAAAATGCGAGGATCTCGCAGCCGGGGGCCTGAGCTTCCGTTATAATCCGTGTCAGTAAGAGCCTGCGGAATAAAAAAATATGGATTATCACTTAACACTTAACTGGCCCGAGTTTATTGAACGTTACTGGCAAAAGCGCCCGGTGGTTCTGAAACGCGGGTTCAGCAACTTTGTCGACCCTATCTCGCCTGACGAACTGGCCGGTCTGGCCATGGAAAACGAAGTCGACAGCCGCCTGGTCAGCCACCAGGACGGGAAATGGCAGGTCAGCCACGGTCCTTTCGAAAGCTACGATCATCTCGGCGAAAGTAACTGGTCGCTGCTGGTGCAGGCGGTTAACCACTGGCACGAACCGACTGCCGCCTTAATGCGCCCGTTCCGTGCCCTGCCCGACTGGCGCATGGACGATCTGATGATCTCCTTCTCCGTGCCGGGTGGCGGCGTCGGTCCACATCTGGATCAGTATGATGTCTTTATCATTCAGGGTACGGGTCGCCGCCGCTGGCGCGTGGGCGAAAAAGTGCCGATGAAACAGCACTGTCCGCATCCTGACCTGCTTCAGGTAGATCCGTTTGAAGGGATCATCGATGAAGAACTTGAGCCGGGCGATATTCTCTACATTCCGCCAGGATTCCCGCACGAAGGTTATTCCCTGGAGAACTCACTCAACTATTCGGTTGGGTTCCGCGCGCCGAGCGGACGCGAGATGATCAGCGGCTTTGCTGACTACGTCCTGCAGCGCGAGCTGGGCAGCTATCGCTACAGCGATCCGGATGTCCCTGCGCGCGAACATCCTGCGGATATTCTGCCAGAGGAACTCGATAAACTGCGCGGCATGATGCTGGATCTGATTAACGAACCGGAGCATTTCAGACAGTGGTTTGGCGAGTTTGTTAGCCAGTCGCGCCATGAGCTGGACGTTGCGCCGCCGGAGCCGCCTTATCAGGCTGACGAGATCTACGACGCGCTCCAGCAGGGCGATAAGCTCGTACGTCTGGGCGGATTACGCGTGCTGCGCATTGGTGAAGAGGTCTTCGTCAACGGCGAGAAGCTGGACTCACCGCACCGTCCGGCGCTGGAAGCCATTGCCAGCCATTTGGTACTGACGGCCGAAACCTTTGGCGACGCGCTGGAAGATCCTTCTTTCCTCGCGATGCTGGCCGCGCTGGTCAACAGCGGGTATTGGTTCTTTGAGGACTGAGTTGTGACAATGCCCGGTGGCGCTGCGCCACCGGGCTTTTTCTTACCGCTTCGCGGTCAACTCCGCGATCCGCACAATCACTTTCACCGCTTTTTCCATTCCTTCCAGCGTCACGAACTCGTGCTTGCCGTGATAGTTGTAGCCACCGGTAAACAGGTTCGGGCACGGCAGCCCCATAAACGACAGCTGCGAACCGTCGGTACCCCCGCGAATCGGTTTTAAGACCGGTTCAATATCGCAGTCGCGCATCGCCTGCTGGGCAATATCCAGAATATGCGGATGCGCCATCACCTTCTCGCGCATATTGTAATAGCTGTCTTCAATGATCAGCTCAATGTAGCAATCCGGGTGTAATCCTTTACCGACCTTTTTGGCGATCTCCATCATCTTACGCTTGCGGGCTTCAAAGGCTTTGCGGTCGAAATCGCGGATGATGTAGTGCATCTGCGCACTGTCCACGGTGCCTTTAAGGCTGGTGAGATGATAAAAACCCTCATACCCTTCGGTCTGCTCAGGGCTCTCTTCCGCCGGAACTTCCGCATGAATACGCGACGCCAGCGACAGGGCATTTACCATCACACCTTTTGCAGAGCCGGGGTGAACGTTATTCCCCACAATCTTGATCGTCACCGACGCCGCATTAAAGTTTTCATACTCCAGCTCGCCCACACCGCCGCCGTCGACGGTATAGGCCCACTGCGCGTCAAAGGCTTCCACATCGAAATGTTTCGCCCCTTTGCCTACTTCTTCGTCCGGCGTGAAGGCGACACGTATATCCCCGTGCGGGATATTTTTGCCTTTCAGCACCGCCAGCGCCGTCATGATTTCCGCGATGCCCGCCTTGTCATCCGCCCCCAGCAGCGTTTTACCGTCGGTGGTGATCAGCGTCTGGCCAAGCAGCTGATGCAACACAGGGAACATCACCGGTGACAGCACTTCGTCGCCGATACCCAGCGCAATATCACCGCCGCGGTAGTTTTCGACTATCTGCGGGTTCACATGTTTACCGCTAAAATCCGGAGAGGTGTCGACATGGGAGATAAAGCCAATTGCCGGAATATCACCCGCGACATTCGCCGGCAGCGTTCCCATCACAGTGCCTTTTTCGCTCAACGTGACGTTAACCAGCCCCATGGCGTCAAGCTGCTCTTTAAGCAGGTTTAATAGCTTCCACTGGCCTTCGGTGCTCGGCACCTGGCGGACACCCGGCTTAGATTGGGTATCCAGCGAAACGTACTGTAAAAAACGCTCAAGTAATTTATCCATGCAGTCACCCTCACTTTTTGTGACAACATTATCAGTAAGCATCAAAACGCAAATATTGCGTCAGGTCACTTTTACCCCGCAAACGAGAACTTTTTACGTTTATATCTTTATGCGTTAATAAATGTAGCTTATGAATCAGTGACAAGGATTGGCGATTGCGGGGGATTGCCGTAGAATGTCCGCCCTCATTACGAGTCACCAAGGTGGTTACACACAAACCCCGCTTCAGTCTGCTGCCTGAGGCGTCTATATGGGACAGCGCAAAAATTGAATACACAATCCCGTTCTCGTTCACCGCTGGTGCAACTGGAACGAATTCGTAAAAGCTTTGATGGCAAAGATGTCATTTCCGACCTCAACCTGACCATCAATGACGGTGAGTTTCTTACGTTGCTTGGCCCCTCCGGCTGCGGCAAAACCACCGTACTGCGCCTTATCGCCGGGCTGGAAAGCGTTGATAATGGCCGCATCCATCTTGAGAACCAGGACATAACCCAGGTTCCTGCCGAAGACCGCCACGTCAATACCGTCTTTCAGAGCTACGCTCTGTTCCCGCACATGACCGTGTTTGAGAACGTGGCGTTTGGCCTGCGCATGCAAAAAACGCCGGCTAATGAGATCGAACCGCGCGTCACCGACGCCCTGCGCATGGTGCAGCTTGAGACGTTTGCCCAGCGAAAGCCTCATCAGCTCTCCGGCGGCCAGCAGCAGCGCGTGGCCATTGCCCGCGCCGTGGTCAATAAGCCGCGCCTGCTTCTGCTGGATGAATCCCTCTCCGCGCTGGACTACAAGCTGCGCAAGCAGATGCAGAACGAGCTGAAGGCGCTACAGCGCAAGCTCGGTATTACGTTCGTGTTTGTCACCCACGACCAGGAAGAGGCGCTTACCATGTCCGACCGCATCGTGGTGATGCGCGACGGCAAAATTGAGCAGGACGGCACGCCGCGTGAAATTTACGAAGAGCCGAAGAACCTGTTCGTCGCCAGCTTCATAGGTGAGATCAATATCTTCAACGCCACGGTGATTGAACGTCTGGATGATCAGCGCGTACGCGCGAACGTGGAAGGACGCGACTGCACAATCGCCGTGAACTTTGCGGTCGAAAAAGGCCAAAAACTCAACGTCCTGCTCCGCCCGGAGGATCTCCGCGTTGATGAAATCCACGACACGGCCGACGCCGAAGGCCTGATCGGTTACGTTCGCGAACGTAACTATAAAGGGATGACCCTCGAATCCGTTGTCGAACTGGAGAACGGCAAAATGGTCATGGTCAGCGAGTTCTTTAACGAAGACGACCCTGACTTCGACCACTCTCTCGACCAGAAAATGGTTATCAACTGGGTAGAAAGCTGGGAGGTTGTGCTGGCTGATGAAGAACACAAGTAAGTTCCAGAATGTGGTCATTGCCACTATCGTCGGTTGGCTTGTGTTGTTTGTCTTTTTACCCAACCTGATGATCATCGCCACCAGCTTTTTGACCCGCGACGATACAAACTTCGTTTCGCTGGTCTTTACGCTGGACAACTACGCGCGCCTGCTCGATCCGCTCTATTTCGACGTGCTGCTGCACTCGCTGAATATGGCGCTGATCGCCACCGCGGCCTGTCTGGTGCTGGGATATCCTTTTGCATGGTTCCTCGCGGGCCTGCCGCAAAAGGTTCGCCCCCTGCTGCTGTTTCTGCTGATTGTGCCGTTCTGGACCAACTCGTTAATCCGCATCTACGGGCTGAAAATCTTCCTCAGCACCAAAGGCTACCTCAACGCGTTTCTGCTGTGGCTGGGGGTGATTGATACCCCGATACGCATCATGTTTACCCCAGGCGCGGTGATTATAGGTCTGGTTTATATCCTGCTGCCGTTTATGGTGATGCCGCTCTATTCCAGCATTGAGAAGCTCGATAAACCGCTGCTGGAAGCGGCAAAAGATCTGGGGGCCAGCAAGCTGCAGACCTTTATCCGTATAATCATCCCGCTGACCATGCCCGGTATTATTGCGGGCTGTCTGCTGGTGATGCTCCCGGCGATGGGCCTGTTCTACGTATCGGATCTCATGGGCGGGGCGAAAAACCTGCTGATTGGGAACGTGATCAAGAGTCAGTTCCTGAACATCCGCGACTGGCCGTTCGGCTCCGCGACCAGCATTACGCTGACGGTGGTGATGGGTCTGATGCTGTTGGTCTACTGGCGCGCTTCTCGCCTGCTCAACAAGAAGGTGGAACTCGAATGATCGGTCGACTGCTTCGCGGCGGTTTTATGACCGCCATTTACGCGTATTTATATATCCCGATTATTATTTTGATCGTGAACTCGTTTAACAGCTCGCGGTTCGGGATCAGCTGGCAGGGGTTTACCACCAACTGGTACAGCCTGCTGATGAACAATGACAGCCTGCTGCAGGCCGCTCAGCACTCTCTGACGATGGCGATCTTCTCCGCCACCTTCGCGACGCTGATTGGCTCACTCACAGCCGTGGCGCTGTACCGCTATCGCTTTCGCGGCAAGCCGTTCGTCAGCGGCATGCTGTTTGTGGTGATGATGTCGCCGGACATCGTAATGGCAATTTCGCTGCTGGTGCTGTTTATGCTGCTGGGCGTTCAGCTGGGCTTCTGGTCGCTGCTATTCTCGCACATCACCTTCTGCCTGCCGTTTGTAGTGGTGACCGTCTATGCCCGTCTGAAAGGGTTCGACGTGCGCATGCTGGAAGCGGCGAAGGATCTGGGTGCCAGCGAGATGACCATCCTGCGCAAAATCATCCTGCCGCTGGCGATGCCTGCCGTCGCCGCCGGATGGCTGCTCAGCTTTACCCTGTCGATGGATGACGTTGTAGTCTCCTCCTTCGTGACCGGGCCGAGTTACGAAATTCTGCCGTTGAAGATCTATTCGATGGTGAAAGTCGGCGTCTCCCCGGAGGTGAACGCGCTGGCGACCATTCTGTTAGTGTTCTCGCTGGTACTGGTGATTGCCAGCCAGGTTATTGCTCGTGATAAAACAAAATCTCAGGGGACAATGAAATGAAAAAAATGCTCGCCGCTGCGGCGCTGGTGCTTGGCATGGGTGCCGCGCACGCTGATGACAGCAAAACGCTCTACTTCTACAACTGGACCGAATACGTGCCGCCGGGCCTGCTGGAGCAGTTCACCAAAGAGACGGGGATCAAGGTTATCTATTCGACCTATGAGTCGAATGAAACCATGTATGCCAAGCTCAAAACCTACAAAGACGGCGCGTACGATCTGGTCGTTCCCTCCACCTACTTTGTCGACAAAATGCGCAAAGAGGGCATGATCCAGAAGATCGATAAAACGAAGCTCACCAATTTTTCAAACCTCGATCCCGAGATGCTAAACAAGCCTTTCGACCCGAATAACGACTACTCCATTCCGTACATCTGGGGCGCGACGGCGATTGGCGTGAACAGCGAGGCCATCGATCCTAAAACGGTGACAAGCTGGGCCGATCTGTGGAAACCGGAATACAAAGGCAGCCTGCTGTTAACCGACGACGCGCGTGAAGTATTCCAGGTCGCGCTGCGCAAGCTGGGCTATTCCGGAAACACCACCGATCCGAAAGAGATCGACGCGGCTTACAACGAGCTGAAAAAGCTGATGCCTAACGTGGCAGCATTCAACTCTGATAACCCGGCAAACCCGTATATGGAAGGCGAAGTGAACCTGGGGATGGTGTGGAACGGCTCGGCGTATGTTGCGCGCCAGGCCGGTACGCCTCTGGAGGTGGTCTGGCCGAAGGAAGGCGGGATCTTCTGGATGGACAGCCTCGCGATCCCCGCCAATGCGAAAAACGTGGACGGTGCCCTGAAGCTGATTAACTTCCTGCTGCGCCCGGACGTGGCGAAACAGGTTGCCGAGACGATTGGCTACCCGACGCCAAACCTGGCCGCCCGTAAGCTGCTGAAACCTGATGTGGCTAATGATAAGTCGCTCTACCCGGATGCCAACACCATCAGCAAGGGTGAATGGCAGAACGACGTTGGCGACGCGAGCCGCCTCTACGAAGAGTATTATCAGAAATTAAAAGCGGGCCGATAAAAGGACGCATTCCTCCTCACGCCGTCTGCACGGCGTGAGGGGACATTAACCTACCGCATTCTCCCCTGCCCACATTGTCGCGCTTCTCATCGCCTCGACCACATCGTTCTCCACAAGGCCCAGCGTGTGACTCAGCCTGGTAGCCTCCTCCCACTGCTGCTGTTCATAGCAACGACAGAGGGCAACCATATCGGCTAACGGCCCCTCCTGATGGCACAACGCGTTGCTCACGCTCTGGGGCACCGCGATCTGCTTCATCAACTCCGCCATCGGCAGCTCAAGAAGAGTATCGAGCAGCGAAAACAGACCGCACATGAAGGCATTTTCAGCCAGCAGCGGTTCGTTCATCTTCCCGGCTATCAGTTCACAGAATTTCCCGCGCATCATGCTCAACGGGTAAAGCTCGCTAACGGTGTCATTGCCCGCGCTTGCCAGAACCACAACGGCAACAAACCTTCTCAGCTGGTTTTCCCCGAGGTATCTGAGCACTTCGCTCAGGGTTAACTTGCTGAAATTACACGCGCCGACATGTTTAAATGCGGTGTGCTTCATATAGCGCATGATTTTCCAGGAGAGCGTGAGATCGCTTTTTATCAGCGACTCGATAATGCGAAAATCAGGTTTATTGCGTCCGATTTCCATTTGCAGACGGAAAATGGCCAGCTGATTTTGCGACAGGCGTTTATATTTAATGACCTCCGGGCGGCAGAAAAAATAGCCCTGAAAAAGAGAAAATCCTTCATCCCGGAATTGAATGAATTCCTCTTTAGTCTCAATTTTTTCAGCGAGATAATTTATATGTTCTGTCTGATGTTTACGCGATGCCAGATACTGTTTAATTTGCGCTAAGGTGTAATTTCTGACATCGAATTTCAGAATGGAAATATAGGGCAAAAAAGCATCCCATTCCGGCGCGAGGGTAAAATCATCCAGCGCGAACTGATAACCGTGCGCATGCATTTCCCTGACGGCCTGCAGCAGCTCAGCCCTCGGCTCCGCATCTTCCAGAATTTCAATGACCACGTTCTCTTTATCCAGCGCTTCTCCGCTACGGTCGATGACCATCCGGGAGGGGAAGTTAATAAACGACGTATGTTCACCGGCAATCCGCTGGGAGGGCACGCATAAAAACTGATCGGATATCATTCGGGATGTAGCATATTCCGCCGATACATTCGGAAAACGGTTTGTCATTCCCTCTCTGAAGAGCAGCTCATAGGCAACCGTCTTCATCTCCGGGTTAAAAATGGGTTGTCTGGCGATAAATCCGTACATATCCCATCCTCCTCTACCACTTAATATTAATTAGCATCCCCTTTCTACACGACAATAACGAGTATTATTAAGCGCTATTTTGATTGAATGCACAAAATAAAAGCATCCACACTAATTAACGGGAATTATATTTATCTCGTTGCGAGTGGTAATAGTTTTTTTGCAGGGTTGGTATAACAAAAAAGCACCCGTTTATTGGGTGCTTTTTCAGGCTATCGCTGTTACAGCCCTTTCAGCAGCTTGTCGACAAACTCCGGCACGACCACGCTTGCCAGGCCATAGTGCTTCTCTTCAAACTCGCTGCCCACCTGGCTCGGCTCCAGGTTCAGTTCTACCGTATGCGCGCCGTGCAGTCGCGCTTCGTGGACGAACCCGGCCGCCGGGTAGACGTGACCAGAGGTGCCAATAGCTATAAATACGTCGGCCATCGCCAGCGCGCTGTAGATTTCATCCATCCCCAGCGGCATTTCGCCGAACCAGACCACGTGCGGACGCAGGCGCGCAGGGAACTGGCAGCAGTGGCACTTGTCCTCTGGCAGCACGTCCTCTTTCCAGTCCAGTACCTGGCCGCTCCAGGCGCAGCGAACCTTGAGCAGCTCGCCGTGCATGTGGATGATGTTCTTGTTGCCGGCACGCTCGTGCAGGTTGTCGATATTCTGCGTCACCAGTAGAAAACGATCGCCGAGCGCCTCTTCCAGCTTCGCCAGCGCCAGATGCGCCGCGTTCGGCGCAATCTCAGGCTGCTGAAGCTGGCGACGGCGAGCGTTATAAAACGCCTGCACCAGGTCAGGATCCCGGGCGAAACCTTCCGGCGTCGCCACGTCCTCTACACGGTGCTCTTCCCACAATCCGTCCGCCGCGCGGAAGGTACGAATTCCTGACTCAGCGGAGATCCCCGCCCCGGTCAGCACCACCACTCTGGGTTTATCCATCGCTTCTGGCATCATTCTGTCTCTGAAAAAAATCCGCTGGCGCAAGCGCTCACGCAAGCGGCGTTTATTTTTGCGAAAACGGCTGAGTCGACCCTGGCGACGCGACAGCATAAAAACCTCGTAAACTAATCGGTAAGATGAAGGAATGCGGCTCCGCGCATGCCTCCTGCGTCCCCGTGCCGCGCGCGTTCTATGCGCGGCACGCGGGCGACCGGCAATAAATGTCGGGGCAAACGCCCGGACAGCTGTTCCGTAATCGCAGTAAAGTTTGACAGCCCTCCCCCGATCACCAGCAGATCCGGGTCGACGATGGTCAGGATATTCCCCAGACACACCGCCAGCAGATCCAGATAGCGCTCGACGTGCTCACGCGCCTGCGCATCTCCTTGCTCCCACAGGTTAATGATTTGAGGGGCTTCAAGTTTCTGATGATAGAAGTGTTCATAAAGCCATGCAAACCCGCGCCCGGAGAGATAGTTCTCGATGCAGCCGTGCTGGCCGCAGCCGCAGCGGGTGAGCGGGAAATCACGCCCCACCACATCCAGTGCATCCACCGACAGACGGATATGACCAAACTCCCCGGTGATGTAGCTGCGACCGGTAATCGGCTTGCCGTTGATCACAATCCCCCCGCCGACGCCGGTACCGAGAATCAGCCCCATCACCAGCGGATATTGGCGGAATTCATCGTCCCAGGCTTCAGAGAGGGCAAAGCAGTTGGCATCGTTGTCTAAACGCACGTCGCGTTCAAGGAGAGCGGAGAGATCGGCGCGGAGCGGTTTACCGCTGGCGGCAGGCACGTTGGCGGCATACAGCGTGCCGTCGTCGGTTTCGGGCATGCCTGGAATACCAATGCCGACGCTGCCCTTTACGCCAAAGCGTTCATCCGCCTGCGCCACCAGCGCAGCAATGGCGGTTAAAAATTCATCGTAGCTTTCGCGCGGCGTGGGAACGCGGGTTTCCCACTGCAGTTTGAGGTTTTTATCAAACACGCCGAGCGCAATCTTGGTGCCGCCAATATCAAATCCATAATACATAACGCATTCCTCTTTCTGACATAGCGGCCTCAGGACCGCTACACCATGACGTAATTACTGGCCACTTAATACCCTCGCCGGATCAATTCGGCTTGCGCGACGCGCCGGATACCAGCTTGCCAGCAGACTCAGTAAAAGTGCTGTAACCAGCACATAAAAAACATCCAGCCAGTGCAGTTCAGACGGCAGGAAGTCAATAAAATAGATGTCCCCCGACAGGAACTGGTGGCCGATAAGCTTTTCAATCCCGTTGATGATTGGCGTCAGTTGCAGGGAAACCACCACGCCAATCACCACGCCGCACAGGCTGCCAAACAGCCCCGCCAGCAAACCGTACCAGACGAAGATGGCGCGAATAAGACCGTCTTTTGCCCCGAGGGTACGCAGCACGGCGATGTCGCCGCTCTTGTCTTTAACCGCCATCACCAGCGTCGAGACGATATTGAAGCACGCGACGCCGATCACCAGCACCATCGCCAGGTACATAATGGCGCGGATCATCTGGATATCACGGTACATATAGCCGTAAGTGCCGATCCAGCTTTTGATGTAGACATAGTTATTGGTCACACTGCCTGCATCACGCACCAGTTTGTTGGCGTTAAAGACGTCGTTAACCTTAATGGCAATGCCCGTCACGCTGTCGCCCATGTCGAGATACTGGCGCGCATCCTCCAGCGGTACCATCGCAAAGCTGTGGTCAAGCTGACCGCTCAGCTGAAGAATACCGGTAACGTGCAGGCGTACGCGCTTGGGCTGCTGCAGTTTGTGATCGGCGCTGGCGTTCGGGATCATGATTGACACCCAGTCGCCCTGCTTCACCTTCAGGGCATCAGCAACGCCTTTACCCATGATGATCTGCTGCTCGCCCGCCTTGAAGTTGGCCCACGCGCCGTTCTGGACATATTTCGGCAGCGCGCTGAGACGTTCTTCCTGCGCCGGATTCACCCCTTTCAGCTGAATGGCGCGCAGGCTTACCCCGCTCTCCACCAGCCCGGTAAAGTTGATGTAGGGCGCGGCTGCCGCAATACCTGGTACTTTTTCCACTTTGGCAAGCGCATCGCTCCAGTTGATCCACGGCTGGTTAACCGGCTCGATCTCCCCGTGCGGCACCACCGCCAGAATGCGGTTATTCAGTTCGCGCTCAAAGCCGTTCATGGCGCTTAAGCCCACAATCAGCACCGCCACACCCAGCGCAATACCGATGGTGGAGATCACGGAGATCAGCGACACCATGCCGCCGCGACGGCGGCCGCGGCTAAAACGTAACCCGATGAGTAACGATAACGGTGACGCCATTACTCTGCTCCCATCAGGGTCAGTTCCGCATTCAGATGGCCATCGCGCATCTCAAGCTGACGCCCCATGCGTTTTGCCAGCTGCAGATCGTGGGTCACTACCAGAAACGCGGTGCCCTGAGAGGCGTTCAGCTCGCCCAGAAGCTGGAAGATACTGTCCGCATTGCGCGCGTCCAGGTTACCGGTGGGTTCATCCGCCAGCACCAGACGCGGGTTGTTGACCAGCGCCCGGGCAATCGCCACGCGCTGGCGCTCGCCGCCGGACAGCTCCGACGGGCGGTGATTTCCACGGTGGCCCAGCCCTACCGCTTTCAACATGTCGCTGGCGCGAGCGTTAATTTCTGCCGGTTTCTTTTTGCCAATCAGCAGCGGCATCGCCACGTTTTCCAGCGCCGTGAAGTCCGGCAGCAGGTGGTGGAACTGATAGATAAAGCCCAGCTCGCGGTTACGCAGCTCGGCCTTCGCTGCCGAGGACATTTTGCTCATCGGCTGGCCGGAGAAAATCACGTCGCCTTCGGTTGGCGTATCCAGCCCGCCCAGCAGATGCAGCAGCGTACTTTTGCCGGAGCCGGAGCTGCCGACAATCGCCATCATCTCGCCTTCCCCCACGCTAAAGCTCACATTGTGCAGCACGTCGGTCTGCACAGTGCCTTCCTGATAGCGTTTGGACAGGTTGTCGCATTGCAACAGGATCTTATTCATAACGTAAAGCCTCAGCGGGTTGAGTGGCGGCAGCGCGCCAGGAAGGATAAAGCGTAGAAAGCAGCGCAATGGCCATCGCGGCCAGCGCAATTCCGACCACCTGCAGCGGCTCGATAGCCACCGGCAGCGCCGCGCCGTCAAGCAGCGCACCGATGATCGGCATTAAGTTATTAAGCTGGCTGGCCAGCAGTGCTCCCAGTACGGCGCCGAGCAGCGCGCCGATGATCCCCGCGCTGGCTCCCTGCACCATAAACACCGCCATGATCTGACGCGGCGTCAGCCCCTGGGTTTGCAGAATAGCGACCTCGCCCTGCTTCTCCATCACCATCAGGCCCAGCGAGGTGATGATGTTAAATGCCGCAACGGCGACGATCAGGCTCAGCAGCAGCCCCATCATGTTTTTCTCCATGCGCACGGCCTGGAAAAGCTCACCTTTACGCTCGCGCCAGTCCTGCCATTTGGTGCCTTCAGGCAGGCTTTGCTGGCTGAGGGTATCGACCTTCAGCGGCTGATCGAGCCACAGGCGCCAGCCGGTGATATTCCCCGCCGGGTAACGCATCAGGCGCGACGCATCCTGAATGTTCACCAGCATCTGATAGCCGTCGACTTCGCTGTTGGCGGCAAAGGTGCCGACCACGTTAAACAGACGCTGGCTCGGCAGGCGCCCCATCGGCGTAAACTGGCTGGCGGACGGCACCATGATGCGCAGCTGATCGCCACGGTTGACGCCAAGCTGCCCGGCAAGCTGTTCGCCGAGGATCACGTTATATTTACCGGCTTCGAGATCGGTTTGTTTTACGTTAACCAGATACGGCGTCAGCGGGTCTTTTTGCGCCGGGTCGATACCCAGCATGACCCCCACCGCCACACTGCGGGCGCTTTGCAGCACCACGTCGCCGGTCGTCAACGGCGCTACGCGCGTGACACCCTGTAACTTCGCCGCGCTTTCCGGCAGCTGTTGCGGGTTAACGGAACCGCTGGTGGATGAGAGAACGGCCTGCGGCATCAGCCCCAGGATGTTGTTTTGCAGCTCGCGCTCGAAGCCATTCATGACGGAAAGCACCGTCACCAGTGCCATCACGCCAAGCGTAATGCCAATAGTCGAAAGCCAGGAGACAAAGCGACCGAAGCGGTCCGCGGCGCGCCCACGCATGTAACGTAAGCCTATGAAGAGTGCGACAGGTTGATACATGAAGTCCGTCTGTTTGCTGATAGCAGACCCACGAGTATATAAGCGAATCCGTTAAGCGTAAATGACTGAAACCGTAAGCTTTGGTAATCATTTTTCCGATAAATTCAGATAAATCAGCGTGCTATTGGCTGAATCCTCGCCTCGCAGTCTCCACCTTTTCCGAAAAACGACCTGATACAGACTGTTACCCGTTACATCCCGGTTCCGTTTAACAACAATTGCTCGTTCGTTTATGGCAATAAGGTAGTCGCGAACAATGAAGCAAAAAGCATTATGGATTAACCAGATAAAAGGGCTCTGTATCTGCCTGGTGGTTATCTATCATTCGGTCATCACCTTCTACCCGCATCTGAGCGGGCTGCAACACCCGCTCTCTGGGCTCCTGGCGAAATGCTGGGTCTATTTTAACCTCTATCTCGCGCCGTTCCGTATGCCGGTCTTCTTCTTTATCTCCGGCTATCTGATCCGTCGTTATATTGATGAGGTGGACTGGCGCACCAGCCTCGACAAGCGGATCTGGAGCATCGTCTGGGTGCTGGCACTGTGGGGCATTCTGCAATGGCAGGCACTGACCCATCTGAACGCCTGGCTGGCACCCGAGCGTGAGCTTGCCACCTCGTCGAACGCGGCCTACGCCGACTCGTTCTCAGGATTTGTGCTGGGGATGGTCACCGCCAGCACCAGCCTGTGGTATCTGTATGCTCTGGTGGTCTACTTCACGCTGTGTAAACTGCTGAGCCGCTGGAAGCTACCGGTACTCGTATTGCTGGCGCTGGCGAGTATCGCGATCAACTTCCTGCCGCTGCCATGGTGGGGGATGAACAGCGTGGTACGCAACATGATCTACTACAGCCTTGGGGCATGGTATGGCGCAGAGCTGATGGCGTGGATGAAAAGCGTCAACCTGCGCCGCATCTGGCTGGCAACCAGCGCTTTTGCTGCCGTCTCCGTGGTGCTGTGGTTTGCAAACGTTCCTCTCCTGCTTTCCCTGCTGTCGATTGTGCTAATCATGAAGCTGTTTTACAGCCTTGAGCAGCGCTATGCCGTACATCCTAATAACCTGCTGAACGTGATTGGCTCAAACACTATCGCGATTTATACCACCCACCGTATTTTAATTGAGGCGTTTAGCCTGTTCCTGATTGGCGAGATGAACGCCGCCTCGTGGCCGGTCTGGGCAGAGCTCACCTTAGTGCTGGTCTACCCGTTTGCCAGCCTGCTTATCTGTACCCTTGCCGGGCTTGGGGTGCGAAAAATATCTACCGCGCTGTTTGGTGACGTTTTCTTCTCTCCTCCGTCTACGCTGCCCCTCTCACCCTCCACGCGTTAATGCCCTCCCCGCCCCCGTTTCGGGGGCGTTTAGCCCTGCCGTGCGGTTACGATTTGCTTATGCAAAACGATCGAGGATAATAAAGACATTGCGTATCAGTGATATGCCCCAATACTGTTGGTATATCCACAAGAGACTCTGACATAGCCATGCCTGAACACTATCGTTATTCCTTGCCTGTCAAAGCGGGCGACCAGCGCCAGCTGGGTGAACTCACGGGCGCGGCGTGCGCCACGCTGGTAGCAGAAATCGCTGAGCGTCATCCTGGCCCGGTGATCCTTGTCGCCCCGGATATGCAAAACGCCCTGCGCCTGCACGATGAAATTCGCCAGTTCACCGATAGCCTGGTGTTCAGCCTGGCCGACTGGGAAACGCTGCCGTATGACAGTTTCTCTCCGCATCAGGAGATCATCTCCTCGCGCCTGTCGACGCTGTATCAGCTTCCGACCATGCAGCGCGGCGTGCTGATTGTGCCGGTAAATACCCTGATGCAGCGCGTCTGCCCGCACAGCTATCTTCACGGCCACGCGCTGGTGATGAAAAAAGGCCAGCGCCTGTCGCGCGATGCCCTGCGCGCGCAGCTTGACGGTGCCGGATATCGCCATGTCGATCAGGTGATGGAGCACGGGGAATACGCCACCCGTGGCGCGCTGCTTGACCTTTACCCAATGGGAAGCGACCAGCCGTATCGTCTGGATTTCTTTGATGACGAAATCGACAGCCTGCGCGTGTTCGACGCCGACACCCAGCGTACGCTTGAAGAGGTGGAATCGATCAATCTGCTGCCTGCGCACGAGTTCCCGACGGACAAAACCGCCATTGAGCTGTTCCGCAGCCAGTGGCGCGACAGGTTCGACGTGAAGCGTGATGCGGAGCATATTTATCAGCAGGTCAGCAAAGGCACGCTCCCGGCCGGGATCGAATACTGGCAGCCGCTGTTCTTCAGCGAGCCGCTGCCCGCTCTGTTCAGCTACTTCCCGGCGAATACGCTGATTGTAAACACCGGTGATATCGACGCCAGCGCCAGCCGCTTTGAAAGCGAAACCCGCGCCCGCTTTGAAAACCGTGGCGTTGACCCGATGCGTCCGCTGCTCCCGCCAGAAGCGCTGTGGCTGCGCACCGACGAGCTCAACGCCGAGCTGAAGCGCTGGCCACGCATGCAGCTGAAAACAGATTCGCTTGCCGATAAGGCCGCTAACACTAACCTCGCCTTCCGCACGCTGCCGGACCTGTCCGTTCAGGCGCAGCAGAAATCCCCGCTGGATAATCTGCGCAAGTTCCTGGAGTCCTTTACCGGCCCGGTGGTGTTCTCCGTCGAGAGTGAAGGCCGCCGCGAGGCGCTCGGTGAGCTGCTGGGGCGCATTAAGGTGGCGCCGAAGCGCATTCTTCGCCTGAGCGAAGCGACCGGCAACGGTCGTTACCTGATGATTGGTGCCGCCGAGCACGGGTTCATTGACACGCTCAACAACCTGGCGCTGATTTGCGAAAGCGACCTGCTGGGCGAGCGCGTCGCGCGCCGTCGTCAGGACAGCCGTCGGACCATCAACCCGGACACGCTGATCCGCAACCTGGCCGAACTGCATCCGGGCCAGCCGATTGTTCACCTGGAACATGGCGTTGGGCGCTATCAGGGGATGACCACGCTGGAAGCGGGCGGCATCAAAGGTGAATACCTGATGCTGACCTACGCTAACGACGCCAAACTGTATGTCCCGGTCTCCTCCCTCCATCTGATCAGCCGCTACGCGGGCGGTGCCGAAGACAATGCGCCTCTGCACAAGCTGGGCGGCGATGCCTGGGCGCGCGCGCGCCAGAAGGCTGCGGAAAAAGTGCGCGACGTGGCGGCCGAGCTGCTGGATATCTACGCCCAGCGCGCGGCCAAAGAGGGCTTCGCCTTTAAGCACGATAAGGAACAGTACCAGCTGTTCTGCGACAGCTTCCCGTTTGAAACCACGCCGGATCAGGCCCAGGCCATTAACGCCGTGCTGAGCGACATGTGCCAGCCCCTGGCGATGGACCGCTTAGTCTGCGGCGACGTCGGCTTCGGAAAAACCGAAGTGGCGATGCGCGCCGCCTTCCTTGCGGTTGAAAACAACAAGCAGGTGGCGGTGCTGGTGCCAACCACCCTGCTCGCTCAGCAGCACTTCGACAACTTCCGCGACCGATTCGCCAACTGGCCGGTGCGCATTGAGATGCTCTCGCGTTTTCGCAGCGCCAAAGAGCAGACGCAGATTCTGGAACAGGCAAGCGAAGGCAAGATCGATATCCTGATTGGCACCCACAAGCTGCTGCAAAGCGACGTGAAGTGGAAAGATCTGGGGCTGCTGATCGTTGACGAGGAGCACCGCTTCGGGGTACGCCATAAAGAGCGCATCAAAGCGATGCGCGCCGACGTCGACATCCTGACCCTGACCGCCACGCCAATCCCGCGTACGCTGAACATGGCGATGAGCGGCATGCGCGATCTGTCGATTATCGCTACGCCGCCGGCGCGTCGTCTGGCGGTGAAAACCTTTGTCCGCGAGTATGACAACCTGGTGGTGCGCGAGGCGATCCTGCGTGAAGTGCTGCGCGGCGGCCAGGTGTATTATCTGTATAACGACGTCGAAAATATCCAGAAAGCCGCCGACAGGCTGGCAGAGCTGGTGCCGGAAGCGCGCATTGCTATCGGTCACGGCCAGATGCGCGAGCGCGAGCTGGAGCGGGTAATGAACGACTTCCACCACCAGCGCTTTAACGTGCTGGTGTGCACAACCATCATTGAAACCGGTATCGACATTCCGACCGCGAACACCATTATCATCGAACGTGCGGATCACTTTGGTCTGGCTCAGCTCCACCAGCTGCGCGGCCGCGTCGGGCGTTCGCATCACCAGGCCTACGCATGGCTGCTGACGCCGCATCCGAAAGCGATGACCACCGACGCGCAAAAGCGCCTGGAAGCCATCGCGTCGCTGGAAGACCTCGGCGCAGGCTTCGCGCTGGCCACGCACGATCTTGAGATCCGCGGTGCCGGTGAGCTGCTGGGTGAAGACCAGAGCGGCTCCATGGAGACCATCGGTTTCTCGCTCTATATGGAACTGCTGGAGAACGCGGTGGACGCCCTGAAGGCCGGGCGCGAGCCGTCGCTGGAGGATCTCACCAGCCAGCAGACTGAGGTCGAGCTGCGAATGCCTTCCCTGCTGCCGGACGATTTCATTCCGGACGTGAATACCCGCCTGTCGTTCTATAAACGCATCGCCAGCGCGAAGAGTGAAAGCGAGCTGGAAGAGATTAAGGTGGAGCTGATCGACCGCTTCGGCCTGCTGCCCGATGCGGCGCGTAACCTGCTGGATATCGCTCGCCTGCGTCAGCAGGCGCAGAAGCTGGGCATTCGCAAGCTCGAAGGCAATGAAAAAGGCGGCGTGATTGAATTTGCCGAGAAGAACCACGTCAACCCGATGTGGCTGATCGGCCTGCTGCAAAAACAGCCGCAGCATTTCCGTCTGGATGGTCCAACGCGTCTGAAATTTACCCAGGAGCTGACGGAGCGCAAAACCCGCATGGACTGGGTGCGTAACTTTATGCGGCAGCTGGAAGAGAACGCGATCGCATAACCTCCATTCCCCCTGTTAACTGAGAAAATCCCAGTAGTTTATTAACCGGAAGCGATGAAAGTTGCTTCCGGAAAATGAATAGCTTACAGCGACACCCTGGTCCGGCTGTAAATCGCTGAGGCGTTTCCTGCAGGCCGGGGCGAGGCGCAGGGATGCGCCGAGAGGGCGGGCTTTACAGGGATGTTACCTCCGCCCGTCCCCGAAAAGCCGGAAGGAATAAGCCGAAGGTACCGCGTAGCGGCGATTTACCGCCGGGAGCCCGGGTCGCCAGGGTGGTGGCGATTGAGCCACCCTGGCACGTTCACAGGTCATGTCGTTACAGAGTAGCAAGGAACATAAAGTGAACGGAATGACCACCAGAGCCGTATGTTCCCCCTCACCCCAGCCCTCTCCCTCAAGGGAGAGGGGGTCGTCCGTGCAGGCATTATTTTATGGGATCCCTTCCCCCTGTTAGCCCAGCGCTACGGGGGGACAATTTACAAACTCTTTGCACTTCACCCGATCTTCCCGACACACCCATTCGCCATAATTATCATTAACGCCTTATAAAACAATAACCTTATCATTTATATGGATTATGGTGATGATGACCTCTTCGCGTTTTACTCGCTGGATAACCCTGTTTGCGCTGGCAGCCACCGTCGCGGTTGCGCTTCCTGCGCGGGCAAACACCTGGCCCCTGCCGCCGCCCGGCAGCAAGGTCGTAGGCGAAAACCGCTTTCATGTGGTTGAAAACAATGGTGGCTCACTGGAAGCAATAGCCAAAAAATATAACGTCGGTTTTCTGGCTCTGCTGCAGTCGAACCCTGGCGTCGATCCGTATGTCCCGCGCGCGGGCAGCGTACTGACCATACCGTTACAGACTATCCTGCCGGATGCCCCGCGTGAGGGGATCGTGATTAACCTTGCAGAGTTGCGTCTCTATTATTATCCGCCGGGCAAAAAAGAAGTGACAGTATACCCTATCGGTATTGGTCAGCTGGGCGGCGATACCCTGACGCCGACGATGGTTACCACCGTCTCAGATAAACGTGCGAATCCAACCTGGACCCCGACGGCCAACATTCGCGCCCGCTATAAAGCACAGGGCATTGACCTCCCCGCTGTAGTGCCGGCAGGCCCGGATAACCCGATGGGTCACCACGCGATCCGCCTTGCCGCATACGGCGGCGTTTACCTGCTGCACGGTACGAACGCGGATTTTGGCATCGGGATGCGCGTCAGCTCCGGCTGTATTCGTCTGCGCGATGACGATATCAAAACGCTGTTTAACATCGTTACGCCGGGGACCAAAGTAAATATTATCAACACGCCGATAAAGGTCTCAGAGGAGCCAGGTGGCGTGCGGCTGGTTGAGATTCACCAGCCGTTATCGAAAAACATTGGCGACGATCCGCAGACGCTGCCCATCAACCTGAATGCCGCTATGGTGAGCTTCAAAACGAATGCGAATACCGATAGCCTGGTGATGGAGCGCGCGATGGAAGCCCGGTCAGGCATGCCGACCGATGTTACCCGGCACCAGAATGTCACCCAACAGTCGATGTAATACAGAAAGAAAAACGCCCTGCTTAGCAGGGCGTTTTTTATTGCAGTGGCATAAATGAGGGTTTATGCCCGGCTTATTTGTAGATAACAGCCGTGCCGTGCAGGGTGTTAGGACCGGTTACAGAGGTGATGCGATAGGATTTGGCACCCATTGCTTCCGCTTTTTGTGCCAGCTGATCTTCCAGTGAACCCAGGTTAGTACCGGCAGAGGCAGAGATCGTCCCGACTTTATGCTGATCGGCTGGGGTAGATTGCACCTGTACAGCAGCAAAGCTTGCGAAAGAGAGTGAACTCAGTACAGCAGCAGCGATGAGGGTTTTTACGTTTTTCATGATGTTTACCTTTGGCAGATGAATTTGGAGGTCGTTAGCTATTTAGTTAACGATCGATAGGTAAATCATAAATGTGACCCAGCTCACGCGTCAATATAATTTTATAACGAACATTAATTAAATTTTAAAGTCGTTATTTTTCATACGTATATGATTAATTTATTTTTAAGCATTCAGCGCTGGTGATGGGTAGCGTTTATTTTTATAATGGTTATTCAACAAACCAACAGAGGACCAACGGCAAATGACAACCGACGTCACGAGTTGTGCGAAGAAAAGCCGTGGCCGTCCAAAAGTGTTTGACAGGGATGCCGCGCTTGATAAGGCCATGACGCTCTTCTGGCAATACGGGTATGAAGCGACCTCGCTTTCCGATCTGGTCGAAGCGACCGGAGCCAAAGCGCCGACGCTGTATGCGGAATTCACCAATAAAGAGGGGCTGTTCAGAGCGGTGCTGGACAGATACATTTCCCGCTTTGCGGCGAAACACGAGGCCCAACTTTTTTGTGAAGAGAAAAGCGTGGAACAGGCGCTACGGGACTACTTCACTGCCGTCGCCACCTGCTTCACCAGTAAAGAGACGCCTGCGGGCTGCTTTATGATAAACACCTCTGCCACCCTGGCGGCATCGTCAAAAGAGATCGCCAAAACGGTGAAATCGCGTCATGCGATGCAGGAGGAGACGCTCAGCGCATTTCTGGCGCAGCGTCAGCAGCGCGGTGAAATTCCCGCGCACTGCCAGCCTCAGATGCTGGCGCAGTATCTGAGCTGCATTTTGCAGGGAATGTCGATCAGCGCTCGTGAAGGGGCGACGCTGGAAAAACTACAGAATATTAGCGACACCACGCTACGCCTGTGGCCTGAACTGCTGAAAATCTGACGCAAAAAAAAAGCTCCTCAGCCTGAGCGCTTGAGGAGCTAAGTTCAGAGAACATCTTTTTTACGCTTTGTTATTCAGTACCAGCTGGCCGTTTCCATCCAGTGGAATTTGGGTGCCCGGGTCTTTATCCATGCGGATTTTGCCCTGCTGATCGCCAATTTTGTACGTCACGTCATAGCCCAGCATTTTTTCCGACTTGTCATAGACTGTTTTGCAGCGCTGCTGAGTCGTGGTGTAGGTATCGTTATCCTGCATCGCACCCTGCACCTGGTTACCGGCATAGCCGCCACCCAGCGCGCCGACCACGGTCGCGACATCTTTACCCCGACCGCCGCCAAACTGGTGGCCAATCACACCACCTGCTACCGCACCCAGAACAGAGCCGGCAATACGGTTTTCATCCTGGACCGGACGACGATGGGTCACGGAGACGTTACGGCACTCCTGACGAGGGGTTTTCACGGTTTCTTTAATTGGAGTAGCAGAAACCACCTGCGCATACTGCGGGCCGCGATCTAATACGTTGAGACTGGCAACGGCAGCCACACCTAACGCAGCTGCGACACCAATCCCTATACCCGCCAACATTGATTTATTCACGGGACTTCCTCCTTTGTTGCTATTGGTAACAATTTTGCAATGGAGGCACGGCTTCGCCAATCAGACAAAGGATCAAAAAGTGGACGTCGAGGAGAGATATATCGTGTTTAGGAGAACTCTTAAGCAATCAAACTGTGATCTGCAGCATGAAATGCTAAAAACTCCCTCCGGAGGGCCCGGAGGGAGTGAAAGATTAGTGGAGCTTCAGACGCGGTCGGATCACGCGGTTGATTCTGCCCACCAGCATCATCAGCCCGGTTTTGAAGTAGCCGTGCAGCGCAATCTGGTGCATACGGTACAGGGAGATATACACGAAGCGGGCAATGCGCCCTTCTACCATCATTGAGCCGCGCATCAGGTTGCCCATCAGGCTGCCGACGGTAGAGAAGTTTGACAACGATACCAGAGAGCCGTGATCTTTGTAGACATAGGCTTTCATTGGCTTGCCTTTGTACTGCGCCAGGATGTTGTGCAGCACCAGGCTTGCCATCTGGTGAGCAGCCTGCGCGCGCGGCGGCACAAAGCCACCTTCAGGACGTGCGCAGGAGGCACAGTCACCGATAGCGAAGATTTCAGGGTCACGCGTGGTTTGCAGCGTCGGCTCGGTGACCAGCTGGTTAATGCGGTTCGTTTCCAGACCACCGATATCTTTCATAAAGTCAGGCGCTTTGATACCTGCCGCCCAGACCATCAGATCCGCCTTGATGTACTCGCCGTCTTTAGTGTGCAGGCCACCTTCGTCAGCGCTGGTCACCATAGTCTGCGTCAGTACGCGCACGCCCAGTTTAGTGAGTTCATTGTGCGCCGCACCGGAAATACGCGGAGGCAGCGCAGGCAGGATGCGTTCGCCCGCTTCAACCAGCGTCACGTTCAGCGCGTCGTTGGTTAACCCTTTGTAACCGTAGCTGTGCAGCTGCTTCACCGCATTGTGCAGCTCCGCAGACAGCTCAACGCCCGTCGCGCCGCCGCCGACGATGGCGATATTAACCTTACCATTCGCACCCAGATTGCTGGTGTACTTCAGGAAGAGATTCAGCATTTCCTGATGGAAACGACGCGCCTGGTGCGGGTTATCAAGGAAGATACAGTGCTCTTTCACGCCCGGTGTGTTGAAGTCGTTGGAGGTACTGCCCAGCGCCATTACCAGCGTGTCATATGGCAGCTTGCGCTCAGGAACCAGCAGCTCCCCTTTTTCATCACGCAGCTCTGCCAGGGTGATGGTTTTGCTTTCACGGTTGATGTCCACCACCGATCCCAGCTGGAACTGGAAATGATGGTTGCGCGCGTGCGCCAGATAGCTCAGCGCGTCCACGCCCTCATCCAGTGAACCGGTCGCCACTTCGTGCAACAACGGTTTCCACAGATGGCTGTGGTTACGATCCACCAGCGTGATTTTGGCTTTTTTACCGCGACCCAGCTTCTTGCCCAACTGTGTGGCCAGCTCCAGCCCGCCAGCACCACCGCCTACAATCACTATCTTTTTCAATGGCGTAGTCAACGTGACCCCCTCAAATTATTAACCAATTGTTAATTAAAAGTTATAAAAATAACCCTTAATTAACAACAGGTTACAGCACTGAAACCATTCAGGTGCTTTGAGAATAACACGTCAGGCGCATTGGTCATACCAAAATTGATATGCATCAAGTTTTGATGGCTTAAAAGTAGACAATTCTGGACAAAAAGAAACCCGGTGCGCGTTCGCGACCGGGTTCCTGAGGTGGCAGGCAGTGGTTTAGCCCAACGTTTTGAAGGCCTTGATGCGCTGCAGATGCGGGGAGATATTCTTAAACTTGTGGGTCTGCTCTTCGTCCCAGACGATCTCGTAGTAGTGATGCAGCAGCTCTGCAGCCCGGTGGCTGTTCAGAGCTTCATCATTACGCGAGAGGATCACCAGACAGCGATCGCGGTTTTTCTCACGGAAGTTGCTCACGCACTTCGTCGCAATATCGGCATACTCTTCCGGGCGGTCAATTTTGCCTTCCATGTTCTCGTTCGGGAACAGGTTAGGGTTGAAGACCACCTGACGGATGTCGCACAGGAAGCCAATCCGCTCCGCCCAGTAGCCGCCCAGCCCTACGCCGCAAATCAGCGGCCGATCGTCGACGTTGAGCTGCAGCATTTTGTCCACCTCTTTGAGCAAATGCTGCATATCATGCTTCGGGTGGCGCGTACTGTAGCTGATCAGCCGTACATCGGGATCGATAAACTGCAGCTGCAGCACCTTCTCATGATTACCAGGACTGTTTGAGTCAAAACCGTGTAAATAGATGATCATTGTCTTCTCACCACGCTACGCCTTCCGGGAGGGTTTACAGGCTGGCTTTATGTGCCTGCCAGCGCTCATTCAGGTCTTCAAGCCGGGCGTTGACCGACTTCCAGCGCGCCGAATCCATCAGCTCCTGACGGCTAAATGAACCTTTATGATACAAATGCGTAACACGCTCTGCATTGATCGGTGACAGGTTATCCAACACGCTAACGGCACCTTTACGATTATTGCAGACCAGGATCATATCGCAACCTGCATCCAGCGACGCCTGACCGCGTTCAGCATAGCTGCCCATAATTGCCGCCCCTTCCATCGACAAATCGTCGGAGAAAATAACGCCGTTGAAACCCAGTTCCTGGCGCAGAACGGTTTTCAGCCAGTGCGGAGAGCCGCTGGCAGGACGCGGGTCAACGTCGCTGTATATCACGTGCGCAGGCATAATGGCATCCAGCTTGTTATCGGTGATAAGCGAGCGGAATACCGACATATCTTTGGCGCGAATTTCCGCTTCCGGACGCGGGTCGCGCGGAGTCTCTTTGTGGGAATCCGCCGTCACCGCCCCGTGGCCCGGGAAGTGTTTGCCGGTGGTTTTCATTCCCGCCTCGTGCATGCCGTCGATAAAACGGGTCGCCATTGCCAGCGCAATACGCGGATCTTCATGGTATGAGCGCTCGCCAATCGCGGCGCTGATGTGGCCCACATCCAGTACCGGGGCAAAGCTGATATCAATATCCATGGCAATCATTTCGCTGGCCATCAGCCAGCCGGCCTCCTGGGCCAGCTTTCCACCCTCTTCCGTGCCGAGCAGCGCGGCAAAGGACTGGGCTGCCGGCAGGCGGGTAAAACCGTCGCGAAAACGCTGTACGCGTCCGCCTTCCTGATCGACGGCGACCACCAGGTGATTGCGCGACGCGGCGCGGATCTGACGCACCAGTTCACGCAGCTGCGCCGGATCGTGATAGTTGCGGGTAAACAGGATCAGGCCCCCCACCAGCGGATGTGCGAGAATTTCACGCTCTTCCGCATCCAGCTCAAACCCTTCAACATCCAACATGACTGGACCCACACTCACCTCTCTTATCCTTTTGTTTGTAACTGTCGCCAGGCATCGTCTGCCAGCGCAATAAATTGTTTTTCTCTGGACTGCTGTAAACGCATTTCAAACCAGCCCGCCATCAGCATGATGACCCAGGGGCGCCAGCGTCTCACCTGGCGTTCCAGCGCGTCGGCGTCAAGATGTGCCACTCTGGCATACTCTCTGATAAGTTTCTGCCGCGCGGCTTCACTTTCCGTCCAGACGGCGGCCAGCTCCAGCGCCACATCGCCGTCTCCGGCGTATTCCCAGTCGATAAGCCTGCCACCCTCTGGCGTGTGCACAATATTCCCGGCATGAACATCCATATGGAGTGGTGAGAGCCGAATCGGTTGCGGCTCGCCCGCTTTACGCAGCCGTTTAAGTTGGGCAAGCCAGCCGGGCGTTCGTCTGCCCGGAGAAGCCTGCTGCCAGTAGTATTCCAGCAATGGCAGAAGGGTGACCCGCCACCCCAGCCGCGGTTGACGGTGCAGATGATACAGCATCGCCGCAAGCGCCGGGGTCTCCGGCAACGCGCTTTTCACCTCCCCCTCCAGATACTCGACGGCCATCCAGCCCTGTCTGAAAAATCGGGGTTCAGGCGCGAGATCCGACGGAAGGCGTCTGAGAGCGCGAAACTGACGGCGAAACTGGAAAGCCGGGGCGAAGGGATCGTGATTCTGCCGCAAGACCAGACGGTGCGCGCCCTGCTCTATAATGCAACTCGCGCCGCTAAGCCCGGAGTGGGCCTGCGGCGCGAGAAGGCGGTACTGCGGAAAATAACGCGTCAGAATCTCTTCACGCGTGGCGTCATTGTTGCGTAACCGCACCTTTACCTGACCAGATTATTTCGCCTGTCTGAACCAGCATCAGCTGCATCTGCAGGGCTGGGGTATTCACGTTGCCGGTCGCGTTAGAGTACAGCACATACTGAGCGCCAACGTTGCGGGCAATGCCAATCGCCTTGCTGCGGCTACCGAGACTGTCCTGCGGCGACAGCCCCAGCTGCTGTTTGGCTACCGCGAGCTGCTGAGCAGAGACCAGCGTAAACTTACCGTTGTTTGCCAGCGCATTGCGCAGCGTTTCGGTCGCTTCACCCGCGTTTAGTGAACCATTGGTACGGTTGTTCACGCTATCAACCAGCAGCACGCTGCCTGCCGTCACGCCCTGTGCCTGAAGCATTTTACCGACCATCGGCTGCATCGCGCCGTTCCAGTCGTAATGGCGCACGCGCGGCGTAGGCTGTGACGTCTGGTCCTGATGTTCAATCGGGCCTGGCTGTGACGGAATAGACGGTACAGACGGCACGGTTGGCTGCTGCTGCGTTGGCGGTGTCGGCTGTTCAGTACCCGGTTTAGCCTCTTCCACAGGCGCAGGCTGTTCAGTTCGGGTCACACACCCTGCGAGGAACAACGCGAATGCGGTCACAAGCGCATAACGGCTCATAGTTTTAATCAAGGTTCACCCCTTAGAGATAAAGATAAAGTCTCACCTTATGCGCACCCAGATAGCTGGCGCTGTCATAGAGCGTTACCGACGACCTTGCCGGAAGAGTGACGCTGCGCGGCGCTTCCAGCGGGTGCATTTCAAGACCTCTTACGTCATACCAGAAGAAACGGTAGTGGACCGTCACTGGTTCATTTCTTTCGTTAAAGAGCGTAGAGGAGGCAGAAGATTTAATTTCACTGATGGTCAGCGCGGGCTGTTGCGCCGTGATGCCCGCAGCCAGCACGGAGGATTCCATCACCAGCGTCTGTTCATCACTCACGGGGATCGCCGGGCGCGTGCTGCACCCCGCAATAGCCAACGTCATTACCAGCGCTGCAATACGCCCTTTAAACATGTCAAAGACCTTTGTGAGCCAGCATCGGTCCCAGCGGACGTCCACCCAGCAGATGCATGTGAATATGATAAACTTCCTGGCCGCCATGGCGATTACAGTTCATGATCAGACGGTAACCATCTTCCGCAATACCTTCCTGTTCAGCAATTTTCGCGGCCACCGTCAGCATACGACCTAACGCCACTTCGTGCTCGGTTTTTACGTCGTTTACGGTCGGAATCAGAATATTGGGAATGATAAGGATGTGCGTCGGGGCCTGAGGGGAAATGTCCCGGAAAGCCGTCACCAGTTCATCCTGATAGACGATATCCGACGGGATTTCGCGGCGGATAATTTTACTGAAAATCGTTTCTTCAGCCATGACCTTTTCCTTTTTAGTTTAATCTGGCGCGATGCGTCCGCTGTTAACACACTCTCTGGATGAGTGTGTGACACAATTCAAGAGTATGAGCGAGTTTCTCCTGTCCTTTCAACCTCCTCCCCCGAATTCTTTCCTGAATATTCATCAGCTGACTGAAGAGTGACCGCTCGCGCGTCTTAACGGGCTGAAACATTATTTCAGTTCCGGTCGACACATCTGTTTACAGCATTAATAGCAATGCGTATATTTCGCATTTGCATTTTCATGCGCATTTTTAACATAGAAAACGACGTCAGCCCGTACTTGTGGGACTGACGCATACCCCTCTTCACCGTTCATAAGGGTTTGATAATGTCTTTCATTAATCACACCAGGGATGGGCATCGTCAGCCTGTCGCAACGCCTTCGTTGCTGGCAGTCTGCATTGCTATGGCATTGACGCCAGCCGCCGCGTTCGCTGCATCAACAACCGAAGACACCGTCGTCGTGGATGGAGGTTTTGACAATACGCAGGATCCTTCCGCAAGTCAGGACCGGGATTACAGCGTAAAAACCACCACCACCGGCACAAAGCTGCTGCTGGTTCCCCGCGATATCCCGCAGTCCGTCAGCGTGATTAGCCAGCAGCGCATGGCCGATCAGAACCTGCAGTCCGTAGGTCAGGTGTTAACTAACACCACTGGCGTAACGGCGCAGGTGCAGGACAGCGACCGTACTGTATTTTACTCGCGCGGATTTTTCGTCAGTAACTACGCGTATGACGACCTGCCAACCTCCATCAGTGAGGTGTGGAACTTTGGTGATACCGCCGCCGATACCGCGATTTACGACCGTATTGAAGTGGTACGCGGTGCAACCGGCCTGATGTCTGGTACGGGCAACCCGGCGGCATACGTCAATATGGTGCGTAAGCATGCGGACAGCAATGAATTCAAAGGAAATGTCTCTGCCAGCTACGGCAGCTGGGACAAGCAGCGCTACGTGCTGGATCTCCAGGCACCGCTGGTAGAGTCCGGTAAGGTACGGGGACGCCTGATTACGGGTTATCAGGATAACGACAGCTTCGTGGATAACTATCATTACCGGAAAAAATTTCTCTACGGCGTGGTGGATGCGGATGTTACCGACAGCACCACCCTCTCGGTGGGCTACGAATATCAGGAAAGCCATACCGCCGACCCGACATGGGGCGGGCTGCCAACCTGGTACAGCGACGGCAGTAAAACCGGTTACAACCGCAGCCAGACCGTTGCACCTGACTGGGCTTATTCGGATAAGGACAGCACCCGCATCTTCGCTAACCTAACCCAGCGTTTCGATAATGGCTGGGAAGCGCATGTCAACGGCATGCACGCGGAGACCAACTTCGACTCCAAACTGATGTATATGTCCGGCTATCCGGATAAAGAGACCGGGGCGGGCATGGTGGGCTACGGCGGCTGGAACCGTGGAGAACGTAAACAGGATGCGGTTGACGCCTTCCTGCGCGGCGGTTTCGATCTCTTTGGCCGTCAGCACGAAATGATGTTCGGCGGCAGCTTTAGCCGTCAGCGCAACCATTATGACAACAGAATGCCGGATGCGCTGTACGGTATGGTTGATGTGGGGAATTTCAAAAACTGGAATGGTAACATTGCTGACCCGCAGTGGACGCCGTGGAAGCTCTACAGCCAGGACGACATTCGCCAGTCCTCAGCGTATACCTCCGCCCGCTTCTCGCTGGCCGACCCGCTTCACCTGATCCTCGGGGCGCGCTACACCAACTACAATATTCGCTATAACCCGGCGGGCTCTCCTGACACCCGTCTGGAAAGCACCAAAGATGACGTAACGCCTTACGCGGGCCTGGTCTACGACATCAACGAAGACTGGTCGACCTACGTCAGCTATACCTCTATCTTCCAGCCGCAGGACAAGCGTGACGCCAGCGGACGCTATCTCGATCCAACCACGGGCAAAAGCTACGAAGCTGGCGTTAAGGCGGACTGGTTCAATACCCGCCTGACCACATCGCTGGCGATTTTCCGCATTGAGCAGGATAACGTCGCGAGCAACACCTATACCTACATGCCGAGCGGTGAGTCGATTTATGAATCGCTGGACGGCGTGGTCAGTAAAGGGATTGAGTTCGAGCTAAACGGCGCCCTGACCGATAACTGGCAGTTGACCTTCGGCGCGACCCGCTACATCGCGGAAGATAAGAACGGCAACGCGGTCAGTTCCGATCAGCCGCGCACGACAATGAAGCTGTTTACCCGTTATCAACTGCCAATGCTGCCAGCGCTGACGGTGGGCGGTGGCGTAAACTGGCAGAACAAAGTGTGGACGGATGTGGACGGCGGCCCGGCAGGCCGGGACCGTGCTGAGCAAGGCAGCTACGGGCTGGTTAACCTCTTCAGCCGCTATCAGGTCACCAAAGATTTTGCCGTCCAGGCTAACGTCAATAATCTGTTCGACAAAGAGTATTACGATTACGTCGGCTCTTACGTGGTTTATGGCGCACCGCTGAACGTCTCGGTGAGCGCGAGCTACGATTTCTGAGTATTGGCACAACACAGCAATAAAAAAGGCAGCCATTTGGCTGCCTTAGTCTCCCCAGGTCACAGCTTAGCTGTTGCGGATGTACTCATCCATTTCGGTTTTCAGGTTATCGGATTTAGTACCGAAGATAGCCTGAACACCAGAACCTGCAACAACCACACCCGCTGCGCCCAGTTTTTTCAGACCCGGCTGGTCTACTTTCGCGACGTCGGCAACGCTCACACGCAGACGAGTAATGCACGCGTCCAGGTTAGTGATGTTCTCTTTACCGCCGAACGCAGCAACCAGTGCCGGTGCCATTTCGCTGGTCGCGCCTGCTTTGCTGTCTTCAGTTGCATCTTCACGACCCGGAGTTTTCAGGTCCAGTGCTTTGATCAGCACGCGGAAGATGGTGTAGTAAACAACGGCGTAGCACGCGCCCACGATTGGGAACAGCCACAGCTTGCTGCTGTTACCGGACAGAACGATAAAGTCGATCAGACCGTGAGAGAAGGACGTACCGTCACGCATACCCAGCAGGATACAGATTGGGAACGCCAGGCCAGCCAGTACAGCGTGGATGATGTACAGGATCGGCGCAACGAACATGAAGGAGAACTCGATCGGCTCGGTGATACCGGTCAGGAACGAGGTCAGCGCTGCGGAGATCATGATACCGCCCACTTTTGCACGGTTCTCTGGTTTAGCAGAGTGCCAGATTGCAATCGCAGCAGCCGGCAGACCGTACATTTTGAACAGGAAGCCACCAGACAGTTTACCTGCAGTTGGGTCGCCTGCCATGTAACGTGGGATATCACCGTGGAACACCTGACCTGCTGCGTTGGTGAATTCACCAATCTGCATCTGGAATGGAACGTTCCAGATGTGGTGCAGACCAAATGGCACCAGGCAACGCTCGATGAAGCCGTAGATACCAAACGCCACAACTGGGTTCTGGTAAGCCGCCCACTGAGAGAAGGTCTGGATAGCGGAACCGATTGGTGGCCAGATGAAGGACAGGATCACGCCAGTGAAAATCGCTGCCAGACCAGAGATGATCGGAACGAAACGCTTGCCCGCGAAGAAGCCCAGATACTCAGGCAGCTTGATGCGATAGAAGCGGTTAAACATATACGCTGCAATCGCACCGGAGATGATACCGCCCAGAACACCGGTATCTGCCAGGTGTTTCGCGGCAATCTCTTCTGCCGGTAAATGCAGAACCAGCGGCGCAACCACAGCCATGGTTTTCACCATGATGCCGTAAGCAACCACTGCAGCCAGCGCAGAAACGCCGTCGTTATTGGTGAAGCCCAGCGCCACACCGATCGCGAAGATCAGAGGCATGTTAGCAAAGACGGAACCGCCTGCTTCGGCCATCACATGGGAAACTACGGCTGGCAGCCAGCTGAAGTTTGCAGAACCGACACCCAGCAGGATACCTGCGATAGGCAGTACGGATACTGGCAGCATCAGCGATTTACCGACCTTTTGCAGGTTAGCAAATGCATTCTTAAACATAATTGAGAGTGCTCCTGAGTATTTGTGCTTTTTTTACGCTTTCACGCATTGGCCCGGGGGGAGTACCGTGCCGTGGACAGGACATCTAAGCGCCCTTTATTTATTACACAGAGTAAAATAATTCCCTCTGAGTTTGTTTGACGGCTATCACGTTTCAGCTTAAGGCGGTCGAAAAACTTTCAGTTATTTACAAAAATCATGTCTGGATGTGTCTAAAAACACCTTCACCGCCCTAAATGAGGCGGTGAACTTTACTCGCTTTATTTATTAATTACGAGCCTAAAAATAACAGGTGTATCAGACAGATTGCAGGCGGGCGGGGTCTATATGGAACAGCGCAGAGAAGTTTTCCGTCGTGACGCGGGCCAGCTCTTCAATACTGACGCCTTTAAGCACGGCCATGTACTCTGCGACGTCTCGCGTCATGGCCGGCTGGTTCTCTTTACCGCGATGCGGTACCGGCGCCAGATACGGAGAGTCTGTTTCCACCAGAATGCGATCGAGCGGGACATAACGCGCGGCATCACGGAGCTGCTCAGCGTTACGGAACGTCACGATCCCGGAAAACGAAATATAAAACCCTAAATCAAGCAGTTTACCCGCCGTTTCTCTGTCTTCTGTGAAACAGTGTAGTACGCCGCCGCAATCCGTCACGTTTTCTTCCTGAAGGATCGCCAGCGTATCGGCGCGCGCATCACGGGTATGTACAATGACCGGTTTGTTCAGTTCGCGGCCGATGCGGATATGGTTGCGGAAGGACTCCTGCTGGCGCGCTTTCGTTTCCGGCGTGTAAAAATAATCCAGCCCGGTTTCCCCCATCGCCACGACGCCCTCTTCTGCGGCCAGCCGACGGAGCTCTTCCACCTCGTACTTTTCATCCTGGTTCAGCGGATGAACGCCGCAGGAGAAAACCACGTTATCGCGAACGCCCACCAGCTCACGCATTGAGCGATAACCCGGCAGCGTCGTTGCCACGGCCAGACAAAATTTCACATCGCGTGCGGCGGCTTTTGCGAGCACGTCATCCACGTTTTTATGCAGGGATTGGTAATCCAGGCCATCAAGATGGCAGTGTGAGTCGACTAAAAACATAATGTCTCTCTCAGAGATGGGAAACAGGCGGCGTAACGCCTGGTTGCAGGTAGTGTTCAATACGCAGTAACTGGTCGGTCAGTAAAAGCTCACGATTAAGACCCGTCACGGTTAAAAGCTGTTCGCGGCTCTGGCAAACATCATGCAGGATAGCGTGCAGAGACGTGCCTGACAGGCGGTTCGCCAGCATGTTCACCAGCGACCACGCGTCCGGGTTAGTCAGCAGCGTTGCCCCTTGCTGGATTTTTAGCGCATCAAGCAATAAAGAGGCCAGCCAGTGCAGACGTTCAACGGCCCGGTCGCTGTTAAGCGCAGGCAGTAAGCTGAGCCAGTCCTGGCGGTTAAGAGACGATTCGACGGCCCGGCAGAGCGTTTCGCGCTGAGACCAGACGTCAGGCTGAAGTAACGCCAGCGCCGCAGCGGGCGCACCGCTGCTCAGACGCAGCGCAGACAGCGCACTGTCCTGTGACGTTGTCACCTCTCGCTCAAGCCAGCTTAACGCCCACGATTCCTGAGGCACAGCCAGGTGATGAAGACGACAACGGCTGCGCAGCGTCGCCAGCAATCGTCCCGGGTCCCGGCAGGAAAGGAAAAACCACGTCTTTTCCGGCGGCTCTTCCAGGGTTTTAAGCAGCGCGTTCGCCGCAGCCTCGGTAAGCAATGCGGCATCGTTGAGCCAGACCACTTTTGCCCCGCCCAGACGCGCATGTTCGTACAGTTTCTCGCTGACTTCACGCACGGCATCAATGCCGAGCGCGCTTTTGCCCTTCTCAGGCTCAAGCGTGTAGTAGTCAGGATGCGTGCCCGCCTGCATCAGCTGGCAGCCGCGGCATTTACCGCAGCTCTTATGCCCTTCCGGCTGCTGGCACATGAGGAAACGGGTGATGGCGTAAATCAGCGCATCATCCCCCATTCCCGGCAATGCCTGAATCAGTAACGCATGATGCCCCCGCCCGGCCTGATAGCTGCCGATCAGCTGTTCAAAGTGCGGGCGCAACCATGGGTACCATTTCATGCCTGTTGCTCCTGTAGCCACTGCGTAACGGTCTGTTGAATGTTGCGCGTGACGTCGTCCAGAGATTGCGTGGCATCAATGGTACGAATTGAACTGTCCTGTGCGGCCAGTTCAAGATAACGTGCACGCGTGCGGTTGAAGAAGTCAAAGGACTCTTGCTCAATGCGGTCCAGTTCGCCGCGCGCGCGGGCGCGCCTGAGGCCCACTTCCGGGGTCACATCCAGATAGAGCGTCAGGTCGGGACGGAAATCACCCAGTACGGCATTGCGCAGCGTTGCCAGCATCGTCTGGTCAATTCCACGTCCGCCGCCCTGATACGCCTGAGTAGAAAGATCGTGACGGTCGCCGATCACCCACTTGCCTTCGGCCAGAGCAGGTTTAATAACCGTCTCCACCAGTTGGACGCGCGCCGCATAGAACATCAGCACTTCGGCTTTGTCAGTAATAACCTCGTCGCCAACGGATTTAATATCCAGCACCAGGCTGCGCAGTTTTTCAGCCAGCTGCGTACCGCCCGGCTCGCGAGTAAAGACCATGTCAGCGACGCCAAGCGATTTCAGCGTATCCACCACCACGTTACGGGCGGTGGTTTTACCCGCCCCTTCGAGTCCCTCAATGACAATGTATTTACTGCGCATTTTTTTCCTTAAGTGCCTTCAGATAGTCCTGAACAGAGCGATTGTGGCTGGCAAGGTTGGTATTAAAGGTATGCCCGCCTTTTCCGTCAGCCACAAAATAGAGATACGGTGTTTTGGCCGGGTGCGCGGCGGCCTTGAGCGATGCTTCACTCGGTGTCGCAATCGGCCCAGGCGGCAGGCCGCTAATCACGTAGGTATTATACGCCGTTGGCGTCTCCAGATCTTTTCTGGAGATCTTTCCGGCATAGCTCTCGCCCATACCGTAGATGACGGTGGGGTCGGTTTGCAGACGCATGCCGATGCGCAGGCGGTTAATAAATACCGAGGCGACACGATCGCGCTCGGCCGCAACCGCCGTCTCTTTCTCAATGATCGAAGCCATTGTGACAAACTGGTTTTGATCTTTATATGGCAGACCTTCCACGCGACCTTCCCAGGCGGCATCGACGGCCGCAACCATCTTTTTATGCGCGCGCTTGAGGATAGCAATATCCGTCGTCCCTGCCGTGTACATCCAGGTATCGGGCCAGAACCAGCCTTCCACCCACTCAGGATGTTCAAATTTCAGCACCTCGGCGACCGTCTCATAACGATCGTCTTTTAGCGTATGCTTGATGTAAGGCGCGTCGCGCAGCTGCTTGAGGTAATCGCTTAAGCGCATTCCTTCAACAAAGCGCAGCGGGAACTGGGCCTCTTTACCGCTTTCCAGCAACTGGAGCATCTGCCTGACGGTCATGTCTGGGGTAAAGCGATACGTCCCGGCTTTGAAATGAGAGAGTTCAGGCTCAAGGCGCAGTAACCACTGAAATACGCGCGGGCGGTTAATGACCTTGTCCCCGTAAAGCTGTTCACCCAGCGCAACGCGCCCGGTACCGGCTTTAAGGGTAAAAATCGTTTCGTCTTTAATCAGGATTTTACTGTCCGCCAGCTGGCGAACTTTCCATACTCCCGCTCCGCCAGCGATACCCAGCGCAACAATAAGGAGAAGGACAAAGCGCAACATTTTCTTCATGACGATCTGGTTTGCTCACATATCGGGGCTAAAAACTGGAACAGCTCGCGGGATGACCAGAACCTGTGGTCATAACCGCGAACGGGCACAACAGGCATCAACGCATTGCAGATAACAACTTCATCGGCGGACAGCAGCGCTTCTTCCTTTGCGTTTACTTCGACAACGCGAAAACCCGCATGTGCCAGCTGTTGCAAACAAAACTGGCGCATGATGCCGTCAACCCCAGCCTGTTCCAGCGAAGGCGTGAATACGCCACGGCCCTTTCGCCAGAGTAAATTAGCCGCACAGCATTCCGTAATGAACCCTTCGCTGTCAAGGACTAGCGCCTCATCGGCGTCCGTCTGTTCAAGATGAGTACGAATAAGCACCTGTTCAAGGCGGTTAAGATGTTTTATTCCGGCGAGCATTGGGTTTCGCCCCAGACGTACCGGGCTCAGCGTCAGCGTCACCCCCTCTTCACGCCAGCGCGCATAGTGAGCAGGATACGCTGATACGGAAAGAATCCGCGTGGGATGCTGACAGGCAGAACCGCTATACCCTCGCCCCCCGCTGCCGCGGCTGAGGATAACTTTTAAGACGCCGGTTGTTTTATCTGACGCCAGCCGACGCATCTCGCGCTCCAGAATGTCCCACTGCGTGAAGGGGATCAATAACGTCTCACAGGCTTTTTGTAAACGACGGATATGGGCATCAAGCAGGCACACGCCGCCGTCGAGAATACGCGCAGTGGTGAAACAGCCATCGCCGAACTGGGTCGCCCTGTCGCTTGCCGGCAGCATTTCTTGCTCAAGGCCATTAATGAGAAACATGGTGGCTCCTTATGCGTGGTGGCTAAGTCTGGCAGGATGTCTTTAACCGGACAAGGGGATTACGCTTAATAAAAAAGGCCCGACAAGCGGACCTTTTTTAATAGCTATCGTGCAGTCAGACTCAGACCTTTTTGAAGATCAGAGAGCCGTTAGTACCGCCGAAGCCGAAGGAGTTACACAGGGTGTACTCCATACCGCTAACCTGACGCGCTTCGTGAGGCACGAAGTCCAGATCGCAACCTTCATCCGGGTTATCCAGGTTGATGGTTGGCGGTACAGCCTGATCGCGCAGCGCAAGGATGGAGTAGATGGACTCTACTGCACCCGCCGCACCCAACAGGTGACCGGTCATGGATTTCGTGGAGCTCACCATTACGCGGCTGGCAGATTCACCGAAGATAGACTTAACCGCCTGTGCTTCAGCTTTATCGCCTGCAGGCGTAGAAGTGCCGTGCGCGTTAACGTAGCCAATCTGTGCTGGGGTAATACCCGCATCGCGAATCGCATTTTCCATCGCCAGCGCAGCACCCGCGCCGTTCTCCGGTGGAGACGTCATGTGATACGCATCGCTACTCATACCAAAGCCTACGACTTCAGCATAAATTTTCGCGCCACGTTTTTTCGCATGTTCGTACTCTTCCAGTACGATCATGCCCGCACCGTCGCCCAGCACGAAGCCATCGCGATCTTTATCCCACGGACGGCTCGCCGCCTGAGGATTATCATTACGGGTAGACAGCGCACGTGCCGCGCCGAAGCCACCGACACCGAGCGGGGTACTGGCTTTTTCAGCACCGCCCGCAACCATAGCATCTGCATCGCCGTACGCAATGATGCGCGCGGCCTGGCCGATGTTATGTACGCCAGACGTACATGCGGTTGCGATAGAAATGCTTGGCCCACGCAGACCGAACATAATGGTCAGATGACCTGCCACCATGTTAACAATCGTGGACGGAACGAAGAACGGGCTGATCTTACGCGGTCCGCCATTCATCAGAGATGTATGGTTTTCCTCGATCAGGCCAAGACCGCCAATCCCGGAGCCGATTGCGGCGCCGATACGGGTTGCGTTCTCTTCCGTAATTTCAAGGCCAGAATCCTGCATGGCCTGAACGCCAGCGACAATTCCATATTGAATGAAGGCATCCATCTTGCGCTGTTCTTTGCGCGAGATGATCTCTTCACAGTTAAAATCCTTTACTAAGCCAGCAAATTTCGTTGCATAGGCGCTAGTATCGAAATGGTCGATTAGGCTGATGCCGCTCTGACCGGCAAGGAGAGCTTTCCAGGTGGACTCTACGGTATTGCCGACAGGAGACAACATGCCAAGTCCGGTCACAACTACACGACGCTTAGACACGTTTGTCCTCCAGGGAGGGATAAAAAAAGAGATTCGTGGGACTAAAAAAGATAAAACTCAGGCGGTCGAATGACCGCCTGGAGATGTTCACTTACGCCTGGTGGCCGTTGATGTAATCAATGGCAGCCTGAACGGTGGTGATTTTCTCAGCTTCTTCGTCCGGAATCTCAGTATCAAACTCTTCTTCCAGAGCCATTACCAGCTCAACGGTGTCAAGAGAATCTGCGCCCAGGTCTTCAACGAAGGAAGCGGAGTTCACAACTTCTTCCTGCTTAACGCCCAGCTGTTCGCCGATAATTTTCTTAACGCGTTCTTCGATAGTGCTCATACTCTTAAATTTCCTATCAAAACTCGCTTTCGCGATGGTTTTCGTAGTGTATAAAATGTTGAAAAATTTGCAACTAAATCCCGGCAGGTCTTACCACGATTTTACGTTATTTTGAGGCCATTCACCCTAATAACGCAAATATTTTCGATCGTGATTAAACCATGTACATCCCGCCGTTGACGTGGAGGGTCTCACCAGTGATGTAACCCGCTTCGTCAGAGGCTAAAAATGCAACCGCACTGGCGATTTCTTTAGGGTCGCCAAGACGACCCGCCGGAACTGCCGCCAGTGTACCCGCACGCTGATCATCGGTCAGCGCACGCGTCATGTCCGTTTCAATAAAACCCGGAGCAACAACGTTTACAGTAATACCGCGGGACGCGACTTCACGCGCCAGCGACTTACTGAAACCGATCAGACCTGCTTTCGCCGCAGCGTAGTTAGCCTGACCAGCATTTCCCATGGTACCAACCACAGAACCAACAGTGATAATACGACCATGACGCTTTTTCATCATAGCGCGCATTACCGCTTTTGACAGACGGAATACAGATGACAGGTTGGTTTCGATAATATCGTTCCACTCATCATCTTTCATTCGCATCAGCAGGTTGTCGCGAGTGATCCCGGCATTATTTACCAGAATATCCACTTCGCCAAACTCTGCGCGAATATTTTCCAGAACAGATTCGATAGATGCAGGTTCGGTCACATTCAGTACCAGACCTTTACCGTTCGCACCCAGATACTCACTGATAGCCTGAGCGCCCTTCTCGCTGGTTGCTGTACCAATCACTTTCGCGCCGCGCGCAACCAGTGTTTCAGCAATTGCGCGCCCGATACCGCGGCTTGCGCCAGTCACCAGGGCGATTTTTCCTTCAAAACTCATGGTATTCCTCTTTTATTGCGAGAGTGCCGCTGACATCGCTTCCGGCTCGTTAATCGCCGAGGCAGTCAGGGTGTCAACAATACGTTTTGTCAGACCGGTGAGGACTTTACCAGGACCGACTTCATACAGGTGCTCAACGCCCTGAGAGGCCATAAACTCAACGGTTTTGGTCCACTGTACTGGGCTGTAGAGCTGGCGAACCAGTGCGTCACGGATCGCTTCCGGCGCGGTTTCGCATTTCACATCGACGTTGTTCACAACGGAAATCGTCGGTGCGTTAAAGGTAATTTTTTCCAGCTCAGCCGCCAGTTTCTCGGCAGCGGGCTTCATCAGCGCGCAGTGCGATGGCACGCTAACCGGCAGCGGCAGAGCGCGTTTTGCGCCAGCAGCTTTACAGGCAGCGCCGGCACGCTCAACCGCTTCTTTATGACCGGCAATAACGACCTGGCCCGGCGAGTTGAAGTTAACCGGAGAAACCACCTGACCTTCGGCGGAGTCTTCACACGCTTTTGCAATCGCGGCATCATCAAGGCCGATGATGGCAGACATACCGCCCGTGCCTTCTGGCACCGCTTCCTGCATGAATTTACCGCGCAGCTCTACCAGGCGCACCGCGTCAGCAAACGCGATCACACCGGCACACACCAGCGCAGAGTATTCACCCAGGCTATGACCCGCGAGCAGCGCTGGCGCTTTACCACCCTGCTGCTGCCATACGCGCCACAGCGCAACGGACGCGGTCAGCAGCGCTGGCTGAGTCTGCCAGGTTTTGTTCAGCTCTTCGGCTGGCCCCTGTTGGGTCAGTGCCCACAGATCATAACCCAGCGCGTCAGAAGCTTCACGAAAAGTCTCTTCAATTACCGGGTAGTTTGCTGCCATTTCAGACAACATCCCAACGGTTTGAGAACCCTGGCCCGGGAACACAAAAGCAAATTGCGTCATTTTTTATTCCTTATCCTAGAAACGAACCAGCGCGGAACCCCAGGTGAACCCGCCACCGAAGGCTTCAAGCAAGACCAGCTGGCCCCGTTTGATTCGTCCATCGCGTACCGCTTCATCAAATGCGCACGGTACCGACGCCGCAGAGGTGTTGCCATGACGATCCAGCGTCACCACAACGTTATCCATCGACATGCCCAGCTTTTTAGCGGTGGCGCTGATGATACGCAGGTTTGCCTGATGCGGCACCAGCCAGTCCAGCGCGGTGCGTTCAAGGTTGTTCGCTTCCAGCGTCTCATCGACAATGTGCGCAAGCTCAGTCACCGCCACTTTGAACACCTCGTTACCCGCCATGGTCAGGTAAATGGAGCTGTCCGGATTAACGCGATCGGCGTTAGGCAGCGTTAACAGCTCGCCGTAGCGGCCATCGGCATGCAGATGCGTGGAGATGATACCCGGCTCTTCGGTCTGCCCCAGCAGCACCGCACCGGCACCATCACCGAAAATAATGATCGTTCCGCGATCGGTTGGATCGCAGGTACGCGCCAGCACGTCAGCACCGATAACCAGCGCATATTTGACAGAGCCAGATTTAACATACTGATCGGCAATGCTCAGCGCGTAGGTGAAGCCTGCGCACGCGGCGGCAACGTCAAACGCCGGGCAGCCTTTAATACCGAGCATGTTCTGCACCTGGCACGCTGCGCTTGGGAAAGCATGCGTGGCAGACGTCGTGGCGACCACGATCAAACCAATCTCTTCTTTATCGATGCCCGCCATTTCGATAGCACGCTGTGCGGCTTCGTAACCCATGGTGGACACGGTTTCGTCTGGCGCGGCGATACGACGTTCACGGATACCTGTGCGCGTGACAATCCACTCGTCAGACGTATCTACCATTTTTTCAAGATCGGCGTTGGTACGCACTTGTTTTGGCAGGTAGCTGCCGGTACCTAAAATCTTCGTATACATGTACGCTCAGTCACTTTTAGCTAATACAGATTCCAGGCGAGCGGCAATCCGCTGAGGGACTTGTCGCTGCACCGCCTGCACTGCCTGTTCAATGGCGACAGAAAATGCTCGCTGATTGGCGGCCCCATGACTCTTAATCACGATGCCGCGCAATCCTAACAGACAGGCGCCATTATACTGGTCGGGGTTGAGGTGACTGAATCGCCGCGTCAGGCTTTTTTGTAACCAACGCTTCAATAAAATCAACCACCAGGCGCTTTTTTTACCTTCTCCCTGAGACTTCAGCAGAGAGAGGAACATGCGCACGACCCCTTCCATGGTCTTCAACGTTACGTTTCCGGTGAAGCCATCGCACACCAGAACATCCGTTTTTCCCGTCAGCAACTCATTGGCTTCGAGATAACCAATATAGTTGATGGAGGGAACCTGTTTGAGCAATTCAGCAGCTTCGCGAATGCTGTCCAGGCCTTTGGTCTCTTCTTCACCAATATTCAATAACGCAACGCGGGGATTGCTGATCCCGACCACGTCTTCTGCCAGCACCGACCCCATCACGGCGAACTGAGCCAGCATGGTACTATCACAATCCACGTTAGCGCCCAAATCGAGCACCACCGTCTTCCCCTTCTGCTGATGCGGTAATACCGTCACCAGCGCCGGGCGCTCAATGCCTTCAATCGGCTTGAGCAATAATTTCGACAGCCCCATCAGCGCACCGGTATTTCCGGCGCTGACGCAAGCCTGCGCTCGCCCTTCTTTTACCAGTTCCAGCGCGATGCGCATAGAACTGCCGCGGCTATTGCGAATAGCCTGAGAGGGGCGCGCATCACTGGCAATAACTGACTGCGCAGGGATAATCTGCAGACGCGAACGTTGTTCAAAGTCAGCTTTTGCAAGTAATGGCGTGATTGTGTCGGGATTGCCGACTAAAAGAAGTGTGAGTTGCGAATTAGAATTCAGTGCCTGCAATGCTGCAGGCACTGTCACGGAAGGGCCGAAATCTCCCCCCATGACATCTAACGCCAGGGTTAGACGTGTCAAGGTATCGTCGCAGCCTGGTTCGGTAACTTCCCCGTTTGCACGGGGAAATCCTCACTAAGCCTAATCACGCTTTCGCGCGATTACTTAGTGATAACCTTGCGGCCGCGGTAGAAACCGTCAGCGGTGATGTGGTGACGCAGGTGTTTCTCACCAGAAGTCTTGTCTACAGACAGGCTGGTAACTGCGGTCAGCGCGTCATGGGAACGACGCATGCCACGTTTGGAACGGGTTGGTTTATTCTGTTGTACGGCCATGGACCTTACTCCTCAATTACTTACGCTTTAAGCTGGCTAATACGGCAAATGGGTTTGGTTTTTGCGCTTCATCAGGCAGTTCCCCAAAGACCATGTCCGCCTCGGACACTTCACAGTGTTCAGAATCATGCACCGGAACCACTGGCAAGGAGAGGATGATTTCATCTTCAACCAGAGCCAGAAGATCGATTTCACCGAATTCGTTAACCTCAATCGGCTCATACGCTTCCGGGAGTGCTTCAGCCTGTTCGTCAGAACGAACCGGACTGAAACAATACGTTGTGTGAACATGCTGTACAAACGGTTTCCCGCAACGCTGACACTCGAGCGTTACCGTTACCTTTGCATCACCGGTTAAAACGGCGAGACGCTGGTTGTCGATAGCGAACGACATGGAGCATTCTACATCACTGTCCACACTGACTACGGATTCGGCAATACGCTCAGCCTGATCGGAAGTATAGATACCTTCGTAATCGAGGCGTTTCTGAGCCGTACGAACCGGATCAAGAGTCAGGGGTAATTTTACCTTTTGCATAGGGCGCGCATATTAACTTTGTAACGTCATAGAGTCAAAGAAAAAGGCAACCAGAGCTGCCTTTTGCCAATTATTCGCACACATTGCGGCCTGTAGTTTAAAATGGCTGGCATCGATACGCTATATCTGGTGATAAAAATATGCCAAATCTCGTCCTTGCTTCCACTTCTCCCTACCGTCGAATGCTGCTGGAAAAGCTCGGGATCCCGTTTGAATGCGCCGCGCCGGACGTTGATGAGACGCCACAACCGGGCGAAGCACCGCGTCATCTGGTGACCCGCCTCGCTAAGGAGAAAGCGCAATCGCTGGCCGCACGTTATCCTGCCCATTTGATTATAGGCTCCGATCAGGTTTGCGTGCTGGACGGCGAAATCACCGGCAAGCCCCATACGGAGGAGAATGCCTGCCAGCAGCTTCTGCGTGCGCGGGGCACTATCGTGACCTTTTACACCGGCCTGGCGCTCTATAACTCCGCCACCGGTCATCTGCAAACCGAATGCGAGCCGTTCGACGTACACTTCCGCCATCTCAGCGAGCAGGAGATTATGGATTACGTGCGCCGGGAACGTCCGCTAAACTGCGCAGGGAGCTTTAAAAGTGAAGGATTGGGAATTGCACTGTTCGACAAGCTGGATGGGCGAGACCCGAACACGCTGGTGGGGCTGCCATTGATTGCGCTGTGCCAGATGTTAAGGCGAGAAGAGTGTAATCCGTTGACGGTGTGACCTTTGCGGCCTGATGCCCTCACCCCGGCCCTCTCCCACAGGGAGAGGGTGCAAACATTAAAAACGGCAACATTCGTTGCCGTTTGACGTTTACCTTAGCCGCGCAGAACCTTCAGGCAGCGTTTCAACTGCTCATCCAGCGGCGCTTCAATACGGATGATTTCACCGGTATTAGGATGGGTAAACTTCAGCGCGGCCGCATGCAGGAACAGACGCGACAGACCCGTACCGGCCAGTTGCTTATCAAATTCCCGATCGCCATAGCGATCATCAAACGCAATCGGATGGCCTGCAAACTGCGTATGCACGCGGATTTGGTGGGTACGTCCCGTTACCGGGCTGCAGCGCACCAGCGTGGCAAACTCATAGCGTTCTTCAACCTTAAAACGCGTCTCAGACGGTTTCCCTTCCTGATTAACGCGGACAATGCGCTCGCCGCTTTGCAGAATGTTCTTCAGCAGCGGCGCCTGCACCACCTTCACGTGGGACTGCCACTGACCGCGCACCAGCGCCAGATAATCTTTCTGCATCCCTTTTTCACGCAGTTGCTCATGCAAAGAACGCAGCGCAGAGCGCTTTTTCGCCACCAGCAGCACGCCGGAGGTATCCCGGTCGAGACGATGCACCAGCTCAAGGAAACGGGCTTCCGGGCGCAGCGCGCGCAGCCCTTCTATCACGCCAAAGCTCAGGCCGCTGCCGCCGTGTACGGCTGTCCCTGACGGTTTGTTCAGCACAAGGATGTGGTCATCTTCATAAAGAATGACGTCACTCAGCGCGGCCACTTTTTGCAGCTTCGGCGAAACCACCTCTTCTTCACGTTCAGCCACGCGCACCGGCGGGATACGCACTTCATCACCGGCTTCAAGCTTATACTCAGGCTTCACGCGTTTTTTATTCACCCGCACCTCGCCCTTACGCAAGATGCGATAAATCATACTCTTCGGCACGCCCTTCAGTTGGGTGCGCAAGAAGTTATCGATGCGTTGCCCCGCGTAGTCATCCGCGATAGCAACCATTTTTACGGCTGGAGTCTCTGTTTTCATGGTTGGCGATTCTAAATATCGTCAGCCATTAGCGCCACTCATTTTTCTATGCTTATATTTACTTTTATCCGGCCTGCGCCCCGTTTCACGCAATCGATTTGGTGGTTATTAAACCAATCACCACCTTGAGGTGAAGAAACTGTGAGTAACCGGGTGATAATTGGTAAAAGTCATCTTGCTATAACCCGGCGAGCAGTGGAATAATGAGGCTGTTTTCCGCGTTAAATCCGGGTTTTGTAAGGATGTCGACGGAATGACCAATTTTGTCTGACCGATCATCCACGCAGCAATGGCGTAAGACGTATTGATCTTTCAGGCAGTTAGCGGGCTGCGGGTTGCAGTACTTCCCGGTATAAGGATTGTTTTCTGGAGAGTTCTACCCAGGCAATTCCCCTGATAATTGCGCTGTGTTTCCGTATGAAACACAGGCAACCGACACTCTGCGCCTCTTAAGCGAGCGACAACCGTGAGGTTGGCGACGTGAACAGACACGAGGCCATCGGTTCATACCCCGGAAAGCGTCACCTTGCCCGCAGCTTTGTCGTCAATGTAAGAATAACGAGTAAGTTACGATGAAAAGAATGTTAATCAACGCAACTCAGCAAGAAGAGTTGCGTGTCGCCCTTGTGGATGGGCAGCGCCTGTACGATCTGGATATCGAAAGTCCTGGACACGAACAGAAAAAAGCGAACATTTACAAAGGTAAAATCACCCGCATTGAACCAAGCCTTGAAGCTGCATTTGTCGATTACGGTGCTGAGCGTCATGGTTTCCTCCCTCTGAAAGAAATCGCCCGCGAATATTTCCCTGCAAACTACAACGCCCATGGCCGCCCAAACATCAAAGATGTTCTGCGTGAAGGTCAGGAAGTTATCGTTCAGATTGATAAAGAAGAGCGCGGCAACAAGGGTGCCGCACTGACCACCTTTATCAGCCTGGCGGGGAGCTATCTGGTGCTGATGCCAAACAACCCGCGCGCGGGTGGCATCTCTCGCCGTATCGAAGGTGATGACCGTACCGAGCTGAAAGAAGCGCTGGCAAGTCTTGAGCTGCCGGATGGCATGGGGCTTATCGTGCGTACCGCGGGCGTGGGCAAATCTGCCGAAGCGCTGCAGTGGGACCTGAGCTTCCGTCTGAAGCACTGGGAAGCTATCCAGAAAGCCGCAGAAAGCCGCCCTGCTCCGTTCCTGATCCACCAGGAAAGCAACGTTATCGTGCGTGCCTTCCGTGATTACCTGCGTCAGGACATCGGTGAGATTCTGATCGATAACCCGAAAGTGCTTGAGCTGGCTCGCCAGCACATCGCCGCGCTGGGTCGTCCGGATTTCACCAGCAAAATTAAGCTGTACACCGGTGAAATCCCGCTGTTCAGCCACTATCAGATCGAATCCCAGATCGAGTCCGCCTTCCAGCGTGAAGTGCGCCTGCCGTCCGGCGGTTCTATCGTTATTGATACCACCGAAGCGCTGACCGCTATCGACATCAACTCCGCGCGTGCAACCCGCGGCGGCGACATCGAAGAAACGGCCTTCAACACTAACCTCGAAGCCGCTGATGAAATCGCCCGCCAGCTCCGCCTGCGCGACCTGGGTGGTCTGATTGTTATCGACTTCATCGACATGACCCCGGTTCGCCACCAGCGTGCGGTTGAAAACCGTCTGCGCGAAGCGGTGCGTCAGGACAGGGCGCGTATCCAGATTAGCCATATCTCACGCTTTGGCCTGCTGGAGATGTCCCGTCAGCGTCTGAGCCCGTCACTCGGTGAGTCCAGCCATCACGTTTGTCCGCGCTGCTCCGGCACCGGTACCGTGCGTGATAACGAATCTCTGTCACTCTCTATCCTGCGTCTGATTGAAGAAGAAGCGCTGAAAGAGAACACCAAAGAGGTTCACGCGATTGTTCCTGTGCCGATTGCCTCCTACCTGCTGAACGAAAAACGTGCAGCGGTAAGTGCCATTGAAGCGCGTCAGGGCGGCGTTCGCTGCATCATCGTGCCAAACGACCAGATGGAAACCCCGCACTATCACGTGCTGCGTGTCCGTAAAGGCGAAGAGACCAGCACCCTCAGCTACCTGCTGCCGAAGCTGCATGAAGAAGAGATGGCGCTGCCTTCCGATGAAGAACCTGCCGAGCGCAAACTGCCAGAGCAGCCTGCGTTAGCAACCTTCATCATGCCAGAAGCACCACCGGAAGCGGCCCTGGAAAAACCGGCGGCAAAACCTGCCGCACAGAAACCAGAAGTCGCGACAGCGAAAGCCCAGCCGGCGCAACCGGGTCTGCTGAGCCGCTTCTTCGGCGCGCTGAAGAAGATGTTTGCTGGCGAAGAAGTGCAGCCAGAGCAGCCGAAAGAAGAACCAAAAGCCGCCAGACCTGAACGTCAGCAGGACCGCCGTAAGCGTCAGAACAACCGCCGCGACCGCAATGATCGTAACGATCGTGGTGACCGCAGCGAGCGTCGTGATAGCCGTTCTGAGAATAACGAAGGCCGTGAGCAACGCGAAGACAACCGTCGCAACCGTCGCGAGAAACAACAGCAGAATGTTGAGGATCGTGAAATTCGCCAGCAGGCGGGCGATGAGTCTGAGAAGAGCAAACAGCGCGACGAGCAGCAGCCACGCCGCGAACGCAACCGTCGTCGTAACGACGAGAAGCGCCAGGCGCAGCAGGAAGTTAAAAACCTGAACCGCGAAGAGCCTGCTGAACAGCAGGACGGCGAGCAGGAAGAGCGTACTCAGGTAATGCCGCGCCGTAAGCAGCGCCAGCTGGCACAGAAAGTGCGCATCGGCGCTGCTCAGGCAGAAGAAACCGTAGTGGTAGCGGCAGAAGCAGCAGAAACCGCAACGGGTACGCAGGTTGCGAAAGTTGACCTGCCAGCCGTAGTGGAAACGCATGTTGAGCAGGATGAAAACGGTGAAAACCGTGACAACGCGGGTATGCCGCGTCGCTCACGCCGCTCTCCGCGTCATCTGCGCGTGAGTGGTCAGCGTCGTCGTCGCTACCGTGACGAGCGTTACCCGACGCAGTCCCCAATGCCAATGACCGTGGCGTGCGCGTCACCTGAAATGGCATCCGGTAAAGTCTGGATCCGTTATCCGGTTGCTCGCCCGGAGCAGGTTGTTGAAGAACAGGCTGTGGCTGAAGAGGTAATTGCACCAGTAGTAGCGGTAGAAAACGTCGAGACTCAAGCAGCAACCGTGGTTGAACCTCAGGTTGTAGAAGCTGAAGCACCTCATGCAGTAGAAGTGGAAACCACCCATCCAGAAGTGATTGCCGCGCCGGTTGATGCCGCACCGCAGCTGATTGCCGAAGAAGATGCCGTGGTGGCTGAGGAAGTCGCTGAAGAGGCTGAACCTGTAGCAGCAGTGGAAGAAACTGCTGAAACCATCGTTGAAACAACGACCGAAGAGGTTGTTCAGGACGTTGAGATTCAGGTTGAGCCTGTTGTTGAGGACGTGAAAGCGCCGGAAGTGCAACCAGCGCCGGTTAAGGTTGCTGCCGCGCCTGCTCACGTTGCGACAGCACCAATGACTCGCGCTCCTGCGCCTGAGTATGTGCCTGAAGCGCCGCGTCACAGCGACTGGGTGCGCCCGGAATTCAACTTCGATGGTAAAGGTGCTGCCGGCGGCCACAGTGCTACGCACAAGGCGACTGCACCAGCAACCCGTCCGCAGTCAGTTGAATAACGTACGCTAAGTCAGAAAGCCGACCTTCGGGTCGGCTTTTTTTATGGCTGCTGCACGGGTTTTCTCATCCCGGTGACCTCTGGCATTATCTGCCGCATCAACTCCAGAAAACGCCGCAAACGCGCCGGATAATACCGGGACCAGGGGTAAACCAGATGCACCGGTAACGCCGCAGGCTGCCACTCCGGCAGCAAATGCACCAGCCGTCCTTCCCGAATATCATCCTGTACCGTCCAGCTGGATACCACCGCCACACCAAGACCGGTGAGTGCCGTATTGCGTGCGACATACAGGCTGTCAGTGCTCAGGCGTGGGGTAATCGCCACTCGCGCGGTGGCTGACGATGCATTATGAAAAAGCTCCACATGGCGCTGGTAGAAAGAACTGATGGCTATCCAGGGGAAATGCTGCAGATCTTCCGGTGTGTTAACCGTCGGAAAACGGTCCAGCAAAGCCGGAGAAGCCACCACCGAGCGCGGCACTTCAGCCAGCAGCACGGACACGGTCGCCGGATCGACCTCCACCCCCACCCGAATAGCGCAATCAAGGTTATCGCCGAGGAAGTCAGCCGACCGATCGTTGAGCATCCACTCAATCGAAAGCTGCGGGTAGCGCTGCAAAAATTCGGTTAACGGTTTCAGAAGCTGATCCTGACCAAACGCGTGCGGGGCGCGCACCCGCAGCACGCCAACCGGTTCGTCTTCCGTGTGCCCCACCTCATCTTCCAGCGCCAGCCAGCTGTCAATCACCCGACGGGCATGCTGATAGCAGCGCTCGCCGTCATCCGTCAGCCGCGTCGTGTGGGTGGTGCGCAACATCAGACGCACGCCGAGCATTGTCTCAAGCGACTGCAACCGTCGGCTCACCGTGGCCTGGGTTGTTGCCAGCTGCCGTGCCGCCGCAGAGAGTGAACCCGCCTCCACAATGCGGACAAACGTCCGCATCAGCTCCACCCTGTCTATACGCTCAGCTCTTTTCATCGCATTTTCACTTATACGTTCAACGTATAAGCGTTTTACCACCGGGCCCGCTACCGCCGCAAGGCGTACTGATAAAAAATAGCCTCACACGATGAATGAGGAACGTCTTATGAACACAACAACTGCCGCCCATGCCGTAAGCCGCTGGGTCATTTTAATGCTGGCGCTCGGTGCGGGCTTCAGCGTGGCATCCATCTATTATGCCCAGCCGCTGCTGCCGCTGATGGGCGCAGACCTGCACCTGAGCATCGAAGGAATGGGCATGGTCCCAACGCTCACCCAGGCGGGATATGCCCTGGGGATCCTCTTCCTGCTGCCGCTCGGCGATCGCCACGACCGCAGAACATTGATTCTGATTAAAAGTACGGCCCTGGCGCTGTTCCTGCTGGGCTGTAGCCTGACCGGACAGATCCACTCCCTGCTGCTGGCAAGCCTGCTCATCGGCATGGCCGCCACCATGGCGCAGGATATTGTCCCGGCTGCGGCGATCCTTGCGCCGGAAGGCAAACAGGGGAAAACCGTGGGTACGGTGATGACCGGTCTGCTGCTGGGCATTTTGCTCTCCAGAACCGTCAGCGGCGTGGTGGGCGAAGCGTTTGGCTGGCGCGTGATGTACCAGCTGGCTGCGGCAAGTATTGCGTTTATCGGCGTGGTGATGTGGGCCGTGCTCCCTCGTTTCGCCATTCACTCCACGCTGAGCTATCCCGCTCTGCTGCGCTCCATGGAACATCTGTGGCGTCGTTATCCCGCTCTGCGCCGTGCCGCGCTGGCCCAGGGTTTTCTGTCGATAGCCTTTAGCGCCTTCTGGTCTACGCTTGCGGTCATGCTGCTGGAACGCTATCACCTCGGGAGTGCCGTCGCCGGTGGTTTTGGTATCGCAGGTGCAGCCGGTGCGTTGGCAGCTCCACTGGCGGGGGGCCTGGCGGATAAACTGGGTGCCGGGAAAGTCACACAGCTTGGCGCCGTCCTCGTGACCGTCTCGTTTGCCCTGATGTTCCTGATGCCCGCCCTGGGAGTTCATGGACAGCTGATTCTGATTGCCGTCTCTGCCATCGGCTTCGATCTGGGCCTGCAGTCCAGCCTGGTCGCGCACCAGAATCTGGTTTATAGCCTTGAGCCACAGGCGCGGGGTCGCCTGAACGCCCTGCTCTTTACCGTGATCTTTATCGGCATGGCGCTGGGTTCCGCGTTGGGCAGCAATATTTACACGCTGGCTGGCTGGACAGGTGTGGTGGCGCTGGCAACGGTCTGCGGCATCATTGCGCTGGCAATCCGCCTGATTGAAAGCGCACGCGTCGCCGCAGCACCGGCAGAAATGGCATAAAAAAAGCCCAATCCAGATGGATTGGGCAATAGAACATAACCTGGCTAAGGATATGTTCCAGGAGGTCAAGATGTTATTTGTTCAGCTGGAACAGAGACATGCCCTGCATATCGCTAAACGCTTTATAAGAGGCCTGCAGAGCCGCCTGCTGCATGGTGTAAGAGGAAATCGCTTCGTTCCAGTCCACGTCCACCAGGTCGCTCATCTGCTTAGTCTGGCCCAGCGCGCGGTCGTCACCCAGGGTATCGAGTTTTTCCAGCTCGTTCAGCTTGGTACCCACATCCGCAACGACCGTCAGGACGTTGTTCTGAGCGTTTTTGATACCGATCTGCGCGTTGGAAATCACCTGGCCTTGCGCGGCGGCCGCAGCCGGATCGTTCTCAATCGGCGTCTTCAGCGAAGCAATCGCGGAATCAAGGATTTTAAACATGTTGGTATCGCCATAGCCCCCGCCCGGCAGCTCTTCCGCATTACTGGTAATGCTCTCGAAGATCTGCTGGCCAGTATGGCTGATCGCCATATTTCGCGCCGTATCGACCTGCTGAGTGATCGCCTCAGCGCCGCCATTGTAGGTGCCGGTCGCGGCATCAAACGGTGCGCTCTCGGTTTTGTATCCCGCAAAGATAAAGCGACCATTGCCATCCGTCGTGTTAGCCAGGTTCATCAGCTGATCGCGGATCCCCTGGATATCGGTCGCCAGAGAGAGACGGTCGTCATCGCTTAAGGTGCCGTTTGACGCGTAAACCAGCTTCTCACGCACGCTTGATAACGCGGTGTTCACCTGGGTCAGCACGTTATCTTCCAGCGACACTTTTTGCGTGGCAAAGGTGCGCGCTAACGCAAACTGGCTGTTTTGAGACTGAGATTGCGACAGAACAATAGACTGCGAAGCCGCGATAGGATCGTCCGACGGACGGTTAACGCGCTTGCCGGTAGACATTTGTTCACCGTAGCTCAGCCATCTGCTCTGGGAATCGGTGATCCCGCGCATGTTCTGCTCATACATCATCTGGGTGCTAATACGCATTTTTCACCTCAACCTTAACGAATGTTGATAATTGCATCGAAGAGCGTACTGGCAGTCTGAAGCACCTGCGCGTTGGCGAGGTAATACTGCTGATAACGCTGCAGATTGCCATACTCTTCGTCGAGGTTTACCCCAGAGATGGTCTGCTGCTGCTTAATTAACTGCGTTTCCACATTGGCTTTCGTCTGGCTGCTTACCTTCAGTGAAGCGGTGGTGCTACCCACTGTACTGACCAGTGAGGCATAGGCATCATTGAAAGTTTTATTCCCGCCAACCACTTTGCTGTTTTGCAGATCGAGCATTTTCTGCCCGTTGCGGTTATCGCTCTCACCGCCGTTCTGCACCGCAGCCATGGCCAGTTTGGATTCGTCGCTGATCGACAGTTCCATATTCATGATGACGTCGGAGACGGGCTTCACGGTAAAACTATCTTTGGTGTTTGCCGAACCGCTGACGTTCACGTTGAGACCGTCAAACGACAGATTGCCGCTGGCATCCGGGCTCATCGTAAAGCTGGTTTTGTCCGACGTACGGGTGATGGTCCAGTCGGTGCCGTTGAACTGCAGCTTATAGTCCGTTGCCTGAACTTTGGTGCTGTCCGCAACGGTGGCATTGACGACCGCCGTGCCGCTATTTTTGCTATTGGAAAGCACCGCCGGAGAACCAAAGCCGAACAGTTTGCCGCCCGCATCGCCGTTGGCATCGTAACCGGCCTCATGCTGTTTGTTCATCGCATCAGCAAACGCCAGCGCCATCTGGTTCAGGGTGTTACGCGCCTTGTCCAGATCTTCCGCGCGGAAGGTCAGCAAACCGCCTAACGAACCGGTGGTGATCATCTTTTCCGGGATCTCGACATTACCCGCAACCTCATCGACGTAGGCGATAGTGGTACGGGAAGGATCGGCGCTGGACTTCACGGCAGCCAGCTGGTTAGCTTTGCTGCCCTGCACCAGGCTGTAGCCGTTGCCGAAAGAGATGTTAAACGTGCCGCTATCCTGAACCGAAACTTCCACACCCACGATTTTGTTCAGTTCGTTGACGAGCTGATCGCGCTGGTCGAGGAGATCGTTAGGTGATGCGCCCGCGCCAACGCTGGTGAGGCGGGAAATCTGATCGTTCAGATTCGCAATCTGTTTGGCATAGTTGTTAATCTGCGAAACGCTGGTTCCAATCGCCGTATTCACCTGCGTATCCTGATCGCGGAGATACTGATCGTTGGTTTTGAACTGATTGACCAGGCCGCCCGCTTTTCCCAGCACCGTCTGACGCGCAGCCGGGTCTTCCGCGTTGCTCACCAGCGTTTGCAGGCTTTTAAAGAAATCCTGCAGGGTGGTGGAAAGGGAATTGGTGGTATCGGAGAGCACATCGTCAATTTTTGACATCTGCTGATAGCGCGTCGTCAGGCCGCTGCTCTGGGTCTGCGCGGCGCGCAGCTGGTTGGTGATGAAAGCGTCATATTCACGCTGGACACCGGAGACATACACCCCGTTACCCACCCAGCCACCGCCGGTCAGCGTGCTGTTAGATGCACCCAGCACCGTCGTCTGGCGGGTGTAACCTGCCACGTTATAGCTTGAAATATTATTACTGACGGTATTGAGTGCCGACTGCGCGGCACTGAGGCCACTCATGGCGCTGTTAATCAAACTGGACATGGGGGTTCCTTTTATACGTTCAGACACGAGTCCTGATGAAGGTTATCGGCAACCTCCACCGGGACTTGAGAACTTTCAGAACAGATTTTCAATATCTGTGCTATAGGCTTTGCTGACCTTCTCGCCCATGGATTTCAGCTGCTGGATCATGCTGGTGAGCTTGCGCGCGTAGTTCGGGTCGGTCGCGTAGCCCGCGTTTTGCAGGGCCTGAGCGCCCTGCTCCGCCGTTGCCGCCTGCGTAACGGCGGTATAACGCGGATTTCGGCTCAGCAGACCCACATAGTCAGACAACGCTTCCAGATAAGAGCTGTAAACGCGGAATTTGGCTTTCACCTTCACCGCCGCGCCGTTCTCGTATTCCGTGGTCGTGATCTCGGTGGTCGGCCCCTTCCAGCTGGAGGTGGCCTTCACGCCGAAGATGTTGAAGCTCGGGTCGCCGTTTTCCTTGCGGATCTGGCGCTGGCCCCAGCCCGACTCCAGCGCGGCCTGGGCCAGAATCAGGTGGTGAGGCACGCCGCTCTGTTCACTGGCCAGTCGCGCAGGCAGAGAAAGCTGTGCCAGGAAGTCTTTGCTGTCACCGGAGAGGGGCTCATCACCGCCGCCCGTGGCTTTCGGTATCGCTTTACGCACCATCTGCGTCAGCGCCTGATTCTGATAGCTGGTCACCGTTTCCAGGTCGAACTTCATCGGCACCTGCTGCGGCTGCGCTTCTGGCGGAATACCCTGTGCGGCGGCGGTCTGTTTGACAATCATGTCAGCCAGACCGAGGCCTTTACCGGCAGTCATCTGCTGCGCAATCTGCTGGTCATACATGCTGGTGTAAAGTCGCGTTGAATCGCTGCTGAACATCCCGTCTTTCGGCAGGGTTTCACGCATGCTTTTCAGCATCATCTGAACAAACATCCCTTCCACCTGGCGGGCAACCGGGCGGATATTCGCCGCCGGGTCTTTACCTGCTTTGGATTTCAGTTCGTTGAGCGACTGGGCGTCCCAGGCGGCACTGGTCAACAGTTTGCTATCGGTCAGCATCAGATGATTTCCAGTTTGGCGCGCAGGCAGCCCGCACTTTGCATGGATTGCAGAATCGACATCAGATCCATCGGCGTGGCACCCAGCGCGTTCAGGGCACGCACCACGCTGTTCAGGTTGGCGCTGGAGCGAACGCTCTGCAGGGAACCGCCGCTCTGACGCAAATCAATCTGCGTTTGCGGCGTCACCACCGTCTGGCCACCGCCAAACGGCGTGTCAGGCTGGCTGACGTTGGCGGAACGGTTGACCGTTACGGACAGGTTACCCTGGGCCACGGCGCAGCTATCCAGCGACACTTCCCGGTTCATCACCACCGATCCCGTACGGGAGTTGATGATCACTTTGGCATCCTGCACCGAAACGTTCACTTCCATATTCTGGATATCCGCCAGCATGCGCACCTGGTTGCTGCTGCCGGTAGAGGTGCGGATCTGCACGGTACGCGCATCCAGCGCCGTCGCATTACCGTAGCCACGGTTGCGGTTGATGGTGTCCGCAATCTGCTGCGCCATCGTGAAGTCTTCATTATTCAGCTGCAGGTTGATGGTATTACCCGCGCCAAACTGGGTCGGCAGTTCACGCTCGATGATCGCCCCGTTGGTGATGCGCCCCCCGTTCAGCTGGTTCACCTGCACGCTGCTTCCGCCAGCAGATGCACCCGCACCGCCAACCAGAATGTTGCCCTGCGCCAGCGCGTAGACCTGGCTGTCAACGCCTTTCAGCGGCGTCATCAGCAGGGTACCGCCGCGGAGGCTTTTGGCATTACCCATTGAGGAAACGACGACGTCAATGGTCTGCCCCTGACGCGCAAACGCCGGGTAGGACGCGGTGACCATTACTGCGGCCACGTTTTTCAGCTGCATGTTAGTTCCCGCCGGCACGGTAATGCCGAGCTGGGAAAGCATATTGTTTAAGCTTTGGGTGGTAAACGGCGTCTGGGTCGTCTGGTCACCCGTACCGTCCAGCCCCACGACCAGGCCATAGCCAATCAGCGAGTTCTCGCGAACGCCCTGGACGCTGGTGAGATCGCGTATGCGGTCGGCCTGGGCAAACGTTGCGACAAGAACCAGCGCCGCGGCGAAGATCGATTTAAACATGGGTCACCTCGCTTACATCGGCGATAAATTAAGGAAGAAGCGCTGCAGCCAACCCATATTCTGCGCTTCATTAATGTAGCCGTTACCGACGTACTCAATGCGCGCATCCGCCACCTGGGTGGACGGAACGGTGTTGGTGCCGCTGATGGTGCGTGGATTCACCACACCCGAGAAGCGAATGAACTCAGTGCCCTGGTTAATGGCGATCTGTTTTTCACCCACAACGTGTAAATTGCCGTTAACCAGTACCTGGTCAACCGTGACCGTCAGCGTACCGCTGAAGGTATTGCTGGCGTTCGCGCCACCTTTACCGTTAAAGGTGTTGCCGCCGGACGCTTCAACATCCGCACGGGCATTGCCGAACAGACCCTGCAGATAGCGTGGAACGGTGTCGAAGCCAAAATTGGTTTTGCCATCGCGGCTGGCGTTCGCCGACGAGCTCTTGCTCGCGCTGACGTTTTCCTGCAGCACAATGGTCAATGTATCGCCAACATTACGCGGGCGGCGATCTTCAAACAGCGGCTGATAGCCGTAGTTAATCGGCTGCGCGGTCTGGAAAATGGAGCCGTTAACAACTGGCGCAGGGCCAGGAACGGGTTGGGCAGTCGTCGCACCCTGGACCAATGGTTTAGACGGGATCAAGGCACACCCGCTGAGGGTGACAGCCAGAACAGTCAATATCGGATAACGAAACGCCGCGTTTTTTTGCATTGCCTTCATCTTCGAAAACAGGGAGCCGGCGCGGCGTTTACCGCACCGGGCTACACCTTAGAGTTGCGTCAGTTTCTGCAGCATCTGATCGGTCGTCGAGACTGCTTTACTGTTAATTTCATACGCGCGCTGGACCTGGATCATATTCACCAGCTCTTCCGCCACGTTCACGTTGGAGGTTTCGACATACCCCTGATACAGCAGACCCGCACCGTTCAGGCCTGGCGTGCTTTCATTTGGCGTACCGGAGGATTGCGTTTCGGTGTAGAGGTTCTCACCGATGCTCTCCAGACCAGTATCGTTCATGAAGGTGGTCAGGTTGAGCTGTCCGACCTGAACCGGCGCGGCCTGCCCCTGCTGGGTCACGCTCACGATGCCGTCACGGCCGATGGTGATGCTCAGGGCGTTTGCCGGAATGGTGATCGCAGGTTGAACCTGGAAACCGCCCGCCGTCACCAGCTGACCGTTCTGATCGACCTGGAAAGAACCGTCACGGGTATAGGCAGAGGTACCGTCAGGCAACTGCACCTGGAAGAACCCCTGGCCTTTGATCGCCACGTCTTTGCTGTTGTTGGTCTGAGACAGGTTGCCCTGGCTATGCAGACGCTCGGTCGCCACCGGACGAACGCCGGTACCAATCTGCAGGCCTGACGGCAGCGTCGTCTGTTCAGAAGACTGCGCGCCCGGCTGACGGATGGTTTGATAAAGCAAATCTTCGAAAACGGCACGCTGACGCTTGAAACCATTGGTGCTCACGTTTGCCAGGTTGTTGGCAATCACGTCCATGTTGGTTTGCTGCGCGTCCAGGCCAGTTTTCGCGATCCATAAAGAACTGATCATAAAGAGTCCTGTTAACTCATCGACAGAAGTTGGTTAGCCTTGCCCGCGTTTTCGTCCACGCTGCTGATGATCTTCATCTGCATTTCAAAACGACGGGCGCTGGCGATCATGTCGCTCATGGCGGCTACCGGCTTAACGTTGCTGCCTTCCAGAACGCCGGACATCACGCGGATGCTCGGATCGGCCTGTAATGTGGCACCACGGGTGGCCTGAGCGGCCTGGGTCAGACGGAACATGCCGTCATCGCCACGCTGCACCTCTTTGCCTTCCGCTTTGACCAGCTTCAGACGCCCGACGGGGGCAACGGTGTTGGCCGGATCGCCCGGGTTCAGCGCCGAAATGGTACCGTCAGCCGCGATAGTCAGCTCAGAGCCTTCCGGCACGGTCAGCGGGCCCGCTTCACCCATCACCGGATGGCCCTGAATCGTCAGCTGGCCGGTGGCGCTGACCTGGATATTCCCGTTTCGGGTATAGCCTTCACCGCCGTCCGCCGTTTGCACTGCCAGCCAGCCGTCCTGCTGCAGGGCAACGTCCAGCGGGCGTGAGGTGTAATCCATCTGCCCTGGCGTCATATCTGCGCCGGGGGTGGATGCCGCCACCAGCGTACGGGTCGGCAGGGAGAGTCCTTCCACCGGCACCGCACGCAGCGCATTCAGCTGAGCGCGAAAGCCCGGCGTCGAGGCGTTTGCCAGGTTGCTGGCGGTAACGGCCTGCTGGCTGAGCGTCTGACTTGCCGCGCCCATCGCGGTATATATTGCGTGATCCATTGCGCTTTCCTGTTAGCCGCTTAACGCAGGTTAACCAGCGTGTTGAGGATCTGATCCTGGGTCTTGATGGTCTGCGCGTTTGACTGATAGTTACGCTGCGCGACAATCATGTTCACCAGTTCTTTACTCAGGTCCACGTTAGAGGCTTCCAGCGCGCCGTTGGTCAGCGTGCCGAAGTTACCGGTTCCTGCCGTACCCAGCAGCGCCACGCCGGAGGACTGGGTAGCCGACCAGACGTTATCGCCTTCAGATTTCAGGCCTTCGTTGTTGGCAAAGTTAGCCAACACGATCTGGCCCAGCACCTGAGTCTGCTCGTTGGAGTAGTTCCCGACGACGGTGCCGTCATCGTTAATCTGATAGCTCACCAGATCGCCCGGCTTGAAGCCATTCTGGTTGGTCGCCACGATATTGTTCGCACCGGTGTTCTGCTGCATGGAGTTAGCAAAACTCATCGCGAAGGTCGCCGGGTCCGCACCTGGGATAGTCGCGGTAGTGATGTTGATGTTTCCACCACCAATCAACGTACCGTTATTATCGAAGGTCAAGGTCGTGGCCACTGCCGCCGTGCTGCCTGCTACGCTGCCGTCCTGGGCATACACTTTCCAGGAGTTAGCCGGGGTCGCATCTTTGACGTAAAACAGGTTCATGTTGTGCGCATTACCCTGGCTATCAAAGACGGTTACCGTACCTTTTTTGTTGTAGGTGTCCGGGTTAGCCGGGTCAAAGGCTGCGGTTGGTGCGGCATCGGTAGAGTTGAGGTTAATCTGCTGGGAAGCCGTGGTGGTGGACTTCGCGGCCATCAGCGTGGTCGGGATATTAATCGCCTGTGGATTCGCACCGGTCTGAACCGTTGATGGCGTCCCGGCAACCGGATAACCCGTTAATTGCATCCCCTGCATGTTCACCAGGTTGCGGTTTTCGTCCAGCTTGAACTGGCCGTTACGGCTGTAGAATACCGAGCCGTTTGCATCGACCATGCGGAAGAAACCGTTCTGGCTGATGGCAACGTCCAGACCACGACCGGTATTGGTGGTGGTGCCATCGGTAAAGTCCTGAGTGATGCCCGCAACTTTTACGCCCAGACCCACTTTGGAACCGGCAAACATGTCTGCAAAAGACGCAGAACCGGATTTAAAACCATAGGTCGCGGAGTTGGCGATGTTGTTGCCAATGACGTCCAGGTTGGTGGCCGCAGCATTCAGGCCGCTGACCGCTTGAGAAAAGGCCATGACTTACTCCTGATAAGTGTTAAGGCTTAGATAATCTGCCGAACTTCGTCGAGTGTGGTGGTACCTGAGGTACCCAAATCCAGTTTGTTGCCGTCGCCCCCTTTAATCACGCCCTGAACCAGCGCGAACTGCAGCGGCTGCGCCACCAGCTGGGTCGTCCCGTTGCTGGCGCTAATCGCGACTTTGTAGGAGCCATTTGGTGCTTTCGTGCCGTCGGTCAGGCTGCCATCCCATGTAAAGGTGTGAACGCCCGCTTTCAGCTCGCCAATTTCAATGGTGCGTACCACCACGTTGTTGGCATCCATGATCGTTGCGGTAACCTTGTCAGCCGGTTGTTGCAACTCAACGCCGAACGGCGTTGTGGTGGTGGTCGACGTACCGTCGGTGGTGCTGGTGCCCGCCAGGATCGTGGTCCCCGGGATCATCACCCCATGACCAATCAGGCTTGCCGCCTGCAGAGACTGGGCGCTGTTAATCTGGCCGGAGACGGAACCGAGGGTCGTGTTCAGTTTCTCAATGCCGCTCACGGTACTGATCTGCGCAAGCTGCGTAGTCAGTTCGTTGTTCTGCATTGGGTTCGTGGGATCCTGGTTCTTAAGCTGCGCCACCAGCAGCGTCAGAAAGCTGCTCTGCAGATCGGAGGCATTGCTTCCCGTCAGGGAGCTGGAATTCGTCGAACTTTTGGTGTTGTTAACACCCGAGTTCGTAGGATCATTCACATTTACGGCGATGGACATGCATGTCTCCTTTACTGGCCGAGAGTGAGTGTTTTGAGCATCATGCTCTTCACGGTATTAAGCACTTCGACGTTCGCCTGGTAGCTACGGGATGCCGACATGGAGTTCACCATCTCACCTACCACGTCCACGTTTGGCATCTTCACGTATCCGTTAGCGTCCGCGAGCGGGTTACCGGGCTCGTAGACCAGCTTGTCCGGCGCCTGGCTCTCAACCACATCAGACACCTTCACGCCGCCCGTTGCCGCGCCTGGCGCAGCATCAACCTGAAACACAACCTGTTTGGCACGATAAGGCTGTCCGTCAGGTCCGGTCACGCTGTCGGCGTTCGCCAGGTTACTGGCCGCCACGTTCAGACGTTTGGACTGGGCGGTTAACGCCGAGCCGGCGATATCAAAAATATTCAGCAAGGCCATTTATCAGTTGCCCCCCTGCAGGACGTTCATCATGCCTTTGATTTGTCCGCCGAGTAGGGTCAGGCCCGTCTGGTATTTCAGGCTGTTATCGGCAAACTGCGTACGCTCCCGGTCCATATCCACGGTGTTACCGTCGAGTGAAGGCTGGTCGGGAATGCGATAAAGTAAATCGGTCGCTGGCGCGGTCATCGCCTGAGCGGGAATATGGCGAGAGGATGTCATGGCAAGTGCAACACCCGTTCCTTCGGCACGTCCACGCTCCATCACCTTTTTGAGTTCACTGGAAAAATCAATATCGCGCGCCTGATACCCGGGCGTATCGGCGTTAGCGATGTTGGCGGCTAAAATCTCCTGCCGCTGGGCGCGTAAATTGAGCGCTTCCTGCTGAAAACGTAACGCGGCGTCGAGTTTATCGAGCATGTCTCCTCCGCTGATGGCAAAATTTCAGTTCACAGCTTAAATCTCACCCCGTCTCCCCTATCGACGGAATAAGCGCAAAATGCGTCGCTATTTATTCCGTTGATGCAAAACCACTGCAGGTAGAATTCACTCAACTCTGGTAACGGTGGAACTTGCGATGCAAACGTTAAAACGTAGCCTGATGGCAACCTTCTTGCTGTTTAGCCCTCTGGTGCAGGCTGGAGATTTACAGGATGCGCTGACGGTTTTTTTCGCGCAAAAGCTGGCGGGCTTTAGCGATGAAATTAACGTGACCGTACGCACGCCATCGAATTTGTATCCGACCTGCGAGCAGCCGTCCTTTAGCGTGACGGGGACCACGAAGCTGTGGGGTAATGTGAACGTCCTGGCACGCTGCGCCAACGAAAAACGTTATTTACAGGTTGCAGTTCAGGCGACGGGCAATTATGTTGTCGCCGCCGTTCCCATTGCGCGTGGCAGCGCGCTGCAGGCAAACAGCGTGACGTTAAAGCGCGGGCGTCTGGATCAGCTCCCGCCGCGGACCATGCTGGACATTAACCAGGCCCAGGACGCCATCAGCCTGCGCGATGTCGCGCCGGGCCAGCCGATTCAGCTCTCTATGCTGCGTCAGGCATGGCGTGTCAAAGCGGGACAACAGGTGATGGTTGTTGCCAACGGAGACGGCTTTAGCATCAACAGTGAAGGGAAAGCGTTAAACAATGCCGCGGTAGCGCAAAACGCCCGCGTCAGAATGTCCTCAGGCCAGGTGGTGAGCGGAACCGTCGATTCTGATGGGAATATTCTGATTAACCTATAATCTTTTTAAAGATTTCGTGGCGCGTGCCGATAAATATTCCACTAATGATGATGTCAGGCGCAAACGCCGCGAACCCTCGATGAGGACAACACTATGAGCATTGATCGTACATCAGCCCTGAAGCCGGTAAGCGCTGTACAACCTCGCGAAACGAACGACGCTACCCCTCAGAAAACGCGTCTGGAAAAAACGTCCACGTCTAACAGCACCAGCGTGACCCTGAGCGATGCCCAGGCAAAACTGATGCAGCCAGGCAGCAACGATATCAATATGGAACGCGTTGAAGCGTTGAAAACGGCCATTCGTAACGGTGAGCTGAAAATGGACACCAGCAAAATCGCTGACGCCCTGATTCAGGAAGCACAGAGTTTCTTACAGAGTAACTAACCGTATGAGTCGACTGTCAGAAATACTGGATCAAATGACGGTTGTCCTGAACGACCTGAAAACGGTAATGGACGCTGAACAGCAGCATCTCTCTTCCGGTCACATTAACGGCAGCGCGCTGCAGCGTATTACTGAAGATAAGAGTTCGCTTCTGGCAACGCTGGATTACCTGGAGCAACAGCGTCGCGCTGAGCAGGATCCCAAGCGCAGCGCTAACGACGACATTATTGAGCGCTGGCAGACCATTACCGAAAAAACCCAGCATCTGCGCGATCTCAACCAGCATAACGGCTGGCTGCTTGAAGGCCAGATAGAGCGCAATCAGCAGGCGCTTGAGGTGTTAAAGCCGCATAAAGAAACCGGACTGTACGGTGCGGATGGTCAGACGGCGACGGCACGTATTGCGGGTGTTAAAAAGATTTCGATTTGAAGCCTGAGCGACAAATCATGCAGTGGGGAGCACCCTAAGGTGGACTCCCCTTTTGGCGTTTATGCCGTACGGCGGGCAAACTCTTTCACTTTGAAGCCCAGCACGGCAAGCGTGGCGAAGTACGCAACAACCCCAACGCCCACCACGGCCATCAGCCGCATCAGACGATAAGGCATCGTGCCCAGGGACCACTCCGGCATGACATGCATCATCCCGAGTAACGCAGCAGACATCACCAGCACCGCCACAACCAGGCGCACGAGGAAACTCGCCCAGCCCGGCTGCGGCGTAAAGATATCCTGTTTGCGCAGCTGCCAGTACAGCAGCCCGGCATTGAGACAGGCCGCCAGACCGATAGACAGCGACAGACCGGCATGCTTCAGCGGGCCGATAAATGCCAGGTTCATCAGCTGCGTCATAATCAGCGTCACAATGGCAATTTTCACCGGCGTTTTAATGTCCTGGCGGGAATAGAACCCCGGTGCCAGCACCTTGACCACAATCAGCCCCATCAGCCCGACCGAATAGGCGATCAGCGCGCGCTGGGTCATCGCGGCATCAAAAGCAGTGAATTTCCCGTACTGGAACAACGATACTGTCAGCGGTTTGGCCAGAATACCCAGCGCCACCGCGCTTGGCAGGGCCAGCAGGAAGCAAAGACGTAAACCCCAGTCCATCAGGCGGCAGTATTCATCATGGTTACCGCTGGCAAAACTTTTCGACAGCGACGGCAGCAGGATGGTCCCCAGCGCCACGCCCAGCACCCCGGACGGAAACTCCATCAGGCGGTCAGCGTAATACATCCATGAGACAGAGCCCGACACCAGGAAAGAAGCAAAGATGGTGTTGATGATAAGCGATATCTGGCTGACGGAGACACCGAGAATGGCGGGCCCCATCTGCTTAATCACCCGCATTGCCCCGGCATCTTTAAGGTTGATGCGCGGCAGCACCAGCATGCCGATTTTCTTCAGGTGCGGCAGCTGATACGCCAGCTGCAGCACGCCGCCGACGGTCACCGCCCAGGCCAGCGCCAGCACCGGCGGGTTGAAGTGCGGCGCGGCAAACAGCGCAAAACCGATCATGCTGACATTGAGGAACGTCGGCGCAAACGCCGGAACGGAGAAGCGGTTCCAGGTGTTCAGGATCGCTCCCACCAGCGAGGCCAGCGAGATCAGCAGAATATAGGGGAAGGTAATGCGCAGAAGCTGTGAGGTCAGGGCAAATTTATCTGCCGTGTCGGCAAAGCCAGGTGCGGTCACCATAATCACCCACGGCGCGGCCAGCATCCCGACGACGGTCACCACGGCCAGCGCCAGGGTCAACAGCCCGGAGACATACGACACAAATACCCGCGTGGCGTCTTCACCCTGCTTGCTTTTATATTCCGCCAGAATAGGCACGAACGCCTGGGAGAACGCCCCTTCAGCAAAAATACGACGCAGCAGGTTAGGCAGTTTGAACGCAACGAAAAAGGCGTCCGTTGCCATCCCTGCACCAAAGACCCTTGCCACAATGGCATCGCGCGCAAAACCGAGTACGCGAGAGAACATGGTCATCGAGCTGACGGCCGCCAGCGATTTTAATAAGTTCATTAACGTGAATTTCCAGAACCATACGGATGTGTAGGCCGGGTACGCGTAAGCGCCACCCGGCAAAGCCAACAAGCGGCGCTTAGTCTAACCGGATTTCAACGAATTACTATCCGCAGATGTTACAGCGGGTTATTCACTCATGGCATCGCGCCAGAGCCTTTCCACAATGCGCTGCGCCATAATGGCCTGCTCGCCGGACGTTTCAGGAACCGTCTGATTTTGCACGCAGGTGATAAAGTGGCGGGCGCATCCTGCGAAACCGCGCTGCTCCAGGGTGCTTTGCCAGCCGGGGACGGGCTGCATCACCACGCCACTGCCCTTCTCTTCCCGCCATTCACGCATGTCGGTGACGTCATACAGCGCGCCGTCGGTCACCGCCTGCACGGATTCCCGCTGGCTGCCCGCGCGGCGGTGCATGCTGGTGGTGATCTGAAGGTGCTCAACGGCAAAATGGTGTTCCGCATACACCATTTGCCCCTGCTCGTTGGTAACCAGCGTGCCGCTTTTCAGCAGCGCTTCGCCCCCGGTCAGCCACAGCGCGGTATCCACGACGTGAAGATAGTCATCGAGAAGGGTAAAGCGCAGATCGTTCGGCCCAACGCTGTCGGTGCGGTGCTTGTCCATGCGCAGCGAGGCCATATTTCCGGACTGCGCCTTCAACTGCTGGTAAAGCGGCGCGAAGCGGCGGTTGAAACCGACCATCAGCGTCAGATTTTTACGTGCTGCCAGCTCAATCAGCCGTTCGGCGTCATGGACGTTTTCCGCCAGGGGCTTATCAACACAGACGTGCACACCGGCATTCAATAACTCGCTGACCACCTGGTAATGGGTTGCTGTAGAGGTATGCACAAATACCGCATCGCACTCGCGGGCCAGATCCTGAAGCGATGCCGCATACGGGATACGCCAGGTTTCGCAGATGCGTTCTGCCTTTTCTCGGGTAGGTGACCATGCTCCTTGCAGCGTCCAGTCAGACGCTACGCCCAATACAGGCAGCCAGGCTTTCTGCGCGATACCGCCCAACCCCACCACGCCAATGCGTAATTTTTTCACCGTTAGTCTCCTGAATGTGCCAGCAGTGCATCCAGACGCTGTTTCAGCCCCGCCACCTCGTCTTCCAGCGCCTCTACGCGCGCAGCAAGGTCGTCACTGTTTGCAGGGCGATCCGATGCCGTCGCCACGCTTTCGGCATCAACGTCGCCGCTGAACAGATGCATATAACGGCTCTCACGTTTACCCGGCTCGCGCGCCATACGCACCACGTAAGGGCCATCGTCGCGCGCGGCCAGCCCTTCCAGCGTCTGCTCGACCTCCTGCATGTCGCTGAACTCATGCATACGAGAAGCGCGCGTGCGCAGCTCTCCCGGCGTTTGCGCCCCGCGCAGCAGCAGCGTGGTAATAACCGCCACTTCCGCACTGCTCAGCTTCAGGTCGCCGAATTCGGAATTACAGAAGCGCTGTTCGTATTTGGTCACGCGGTTGCCGAAGCCGCTGACGGTGCGCAGGTAGTGACGTTTTACCAGCGCATCCAGCACATCCTGTACCTCATGCTCGCTGAGGTTCATCACCGGCTCACGGTTGGTCTTCTGGTTGCAGGCCATGGTCACGGCGTTAACAGAGAGCGGATACTGCTCCGGCGTGGTGACCTGTTTTTCGAGTAAGCACCCAATCACGCGCGCTTCTGTACCGTTTAGCTGATACTTCATCTTTTCTCCTTAATGACCTGCAGTCCAGTCACGGGTGGTTAATGCCGTCAGAACGTGGTCGCGCCACTCTCCGTCTATCAGCAGATAGTCTTTGGCATAACCTTCTTTCTCGAACCCTAAACGCGCCAGCAAATTCCCGCTGCGCTGATTATGCGGCATATAGTTCGCCATGATGCGATGAATATGCTGCGTGCGTTGCATATAGCGGATGGCCACCGTTAACGCCTCGTACATCAGCCCCTGCCCCTGCCATTTCTGGCCGATGGAGTAGCCAAGGTAGCAGGCGTGAAACGACCCGCGCACCACGTTCGAGAAATTGGCGATGCCGATAATCTCTTTCTCTTCTGGATCCAGCAGCGCGAAATAAAATGCACTTCCCTGCTTATGAAATTCAGCAATCATGCTGAGGCGCGCCTGCCAGCCGGAGGGGTAACAATGGCTTTCATCCCGAACGGGTTCCCAGGGTTTTAAAAACTGGCGATTCTCGGCGTAATAATCCGCCAGACGCCAGGCATCACGCTCATGCACCAGACGAACGACCAGCCTGTCCGTTGTCAGACGCACTTTTGGCACATTACTGCGATAGCCAAACATCAATACCACTCCTTCCCGTCACTTCAGCTTACCCATTAGCTTTACTATACCTGCGCCTGTGCCGTCTGTGAAAACAGTGACATACCATTTTGACCTCTTTTCACATTTTTCGATGAGAACTCTCTATCAAAGCACCTTTTTGATAAAAAAATATTGTCGCGCCGAGGGGTGGGAAAAAACGCGGCGACACCGCAGAATGTTAGCGTGCTCACCTTCTTATTTTCCCTGGAGGGAAAATGTCCCGCGTATCACAGGCGAGGAGCCTGGGTAAATATTTCCTCTTAGTCGATAACATGCTGGTCGTGCTCGGCTTTTTTGTCGTGTTTCCGCTAATTTCGATCCGCTTTGTCGATCAAATGGGCTGGGCGGCTTTAATGGTCGGTATTGCGCTGGGGCTACGCCAGTTTGTCCAGCAGGGTCTGGGCGTCTTTGGCGGCGCGATCGCTGACCGCTTTGGCGCTAAACCGATGATCGTTACCGGTATGCTGCTCCGCGCGGCAGGCTTTGCCACGATGGCGGTTGCCCACGAGCCCTGGCTGCTCTGGTTCTCCTGTTTCCTCTCCGGTATCGGGGGCACCCTGTTTGACCCGCCGCGCACCGCGCTGGTGGTGAAGCTGATTCGTCCGCAGCACCGCGGCCGCTTCTTCTCCATTCTGATGATGCAGGACAGTGCCGGGGCAGTTGTCGGCGCGCTGTTGGGCAGCTGGCTGCTGCAGTACGATTTCCGCCTGGTCTGCGCGGCCGGGGCAGTGCTCTTTATTCTGTGCGCACTGTTTAACGGCCTCTATCTTCCAGCCTGGAAACTGTCGACGGTAAAAGCGCCGGTGCGCGAGGGGCTCGGACGCGTGCTGCGCGACAAGCGTTTTGTCACCTACGTATTGACCTTAACCGGGTATTACATGCTGGCCGTACAGGTGATGCTGATGCTGCCGATCATGGTGAACGATATTGCGGGCACGCCTGCTGCCGTGAAATGGATGTACGCCATCGAAGCCTGCCTGTCGTTAACGCTGCTCTACCCCATTGCCCGCTGGAGTGAACGGCGTTTTCGTCTGGAGCATCGTCTGATGGCCGGGCTGTTTCTGATGACGCTGAGCATGATGCCAATCGGTCTGGTGAGCTCTCTCCAGCAGCTGTTTACGCTGATTTGCACATTCTATATAGGCTCCATCATCGCCGAGCCTGCCCGCGAAACGCTGAGCGCCTCACTCGCCGATGCACGTGCGCGCGGCAGCTATATGGGCTTCAGCCGCCTGGGGCTGGCCTTTGGCGGTGCACTGGGCTACACCGGCGGCGGCTGGCTGTTCGATGCCGGCAAGGCGCTGAACCAGCCGGAACTTCCCTGGATGATGCTCGGCGTGGTGGGCGTCATGACGCTTTTCGCCCTGTGGTGGCAGTTCAGCCAGAAGCGCAGCGCGAGCGGCATGCTCGAGCCCGGCGCGTAGTCTCTCCTCCTGGCGGGAAATCACTCCCGCCTCATTTCTCAGTATTTTCTGCTGGTTTCTGCCATTTCACACTGACATACTGGCGTAACAGGACAGAAGCGCCGATTTTTCGTTGAGGAACACTATGAAGAAAATTGTCATTGCCGCTGCATTTATTGTCAGCGGTCTGCTGGTGGGCTGTAACCAGCTTACGCAATACACCGTCAGTGAGCAGGAAATTAATCAGGCGCTGGAAAAACATAACAATTTCTCTAAAGACATTGGCGTGCCGGGGCTAGCCGATGCCCACATTGTTCTCACCAATCTCACCAGCCAGATTGGTCGTGAAGAGCCGAATAAAGTTACCCTGGCCGGTGATGCCGACCTTGATATGACCTCACTTTTTGGTAATCAGAAGGCCAACATCAAGCTCAAGCTGAAGGCGCTTCCCGTTTTCAATAAAGAAAAAGGGGCGATTTTCCTGCAGGAGATGGAGGTGGTCGATGCGCAGGTTTCGCCGGACAAGATGGCGCCGGTTCTGCAAACCCTGATGCCCTATCTGAATCAGTCTCTGCGGAATTACTTTAACCAGCAGCCGGCGTATGTCTTAAGCGAAGACAATAGCAAGGGTGAAGCCCTCGCAAAAAAATACGCAAAAGGGATAGAGGTGAAGCCGGGAGAAATCATCATTCCTTTCACCGATTAACCTGAAGGGCGCTGCGGCGCCCTTTTTTTACGGAAAAGTGTGCAAACGAAAACGTTTCCGCTTATGATTTGTGTCCGGCAAAAACAGCCATCCTTATGACTGATTCCTGACAAGCCGGAGCTTCCATGACTGCACAACCCCAGGTTCTTAAAATCCGCCGCCCTGACGACTGGCATATCCATCTGCGAGATGGCGATATGCTGAAAACCGTCGTGCCCTATACCAGTGAAATTTATGGCCGCGCGATTGTCATGCCAAACCTGGTTCCGCCAGTCACCACCGTCGATGCTGCGATCGCCTACCGCCAGCGCATTCTGGATGCCGTTCCGGCGGGACATGATTTCACCCCGTTGATGACCTGCTACCTCACCGATTCGCTGGATCCAAATGAAGTGGAACGCGGATTTAACGAAGGCGTATTTACGGCGGCGAAACTCTACCCGGCAAATGCCACCACCAACTCCAGCCACGGCGTCACCAGCATTGATGCTATCATGCCGGTGCTGGAGCGCATGCAGAAGCTGGGCATGCCGCTGCTGGTGCATGGTGAAGTGACGCATGCGGAGATTGACATCTTCGACCGTGAAGCCCGTTTTATCGAAACCGTCATGGAGCCCCTGCGCCAGCGTCTGCCCGCGCTCAAAGTGGTGTTTGAACATATCACCACTAAAGACGCGGCAGAGTATGTGCGTGACGGCAACGAGCTGATCGCTGCGACCATCACCCCGCAGCACCTGATGTTTAACCGTAACCATATGCTCGTTGGCGGGGTACGTCCTCACCTGTACTGCCTGCCCATCCTCAAGCGCAACGTTCACCAGCAGGCGCTGCGCGAGCTGGTTGCCAGCGGCTTCTCTCGCGCGTTCCTGGGCACGGACTCCGCGCCTCACGCCCGCCATCGCAAAGAGGCAAGCTGCGGCTGCGCAGGCTGTTTCAACGCCCCAACGGCGCTTGCCAGCTACGCGACCGTCTTTGAAGAGATGAACGCGCTGGAACATTTTGAAGCGTTCTGCTCTCTTAACGGCCCACGCTTCTACGGTCTGCCGGTCAACGACACCTTCATCGAACTGGAGCGCAAAGCGAGCCACGTTGAGGAGTCCATTGCCCTGACGGATGACACGCTGATCCCCTTCCTGGCAGGTGAAACCGTCAACTGGACGGTAAAACGTTAAAAAATCAGTGCCCCTTGTTGTCAAAACGATAATATGCCTGTATAAATAAACAGTATATTGCACAGGGGGGCATTTATGCGTATTGAAGTCACCATAGCCAAAACTACCGTTCTGCCTGCTGGCGCGCTTGACGCGCTGGCAGGTGAATTATCCCGCCGTATTAACAGCACGTTTCCCGACAACGCGGGCGCCGTAACGGTGCGTTACGCCGCTGCGAACAACCTCTCCGTCATTGGTGCCGCGAAAGAAGATAAAGATCGCATCAGCGAAATCCTGCAGGAAACGTGGGAAAGCGCGGACGACTGGTTCATAACGGATTAACACTGCTCCCTCATTGTGTTTTTTTGCCGGGTCGCCCCGGTTTTTTTTTGTCCGAAATTCCTAAAGTTCAAATTAATTCAGCGTCTTCTTAAAAAATCGTGAACGAGATGGTGTTTTATTGTTCGAACAATCCTAAAAAGCAGAAAAATGTGTTGCTACCTGTTTATTTTTCCCGTTAGAACCCTTATTACTTGGTATACTGAAGATGCTTTCAGAAAAACATGCATTGAACCTCAGAGCCGTTGTCTTCTAACACGCATTTAGGGGGTTATAATGGAAAAGAATAACGAAGTCATCCAGACCCACCCACTCGTTGGCTGGGATATCAGTACCGTAGATAGCTACGATGCGCTGATGCTGCGTTTGCACTACCAGACCCCAAATCAACTCAACCGTGACGAAGCGGAAGTTGGACAGACGTTGTGGCTAACAACAGACGTCGCCCGTCAGTTTATTTCTATTTTAGAGGCAGGTATTGCAAAAATAGAATCTGGCGACTATCAGGAAAATGAGTATAAACGGCACTAACGTTATGCCCACTTTTCACTCAACAGGCACCCTCGCGGTGCCTTATTTATTTCCCGCTTGTTTACGCCCGCGTTGTTAATTACTCTGCTAACAAAACGTTAGTTTACGAGATGCATATGAGATACGACTTAATCATTATTGGTAGCGGCTCCGTCGGATCGGCTGCCGGTTATTACGCGACACAGGCAGGGCTTAACGTCCTGATGATTGACGCCCATCTGCCGCCCCATAAGGAAGGCAGTCATCACGGGGACACCCGCCTCATTCGCCATGCCTATGGCGAGGGTGAACGCTATGTTCCGCTGGTGCTTCGCGCCCAGACGCTGTGGGATGAGCTGGCGAAACAGACCGAAGAGCGCGTTTTCGAGCGTACGGGGGTGATCAACCTTGGCCCGGCGCGGTCGGAATTTCTTGCCAACGTCGAGCGCAGCGCGAAAGCCTTCAATCTTGACGTTGAGAAGCTGGATGCGGCGGGCATTACCGCCCGCTGGCCTGAAATTACCGTCCCGGATGATTATATCGGCCTTTTTGAAGCCAACTCCGGCGTGCTGCACTGTGAAACGGCAATCAAAACCTGGATCGATCTTGCCGCAAAAGCGGGCTGCGCGCAGCTGTTTAACTGCCCGGTGAATGCCATCACGCACGATGCTAATGGCGTCACGGTGGCGACCCCTGACGGCGACTATTCCGCGTCCCGCCTGCTGGTGAGCGCAGGAACCTGGGTCACCCGCCTGCTGCCAGATCTGCCCATCCAGCCGGTGCGCAAAGTCTTCTCCTGGTTCCAGTCGGATGGACGCTACAGCGCGCAGAATAAATTCCCGGCCTTCACCGGCGAATTGCCGAATGGCGACCAGTTCTACGGTTTCCCTTCCGAGAAAGACGCACTCAAGATTGGGAAACACAACGGAGGGCAGGTTATCTCCTCACCTGAGGAGCGCAAACCATTTGGCGCCTACCCGCAGGATGGTTCAGAAGCCTTCTCGTTCCTGCGTAACATTTTACCGGGCGTCGGTGGCTTACTGTATGGCGCGGCCTGTACCTACGACAACACGCCGGATGAAGACTTTATTATTGATACGCTGCCGGGACATGACAATACCCTGCTGATCACCGGGCTGAGCGGCCATGGCTTCAAATTCGCATCCGTGCTGGGTGAAATCGCCGCGCAGTTTGCCCAGGGTATCACGCCGCAGTTTGATCTGACGCCCTTCTCACTCTCGCGTTTTAACGGATAATCGGCAATGGGCTCCGGCAATACCGGGGCCCATTTTCTTCATACTCAGTGGTGGGGCGTTATGCGCAGGATCGTTTCTTTTCTCATCAATAATATTCGCGAGCACCTGATGCTCTATATCTTATTGTGGGCGCTGCTGGCTATCATTGATGTTATTTACGTTGTGTTTTATTGAAATCACTGACTGACATTAATTGACGTAACTTTATGTTTGTTTAATATTTTTTCTTCCGCTTATTGTCTCTTGCACGAAGCCATTGAATTAATCTTGCCGTTTCTTTTCAAAATCGCTGAAATAAATAAAATAAGAATCAATAGTCAATTATTTCAGTTGCAATATCACGTATTCCCGTTCATTTTTACGTTTCGGTTAAATTGAAAATGGACATTCTGATGCAATTGCGTAACTCCTCCCGGCGCTACGGAATAATATCCATAAGCTTGCACTGGATATTTGCCATTGCCGTCTATGGTATGTTCGGACTTGGACTCTGGATGGTGACGCTCAGCTATTATGACGGCTGGTATCATCAGGCCCCCGAGTTGCATAAAAGCATCGGCGTTCTGCTGATGCTGGGGCTGGTGTTTCGCATTATCTGGCGACATATTTCCCCACCGCCCGCGCCACTAAAGACATACGGTAAAATTACCCGCGTCAGCGCCGTTGCCGCGCATATTGCGCTCTACGCGCTGCTCTTCGCCATCCTGATCAGCGGTTACCTCATCTCGACGGCAGACGGTAAACCGATTAGCGTGTTTGGCCTCTTTGACGTCCCGGCCACGCTCAGCGATGCGGGATCTCAGGCTGACACCGCAGGCGTCGTTCACCTCTGGCTTGCCTGGAGCGTGGTGATCCTGTCCGTGCTGCACGGGCTCGCCGCCCTCAAACACCATTTTATTGATAAAGACGATACGCTTAAGCGCATGCTTGGCCGCTCGTCAGTTGACTCTGGAGCATAAAATGAAAAAACATCTGCTGGGTATCGCCCTGGGTTCTCTGTTATTTACCGCAGGTTCCGCCGTGGCGGCTGATTATAAAATTGATAAAGAAGGCCAGCACGCTTTCGTCAATTTCCGTATTCAGCATCTGGGATATAGCTGGCTGTACGGCACCTTTAAGGATTTTGACGGCACATTCACTTTTGACGATAAAAATCCTGCGGCTGATAAAGTCAACGTGACCATTAATACGAACAGCGTCGACACGAACCATGCTGAGCGCGATAAACACCTGCGCAGCGCAGAGTTCCTGAACGTCACAAAATTCCCGCAGGCGACCTTCGCCTCTACGGAAGTGAAAAAAGACGGTGATAAGTTGGCTATTACCGGTAATCTGACCCTGAATGGCGTAACCAAACCCGTTACTCTGGATGCGAAATTGATCGGTCAGGGTGACGATCCGTGGGGCGGTAAGCGCGCAGGTTTTGAAGCGGCAGGTAAAATTCACCTGAAAGATTTTAATATCACCACGGATTTAGGCCCGGCGTCGCAGGACGTTGAGCTGGTTATTTCCGTTGAAGGTGTACAGCAGAAGTCATAATAGATTCGCCCGGCAGGCTTTCACCGTGCCGGGCGTTATTCTTATTCCGGGTCAGGGATACCCAGTTTGGTATTCAGACGGCCGCGTGATTTATTAAAAATCTTGTTGCCGTTTTCACGTCCTGCGCGACGACGACGCTGTTCCTCTTCCGGCAGGATGCTCTCTTCGCTGCACAGTTCGCTACAGCAGCCGTTAAACTTCTCGGCACAGGCCGGACACTGGATAAACAGCAGATGACACCCGTCGTTTTTGCAGTTGGTGTGGGTATCGCACGATGCACCGCACTGGTGGCACTGGGCAATCACATCTTCCGAAATACGCTCACCCATGCGCTCGTCAAAGACAAAGTTTTTACCAATAAAACGTACCGGTAAGCCCTGCTCGCGGGCGCGGCGGGCGTACTCGATAATGCCGCCTTCAATGTGCCAGACCTTATTGAACCCATTGTGCTTCATCCACGCGCTGGCCTTCTCGCAGCGGATACCGCCGGTGCAGTACATAACGATTTTTTTATCTTTATGTTCCTGCATCATCTCCACCGCTTTCGGCAGCTGCTCGCGGAAGGTATCGGCCGGGATTTCCATCGCGTTCTCGAAGTGCCCCACTTCATACTCGTAGTGGTTGCGCATATCAATGAACACGGCATCCGGATCGTCCAGCATCGCATTCACTTCCGCAGCCTTCAGATATTCACCGACGTCCGCCGGGTTAAACTCAGGATCGTCAATACCGTCCGCCACGATGCGTTCACGCACCTTCATGCGCAGCACCCAGAAGGATTTCCCGTCGTCATCCAGCGCAATGTTCAGGCGCAAGCCGTTGAGGGCCGGATCGAAGCTATAAAGCACGTCGCGGAACGCGTTCACTTTGCTTTCCGGCACGCTAATCTGCGCGTTAATGCCTTCGCGGGCAAGATAGACGCGCCCGAAGACGTTCAGCGCCGTGAAGGCCTGATAAAGCGCATCGCGCGTCGCCTGCGGATCGTCGATGGTGAAGTATTTGTAGAATGAGATGGTTGTGCGCGGTTCGGTTTCAGCCAACATACGCGCCTTTAACATCTCATTCGAAACGCGGTTGTGTAACACTGGCATGGTGTACAAGTCCTGGAATCGTCAGAGAGAATGAAAAATCGGTCGGCATCATATAGCAAACAAAAGCAATTTACATCCACACAATTTACGCTACATTTCACACACCCTGATTAATGAGGGTTAACAATTGCTGCGGTCGTGCAGGTTTCGGCGGCAGATATTTTGGCTATGTCTCAAAAAATGCGACAATGGCATAACAGGACGTTAGAACACAGGAAAGACATGACCCAGTTACCAAAATTTACCGTCGCCCTTTTGCACCCCCGCTATTGGATGACCTGGCTTGGCATTGGCTTTTTATGGCTACTGGTACAGCTTCCCTATCCTGTTATTTTCCGGTTAGGTAAATCTTTAGGCCGACTCGCGCAAACGTTTATGACGCGTCGTGCCCGCATCGCGTATCGAAACCTTGAGCTGTGTTTTCCACAGATGAGCGAGGCAGAGCGCCATGATATGGTCTCGAAGAATTTCGAATCCGTCGGCATGGGGCTCATGGAAACCGGCATGGCATGGTTCTGGCCAGACAAACGCATGGCGCGCTGGAGCAAGGTTACAGGGACCGGCATGGAGCCGGTGCATACGCTTCAGGCTAATCAGACGGGCGTTCTGCTGATCGGCGTCCATTTCCTGACGCTTGAAATCGGGGCGCGTATGTTTGGCATGCAGGCGCCCGGCATTGGCGTTTATCGCCCTAATGACAACCCGGTTATCGATCTCATCCAGACCAACGGCCGCATGCGCTCAAACAAAAGTATGATCGACCGTAAGGATCTGAAGGGTATGATCCGCGCGCTGAAATCCGGTGAAGTGGTCTGGTATGCTCCCGATCACGACTACGGTCCGCAATCCAGCGTTTTCGTCCCCTTCTTCGCCGTCGACGAGGCCGCCACCACGACCGGCACCTGGATGCTGGCGCGGATGTCCAAAGCCGCCATCGTTCCCTTTGTTCCCCGCCGTATGCCGGATGGCTCAGGCTACGAGCTGATGATGCTTGAGCCGGAACTCGCGCCGCCGCTAGACGATGCGGAAACCACCGCGCGCTGGATGAACGGCGTTGTGGAGAAGTGCATCATGCTGGCGCCTGAGCAGTACATGTGGCTGCATCGCCGCTTTAAAACCCGGCCTGAAGGCACGCCGTCCCGCTATTGATCCTTATGCGGTCTTCTGGGCCGCATGCTGTTTTAGCGATAAAAGCTCCTCCTCATTGCGGCAATCATAACCCAGGCGCATAATTAGCAGGCTTATGACTTCATGCTTCAGGTGCTCTGCACCTCACTATGCGGATTGTTATGTCACCCTCAGATGCCCCCATAAACTGGAAGCGTAACCTTACGGTTGCGTGGCTTGGCTGTTTTCTTACCGGCGCGGCGTTTAGCCTGGTTATGCCTTTCCTGCCGCTCTACGTCGAACAGCTGGGCGTGACGGGCCACAGCGCGCTCAATATGTGGTCTGGCCTGGTATTCAGCATCACGTTTCTCTTTTCTGCGATAGCCTCGCCCTTCTGGGGCGGCCTTGCAGACCGCAAGGGACGTAAAATCATGCTGCTGCGCTCAGCGCTGGGGATGGCGATTATCATGGCGCTGATGGGCGTGGCGCAGAACGTCTGGCAGTTCCTGTTATTGCGCGCATTGCTGGGCTTGCTGGGGGGATTTATCCCCAATGCGAACGCCCTGATTGCCACGCAAATTCCACGCCATAAGAGCGGCTGGGCGCTGGGTACGCTCTCAACAGGTGGCGTGAGCGGTGCCCTGCTGGGGCCGCTGGCTGGTGGACTACTGGCGGATAATTACGGCCTGCGCCCGGTCTTTTTCATCACCGCCAGCGTCTTATTCCTGTGTTTTATCGTCACCCTGCTCTGCATTCGTGAAAAATTTACGCCCGTCGCCAAAAAAGAGATGCTCCACGCCAGAGACGTGCTGACCTCGCTTAAAAATCCCCGACTGGTGCTGAGCCTGTTCGTGACGACCCTGATCATTCAGGTGGCAACCGGATCGATCGCTCCAATTCTCACCCTGTATGTACGTGACCTGGCGGGTAACGTCAGCAATATTGCGTTTATCAGCGGGCTGATTGCCTCCGTTCCCGGCGTGGCGGCGCTGCTTAGCGCGCCGAGACTGGGGAAGCTGGGTGACCGGGTCGGCCCGGAAAAGATCCTGATCTGTGCGCTGGTCATTTCCGTCCTGCTGCTTATCCCCATGTCGATGGTGCACTCTCCTTGGCAACTGGGCGTACTGCGCTTTTTGCTGGGTGCCGCCGACGGCGCGTTGCTGCCTGCCGTACAGACCCTGCTGGTTTACAACTCCACGAACCAGATTGCCGGACGTATCTTTAGCTATAACCAGTCGTTTCGCGATATCGGTAACGTCACCGGACCGCTTCTCGGCGCGGGCATCTCCGCCAGCTTCGGTTTTCGCGCCGTCTTTATCGTGACGGCCGGCGTGGTGCTGTTCAACGCGATTTATTCGTGGTTCAGTTTATCCCGGGCGTTACGCCCGGCGACGGAATAAGGCGAACGCCTGATAGCTTATTTTCGCTTTCATACTTGCAGAATCTGATATTCAGCTATTCTTTCCCTGAAACCTTCAGGAAAACAGGGAGACACCAATGACCATGTACGCCACGCTGGAAGAAGCTATTGATGCCGCTCGTGAAGAGTTCCTTGCCGATAATCCCGGCGTTGAGGAAGAAGATGCTGACGTGCAACAACTTAATATCCAAAAATACGTTCTGCAGGATGGGGATATTATGTGGCAGGCCGAATTCTTCGCTGATGAAGGTGAAGAAGGGGAATGTTTGCCGATATTAAGTGGTGAAGGTGCGCAGGCGGTCTTTGATGGCGACTACGACGAAATCGAGTTACGCCAGGAATGGCTGGAAGAGAATACTCTGCACGAGTGGGATGAGGGCGAGTTTCAGCTCGAGCCGCCGCTGGATACGGAAGAAGGTCAAACCGCAGCCGACGAGTGGGACGAGCGTTAATTCACGCTATTCGTACGGGCCGTGGCTGGCATCGATGGGCAGCAACAGCGTGTCGAAAATCAGCGAGAACGGCAGATCGAGTACCGTCAGGTAGCGCCATGCGGAATCCCGTACATCCCATTTCACACCCGGGTAATACTGGTTCCCATGGCCCTGCCCTGGAATGGTGCGGCTGATGATGCTGCCGCAGCCGCTCAGCAGGCATGCCATCATGACGACGATGATTATTTTCATCTTTAACCTCTAAAAAAATACCGGCCTCGCAGCCGGTATTTTATCTGACGGGTAGCGTTTCGCTTACCCGCCCTGCTTAACAACTTACTTCGCCTTCAACGCGAGCGGATTCAGCTTCACGTCCTTATAGTAGTTCACCCACGAAGAATACTTCTCCGGAGCGGACCACACGCGATAGTGAAGCCTTGCCATTGTAACCGGATCGCTCAGCAGCACCAGACGACGGTCGCGGTTGAGTTTTTCCGGCGTCTCGTTAAGCGCCTGCTCAACGTGACGATCGCGGGCAATCTCCAGCACCTGGCTTGCACGGTGACGCGCAGTGGCCATGGCCGTCGCCAGGGCGTTGAATGACGGGTTAAACACGGCGTGCATAAAGCCATCATCCAGCGTGCGGTTGCGATTCTGCTCCAGATAGCGATCGGTATCCACCAGCACCTGCGGCGGGGAATACTCTTCCGGAATCAGGAACAGTTTCCAGCGTTTGGTTCGCAGCCCCACCGTTGAACGGCTGGAAATCACGGACACAAACGGCGACAGGATCAGTGAGAAGACAATCGGCGCCAGCCAGAACAGGAAACGCAGATCCAGCCACGCCATTCCGGCAGCCCACACCAGCCCCAGCAGCAGCTGAGAACCGTGGCGCATAAAAGCTTCACTCCACGGCGTGGAGTCGTCATCACGCTGCGGCGAGTTCCAGACCACTTCCCAGCCCAGGAACGCACTGACCACAAACACGGTATGGAACAGCATACGCACCGGCGCCAGCAGCACGGAGAACAGCACTTCCAGCAGCAGTGAAAGGGTCACGCGGAAGAAACCGCCGTACTCTTTCGAGCCTTTGCACCAGATCAGGATGATACTGAGCAGCTTAGGCAGGAACAGCAGCACCATGGTGGAGGCAAACAGCGCAATCGCCAGCTCAGGACGCCACTGCGGCCACACAGGGAACAGCTGGCGCGGTTGCAGGAAGTATTGCGGCTCCGTCAGGGCATGGACAACCTGTAGCGCAGTAGAGAGCGCGAGGAACATAAACCACAGCGGCGCGGAGAGATAAGACATCACGCCCGTCAGGAACACCGCACGGTGAACCGGGTGCATCCCTTTTACGAGGAACAGGCGGAAGTTCATCAGGTTACCGTGACACCAGCGTCGGTCACGCTTGAGTTCGTCCAGGAGGTTCGGCGGCAGCTCTTCGTACGATCCCGGCAGGTCGTAGGCAATCCAGACGCCCCAGCCAGCACGACGCATCAGCGCCGCTTCCACGAAGTCATGCGACAGAATAGAACCGGCAAACGAACCCTCGCCCGGCAGCGGTGCCAGCGCACAGTGCTCAATGAACGGCTTGACGCGGATAATGGCGTTGTGGCCCCAGTAGTGCGACTCACCCAGCTGCCAGAAGTGCAGACCGGCCGTAAACAGCGGGCCGTAAACACGGGTGGCAAACTGCTGGCAGCGCGCGTAAAGGGTGTCCATGCCGGACGCTTTTGGCGAGGACTGAATGATACCCGCGTTAGGGTTGGCTTCCATCAGACGCACCAGACCGCTCAGGCAGTCTCCGCTCATGACGGAGTCAGCATCCAGCACCACCATGTAACTGTACTGGTTACCCCAGCGACGGCAGAAGTCATCGATGTTGCCGCTTTTACGCTTCACGCGACGGCGGCGGCGACGGTAGAAGATCTGACCTTCGCCCTGCACTTCCGCAATCAGCTCCATCCAGGCTTTTTGCTCTGCTACGCAGATATCCGGGTTGTAACTGTCGCTCAGGATATAAACGTCGAAATGCGCCGCGTTACCGGTCGCCTTCACGGACTCCCAGGTTGCACGCAGCCCCGCAAATACGCGGTCAACGTCTTCGTTACAGATTGGCATAATCAGCGCGGTACGGTGCTCAGGATTGAGGGGTTCATCCCCGACCGTTGACGCCGAAATGCTGTACTTGTCCCGTCCCATCAGCAGCTGCAGGAAGCCCATCAGCGCGGTCCAGAAACCGGCCGATACCCAGCAGAAGAGAACCGCGAATAGCAGGAGAATGCCGCTTTGCAAAATATACGGCAGCAGCTGCATGAAGGAGACCCAGAGATCCTGGCCCATCATGTCAGTCGGGTTGATAAACGCCCAGCCCTGGTAAGGCAGAATGGTTTTCATGTACCAGGTCGCAACGACCGTCTGCGCCAGCGTCAGAAGCAGCAGGATATAGCGACGGATTGTCCCCACGGTACGCCATTTCTGTTCAGAGGCCTGCTCTTCTTTCGTCAGGCGTGACAGATAGCGCGGCGTCACATCACGCCCGCGCAGGCGATCCCAGAAGCGACCCACCGGGTTGGTGCGCCATGGATCGGGGAACATTGAAGAGCGGGTCGCCTTCGGCATGGCCTGAAGCTGATCGCGTCCTTCGTCGTCTTTAATCAACTGCCCTTCCGCCAGCGAGTCCGGCCAGGCCTGCTCCAGACGCGCCTTGACTGACCCCAGCGGCGTATCATCATCACGGGCAAACTGACGATGTTCGCCATCCAGCGCGGTATGAACCGCGCGGATGTTGCTCTCAGGCAGTGCCGCTTTTTCGATATCCGTCAGCGGCATGGCATCAATATATTCAGATGTATTATTCATTGGCAGGTAGCTGATAGCTCCAGGTTTCACTCAGCGGCTGATCGTTACTGACCAGCGCAGCACGCATTTCGGTGGTCTGTTTCGGATCTTTCACTTTCACGCGCAGGGTCAGACGCCAGCCTTTGGTTACCGGGTTATAACGCACGGTATTTTCAACGATCTCACCGTTATCACCGATGCTGGCCTGAGCGGCAACGGCGGTGTCCGGTGGCAGTTTCTTCATATCCTGGCCCGTGAAGTCCACGACAAACGCCACGGTACCGTCAGGCTGACGGATAAGATTAGACTGCTTCACATCACCCGTTGAGCGGCGAGTCTGCATCACATACGCGTTATCCGGCGCATGCAGCTTATCTTCGTCGCGGCTGAAGGTAATGGTGTACTTGAAGTTCATCTCTTTACCGGCTTCCGGCAGCTGATCCGGCGTCCAGTAAGCGACGATGTTATCGTTGGTTTCGTCGTTGGTTGGAATTTCTACCAGCTCGACCTTGCCTTTACCCCAGTCACCGTTTGGCGTGACCCAGGCGCTTGGACGCTGGTCATAGCGATCGTCCAAATCTTCAAAGCGGGAGAACTGACGACCACGCTGCAGCAGGCCAAAACCTTGCGGGTTTTCCATTGCGAAGCTGCTCACCGCCAGATGTTTCGGGTTATTCAGCGGACGCCAGATCCACTCACCGTTACCGGCATGAATAGACAGACCGTTGGAGTCATGCAGTTCCGGGCGGAAGTTAGTTGCCGGTGACGGCTGGTTCGGCCCAAACAGGAACATACTGGTCAGCGGCGCAACGCCCAGTTTGCCCACTTTATCACGCAGGTAAACCTTGGATTGCACGTCAACTACCGTGTCACGGCCCGGCATAATCACAAAGCGATAAGCACCGGTTGCGCGTGGGGAATCCAGCAGCGCATAAATGGTCAGACGTTTGTCCGTTGGTTTTGGGCGCTCAATCCAGAACTCGCGGAAACGCGGGAACTCTTCACCTGATGGCAGCGCGGTATCAATAGCCAGACCACGCGCAGAAAGGCCGTACACCTGCCCTGCGCCAATCACGCGGAAGTAGCTGGCGCCCAGCATGCTGACGATTTCGTCGTTTTTATCTTTGCTGTTGATCGGGTAAAGCACCTTGAAGCCTGCGAAGCCCAGGTCTTTCACCGTATCTTTGTCGTGTTGCACATTGCCAAAATTGAAGTAATCCGGGCTGTACTTGATCTTGCGTACCGCGGTCGCCGTCACTTCATTGATAGCAACAGGCGTGTCGAAGTACATACCCTGATGATAAAACTCAAGCTTGAACGGGGTTTTAATGTTGTTCCAGTACGCTTTATCGTGATTAAACTGGATCTGCTGATAGTCCGCATACTTCATGTCGCGGAAAACGGAGGGCAAGTTACTTTTCGGCGCTTCGTAGCTCTTGCCTGCCATCGATTTTGCCTGTTTTGCGACATCGTCGATGTTAAAGGCCAGTGCCGATGAGGTATACAGTGACAACACCACTGCAACACCCAACCAACGCATTTTCATCATCTGTGGTTTATGTTTCATAATAAGTAAGCACTTCCCCCTTTGTGTGCTTATATCGATCCGATCCATTTTAATGGAAACTCAGGCAATCCGACAACATAATCACTGCTTTGTTCAGCTGCTGGCTCAGGGATTAAGCAAATGAAAGAACCCGCTATTCACTTTGCGTGCTTATCCTGGAGACAGTGTGTCGGTCTTGGTGTAGGGTTGGCTTCGAATGTAACCATTATGAGCCTTAGGGATAAGGCGAAAAGTCTGAGAATGCACAACGTTATATGAGCACAACACCGATACAACGGGAATATTTCCTCGACTCGATCCGGGCATGGCTGATGCTATTGGGGATCCCCTTTCATATTTCACTGATTTACTCCAGCCACACATGGCATGTTAATAGCCAGATGCCCTCCTGGTGGCTGACGCTGTTTAATGACTTTATTCACGCCTTCCGCATGCAGGTGTTTTTTGTCATCTCCGGCTATTTCTCGTACATGCTGTTTTTACGTTATCCGCTTAAGCGGTGGTGGAAAGTGCGCGTCGAGCGCGTGGGCATTCCGATGCTGACCGCCATCCCGCTGCTGACGCTGCCTCAGTTCATTATGCTGCAGTACGTTAAAGGCAAAGCGGAAAACTGGCCCAATCTCTCGCTGTATGAAAAGTACAACACGCTGGTCTGGGAGCTGGTGTCTCACCTCTGGTTCCTGCTGGTGCTGGTGGTGCTGACCACGGTCAGTCTGGTGATTTTCAGCCGCCTGCGCCGTCATCTCAGCACGACAGCAGACACCTTCTTCGCCAACATCACCCTGGGCAAATTGTCGGTGCTCTTTTTACTGCTGGGGGTCGCTTATGCCGCGGTGAGACGCACCTTATTTATCGTCTATCCACCGATACTGAGCGACGGCCTGTTTAATTTTGTGGTGATGCAGTCGCTGTTCTACATTCCATTCTTTTTGATTGGCGCGCTGGCGTTTATTCATCCGAAGCTTAAGGCGCTGTTTACCACCCCGTCTCCCTGGTGCGCGGTGGGCGCGGCCATCGCGTTTGCGGCCTACCTGCTGAACCAGCGCTACGGGAGCGGCGACGCCTGGATGTATGAAACGGAAAGCGTGATCACCATGCTGCTGGGCTTGTGGATGGTGAACGTGGTATTCGCACTCGGCCACCGTTTACTGAACTTTAAGTCCAGCCGTGTGACCTACTTCGTCAATGCCTCACTGTTTATTTATCTGGTCCATCACCCGCTGACGCTGTTCTTCGGGGCATACATCACGCCGCATATCGCCTCGAACACGCTGGGCTTCTTTACCGGGCTGGTGTTTGTGGTGGGGGTTGCCATCGTACTCTATGAGATCCATCTGCGGATCCCTCTCCTGCGCTTCCTGTTTTCAGGAAAACCACAGGCGAAAGCCGCATAAGTCGCGCGGCGCACTCATGGTGCGCCGCCTTCGCTTCAGCTCTCCAGCTCTTGTCTGCGCTGAGTCAACAGTCGCTGATAAAGATGCGTGGTGTCATCATCGAAACAGACAAATATCACCTTCTCTGGCAGCGGCTTAAGCGACAAATAGCGGTACACCGTTTCGACGGCGATGGTGGCCGCAGCTGCCTTTGGATATCCATACACGCCGGTGCTGATGGCCGGAAACGCTATTGTTTTGTAACCGTTGTCGGCGGCAAGCCGCAGACAGTTTCGGTATGCCTCCTCCAGAAGGCTCGCTTCATGCTGGTCGCCGCCGTGCCAGACAGGCCCGACAGCATGAATCACCGCTTTGGCAGGAAGGTTGCCCGCAAGCGTAATGACCGCATGCCCTGGAGGGCATTCGCCCTGTTGCTGCCGCACGATTTTACAGGCTTCCAGCAGCTGCGGTCCGGCAGCGCGGTGAATAGCGCCATCCACACCGCCTCCCCCCATCAGGGAAGGATTGGCCGCATTGACGATGACGTCGACGTACATTGTCGTAATATCGCCATGAATAACTTCTATTTGCGGTTTCATAAAACCCCTCTGCTACCCGCCTTTTTCTTAAGTGTATCGCAGAGGTGTTCCTGAGAAAAAACTATCAGACAAAAACCGCTTCCGCCGACGATTAAAAGCCCAGGGATTAACGGTACTGGATCTGCACAACCGCGAGCGTTTTTTCTGGATTAAGGTACTTCATACTGAGCGTGGCGAGGCTGGAATCAGTCACTGTGCCGTTAAGCGCCTCTTCGTAACTCACCCTACGCGTTTGCATATGGTTATTTTCCGGGCAGGACATTGCAAAATGCTGCTGTTGCGGCGTAACGTCACAAGGATCGGCAACAATTGCACCGCGAAAATGAATGACGCCACCTTCCGCCAGGGTGGCGGAATAAGCTGGCATCATAAAAGCAGAAACGAGCAGGCCCAAACCTGAAATAAGATGAGCAAAATTGTAGGTCACGATATGTACTCCTCAATGAAAATCGTCCTTGAGGGGCAAACGCGCTTCATTATGCAAACGAAGTCTCACGTTACGGAACATAACGACTCAGTTCCTGATAACAGCATAGCTCAACGGCGAAGACCCGCCACATTCGCAACACATTGATATCATGAATAATTAAAGCACGCCCCCCGCAGGCGACCACTGTTGTGATAAATGAAGTGTTTTCCCATCAGTGACGGTGACATTGATTTTTACCGTGTCTCCCGCAGAAATAGTTAAACTCAGATGCATTAAATCAATCGGCTGATTAGCGGGAATAAAAAATATATTTTGCTGCCGCGAGGTACTGTGCCCACTTTGCCCTTCCCGAAAAGCGACAATCTGAACCTGACAATCACACGGTTCCGACAAAATGACCTGCGGAATAATGGTGGTGATATTTCCCTGCTGGGACGTTTTAAAGGTTATCTGGCTGGAAAGTGCGGCAAGGAGAATTAAGGTATTCATGATGAACTCCCGAAAAAAAACAGGGCATCAGCCCTGTTTTTTTGTAGCACAGATTTCAGTATCAGTACTGATGCGCTGTTGCGTGGTTACCAAAGCCGATCTGGGTAACGTTGACGGTTGAGTTAGACGCGGTCTGGTCTACGAGTGCACCGTTAAGGCCGCCGTACTGGCTAACATTCATAACGGATTTTTTACTGTTCCACTGATCAAGTGTCGCACTGTTGCCGAAGCCGTTCTGAGTCAGGTTAATTTTACTGTCATCGGAACCCTGCCCAACGTCAGCGCCGTTACCGCCACCGGTCTGGCTAATATTCAGAACGGAATTTCTGGCATCAGTCTGCAGCGCCAGCGCGGAGTTACCGCCACCATTCTGATAAATATTCAGGGTTGAATTTGGACCACTGTATCCGCCCTGGCCATGACCGTGTCCATGACCCCATCCACCCTGATTAATCATACCAGCCATAGCACTACCAGAAACTACGATTGCTGCAAGTGCTGCCACTTTGATAAATTTCATGGTAAACCCCCATCGGATTGATTAACGTCGCCGCGAAATAACTAGCGCTGGATAACGCGAATTGCCATTTGCGACTGTTTCTGCACTACAACTGCGGTTTTCTGCGTACCGTACTGCGTAATATTTGCTCTGTTACCCGACCCTTTCTGGATAATTTTTGCACTATTACCATATCCATCTTGCGTAATACCTGCATCGTTCCCGTTACCGCTCTGATCGATCCAGGCAATATTGTAAGTCCCTGATTGATCAACTCTCGCTCTGTTGCCTGCCCCGTCCTGGGAAACGACGGATAAGAGCCTCGAACCGTCCTGGTGAATTTGAGCGTCATTAAATACGCCCTGTTGACCAATAATGGCTGCCTGATTTAATGATGAACGACTCAATTCATTAACCGCGAAATTATATTCCGCATTAGCCAAATCTGAATTAGCCGCGGTTACAAATCCAGGCGCACCCAGTAATGTAAACATCATAAATAACGATGTGTTTTTCATGTTGTCACCCTGGACCCGCTACCTGAAAACACCTTAATCGTATTTCGTGTTAAACGACCCGTTTGTTTGTTAACGCGTCGTTACGGTGAAGAGTATGTCTGCGGAAACATTTTAAATATCTCACCCGCGCGGCTTATTTTTATTTTGCAGGTCACCACAAAGTTGTAATTTGCACCATAAAACACATTCCGCAAGGTCGGTTTTATTTTTTTATAGAATATGTATGCCCGACATGTTGTACAACAGCGAGAAGGCTGTCCATGCCGCCTCCCGCGTTGTTTAAGCGTAACGACAGGATGACATTTTTTTCAGTGCGTGACACAAGGCGACTTTTCTTAAGCTGGAAAGCGCAGAACGGCTGGACTTAGAAATCATCAGTCACTCATACCCGAATAAAAACGATAGCGAATAATAAATATTCATAAAATTCAGTATATTGATAATATTTGTATGATTTTTAAAATCTATGCATCGCTATTTGCATGTACAACTTTCATATCAAATAAGAACTTTTAAAACCTGCAATTTTCACAAATTAATATTGATTTTTACATCTTGTTACACGATTAACACTTGCTTTAAAATTCGTAAAAGCTAGATTGAAATTAGATGTACGAAATTGGTTTTATATTTACCTCCCTGTGGAGGTTATGTTCTGATTCTACACACAGCAGTGCAACATCTGTCAGTACTTCTGGCGCCCTCTTCTTTACGGGAGGGCAGCTGTCAGGTGCCAAAAATAAGTGGGGTTTCATCATGTATAATGAAGTCCATAGTTTACATGGTCATACATTACTGTTGATCACAAAACCTTCTCTGCAAGCGACAGCGTTATTACAACATTTAAAGCAATCTTTATCACTGAACGGGAAATTACATAATATTCAACGTTCTTTTGATGATATTGCGCCTGGCAGCATCATTCTGTTTGATATGATGGAAGCCGATAAAAAGCTTATCCATTACTGGCAAGATAACTTAAGCAGGAAAAACAATAATATCCGCGTTTTATTATTGAATACGCCTGACGAATACCCTTTCAGAGATATTGAAAGCTGGCCGCATATCAATGGCGTGTTCTACGTCACTGAAGAAGAAGTTCGGGTGGTGGATGGTCTGCAAGGCATTCTGCGCGGCGAGTGTTATTTCTCGCAAAAGCTGGCCAGCTATCTCATCACGCACTCCGGAAATTACCGCTATAACAGTTCGGAATCCGCGCTGCTCACGCACCGTGAGAAAGAGATCCTGAACAAACTACGCATTGGTGCTTCAAATATTGAAATCGCCCGTTCGTTATTTATCAGCGAAAATACGGTAAAGACGCACCTTTATAACCTTTTCAAGAAGATAGCTGTTAAAAACCGAACTCAGGCTGTTTCATGGGCAAACGATAACCTCAGGCGTTAAACACATGAAGCGCACGTTGAGTTGGATCGCCGCAGCGAGTTTTCTGCTCGCTGCAGGGAACCTGCAGGCCGTTGAGGTCGAAGTTCCCGGATTGTTAACAGATCACACCGTCTCATCGATCGGGCACAGTTTTTATCGGGCCTTTAGTGATAAATGGGACAGTAGCTACACGGGTAATTTAACAATCAACGAGCGGCCCAGTGCACGTTGGGGAAGCTGGATAACTATAACGGCGAATCAGGACGTTATTTATCAGACCTTTTTATTCCCGACGAAAATAGACTTCGATAAAAACGTAGCCTTAGCACTGGCTCAAACTGAAGACGCTATTAATCGCCTGCAAATAGATAAAGCGCTATTAAGCACCAGCGATTTAGCAAAAGATGAGTTCTAGCGAACCGATATGCGGAGGCTGTCATGCGTATTGCATATGCAGTTGTTTCGATCATGCTTATTGCTCCCCTGAGCTGGGCCGGAAATATGACCTTCCAGTTCCGTAACCCTAACTTTGGCGGTAACCCCAACAACGGCGCCTTCCTGCTGAATGAGGCCCAGGCGCAAAACTCCTATAAAGATCCGAGTTATAAAGACTTTACCGTGGATACCCCTTCCGCACTGGATAATTTTACCCAGGCTATCCAGTCGCAGATTTTAGGGGGCTTACTGACCAACATTAATACCGGCAAGCCCGGCCGGATGATGACCAACGACTTTATTGTCGACATCGCCAACAGGGACGGACAGCTTCAGTTGAACGTGACCGATCGTAAAACCGGTAAAACCTCCACCATTGAGGTCTCCGGCCTGCAAAATAATTCAACTGACTTTTAAACAATAGCTAAATAAGGACAACGATCATGCAGCGCTTCCTGATATTTGTTGCAGTGTGCTTATTGAGCGGTTGTTTAACTGCTCCACCAAAAGAAGCTGCAAAACCCACATTAATGCCTCGGGCCCAAAGCTACCGTGATTTAACCCATTTACCTGCGCCAACGGGGAAGATATTCGTCTCGGTTTATAATATTCAGGATGAAACGGGGCAGTTTAAACCTTACCCGGCAAGTAACTTCTCCACGGCGGTCCCGCAAAGCGCCACCGCCATGCTGGTGACTGCACTTAAAGATTCCCACTGGTTTATTCCGCTGGAACGCCAGGGATTGCAGAACCTGTTAAATGAACGAAAAATTATTCGTGCTGCGCAGGAGAATGGCACCGTCGCGGACAATAATCGCACGCCTCTGCAGTCTCTGGCGGCGGCGAACGTGATGATTGAAGGTTCGATTATCGGTTACGAGAGCAACGTTAAATCGGGCGGCGTGGGGGCGCGTTACTTTGGTATCGGTGCGGATACTCAGTACCAACTCGATCAAATCGCCGTTAACCTGCGCGTCGTTAACGTCAGCACCGGTGAAGTGCTCTCTTCGGTCAATACCAGCAAAACGATTTTGTCTTATGAAGTTCAGGCAGGGGTATTCCGCTTCATCGACTATCAGCGCCTGCTGGAGGGTGAAATTGGTTACACCTCTAATGAACCGGTCATGATGTGTCTGATGTCAGCCATTGAAACCGGCGTGATCTTCTTAATCAACGATGGTATCGATCGCGGGCTGTGGGATCTGCAAAACAAAGCAGACGTGCAGAACCCGATCCTGGTGAAATACCGTGATATGTCGGTGCCTCCGGAATCCTGACAGAAAGCGTATAAAAAAGGCGAGATGATTATCTCGCCTTTTTTTATTCACTCACCGCGGTGATGTTTTGCGTTTTTTCTCTCCGCGCCGCCAGCCAAAGGCCGCTGTTCTTCATGGCATAGCCAAACAGCAAGCCCAGCGCCAGGGAAGGTAGCACCAGCTTCCAGTCACCCTGCCCGGCAAAGGTCGCGCAGGCTCCCATAAAGGTGCCCGGTACAAACGACAGCAGCAGATGCTTCGCCTGGATGCACATCAGGAAGGCGACGATACCCGTCATGACGTACCCCAGGCTCTCAAGATGCGGCGCCAGCGCGCTGCCTTTCATGATGACCAGCGCCCAGATAACGCCGCTCATCAGGGTGCACCCCGAAATAAAGAGCCCCTTCAGCCCGCCCTGTGGGCAGGCGAAATAGGCCGTGCAGCCCAGGAAGCCAGCCCAGCTTAACAAACCGAGAGACACCGCCACCCATCCCCAAATGCCGGAGAGAATGCCCGTCGTAATCGCAATACACAGTAATATGTTCATGGCGCGCATCTTAGCAGAAGCGCGCCATAGAAATGAGATCAGAAGCACATTACGTGCAAGTTGAAATGTATCGTTGCAGATTTTTTGTGACTCAAATCACTCTTCACTCTCTTCTTCCAGCTCGTCCCACATCGCTGCGATGGCGTCGCGCGTCAGCGGGGCCAGCGTTCGCCAGAACGGAGAGGTGGCGTGGGCTTCTACTTTGCCCAGGAAGGTTCCCACCCACGGCAGCAGATACGTCTCGAAAAGAGTCTCGATGGCTTCATTTTCATCATCACCAGCGTTATCTTCGATCCAGGACGCGGCCAGCAGCAGCGTACCGATATGATCGGCTGGCGTATCGCTCAGCGGCATCCCACGTGCGGAGAGAAATGCCCGCACTTCCGCTTCGGTCGCCCCTTCCTGCCAGGCCGAACGATACGGCGATACGCGGCACTCTTCCCCCACGAACAGCGCGTTATAATCCGTTGAGATCTGCTGCATATCGCAGTTTTTCTGCAGGCGTTCCAGTAACTCATCCTGTTCCAGCGGCCAGTTCTGCGCCAGCTTACCTTCGCGAATCAGCGTAAACAGCGGAACCAGCAGCGGATCCTGCGGCTGGCGGTAGTATAAAGAACCCAGCACGCGGCAAAGGATAGAGAATTCATTCATTGTTTTATTCCGTTATTCAATTAAAGATCGGCAAATTCATCAATCGGCGTCATGCCGCGCGATTCGAGGAAGTCGAGCATACGACGCGGCGTGACGTTCAGGATCTGCGCTTCGGGGAAATCGACATCCTGCAGTATTTTCAGGCACTCGCTAAAATCGCCCAGCGTGAAGGCCGTGTGCGAATCTGAGCCCAGCGCCACCATCCCACCGGCATCCCGCACGGCGGCAGCCACTTCGCGACAGTTGGCTTCACTGCCTTTACGCGAGTGCACAAACGAGGAGTTGTTTATCTCCAGCGCCACACGGTGTTTCGCCGCTGCCTGCGCGACAGCCTGAATGTCAATCGGGTACTTTGGGTTGCCCGGGTGGCTGATGATGTGCACATTGCCGCTGGCAATGGCAGCAATCATCGCCGCGGTATTGGTTTCTTTATCCTGCGGCGGGAAGACCGGCTCATGGAAACCGGCAAGGATCAGATCTAATGAGGTCAGCATCGGGCCGGTGCAGTCGATTTCACCGTCGGTATTTTTGATGTTCGCCTCAATGCCGCGCAGTATCCCAATGCCGTCCACCAGACGTGGCCAGATACGCATATTCACAAAATGCCAGTAGTGCGGCGCATCCGCCATATCCGGGCCGTGATCGGTGATCGCGAAAAGCTTAATGCCCTTAAGCTTCGCCTGGGCGATATAATCATGGAGGTTGCTATACGCGTGGGTGCTGGCGACGGTGTGCATATGCAGGTCAACGGGATACATCTTTCTCTCCTCTGCGTTTTTTCCAAAGGATAGCAGTTATCAGCGGCGAATATTAGCAAAAACCCGGCGAACGCCGGGTTTCTCTCAGTAGCCGCGCTGTCGGTCGACCTGTCCGGTGACCGGGTTACCCTTCTCAAGTTCGCCGATGGTGTGCGAGATATAGGCCACCGCCTCAGCGGGTCGCGTTACGGCGGCCACGTGCGGGGTCATGGCCACGCGCGGGTGTCGCCACAGCGGGCTTTCCTCAGGCAGCGGCTCACGGCTATAGACATCCAGCATGGCTCCTTTTAGCTTGCCGCTGTCCAGCGCCTTCAGCAGATCGGCTTCAACCAGATGCACGCCGCGCGCCAGGTTCATCAGGTAGCTCTGATCGTCCAGCTGGTTGAGCAGACCTTCATTGATAATACCCACCGTTTCCGCCGTGTTTGGCAGCAGGTTGATCAGCACACGCGTACCGTTCAGAAAGGCCGGAAGCTCATCCGTTCCGGCAAAGCTTTCAACGCCAGGATAATCTTTGCGGCTGCGGCTCCAGCAGCGCAGCGGGAAGCCCCACGGCGCGAGCGCTTCAGCCACTTTCGAACCCAGCACGCCCGCGCCGAGGATACCGACGGTAAACGCTTCGCGCGGATATTCTGGCAGCGGTTCCCAGTGAGATTGCTGTTTAAATGCCTGATAGTCATCAAACCGGCGGAACCAGTGCAGTACCTGGCTGACGGCATATTCCTGCATTTGCTGGCCCATACCGGTATCTTCGAGGCGGAACAGGGGAATATCTTCCGGCAGCATTTCAGGGTGTGCTTTCAGCTTGCTCAGAATGGAATCCACGCCGGCCCCGAGCGCGAACACGGCTTTCAGCTTACGGCCCTGAAGCATTTCTACCGGCGGATGCCAGACCAGCGCGTAGTCAGCATGTTCGTTATCGCCCCGTTTCCACTCACGAACGCGAGCGCCCGGCAGTGCCGCAGAAAGCGCTTTAATCCAGTAAGCCGTATCAAAAGTGGGGTGATAGAAGAGTATATCCATAGTCATACCTGCCTTTTCTTGCGCTGTTTTGTTTTCATTTTCAACCAGATTGCCAGCATAACAAATTTCTCGGGAAGCCGTGCTGCTGATAAAAGAGGCGCTTTTCGCACATTTCGGAATCAGGTTGCCTGAAGTTTGTCTAAACGCGCTAAATTACTGAAAAAGTGGGTTGACGGCAGTTCGGCTTTTCCTTACATTAGCGCCCGTCCCGACAACAACGGGATGACAATATGGTGAGGTGTCCGAGTGGCTGAAGGAGCACGCCTGGAAAGTGTGTATACGGCAACGTATCGGGGGTTCGAATCCCCCCCTCACCGCCATATTTAAAGAAGAGCTCGCATGAAAATGCGGGCTTTTTTTTTTCGCATGTTGCACACCTGCGGGGGGATGAGAACCCCCGACCGGGGTTCGACAACTGGCGCAGCCAGTTGGACAGACTGAGAGCGAAGCGAACAGGCTGCCCGCAGGGCGAGCGCAGCGAGTCAATCCCCCCCGGTGCTACAAGCAGCCCGGTGCGGGCTGAGCCCCTCACCCTAACCCTCTCCCCAAAGGGGCGAGGGGATCGTTACTCCTCCACCATCCGCGCATACTCTTCGGTAAGAAAATCCACCAGCGTTCTGACGGACGGCAGCAAACCTCGCCTGGAGGGATAAACAGCGTGAATAACTTCCCGTCGGGGTTCCCATGCATCCAGCACCCGAACCAGTTCTCCCGATGCCAGCTGATCCTTGACCATCAAAATTGGCAGCTGCACCACACCCACCCCCGCCATCGCCGCTTCACGCAGCGCCAGCATATCGGTAGTAATAAAGCGCGGCGCGTAATGAATCGCGGCTTTAGCCCCCTCGGGCCCGCTCAGCTCCCATCTGTGCAGCTGCTTTCCCACCCCCATGCTCAAACCCGGCCATTCGCTCAGTTCAGAGGGCATGGCAGGGCTGCCCATCCGCTCAATCAACGCAGGGCTCGCCACAAGACAGTGTCCTCTGTCTGCCAGCACCCTTAACACCAGATCGCTGTCGTCAAACGGACGTGGACGCACGCGGATCGCCACGTCGATGCCCTCCCCCACCAGATCAACCCGCCGGTTGGTGGCTTCAAGCTGAAGATTGATCCCCGGAAAGCGCGCCATAAACCGTGCCAGCATCGGCCCCACATGAACGTGCAGCAAGGTAACGGGACAGGTGATCCTGACCACACCGCGCGGCTCAGCCTGTAACGCCGCCACCGCCTCTTCCGCCGCCTCTGCCTCTATCAGCATCGCCTTGCAGTGCTGATAGAAGGTCTGCCCCACCTCCGTCACCGTAAACTGCCGGGTGGTACGCTGGATCAACCGCACGCCAAGGCGCTCTTCCAGCTGGGCGATCCGGCGACTCAGTTTCGACTTAGGCTGATCGAGCGCCCGCCCCGCCGCCGCAAACCCACCATGGTCCACCACCTTCACAAACCACGCGAAATCATTGAGATCCTGCATATGTCCTCATCGTTCTATTTTCAGAACAGTGAATGTCATTTTCACTATCTACCGGGATATTAACCCTGAATATAAGCTAATTACATCAACAGAACATCAGGAGTTAATCATGAAAAACGTAACAGGCGTTTATACCGCACCTCGTCCGCACTGGGTCGGTGACGGTTTTCCGGTTCGTTCGATGTTTTCTTACCAGACGCACGGCGAGCCGCTGAGCCCGTTTCTGCTGCTGGACTATGCCGGGCCGTACACCTTCCCGGCGGACGGCGCGAAACGCGGCGTGGGCGAGCATCCTCATCGCGGCTTTGAAACGGTAACCATCGTTTACTCCGGCGAAGTGGAGCATCGCGACTCCACTGGCAGAGGCGGCGTCATCGGCCCCGGCGATGTCCAGTGGATGACAGCAGGCGCGGGCATCCTGCACGAGGAGTTCCACTCCAGCGCTTTCGCACAGAAGGGCGGCGAACTGAAAATGATGCAGCTGTGGGTCAACCTGCCCGCCAAAGACAAAATGGCGACGCCTGGCTACCAGAGCATCACCAAAGCCGATATCCCGGTGGTCACGCTGCCGGATAACAGCGGCACGCTGCGGGTCATCGCCGGTCGCTTTGAGGATGTGACGGGCCCGGCCCATACCTTCTCACCGCTGAACGTGTGGGATCTGTCGCTGCACCAGGGCAGCCATCTGACGCTCAATCAGCCCGAAGGCTGGAGCACGGCGCTGGTGGTACTTGAGGGCAGCATAACGGTCAACGGCACCACGCCAGCGGGTGAAGCGCAGCTGGTCGTGCTGAGCCAGAGCGGCGACAGGCTGCATCTGGAAGCGAACAGCGACGCCAAAGTGCTGCTGATGGCCGGTGAGCCGCTGAATGAACCCATTGTGGGCTACGGCCCGTTTGTGATGAACAGTAAAACCGAGATCGCCGAGGCTATTCGCGATTTCAACTCCGGCCACTTTGGCCAGATCTAAACGTAATAAAGGAGCGCAATATGTCTACCCCTGCAAACTTCAACGGTGCACGTCCCGTCATTGACGTAAATGATGCCGTCATGCTGCTTATCGACCACCAGAGCGGTCTGTTCCAGACCGTCGGCGACATGCCAATGCCGGAGCTGCGGGCGCGCGCGGCGGCGCTGGCAAAAATTGCCACGCTGGCGAAGATCCCGGTGATCACCACGGCCTCCGTTCCACAGGGACCGAACGGTCCGCTTATCCCGGAGATCCACGCCAACGCGCCGCATGCGCAATATGTGGCACGCAAAGGTGAGATCAACGCCTGGGATAACCCGGAGTTCGTGGCGGCGGTGAAAGCCACCGGGCGCAAAACGCTGATTATTGCGGGCACGATCACCAGCGTCTGCATGGCCTTCCCGTCCATCAGCGCGGTGGCGGACGGGTACAAAGTGTTTGCGGTAATTGATGCCTCCGGCACCTACAGCAAAATGGCGCAGGAGATCACTCTGGCGCGCGTGGTTCAGGCCGGTGTGGTACCGATGGATACCGCTGCGGTGGCCTCTGAGATCCAGCGAACCTGGAACCGTGAAGATGCGGCTGAATGGGCTGAGGTATACACCCACATCTTCCCGGCTTACCAGCTGCTGATCGAAAGCTACGGCAAAGCGCAGGAAGTGGTGAAAAACAGCGAAGTGCTCGATTCACAGCGTTAATCATCCGCTGTGCGGCATAAGCTGATTAAGGCTTAACCGAACAAGCACGAATGCAGAAAATCTGCTTGACCGCTTTCGCGCAACTCCCTATAGTAGCGCCCCGTTGCCCCCCAAGCGGTCAGGCAGCAAAACAATATGGTGAGGTGTCCGAGTGGCTGAAGGAGCACGCCTGGAAAGTGTGTATACGGCAACGTATCGGGGGTTCGAATCCCCCCCTCACCGCCATATTCAAGATGAGAGCTCGTACGAAAGTACGGGCTTTTTTCTTTTATATTCCCATAAGGGGGGGATGAGCCCCCCCGGTGCGACACGAGCTGCCTCACCTACAAAAAAAGAAAGCCCGTACAAAAGCACGGGCCTGTCTCAACCATTCCTCAGCTATTCAACTTCCCTGCCGGCTGCTTTCTTTCAAGAGATGAAACCTGCTCAGGCGGAGCAACAGCCTCATCCTTACGCTCCTCCAGCCAGTAATCCGCATTTTTAATCCCCAACCGAACGGGGTCAAACTGTGGATCCAGCCCCTGCGCATTCTGGATTTCATAATCCTTCAGGCTGGCAAACGCTTTTTTATGCAACAGCACAATGGCAATAATGTTGAGCCATGCCATCAGCCCTACGCCAATATCCCCCAGCCCCCATGCCAGATCCGCGGTACGAACCGTGCCATATACCGTCGAAGCCATCAGACACAGCTTGAGCAGGAACGTCAGCCACGGGCGGTGAATTTTACGGTTGATGTAGGCGATATTGGTTTCGGCGATATAGTAGTAAGCAATGATCGTGGTGAAGGCAAAGAAGAACAGCGCAATGGCAACAAAGTAATTACCAAAGCCCGGCATCATACTTTCCATTGCCGTCTGGACATATCCCGGCCCTGCGGCCACGCCTGCAATTCCGGTATACAGCGCCGCGCCGTCGACGCCCTGCACATTATACAGCCCGGTGATCAGCAGCATGAATCCCGTCGCGGAGCAGACAAACAGCGTATCAATGTAGACTGAGAATGCCTGAACCAGCCCCTGCTTCACCGGATGGCTCACCGCCGCCGCCGATGACGCGTGTGGTCCGGTTCCCTGCGCCGCCTCGTTGGAATAGACCCCGCGCTTAACGCCCCACATAATCGCCTGACCGAGGATGGCACCAAAGCCCGCTTCAAGGCCGAAGGCACTTTTCCAGATCAGCAGAATAACCGAAGGGAGCTGGTTAATATTAATGGCGATAATAACGCAGGCGACAATAATATAGCCGAGCGCCATAAATGGAACCACCATGCTACTAAAGCTGGCGATCCTTTTCACACCACCGAAAATAATAAAACTTAACAGCACGGCAAGTAATGCTGCCGTGACGTTCGGGCTCAGACCAAAGGCAATATCCAGGCTCGCGCCAATAGAGTTTGCCTGTACGCCCGGAAGTAATAACCCGCAGGAGAAAATAGTCACAATAGCAAATAACCATGCATACCACTTAACCCCTAGCCCTTTTTCAATATAAAAGGCAGGACCACCGCGATATTCACCGTTTATTTTTTCTTTATAAACCTGACCGAGCGTGGATTCGACAAACGCTGAGCTGGCACCCAAAAACGCTACTATCCACATCCAGAAAAGCGCACCCGGACCGCCAAAGGTAATTGCCGTGGCCACACCGGCGATATTACCTGTCCCCACACGGCCTGCCAGCGTCATCGTCAGCGCCTGAAACGACGACACGCCTGCATCGGTGGGACGCCCCTGGAACATCAGGGTAATCATATGTTTCATGTGACGTAATTGCAGAAAGCGACTACGCAGTGAGAAATAGAGACCAACACCCAGACATAAAAATATTAACGCAGGGCTCCAGATTACACCATTAATAGCACCAACCAGTTCGTTCATGTATGACCCTCAGCGTGATGTGTCGGGGGAATGCTTCCCCTGTTGTGTTTCTTCTTAGAATTTTGTTCGAACAAGTACGAAACATAGATAACTCCCCAGAAGACACCAACTTAATTTTTACTCCGTAGTAATGTTCTGTGACATCATTCACGTTTAGTTTTTAACTAACAATTAGCGCGATCATTATATTCATAGATATTTTGTGGATATTATAAACACATATCACACTTCTGCCGCTCAAATAAAAACCAGCCATAAAAATGAATAATCAAAATGATTAATTATGAATAACAGGTGAGTTATACAAAGAATAAAAAAACGCTTCCCGGCATAACGCCGGGAAGAGATTACAAAAAAGCGGTAAAACGATAATGCTTTACCTTTAGTCGGAATAAACCTGCAGCGTACGCTGGCACAGCGCCGAACGCACACAGTCCTCTTTGGTGAAACGTACCACCCCAATCATCTCATCTTCCTCAAAACGTGACATCGCGTCGCTCAACCCGGACTTCACGCCGGATGGCAAGTCACACTGGGTGATATCGCCGTTAACGATAACCGTCACGTTCTCCCCGAGGCGCGTTAAGAACATCTTCATTTGCGCAGCGGTCACATTCTGAGCCTCATCAAGAATGACGACCGCATTTTCAAATGTACGTCCGCGCATATAGGCGAACGGCGCGATTTCCACCTTGCCAATCTCTGGTCGCAGGCAGTACTGCATAAAGGATGCACCCAGTCGCTTCACCAGCACGTCATAGACGGGCCTGAAGTACGGAGCAAACTTCTCCGAAATATCCCCGGGCAGGAAACCGAGATCTTCATCAGCTTGCAGTACCGGACGGGTAACAATTATGCGATCCACGTCCTTATGGATCAGCGCTTCCGCTGCTTTGGCCGCACTGATCCAGGTTTTCCCGCATCCGGCTTCACCGGTTGCAAAGATGAGCTGTTTACTCTCGATAGCATTCAGGTAGTGCGCCTGAGCCTCATTGCGCGCCACAATTGGAGAATTATCACGGCTGTCTCGGGCCATGCCAATTGCTTCTACGCCACTCATCTGCACAAGCGAGGTGACCGATTCTTCTTCACGCTGTTTATGGCTACGTGAATCCCGTCTCAGCACACGTTTTGCTTCGCGACGAGCTTTGATCACTGCTTTTTGTCTTCCCATGGATAGCACCTTGAGTTGTTGGTATTCATCACACGCGCCAGCTTCGGCACGATTATGCGCACGAACATCAGAGGGTTGGCTTCCTTGTAAGCCATTGCTTGCTTTATCGGATGACAATACGGAACGGCTACGCGCACCGTTCTGCACGTCGGTCGAATCAGATTCTTGAGGTGTGGGGGAGAATTTAGTGGTGAGGAGATCGCTGCCGGAGTCTGAGCCTCCGCGCCGGGTGCTGCGGTTGTTGTGTTTACCTTGTCCAGTACAGGACGCAACCATTCGCGATCTCCATAGTGATTCAGCATCACTGCCGGGAACTACCGCTGTCTTATCTTAAGTACATCAGGAGTTATCATAAATGCAACATTTATTTTACCTGAGTGCAACTTTTAAGACTGCTCCTGCAGCGGAATCAGTCTCATATAGGAATATTACAGAAATATAACAACAAGATAGTCATATGAAAAAATAATGTCCCCGCGAACTATCGCAGGGACAATTATCAGGCTTCGATCAGCCCTTGCGCGAGGTACGCGTTCCGGTCGCGCGGGCCAGGCAGAGCAAAGAAATAGCCGCCGCCGATAGGTTTTATATACTCTTCCAGCGCTTCGCCGTTCAGCCGCTTCTGTACGGTCAGGAAACCTTTCTCCAGATCGTGCTGATAGCAGACAAACAGCAGTCCCATGTCAAGCTGGCCGGAGTTGGTCACGCCCAGAGAATAGCTGTAGCCACGGCGCATCATCAGGCTGGACTGCGTCTCTTTGGTGCGCGGGTTAGCAAGGCGGATATGGCTGTCGAGCGCAATGACGTCGCCATTCGGATCGCTCGCGTAGTCGGGCACGTCATGCTCGTGCTTCATGCCCAGCGGCGCCCCACTCTGCTTGTCACGGCCAAAAATGGTCTGCTGCTCTTTCAGCGGCGTGCGGTCCCAGAACTCGACGTGGAACTGGATAATGCGCACCGCCTGATAGCTGCCGCCCACCGCCCACGCCGGTTCGCCCTGATCTGCCGTCACCCATATCACGTCTTTCATCAACGCCGCATCGCTGCTGTCCGGGTTGGCCGTGCCGTCCTTAAAGCCCAGCAGATTAACCGGCGTCTCTTTGCCTTTGCTGCGGGCGGCATGGTCAGAGATAAACCCTTCCCGCTTCCAGCGCACGCTCAGCAGATCCGGCGTGTGTTTGATGATATCGCGCAGGGCGTGGATCACCGTGTCCTGGGTATTGGCGCAAATCTGCAGGAGCAGGTCGCCGTGACACAGCGCCGCGTCGAGCGAATCATTCGGGAAGCGCGTCATTTTCTGCAGCGCTTTCGGCTTCTGTTTTGCCAGGCCGTAGCGTTCATTAAACAACGACGCGCCCACCGAGACGGTAATGGTCAGGTTATCCGGGGCGATAAACGCCCCGAGGATGCCGGAATCCATCGGCGGCAGACGCGGGTTTGGCGTCTCCGGCGCCGGACCGCCCGCGGTAAGAAACGCAATGCGCGCCGTCAGCAGGCGGAACAGCCGCTCCAGATCGGCCTTATCGCTCGCCAGCGAATCAAGGGCCACCAGCATCATGGAAGCCTGCTGCGGCGTCAGAATACCCGCCTGGTGATCCCCATAAAACGGCTGCGTCTCCATGCGGGCATCCGGAGACAGCGTGCCGGGTGCGCTTTGTGGTTTTGCCGCGTGCGCCACCGGGCAGCCACCTGCCAGGGCAAGCGCGCCGCCCAGCGCCCCTACCCCTTTTAACAATCGACGACGTGAAGGCTCAACCACGTCGTTCTCGCTGTGCTTGTTCATCGTGCTTAGTCCAGACCCAGAACGCCGCGCAGCAGGGAGAGATCTTCCGCCAGGGTGGTAATCGGGCCTTTCAGCGCGTTACGGTCGGCATCGGTCAGCTTGTCGTAGGTTTCAAACCCGTCTTTGGTGCGATACTTCGCCAGGATGGTGTCGACCTTTTTAAAGTTGGCATCCACTTTTGCCAGCAGTTCGCCGTTCTCTTTTTGCAGCTGAGGACGCAGCAGATCGACAATCTTCTGCGCGCCGTCGACGTTGGCCTGGAAGTCCCACAGGTCGGTGTGGCTGTAACGATCTTCTTCACCACTGATTTTGCTCGCGGCCACTTCTTCAATCAGACCGGCCGCACCGCCCACTACTTTCGACGGCGGGAAGGCCAGCTCGCTGATGCGCTTTTGCAGCTCCAGCACGTCAGTATTCAGCTGCCCGGCGTATTTCTCCATCCCTTTGGTGGAGTTATTGCCAAACAGGGCTTTTTCCAGACGGTGGAAACCGGTGAATTTCGGATCGGCGGCCTTCTGCTCGTAGTCGTCTTCACGGGCATCAATGCTGCCATCAAGGTCAGAGAACAGCTCGGCAATCGGCTCGATGCGCTCGTAGTGCTGACGGGTTGGCGCGTACAGGGATTTCGCTTTTTTGATATCGCCCGCTTTCACCGCGTCAGTGAAGGCTTTGGTGCCCGCGACCAGGTCCGCCGTCTCTTTGGTCACGTAGGCTTTATAGGCGGTGATGGCCTCACCCAGGCTCAGCAGCGCGTCACCCTTCGCGGCATCCTTCGTGGCGTCGCCCTTGACGATCAGCTTACCTTTCGGATTGGTCAGCAGCCCGCAGGTCATGTCGTATTCACCCGGCTGCAGGTTGGCGGTCATCTTCTGGCTGAAGCCAGGGGCGATGTTTTCACGCTCTTCCACCACCATTACGCCTTTGAGGATCTCCCACTCCAGCGCCTTCTGGCTGTGGTTCTGAATAATAAACTGCGTTTTGCCGCTGTTCACCGTGATGGTCATCGGCTCGCACTGTTTATCGTTGACGGTGACTTTTACCTGCGGAATATCTGCCGCCTGAGCGGTGAAGGCAGAAGCGAACAGCGCGGCAATGCCTGCGCATAACGCACTACGACGGAACTGAATTGCCATGACTCTTCCCTTAAAAAGTATGTTGTAACTAAAAAGATAATTATGGCGCGACGCGCGACGCCTGCGAGCCGGTACGCGGCGGCATTACGAACAGCACCAGCGCCGGAACCAGATAGATAAAGTACATCGCCACTTCACTGACGCTCGGCGTTTCCTGGTAGCCGAAGATCCCTTCGAGCAGGGTGCCGGTCAGTGAATGGGTGGAGAGAACGTTGCTGAGATCGAACGCCACGTCCTGGAAGTGGTTCCACAGGCCCGCTTCGTGGAAGGCGCGGATCGCCCCAGCCGCCAGCCCGGCCGCCACCAGCAGAATAAACAGGCTGGTCCACTTGAAGAACGCGCCGAGGTTCAGACGAATGCCGCCCCAGTAGAGCAGAAAGCCCAGCACCACCGCGGTTCCCAGCCCGAGCATGGCGCCCAGCGGCGGCCAGATGCCCACGTCCTGCTGAAAAGCCGCCAGCAGGAAAAACACAGATTCCAGGCCTTCACGCGCCACGGCGAAAAAGACCATCATGATCAGCGCCCAGCCGTGATGGTTGCCTTTTTGCAGGGCGTTATCCACCGCCTGCTCCAGCTGCACCTTCACATTGCGGGAAACTTTGCGCATCCAGAAGACCATCCACGTCAGGATGAACACCGCAATCACGGCGACGATGCCTTCAAACAGCTCCTGCTCTTTCTGGGGGAATTCGCCGGTGGTTTCATTGATAAGAATACCCAGCCCCAGGCAGAGCGCCGCGGCAAGGAAGACGCCAACCCACATCACGCCGATCCAGCGCCCGCGCTGGGTTCGCTTCAGATAACTGGCGATAAGGCTGACAATCAGGGCCGCTTCAAGGCCTTCACGTAACATAATGAGAAATGGAACAAACATGCCGACACCTTAAATGTTTATCGCGGTCAACTGATGCAAAGAAAGGTAAATTCTTGTGATAGTGATTATCATTACGGCGAAAAGAAACACAAGCGAAATGTGTGATGTTTTGATGACGAGTTGTAACCGCATCGCAAGATAATAATTCCAGTCGTTACAATTACGTTTATAAGTTATAACGAAAATGCCCATTTACGGTTAATCAACGCTGTGGCTAAATGTCCGCCTCGAAAACCAACCGAAAATAAACCATGTTTAAGATTGTCCATTTCCTGCTGGCGCTGGTGATTATTCTTGCGCTTGCCTGGCTGGTGAGTTTCGACCGCCGAAAAATTCGCATTCGTTATGTTTTACAGCTGATTGTTATTGAAATTGCTCTGGCCTTCTTTTTCCTTCACGCAGAAAGCGGCCTGTTTATTATTAAATACGTCTCCGGCTTCTTTGAATCGCTGCTTAAATTCGCCTCTGAAGGGACAAATTTCGTCTTTGGCGGCATGGGTGATAAAGGGCTGGCGTTCATTTTCCTTGGCGTGCTGTGCCCGATTATTTTTATTTCCGCGCTGATTGGTATTCTCCAGCACTGGCGAATTCTGCCGATATTTATTCGGGTTATCGGGACGCTGCTGTCAAAACTGAACGGCATGGGCAAGCTGGAATCCTTTAATGCGGTAAGCTCGCTGATCCTTGGTCAGTCGGAAAACTTCATTGCCTACAAGGGCGTGCTGGGGGATCTCTCCTCTCGTCGTCTCTTCACCATGGCCGCAACCGCCATGTCGACGGTCTCCCTGTCGATTGTCGGGGCCTATATGACCATGCTGGACGCAAAATTTGTCGTCGCGGCGCTGATCCTGAACATGTTCAGCACCTTTATTATTCTCTCCGTCATTAACCCGGTACGCCCGGAAGCGGAGCCGGATATCAGGCTGGAAAAACTGCATGAATCCCAGAGCTTTTTCGAAATGCTGGGCGAGTATATTCTGGCCGGTTTTAAGGTGGCGATGATTATTCTGGCAATGCTGATTGGCTTTATCGCCCTTATTAGCGCCGTTAACGCCCTCTTCTCCAGCGTATTCGGCATGAGCTTTCAGCAGATTTTGGGCTATGTGTTTTATCCGCTGGCGTGGCTTATTGGTATTCCGCTGAGCGATGCCCTGAACGCGGGCAGCATTATGGCAACCAAGCTGGTAGCGAATGAATTTGTGGCGATGATTGAGCTGCAAAAGATTGCCCATCAGATGTCACCGCGCGGGCTGGGCATTTTGTCCGTCTTCCTGGTGTCGTTCGCGAACTTCGCCTCCATCGGCATCGTCGCCGGGGCGATTAAGGGCCTGAACGAGCAGCAGGGCAACGTGGTGTCGCGGTTTGGTTTGCGTCTGGTGTACGGCGCGACGCTGGTGAGCCTGCTGTCGGCGAGCTTTGCGGGGTTGGTGCTGTAAGTTTTGTGCGGTTAATGCCCGGCGGTGCTTCACTTGCATGGGCCTACGATACAACAACGGCGGGTTATCCCGCCGTTTTTATTAGAACTGCACGCACACCGGCTGGTCGACGCGCATCACCGACTCCTGCGCGAAGCGGGATTTATAAATTCCGCGTAACGCTTCGATGTTCTTCTCGCTCTGCGCATCTTTACCGTGGATCAGCATCAATGTCTTGCTGGGTTCGCGCGCCACTTTGCCATCGTTACCCAGCCACTGCCCACGCGCATCAAATACCGTTAAGCCATCGCGAAAGCGCGGCGTCACGTCCTGGTCGACAAACTGCTGCCACTCACTGCCGGTAATCTGCGCCCCGGCCGGACGATTCAAGCCGAAAAAGAGCGTGGTCTGCTGCATCTGGTTATCCGCTTTGCAGGTTTCTACCGGCGCGCGTTGCATCGGTGCATTACAGCCTGCCAGCAACACGAATGCCGCCGCCATCAACCCTGTTTTAATCATCATTTATTATTACTCACACTGGTGAACGGTCTGTTCCCTCTCCCCATCGGGGAGAGGGTTAGGGTGAGGGGAAAATTATTCTGCCTGAAGCTTCGTCGGCGGTGCAGTGTGGTAATGCGCGTCCGCTTCCGCAAAGCGTTTCTGCATAGACGCAGACGGCGCTTTACCCAGCAGGCTGAACACCACAATGCCGATGCTGCCGAAGATGAAGCCCGGAATGATTTCGTACAGGCCCAGCCACGCGAACTGTTTCCAGACGATAACGGTCACCGCACCGATGATCATGCCCGCCAGCGCGCCGTTACGGGTCATGCGTGACCACATGACGGAGAACAGGACTACTGGACCAAATGCCGCACCGAAGCCCGCCCACGCGTAGCTCACGAGACCCAACACGCGGTTATCCGGGTTGGCCGCCAGCGCAATGGCAATCAGCGCCACGCCCAGCACCATAAAGCGCCCTACCCACACCAGCTCTTTCTGGCTCGCGTTTTTACGCAGGAAGGCTTTGTAGAGGTCTTCGGTAATTGCACTGGAGCAAACCAGCAGCTGGCAGCTCAGGGTGGACATCACCGCCGCCAGGATCGCGGAGAGCAGGATACCGGCAATCCACGGGTTAAACAGAATTTGCGCCAGCTCGATGAACACGCGCTCGGCGTTCTGGTTCACCGCGCCCGCCTGCGCCGGGTTGTTGTTGAAGTACGCGATACCAAAGAAGCCGACCGCACACGCGCCCGCCAGACACAGGATCATCCACGTCATGCTGATGCGACGCGCGTGTACGATAGTGTGGTGAGAATCCGCCGCCATGAAGCGCGCCAGAATGTGCGGCTGACCGAAGTAGCCCAGGCCCCAGCCCATCAGGGAGACGATGGCCACGAAGTTCAGCCCTTTCAGCATGTCGACGTTTTCAATGCTCTTCTGCTTGATCACTTCCAGCGATTCGCCAAAGCCGCCTACGGTGAAAATCACAATCACCGGGGTCAGGATCAGGGCGAAAATCATCAGGCTCGCCTGCACGGTGTCGGTCCAGCTTACCGCCAGGAACCCGCCCACGAAGGTATAGAGAATGGTCGCCGCGGCACCGGCCCACAGGGCGGTTTCATAGCTCATGCCGAAGGTGCTTTCGAACAGGCGCGCACCGGCCACGATGCCAGAGGCACAGTAGATGGTGAAGAACAGCAGAATCACCACCGCGGAGATAATGCGCAGAATGCGGCTGTTATCTTCAAAGCGTCCGGTGAAGTAGTCCGGCAGCGTCAGGGCGTTGTTGTTGGCTTCGGTGTGCACGCGCAGACGGCCTGCCACCAGCTTCCAGTTGATCCACGCGCCCACGGTCAGGCCGATGGCGATCCAGCTTTCGGAAATACCGGAGATGAAAATTGCGCCCGGCAGGCCCATCAGCAGCCAGCCGCTCATGTCGGAGGCGCCCGCAGAGAGCGCGGTGACCATCGGGCCTAAGCTGCGGCCACCCAGAATGTAGTCGTCAAAGTTCTTTGTTGAACGCCATGCCAAAAACCCTATCAGGATCATGCCAAAAATATAAACGAGAAATGTCACCAGCATCGGTGTGCTAATAGCCATTCAAATTCTCCAAAATGTCGAGCGACAACCGTCCGGGTTGCCTTGTTATGTCATCACCGGAACGTAGTGATGTGTGTATGTGTTTCCGTTGGGCGCGCTATCCTGCCGTATACGCATCCCACTGACAAACGATTTAACACTGCATTTACATCAAATTCATCCCCGGTTTGATACGAGTTTCCTATAGGTTGCACTCGCTCACATTTATACGGGTTGCACCTTTGAAAAGTGTTAAGTACCGCATAAAACCAGGCTTCGCATGCAGAAGCCAGCGCTTTTTTCCAGCTAACCATTCGTTAACAATCCATTCATTTTCCAGCTTGCAAACCAGGTCACATTTAACACGGTTGCACAAAGTTGCAACATGGTGGATATTTCACGCTATCAACAGAACGCTATTACAGAACAACAGGAGTTTTGGCATGGGGATGACCACCATGGGGGTTAAGCTGGATGACGCGACCCGCGAACGGATTAAGACCGCAGCAACCCGCATTGACCGCACACCGCACTGGCTAATCAAGCAGGCCATTTTTAACTATCTGGAAAGGCTGGAGAGCGAAGACGGCCTGCCGGAACTGCCTGCCCTGCTGGCGGGTGCAGCGAACGAAAGCGAAGATACCGCGACGGCGGTGGAAGAGAACCACCAGCCGTTCCTCGAATTTGCCGAGCAGATCCTGCCGCAGTCCGTCAGCCGCGCCGCCATTACCGGCGCTTACCGCCGCGCCGAAACCGACGCCGTGCCAATGCTGCTGGAGCAGGCGCGCCTGCCGGAAGCCGTTGCCGCTCAGGCGCACAGCCTCGCGTATCAGCTCGCCGACAAGCTGCGTAACCAGAAAACCGCCAGCGGACGCGCCGGTATGGTGCAGGGTCTGCTGCAGGAGTTCTCCCTCTCCTCTCAGGAAGGCGTGGCGCTGATGTGCCTGGCGGAAGCACTGCTGCGTATTCCGGATAAAGCCACCCGCGACGCGCTGATCCGCGACAAGATCAGCAACGGCAACTGGCATTCCCACATTGGCCGCAGCCCGTCGCTGTTCGTCAACGCGGCCACCTGGGGTCTGCTCTTTACCGGCAAGCTGGTCTCCACCCATAACGAAGCCAACCTCTCCCGTTCCCTGAACCGCATCATCGGCAAGAGCGGCGAGCCGCTGATCCGCAAGGGCGTGGACATGGCGATGCGCCTGATGGGCGAGCAGTTCGTCACCGGCGAAACCATTGCCGAAGCGCTGGCGAACGCCCGCAAGCTGGAAGACAAAGGCTTCCGCTACTCCTACGACATGCTGGGTGAAGCGGCGCTGACCGCCGCCGACTCGCAGGCCTACATGGTCTCCTACCAGCAGGCGATCCACGCCATCGGTAAAGCGTCCAACGGTCGCGGTATTTATGAAGGGCCGGGCATCTCTATCAAGCTTTCCGCCCTGCACCCGCGCTACAGCCGTGCGCAGTACGACCGGGTGATGGAAGAACTCTACCCGCGCCTGAAGTCCCTGACCCTGCTGGCGCGCCAGTATGACATCGGCATTAATATCGACGCCGAAGAGGCCGACCGTCTGGAGATCTCCCTCGATCTGCTGGAAAAACTGTGCTTCGAGCCGGAGCTGGCAGGCTGGAACGGGATTGGTTTCGTTATCCAGGCCTACCAGAAGCGCTGCCCGTTCGTCATTGATTACCTGATTGACCTGGCAAGCCGCAGCCGCCGTCGCCTGATGATCCGTCTGGTGAAAGGCGCCTACTGGGATAGCGAAATCAAACGCGCCCAGATGGAAGGTCTGGAAGGCTATCCGGTCTATACCCGCAAGGTTTACACCGACGTCTCTTATCTCGCCTGTGCGAAAAAGCTGCTCGGCGTGCCGAACCTGATCTATCCGCAGTTCGCCACCCATAACGCCCACACCCTGGCGGCAATCTACAGCCTGGCCGGGCAGAACTACTATCCGGGCCAGTACGAGTTCCAGTGCCTGCACGGCATGGGTGAACCGCTGTACGAGCAGGTCACCGGTAAAGTGGCGGACGGCAAGCTGAACCGCCCGTGCCGCATCTATGCCCCGGTGGGAACCCACGAAACCCTGCTGGCATACCTGGTGCGTCGTCTGCTGGAAAACGGCGCAAACACCTCCTTCGTTAACCGCATCGCCGACACCACCCTGCCGCTGGACGAGCTGGTTGCCGATCCGGTGCAGGCCGTAGAGAAGATGGCGGTGCAGGAAGGCCAGATTGGCCTGCCGCATCCGAAGATTGCCCTGCCGCGCGAGCTGTATGGCGCAGGCCGCGTCAACTCGGCGGGTCTGGATCTCGCCAACGAACATCGTCTGGCATCGCTCTCCTCTGCCCTGCTCAACAGCGCATTGCAGAAATGGCAGGCGAAGCCGATCCTGGAACAGTCCGTTGCTGACGGCGAAATGCAGCCGGTCATTAACCCGGCAGAGCCAAAAGATATCGTCGGCTACGTGCGTGAAGCCACCGAAGCGGAAGTTGACCAGGCGCTGGACAGCGCGGTGAATAACGCGCCAATCTGGTTCGCCACGCCGCCGCAGGAGCGTGCCGCCATTCTGGAACGCGCCGCGGTGCTGATGGAAGATCAGATGCAGTCGCTCATCGGCATTCTGGTGCGCGAAGCGGGTAAAACCTTCAGCAACGCCATCGCCGAAGTGCGCGAGGCGGTCGACTTCCTGCACTACTACGCTGGTCAGGTGCGCGATGATTTCGATAATGAAACCCACCGCCCGCTCGGCCCGGTAGTGTGTATCAGCCCATGGAACTTCCCGCTGGCAATCTTCACCGGCCAGATTGCCGCAGCCCTTGCCGCAGGCAACAGCGTGCTGGCGAAACCGGCGGAGCAGACCCCGCTGATTGCCGCACAGGGCATCAACATTCTTCTGGAAGCTGGCGTGCCTGCGGGCGTGGTGCAGCTGCTGCCAGGGCGCGGTGAAACGGTCGGCGCGAAACTGACCTCCGATAACCGCGTGCGCGGCGTGATGTTTACCGGCTCGACCGAAGTGGCCTCCCTGCTGCAACGCAACATCGCCACCCGTCTGGATGCGCAGGGGCGTCCTACCCCGCTTATCGCCGAAACCGGTGGCATGAACGCCATGATCGTGGACTCCTCCGCGCTCACCGAGCAGGTGGTGGTTGACGTGCTGGCCTCCGCCTTCGACAGCGCAGGTCAGCGCTGCTCCGCCCTGCGCGTGCTGTGCCTGCAGGACGATGTGGCGGACCACACGCTGAAGATGCTGCGCGGCGCTATGGCGGAGTGCCGCATGGGCAACCCGGGCCGTCTCACCACCGACATCGGGCCAGTGATCGACGCGGAAGCCAAAGCCAACATTGAAAATCACATTCAGACCATGCGCGCCAAAGGTCGTCCGGTGTTCCAGGCGGTGCGCGAGAACAGCGAAGATGCCCGCGAGTGGCAGACCGGCACCTTCGTGCCGCCAACGCTGATTGAGCTGGCAAGCTTCGACGAGCTGAAAAAAGAGGTCTTCGGTCCGGTACTGCACGTGGTGCGCTACAACCGTAACAACCTCAACGAGTTGATCGACCAGATCAACGCCTCCGGCTACGGCCTGACGCTCGGCGTGCATACCCGTATCGACGAAACCATTGCGCAGGTCACTGGCACTGCCAAAGTCGGCAACCTGTACGTCAACCGCAACATGGTTGGCGCGGTTGTGGGCGTGCAGCCGTTCGGCGGCGAAGGCCTCTCCGGTACGGGTCCAAAAGCGGGCGGCCCGCTCTACCTGTACCGTCTGCTGGCAAACCGTCCGGAAAACGCCCTGGGCGTGACGCTGGCGCGTCAGGACGCACGCTATCCGGTAGATACGCAGGTGAAAACCGTGCTGACCCAGCCGCTGGAGGCGCTGATCGCCTGGGCGGAAAAACGTCCTGAGCTGCGTGCGGTTGCCCGGCAATATGGCGAGCTGGCGCAGGCCGGTACCCAGCGTCTGCTGCCGGGGCCAACCGGCGAGCGCAACACCTGGACGCTGATGCCGCGCGAGCGCGTGCTGTGCGTGGCGGATAACGAGCAGGACGCGCTGGTGCAGCTGGCCGCCGCGATGGCAACCGGTTGTGAAGTGCTGTGGCCGGAAGATGCGCTGCATCGCGACCTCGCCAAACAGCTGCCAAAAGCGGTCTCGGCCCGCATTCGCTTTGCGAAAGCCGATGCCCTGCTGACCCAGCCGTTTGACGCGGTGATCTACCACGGTGATTCCGACCAGCTGCGCGAACTGTGCGAGCAGGTGGCGGCCCGCAGCGGAGCGATTGTTTCGGTGCAGGGCTTTGCGCGCGGGGAAACCAACCTGCTGCTGGAGCGCCTGTACGTAGAGCGCTCGCTCAGCGTCAACACCGCGGCGGCGGGCGGTAACGCCAGCCTGATGACAATCGGCTAACGCTGTGCTAATAAGGCTCCTGAGACGGAGCCTTATTTTATTGAGGAGTATATGAAACGATATCTTATCGCCGGTGCGGCACTGCTGCTCAGCACCAGCGCGCTGGCCGACGAGTGCAACAACGCCACTACCCAGCTTGAACTGAACACCTGCAGCGCGCAGCAGTACCAGGCTGCCGATAAAAAGCTCAACCAGACCTATCAGGCCGCCATCAAGCGCGCGGCAGCCCCCCAGCGCGACCTGCTGAAAAAAGCGCAGCAGGCGTGGATTACCCTGCGCGACGCCGACTGCGCGTTTATCGGTTCAGGCACGGAAGGCGGAAGCGTCCAGCCAATGATTGTTAACCAGTGCCTGGCGGAAAAAACCGTGGAGCGCGAGGCGTTTCTGGCCTCGCTGATGCAGTGTGAAGAGGGCGACTTAAGCTGCCCTCTCCCGCCGGGCTGACGAGGCACGGAACTCTTCCCTCTCCCCTTTGGGGAGAGGGTTAGGGTGAGGGGGGAACTAGCGCACGCGGATCCCTTCAATAATCATCCGCTGCACGTTTTCGAGGGTGCTCTGGAAAAACGCCTCGTCCTGGAGCGTTTTTCCGGTCACCGCCTCGACCTGGGCCGCAAAGTCAGCGTAATGCTGGGTGGCGGCCCAAATCATAAAGATCAGGTGCTGCGGGTCGACCGGGGCCAGCTTACCGCTGGCAACCCACCCGGCGATAATCGCCGACTTATCGTCCACCAGCTGCTTTAAATCGCCCGTCAGCTCCGCCTGCAACAGCGGCGCGCCCTGCAGCATCTCAAGACAGAACAGCCTTGACGCCTGCGGGTAATCGCGCGACACCTCCAGCTTCAGGCGAATGTACTCCTCGATCGCCACCAGCGGGGCCAGCTCTTCGCGGAACGCCTTAAGCGGCGCCAGCCAGATATCGAGGATCTGCTGCATCACCGCCACATACAGCGCCTCCTTCGAGGGGTAGTAATAGAGAAGATTGGTTTTAGACACGCCAGACTGCTCCGCCACCTGCTCCAGGCGCGTGCCGTGAATGCCAAACTGTGAAAAGGTCTCCAGCGCCGCGCTGAGGATCGCCTGCTTCTTGGCACTCACCGCCTGCGAACGTTTACCTGGTGTTTTCACTGCGCCTTGTGTCATTCCCGCTCTCCTTATTCTGCGTTGCCAACAGCATAGCAAAACCCCCGTCTCGCCACGACCTTCTGCACTCCCATCGCGCATGAGTGCCTGTTTTCTGTGCAAAGTTTTTGACCAGTTAGTCCACATTTAGACGCATCAATTCGCCAACCAATGATTAACACATTAATAACACAGCCATTTTCAAAACTGGCATTGCCTTTGCAAAACCACCGTTACACCTGCGACGTAATGAAGAGAGGTTCGTGATGAAAATTGGCGTATTTGTACCCATCGGCAACAACGGCTGGCTTATCTCGACCACTGCACCGCAATACATGCCGACCTTTGAGCTGAATAAAGCCATCGTGCAGAAAGCGGAGCACTACCATTTCGACTTTGCGCTTTCGATGATCAAGCTGCGCGGCTTCGGCGGCAAAACCGAATTCTGGGACCACAATCTGGAGTCCTTCACCCTGATGGCCGGGCTGGCCGCGGTGACGTCCCGCATCCAAATCTACGCCACCGCCGCCACCCTTACCCTGCCGCCGGCGATCGTGGCGCGCATGGCGTCCACCATCGACTCCATCTCCGGCGGGCGCTTTGGCGTCAACCTGGTCACCGGCTGGCAAAAACCGGAGTACGAGCAGATGGGGCTCTGGCCGGGTGACGATTACTTCTCCCGTCGCTATGACTACCTGACCGAATACGTGCAGGTCCTGCGCGACCTGTGGGGCACCGGCAAAAGCGATTTCAAAGGTGACTTCTTCACCATGAACGACTGCCGCGTCAGCCCGCAGCCGTCGGTGCCAATGAAGGTAATTTGCGCCGGGCAGAGCGACGCGGGGATGGAATTCTCCGCCAAATACGCGGATTTCAACTTCTGCTTCGGCAAAGGCGTGAACACGCCTGCCGCCTTCGCCCCGACCGCCGCGCGGATGAAAGAGGCCGCCGACAAAACCGGGCGCGACGTGGGCTCCTACGTGCTGTTTATGGTCATTGCCGACGAAACCGACGACGCCGCGCGCGCCAGATGGGAGCGCTATAAGGACGGCGCCGACGACGAGGCCCTGAGCTGGCTGACCGAGCAGAGCCAGAAAGACACCCGTTCCGGCGCGGACACCAATGTGCGCCAGATGGCCGACCCGACCTCCGCCGTCAATATCAACATGGGCACGCTGGTTGGCTCGTATGCCAGCGTCGCCAGAATGCTGGACGAAGTGGCCGCCGTGCCCGGCGCGGAGGGCGTCCTGCTGACCTTCGATGATTTCCTCACCGGCGTGGAGACCTTCGGCGAGCGCATCCAGCCGCTGATGCAGTGCCGCGCTCACATCCCTGCCGTCACGAAGGAGGTGGCGTAATGACGACCCTTAACGCACGCCCGGAAGCTATCACCTTCGCGCCAGAGCAGAGCGCGCTGATCGTAGTGGACATGCAAAACGCCTACGCCAGCAAGGGGGGCTATCTGGATCTGGCGGGCTTCGATGTTTCCGCCACTAAACCGGTGATCGAGAACATCAAAACCGCCGTCGATGCCGCGCGCGAAGCGGGGATGGTCATCATCTGGTTCCAGAATGGCTGGGATGACCAGTACGTCGAGGCCGGTGGCCCCGGCTCGCCCAATTTTCACAAGTCCAACGCCCTGAAAACCATGCGTAAGAACCCAGACCTGCAGGGCAAGCTGCTGGCAAAGGGCGGCTGGGATTATCAGCTGGTGGACGAACTGGTACCGCAGGCGGGCGATATCGTCCTGCCGAAACCGCGCTACAGCGGCTTTTTCAACACGCCGCTCGACAGCCTGCTGCGCAGCCGGGGCATTCGCCATCTGGTGTTCACCGGGATAGCCACCAACGTCTGCGTGGAGTCCACCCTGCGCGACGGCTTTTTCCTCGAGTATTTTGGCGTGGTGCTGGAAGACGCGACCCATCAGGCCGGGCCGGAGTTCGCCCAGAAAGCGGCCCTGTTCAATATCGAAACCTTTTTTGGCTGGGTCAGTAACGTTGCCGATTTCTGCGACGCCCTGACTCCCCCACTCGCCCGTATCGCCTGAGGAGACGCCTGATGCCGAAATCCGTGATTATTCCGCCGGGCACCAGCACGCCGATTGCCCCATTTGTTCCCGGCACCCTCGCCGACGGCGTGGTGTATGTCTCCGGCACGCTGCCGTTTGATAAAGACAACAACGTGGTGTTTATCAACGACCCAAAGGCGCAAACCCGCCACGTGCTGGAGACGATCAAAACCGTGATCGAAACGGCGGGTGGCACCATGGAGGACGTGACCTTCAACAGCATCTTTATCACCGACTGGAAAAACTACGCCGCGATTAACGAGATCTACGCCGAGTTCTTCCCCGGCGATAAACCGGCGCGGTTCTGCATTCAGTGCGGGCTGGTAAAACCGGACGCGCTGGTTGAGATCGCCACCGTTGCGCACATCGCGAAGTGAGGCAGCCATGAAACTTTCCGTCTCGCCGCCCCCGTTCGAGGGCGCGCCCGTGGTGGTACTGATTGCCGGACTCGGGGGCTGCGGCAGCTACTGGCTGCCCCAGCTGGCCGCGCTGGAGCCGGAGTATCAGGTGGTGTGCTATGACCAGCGGGGAACGGGCAACAACCCGGACGCCCTGCCTGAAGGGTACAGCCTTGCGCAGATGGCGGACGAGCTGGCCCGGGCGCTGGCTGATGCCGGAATTGCCCGCTACAGCGTCGTAGGTCACGCGCTGGGGGCGCTGGTCGGCCTGCAGCTGGCGCTCGACAGGCCTGATTCACTCACCGCGCTGGTGTGCGTCAACGGCTGGCTAACCCTCAATGCCCACACCCGCCGCTGTTTTGACGTTCGCGAACGCCTGCTGCACGCCGGCGGCGCGCAGGCGTGGGTCGAGGCGCAGCCGCTGTTTCTCTACCCGGCAGACTGGATGGCCGCCCGCGCGCCGCGTCTGGAGGCCGAAGAGGCGCTGGCGCTGGCCCACTTCCAGGGCAAAAGCAACCTGCTGCGCAGGCTCAACGCCCTGAAAAAAGCCGACTTCAGCCGCCAGGCCGCACGCATTCGCTGCCCGGTTCACATCATCTGTTCTGCTGACGACATGCTGGTGCCGTCCGTCTGTTCCGCAGAACTGCAGGCCGCCCTCCCGCACGCCCACAAAACGGTCATACGCCAGGGCGGACATGCCTGCAACGTCACCGGGCCAGACGTCTTTAACACCCTGCTGCTGAACGGGCTCGCCAGCCTGCTGCACAGCCATGAAACCGCTTTATAAGGAGCTTTAATGAGCGAAGCCATTACGCCCGCCGCGCTGGAAACGCTGTTTACCGACGCCCGCACCCACAACGGCTGGCTGGATATGCCGGTCAGCGACGAGACGCTGCGCGAGATTTATGACCTGATGAAATGGGGGCCGACGTCCGCCAACTGCTCTCCGGCGCGGATTGTGTTTGTGCGAAGCGCCGAGGGAAAAGAGAAGCTGCGCCCGGCGCTCTCCAGCGGCAACCTTGAGAAAACGCTCACCGCCCCGGTCACGGCGATTGTCGCCTGGGACAGCGAGTTTTATGAGCGTCTGCCTGAGCTGTTCCCGCACGGCGATGCCAGAAGCTGGTTTACCGCAAGCCACGCGCTGGCGGAAGAGACCGCCTTTCGCAACAGCTCAATGCAGGCCGCGTACCTCATTTTCGCCTGTCGCGCCCTGGGGCTGGACACCGGCCCGATGTCTGGCTTTGACCGGCAAAAGGTCGACGAGGCCTTTTTCACCGGCACCACGCTTAAAAGCAATCTGCTGATCAACATGGGCTACGGCGATACGACCAAACTGTACGGACGCCTGCCGCGCCTGGCCTTTGACGATGCCTGCGGGCTGGCGTAAGGAGCGAACGTGATGACACCGGATAAACAAACCTTTCGCGACGCCATGGCCTGCGTCGGCGCAGCGGTCAATATCATTACCACCGACGGCCCGGCAGGCCTGGCGGGCTTCACCGCCAGCGCAGTGTGCAGCGTCACGGATTCCCCGCCTACCCTGCTGGTGTGCCTGAATCGCGGCGCGTCGGTTTGGCCGACCTTTAGCGAAAACCGCACGTTGTGCGTGAATACCCTGAGCGCCGGGCAGGAGCCGTTATCGAATCTGTTTGGCGGGAAAACGCCGATGGAGGACCGCTTTGCCGCCGCCCGCTGGCAAACGGGCGACACGGGCTGCCCGCGTCTGGAGGACGCGCTGGCCTCGTTTGACTGCCGCATCAGCCAGGTGGTGAGCGTCGGCACTCATGACATTCTGTTTTGCGACATTGTTTCGATTATTCGCCACCCCGCGCCGCAAGGGCTGGTGTGGTTTGACCGCGGCTATCACGCGCTTATGCGACCCGCCTGTTAACCCGCCTTAAGGAGACAGACCATGTTCGGATTTCCCCACTGGCAGTTGAAATCGACCTCCACAGAAGCAGGCGTGGTCGCGCCGGATGAACGCCTCCCGCTCGGGCAGACGTTGGTGATGGGTGTGCAGCACGCGGTCGCCATGTTTGGCGCCACGGTGCTGATGCCGATGCTGATGGGACTGGATCCCAACCTCTCTATTCTGATGTCCGGTATCGGCACCCTGCTGTTCTTTTTCGTCACCGGCGGGCGTGTGCCCAGCTATCTGGGATCCAGCGCCGCGTTTGTCGGGGTGGTCATCGCCACTACCGGTTTTAACGGCCAGGGGATCAACCCCAACCTGAGCGTGGCCCTCGGCGGCATCATCGCCTGCGGTCTGGTCTATACCCTGATTGGTCTGGTGGTGATGAAGATCGGCACGCGCTGGATCGAGCGAATGATGCCCCCCGTCGTCACCGGGGCGGTAGTGATGGCGATTGGCCTGAACCTCGCCCCGATTGCGGTGAAAAGCGTTTCCGCTTCGCCGTTTGAAAGCTGGATGGCGGTGATCACCGTGCTGTGCATCGGCCTGGTAGCGGTGTTCACGCGGGGGATGATCCAGCGGCTGCTGATTCTGGTCGGGCTGATCGTCGCCTGCCTGATCTACGCCCTGCTGGCGAATGTGTTCGGCATGGGCAAGCCGGTCGATTTTACCCTGCTTCATCAGGCCGCCTGGTTCGGCCTGCCGCAGGTGACCTCACCCACCTTTAACACCCAGGCGATGATGCTTATCGCCCCTGTCGCAGTGATCCTGGTGGCTGAGAACTTAGGCCACCTGAAGGCCGTGGCGGGAATGACCGGCCGCAGCATGGATCCGTACATGGGCCGCGCGTTCGTTGGTGACGGTCTGGCGACCATGCTCTCCGGTTCCGTGGGCGGCAGCGGCGTCACCACCTATGCGGAAAACATCGGCGTGATGGCGGTGACCAAAGTCTACTCCACGCTGGTCTTCGTGGCGGCGGCGGTGATGGCGATGCTGCTTGGATTCTCACCAAAATTCGGCGCGCTGATCCACACCATTCCGTCTCCGGTCATCGGCGGGGCATCGATTGTGGTGTTTGGGCTGATCGCCGTGGCCGGGGCGCGCATCTGGGTGCAGCATCGGGTCGATCTCAGCCAGAACGGCAACCTGATTATGGTGGCGGTCACGCTGGTGCTGGGCGCGGGCGATTTTGCCCTGACGCTGGGCGGGTTTACGATTGGCGGGATTGGTACGGCGACCTTCGGCGCGATCCTGCTTAACGCCCTGCTGAGTCGCCGGATGGCTGTCACGCCGCAGGGCGCCGTGGTGCATCAGGATTCGTGAAATCGCTGTGTCGGGTGACGGCTAAGCCTTACCCGACCTGCATGCTCCTTAAGAGCGATCACGCCTGCTCAAACAGTCGTTCGATAGATTGCGTGGGAAAGAACAGCGAATTGCTATTTTCACCTGCCAGCGGGATAAAACCCAGCTTCAGATAAAATCGTTTGGCCTGTTCATTAAGCGCATCCACAAAAATTCCGTGGACGCCAACAGCCTGCGACGCCAGGTACACCACGCGCATAGCGTGTGCAACGAGCGTTGTTCCCCATTCGTTTCCCTGGAGTTCTTTATGGATAGCCAGACGCCCCAGCGTCACGCTGGGTACGTTGCTGTAAGGGATGCGACGCTGCTGAGTCTTTGAAGGAAGCATCGCTTTCTCAAAGCAACTTCCCGAAAGCGTGTAATAGCCCAGGATACGTGGGTGGTCGCGTTCTTTAAGCAGGTAGCCTCGTAAAATACGTCCGCTGTGCTGACGTACCAGGTGATCGGTAAGGAAGGCATTTAGCGAGGGTTCACCACAATCGAAATCGCCGAAATCGTAATCTGTTCCCTCTGATAACATCTCGATCGTGAGATTTGCCACGACGCTTCACTCCATGTTTCGAAGACGCTTCGCCGCTCGCGTCAGGCGATCATTTGGCTCTGGGGGATTGTCGATGGCATCCATCACCGCATTCCATGATGCTTCGTTTAATACGAGACGCCGATGCTGTTCGATGACTTCGGCAGCACGCTCTGACGCACTGTTCACCATAAACTGGGTGATGGTTTGATTCGTCATCGCCGCCGCTTCTTCAATCATAGTTTTGTCTTCATTCGATAAGCGAAGATCGATACGCTGTTTTTTGAGTGCTGGCATGGTTTTATTTATCATGTACGGTTTTCATCCGTACACATCGTAGTTAACCCTGCGCTTTATTTCAATCAAAAGCTTACTCGGTCGTCAAATCACTCACCTCATTCCGACGCTTTCTGAACTTTAACTCGCTCACCAGCACGCCGACGACAATAAACGCCGCACCTGCCAGCGCTAATAGCGGCAAACGCTCGCCGGCGAGTCGTCCGAAAATCCCCGCCCAAACCGGTTCACCGGTGTAGATCACCGTTGCCCGCGTTGGCGATACGCTGCGCTGCGCCCAGTTCATGGTCACCTGGATAATGGCGCTGAAGATCCCCAGCCCCAGCGCGACCACGATCAGCCCCGTGGACATCGGCGGCACGGACTCTCCTGCCGGAACCATCGTCGCAAACGCCACCAGCGACGCAGTAGCGAGCTGCACCACCGTCACGCGCTTAACGTCCACGTTGCCCGCCCAGGCGCTGATCAGAATAATTTCCGCCGCGATGGCAATTGCCCCAACAAGGGTAATGATCTCCCCCGGCCCCAGCGCCAGCAGGTTGTTCTCCGGCCCGGCTAATAAAATCAGGCCGATAAACGCCAGCACGATGCCGATGCACGACATCAGGCCCGGAATTCTGCCGAGACAGAGCCACTGCAATAGCGGCACCAGCGGTACATACATGGCGGTAATAAAGGCGGATTTACTACTGGAGATGGTCTGCAATCCCCACGTCTGCAGGCTGTAGCCCATCGCTATCGCCACCCCTATCGCTACGCCCGCTTTAAGCTCTTTCAGCGTCAGACCCCGGAGCGTTTTAAGGGAGATCAGCCCAACGGCTATCGCCGCCGTCGCAAAGCGCAGGCCGACAAAAAAGAACGGATCGCTCAGGGTCACCGCGTACTGGACGGCAAGAAAGGTCCCGCCCCAGAACATAGTGATGAGGATGAGGATGGCTTCCTGAGGTTTTACGGAGAATTTAAAACGTGAAACAGACATGCGACACCAGCAAATAAAATCAATTCTGTAGTGTGCGTTGCCTTTGGTTACAGTTCAATGTTGCAGAAATAAAAAAACCGCCGGGAAACCCGGCGGCAGGGAGTCAACCCGGCGTACTACTTGTTGCTGCCGTGGCTGTTTTTACCCCCTTTTTTACCAGCCTCTGATGCGCGCTGAGGGTCATTTTTGAAGTTACCCCCGCTGGACTGGCCACCTTTACGACCTGCTTCTGATGCTCTTTCACGGTCTTCAGCGAAATTACCTGAACCACCACGATGGTTTGCCATCTCTAACCTCCAGAGTGTGAAACATTAGACATCATATTGCATTCAGTAAAAGAGGATTCTTTCACCGCGCGGCTAAAGGACAGGGCCTTTATCTGTGCCGCGTGAAACTAAGCTTAGTGGACTGAGGCTATCCGGCAAGCCGCAGGTAATATCCTGCAACATGATTTCAGCCTTTCGGTATAGATAACGCGACGGAAATCCATAAGCCTTTCTTATCATTTCAAAATTCGGCGCCCGGAAAGTTGTTTCATTTTGCTACAGCACCTTATTGTAACCATGTTGTTATAAATCAAAGAAATGCCGTTCATTTTTGCAGTCTGGCTGTGATGTCATATCTTTAAAAGAACGCAGCGATCCGCTGTCAGAAAAACCAACGAGGAGTGATGCAAAATGGCAAAAGTTCTGGTGCTCTATTATTCCATGTATGGACACATTGAAACCATGGCTCACGCGGTAGCAGAAGGCGCAAACAGAGTGGACGGCGTTGAGGTTGTGGTAAAACGCGTACCGGAAACCATGCAGGCGGAAGCGTTCGCTAAAGCCGGGGGAAAAACACAAAATGCCCCTGTCGCCACCCCGCAGGAGCTGGCGGATTATGATGCCATTATCTTCGGCACCCCGACCCGCTTCGGCAATATGTCGGGCCAGATGCGTACCTTCCTCGATCAAACCGGCGGGCTCTGGGCATCCGGGGCGCTCTACGGCAAACTCGCCAGCGTATTCAGCTCTACCGGCACGGGCGGCGGTCAGGAGCAGACGATTACCTCAACCTGGACTACCCTTGCTCATCATGGGATGGTGATTGTGCCGATTGGCTACGGCGCGCAGGAGCTGTTTGACGTTTCCCAGGTGCGCGGCGGCACGCCGTACGGCGCAACCACCATTGCCGGTGGAGATGGCTCACGTCAGCCAAGCAATGAAGAACTCTCTATCGCCCGTTATCAGGGTGAATACGTCGCGGGTCTCGCCAAAAAACTGAACGGCTAACCCAACAGGAGGACAAGCATGCCAACTCAAGAATCCAAAGCTCACCGCGTGGGTGAATGGGCAAGTTTACGCAATACCTCTCCGGAGATTGCCGAAGCCATCTTTGAAGTCGCGAAGTACGATGAAAAGCTGGCCGAGCAGATTTGGGAAGAAGGGAGCGATGAGGTGCTGGTGCGCGCCTTCGAAAAAACGGACAAAGACTCGCTCTTCTGGGGTGAGCAAACCATCGAACGTAAAAACGTCTAAGCGTTTCCCCCCCGCCGCAGCGGGGGGTTCTCTTTTACTTCGCCGCGTTATTCATGACCGCATTGAATTTATCAACAGGGCAGAAGCCGTTCGCGTCCACTGGACACCCCTTCAGCTCCAGCGTCACGCGCTGCGCGGGCGCCTGCAATGACAGCACGCTGGCGTTCCGCAGCTGCTCTGAACTCTGATAGACATACTCAATTTTCATCAGCTCCTGGTTGCTGTTTTTATCGTGCCAGCGCTGGAAGACGATCTTGCCGCCAATCGGGGTGCGCTCCTGCTGGTCGTGCAGCTGATACGGTTTGAAGTCCAGGGCAGTCAGCAGGGAAGCAATGTTCGAATCATGCCCCACCAGTAGGGTAATCTTCGGCGCTTTCGCCTGTTCGGTGACCAGGGTTTTATCGATATATTTCACCAGCGGCTTCGCCACGTTTTGCGCCACCTCGGTGGAGGTAAACAGCGAGTCCTGATAGCCGTTCTTCAGCTTCGACAGCACGCGCCACTGCTGGTCGGTCTTGATTTCGCCCCAGGCCACCTGGTCGGCCGGGAAGCCTTCGTAATACTGCAGCGTGAACGCGTCCACCAGCGAATTACCCACCTTCAGCGGCCCGGATACGCCAGGCTCTTTTTCGTAGTCGGCGCTGAAGGTATCTTTCGCGTCCGCCAGCGAGCAGACTTTTTTCTCTTTGCAGGACGGGGAATCCGCGTAGTTGGTCATCTGCTCGAGCAGCTTATAGCTTTCTGCAAGCTGCATTTTCTGCCGCTCGGTCTCCATCGCCTTCAGCGCTTTTTCACGGAATTCCGGCGAATTATCGGTAATCACCGGATTAAAGGTTGGGTCCATGGTGCCCATTTTTTCCTGATGGTGCACAGGGACGTCGCAGCCCGGAAACGCGCCGGTAATGAAGAACTGCGCGGTCGCAACGGTACGCTGCAGACTGTTGGCGTAGGCATAAACGCTCTCCGCGGGTGGACACTCTCCCGTCTTCACCATCCCCTGCTCTGCCAGCCACTCGCGCATGTAATGACCCATATAGACTTCCAGCACGCCACCCTTGGTAGTGAGCTGACCGCCCGGCACCTCCCACTCCGGCCACTGCTTCGGCGTGGACTGCTCCAGCACGCTGCCGTTGTTGGCGAGCGGCGCGCGCAGATTATGGCGGCTCATGATTAAAACTTGCTCCAGCTGATACCCTTCCGGCGTCTCTTGCGCCTGCACGCCAAACGTTGCTGAAATGGAACCGGCGACTGCCAGCGCGAGTAGTGCTTTTCTCATCCCTCGTTCCTCACACTTTTTTAATGTTCCACTGAGTGTGACAGATTCGTGACAGTTTTTTCGGGAAGCATTTCTCAAAGTGATGATTAACATGCTTACGGTGTGTGCCAATTAGTTTTATAATAAAACCACCCTGTCCGGAGACCTGACTGTGAAACGCACCCGCCTTGAAGAGAGTACCTGCCCCGTCGCCCGTTCGCTGGATATTATCGGCGACTGGTGGTCGCTGCTGATCGTTCGCGACGCGCTACGGGGTGTTAAACGCTTCGGCGAGTTTCAGAAAAGCCTCGGTATCGCGAAAAACATGCTCACCTCGCGGCTAAAACTGCTGGTCGACGAAGGCATCCTCCGGCTTCAGCCCGCCTCCGACGGCAGCGCCTGGCAGGAATACGTCCTGACCGACAAGGGACTCGCGCTCCAGACGGTGCTGGTTGCCCTCTCCCAGTGGGGCAATGAATTTCTGTTTGCTGAAAACGAATGCGGCACCGTTCTCGTCGATAGCGAACAGCGCAAACCCCTGCGAAAACTGACGCTTATCGCTGACGATGGGCGCGAACTGACGCCTGAAGAAATCGTGGCTAAACTCCCCTCCTGATCGTTCCCGACGGCAAAAGCACAAAACGCCTACCAAAATGGTTGCATTATAAAACCAAATGGCAGAGAGTTAATTTAGTTTCATTTTGAAACCAAACAACCCACTTTGCTTTGAGGTAACACACGATGACTACGCAAATCACCACCGCTCTGATCACGGGCGCCTCTTCCGGGATTGGTGCCGTCTATGCCGATCGCCTTGCCGCACGCGGTGCTAACCTGGTGCTGGTCGCCCGCCGCGAGGATCGCCTGAAAACCCTCGCCGCCGACCTGCACGCGCGCTACGGCGTGGCCGTCGATATTCTGGTGGCCGATCTCACTGATGAATTCGGGATCCGCGCCGTGGAAGAGGAACTGCGCAGCAATACCGCCATTGATACGCTGGTAAACAACGCGGGTACCGCGCAGATGGCACCGTTTCTCGCGGGCGAGGTGGCGCAACATGAGGCCATCAACACCCTGAACACCACGGCGCTGATGCGTTTAACCTACGCCATCCTGCCCCGCCTGGCGCAGAACAATCGCGGCACGCTGATCAATATCGCCTCGGTGTTAGCGCTGCACGTTCGCGCCGGAAGCGCCCTCTACAGCGCCACCAAGGCGTGGGTACTGAGCTTTACCCGTGGGTTACAGGAAGAGTTTGCCGACAGCAGCGTGCGCATTCAGGCCGTACTGCCCGCCGCCACGGCGACAGAAATCTGGAGCCACTCGGGCGTTACGGTGAACGATCTGCCGGAAGGATCGGTGATGACCACCGACGATATGGTGGATGCGTCGCTGGCGGGTCTGGATCAGGGCGAGCAGATCACCATCCCGCCAATGCATGACGCCGGTCTGTGGGATCGCTACGAAGCGGCACGTCTTGAGTTGTTTAACAGCGCGCGCACCGGGATTCCGGCACCGCGCTACGTTAAACCGTAGTCTGACGCTCCAGCTGGTCGCCGTACTCGCTCATCCAGGCGGCCAGCGGGGAGAGGGCATCCTGCAGGGTTAACCCCAGCCCGGTGATCTGATACTCCACGCGCGGCGGGATTTCCGGATAGACCGTCCGCGTTACCAGCCCGCGCTGCTCAAACAGGCGCAGCTGCTTCGTCAGCTCTTTCTGCGTGATGGGGGAAGCCGCCCGCAACAGATCGCCGAAGCGGACAGGCGCGTTGATCACAATCAGACGATAGAGGATCGGGATTGCCCATTTGCCGGAAATCAGGTTCACAAACTGCGTCATCGGGCAGGTATAGACCTCAGATTTTTTTTCACAGCACACCCCCAGCATTTCAGCCATAGCACACCTCTTGCCTCGTTAGTATCCATTTGGTACCTGGTTTCCTTTCGATACTAACGTTTCTATAGTGCTTTCTCCAGTGACATTTCAGGAGAAGAACATGGGTCGTTTAACAGATAAATATACGCTGATTACCGGCGGCACCAGCGGCATCGGTCTTGCCACCGCGCAGGCGTTTATCGCCGAAGGCGCGCGCGTTGCCGTCACCGGACGCAACCCGGACACCCTCGCCGAAGCAGAACGTATTCTGGGCGATAAGGCCTGGGTGATTCCGACCGATGCGGGAGATATCACATCGCAAAAAGCGCTGGCGGAAACCCTCGCCGCCCGCTGGCCACGCCTGGACGCGGTGTTTCTCAACGCTGGCGACGTGACGCACGCGCCCCTGGAAGAGTGGCGGGAGGAGACGTGGGATCGCCTGATGGGCATCAACCTGAAGGGACCGTTCTTTTTAATCCAGGCACTGCTGCCGCTGCTGAATAACCCTTCTTCAGTGATCCTGTGCGGCTCCGTGAGTGCGCGCATCGGCCTGCCTACCAGCAGTGTGTATGCCGCGAGCAAAGCCGCCCTCCTGTCGCTGGCGCGCACGCTGTCGGCGGAGCTGCTGCCGCGCGGGATCCGCGTCAACGGGCTGAGCCCTGGCCCGGTGGAAACGCCGGCATTTACGAAGACAGGCTTAAGCGAAGAGACACTTAACGCGATGATGGCGGAGATCATCAAGCTGGTGCCGCTCGGCAGAATGGGCTCGACGACGGAGCTGGCAAAAGCCGCGCTCTATCTGGCATCCGACGAGTCGAGCTATACGGTGGGAACCGAGCTGCTGGTGGACGGCGGAATGGGGAGTCTGTAACTCAAAAGGCGCTGATGCCGGTGACGATGCCGACATACAGCGCCGCCCACGTGCAGGCGGAAAGCAGGCTGACGGCGTAGACTTTGACGGTATTCAGCCTGAGCATCCCCGCTGCCAGCGGCACGACATAACGCAACACCGCCAGAAAGCGCGACGTAAACAGTACGATGACCCCATTCTTTTGCAACTGATGCTGTACCCGCAAGAACGTAGCGGCATGCTTTGAGGTGAAACGCGTGACCAGCCGGGTGTGTCCCATCAGTTGGCCAATATGGTAGTTCAGCACCGACCCCGCCGTTGCCCCCATCACCACGGCGATCCACGCCAGCGCATTATGCATGCACCCCTGGCTGACGGTAATGCCTGCCAGCAGCATCACCGAGGCGGGTGGCAGCACGGAGGAGATCAGCACCGTCGACTTGCACAGCGCCATCATAAATAACAGCGCGAACAGGTGTGCTGGATACAGCGCAAAATGATTCAGCAGAGTATCAAACCACGCCATCTCCCTCTCCCGGTTTATTACTTAATCCTCCATTTAAAATGAATACACTTAAATAAACCCTCAACGCATTATTAATAAGATTTACATAAACCGTTCTTAAACATTATTTAATTTCCCGAGCGGCAATATCAAATAAGCGTATTATTTCTCTCGCTTTACAACGATCTCGTTATGGCGAGGCTCCTGTACAAATACACGTTATCGCTCTGGTGGGTTCGAGAGAACCGGCACAGGGTAAAACAGGCACTGTCGAATCAAGGCTTTGTCAGTATAACTTCCCTTACGGGATACGGTGTACAGTGCTGAACCCAGGACGTGGGGATCTCCTCTTCGACATGCCCTGTCTTGCTCGCCCCTGAGAGATGTTATTATTCAAAGGGAATTCACTATGTCTTACGCTATTCACAACCAAAACCTGGCATTCAATGACAGCGCGGTCGCGCAATATATGAATACCGATTTTATCGTCCTTGATACTTCATTATGCGTGGCGCTGGCGCGCGAGAAATTCTTCGAAAAATTAAAAGACGATGATATTCCGTCGCATATTTTTATTGAAGACCATGGTCGGCTGGCGGGCATGATTGCGGTACGCAAATTATTGCAGGCCACGGACACCGTACAGCCCGTTAAAAGCCTGATGATTTCAGAATTTGTTCAGGTTAAGCCGGAGGATAAGCGGGCGGATGTCGCAGGACTTCTGGCGCACGGCAGCGCGGATGTGGTGCCGGTGGTGACGCACGGCAAGCTCGTCGGCTGCCTGACCGAGCGCGAAATCGCCCACCTGCTTGAAGACGACGTCACCGAAGACGCTCAGCTTCAGGGGGCGTCGCTGCCGCTGGAGAAGCCCTATCTGGACACCAGCCCGTACAGCCTGTGGAAGAAACGCTCCGTCTGGCTGCTGCTGCTGTTTGTCGCGGAGGCCTACACCAGCTCGGTGATCCAGCATTTCGAAGAGGCGCTGGAGTCCGCCATCGCGCTGGCGTTCTTTATTCCGCTGCTGATCGGCACGGGCGGGAACAGCGGGACGCAGATCACCTCCACGCTGGTGCGCGCCATGGCGCTGGGGGAAGTCCATCTGCGCGACGTTGGCCGCGTGCTGCGTAAAGAGATGACCACCTCGCTGATGATTGCCGTCACGCTGGGTATTGCCGGGTGTATCCGCGCCTGGATGATGGGAATTGGCCTGGAAATCACGCTTATCGTCAGCCTGACGCTGGTGTGCATTACGCTGTGGAGCGCGATCGTGTCGTCAGTGATTCCGATGGTGCTCAAGCGCTGCGGCATTGACCCGGCGGTCGTCTCCGCGCCGTTTATCGCGACGCTTATCGACGGCACCGGGCTGATTATTTACTTTAAGATCGCGCAATATACGCTGGGGCTGGAGTAACGCGGTCCGCCAGCTGAATCACCGCCCACCCAAACGCCTCAATCGCCAGGGCGACATCTTCAGCCATCACCGATTCCGCCGGATGGTGGCTGACCCCGCCCTTGCAGCGCACGAACAACATGCCCACCGGCCAGCATTCCGCGATGGCAATCGCATCGTGACCTGCGCCGCTGGACAGCGACAGCGAGCGACCCTGTACCGATTTGACGGCCTCCGCCAACGCGCTTTGCAGGTGGAAATCGCACGGCGTGGCGGCGATGCGGTAAAACTCCTCGGCGCTGAAGTCCAGCCCGCGACGCGCAGCAATCACACGCGCTTTTTCCAGCAGCTCGCCAAGCAGCCGATCCAGCGGTGCATCCTGCGGGCCGCGAATATCGAGCGAGAGCTGAACCTCGCCTGGGATCACGTTCACCGCCCCCGGCAGGCAGCGCAGCTCCCCGACCGTCGCCACCAGGTTGCCGCCCTGCTGTCGGGTCGCGTTTTCAACGATAACCATCCACTCGGCGGCGGCGGCCAGCGCGTCCCTGCGGTGGTTCATCGGCACGGTTCCCGCATGTCCTGCCTCGCCGGTGAAGCAACAGTTCAGGCGGCGCGCGCCATTAATGGCTTCCACCACGCCAAGCGCGAGCGCCTCCTGCTCAAGGCACGGCCCCTGCTCTATGTGCAGCTCCAGATAGGCGCTGAAATCTTCCTGACGGCGCGCGGCATGCGACACGCGGGCAGGATCGAGCCCCGCCAGGGTCATCGCCTGCGCCACGCTGATGCCGCTGGCGTCGGCTTTTTCCAGCCAGCCCTGCGGCCAGGTGCCCGTAATGCCCCGGCTGCCTAACAGCGTAATGCCGAAGCGGGTACCCTCTTCATCGCAAAAGCCGACAATTTCGATAGCCTGCGCCAGATGCACACCCTGTTGATGCAGGCTGTCCACCACCTCAATGGCGGCGAGCACCCCGAGCATGCCATCGTAGCGCCCGGCGTTGCGCACGGTATCCAGATGCGAGCCGAGCAGCACCGCCTGCGCCCCTTCCTGCGCCCCCTCATAGCGCCCGCAGATATTGCCCACGCTGTCCTGCCAGACGGTCATTCCCGCCTGGCGCATCCACTCTCCGACCAGCTGGTTGGCCTGCAGATGCTGGGTGGAGAGATAGACCCTTGTCAGCGCATCCGGGGTTTCGCTGATGGCGGCCAGCGCGTCGGCACGCGCCATCACCCGTTCTGCCGCCGGGCTCATTGTGGCGTCTCGCGGCGATAGTGGTCCCACGCGGCCTGCATGGCGGCCCCCTGCGTGGTGGTGAACTTCAGGTAGTTGAGCACCGACTCCAGCGCGCTCAGGGTGGTCATCACGCAGTCCTTGCGGGCGTTGTAGCCCATGGTGCCAATGCGCCACACTTTGCCGTGCAGCGGGCCAAACGAGGTGCCGATTTCAATCCCGAAATCCTCCAGCATCAGCTTACGCACCTGGTCGCCGTTGACGCCCTGCGGGATCACCACGCCCAGCACGTTGTTCATCTTGTGCTTCAGATCGCCGAAGGTCTCCAGCCCCATCGCCTGAATGCCCTTCAGCAGCGCATCGCCGTGCAGCTTATGACGCGCGATGCCGTTATCCAGCCCCTCCTGGAGGATCAGCCGCGCACATTCCCGGGCACCGAAAAGCGCGGTGGTCGCTTCGGTGTGGTGGTTCAGCCGCTCCGGCCCCCAGTAGTCCATCACCATGCCGAGATCGAAGTAGTTGGAGTAGATCATCTCCTCGTCGCCGTCGCGGTGGGCGTCGGTGCGTATGCCCTCCTCAACGCATTTGCGGCGGCGGATCGCCTCCTCCATGCGCGCGCTAAGGGTGATCGGCGAGGTGCCCGACGGACCGCCAAGGCACTTCTGCATCCCTGCCGAGACGGCATCCAGCCCCCAGGCGTCGGTCTCCAGCGCGTTGCCGCCGAGCGAGGCCGTAGCGTCGGTGTAAAACAGCACGTCGTAGCGGCGGCAGATGGCGCCGAGCTCGGCGAGCGGCTGCAGCATGGTGGTGGAGGTGTCGCCCTGCACGGTCAGCAGCAGGCGCGGACGAATACGTTTGATGGCATCCTCCACCTGGTCCGGGGTGAACACCTCGCCCCACGGCACTTCGATGGTGTGCACTTCCGCCCGGCAGCGGCGGGCAATTTCGCACAGCAGATGACCAAAGCGGCCAAAGACCGGCACCAGCACTTTATCTCCGGGGCGGATGGCGGAGACCAGAACGGCTTCAATTCCCGCGCGGGAGGTGCCGTCCACCAGCATCGTCCAGCGGTTCTCGGTGCGGAACACCCCGCGATAGAGCGCCATCACCTCGTTCATGTAGTGGGTCATGGCCGGATCGTACTGGCCGATAAGCTGGCTCGACATGGCGCGCAGCACGCGCGGGTCGGCGTTGATCGGCCCCGGCCCCATCAGCAGGCGCTGGGGCGGGTTGATTTGCGGAAAGCGTGCGATATCCATTTGTCAGTCCTTATCAGTTGAGGCCGCGCACGGAGGAGATGAACTGCTTCAGTTCCGTGGTCTGCGGGTTGGCGAACAGCGTTTTGCTGTCGCCCTGCTCCCAGACTTTCCCCTGGTGCATAAACACCACGCGGTCGCCCACTTCGCGGGCAAAATTCATTTCATGGGTCACGAGAATCAGGGTCATCCCCTCGGCCGCCAGCTGCTCCAGCACCTTAAGCACTTCGCCCACCAGCTCCGGGTCAAGCGCGGAGGTGATCTCGTCGCAGAGTAAAACTTTAGGCGACATCGCCAGTGCCCGGGCAATCGCCACGCGCTGCTGCTGGCCGCCTGAGAGGCTCGACGGGTAGTAATCCAGACGATCGCCTAAGCCGACCTTCTCCAGCATCTGCTGCGCCAGCGCCCGGCATTCGGCGGCGCTTTTCTTCAGCACCCGACGCGGGGCGAGCATCACGTTTTCGAGCGCCGTCATGTGCGGGAACAGGTTGAAGCTCTGGAACACCATCCCGACCGAGCGGCTGATTTCGCGCGCCTGAGAATCCCGGTCAGTAATGGTCATGCCGCCCAGCTTGATGCTGCCGTCCTGATAGCCCTCCAGCCCGTTGATGCAGCGCAGCAGCGTGCTTTTGCCCGATCCGCTGCGCCCGATAATGGAGATCACCTGGCCCATGTCGATATCCAGATCGACGCCCTTGAGCACATGGTTATCGCCGTAGTATTTCTGCACCTGATTAATGGTGATGAGAGGCATTGAATTTCGTCTCCAGATAGCGGCTGTAGCGCGACAGCGGATAACACAGAATAAAGTAGCCGAGCGCCACCAGCGCAAAGACCTTAAACGGCTGATACGTCACGTTGGTCAGCATGGTCCCGGCCTTGGTCAGCTCGATAAAGCCGATGATCGACGCCAGCGCGGTGCCCTTGATCACCTGCACGGCAAAACCGACCGTCGGGGCGATGCCGATGCGCAGCGCCTGCGGGGCGACCACGCGAAACAGGGTCTGGCCGAAGGTCAGCCCCAGACAGCGCGAGGCTTCCCACTGCCCTTTCGGCAGCGCGCGAATGCAGCCGTTCCAGATATCAAGCAGAAACGCGCTGGTGTAGAAGGTTAACGCCAGCGAGGCGGCAGTCCACGGCGAGACGTCGATGCCGAACAGCGCCACGCCGAAGAAGGCCAGGAACAGCTGCATCAGCAGCGGCGTGCCCTGAAACAGCTCAATATAGCCGCGGATGATGCGCTTCACCGTGCGCCCGCCCGTCAGGCGCAGCAGCAGGAGCGGCAGCGTCACCGCCGCCCCGCCGACAAACGCCACCAGCGACAGCAGCACCGTCCAGCGTCCGGCCAGCAGGAGGTTGCGAATAATGTCCCAGTCGGTAAAGGTGGTCATCATGCCTGCACCCCCAGCCATTTGCGTCCTGCCGCCATCATCAGCTGGCGCAGGGTAATCGACAGCGCTAAGTAAATGGCGGTTGTCACCAGATAAACCTCAAAGCTCAGAAACGTTCTGGACTGGATCAGGTTGGCGGCAAAGGTCAGCTCTTCATACGAGACCTGCGACACCACCGACGAGCCGAGCATCACGATGATGCACTGGCTCACCAGCGCCGGGTAAATGCGCTGCAATGCGGGCGGCAGCACCACGCGAATAAAGGTCTGCAAACGGGTCAGCCCCAGTACGCGTCCGGCTTCCCACTGCCCCTTCGGCGTGACCTGAATGCCCGCGCGGATAATCTCGGTGCTGTACGCGCCCAGGTTCACCACCATGGCCAGCAGCGCCGCTTCCCCCGCCGTCATCTTCAGCCCGAGATTCGGCAGGCCGAAGACGATGAAAAACAGCTGCACAACAAACGGCGTGTTGCGGATGATCTCCACGTACGCCCCCCAGACCCGGCTGTACCAGGTGGGTCGTCCGCTGCGGATCGCCGCCCCGACAATCCCTGTTGCCAGCCCGCCAATGGTTGCCATCACCGTCAGTTGAATAGTGACCCACAGCCCCGCCAGCAGCTCCGTCCAGTACGGCCAGAGTGCGGAGAAATCAAGTTGCTCAGCCATAGCCTTATACGCCGAGGCTTGCCGGCAGCGGGGCCTTCAGCCATTGCTCGGACAGGCCGTTCAGCGTGCCGTCCTTAATGCCCTGCTCAATCAGCGCATCCACTTTTGCCTTCAGGGCCGGTTCGTTTTTCTTCAGGCCAATAAAGCACGGCGAATCTTTCAGCATAAAGCTCGGCACCGGGGCTTTATCCGCGTTCTGGCGCGAAATGGCCGCCACCACGAGGTTGCCGGTTGCCACGTACTGCACCTGGCCGGAGAGGTAGGCGGAGAGCGTGGTGTTGTTGTCTTCGTAGCGCTTCACGTCCGCGTCTTTCGGCGCCAGGCCGGTCAGCACCATGTCCTCCACCGCTCCGCGCGTCACGCCGATGGTTTTTCCGCTGAGCGCAGCGGCATCCTTCAGTTCAGCCCCTTTAGGACCAAACACGCCGAGGAAGAACGGCGCGTAGGCGCGGCTGAAGTCGATCACCTTCTCGCGCTCCGGGTTTTTACCGAGGCTTGAAATGACCAGGTCTACCTTGTCGGTTTGCAGGTACGGCACACGGTTGGCGCTGGTCACCGGCACCAGCTGCAGCTTAAGCTTCATCTGTTTGGCCAGATAGCGCGCCATGTCGATGTCATAGCCCTGCGGCTGGAGATCGGTTCCCACCGAGCCAAACGGCGGGAAGTCCTGCGGAACGGCAATGCGGATAGTGCCGCGCTTCTCGATATCCTGAAGCTGGTCAGCCTTTGCCGGCAGCTGTGTGAAGAGGCATGCGGCCCCGGCCAGTGCAATCAACAATTTTTTCATGGTGCTTCCCCGTAACGTTAGCATGAAACAAAAGATTCTTTGAATGTGATTTTGCAACTAATGTGCCAGATAAGGCGAAGCGGGAAATATTATTGAGAAGCCTGATAAAATGCGGGCGGGTCGAAAAAACGTGCGTTTTTCCGACCCGACAGCTGCACCATTTTAATGCAAAGCACCAGCCTGATGCCCCATTATCGCTGTTCGAGTTCGTCCAGTTGCTGGTAGAGGGAAGCAATGTCGTGAATGCGCGGACGGCCTTTATCGAGGATCTCATGCAGAAAAGCGTTCGCCAGCAGGTTAATCAGACTGTTGACCGAGGAGTAGCTGTCATAGGCCGAGACGCTGTCCAGCGGGGCGCAGAGCTGCCAGCTCGCCAGCGGGAACAGGCTGTGCGCCTGCGGCTCGCACATCAGCAGCACCGGAATACCGCTACGCAGAAGCTGCTGCATCAGCGGGCGGATAATGCGCGGGCGGCGGCGAAAGGCCATCACCACCACCAGATCGTCCGGCGTTAAGTCCACCAGCTCCTCACTCAGGCTCTGCCCCGGCTGCGGCAGGACCAGCACCTGACCGCGCGCCTGCAGCAGCTGCTGGCGCAGGTGAAGCGCCGCCGGATAGGCGTTACGCATGCCGATAATCACGATGCGCCGCGCCTTGACCATGCAGGCCATGGCGTCGGCAAACTGCTGCGCGTCAAGGGCATTGACCCACTGGGTCAGGTTCGCCATCTCCTGCTTATAGTGGCGCGCCAGCAGCGTGTTGCCCTGCACCGCGTCGCGGTTATCAGTGAGCGGCATCCCGCTCTGGCGCAGGGTGCGCAGCTCGTCGCGCATGTCCTTATATTTCTCATAGCCCAGACGCTTAAACAGGCGGCTCACCGTGGCTTTCGACACCCCGCTCAGCTGCGCCAGCTCGGCGCTGTTATAGCTAATAAGATCGTCAAAATGATCGAAAATAAAATCCGCCACCCGCTGCTCCTGCGGCGACAGCGACGGGTACTGTGCTTTCAGACGTTCATCCAGTTGTTCCATAGCGCCTCTGTAACTTTTGTTTCATCACATTGTACCTTTTATTATAGGTATTCATTATACGTGCCAGTTTACTGAAACTTTTCTCTCAGAACTGGAACAGCTTTTGCAGCGCCTTGTGACTTTCAGGGTTACGAGGACTCCTCATGCAAAGCAATGTCTCCACGCACGGCATGGCCGTTGCGCCCCACCATCTTGCCAGCCAGAGCGCGCTGGCGGTGCTGCGCGAAGGCGGCAGCGCGATAGAAGCGATGGTCGCGGCGGCGGCCACCATTGCCGTAGTGTATCCGCATATGAACGGGCTGGGCGGCGATGGCTTCTGGCTTATCGTGCCGCCGGAAGGCGACCCCATCGCCATTGATGCCAGCGGCGCGGCGGGTTCGCGGGCAACGCTCGCCGCCTACGACGGTCTGGCGCATATCCCCCATCGCGGCCCCCGCGCGGCGCTGACCGTCGCCGGCACGGTGAGCGGCTGGGACGAGGCGCTGAAGGTCTCGCGTGAGATGACCAGCAAGGCGCTGCCGCTGGCTCGCCTGCTGGCCGACGCCATTGACTATGCGCAAAACGGCACGCCGGTCACGGCCTCTCAGGCCCATGCCACGGCCAGCAAATTCGACGAATTAAAGGACGTCCCTGGCTTCGCGGAAACCTGGCTGGTGGACGGTAAGCCGCCGCAGGTCGGCAGCCGCTTTTACCAGCCCGCCATGGCCACGACGTTAACGCGCCTGGTTGAAGACGGTCTGGACAGCTTTTATCGCGGCCCGCTGGCGGACGTGCTGGCGCACGGCATGGAGACGCTGGGACTGCCCGTGACGCTGGCCGATTTACACGCACACACAGCCCGCCGCACCGCGCCGCTGAGGCTGCAGCATCAGCAGGGGGAGATTTTTAACCACGCCCCGCCGACGCAGGGGCTGGTCTCGCTGGCAATACTCGGCATCACCGACCGCCTGAATATGGCGGAAGCCGACGACGCCGACACCATTCACCGCATCGTTGAAGCCACCAAGCTGGCCTTTGGCCTGCGCGATGCCCACATCACCGACCCGCGCGAGCTGAAAACAGATGTTCAGAAACTGCTGGATCCCGCCGCCCTGCAGGAGCTTGCCGACAGGGTTGACGATGGACGCGCTGCGCCGTGGGGAACCGGAAAAGGTCCCGGCGATACGGTGTGGATGGGCGTGATGGATAATAGCGGGCTTGCCGTGTCGTTTATCCAGAGTATCTATCACGAGTTCGGCAGCGGCGTGGTGCTGCCCGATACCGGCATTGTCTGGCAGAACCGGGGCGCATCGTTCAGCCTCAATCCGGGTCATCTTCTGGCCCTCGCGCCGGGCAAACAGCCTTTCCATACCCTGAACCCGGCGGCGGCGCGTCTCAGGGACGGGCGCGTGATGGTCTACGGATCGATGGGCGGCGACGGCCAGCCGCAAACCCAGGCCGCGCTCTTTACCCGCTACGCAATTCAGGGCGTGCCTTTACAGGAAAGCATTTCCCGCCCGCGCTGGCTGCTGGGACGCACATGGGGACAAACCTCGGACACGTTAAAACTTGAAGGACGCTTTAGCGCTGAGACGGTCTCGCAGCTCCGTGCGCGGGGACATGAGGTGGAGATATTCCCTGGCTTTAGCGAAGCAATGGGCCACGCGGGGGCGATTGTTCGCCACCCCAACGGACTGTTCGAAGGGGCATTTGACCCGCGCAGCAACGGCGCGGCCGCCGGATTCTGAGGAGAAAACAATGACGACACAACAACCCGACTGGCAGGCATATCTTGCGCAAATGGAGTCCGTGCTCGGCGTAGAGCTGGACGATGCCCGCCGCGCCGAGCTGCAGTTGCAGTTCAGCCGCATTGCCAGCCTGGCCGCCCCGCTGATGGCGCTGCCGCTCGACGACCGTCTGGAGATCGCAGGAGTATACAAAGCATGACGCTACACGAGATGAGTATCAGCGACATTCAGCAGGCACTGAGCGCAGGCGAGCTGAGTGCGAGCGAGATTGCCCGCCAGACGCTGGAGGCGATTGCGCGCGTGAACCCGCAGATCAACGCCTGGACCGCCGTGACGGAAGCACGCATGCTCGCCGAGGCTGACAATATCGACACCCTGCGCCGCGAAAAGCGCCCCCTGCCGCCGCTGGCGGGCGTGCCCTACGCGGTGAAAAACCTGTTCGACGTTGCCGGATACACCACCCTCGCGGGCGCTGAGCTGTTCAGCCAGCGCTCCGCCGCGGCCGCTGACAGCTTCGCGGTGCGCCAGCTGCGCAGCGCGGGCGGGCTGCTGACCGGGATGGTGAATATGGATGCCTACGCCTACGGCTTCACCACCGAAAACAGCCACTACGGCACGACGCGTAACCCGCACGACCTGGCGCGCATTGCGGGCGGGTCGTCCGGCGGTTCAGCCGCCGCCGTGGCCGCCGGGCTGGTGCACTTTTCGCTCGGCACCGACACCAACGGCTCGATTCGCGTTCCGGCCTCCCTGTGCGGCATCTATGGCCTGAAGCCCACCTTTGGTCGCCTGTCGCGATCCGGCAGCCATCCGTTTGTCGCGAGCCTGGATCATATCGGCCCCTTTGCCCGCCGCGTGTGCGACCTGGCGTCCGTATACGACGCGCTGCAGGGGCGGGACAGCAGCGACGGTTTTCAGGCAGAGAGCTCGCGCGAGCAGACGCGCCCCCTGCTCGATCGCGGGCTTGACGGCCTGCGCTGCGCTGTACTCGGCGGCTACTTCACCACCTGGTGCAATGCGGATGCCAGAGACGCCGTGGCTCGGGTGGCGAAGGCGCTCGACGTGCAGGATGAACTGCAGTATCCGGACGCCGGGCTGGCGCGCTCCGCGGCGTTTATCATCAGCGCCTCTGAAGGGGGAAATCAGTACCTGCCCGCGCTTCGCCGGGAGCCCGAGCGTTTTGAACCGCACTCCCGTGAGCGACTGCTGGCAGGTGCGATGATCCCCTCCGCCTGGTACATTCAGGCCCAGCGGTTCCGCGCGCAGGCACGGCAGGCGTTTCACGCGCTATTTGCCCAGGCCGACGTGCTAATCGCCCCCGCGACGCCGCGCAGCGCCACGCGGATCGGCGAGCAAACCATGGAGATTAACGGTCAGGCGCTCCCCATCCGCGCCAGCATGGGGATGCTGACCCAGCCGATTTCATTTTTGGGCCTGCCCGTGACCACCGTTCCGTTGCGCACCGCCCAGGGTGCGCCTATTGGCCTGCAGCTGATTGCCGCGCCGTTTAACGAGCAGGCCTGCCTGCGCGTCGCGCGCGTGCTGGAGGAGAGTGGGATTGCCGATGCCCGCCCGGCGGAGGTGGCCGCATGATGAATCATGATGACATTAACCTGCCGTGGGTGGTTGCCGAGGTGACCGCCGCGTTCTATCGCTATGAAGACGCGCTGGTCAGCAACAACATTGCGGTGCTGGACGAGCTGTTCTGGCACGACAAAAACACGGTGCGTCTGGGGGCGGGTGAAAACCTGTACGGGATTGATGAAATCCGCGCCTTTCGCGCAGCGCGCCCGTCCGCCGGTTTACAGCGGACGTTGCGCCACACCGTCATCACCACCTTCGGGGAGGATTATGCCGTGTGCAGCACCGAGTTTACCCGCGAGGGCACGGAACGCATTGGCCGCCAGCAGCAGACGTGGGTGCGGTTTGCCTGCGGGTGGCGGATCGTGGCGGCGCAGGTGAGTTTGATGGTGTAACGATTTGCTGCTCAGGGTGGGAAATCGCCCTGAGCGCTTTTTTAGCGATGCGCGTTATAAGCAGTTATGGTAATTAACCTGCTTTTAACAAGCCGATGGCATGATCGAGTTGCTTGTAGAGTTTGTGTCTCAAATCTTCTAACTCGTCATTTTCTCGAATGAGAGGTATTCCATTTTTATGAAGAACAATATCGTTAAATGATCCCATTCCACCGTAGAGTTTTTTCAATGAGTAAATGGATGACTCATAATCAACATCGAGTTCGAAGCCCAGTTTTTCAAATATTTTTGCCCACGACTCCTCATCATTTGAGGACAGTATGGTGATGATATCAATTACCGTTTTCTTTATTTCATTTTTCATTTTAAACCGCCACGTCCAAGTATCTTAATGCCAGGTATTTTCCACGGTGTAGGTACTATAACTTGCTCAGTTCCACCGGAATAAAGGTCTGTTTGATAACCTACCTTTCCAACATATACTTTTGTTCCTGCGGGTATTTGAATCTCATGATAGCTATCAAGAGGAGATTCACTTCCATTGGGCCATTTAGGTAGTAGCGCCTTATCTACCCTGGTTTGAAGTACACCCAGAGGTTGTTCATATCCGAAAAATTGACCTAATGGTCGCCCCTCAACACCACCTCTATAAAAACGTGTATCTGTTGATAGAGAGATCTCTTTGTATGTACCACTGGAAAAGGTTACTGCTAGCTCTTTAGGTAATGGTCCGGGCTTTATCATCGAATATTCACCCTCAACTTTTCCCAGAACGTGGAGATCGTTAATCTCACCAGCAGCCCCTAATCGGCCAAGACCAAGACCCGCAGCAACAGAAGCGCCAGCAATGATTAACCCTTTGTTGTCCATAACCTGATCGTAACCTGCTGGAGCATCGCCGCCTAGCTGCTGTGCGGTCTTATGAAACCCCTCTATGTTGCCGTTGTAGATGCCACCCGCCGCAAGAAGCCTTCCCGCAGCTTTGCTGTTTATGGTTTTTGTGGCCTGAGCGTGCTGTATCGGGGCATCGAAATAGTGCTCCTTAACGGTCGGAGGCGGCTTCCTGCCCTGGTGTTCGTTAAGGGCGTACTCGTAGATTTCACGCACAACTTGCGGGAAGCTCTCGCAGTAGGTATCCATGAAGCAGTCATAAACCAGGTTACCTTCGCCATCAAAGGAGAATGGATTGCGGAACTCATCCCACTTTTCCCCCGTGTCCACGCCGACCATCCAGCCGTGCTCAAGATTCCATTCCACCTCATCATAAAGTCCGTCATATTCGGAACGCTGCTTGCGTCTGTAGGGCTGCGCCGCGTAGCGGTGGTGAACACCTTGCCGCCGTTTCGGGACGCTATTATGGTGAAGGGGATTACATTGATAGTCGTATTCCAGGTAATCGAGTTCGTAGAATATGCTCGCCATCTCCAGCGCTTCACGTGGCGTGAGGACAAACTGAATATTATCCGGCGCCAGTATTCGCTGGGCTTCCCATCTCATGTAGAGCGTGAACATCCGGTTCCTTCCTTTTCCCTTTAAAGTGCAGGGATTTTCCAGCTAAAGTGACGAAAAATCAATCATTCAGGCAAAAAACCCTAATGCCCCATGATGGGTACAACTAAAAATGGCTAGCGGAGCATCCAACGTCAGGCCGATCTTTTAGGTTTCCGTAGGTGCGGTTTGCCTATGTGTGGCGCATTGTTGCGGCGCAGGTGAGTTTGATGTCGTAGCCGTAGGCCGGGTAAGGCGCAGCCGCCACCCGGCAAAACACGGCTCAATTACTTCTGAAACGGATGCTCCTCCCGCCAGTGGTCGGCAATCTGCTGGCGAGTACAGACCCACACCCGCTCATGCTGCTGCACGTAATCCAGGAACCGCTGCAGCGCGCGAAAACGCCCCGGTCGACCCAGCAGGCGGCAGTGCATGCCGATGGACATCATCTTCGGCGCGCTTTCCCCCTCTTCGTACAGCACGTCAAAACTGTCCTTCAGATACGTATAAAACTGCTCGGCGGTGTTAAACCCCTGCGCGGTCGCAAAGCGCATGTCGTTCGCATCCAGCGTATAGGGTACAATCAGGTGCGGTTTGCGGGTGCCGTCGCTACAGGCCACTTCCGTCCAGAACGGCAGATCATCGCCGTAGTAGTCGCTGTCATAGTCGAAGCCACCGTGCTCTACCACCAGCTGGCGCGTGTTGGGGCTGTCGCGCCCGGTGTACCAGCCCGTTGGCGGCTTGCCGAACAGGTCGGTCAGCACGTGCACCGCCTTATGCAGGTGTTCGCGCTCCTGGCTGATGTCCATGTGCTGATAGTGGATCCAGCGCCAGCCGTGGCTGACCACGTCGTAATCCGCCGCTTTGATCGCCTCAACGATCTCCGGGTGACGCGCCAGCGCCATCGCCACGCCAAAGACCGTCAGCGGCAGGCCGCGCTTTTGAAATTCACCGTGGATCCGCCAGAACCCGGCGCGGCTGCCGTATTCGTAGAGGGAGTCCATCGACATGTGTTTGTCCGGGTAGCTGGCCGCGCCGATGATGTCCGACAGGAACTGCTCGGATCCGGCATCGCCGTGCAGAACGTGATTTTCCGCCCCTTCCTCATAATTGAGCACAAACTGCACGGCGATGCGCGCCTGATTCGGCCACCGCGCGTGCGGCGGGTTGCCCGCGTAGCCGCGCAGATCCCGCGGGTAATCCTGTTCAAAAAGCCCCATAGCCACCCCCAAAAATTAAAATGGATTCAGTACCTGAAATTGTCCGCTTAACGCTTTTTTCTCCGGAAAAGCCAAATCTCCGTGCTTGCTGGTCGAGAGCCCCAGCGCCACCAGCGACTCCACCATTTTCACCGCGGCGCTGACGCCGTCGATCACCGGCACGCGCAGCTCGCGGGTCAACTCCTGCGCCAGGGTCGCCATGCCGCCGCAGCCGAGCACGATGGCGCCGCAGCCGTCCTCTTTCAGCGCCTGTATACAGCGCGCGCGCACCTTCTCCTGCGCCAGCCCGCTGCCGTCCTCCAGCGCCAGCACCGGGAGATCGATAGCGTGCAGCGCCGCGCAGCGATCGTGAAAGCCATACTGGTGCAGCAGGTGACGGGCAATAATCAGCGTGCGCGGCAGCGTGGTCACCACCGAAAAGCGCGTCGCCACCAGCGTCGCCATATGCATGGCGGCTTCCGCAATACCTACCACCGGCCCCTGCGCCAGCTCGCGCGCCGCCAGCAGGCCCGGATCGCCAAAGCAGGCGATGACGTGACCATCCACGCCCTGCTCTCTGCCGAGCTTGACCTGTTCGAGAACCCCCAAGGCGGCGATGGCTTCATCAAAGTGGCCCTCGATAGACGGCACGCCCGCGCTCGGGCAGACCGCGAGGATCTCCGTCCCCGGCGCCGCCACCGCGCGGGCCGCCGCGCCGATGGTTTCCGTCATCGCGAGGCTGGTGTTGGGGTTGATCACTTGTATACGAACAGAGGACATTACGACTCCTTGTGGCCGGCAAACAGCCGGGCAAAATCAGGCAGGCACTCGCCCGCCCGCTCGAAGCAGAGGCTGGCGACGATATGTTCAAAATGGTGCATTAAGGCGGCGCTTAGCGGCTCAAGTGCCTTCTGGCGCAGCAGATCCACAAGCTGTTCGTGATCGTTGCAGCGGCAGCCCTGACGCCACGGCGCGCCCCAGGTGGCAATCACCAGCGAGGAGCGCTGGCTCAGGCCGGTCACCATCTCCGTCAGCACCTGGTTGCCGGAGATGGCCTGCAGCTGAATGTGAAAATTAGCGGAGTGGCGAATTGCCGCCGGACCGTCGTATGCCTCGTGCGCCTGCTGCTCCTGGCGAATAATGGCCTCCAGCGCGGCAAGATGTGGTGGCTTACAGTGGGCCAGCACGTCCGGCAGGTTGGCAACTTCCAGCAGGGCGCGGGTGCGGAAGATGTGACGCGCCTCTTCAACCGTCGGGCTGGCGACGTGTGCACCACGCCTGGGCGTTAAGGTGACCATTTGCACAGCCGCGAGTCGCTGCAGCACCTTACGGATGCCCGTACGGCTTACGCCAAATACCTCGGCCAGCACCTCTTCCGGCAGTTTGCTCCCCGGCAGTAGCTGATGTTCGACAATTGCGGTCATCAGCGCCTGAAAGATGCTTTCGTCTTTGTCATGCAGGTCTGGCGCGGTCTGCAGGGCGTTTACGATGTTCATTTACCACTCCATCTTTTACCTTTCGTTAGCGAATCGTATACATAAAAATAAAATATTGCATACAAGATTTATTATTTTGGCCTGGATCCTGCAACACCGTTTGCACTCCCACTCAACGGGTTTTCATACACAGGAGCAGGATTCATGCCAAACAGTCAAAACGCACAGCAGGGTAAGGCCGCTGATTCCGGTGCGGTTTACAGCCCACGTCTTTGCAACGAGGATCTGGCACCGACGCGTGACCAGAACTGGAGCTGGTACAACATCTTTTCGTTCTGGATGTCGGACGTCCACAGCATGGGGGGTTACGTTGTTGCCGCGAGCTTCTTCACGCTTGGGCTGGCAAGCTGGCAGGTATTGCTCTGCCTGCTGGTGGGGATTTGCATCGTGCAGCTGTGCGCCAACCTGGTAGCCAAACCGAGCCAGATGGCAGGCGTGCCCTACGCAGTGATCAGCCGTCAGGCGTTTGGCGTCTTCGGGGCCAACATCCCGGCGGTGATCCGGGGGCTGATCGCCTTTGCGTGGTACGGCATTCAGACCTGGCTTGCCGCCAACGCGCTGATGCTGGTGGTGCTGAAGTTCTGGCCTTCTCTGGCGAGCCTTACCACCGGTGCCTTCCTCGGCCTGTCGCCGCTGGGCTGGATCTGCTTTACCATCATGTGGGTTCTCCAGGCGATGGTCTTCTGGCACGGCATGAGCGCCATTAAGCGCTTTATTGATATCGCCGGGCCGGCGGTCTATGTGGTGATGCTGGCTCTCGCAGGCTGGATCGTATACAAGACCGGTTTTGACGGGATCTCCTTTACCCTCGCCAGTAAATCCCTGAGCGTGGGCGAGCAGACCTGGCAGATGATCACCGCAACCGCGCTGGTGGTGTCTTACTTCTCCGGCCCGCTGCTCAACTTTGGCGACTTCTCCCGCTACGGCAAAAGCATGGGCGAGATCCGCCGCGGTAACCGCTGGGGGCTGCCGTTTAACTTCCTGCTGTTCTCCATCGTTACCGTGGTGATTGTCTCCGGCACCCAGTCGCTGTTTGGCCGCATGATCACCGACCCGATCGAAACCGTCAGCCGGGTGGGTAACGATCTGGCCGTGGCGATTGGCCTGCTGACGATGATCACCGCCACCATCGGGATCAACATCGTCGCGAACTTCGTCTCACCGGCGTTTGATTTCTCTAACTGCTCGCCGCAGAAGATCAGTTTCCGCACCGGGGGGATGATTGCTGCCGTCGGCTCGATACTGCTCACCCCGTGGAACCTGTTCAACTCGCCGGAGCTTATCCACTACACCCTCGACGTGCTCGGGGCGTTTATCGGCCCGCTGTTCGGCATTCTGATTGCCGATTTCTACCTGATTAAGCGCGGCAAGGTGTCGGTAGACGATCTGTTCGATGACACGCCAAAGGGCAAATACTGGTATCGCAACGGCTTTAACCCGAAGGCCATTGGCGCGCTGATCCCATCCGTTGCCGTGGGGCTGGTGATTGGCTTTATTCCGGCCCTGCACGAGGTGGCAAACTTCAGCTGGTTTATCGGCGTCTTCCTCGGCGGCGTGACCTACCGCTGGCTGGCGCGGGATGAGCGCGAGACAGCAGGCGCGGCGTCGTTCAGTTCCCGCGTGGCGACGCAAAAAGAGTAACCACTCCCTCCGGCCGCAGTTTATCTGCGGCCCGTTCATTCTGGCACCGTTCTTGCTGAGCCTTCTCACCCCGCTACGCAAATACTAAGGCAGTAACCATGATGGAATACCAGACTGCGATACGCGGTGCATTTTTTGATATTGCCCGGGTCTGCGACAGCGCAGACGCGATTGCCCAACACGCGCGCTACCTTGAGGACGGGCTGCTGTTTATCCAGAGCGGGAAAATTCTGGCACTGATGCCGTGGCAGGAGGGCGAGCAGTATCTTGACCCCTACAAGGGCTACACCGACCTGCGCGGCAGGCTGCTGCTGCCCGGTTTTGTCGACACCCACGTCCATTACCCGCAAACGGAGATGATCGGCGCCTTTGGCGAACAGCTGCTGGAGTGGCTGACCACCTACACCTTCCCGGTAGAGAGCCAGTTTTCCGATGAAGCCTACGCGAAAGAGATCGCCGAATTTTTCATTCGGCAGCTGGTGAGCAACGGCACCACCACCGCGCTGGTGTTTTGCACGCTGCATCCGCAATCGGTCGAGGCGCTGTTTACCGAGGCCCTGCGCCTCAACATGCGCCTTATCGCCGGAAAGGTGATGATGGACAGGCACGCCCCGGACTACCTGAGCGAAGATGCGAAGCAGAGCTACCGGCAGACGCGGGAGCTGATCCAGCGCTGGCATAAACGCGGGCGGCTGGGGTATGCCATTACGCCGCGCTTCGCCCCGACCTCATCACCGGAACTGCTCGCCGCGGTCAGCCTGATCAGGGAAGAGTTCCCGGATACCTGGCTGCAGACCCATCTCAGCGAAAACCCCAACGAAGTGGCCTGGGTGAACGATCTCTGGCCGGAGCATGAGCGCTATCTGGACGTGTATCACCACTACGGCCTGACCGGTGAGCGCAGCGTGTTTGCCCACGCAATTCATCTGCACCACAGCGAGTGGCAGTGCCTGCATGACACCGGTTCGGCGGTGGCGTTTTGCCCCACCTCGAACCTGTTTCTCGGCAGCGGACTGTTTCGCCTGCCCGCCTGCTGGCAGCACAGGGTGCGGATGGGCATCGGCACCGACGTCGGCGCGGGTACCACCTTCAGCATGCTGCGCACCCTGGGGGAAGCCTACAAGGTGGGCCAGCTTCAGAGCTACCGCCTGCGCGCCAGCGAGGCGTTTTATCACGCCACGCTGGGCGGCGCGCACGCCCTCCGGCTGGACGATAAAATTGGCAACTTCGCGCCCGGTAAAGAGGCGGATTTCGTGGTTATTGACCCTGACGTAACGCCGCTGCAGCGCCTGCGCAATCGCCGCTGTCAGGATATCTACGAGCAGCTTTTTGTGCTGATGACCCTCGGCGACGAGCGTAACATCAGCGAGACCTGGGTCAACGGCGAGCGGGTGTGGTCAACTGCCCCGGTAGGTTGACCATCCGCCGGGCGCAATCACAAACGGCAGATGGAAATGCTCGTCTGCCGTTTCTCCCGTCACAAATTCAATTTGCGCGCAGGGATAGATCGTCTCGCGACCGGTTTCGCTAAACCACGCGCCGATCTCCGCCACCAGCCGATAACGGCCTTTTGGCAGGAAAGGGACAAATTCGGTGATGCGGCCATTTACGTTGGTCACGCCCGTAGCCATGATTTCGCCCTCCCGTTCGAGATGAACCGTCACGCCCTCTGCGGGTTTGCCTGTCGAGATATCGAGAATATGCGTGCTTAACGTACTCATTCGCTAATGACTCCTTCCAGCCGTAGCAGCGTAATTTCCCGCAGCTGTTCCAGCGCGGCCCGGACTTCCTGCGCATCGCTGTTCTCCAGCCGCGCGTGCAGCGCCTGTAAAATATCCTCGCCGCTGCGGCCCTTCGCGCGGATCAGAAACACCCGGCCGAAGCGGGCCTCGTAGCGGGCATTGCCCTCGCGCAGCGCCTGCGCAAGTGCAGCATCGCCTTCATTTACCGCGCCCTGCTCCTGGCGCGACAGCGCCGCCTCCGCCTGTGAACCCGCGGGCTTTTCCCCGATGCGCGGATGGGCGCTCAATGCTTGCGTTAATGCCGCTTCGTCCCAGGCTTGCGTCAGCGCTTTTGCCGTACTGAACAATTCGTCCCGGCTGGCGTAGGGCCGCCCCAGAGCCAGCGCATCGGCCCAGCCGGGGAGCGCTACGCAGGGGTGAATCAGCGCTAACGCCTTTTCGTGGGAAAGATGATTGAACTCGTGCAGTGCGATCATAGTGTCTCCTTTATTATCTTCCTCCAGGTTATTGCACAAACCACGCCACTCTGAGCGCAGGCGTGAAACAGTCGATTCCGCATGGCCCAACTGGAAATTTTTGATTCAAAAAAAGGCACGCCCACCGTGTTTGCGCACCTTAGCAGTGCAAACTCACCTCCCACAACGCCGTTTTCGCCACTCTGCAGCCTGGTACGCAAATTGCTGAATGTTTTTACACCCTGCAAAAGGAGAGAAGCATGAAAGCAATCGTCATTGGCGCGGGTATTGGCGGCCTGAGTGCCGCCGTCGCGCTGAAGAAAGCGGGTATCGACTGTACCGTGTTTGAAGCCGTAAAGGAGATCAGGCCCGTCGGGGCGGCCATCTCCATCTGGCCTAACGGCGTAAAGTGCATGCAGCACCTCGGCATGGGCGACATCATCGAGACGTACGGCGGTCCGATGCGTTTTATGGCCTACAAGGATTACCGGCGCGGCGAGACCCTGACCCGCTTTAGCCTTGCCCCGCTGGTTGAGCGTACCGGCGGGCATCCCTGCCCCGTCTCGCGCACCGAGCTCCAGCGCGAAATGCTGGACTTCTGGGGGCGCGACAAGGTGCAGTTCGGCAAGCGCGTCGAACGCGTAAATGAAGACGACGCGGGCGTGAGCGTGACCTTCACCGACGGCACCACGGCATCCGGGGATTTTCTGATTGCCGCTGACGGTAGCCACTCGGCGGTTCGCCCGTATGTGCTGGGCTATACGCCGGAGCGCCGCTACGCCGGGTACGTGAACTGGAACGGGCTGGTGAAGATTGACGAAGAGATTGCCCCGGCGCACCAGTGGACTACCTTCGTTGGCGAAGGCAAACGCGTGTCGCTGATGCCCGTCTCCGGCGGTCGTTTCTACTTCTTTTTTGACGTGCCGCTGCCCGCGGGCCTGGCGGAGGATCGCACCACCCTGCGAGCCGATCTCACGGGCTACTTCTGCGGCTGGGCGCCGCCGGTGCAGAAGCTTATCGCGGCGCTGGATCCTGAAACGACCAACCGCATAGAAATCCACGACATTGAGCCGTTCGACAGCCTGGTGCGCGGCAACGTCGCGCTGCTCGGCGATGCCGCGCACAGCACCACGCCGGATATCGGCCAGGGCGGTTGTGCGGCGATGGAAGACGCCGTGGTGCTGGGGGAATGCCTGCGTGAAAACCACAGCATTACGCTAGCGCTGCGGCAGTACGAAGCGCTGCGCTGCGACCGGGTGCGCGACCTGGTGCTGAAGGCGCGTAAACGCTGTGACATCACCCACGGGAAAGACATGGCGTTGACGCAGGCCTGGTATCAGGAGCTCAAAGAGGAGACCGGCGAGCGCATCATCAACGGTCTGTGCGAGACCATTCAGGGCGGCCCGTTAGGCTGAACGCAAGAGGGACAACGATGAAAAGAGAACCGACTCCACCCGCCCACAGCACGTTTGAGCCAGAGGACTGGCTGCGTCTGGCGAAATGCTGGCACCCGGTCGCGCGCGCCTGCGATGTCGGCCCGGCGCCGGTCAAAGCGACCCTGCTGGACGAACAGCTGGTGATTTACCGGATTAACGACCAGATTGTGGTCGCAAAAGACGTGTGTCCGCACCGCGGCGTACCGCTGACGCTCGGCTTTCACGACGAACATGGGATCATCTGCCCCTACCACGGCCTCCGCTTTGGGGAGGACGGGCGCTGCAACCGTATTCCGTCCAGCCCCGACCAGCCCGTTCCGGCGAAGCTGAACCTGATTAACTATGCCGTAGAGGAGCGTTTCGGCCTGATCTGGACCTGCCTGGCGTTTGACCCGGACAATCCTGCGCCGTTGCCCACCATGCCGCACTGGGATGAGGACGGATTTCAGCAGATCAACTGCCCGGCGTTTGAGGTGAACGGCTTCGCCGGGCGTCAGGTGGAGGGGTTTCTGGACGTGGCGCACTTTGCGTGGATCCACACTGATACCTTTGCCGATCCCAATAATCAGCTTGTGCCTACCTATCAGCCGCAGGAGACGCCGTTCGGCTTCGTGGCCGATTACTGGAGCTCCGTGAGCAACTATCCCGCCAGTTCAGACGTGCAGGCGCCAGAAGGGTTCCAGTGGCTGCGCCATTTTGAAATGCATCTGCCGTTTACCTCCACCCTGACGATTCATTTTCCGGGAGAGTCGAGACTGGTGATCATGAACGCCGCGTCGCCCGTCTCATCGCGCGTCACCCGCATGTTCGCCCCTATTGCGCGCAATTTTGATCTGCATATTCCCATAGAGGATGTGCATGCCTTTAACCTGCGTATCTTTGAAGAAGATCGCCTGATGGTCGAAACCCAGCGCCCGGAAAGCCTGCCGCTGGACCTGACGCTGGAGGCCCATATTCCCGCCGATAAAAGCTCGATTGCCTACCGTCGTGGACTGAAAAAGATGGGCTTTGGCGAATTTTTCCTGGTATGACGGAGGCCGATATGCTGAACGTGATCGTTGACGGGCTGTGGCGCGAGGGTGACAAAAGCCTCGCCGTCCGGCTGGTGGCTGAAAACGGCGAAGCGCTACCTGCGTGGCAGCCCGGCGCGCACATTGATGTCCACCTGCCCTGCGGCGTGGTACGCCAGTATTCCCTGACCGGGGCATGTGGGGACGAGAGCTATCTTATCTGCGTGGGGCGAGAAGCCGTCTCGCGCGGCGGGTCGCGCTATGTTCACGAGACGCTGCGGCCCGGACAGACGCTGACGATCTCCACCCCGCGCAACCTGTTTCCGCTTGGTCAGGCAGAGCGAGTATTGCTGCTGGCGGCGGGAATTGGCATTACGCCGCTGTATGCGATGGCACTGCAACTGAAGGCGGCCGGAACGCCGTTTACGCTGCACTATTATGTCAGAAACCGCGAAAGCGCGGCGTTTGCGCGCGAACTCTCGCAGTGCGGTGACTGCATTCTTCATACCACCAGCCCGCGTTCCACACTGGTGGAGCATCTCCCCGCGCCTGAAGCGGGGCTGCACGCGTGGGTGTGTGGACCGGCGGGGTTTATGGAGAAAGTCCGCAATGTGGCAGCGGCGAAGGGATGGGATGACTCCCATATTCACAGCGAGGCGTTTCAGCCTGCTGCGCCTGTCAGGGGCGGTGAAGCCGGGGAGATCTTTACGGTCAAGCTGGCCTCCACCGGCGAGCGCTGGCCGGTACCTGCGGATAAGACCATCGCCCAGGTATTACAGGAAAACGGCGTAGACGTGCCGCTGTCATGCGAAATGGGGATCTGCGGCGCATGCCTGACGCCGGTGATTGACGGCGTGGTGGATCACCGGGATAGCGTACAGTCGGATGCAGAAAAAAGCGCGGCTGGCCAGCAGGTGGCGCTGTGCTGTTCGCGGAGCCATTCGGGTGAGCTGGTGATTGCGCTGTAAAATACCCTCTGCGATAGTGCTATCGCAGGGGCGAATCCTCCTCCCTAAATCAAAATATATCATTGTAAATTTCATTATTTCCTCCCATTTTCGAGAGTTAAGATAATTAGAATTACGCACAGTAATGACGCTAATTATCAAAATAGAATACCGCCCATCTTCATCGACCTCTGTCTTTACGGCCATTTATGATGGCTTATCGTGTTTTAATATTTACAGACAGAAAAATATACTATGCCGGTTAATTTCTGCGCCAGATTTTTTCGCGCCGAAACCAATGCAATTCAGGAAGTATAAATGAAATGTTTTATTTGAATGGCACAGGGCCTGTTCCCTGTTCACCATGGGCGGTAGCGTGGAGCAAAGGTCACAGGAGCCACCATGACTGAAGCTATCATCATGTTTTTAATAGCAATGACAACCTTAATCATCGCTCATCCTTTGGCCAGAAAATACAGTCTGGTGGATAAACCCGGAGGCCGAAAACAGCACAGCGGTGATATTCCTTTAATTGGCGGCATTTCTCTGTATTGCGGGATAGTTATATTTCATATTTTGCACCTCAATATTGCCCCGTTTATCGATTCAAGTTTCGTTGCATACATTGTCGGTATTTCTATATTGCTGGCAGTCGGCATTGCGGATGATTATTACGATCTTCCGGTTATACCGCGAATACTGGCGCAGGCGTTAGCTGCGATTGTTATTATCCTGGATGATGTCTACCTCAATACGTTTGGGTTCGTCCTCGGTGAGTATGAACTTCTGCTGGGTTCGGCTGGCTATCTGATAACGCTTTTGGCCGGATGGGCGGCCATCAACGCTTTCAACATGATCGATGGGATTGACGGTCTGCTGGGCTCGGTTTCCGCCGTAATTTTTGCCGCGCTGATGGTTAACTTCCTGTCCGCTGGCGCAGAGCAGCCCGCGCTGTGGTGTCTCCTGATGATCGTGGCCCTGCTTCCTTACCTGATCAGCAATTTTGGCCTGGTGGGCGCAAAGGTCTTTATGGGGGATGCCGGAAGTATGGTTATCGGTTTTACCATGCTTTGGCTGATTCTGAATGCCAGCCAGGGCAGCCATGCCATCATGGCACCGGTGACCGCACTGTGGATTATCGCCCTGCCGCTGATGGATATGGTCACCGTGATGATCCGCCGTCTGCGCCGCCGACAAAGCCCGTTCCATGCCGACCGCGATCATCTGCACCATATTTTATTACGCTGCGGTTTGACGAGCCGCCAGACTGTCTTTGTGATGGTACTGCTCACCGCCGCGCTGGCAGGAATGGGGCTGACGCTGGCAAAGTTTGGCGCCACAGAAAGTGTGTCTATGTCCCTCTATCTTGCCGTTTTCGGTATTTACGTATTGATGAACAACGCTTTGCAGCAGCGTAACCCCGATCCGAGAGTCCATGCAGTCCGATAATCACATCGGCCACTAAAGCCGCCAGCCATGAGCCCTTATGCTTTTTTAGTGAAAGCGCGCCAGCCGGGCTTTCACCTCCTTTGATGAATTGAGTTTTCACTATGATGACCGTTAAGTTTGGGGCCCTCGCCCTCTCTGCTGTTCTGCTCAGCGGATGCACCCTCACGCCCGGCAGTCACCTGTCGACGTCAGGCAAGACCATTATTAATGCGAATGACGCCAGCGCAGATATAAGCAACAAAGTGAACGTCTACAGCGTTACACCCAAATTGATTGAATCGCTGAAGCCCTCGCCGGTAGTCGCTCGCACAAATACTGACCTGGCCGACGAGATCCGTCGTTACGAATATCGTATCGGCGTTGGGGATGTCTTAATGGTCACCGTGTGGGACCACCCTGAGCTCACCACCCCTGCCGGGCAATATCGCAGCGCCTCTGACACCGGGAACTGGGTAAAGTCCGACGGGACTATCTTTTACCCGTACGCGGGCAAGATCAAAGTCGCGGGCCGAACGCTGGCCCAGGTCCGCGATGAGTTAACCCGAAAACTGGCAACCTTTATTGAGTCGCCACAGGTAGACGTCAACGTTGCCGCCTTTCGTTCGCAAAAGGCTTACATCACCGGTGAGGTGACCCGCTCCGGTCAGCAGGCTATCACTAATATTCCGCTCACCATCATGGATGCCATTAACCAGGCGGGCGGTCTGGCCGAAGATGCCGACTGGAATAACGCGGTGCTGACGCACAACGGTAAAGATGAGCGAATCTCGCTTCAGGCGCTGATGAAAAATGGCGATCTTCAGCAAAACCGTCTGCTGTATAACGGCGACATCCTTTTCGTCCCCCGCAACGACGACCTGAAAGTGTTCGTGATGGGCGAAGTGAAAAAGCAAACCACCCTGAAGATGGACCGTAGCGGGATGACGCTCACTGAGGCGCTGGGCAATGCTGAAGGCATCGACCAGATGAGCGCCGACGCGACCGGCATTTTTGTCATTCGCTCGACCGCAGGAAAAGATGCCGGCGGCAAGCTGGCCAACGTTTATCAGCTCAATATTTCCGACGCCACTGCACTGGTGATGGGCACGGAATTCAGGCTTCAGCCTTATGACGTTGTGTATGTCACTACCGCGCCAGTCACCCGCTGGAACCGTGTGTTAAGCCAGCTCGTCCCGACCATTTCCGGTATCAACGATATGACCAATACCGCCCGAATGATTAAGCAGTGGTAACCATGTTTGACTCAATTTTAGTTGTTTGCATTGGCAATATTTGTCGCTCCCCTACCGGGGAGCGGTTATTACGCAGAGCCCTTCCGGATAAGAAAATTGATTCCGCCGGATTAGGCGCACTGGTGGGAAAAGAAGCGGATGCCACCGCAGCGGACGTCGCGGCAGTACACGGCGTATCGCTGGAAGGACACCGCGGGCAGGCGTTCACCTCTGAACTTGCCAGGCAGTACGACCTGATTCTGGTGATGGAAAAATCCCACCTTGAGCGGATCAAAAGAAGCTATCCGGAAGTGAGCGGGAAAGCGATGCTCTTTGGCCACTGGCAGGATCAGCTTGAAATTGCCGATCCCTATAAAAAAAGCCGTGAAATGTTTGAACTGGTTTATAAGCAGCTGGCTCAGGGCGCCGCGCGCTGGGAGCTCGCTTTGAATAAGAACAGAAGAGAGATTCGATAACGTGTCTGACTCATACCACATTTCAAAGACCGCCAGCGAGAAAGAGAAGCTGCTGAGCCTGGCCGACATCATCGGCATTCTGCGCGATGGCAAATGGAAGATCGCCGCCATTACGTCAATGTTCACCCTGGTTAGCGTGGCGTATGTCTTTATGGCGACACCAATTTACCAGGCCACGGCATTAGTCCAGGTTGAAAAAGATGCTGGCAAAAGCATTTTCAGCCAGCTTTCGGATGCTATTCCGGGTGGCAAGCAGGAGTCTCAGCCGCAAATAGGACTGTTGCAATCTCGAATGGTGCTGGGTCAGACGGTTGACGATTTACATCTCGACACCGCCGTACAGGAAAAGCACTTCCCGGTCATCGGCAAAGCGATCGCCAATCTGCTGGGTAATCGGGACGGCAGTATGAAAGTGGAAAATCTGACCGTCCCGGATGACTTTTTGGACATCCCCCTGTCGCTTACCGTCACTGCTGCAAACAGCTATCAAATTGAAATCGACGGCACGACATACACCGGCAACACCGGAGAGCCTTTTTCCCAGAATGGAATCAGCTTTGTTATCAGGGAGATCCATGCCGACGAAGGAACAGTCTTTACGCTGACTAAGCTCGACAAGCTGACCGCCGTGAATCAGCTTCTGAATAGCTTCACTGCAAAAGATATGGGCAACGACAGCGGCATGCTGCAGCTGGCATACCGGGGTGAAGATAAAAAGAAAACGGCGGAGATTTTAAGAAGCATCAGCAACAACTACCTGAAGCAGAACATCGAGCGCAAATCAGAAGAAGCGGCCAAAAGTCTGGAATTTCTTAAAGAGCAGTTACCGCTGGTTTTAAACAACCTGAATAAATCCGAGAATACCCTGCATCAGTTCCGTCAGAAAAACGACTCAGTCGATTTATCGCTTGAGGCCAAATCCATACTCGAGACGGCAGTGGGTATTGAGGCACAAATTAATGAACTGACCTTTAAAGAAGCCGAAATCTCGAAGCTCTATACCCGCGATCACCCGGCCTACCGTACCCTTCTGGAACAAAAAACGGTGCTGATCCAGGAGCGTGATAAGCTCAATGGCCGAATTAGCGCCATGCCGAAAACGCAGCAGGAAGTACTGAGCCTGACCCGTGACGTTCAGGCTGGTCAGGAAGTGTATATGCAGCTTCTGAGCAAACAGCAGGAGCTGAATATCAACAAGGCCAGCGCCATTGGCAGCGTGCGAATCATTGACCACGCCCTAACAGAGAAAAAGCCCGTCGCCCCCGTCAAACCATTGATTATCTTCATCAGCTTTATGCTTGGTCTGTTTGCCTCTGTGACCTATTGCATTTTCCGCAAGCTGTTGCACACCGGAATTGAAAATAGCGAGCAAATTGAAAACTTAGGTGTCAATGTTTACGCCACCATCCCGGTATCAAAATGGCTGAGTAATAAAAATCAGACCATTACCAGAAGTAAACGTGAGCATATGCGCTCCGTGCACCTGCTTGCCAGGGATAATCCTTCAGACCTGGCCGTTGAGGCGATGCGTAGCCTGAGAACCAGCCTGCACTTTGCGATGATGCAGGCCAAAAACAACATTTTGCTTATCTCAGGAGCAACACCAGAAGCCGGTAAGACGTTTGTCAGTTGCAACCTTGCTACGGTGATTGCGCAATCAGGCAAGCGTGTTTTGCTTATCGATGCCGATTTACGTAAAGGCCAGATGCATCACGTTCTGGGCAGCGCGATCAATCATGGCGTCTCCGAAATCCTGCATCGGACAAGCGAGTATGAAAAGGTTATTCAGAAGACAGATATTGAAAACCTTGATTTTATCTCCCGCGGCCATATTCCGCCGAATCCGTCGGAGTTACTCATGACAGAAGCATTTGCGGACCTGATGGTGTGGGCGCAGCATAATTATGATCTGGTGATTGTTGATACCCCTCCGGTATTAGCCGTTAGCGACGCCTGTGTTGCGGCAAAATATGCCGGTACCGTTATGCTTGTGACTCGCTTTCAGAAAAACTCTATAAAAGAAGTTGAAGTCTCAGTGAAACGATTTGTACAGAACGATATAACCGTCAACGGCGTTATTCTGAACGGTGTGGAAAAAACAGCAAGTAACGCCTATGAGTATAATGCTTACTCGTATAGCTAATTGCATATCTCTGTTATATACCGCTTACAGCACTAAAAACACCTGGATCACGCAATGACAATTTATTTTGTAATAATACTCACGGCGGGTATTTTAGGGTATATCTACGATAAAATAGATAAAGATGCTCGAGCGGTAATGAACGCCCTCTTTACTCTTTACTTTACGTTAATCATTGGATTAAGAGATAAAGTGGGCGTCGACTGGTTTGCTTATGTAAGAATGTATAACAGATTCAATGCCGATCCCTGGCGTTACGATACGCATGAACTTCTGTATAAATTAGTCAATATACTTGGTTTCCAGTCACATATAGGATTCGGTTTTGTCATATTTGTTACATCCGCTATTTTCATCATGTCCATTATCAAAGGAGCAGAAACAGCCAAAATAAACCCATATTATTTCTTTGCGTTAAGCGGTGGATATATCTTCGTGATGGCGGGGGTGAATTATATTCGTCAGGGTGTCGCACTGGCTGTCATGACAATAGCGTTTGCACATATTCTTAATGGCGATAAGATTAAATTCTGCATATTTACTTTACTGGCGGGATTGTTTCATACTTCGGCATTGTTTTTAACCGTTTTAATTATAGCCAATGTTAATTTATCACTACTTATTATCAGCACATTACTCATAACGATAATCATTCCTTACTTACCACTTGAACGATATCAACAATATTTTACATCAGACATGGAGAATGGGGGGTTACTATTACGGATTTGTTACCTGTTGGTTCCTGCTACGTTTCTCTTATTAAAGATTCTACGCCGGGATATTCTGTCTCCAGTTATTAAACGGCTAAGTATTATTTGTGTTGGCGCGCCCTGGGCTTTACTTATCATCGGCATGGCAAGCAGTACCATTGCAGACAGGTTATCTTACTACTTTATCTCCCTTATCACTATGTTAGTCATGACTGTTTCATCACAAAAGCAAAGCAATACGAATAATACTGTATTAATCATTATGTTGTTTTCATCACTTACCGCTATGACAATTTGGATAGAAAAAAGCAAATATATAAAACATTACATTTATAATGGCTACTTATTTGAATGGCTGACGTAATGAAAAAACTTATCGAGAACATTATTAACTCAAGCTGTATAAAAATAATTGATTTTGCCTTACCCCTTCTTATTATCCCTTATGTCATTTCAAAGATCGGCATGAGTGCTTTTGGCGTTTTTTCAGTTTGTCTGACATTAGCAAATTTCATTATAACTTTTAATGACTTTGGTCTTAACACTATTTTGTCCAAAAAGATTGCTCAAGATGAAGAAAAACACACTCACCAGCAATTAGTATGTTTACATACCAACATTAAGATACGATTATTTTTACTGATATTACTGATTATAATTCCACTACCAGTTTTAGCACCACAGTTTCCATTACAACTTATAATATGTTTCGCTATTGGGATTTTTTTTGAAACAATATCACCAATAGCATATTTTCAAGGTATTCAGCAACTACGTTTCGCATTAGTGATACAAGCTACTTGTCGAATACTGTCCTCTATATTAATTTTTTTACTTATAAGTGATCCATCAGACGAAATCACATATGCAGCTTTGCACAATCTTTCGTATGTAATTAACAGCATTATTTTATTGCTATTCCTAAAAATGAAATTCGGCATCAAAATAGCATTGATAAATATACCTTCAATACAACTCAAAAAAACGTTACAAGAATCATGGGGAATTTACTCTTACCGTCTGTTAGGTAGCATTATAAATCCTCTGGTATCGTCTTTTATTTCATATTTTTATGGCACTAGTATTGTCACAGTCTACTCGATATCTCAGCGAGTTTGCTCATCTGTTTCAAGAATATATGAATCTATCAGCAATGTCATGTTCCCTCACATTTCAAAAATAGTATCCATTGATTTAGCAAAATTTAAAAAACACTGTTTTATATACCTTGCGTTCTTATTAAGCACATCATTCATAATTATTTTTATTATAGTATATTTTCAGGATATTATTCATATTTACCTGGCAAATAGAACTTTCACATACGAAGAAAAGGCAATTTACCTCTTCACAATCTTGATGATTTTAACGAGCGTGGCTAATTATTTTATATGCCATATAATTATTGCTCTTAATAATTCAAAAATCATTATAATAAATGTAGGATTAAGCTTGTTATTTTTCACCATTGCACTTATATATATATCACTTTTTAATCCACCTGCGTTTTCTGTACCACTTTCACTCTTTCTAAGTGATGCTTTCTTAACATTAACCTTGTTTCTAACCACTTTATCTCTTTTAAAAATTCGCCATCGACAGGTTGTAACACTATGAACAAAATAGCTTTAATCGTAGTTTATTTTGGCCCATTTCCGAATTATTTTAAACTATGGATTAAATCAGCAAAAAAAAATAACCTCATCGACTTTTATATTATTACCGATCAAGTTGAAAATGATCAGCGTGATGGCAATTTGTATTATATTAAAAAAGAATTCGCTCAATTTAAATCGCAAGCTCAACGCCATTTCGATTTTAAAATATCCTTATCGAAGCCATATAAAACTTGTGATTTCAGACCAGCATTTGGGATAATATTTTCAGACATTATTTCAAAATATGATTTTTGGGGCCATACCGATATAGACGTAATATTAGGAAGCATAAACCACTTTATTTCAGATGAAACATTAACCACTTTTAATAAAATATATTCGCATGGTCATCTGACTATATATAAAAACACAACAAAAATGAATAACCTTTTCTTAAGAAGTATTCATATGAAGATGCTTTCCTATAAGGATGTTTTTCAAAGTGATTATCCATGTCATTTTGATGAAAGCGAAGGGATGACATTTCTATGCAACTCGATAGGTATTGAATCGTATGATAACAACAATGACTTCGCAGATATTAATTATAGATCTCACACATTTAAAAGGGCTCAAGAAAAATCGCAAAAAAAATACATTTATTATTGGAATGAAGGGGATTTATTTGAATATTATTATGATGAAAAAACATCATCTTTAGAAAAACGAGAGTGCGCATATATTCACTTACAAAAAAGAAATATGCAAATGCCTGATCAAGATGTTGACGATGCTCAAGGTTTTTTTATTGTACCAAATAAATTCCTGGTCCAACCATTTACTGGCGAATCCATGATTTACAACTACAACAAATATGCAAGGAAGGATAAGATTTATTTTCATTACTATTTAAACAGACTCAAAAATATAAAGCAAAAATTACTAAATGGATATGTAAAATATAAAATATCCTGGTTCATGGCTAAATTATAAAACCCACAAACATACTTATTTTCAACGTAACATGAGAAAAACATGCGAGCCACACTCATCATCACCGGTCTGTCAATGGGAGGCGCAGAAAAACAAGTCTGTGATCTAGCCGATGAACTATCATGCAAGGGAGTCCAAATACAATTAATTTCAATGTCGGGAAAAATACTCATCTCCCCATCGAATAAGGAGATTGAAATTATTTCGCTTTCGATGCGAAGAAACCCACTATCTTTTCTTCTGACATATTTTAAGGTTCGGAAGGAGATCAAGAAATTCAAACCAGACGTCGTCCACAGCCATATGGTACATGCCAATATCTTTGCGCGATTACTTAGAATCACGACACCTATGCCGAAACTCGTATCCACCTCTCACAATTCTTACGAAGGAGGATCGCTACGGGCCTTTATTTGTCGGATCACCGATCCGTTATCTACGCTCTCCACGAATGTCAGTCTGGCAGCGACTGAATCCATTATAAATCGCGGAAGCGTCAATAAAAATAAGGTAACAACCATCCATAACGGCATCAAGATTGACAACTTTCGTTTTGATGAAGTTAACAGGGAAAAGTTACGCCGTGAAATCGGCATTGATCGACAGACACCTTTACTTCTTTCCGTTGGTCGGCTTGCTACGGCAAAAGATTATCCCAATCTATTACGTAGTTTTGCTGCAATTAAAGACAAAACAACTGTGGCGCCGCAGTTAGCCATTATCGGCGGCGGTACGCTGGAAACTGAACTGAAAGCGCTGACAAGCGAACTTGGCATTACTGACCGTGTACACTGGCTTGGCATCAAAAACAATGTCCATGAATGGTTAAGTGCTGGAGACATTTTCGTGATGTCATCTGCATGGGAAGGTTTTCCTTTAGTTATTGTTGAAGCGATGGCAGCAGAGCGAGTGGTTGTTGCGACTGACTGTGGTGGGATACGAGAAGCTCTAGGCAACAACGGCTTTTTAGTTCCACCGCACTCTTCCGCAGCCCTGGCTGAAGCCATTATCACGGCGCTGAATCTTTCGCCTGAAGACGCGCGACAAATGGGCTCAGCTTCCCGTTCCCACGTTGAACAACATTTCTCGATGAGTGCCATTACGCAAAAATGGCTTGCGTTATACCGCTCTCTTTAATCACCACTTCAGAAATACCTCTGACTACGCTGCAGTTAAATCATGAATAACATTGCTATTACGGCCAACACCAGTTGGTATATTTATAATTTCAGAAAAAATACCATTATTGAGCTCATCAACAGGGGAATCAACGTTCATGTTATTTCTCCTTTCGATGATTATACGGGTAAGCTTCGTGCTTTAGGCTGCATGGTTCATGATATTAAAATTGATGGCAGAGGCATAAATCCCGTTATTGATGCTTTTACGTGCCTCAACTTTCTTCGTCTTTATTTGAAAATAAAACCACAAGCCATTTTAAACTTCACACCCAAAAATAATATTTATAGTTCACTTGCGGCAGCGCCACTCCGCATCCCCGTAATAAACAATATTGCCGGGCTGGGTCATGCGTTTATTAATGACGGTTTATTAAATAAAATTGTGCGTGCACTCTATAAAATAAGCCAACGGAGAGCAGAATATATTTTCTTCCAGAACGAAGAAGATATGGCTGTTTTCCGTAAACATAACATTGGCTCAGCAGCAATTAAAAAACGGATACCCGGTTCAGGTGCCGATCTCACACGTTTTTCTTTCACACCGGTACAAAAAGCAAAGACAATTAAATTCCTTCTCTCAGCCAGAATGCTGAAGGAAAAAGGTGTTTATCTTTTTGCAGACGCGGCGCGGCACTTAAAACAAAAATACGGTAATAAAGTTGACTTTTCTCTTTTAGGTTTTTGCGATGCTCAGCACCCTTCAGGTGTGAATATCGAAGAAATTAACACCTGGGTTGATGAGGGTATTATCAATTATCTGGGCGTGACGGATAAGGTCGAAAGCGTACTTAAAGACGTGCACTGCGTGGTTCTGCCTTCCTACTACCGGGAAGGGGTTCCGAAATCACTGCTCGAAGCCGGTGCCATGGGTAAACCGATCATCACGACGGACAATGTTGGCTGCCGCGAAACCGTGGTGGACGGGTTTAACGGCTATCTCTGTGAACCAGGCTGTCTGACAAGTTTGGTAGAGGCCATCGAAAAAATTATTGAATCGTCGGAACATGAGCTTGCTCAGTTAGGAAAAAATAGCCGTAAGCATATCGCCAGCCATTTTGATGAAGCTATCGTCATCAATAAATACTTATCATCCATCAGTCAGGTGACCAGGCATCGCAGCAAGTTGCTTATTCACCCATAGAGTTAGCCTGTTATGAAAATCGCCATTGCCGGTACCGGCTACGTTGGCCTGTCCAACGGTATTCTGCTCGCTCAGCATCATGAAGTTGTCGCGCTTGATATTCTTCAGCACAAAGTTGATTTACTGAACGATAAAAAATCGCCCATTATTGATAACGATATTGAGCATTATTTAAAGAATAAGCATCTGAACCTTCGGGCAACCACCGATAAACATGATGCCTACTTAAATGCTGACTTCGTGATCATCGCCACCCCGACCGACTACGACCCGGAGACAAACTACTTTGATACCGCCTCCGTTGAGGCGGTGATTAAGGACGTCATCGCCATTAATCCGCAGGCGGTGATGGTGATTAAGTCTACAGTTCCGGTGGGTTACACGCAGCATATCAGGCAACAGTTCGGTGTCCAGAACATCCTATTCTCACCAGAATTTCTGCGTGAAGGGCGAGCTCTGCACGATAACCTTCACCCTTCGCGAATAATCGTGGGCGAGCGCTCCGAGCGCGCCTCGCTATTCGCCAGTTTGCTGCTGGAAGGGGCAGTCGAAAAACACTGTCCGGTCATTTTTACTGACTCGACGGAAGCCGAAGCGATCAAGCTTTTTGCTAATACCTACCTGGCGATGCGCGTCGCCTACTTCAACGAGCTTGATAGTTATGCCGAAACGCACGGCCTCAATGCACGTCAGATTATTGAAGGCGTGTGTCTGGATCCTCGTATCGGTCATCATTATAACAATCCGTCATTTGGCTACGGCGGGTACTGCCTGCCCAAGGACACAAAACAGCTCCTGGCCAACTACCGTGATGTACCTAACAAGCTTATCGGCGCGATCGTCGAGGCGAACAGCACGCGCAAAGATTTTGTTGCCGATGCTATTCTCAGCCGTTCGCCGAAACGCGTGGGCATATACCGCTTGATTATGAAAGCCGGCTCGGACAATTTCCGGGCGTCATCCATCCAGGGCATTATGAAGCGCATTAAAGCTAAAGGCATTGATGTTGTTATTTACGAACCCGCGCTGAAGAAAAATGAATTTTTCCATTCCAGAGTGATTAAAGATCTCAATGAATTTAAGCACAGCACCGACGTAATAATCTCCAACCGTATGGCCACCGAGCTTTTCGATGTCCAAAGCAAAGTCTATACGCGCGATATTTTTGGCGATAACTGAAAACATCCTGCCCTGAAAATATTTAACCTACAGACATTCACCGTTTGGGGTTTCCCTTATTTCTCTGCACGGCAACTCTTTGCCATTTGAGGAATACACCACTGTAATAACCAATAAGGAAATAACATGAAATTCGTTAAATTATCTGCCCTGCTGGTCTGTGTCCTGTCTGCGCCAATGACTTCTTTCGCCGCAGCCGAAACCGCTGCTGTGGGTAGCGCAACGGGCACCGCAGCAGGCTCTTCTGCCGCCGCTGCAGGTGTGGCGACCGGCACAGCCGTTGCCGTTGGCGCTGGCGTAGTGGGAGCCGTTGCTATCGCTGCCGTTGCAGCCAGCGACAGTAGCAATGGTAGCGGCAACACCGGCACCACCACGTCTACGCGTTAATCAACGATACCTTCATGGGGCTCCTTTGAGCCCCATTTTCCAGTTTCCCTGAAAAGTCTCTTATGTATAAAAAAATTGGTCTGGCGGGTGCGGTGATACTGATCGGCGCCTGCAGCCAGCATCGCCCCGGGCTCCTCTCCCAAACGATTGTTCAGTCTCTTTCCTCGCAGGATGCCTTCATCGACCGCGCTAAGGTCACCCAGGTGCCGTATGCCTCGATGGCCCTCACCGTTGCCGATGGCCCGCAGGCGTTTATCGTGCTCGCCTGGGATGAGGACAACACGCAAAAGTGGCTGACCGCCGATGCAAAGATGATCGCCACGCGCAGCGGACGCCTCATTAAAACGCTCGGTTTCAGCGATAACCTGCTGAGTCTGGAAAGCAATACGCCCGATCCGCTTGCAGATCCGCTCGCCATTCAGGAAGGCCAGCAATGGCATGCACAGACGCGGTGGCAGGATCACGGATTTCATGCTGCCAATATCACGTCCCGCTTCCACTGGTCGGGCTCTCAGGACTTCACCGTACTTGACGTGACGCGCAGCTACCGTGTGCTGGAAGAAGCCGTGACCGATGAAAAAGACGGGGCGACCTGGCAGCAACGTTACTGGGTCGATCCACAGTCCGGCCGCATCGTGCACAGTAAGCAAATTTTGCATCCTCATGGCCAGACATGGTCCCTTACCCTGCTCAAACCGTATTCCTGATGAAAAAAAATCTCATACTTGCCGTCACGCTCCTCACTGCGGCTCCGCTGAGCTACGGCCAGGGGAAAATCGCGCTTATTTGCCAGCCAGCCTGCGCCGTGAATGACGTAACTGCCCGCGACCTGAGCGAGCTGGTGACCCACCCGGCCCTTCCCAAAAATATCGACTGGAATAGCGTTCGGCTTTCTACGCCTGCAGGCGATGCTGAGCAGCAGCTTCGTCAGCAACAGATTCTGCTGGCACTCACCTCGGCTGCACAGGAATTACGAGAACAGGGTGATACGCGCCAGGCCCAGCGTATCGCGTTGTTAAGCCAGCGTCTTCAGGCGCTGAAAGCCATCGGCGGTTTTCCTTTACAGCTGGACCCTGACCATGTCCGGCTGAAACCTGATAATTCACCCAGACTCGAGGGGGATTATCGCCTGTACCTTCGTACGTTCCCGGCGCAAAACCTGACAATATGGAACGGTAGCCGCGAGAATACGCCGTGGATTGCTGGCCAGCAAACAGCGATCTGGACTGCCGCAGATCAGCAGCAGCCGGGTATCGACCCGGATAATGTCACGGTCATCGCGCCGGACGGCACTGTCGAAACGGTACCGACAGGCTACTGGAACCGCCGCTATCACGAACCGCAGCCCGGCAGCCAAATCTGGCTGAACCTGCAGCTCAACGCTTTATCACCGCAATATCAGACACTGAACCAACGCATCGTTCAGTTGCTTAGCCAACGGACCGTCAGACCATGAAATTCACCCCTCTCAGCTACAGCATCGCGCTGTTATTTAGCGGCATCAGCACGGTTGCCAGCGCAGATTTCGGCACCCCGCTCTATCTTCCCTATGTCTCCCCTTCTCAGTCTGACTTTGGCGGTGTGGGACTACTGCAGACCCCGAGCGCGCGAATGGCCCCGTCAGGCGAATTCAGCCTGAACTATCGGGACAATAACCAGTACCGCTTCTGGGCCCTGTCGCTACAGCTCATGCCATGGCTGGAAACCACGATTCGATACACCGATGTCCGCACCCGCCAGTACGGTGATAAAAATTTCAGCGGCGATCAGACGTACAAAGACAAAGCCATCGACCTTAAAGCCCGCCTGTGGCGTGAGACGCGCTGGACGCCCGATATTTCGCTGGGATTCCGGGACATTGGCGGTACAGGACTTTTTGACAGTGAATATCTGGTCGCCAGCAAAGCCGTCGGACCATTCGATTTCACCGTGGGAACAGGCTGGGGCTATGTCGCCAACGGCGGCAATATCGCCAACCCATTTTGCCGGGCGAGCAACAGCTTTTGTCAGCGCAGCGAGAGCTACAGTGGCCGCGGCGGCTCGGTTGATGCCGATCGCTTTTTCCATGGCCCGGCAGCGCTGTTCGGCGGCGTGGAATACCAGACGCCCTGGCAGCCTCTGCGCATTAAAGCTGAGTATGATGCCAACGACTACCGTAATGACCGGGCCGGGAGGCTGAAGCAAGACGCACCGGTGAATGTCGGCGTGTTGTACCGTCTGAATGACTGGAGTGACCTCTCCGTGGGCTATGAGCGCGGAAATACCCTGACCTTCGGCATCACGCTCAACACCAATTTCGACACGCTGCGCAGCCAGGCCTACAAGCCACCGAAACCTGATTACCGTCCATTGGAGCAACCGGCAAACTTTGACCCTCATGTCGCCGCGACCCAGCTAACCGCCCTGCGTGATAATGCCGGTTTTGCTTCTCCGCGCATCGATCGCGTGGGCGATACTGTGTATATCGCAGGCGAGCAGACCGATTACCGCGACCGGGCCGAAGGCGTGGACCGCGCTAACCGCATCATAATGAACGCCCTGCCTGCGGGAACCCGCCAGATTGTCATCACGGAAGAGCGTGAAAATGTGCCGATGGCCAGCTATCGCAGTGACACCTTATCCCTCTCTGAAGTGATGCGTGGCCTGCCGCCAGGAGCCGCAAGGCCGCAGCAGGTGAATAAGGTCGAGGAGCCAACGCAGCCAGCATCTGCACAGGCGGGCTATGCTCTGGAAAAATCCCCGTGGCAGCTTAACTGGTCGCCGGTACTCAACCAGTCGTTTGGCGGGCCTGAGTCGTTCTATATGTACCAGATCGCCCTGAGCGGCAGCGCCAGCTATCAGATTTCCGATAACTGGAAAGCAGGTGGCGTGGCGTTACTCAACCTTCACAATAACTACGACAAATTCAACTATACGGCGCCCCCGGCGGACAGCCATATTCCGCAGGTCAGAACCCATATTCGTTCTTACGTCAGTACCAGCGATGTCTATCTGAACAATTTACAGCTGACGCATACCCGCGCGCTGGGCAACGGCTGGTATATGCAAAACTACGGCGGTTATCTGGAGATGATGTTCGCGGGCGTCGGCAGCGAAGTGCTCTATCGCCCCCTGAAAAAACAGTGGGCCATCGGTGCCGATCTTAACCAGGTGAAACAACGTGACTGGAACGATCCGATGAAAATGGCGGATTACAGCGTCACGACCGGACATGTGACAGGGTACTGGCAGCCGTGGTTTGCTGATGAGTTTTTGCTGAAGGTGAGCGTGGGGCGTTATCTCGCAGGTGATAAAGGCGGTACGGTGGATATTTCGCGGCGCTTCGCCAGCGGCATTACGGCCGGAGTCTATGCCACTCTCACCAATGTCTCTTCCCAGGATTACGGTGAAGGCAGTTTTACCAAAGGTTTCTACATTTCCATTCCGCTGGATTTGATGAGCACGCGTCCCACCAACACCCGCGCGAAGTTAAACTGGGAACCGCTGACCCGTGATGGCGGACAGCCTTTGCAAAAACGTTATTCACTGTATGACCTCACCGGGGCCAGAGCCCTGGACTAATCCCTCATCATTCAGCCATAAAAAAACCCAGGTCGCATAACGACCTGGGTTTCAAATTTGGCGGAAGCGTAGAGATTCGAACTCTAGAACCCTTTCGGGTCGCCGGTTTTCAAGACCGGTGCCTTCAACCGCTCGGCCACGCTTCCAAAGTGAGGCGCACTATAAACATCTATTAGCACCTTGTAAAGCAGGAATTTTTCTATTTTTGCCTGCAGGCGTTTGACTGCGCAAAAAGTCACCCGCCCCCCGCCCTTCCGTCACTCCCTCCCCCCTTGTACATACCGTTACACAGCAACGCTCATCCTTTTAAATCACTGTGGTATAGAATGCCAAAAAAATAGACGGTCATTTGTTGTGTAATTGTAATAAATCCCGGCAATCCGGGTTTTAATGCATTACCACCATATAACCTTACTGGTTGATGATGAAAATCAAAAATACATTTTGCTTACATATCCTGATGGCCGTTTTAGCCATGTTAGCCCTGAGTTTTCACCCGCTGGTGACAAGCTTTAATCCGCCGCTTAAATTCCAGCCGCTGATCAAATCGATGGCGGGGACGCCAAAAGAACAGGCGGAAAAAATAGCGACTATTTCCCATGCTTTAGAAGGTAATGCTATTTTCTTCCTGGGTGCGTCAGAGGTCGCCACGTCCGAAGATGAACATTACGCGGTCTATAATTATTTTAATAAGCAATTACACCAACCCGTCGTGGCATACGGTGATGCGTTTGTCGATGACGAAACGCAATTTTTACTGCTGTCGCGCTTTAAAAATAGCCTTAACGCAAAAAGTAAAGTGGTTCTGCTTCTGGCACCTGACGGCTTTTATTCAAAAGGTCTGCCGCCCGCTATCTATGCGGATAATTTTCCGGGATCCATTTTTAATCCCCTGATGAAAGATCCGCAGGCGCGCCCGTTACTGGTTAATTACCTGAAGCATATTGATGCAAAAGAGATAAGCCATTTAACCTTCGGGCAAATGCGTGTCTATGGCTGGCATCCGGCGCTGATGTGGGACGAGCTGAGTTTTCAGTTTGCGAATTTCTGCACCCTGATTAAAAACGACTGGCTGTCGCTGCTCAACATTACCCCACAGACGGTGCAACCCTGGCCGCAGCAGCCCACTTCCCATATTGTCCCCGACTGGGATAAAGCGCTGGCGAATGCCCGCGAGTTAAATAAAAAACGCCAGCAGAGCGCGGCCACGTTGTGGATGGACAAAACGATTTACGACGAAGACGGTAAGCCGCAGCAGTGGGATGACACGCCGGTGGTGCCGGGGCAGTTCGCTGCGCTCAGGAAAACCGTCCAGCTTCTAAAAGCACGTCACGTACAGGTAATTGCTATCGTCGACCCGGTTAACCCGTGGGCGCTTTACCATACCGACACCTTCCGCCCGTTTGATAAGCAGATTCAAACCATTCTGCAGGAGAACCAGATCCCGTATTTAGATATGTACGCCATGCCGTATCAGAACGGCTGGAACTGGGATCGTCTGCACCCTACCGAACTGGCCTGGGTGCCAATGCTTCGCTTTATTGCACAGAGTTTTAAATAATGAAAATCGCAATCCGTCTTTTTTTCCTGTATCTCCTGCTGGCAATTACCGTCGTTGCATGGACTGCCGTCGATGACAGCATGAGTATGCAGCTGCATTTTGAATATCAAAAATTCTGAGGCCGAATGATGTACAGCTCAGGAATGTTTTTTGTCTGTTTATTTTCATCCGCGCTGGCGTTTGCGCTGGTTAATCGTCTTTTACGCCATCGTCTGACCTGGTTAACGTCTTTATCCGTGGTGACAGCATTAGGCTGGGGGTATATTTTTCAGGGTGATTACATTATCCCCCTGGCCGTCTTTTGCTGTTTTTATCTCTTCGCTACGCTAAAAGAAAAGGGATGGTTAAAAACCTGGCAGGCGATCGTTTTAACGCTGCTGCCCCTGTTTTTGGTGAAATTACATCTTAATCATCATCTCGGCATGATCGGTCTCTCTTTTATGACCTTCCGCGCTGTGGATGTGCTGCTGTATCGCAGTAAAAAAGAGGGCCAGAATTTCCTGCACTATTTCTGCTATCTCTTTATGCCCTTTATTATTCTGGCCGGCCCGATGTATCGCTGGCGGACATGGATGAGCGATGTAAATAAGCCGGGATTTGTCCTTAACCGTGAACAGTTTTTAACGGCGCTGGAGCAAATTATTACCGGTATTATCCAGAAGTTCCTGTTTGCCATGCTGATCGACTCGCTCGTCGTGCAGCCCTGGAGCCACAAGCCGTTTACCCCGACCGTGGGCGTGGTGATGTCAATTGCCTACAGCGCCTACCTGTACTTTGATTTTGCGGGTTACAGCAATATGGCCATTGGCGCTGGCCGCCTGTTTGGGCTGAACATTCCGGCAAACTTCAACATGCCGCTTCTTGCGAAGAACCCGCAGGATTTCTGGCGCCGCTTCCACATCAGCCTGTCCGAATGGCTGCGCGACGTGGTTTTTATGCCCGTCTATATGAACCTGATGAAGTTCAACTTTTTCCGTCAGAACAAAACGCTGGCGCAAAATATCGGTATTTTTTGCACCCTGTTCTGCATGGGGGCGTGGAATGGCCTGGAGCGCCATTACGTCATCAGCGGCGCGCTGTTTGGCGCGATTTCCGTCACCCATAACATGCTGCTGTGGTCAGCCAAACGCAGCCCGGCGTTACACCGCGGATTGCAGTATCCCGCCGTTGCGTTTTTGGGACGAATTCTGACGCTGGCAAGCGCCGCAGGATCCCTATACATCTTTAGTGGAATGTCACCTCTATGAAAAATCACTCCGATCTTCAGGAACTGCAGGATTTCTTACGGGCGGCACTACGCGATCCCGCCTCCCCGCAGCAGCTGGCCATCAGCGGCAGCGACGAAACCCTAAGCTGGCACCAGCTTTCCTCTGCCGTGACGGACTGGGCACAGCGCTACCAGCGTTGCCAGCCTGTTGCCGGTACGCCGGTCGTCCTGTACGGACACCAGCAGGCCGAATTCGCCGTGGCGATCTATAGCTGCCTGCTGCACAACATTCCGTACATCCCGGTGGACTGCATCTATCCGCAGGAGCGGCTTCGGGAGATCTGCCACCTGGCCAGTGCCCCTTACTATTACGACGTGGCGACGCGGCAGTTCATCGCCACCGGCGAGGCGGGTAAGGTGCTGGCGGAGCAGGATCTGGCCTATATCATGTTTACCTCAGGCAGCACTGGCAAACCGAAAGGCGTGCAAATTGGGCGTGAAAGCGTGTGGCACTTCATGAAGTGGGTCAGCCAGGACTTTTCGCTGCCGCAAAAACCGGTGCTGATGAACCACGCGGTGTTCAGCTTTGACCTCTCCCTGATCCCGCTGCTGGCGAACCTGGCGATGGGAGGACACATCGTGCTGAACGCTAAAGAGGATATTCAGAAAGCGAACTGGCTCGAGCGACTGCAAAGCAACGCGGTCTCCGCCTGGGTTTCCACCCCCTCTTTTGCCTACCAGCAGCTGCTTTCCCCGCAGTTTAACAGCGAGTATTTGCCTGCACTCAACGTCTTTATCTTCATTGGCGAAGTGCTCAATAAAGCGCTGGTGAAGCAGCTGCGCCGCCGTTTCCCGCAGGCCAAAATCATCAACTCCTATGGTCCAACCGAAGCGACCATCGCGACGACCGTGGTTGAGATCACGGATGCCATCCTTAACAGCGACAGCGCGGTGCTGCCGGTGGGCGTGATGATGCCGGAGAGCAGAATGGAAATTTCCTCCGAGGGCGAGCTGATTATCTGGGGTAAAAACGTCATGCGCGGCTATCTCGGCCTGCCGCAGGAGAACGCGGCAAAACTGCTGCGTCGGGAAAATGACGCGTTTCGCGGCTACCGGACCGGCGATCTGGGCTATGAAGATGGGCTTATCTACTGCCAGGGCCGTAACGACAGCCAGGTCAAACTGAATGGCTACCGCATTGAAATCAATGAGATTGAAAACCGTCTGCTGGCTATGTCCGGCATCAACGAAGCGGTGGTGATGCCGCTGATGAAACCCTGCGGCAGCGTGCTGCGCATTGCCGCATTCTGCGTGACGGATCTGGCACCGGATGCGATCAAAACCTCGCTGGCAAAAGTGGTTCCCCACTATATGGTGCCTTCACAAATTATCGTTAAAGACGCTTTGCCGCTGAATCCTAACGGCAAAATTGACCGCAAGCTGCTGGACGCTTACGCCCGCACAAACTAATTATCCCAGGAAAAAATGATGGAAAAAGAGATTCTTGCCCTGTTTGAAAAAGTGTTATCCCGCAAGGTTGGCTTTCACGATGAGCTGATTGAATCGGATATTCTCGACTCCATTCTGGCAGTCGACATGGTGCTCGAAGTGCAGGACGTTTACGGCTGTATGATCCCGCCGACAGACGTCGCGACGGTGCTGAAAACCCCGGCCGATCTGGCCCGCTATATCGAAGAAAACCGCTAACCCTGCAGGCTCTGGAGGTCGGCTCCGGAGCCCGTTTTATATCTATTGTCCAAATTACCTGCAAGCCTCCTGCCGCTGCCCAGCCATAATCCGGATACAAAAAGTCATCTAAAGCACCATACTTGATCGTGCTTAACCTTTTTGTCAGGAATTCAGTATGCCACCACGTACCGCCAGCGACCTTTATTCAGAAATGAAAAATATGTCCGTTGAAGAGCGGATCCGCTTCTTCTCCCTTTCGCTGGCGGAAATGCACCGCGAACTGCAGGAGAGCATCAGCCAGATAGAGTCGATGAAGCAGGCGCTGGAAGAGAGTGAAGAGTACCATCGCCAGCTGGTTGAGACCGCACAGGATGCGGTGATCACCATCGATCATGCCGGGATCGTCGTGAACTGGAACCAGGCGGCAGAACGCATGTTCGGCTGGTCTGCCGAAGAAGCGATAGGCAACAGTCTTGGCAATATGATCGTACCTGAAGAATTCCGTGAGCAGCACGCGCGCGGCCTGAAGCGCTTCAAGGCCGCCCAACCGTCGAATATTCTCAACCGCACTATCGAGATCGCTGCGCTGCATCGCACCAAAGGCGAGTTCCCTATTGAGCTGTCGATATGGCCACACCAGCAAGCGGGTAAGCAAATCTTTTCGGCATTCATCCGCGATATTACCGATCGCAAACAGCGTGAACATATCGCCTGGCTGCACGCCAACTTTGATGCCCTGACGGGGCTACCGAACCGGCGATTATTCGTTAGCCGTCTGGAGCAGGCCATTACGCAGGCTATCGCCAACGACCGGGAAGTGGCGCTGCTGTTTATCGACCTCGACCGGTTTAAACCGGTGAACGATCTCCACGGTCATGCCGTCGGTGATGAGCTGCTGCGGATGGTGGCATTTCGTCTGCAAAGCGTTCTGCGCGAAGGCGACACGGTGGCCCGCCTCGGCGGCGATGAGTTTGTCGCCCTGCTCCCCGATTTAACGACCGACGATCCATTATCCTTACAAACGGCGGAAAAGGTCAGCGCTGCGCTGGCACAGTCATTTTTGATTAACGAGCTGGTGATTGCCATCTCCGGCAGTATCGGCATCGCACGCTTTCCTCATGACGCCACCGATGCCGATACGTTGCTCAATAGCGCTGACAAGGCGATGTATACGCGCAAGCGGTCATCGCCGGGGGAACGCTGATGGGGTTGATGAATGCCTTTAACCGAAATGACACCCGCTGCTTTAACGATTTCACCTACACTTTAGGGGTACTGTCGGTACAGTAAACAGAAAAAAGCCAACTTAATTAAGACATTACTGATTCGCTGCACGCTCAGCCGGCGCTCGTTTTGTCTTTTACAGAGGAGTCTGCGGTATGGCATTCGTAACAACGAAAGACGGCGTCAACATTTACTACAAAGACTGGGGCCCAAAAGAGGCTCAGCCCATCGTTTTCCACCACGGCTGGCCGCTGAGTGCTGATGACTGGGATAACCAGATGCTCTTTTTCCTTGCGGAAGGCTATCGCGTTATCGCAATCGATCGCCGTGGTCATGGGCGTTCGGACCAGGTCAGTGAAGGGCATGATATGGATCATTATGCGGCTGACGCGTCGGCCGTGGTTGAAAGCCTGGACCTGCGCAATGCCGTGCACGTCGGCCATTCTACCGGCGGTGGCCAGGTCGCCCGCTATGTTGCGAAGTATGGCCAGCCGCAGGGGCGCGTCGCCAAAGCGGTGCTCGTCAGCGCCGTGCCGCCTTTGATGGTCAAAACGGATAATAACCCCGGCGGCACGCCCATTGAGGTTTTCGACGGCTTCCGTAAAGCACTGGCGGCTAACCGCGCCCAGTTTTATCTCGACGTCGCCAGCGGTCCGTTCTACGGTTTTAACCGGGCGGGGGCCGAGGTTTCACAGGGCACCATTCAGAACTGGTGGCGTCAGGGAATGATCGGCTGCGCCAAAGCGCACTATGAGGGGATCAAGGCGTTTTCAGAAACCGACCAGACGGAAGATTTGAAAACCATCACGGTGCCCGTTCTGGTGATGCAGGGCGACGACGATCAGGTCGTGCCGTATAAGAACGCCGCCCTTCTGCAGGACAAGCTGCTGGCGAACAGCGTACTGATAATTTATCCGGGCTTCCCGCACGGGATGCATACCACCCATGCGGATACCATCAACGCGGACATTCTGGCCTTTATCCGCTCATAAACGTCGCGTTCAACGCCACCCACGGGTGGCGCTGTTTATTACCTCTTAGCGTTTCTGCGCAACCAGTTGGATCATGTTGAAATAGGCCCCGGCGCCCGCGTCCATGTGCCCAGCATGGCGTCATTGTTGCCAAAGTATTGGTATGCATCCACGCTGACGATCAGGTCAAAGTAGTCATGCGCAAACGGGATCGCTTTCGTGGCATCAACCAGAAGCGGAAAGATTTTCCCGTCCAGACCCCGTTCGCTGAAGCGCGCTGCATTTTCACCCGGCGTAATCCACAGATCGGCGGCAAACACCGTGGCGTCATATTTTTCGGCAAGCAGGATAGAAGAGATCCCTTTCCCGCAGCCGAGATCGAGAATGCGCATCCCGGGAGTAATCTGCAGTTGAGCAACCAGCTCCTCGGTAAGCCGCATGGCGTTTGGTCCCATCATGTTATCGAGCAAAAAAGCGCGGTCATAGCTATCTGTGTAAAGTGTATTCATCACTGCTCCTTAGCGATTATCAAGCTGGGCGCGAACGTTGTTCAGCCCGGTGGTGTTGATGCGGTAAGGCTGCCCGTTCACGGAACGGATCAGCTTTTTAGTGCGGAGTTTTTTGAAGACGTTAAGCGTGCAGTCGCTCAGCACCAGCCCTTCTCGGGTATAGCACTCAACGGACGTGACGCGGCCTGAACTGTCGCGGACGTGCACAATACGTCCACCTTTGGCGAGAACGTGTAAGGTACGTTGTTCCTGACGGGATAAATTCATACTGGAAAACCTGTGTAATCATCATGCGTAAAAACGAGCCCACACCCAAAGGTGCGTGCGTAAGGTTTAAGCGCAGCGATAACCAGTCCGTCCTGAGAAGGGCGGGAAGCTGATTATCTGATGAAAACATTCTCCAGCATCAAAGCCTCGGTAAGAGATGAATAGATATTTACGGGGTGAATGATAACGCCGGGTTTTTACAGGGGAATAGCGGAGTTTTAAAAGTGTGAGGCGGATCGGTCAATCCAAAAGAAAAACCCCAGGTTCACGAGTAACCTGGGGTTTATATCTGGCGGAAGCGCAGAGATTCGAACTCTGGAACCCTTTCGGGTCGCCGGTTTTCAAGACCGGTGCCTTCAACCGCTCGGCCACACTTCCTGAGTGAGGCGAACTATAAACACCTCACCGCGCGCTGTAAAGAGTCGCGCCATTCGTTCGCTGTAAAAATAGTCAAAACGTGTTTAATCGGTTGAACTGACAACATATCGGTGCTTTTATCAGCATAAAATCCAGCCTCTTCGCTTAGTGCTTTTTGATGTACATATCTTTCGTGAAATAGTACCCCAGCTTATCCGGCGTAAATCCCCCCACCCACGGTTTTACCAGGTGCGTACGGACGTAGTGATAAACCGGAATGGCTGGCACATCACGGCCCAACAGGTCTTCCGCCTGCTGGTAGAACTTACCCCGCTCTGCCGGCGTTTTGGCTTTTGCGGCGTTGATCAAGGCCTGGTCGTAGTCCGGGTTGCTGTACTGGCTGGTGTTTTCACTGTCGCCGGTACGGAAGTTGTTCAGGAAGGTCGCCGCGTCGTCGTAGTCGGCAATCCAGGCGTAGCGCACCGCGTCAAAGTTGTGGGTGTGCATGGTATCCAGCATGGTTTTCCACTCCTGATTTTGCAGCTTCGCATCCACGCCGAGGTTCTTCTTCCACATAGAGCTGGCCGCAATCGCGATGCGCTGGTGCGATTCAGAGGTGTTATAGAGGAGGTTGAAGCTCAGCGGATGGCTTTCGTTATACCCGGCCTCGTTCAGCAGCTTTTTCGCCTCAGCGATGCGCTTGTCCAGCGGCCAGCTCGCATAATCCGGGGTCTGCAGCTTCACGCCGCCGATATCCGGCTGGCTAATCAGCCACGCCGGGCGCTGCCCCTGCCCCATCACCTTCTCAGCGATGATGTCTTTATCCAGCGCCATGTTGAGCGCCTTACGCACGCGGGCATCGTTGAACGGCGGCCGGGTGGTATTGAATTCGTAGTAATAGGTCGCCAGCTGCGGAGAGACATCCAGCTCGCTGCCAATGGTTTTCTTGAGCTGGGCAAACTGGTTGATCGGCACCGTATACACAATATCAATTTCGCCCGCTTTGTAACGGTTTACATCCGAGGCCTCTGAAGTGATGGGCAGGTAAGTGACTTTGTTAATCACGGTATGCGCGTTATCCCAGTAGCGCGGGTTGCGCTCCGCCACAATCCGCTCGTTAACCACCCACTGGGACAGCTTATACGCCCCGCTGCTGACGAAATGCTCCGGCTTGGTCCACTTTTCGCCGAAACGGCCAATCAGTACTTTATCCACCGGTACCAGCGACGGGTGCGCCAGCATGGGGAGGAACGCCGCATTGGGCTGGGTGAGCGTCACTTCCAGCGTGGTGTCGTTAATCGCTTTTACGCCCAGCGTGTCGGGGGCTTTTTTCCCCTGAGCGATATCGGCCGCGTTGACGATGTGCATGTTGCCCGGATAGCTGGCGTACGGTGAAACGGTTTTTGGATCAACCAGGCGCTGCCAGCTCCAGACCACATCTTCTGCGGTAATGGCCGTACCGTCGCTCCAGGTGATGCCAGGCCGCAAATGGAACGTCCAGACGGTGTTGTCCTTATTTTCCCATTTTTCCGCCAGCCGGGGCTGGATCTCGCCTGCCGGGGAGACGCTCACCAGTCCTTCGAATAAATCACTGATAATATTGAATTCGACATCGCTTTCGACTTTATGCGGATCGAGCGAGGCCGGTTCACTGCCATTGTTTCTGACCAGTTCCTGTTTTTCGGCCAGCGCGGTTCCTGCTGGCACGTTAGCCGCCCAGGCTGCCGTGCTGGCGCACAGGATCCCGGCGGTCAGTAAAGAGAGCGTAAAGCGCGTGCGTGTTTGTGGTTTCATTTCCTTCGCCTTATTGTCTGTTTTATGACGATCCGGTGATAACTCTTAGCGCCCGCACGGGAATAACGCAATATTTTTCAGTAACCTATAAGAGGTTGATCTGGTTAATGCCAGCAAACCGCTGTTCATACTGGTTAAACATGATTTTGCAGAAGAAACAACCCCCTTTCGCGCTAACGTGCTGAGTAAAGATGGGTAAAACCACTTTGAGACTGGCGTGCCGTTTCCTATTCTTTCCGTTAATTACATCTGTCATAAGAGAGTGACTCATGGATCGTATAATTACTTCCTCACGCGACCGCACATCGCTACTCAGTACCCACAAGGTGCTGCGCAATACCTATTTCATGCTCAGCCTGACGCTGGCGTTTTCGGCGATCACCGCCACCGCCAGCACCGTGCTGATGCTGCCGTCTCCGGGCCTGATCCTGACGCTGGTCGGGATGTATGGTCTGATGTTCCTGACCTACAAAACCGCTGACAAACCGGTCGGTATCCTGTCCGCGTTCGCCTTTACCGGCTTCCTGGGTTACATCCTGGGGCCGATCCTGAACGCGTATTTGTCTGCCGGTATGGGCGACGTGATTGGTATGGCGCTGGGCGGTACCGCGCTGGTGTTCTTCTGCTGCTCGGCCTACGTGCTGACCACGCGTAAGGACATGTCCTTCCTCGGTGGTATGCTGATGGCGGGTATCGTGGTGGTTCTGATTGGTATGGTGGCTAACATCTTCCTGCAGCTGCCTGCCCTGCACCTGGCAATCAGCGCGGTGTTTATCCTGCTGTCATCTGGCGCGATCCTGTATGAAACCAGCAACATCATTCACGGCGGTGAGACAAACTACATCCGCGCGACCGTGAGCCTGTATGTGTCGCTGTACAACATCTTCGTCAGCCTGCTGAGCATCCTGGGCTTCGCCAGCCGGGATTAACCCACAGCGCAGTGAACCTGGCCCCGCTTATGCGGGGCTTTGTTTTTTGGTACACTGCTGCGGTTTTTGACTGACGCGTGAATGACTATGTTGAGTTTTGAAGGCAAAGAGTTTGAGACCGATAACGACGGTTATCTGAAAGAGAGTGGTCAGTGGAGCGAAGCGCTGGCGGCAGTGATTGCTGAGCAGGAAGGCATCGTCCTCTCCCCTGAACACTGGGAAGTGGTGCGTTTCGTGCGCGAATTCTATCTCGAATTCAACACTTCTCCGGCGATCCGCATGCTGGTTAAAGCGATGGCCAATAAGTTCGGCGAAGAGAAAGGCAACAGCCGTTATCTGTATCGCCTGTTCCCGAAGGGCCCGGCAAAACAGGCCACCAAAATTGCCGGCCTGCCTAAACCGGTGAAGTGCATTTAGTAGCGAATACCGAAGTTAACGTATTCCCGGCCGGGTTGATGCGGTTCCGTTAAGACCTTATCAACCCTGGCGCTGCGCGGCCCACCGGCTTTCAGCCACGCCATCAGTTTTTCAACCTGTTCCGCGTCGCCGCAGGCGACCACCTCAACGCTGCCGTCATCCATATTTCGCGCGTATCCCGTGAGCCCAAGCTCAATCGCTTCGCGCTGGGTGCTGTAGCGGAACCCGACGCCCTGAACGACGCCGTGAACCCAGGCAATGGTGCAAACTTTTGACATTTTTCTTCTCCTTAACGTAGCGTTTTCGGTAAACAACCATAGTGTTGCCGGAAACGGGCGGTGAAACGAGAGCTGGAAAGATACCCACATTGTAATGCGATTTCACCGATCGGTAAGCGAGTCGACTGTAACTGTGACAGCGCCACGGCCATTCTCACCTCCTCCACGATCTGACGAAAACTCTGCGACTCTTCACGTAACCGTCTGCGCAGCGTCGGTACGCTTAAGGCCAGACGGCTGGCGACGTCCTGTGCGGTCCAGGCTCTGGAGGGTGACAGCATAATGAACTGCCGCACCTGCTCGGTCAGGTTACTGTTTCTTTCAATAAGCAGCGGGCCTGCCACGCCATCATGCAGCAAGGCCAGCAGAAGACCGAAGGCCTGATGTTTTTGTAGCGCCTCGGGTAAATCCTGACGCACGGCGTGGAGCAGGTTATCCCACATAAACGCCAGCCCTTCGCTTAGCGGAGCACAGAGCGAATGCAACGTCGTGCGCGGCCAGGATTTCAGGTAATGCGCTTTAAACTCGGCAACAATTTCCGGCGATAACATCAGCAAATCTGAGTGAAACAGACCGTTCGCAGGCTGATTGATAATCTCCATCGTCGTATTGGCCGGGATAATGATGAGCTCATCCCGGGTCGCCACCAGGCGCTTGTCATCCTGAACAATCACCTTACTGCCGTGCGTGATATGACAAATGGCCGGAAAAAAGAGTTTAACCTGGTGCAGGCGATGCATTTTGCTGGCGTTCACTTCACCCGCCGTGAGGTGTTTATTTCGAAAATGAAACTCCTGCACCGGTTCATCCTTATCTGCTGTAGGTTACAGTTAACTGGGCTTTTTCCAGAACGTGATTGTTGATCATAAAACCGACCAGCGCACCGCTGGCATTTTTGTCGAGAGGCAGTTTATCCACGTCCAGCGCCCAGACGGTCATCTGATAGCGGTGGGGTTTGTCTCCCGCAGGTGGACATGCGCCGCCGAATCCAGAATAACCGAAATCATTACGCCCCTGCACGGCACCGGCAGGTAATTTCTCGCCATTTGGGTTACCGGCATCAGCGGGCAACGTCGTTGTCTTCGCGGGAATATTGGCTACGGTCCAGTGCCACCAGCCGCTGCCGGTGGGCGCATCGGGGTCATATACCGTGACGGCAAAACTTTTCGTACCGGCGGGCGGGTTTTTCCACGCCAGCTGCGGAGACTGGTTACCGCCGTGGCAGCCGAATCCCTCGAATACCTGCGGCTGCGCTAAACGACGCTCGCCGGAAATATCCTGGCTGGTGATGCTGAAAGGCGTTGCCGCTGAAACCTGAAAACTTATCGCCGCCAGTGCGGCTATTACTATCATACTGCGCTTGTTCATAGGTGCTCCCTTTGCTGAACCGGAGGCCCTACTGTAAAGCCTGCTGCAATGACGTAATGTGCCTAAGCGATTTGATTTTGTGCCGAAACGCTCAACGACATCCGCAGATGATAGCGCCTGGCTGAATGTGCTACTCTACGCGCCATTTCCCTGAAATCGACAGAACAGCAAATTATGAGTGTACGTTTAGTGTTAGCCAAAGGGCGCGAGAAATCCTTACTGCGCCGTCATCCCTGGGTCTTTTCCGGCGCGGTTGCCCGTATGGAAGGCAAAGCCAGCCTCGGTGAAACCATTGATATTGTTGACCATCAGGGTAAATGGTTAGCGCGAGGCGCCTACTCGCCAGCGTCCCAGATCCGCGCGCGCGTCTGGACCTTCGATAAAGATGAATCCATCGACATCGACTTCTTTGTTCGCCGCCTGCAGCAGGCGCAGCAGTGGCGCGACTGGCTGGCAAAACGCGACGGGCTGGACAGCTACCGTCTGATTGCCGGTGAATCCGACGGTCTGCCTGGCGTCACCATTGACCGCTTCGGTCACTTCCTGGTGCTGCAACTTCTGAGCGCAGGGGCGGAGTATCAACGTGCGGCGCTGATTAGCGCGCTGCAAACCCTGTTCCCGGAATGCGCTATTTACGACCGCAGCGATGTGGCGGTGCGCAAAAAAGAGGGCATGGAGCTGACCCAGGGTCCGGTTACCGGCGAGCTGCCGCCTGCCCTTCTGCCGATTGAAGAGCACGGCATGAAGCTGCTGGTGGATATTCAGGGCGGCCATAAAACGGGTTATTACCTTGACCAGCGCGACAGCCGTCTGGCGACCCGCCAGTACGTTGCCGACAAACGCGTCCTGAACTGTTTCTCCTATACCGGTGGCTTCGCCGTTTCGGCACTGATGGGCGGCTGTGCTCAGGTGGTGAGCGTGGATACCTCACAGGAAGCACTGGACGTGGCAAAACAGAACGTCGGGCTAAACAAGCTGGATTTGAGCAAAGCGGAGTTTGTACGCGATGACGTCTTCAAGCTGCTGCGCAAATATCGTGATGGGGGAGAGAAGTTCGACGTCATCGTCATGGATCCACCAAAATTTGTGGAGAACAAAAGCCAGCTAATGGGTGCCTGCCGCGGCTATAAAGATATCAACATGCTGGCGATTCAACTGCTGAACCCGGGCGGGGTGCTGCTGACGTTCTCCTGCTCTGGCCTGATGACCACCGATTTATTCCAAAAAATCATCGCCGATGCCGCAATAGATGCTGGTCGTGATGTACAATTTATAGAGCAGTTCCGTCAGGCAGCCGATCACCCCGTGATTGCTACCTACCCGGAAGGACTGTATCTGAAAGGGTTTGCCTGTCGCGTCATGTAACTTGAAAAGAGAAATATTGCCCACACTTAATGTGTAAGTAGTGTTTCCCGGGAGGTGACTATGATTGCCAGCAAATTCGGTATCGGCCAGCAGGTCCGCCACACTTTGCTTGGATATTTGGGTGTGGTCGTGGATATCGACCCGGAGTATTCCCTTGATGAACCGTCAGCGGACGAGCTGGCGGTCAACGCAGAGCTTCGCGCTGCGCCCTGGTACCATGTGGTAATGGAAGGTGACGACGGACAACCCGTTCATACCTACCTTGCCGAAGCGCAGCTGAGTAGTGAGCTGCAGGAAGAGCATCCGGAGCAACCCACGATGGATGAACTTGCTCAGACTATCCGCAAACAGTTACAGGCTCCGCGCCTGCGGAACTAAGCGTGTAAAAAAAGCCCGATGACGGGCTTTTTTTTATTACTTCGCCAGCCCCAGGCGGGGGATATCTATCGCCGGACAACGATCCATGACGACCTTCAAACCCGCATCCCGCGCCAGCACGGCGGCCTGCTCGTTAATCACACCTAACTGCATCCACAGCGTTTTCGCCCCTACGGCGATAGCGTCCTGCGCCACTTCCCATGCCGCCTCGGAATTACGGAAGACATCAACCATATCAATTTTTTCCGGCACGTCAGCGAGCGTGGCATAACCCTGCTGACCCAGCAGCGTTTTCCCTGCCACTTTTGGCGACACCGGGATAACGTGATAGCCCTGATCGAGAAGGTATTTCATCACCCGATAGCTTGGACGGTCGGGTTTATCGCTCGCGCCCACCAGCGCAATGGTACGCGTGGATGTCAGAATCTCGGCAATATCGTTCTCTTTCATGGTTTTTCTCCTGGCTTTTTTAAAAGTGTACGCCAAAGCGCACATCTCAACCATCCATCCCATACAGATGCATGAGGGCAAAACGGCGAAATATGTCTATATGTTAGTAAACGTGATTATCGAAAAATTTAGATACATTAATGCGGCGACAGGATTTCTGACGGGAGCCTTCTATGAAAACCGGTATTGCCACTGCTCTGATTGCGTTAGTGATGCCGGTTTGCGTTTTTGCCACCACGCTTCGGCTCTCTGGCGACATTGATCTTCTGGTACTGGACGGAAAAAAGGTCTCCAGCTCATTATTGCGCGGGGCAGACAGCATCGAATTAGATAACGGGCCGCATCAGCTGGTGTTCCGGGTAGAAAAATCGATCGGGATGGCTAACCATGAGCAACGGATGTACCTCTCCCCGCCGCTGATTGTCAGCTTTAATACCCGACAAGTCAGCCAGGTGAACATTACCCTGCCTCGTCTTGAAACGGAAAAAGACGCTTCGGCCTTTGACGCATCGCCGCGCATAGAGCTACTGGACGGGGACGCGATGCCGATTCCGGTCAAGCTTGATATTCTGGCCTTGACCTCCTCCCCGAAAAGCCCGGACTACGAGGCTGCAGCCCAAACCTACAACAAAGCGGGTAAACGCGCTTCCCTGCCGCAGTTTGCCACCAGGATGGCGGACGACAGTACGCTGTTATCCGGCGTCTCTGAACTGGACGTTATTCCTCCCCAGTCCCAGAGCCTGACGGAACAGCGCCTTAAATTCTGGTTCCAGCAGGCCGATCCCGACACGCGGGCCCGGTTTTTACAGTGGGCAAAACAACAACCTTCATCATAAGCCACATTTTTTACGCCTTACTCTTGCAGCGTCTGACGGTTCCCGTCATCGTGTAGTCAGTTAACCTGATGGATATGATTATGGAACTGACAACACGCACGCTGCCTGAACGTAAACACATTGCGCTGGTGGCGCACGATCACTGTAAACAAATGCTGCTTAACTGGGTTCGCCGCCATCAGTCGTTGCTGGAAAAGCACGCCCTCTCGGCGACCGGCACCACCGGTAACCTGATCCAGCGCGAAACGGGTCTGGAGGTAAATGCGATGCTGAGCGGCCCGATGGGCGGCGATCAGCAGGTCGGCGCGCAGATTTCCGAAGGAAAGATTGATGTGCTGATCTTCTTCTGGGATCCGCTGAATGCGGTTCCGCACGATCCGGATGTCAAAGCGCTGCTGCGTCTGGCGACGGTGTGGAATATTCCGGTGGCGACAAACCTGTCGACGGCGGATTTCATCATTGAATCACCGCAGTTTAACGCACCGGTTGAGATCCTTATTCCGGACTATCAGCGTTATCTCTCCGAAAGATTGAAGTAGCTTTTTTGCCGGGTGGCGGTTACGCCTTACCCGGCCTGGAAAATCTTGCCTGACATCGTTATGGTTTACGTGCTACCGGCACATCAATACTCTTCAGAATATCGACAAACACGGATGGCTCCTCTTTATTGAACAGCAGCCACACGCGATGCCGCGCGCGGGTGATGGCCACATACAGCAAACGGCGCTCTTCGGCATCCGGGAAGTCTTCCGGCACCGGCAGCAGAGCCTGCTCCATCACCGACTCTCTGGCCGGGGCCGGGAAACCATCGCTGCCCTCTTTCAGCCCCACCACAATCACATAATCGGCCTGCTGCCCTTTACTGGCGTGAATCGTCATAAATTCCAGCTGCAGTTTCGGCCAGCGGGTGGCGGCTTTATCCAGCGCCGCAGGTTTGAGGTGATGGTAGCGCGCCAGCACCAGAATACGTTCATCGGGCTTCGCATACCCGCTGAGCTTGTCCAGCAGCGGTTCAAGCTGGTCATCCGCCAGCAGGGTGACCGCTTTTTTATCCCCTGCCCGCAGGCTGTTAAGCGGCTTTGCCAGCTGGTGCGGATTCTGCTGGATAAAGCGGTTGGCGATCTCACCAATTCGTGAATTGAAGCGGTAGGTGGTGTCCAGATCGCTGCGATCGCCTTCGCCAAAATAGTGGTGGAATGCGGTCGTCAGAGAGAGCTGCGCGCCGCTGAAGCGGTAGATGGCCTGCCAGTCATCCCCCACGGCAAACAGCGAGGTATGTTTGTTCTGCGCCCGCAGCGCCGAGAGCAGTGCCGCCCGCTGGGGTGAGATATCCTGGAACTCATCCACCAGAATATGCTTCCACGGGCTGACAAAACGCCCTTTCTCAAGAATGATGATGGCCTGATGGATAAGACCGGAGAAATCAACGGCATTTTCCTCTTTCAGCGCGGTTTTCCAGGCTTTCAGCAGCGGAGCCATCAGCTTGACCCGTTTCGAAAACAGATCGCGGACGTCCTCCGGCGCGCTTTCAATCATTTCTGCCTGTGATCCACCGTGCATCCGCATCAGGCTGACCCAGCGGTCAAGGCGCGAGCCCAGCCGACGCGCCAGCTTCTCATCCTGCCAGAAGCTGCCCTCCGGCACGTCCCAGTTGAGCTCTTCCTCCAGCCACTGACGCCACCCTTTCGCCTGCGCTTTTTTCTCACTGCACTGCTGGCGCCACGTCTTGATAAACAGCGCCTGACGCGCCTGCGTGTCGTTTTCCAGCTTACTGATGGCAGGCACTTTTTTACTGCCCTGCTGAATAATATGCAGCGCAAGGGCATGGAAGGTTCTGGCCGTGATGTCCCGGGTGTGCAGACGTTCCTGGATGCGTTCATCCATCTCCTGGGCAGCCTTACGGCCAAAGGCCAGAAGCAGAATCTGATCGGCTACCGCCTCACCGGTCGTCAGCAGCCAGCCCGCGCGGGCCACCAGCACCGACGTTTTACCGCTCCCGGCCCCGGCAAGCACCAGCAGCGACTGCTCGCCGTTAACCACCGCGCGCGCCTGAGCAGGGTTAAGCGGTGACGATTCCACCGTACTGAAAAAGTCGGCGTATTGGGTGAGCATGGCGTCCGTCCAGGCCTGATTATGGGCAAGGCGGCTTTTATCCACATCGTTCAGCCAGGCCTGGCACTGACGCCAGGCATCGCGACAATTATCGAACTCATCGAGACGCGTAACGGATAACGGCAGCGCCGAAAGCGCCTGCCTGATCTTTTGCTGCAACCCGGCGGTCTGCTGGCGCGTCAGCCACGTTTGTTGCGCGTTGCTTTGCGCGATATCGTCCAGCACCTGCTGCAGTACCTGAGCGGCAATCACGCTCATATCCTGGCTCCACTGCTGCCAGAGCGCGTTAAGGTGGTGATGAAAACGCTGGGTTTCCGCCCATTCGGTGCCGTGAAGACGCACGACTTTGTCGTCTGGCAGAACGAACTCCAGCTCGCCCCACACCAGCCCGCGCTTGCAGTGGATAGCCAGAAGCTGATTAAACGGAATAAGGTATTCGTGGCGTTCTCCGGAGACTTTCACCCCGGCATTGAGCAGAACAACTCTGTCATAAGGGTGTTGCGCCAGGCGTTTGCCTAAAGAAGTTGCTTTCAGTTCCATGTCCCGCCAAATCCACGAAGAGATAATTTACCTGACAGTTTAACTGCCAGTTTTAAGGTGCTCCAGCCTAAAAAAACGTTACAATCATTGGGCGTTAATTTTATCGAAAGGAAGTGAGGGTTTATGCGTACCGTTCTGAATGTGTTGAATTTTGTGCTGGGCGGTTTTGCCACCACCCTCTCCTGGCTTTTTGCCACGCTGGTGAGCATCGTCCTGATTTTCACACTCCCCCTGACCCGCTCCTGCTGGGAGATCACGAAACTCTCGTTCATCCCGTACGGTAACGAAGCTATTCACGTTGATGAACTGAACCCGGAGAGCAAGAACGCCCTGATGAACACGGGTGGAACCCTGCTGAACATTTTGTGGCTGATTTTCTTCGGCTGGTGGCTGTGTATCATGCATATTTTTGCCGGGATTGCGCAGTGCATCACGATTATTGGTATTCCGGTGGGGATCGCGAACTTTAAGATCGCCGCTATTGCCCTCTGGCCCGTCGGGCGCAGGGTTGTTCCGGTCGAAGTGGCCCAGGCGGCGCGTGAAGCGAATGCGCGTCGTCGTTTTCAGTAAATAAGGACTGGCCGCGTTTATGCTAAGCCCACTGCTTCGCCGTTATACCTGGAACAGCTCCTGGCTCTACAACGTCAGGATTTTTATCGCGCTTTGCGGCACGGTTGCCCTGCCGTGGTGGCTGAATGATGTCAAGCTGACAATTCCGCTCACGCTGGGCGTGGTTGCCGGTGCCCTTGCGGATCTGGACGACCGCCTGGCCGGACGTTTACGTAACCTGGTCATTACGCTCGTCTGTTTTTTTATCGCCTCCGCGTCCGTTGAGCTGCTCTTCCCCTGGCCCTGGCTGTTTGCGCTGGGCCTGACGCTCTCCACCAGTGGGTTTATTTTGCTGGGCGGCCTGGGTCAGCGCTATGCCACTATCGCCTTTGGGGCCCTGCTGATCGCCATCTATACCATGCTGGGCGTATCACTATACGACCAGTGGTATCAGCAGCCTGTGCTGCTGCTGTTGGGCGCCATCTGGTATAACCTGCTGACGTTAACCGGGCATCTGATCTTCCCGGTTCGTCCTCTGCAGGATAACCTTGCCCGCAGCTATGAGCAGCTAGCCCATTATCTGGAACTGAAGTCCCGGCTGTTCGACCCGGATATCGAGGAAGAAAGCCAGGCGCCGCTTTACGATCTGGCGCTGGCAAACGGCCAGCTTGTCGCGACCCTTAACCAGACGAAAGCCTCGCTGCTTACCCGTTTGCGCGGCGATCGCGGCCAGCGCGGCACGCGAAGAACCCTGCACTACTATTTTGCCGCCCAGGACATTCATGAGCGCGCCAGCTCCTCGCACGTTCAGTACACCGCCCTGCGTGAGAAATTTCGCTACAGCGACGTGATGTTCCGCTTCCAGCGCCTGCTGTCCATGCAGTCCCAGGCGTGCCAGCAGCTGGCGCGATCCATTCTGCTGCGCACGCCCTATCAGCACGATCCGCGCTTTGAACGCGTATTCAGCCATCTTGATGCAGCGCTTGACCGCGTTCAGGCCAGCGGAACGTCGCCGGAACACATTAAGGCGCTGGGTTTTCTGCTCAATAACCTGCGGGCGATAGACGCTCAGCTGGCGACGATTGAGTCCGAGCAGGCGATGGCGCTACCGGGGAATGAAGTGGAGAACCAGCTTGCTGATGACAGTGTGCACAGCGTGAGCGATATGTGGCTCCGGTTGAGCCGCAACTTTACGCCGGAGTCGGCGCTGTTTCGCCATGCGGTGCGGATGTCCCTGGTGTTGTGCGTTGGGTACGCTTTTATCCAGATAACCGGTTTGCATCACGGCTACTGGATACTGCTGACCAGCCTGTTTGTCTGTCAGCCGAACTACAACGCCACCCGACACCGCCTTGCGCTGCGTATTATCGGTACGCTGGTCGGCGTCGCGATCGGCCTGCCGGTGCTCTATTTCGTGCCCTCCGTTGAAGGACAGCTGATCCTGATCGTGATCACCGGCGTGTTGTTCTTCGCGTTTCGCAACGTGCAGTACGCCCATGCCACGATGTTCATCACGCTGCTGGTTCTGCTCTGCTTTAACCTGCTGGGTGAAGGGTTTGAAGTCGCCCTGCCACGCGTGCTTGATACGCTGATAGGCTGTGCTATCGCCTGGGCTGCGGTCAGCTTTATCTGGCCAGACTGGCGTTTCCGCAATCTGCCGCGGGTGTTAGACAGGGCCATGAACGCCAACTGCCGATACCTGGATGCCATCCTTGAGCAGTATCATCAGGGCCGCGATAACCGTCTGGCTTACCGGATAGCCCGCCGGGATGCGCACAACAGCGATGCGGAGCTGGCTTCGGTGGTCTCTAACATGTCAACGGAGCCTCGCGCCACGGCAGAGATTCGTGAGACGGCTTTCCGACTGCTCTGCCTGAACCATACTTTCACCAGCTATATCTCCACGCTGGGTGCCCATCGTGAGAAACTAACCAACCCGGGCATCCTCAACCTGCTGGATGACGCGGTCTGTTATGTCGATGATGCACTGCACCACCGGCCCGCCGATGAACCTCGCGTGAGGCAGTCACTGGATGAGCTGACTCAACGTATTGCGCATCTTGAGCCCGGAAACGACAGCAAAGCGCCGCTGGTTCTACAGCAGATTGGCCTGCTTATCGCTCTGCTGCCAGAAATTTGCCGACTGCAACAGCAAATCGCTACCTGGAGGAGTGATTCTCCTGTGGCTCAGGCAGCGCATTAAACCACTCCGTCAACTCCCGGCGAATACCTGCCGGGAGTGCGGCCTCATGCAGTCCCTCAATGGCGCCTTCCAGTGCGAAGAGCACTTTAATACTGAGTGCATTATTTTTTGCCCGCATCTTCAGCCAGCTCTCCCTGGCGCCTAGCGCCCGCAGCGTCTCTTCATTAGTAATACCCGCTTCGAAGAGCAATACTTCCAGCTGAAAAGTCAGGTTTGGCAGATCTTTAAGACGGTTTCGCTGATGCCGCTGATAACGCTCTTTCCTTGCCGCATTGAGCGCGAATGAGGAGAGTTTTAGCAGACGCTCCCTGTCCTGCCACAGCCCGTCATCCACGCGATAGTAGTTGAGAAGCACCGGACGCCCCCGCTTCATCAGGGTCAAAAAAGAGGCTGCATTTTTGACACAGTATTTCGCGCTTTCTTCACAGGCACGGAGGTAGAGCTCTCCATCTGACACCATGGCAAAAACTGCATCATCCACTGCCAGGGTATAGCCGCCGAATAGCGCGCGATGGTGGATTTCACCCAGCGGCGAGAGGTATTCCTGGGATTTATAAATCCGTTCATAAGATATCTTTTTCATGATATTTCCCTTCAAAATCATAAAGTAACAACGAAATTTCTTACTAGCGGATCCGTTAGCAGGAAAATAGGCAACTTAGCGCAGTTGAGCAAGATGATTTTTCGAAGGGCATCAAGATTGAATGAATTTTGCGAGTCGCTTTCCGAAAATGAGGTTGATCTTTATGCATACAGGGGTTACTGTATATTCATACAGTAACTACAGGGCTGGAATGAATATGTACACTTCAGGCTATGCAAATCGCTTAACTTCTCTCACCTCAACCGCGGGCAATGTCGCGCAAAACGCCGTTGGGGGTGTTTCGACGGGGCTTATTAGTGAAGTGGTTTATCGTGAAGACCAGCCCCTGTTGACCCAACTCCTTCTGCTGCCGTTGTTACAGCAGCTTGGTCAGCAATCGCGCTGGCAGCTCTGGCTGACGCCACAGCAGAAACTGAGCCGTCAATGGGTTCAGTCTGCGGGCCTGCCGCTGACAAAGGTTATGCAGATCAACCAACTTTCCCCCTGTGACACCGTTGAGTCGATGATCCGGGCGTTACGTACGGGAAATTACAGCGTGGTGATCGGGTGGTTACCGGAAGAATTGACGGAAGAGGAACATTTTCGTCTGACCGAAGCGGCTGAAGAAGGGAATGCGATCGGGTTTATCATGCGCCCGGTTCGTGCAGATTCTTATCGCAGAGGACAACTTTCTGGGCTAAAAATTCACTCAAATTTGTATCACTGAGTGAAATTAAGATTTTTCCTGGAATTTTTTTTGACCGCAAGATGCGGTTTTAGTTCCCGGCCTCAAAATTGCGGCAAGGCTTGTCTGGTGCGGTTCTCCTTAATTTTATTGCACAAAATTCGTTCTAAAAATGTTAAATAATAGGTATACGGAACTTTTTTTTTCATATGCCTGACAGACTTCACACTTGTAAGTTTTCAGCTACGTTGTAGACTTTACATCGCTAGGGGTGCTCGGCCTAAGCCGAAGATATCGGTAGATTTATATTTGACCACGCCCCCCGGTGAAGGATTTAACCGTGATTCTCTCTTGAGACTTTCATGGCGAATTTTGGATGATAACGAGGCGCAAAAAATGAAAAAGACAGCTATCGCGATTGCAGTGGCACTGGCTGGCTTCGCTACCGTAGCGCAGGCCGCTCCGAAAGATAATACCTGGTATGCAGGTGGTAAACTGGGCTGGTCTCAGTTCCACGACACCGGCTGGTACAACAGCAGCCTGAACAATGATGGCCCTACTCACGAGAGCCAGCTTGGTGCAGGTGCGTTCGGTGGCTATCAGGTTAACCCGTATGTTGGTTTTGAAATGGGTTACGACTGGTTAGGTCGTATGCCATACAAAGGCGACAACGTAAACGGCGCTTTTAAAGCTCAAGGCGTACAGCTGACCGCTAAACTGGGTTACCCAGTAACTGACGATCTGGACGTGTACACCCGTCTGGGCGGCATGGTATGGCGTGCAGACTCCAGCAACAGCATCGCTGGCGACGACCATGACACCGGCGTTTCCCCAGTATTCGCTGGTGGCGTTGAGTGGGCTATGACCCGTGACATCGCTACCCGTCTGGAATACCAGTGGGTTAACAACATCGGTGATGGTGCTACCGTTGGCGTTCGTCCAGACAACGGCATGCTGAGCGTAGGTGTTTCCTACCGTTTCGGCCAGCAGGAAGATGCAGCACCAGTTGTTGCTCCAGCGCCGGCTCCAGCTCCAGAAGTACAGACCAAGCACTTCACTCTGAAGTCTGACGTTCTGTTCAACTTCAACAAAGCTACCCTGAAACCAGAAGGTCAGCAGGCACTGGATCAGCTGTACACCCAGCTGAGCAACCTGGATCCTAAAGACGGTTCTGTAGTGGTTCTGGGCTTCACCGACCGTATCGGTTCTGACGCTTACAACCAGAAACTGTCTGAGAAACGTGCTCAGTCTGTTGTTGATTACCTGATCTCTAAAGGTATCCCAGCTAACAAGATCTCCCCACGTGGTATGGGCGAATCTAACCCAGTTACTGGCAACACCTGTGACAACGTGAAAGCTCGCGCTGCACTGATCGACTGCCTGGCTCCAGATCGTCGCGTAGAGATCGAAGTTAAAGGCGTTAAAGACGTTGTAACTCAGCCAGCGGCATAAGTTATCGTCTTATAAAAAAACCCCGCCATGCGGGGTTTTTTATTGTCTGAAGAAAACAAAAATTTACTTTTTGCCCAGCAACGCCTGAAGGTCGTTTTTCAGCGATGACATCTGGTTGGCGTACTTCTCTTTATGTTCGGCATCTTCAATCAGCTGCACGATGGTTTCCGACAGGGTTTTGCCGCGTCGTTGCGCCAGACCGGCCAGACGCTGCCAGACCACGAACTCCAGGTCGATGGATTTTTTCCGGGTATGCTGATGCTCGGCATTAAAATGCCGTTTACGTCGCGCGCGGATAGTTTGCTTCATCCGGTTTAGCAACGCAGGATTAATGTGTTTCTCAATCCAGCCGTTTACCTGTACCGGTTCATTTTCGAGGGTCAGCAAAATATCCACGGCTTCTTGCGCAGCGCTGGCTTCGATATAGCAGGTGATCAGCTCCCCTTCACGGTGCTTTTTGACCAGGTACTTCCATTTCCAGCCGCTTTCGAGATTTTCCAGTTGTTGATATTTCATTGCGATCTCAGTGTTACCACGTAACTCTGTTCAGAATATCAGTTTTTTAGCAATCTGCTGAAAAGAAATCATATCCTGTGAGCGAATGCCACCTGTCTGCCTGTTGAAATTCCCAATCCTGCTTGGGTAGAGCACCCCGCTTACGGTATACTCCACGCTTTTACATCTGACTAAAAAACATCAACTTTGACGATTACGAAACTAGCATGGCGTGACCTTGTTCCGGATGCCGAGAGCTATCAGGAACTGTTTGCACAGCCAGATCTCGCAAAAGAACACGAATTCATCCTTAGCGATACGCAACCACGTTTGCATTATGCGCTGGAGCAGACGTTAAGCCCATGGGCGACCTCGCCTTTCATGCTGCTGAAAGCCCCGGAAGAAGCGGAATACCTGTCGCTGCTTGGGGATGCCATGCGCCAGCTGCGGCCGGAGGCGAACGCGGTCTTTGGCGGCCAGTATCGTATCGCCGGACATCATGTCACCTTTGAACCAGCGGAACAGTCCGACGGTCGTTTTGCTGCCACAGGCGAGGTGATTACCGCTAACTGGGTAGAGGCTGAACAACTCTTTGGCTGTCTGCGCCAGTTTAACGGTGAACTTACCCTGCAACCGGGTCTGGTACATCGCGCAAATGGCGGCGTACTCATCATCTCTCTGCGTACTCTGCTCGCGCAGCCGCTGTTGTGGATGCGCCTGAAAACGATCGTGAACCAGCAGCGCTTTGACTGGGTCGGTTACGATGAGTCTCGTCCTCTCCCTGTCTCCGTTCCGTCAATGCCGATGTCGCTGACTGTCGTTCTGACAGGTGACCGGGAATCGCTGGCGGACTTCCAGGAAATGGAGCCGGAACTGGCTGAGCAGGCGGTCTACAGCGAATACGAAGACAACATCCAGATTGCCGATGCGGACGACATGGCGCAGTGGTGCCAGTGGGTGATGACCGTCGCTGAGCGTTTTGCCTTGCCGACGCCAGCCGCCGACGCGTGGCCGGGTTTACTTCGTGAAGCGGTTCGCTATACCGGTGACCAGGAAACCTTGCCGCTCTGCCCGCTCTGGATCGGCAAGCAGCTGCGTGAGGTGGGCGTTATCAGCGGCCACGGTACGTTCTCTGGTGAACAGCTTACGCAGATGCTGGCACAGCGAGAGTGGCGCGAAGGCTATCTTGCTGACCGCATGCAGGATGAAATTCTGCTGGAACAAATTCTGGTCGAGACCGAAGGCGAACGCATCGGGCAGATTAACGCCCTCTCGGTGATCGAGTTTCCTGGCCATCCGCGCGCGTTCGGTGAACCGTCCCGTATCAGCTGCGTCGTGCATATTGGCGACGGCGAGTTTACCGATATTGAACGCAAAGCCGAGCTGGGGGGCAACATTCACGCCAAAGGCATGATGATCATGCAGGCGTTTTTGATGTCTGAGCTGCAGCTTGAGCAGCAAATCCCCTTCTCCGCCTCGCTGACATTTGAGCAGTCCTACAGCGAAGTCGATGGCGATAGCGCCTCTATGGCTGAGCTGTGCGCCTTAATCAGCGCCCTGGCGGACGTACCGATCAACCAGAACATCGCCATTACCGGCTCAGTCGATCAATTTGGTCGCGCTCAGCCCGTTGGCGGTCTCAACGAGAAAATTGAAGGTTTCTTCTCTATCTGTCAGCAGCGCGGTTTAAACGGCAAACAGGGTGTGATCATTCCGGCTCCCAACGTACGCCATTTAAGCCTGAGCCAGGATATTCTGGATGCAGTTGAACAGGAACAATTCGCCATCTGGGCCATCGAAGGGATCGAGGATGCGCTACCCTTACTGACAAACCTGGTCTGGGACGGCGAAGGTCAGACGACCCTGATGCAGACTATTCAGGAGCGTATTGCCCAGGCGACACAGCAGGATGCTCGCCATCGTTATCCATGGCCGTTACGCTGGCTGGGCTGGTTCAGTTCGAACTGATCGGACTTGTTCAGCGTACACGTGTTAGCTATCCTGCGTCCTTCACTAAAATAAGGCTTACTGAGAACATGGTAGATAAACGCGAATCCTATACAAAAGAAGATCTTCTTGCCTCTGGTCGCGGAGAACTGTTTGGCGCGAAAGGCCCGCAGTTACCGGCCCCCAATATGCTGATGATGGACCGTGTCGTGAAAATGACCGAAACCGGCGGCAACTTTGATAAGGGTTACGTAGAAGCAGAACTCGATATCAACCCGGACCTGTGGTTCTTCGGTTGCCACTTTATTGGCGATCCGGTAATGCCTGGCTGCCTGGGCCTCGATGCGATGTGGCAGCTGGTGGGCTTCTACCTCGGCTGGCTGGGCGGTGAAGGTAAAGGCCGCGCGCTGGGCGTCGGCGAAGTGAAATTCACGGGTCAGGTTCTGCCTACCGCGAAGAAAGTGACTTACCGTATTCACTTCAAGCGCATTGTTAACCGCCGTCTGATTATGGGCCTGGCGGATGGTGAAGTGCTGGTAGATGGTCGTCTGATCTATACCGCTAACGACCTGAAAGTGGGTCTGTTCCAGGACACTTCCGCGTTCTGATATCGCTTTAAGCGACCCCGGAAAGGCGAAACCTCCGCAGTGCGGAGGTTTCTTTTTTTAAAGAGACGTTATCAGGCTATGAGTGCCCTGTCGCCGATGGCTTCTCGCCAGCCTCCAAGCCATTGTGACCTTTGATTAATCGTCTGATAAGGACACATTTCTTTAGAACGTCCAGCGATGCCGGCCTGATAACCACGTTGATGAGCCCGTTCCAGGCGATCTCGTTTCTGTCTCTTCATGCCTCGTTTCCCTCATTCTTTTGTCTGGTGGAAAGAAAACAGTGTCTGCACCAGATGCGCAGGCACAGATAACGAATACCCCGAATTAGCCCCAGCGTCAACGTTCAAAATTCATACGGATGTCATATTTGTGAGCTAGCTGGAAGATCATTTGTACAAAAATTGTGATGCAGCACAAGTAACAGCCTGACGCCAAAACGAAAAAAAAACCGCAATCAGCATCAGGCCGGTTGCGGTTTTTGACGATGAATTTTACTTATGGCAGCCGGGAAATTTCCCTGGCGATGCTGGCTGATTCCTGCGCCCAACCCTGAGCCAGCACTTTCACCATGTCATCGTAGCCATCTTTTTGCTGCTTCAGCTCCAGATGGAAAGGACGCTTAATCAGCTGTCCCTGATGATTCAACAACCACTCGCCGCTGATGACCACGGCACCGTCATAACGGCCGTGGAAGCCCGTTACCGTGACGTTCAGCGTGTCCTGATCGCTTCCCAGAGGCTGGGAGGCGACAACCCAGCCCGGAAGCTGGCTGCTGAGATTCGCCACCAGCGTATTGCGTAACTGCTGATCCAGCGGGCTGGCCCACAGGTTGTTGTTGGCGATAACGTACTGTACATCGCTGGTCTGATAGACCACCCCGTTACCGGCCAGGTAATCTGGTACGGCGACCTGCTCGACCCACAGCAGACGGTTACCCTGCGAGGCGCTAGTTTGCGTAACCGCCTGCGTCACCAGCGGTAGCTGGTAGTAGCTTTTCGTTTCGCTCCCGGAACTACAGGCCGTGAGTACCATCGCTCCTGCAATCGCTAGCCATTTTTTCATTGTTTCGCCCTCTTCGGCTCAGGATCCTTTTTATCTTTCGCTTCGAACACCAGCGCATTGCTCTTCTCGTTGAGCGTTTTCAGAACCGGCTGCAGTTCGCGCAAGACCTGATCAAGACGCTGCATATCTGCCACCATCTTGTTGTACGCCGCCGAGCCAGGCTGGAAGCCCTGCATACTGCGGTTCAGTTCGCGCAGCGTTTTCTGCATATCCTGCGGCAGTTGCTGCATGCTCTGGTTGGCTGTGATCTTATTGATGCTGTCCAGCGTGGTCTGCAGGCGCTGCATTGTCGCCTGGCTTTGGTGTAGCGAACCTGTCGCGGCTTCAATCATTGGGTTCAGCGGCAGATTGTTAATCTTATCCAGCGTTTCCATGAGACGCTGCTGGATCTGGGCCAGACCGCTGCTCACCGTTGGGATAATCTTGTAACCACCGAATTCGCGCATACCGGTTATTGGGGGTGCCTTTGGATAGAAGTCCATATCGACATACAGAGCGCCGGTCACCAGGTTACCTGTTTTCAGCGAGCCGCGCAGGCCGCGATTCATCAGGTCGGTGATGTGCTCGCCGATATCCTGATTCTCACCCATCTGGTTGATCAAGCGCTCAGGCTCAATGCGGATCAGCACCGGAATACGGTAATCATCATCAAGCATCTGCTTAAGGCCAGGCACAAAGTAAGGCACTTGTCCCACCGTTCCCAGACGAATACCGCGGAACTCAACCGGCGCACCAGGCTGCAGGCCGCGAACAGAATCCTTAAAGAACATCAGGTAGTCGATGTGATCGGTATAGAGCGCATCCTGAATGCTTTTTTGATCGTCAAACAGCCTGAAAGCGGTTTTTTCGGCCACCGGCTGCCCCAGGTCCAGACCTTCCGGCACGTCAAAACTTACGCCACCGCCGAACAGCGTCGTCAGCGAGCCCATTTCAACACGCATGCCTGCCGAGGTCAGATCTACCGCGATACCGCTGTCTTTCCAGAAACGGACATTGCTGGTGACCAGACGATCGTTAGGCGCGTTGATAAACAGCTGATAGCTCATCGCTCTTTTCTGCGGATCAAACGTGCTTTTCTCTACCGAGCCCACGCGATAGCCGCGGAACAGCACCGGATCGCCCGCCGTGAGCTGACCCGCTTTTTTGCTGTCGAGGATCACGCGGATACCTTTTGCATCAGGCGGTGCCAGCGGCGGTGAATCCAGAAGCTGATATTGCCCCGGCTGGTTCCCTTTCGCACCCGGCTGCAGTTCAATATAAGCACCCGAGAGCAACGTTCCTAAGCCGCTGATCCCTTCACGGCCCACCTGCGGCTTGACCACCCAGAAAACAGAATCGCCATGCAGCAGTTTTTCCATACCGGCATTAAGGCGCGCCTTAATCTCCACATGGGTTAAATCGTCGGTTAAGGTAGCGCTTTCCACTACGCCCACGTCCACGCTACGACTTTTAATCGTCGTTTTACCGCCTTCAATCCCCTCGGCATTGGTGGTGATCAGCGTCACTTCCGGTCCCTGATGGCTGTAGTGATAAAACAGGATCCATGCACCGATCAGAGCGGTCACGATGGGGAAAATCCACACCGGCGACCAGTTTTTGACCTTCTGCACTTTCGCCTCTCCACTCTTATTTTCCATGCTCTTACTCTTCCTCATGGCTTGATTCAGGCTCACGATCCCACGATAAACGAGGGTCGAAGGTCATGGCCGCAAACATGGTCATAATCACGACCAGTGCAAACATTAAAGCCCCCATCGCGGGATAAATACTCATTAAACCGCCCATCCGCACCAGCGCAGAGAGGACGGCAATCACAAACACGTCAATCATTGACCAACGGCCAACAAACTCGACCACTTCGTAAATCAGGTGCATGCGTTCGCTGTCGCGTTTACCGTGGCCTTTTGCGTCCCAGCAGAGCCAGGCAATGGCGATCATTTTTAAGGTCGGTACCATAATACTGGCGATAAAGATTACGCCAGCAACCGGATACGACCCCTCCCCCCATAGCAAAATGACCCCGGCGAGGATCGTCGAGGGCATTTTGTCGCCAAGCAAATCGGTGATCATAATCGGCAGAATATTGGCCGGCAGATACAGCATGACGGACGTGACCAGCAGCGCCATCGTCCACTGCAGGCTATTTTTGCGACGTACATGACCTTTCGTTTCGCAGCGCGGGCAAACGTCGAGATCGGCGGGCAGCACGGCGGTACAGCACGGACAGGAACGCAGCCCCTGGCGGATACCCGGCACGCCAACCTTCACCGTCTGCGCAAGCGTCGGGGCCGGGGCGATATCGTCCCACGCCCAGCGCCTGTCCACGCACTGGAAGGCGCGCAGCTGCAGGACACAGTACAGACACCAGGGAATAAAGCTGCTGCCAATCCCCACGTCGCCGTACGCCATCAGCTTCACGAAACTGACCAGAATCCCCGCCAGAAAGATCTCGGCCATCCCCCAACTTTTGAGCTGAAAAAGAATACGCGCGAGCCTGATTTTAAGGGATGCGGGCATCCTGACGCGGTTGACCAGCAACAGGATGACCACCAGGCAAAACGCCGGGACTATCTGGACGAACAGCAGAAAAAAGGTGCCGAGGCTGGCGTAATCTTCCGAGAACATCACGCCCGGGATTTCGAGCAGATCCACCTGGCTTGTCATCCCCCCCACCTTCATATAGATGAAGGGGAAGAGATTGGAGAGCAGCAGCATGAACAATGCTGCCAGCGCGTAAGCGGTGGGACGCTGCCGCGGCGCGTCCCACTCGGTTGTCAACGTCGTGCCACAGCGGGGACACAGGGCTTTATGTCCGTGACCAAGCTCTGGCAACGCCACGAGCATATCGCATTGCGAGCATAATATATGCCTGTCGGCATGGTGCTGGTCACACATATGTTATCCCTGTTTATGCGCCGTTTTTCAGAGACTCAAGGTACTCCCAGCGCTCAAATGCTTCTTCCAGGGCTTTTTCAGCCGCGGACATTTCAGCCAGTACTTTCTGAGTATAGTCATGCGATTGGGTGAAGAATGACGCATCAGCAACCTGCGCTTGCAGATCCTCAAGCGCGGCCTCCAGCTCTTCAAGACGCTGGGGTAGCCCCTCCAGCTCGCGCTGCAGGTTATAGCTTAGTTTAGCCGAGGTTTTCTTGACTGTTTCTGCTTTTGTTACAGCAGGTTCAGAACTTGTTCTGGACTTTGACTGTTTCTGCGCCAGAGACTGGGACTGCTGCCCTTTTGCGTCGTGATAACCTCCCACGTACTGACCAATTCGCCCTTCACCTTCGAAGATCCAGCACTCGGTCACGGTGTTATCCACGAACTGACGATCGTGGCTAACCAGCATCACGGTCCCCTGATAACCGTCTATCAGCTCTTCGAGTAATTCCAGCGTTTCGACATCCAGATCGTTCGTCGGTTCATCGAGGATCAGCAGGTTGCTTGGTTTCAGGAACAGACGGGCCAGCAGAAGACGGTTACGCTCCCCGCCGGAGAGCGCGCGCACCGGCGTCATCGCACGTTTCGGGTGGAACAGGAAGTCCTGCAGGTAGCCCAGAACGTGACGCGGCTTGCCGTTCACCATCACTTCCTGTTTACCTTCCGCGAGGTTGTCCATCACGGTACGATCCGGGTCCAGCTCCGCGCGGTGCTGGTCAAAGTACGCCACTTCCAGCTTGGTGCCACAGTGAATGCGGCCGCTATCGGCCTGCAGCTGGCCCAGCATCAGCTTCAGCAGCGTGGTTTTGCCGCAGCCGTTCGGGCCAATCAGCGCAATTTTGTCGCCGCGCTGAACCTGCGCAGAGAAATCTTTCACCAGCACTTTGCCGTCAACCTGGTAGTTAACGTTTTCCATTTCGAAGACAATCTTGCCGGAGCGGGACGCCTCTTCCACCTGCATTTTGGCGCTACCCATCACTTCGCGGCGCTCGCTGCGCTCGCGACGCATCGCCTTCAGAGCGCGAACGCGGCCTTCGTTACGGGTACGGCGCGCCTTGATGCCCTGACGGATCCACACCTCTTCCTGCGCCAGTTTGCGGTCGAACTCGGCGTTCTGCAGCTCTTCCACGCGCAGGTTTTCTTCTTTCTCCAGCAGATAGGTATCGTAATCGCCAGGATAGGTGACCAGCTTGCCGCGATCGAGGTCAACAATACGGGTCGCCATATTGCGAATAAACGAACGGTCGTGCGAGATGAAGATGATGGTACCGCTGAAGGTTTTCAGGAACCCTTCCAGCCAGTCAATCGCTTCGATATCCAGGTGGTTGGTCGGCTCGTCCAGCAGCAGTACTTTAGGGCCGCTGACCAGCGCGCGCCCCAGCGCCGCTTTACGTAGCCAGCCGCCGGACAGCGCGGACAGTTCCATATCCGCTTCGAGACCAAGCTGGGCCAGCACCTCGTTAATGCGGTTTTCCAGCTGCCACAGACCGTGGTGATCGAGCATCTCCTGCACTTTTGCCAGCTCGTTCAGGTTCTTGTCGCTCGGGTCGGTCATCACCAGATGCGAAATCTCATGATAGCGCTTCAGATATTCCGCCTGCTCGGAGATGCCTTCCGCCACGAAATCGTACACGCTGCCGGTCACATGACGCGGCGGATCCTGCTGGAGGCGGGAGACGATCAGATCCTGCTCGTACACGATGCGGCCGTCATCCAGCCCCTGCTCGCGGTTAAGAATTTTCATCAGCGTGGATTTACCCGCGCCGTTACGGCCCACCAGACAGACGCGCTCGTTATCTTCGATGTGCAGCTCTGCATTATCGAGAAGCGGTGAGTCGCTGAAAGAGAGCCACGCGCCGTGCATACTAATTAAAGACATTTATTTTTCCTTTCAGACCGCGGTAATCAACCAGCAGTTATGAATTTGACGGTTACGGGCGAAGTCCTGAGACAGCGTTTTTTGGCTGATTTCTTGTGCTTTCAGTCCCAGGGCTGCCAGCCCGTCATGATCCATACGGAAGCCGCGTTTGTTGTTCGAGAACATAATGGTGCCGCCTTTACGCAGCAGGCGCTTCAGGTCGGTCATCAGGCGCAGGTGATCGCGTTGAACGTCAAAGCTATCTTCCATACGCTTGGAGTTAGAGAAGGTCGGCGGATCGATAAAGATCAGGTCGAACTGCTCGTCGGTATCACGCAGCCAGCCCAGCACGTCGGCCTGCATCAGGCGATGCTGGCGTCCGGTCAGGCCGTTCAGACGCAGGTTACGCTCTGCCCACTCCAGATAGGTGCGGGACATATCCACCGTTGTGGTGCTCCGCGCGCCGCCCAGGCCCGCATGCACGCTGGCGCTGCCGGTGTAGGAGAACAGGTTAAGGAAATCTTTGCCCTTGCTCATCTGGCCGAGCATGCGTCGGGCGATGCGGTGGTCAAGGAACAGGCCGGTATCCAGATAGTCGGTCAGGTTCACCCACAGGCGGGCGTTGTATTCGCCGACTTCAATGAAGTCACCCTTTTCACCCATTTTCTGGTACTGATTTTTTCCTTTCTGACGCTCACGGGTTTTCAGCACCAGCTTGTTCGGTGCAATCCCCAGCACGGCGATAGTTGCCGCAATAACGTCCAGCATACGCTGACGCGCTTTTTGCGCATCAATGGTTTTCGGTGGCGCATATTCCTGAATCACCACCCAGTCCGCGTAGCGGTCAACCGCCACGTTGTACTCCGGCAGGTCGGCGTCGTACAGGCGGTAGCATTCAATCCCTTCCTGCTTCGCCCACTTCTCGAATTTCTTCAGGTTTTTGCGCAGGCGGTTGGCGTAATCTTCCGCCACGCCGGACGGTTTGCTGTCCGCCGCTTTCTCCGCCAGGTGGTAGTTTTTCTGCACGCAGTCCAGCGGGCCGTTTTTCGCCTTAAACTGGCGATCGGCACGCAGCTGCAGGCAGCTCAGCAGTTCCGGCGAGGCGCTAAACAGCGACAGGTTCCAGCCGCCGAAGTAATCCTTCATATTGCGGCCCAGCAGGCTGTGCAGGGCAATCAGCGCCGGTTCGCTGTCCAGACGCTCGCCGTATGGCGGGTTGCTGATCACAGTACCGTACGGGCCTTTTGGCAGCGGGTTGGTCAGGTTCGCCACATCCTTCACCTCGAAGGTGACCAGCTCGCCGATACCGGCGCGACGGGCGTTGCTGCGCGCGCGCTCAATCACGCGCGGGTCGCTGTCCGAACCGTAGAAGTGGGAGGTATACTCCGCCAGGCCTTTACGCGCGCGGGTCTGCGCGTCGTCTTTAACCTCTTTCCAGAGCGCTTCGTCGTGCTGCGCCCAGCCTTTGAAGCCCCAGTGGCCGCGATGCAGCCCCGGCGCACGGTCGGTTGCCAGCATTGCGGCCTCAATCAGCAGCGTACCGGAACCACACATTGGGTCGAGCAGCGGCGTGCCCGGCTGCCAGCCGGAGCGCATTACGATGGCGGCGGCCAGCGTTTCTTTGATCGGCGCCATCCCGGTGCGATCGCGGTAGCCGCGCAGATGCAGACCCGCGCCGCTCAGATCGAGAGAGATACTCGCCGTGTCGCCGTTCAGCCAGACGTTAATACGCAGGTCCGGGTTTTCGCGATCGACGTTTGGACGTTCCTTATTTTTACGCGTGAAGCAATCCACAATGGCGTCTTTTACGCGCAGGGCGCCGTACTGGCTATTGCGGATTTCGTCGTTCACGCCGTTGAAATGCACCGCGAAGGTAGCATTCGGCGTGAAGATCTCTGTCCAGTCGATCATCTGTACGCCGGTATAGAGATCCAGGTCGCTATAAACCTTGCACTCTTTCATCGGCAGCATGATGCGCGACGCCAGACGGCTCCACATCAGGCTCTGGTAAATAAGCCGCGTGTCGCCCTCAAAATGGACACCACCCTGAACCACCTGGCACTCTTGCGCGCCCAGGCTTTCCAGTTCAGTTTTTAACAGCTCTTCCAGCCCACGGGCCGTACTGGCAAACAGAGAATTCATATCGTCACTTTTACTCTTAGAAAATTGTCGCGCATTATAGCTAATATGGCGTGTATGTCATAAAGTTGAAGGCTTATTTTCATTTGTGGGAGTGTGCAGTGGCGACGTTATCCAGGCTTTTTATTCATCCGGTGAAATCCATGCGCGGCATCGGTGTCTCACACGCACTGGCCGACATGAGCGGATTCGCCTTCGATCGTATTTTTATGGTCACCGAGCCAGACGGCACATTTATTACCGCACGCCAGTTCCCGCAGATGGTTCGCTTTACCCCTTCCCCGCTTCATGACGGTTTGCATCTGACCGCGCCGGACGGTTCCAGCGCGGTGATTCGCTTTGTTGATTTTGCGCCTGTGGATGCGCCAACGGAAGTGTGGGGCAATCATTTTACCGCGCGCATCGCACCGGATGAAATTAACCGCTGGCTGAGCGGCTTCTTCTCCCGCGACGTGCAGCTGCGCTGGGTTGGGCCTGAACTGACGCGTCGCGTGAAGCGCCACGACGCCGTTCCCCTCTCCTTTGCCGATGGCTTCCCGTTTCTGCTCACCAACGAAGCGTCACTGCGTGATGTACAGAATCGCTGTAAAGCCAGCGTACAGATGGAACAGTTCCGTCCAAACCTGGTAGTCACAGGTGCCGACGCCTGGGATGAAGACACCTGGAAAGTGATCCGCATCGGCAGCGTCATCTTTGATGTCGTCAAACCCTGTAGCCGCTGCATTTTCACCACGGTGAGCCCTGAGAAAGGTCAGAAACACCCTTCCGGCGAACCGCTGAAAACGCTGCAATCGTTCCGTACCGCGCAGGATAACGGCGATGTCGATTTCGGTCAGAACCTGATCCCGCGCTCCAGCGGCGCGATCCGCGTAGGCGATGAGGTCGAAATTCTTGCCCGCGGGCCTGCGAGAGTGTACGGCGCCGGGCAGGAAGAAGAAATGGTCGACATTGAGACAAACGTTGCCTCTGCGGTGGATATTCACTGGCAGGGCAAGGTGATTCGTGGCAACAATCAGCAGGTTTTACTGGAGCAGCTGGAACAAGCCGGAATTCGCGTACCGTATTCCTGCCGCGCGGGAATTTGCGGATGCTGCCGCATTAAGCTGGTGGAAGGTGAAGTGAGTGCGTTGAAGAAGTCTGCAGTTGGCAATGACGGGACAATTCTGTGCTGTAGCTGCGTACCGAAAACGTCCGTACAGCTGGAAGCTTAAACCGCCTGTTCCAGGCTGAAGGCATCGACGCGCAGCTGTGGCTTCAGCCTGTCGTTCATCACTTTGATCGCATCACCTAATTGCATCACTCGCCCGGCAATCGTCACGCCGGGTTGCGCCAGCAGGCAGAGTGCAGCGTTTTCGCCCGGCTCAACCACTAACAGGCTCACTTCTTCGGCAGTATCGCTCAGATTGACGCTGGCCGCGTCGCCCGTGGCCGGGGACCAGTTCATACCGTGCGCCAGGAAATGCCAGCTTTTTGGCATTTGCGGCTTCAGGAAACGAATCGCCACCAGCGCATTCAGGACCAACTCAGCGCGCTGTTCTTTAGAAAGCGCCAGGTCACGGCATTTTTCTTCAAAGGAGAAATAAAGTGCCGCATCGTCAACGCAAAAGCCCGACGGGGCAAAGGCGTCCGGGGTTAACATTCGGCGGGCAAAACGAGAACGAAACAACATGCCATTGGCTAAATCGAGCATCATACGATCGTGCTCGTCGCAAAAATACCAGCGCCAGTTATCGTCAGGTTTAATTCGCATGTGTCTCTCCCGTCCCCAAACGTCCTGTACTAAAAATGTCCTGTTCGCCGCTTCGTTTATAACACTAGTAATAAAAGACTATAATGTCTAAATAAGCAACAGTGACGGAATATAAAACAACCAGGGCTGGAAATAAAGCCCTGGTTGTCTGATTAGGAAAAAAGATTAGATATGAGTAACGATTTCTTTAATCAAAGGCGGGCCTTTAAAAATAAAGCCGGAATAGATTTGTACCAGTGATGCACCCGCCGCCATCTTCTCGCGGGCAGCTATCACTGAGTCGATGCCGCCGACGCCAATAATCGGTAAACGGCCATTTAATTCCGCAGACAGTGCGCGAATAATTTCGGTGCTTTTTAATTGAACCGGACGTCCACTTAACCCACCCGCTTCGTCACAGTTTTTCATTCCCTGGACGAGCGAACGATCGAGCGTGGTATTCGTCGCAATCACACCGTCAATATTATGGCGAACTAAACTGTCGGCAACCTGGATCAATTCTTCGGCAGAAAGATCCGGTGCGATCTTAACCGCGACCGGAACATATTTATGGTGGATCGTCTGCAGCTCATTTTGTTTATTTTTGATGGCACTCAGAAGATCGTCCAGCGCTTCGCCATATTGTAAGGAACGCAGGCCCGGGGTATTGGGTGAGGAAATATTCACCGCGATATACCCGGCATAGGCGTAGACTTTTTCCATACAAATCAGATAGTCATCTTTACCCTGCTCAACCGGCGTATCTTTATTTTTACCGATATTGATGCCTAACACCCCATCAAAATGGGCTTTTTTCACGTTCTCCACCAGGTGATCAACGCCGAGGTTATTAAAGCCCATGCGGTTGATCAGCCCTTCGGCTTCGACCAGGCGGAACAGGCGCGGCTTGTCATTTCCCGGCTGCGGACGCGGCGTGACGGTACCGATTTCGATGGAGCCAAAGCCCATCGCGCCCAGGGCGTCAATACATTCGCCGTTCTTATCCAGGCCAGCCGCCAGACCCAGCGGATTTTTAAAAGTCAGACCCATGCACTGCACAGGCTTTTCCGGCACGTTTTGACGCACCAGAGCCGCCAGAGGCGTACCTGTAATGCGACGTAATTGCTGGAATGTAAATTCATGAGCGCGCTCAGGGTCGAGCTGGAAAAGGGCTTTACGAACGAAGGGGTAGTACATGAACTCTCCTGGATTCCCGGTGTGCAAACCGGGAGGGGATTATGGGCGATCCCGCCACGAAAGGGAATTGACCTGCGGCAAAAAAATCAGCGTAAAACGCAATCGTTTTCCTGCCTTCCCCTTTCTTATGCATTTTTTCGCTTTTGAATTGAGGATAAATCATTTAGTGGAATAACCGCGCGGTGTCACACTCCTGAAAATTGTTATGAATGTTAGACAAAAGCAAACAATTGGTTATAAGGAGCAAACATGCGCGTCATCACCCTGGCCGGCAGTCCACGATTCCCCTCGCGTTCCAGCGCCCTGCTGGAATATGCCCGCGACAAGCTCAATGCTCTGGATGTGGAAGTGTGCCACTGGAATCTGCATAACTTCGAACCTGAAGATTTGCTCTACGCCCGTTTTGACAGCCCCGCGCTCAAAACCCTGACGGAACAGCTTAAAGGCGCTGACGGCTTAATCGTGGCGACACCTGTTTATAAAGCTTCTTTTTCGGGTGCATTGAAAACGCTGCTCGATCTGCTTCCCGAGCGCGCCCTGGACGGCAAAGTTGTCCTGCCGCTGGCCACGGGCGGCACGGTGGCCCATTTACTGGCGGTGGATTATGCCCTGAAACCGGTACTCAACGCGCTGAAAGCGCAGGAGATCCTTCACGGCGTTTTTGCAGATGATTCGCAGATCATCGACTACCAGCATAAGCCGCACTTCACGCCGAATCTGCAAACGCGACTTGATGCCGCGCTGGAAACCTTCTGGTACGCGCTGCATCGCCGGGATATCCAGGTCCCTTCATTTAATCCTCAACAGGGAGTCGCTCATGCTTAAAACTCTGACACGCATCGGCCTGGCCGGACTCATGGCCCTTTCGTCGCTGGCTCATTCGGCAGACACCGCGCCGGAAAGCCTGCGTATCGGCTATCAGAAAGGCAGCGTCAGTATGGTGCTGGCAAAAAGCCACCAGCTTCTGGAAAAACGCTTCCCGGACACCAAATTCTCCTGGGTGGAGTTCCCCGCTGGGCCACAGATGCTTGAAGCACTGAACGTCGGAAGTATCGATTTAGGCAGCACGGGCGACATTCCGCCTATCTTTGCTCAGGCTGCCGGAGCGGACCTGGTTTATGTGGGCGTAGAACCCGCGAAACCGAAAGCCGAGGTGATTCTGGTACCTGAAAACAGCGACATCAAAAGCGTTGCCGACCTTAAAGGCCGTAAAGTTGCGTTCCAGAAAGGCTCCAGCTCGCACAACCTGCTGCTGCGCGCTTTACAGGAAGCCGGGCTCAAGTTCACCGACATTCAGCCCGTCTACCTGACGCCTGCCGACGCGCGTGCTGCGTTCCAGCAGAAGAACGTTGATGCCTGGGCCATCTGGGACCCGTACTACTCCGCCGCATTGCTGCAGGGTGGTGTACGGGTGCTGAAAGATGGAACCACGCTGAAGCAAACCGGTTCGTTCTATCTCGCCTCACGCCCTTACGCAGAAAAGAACGGCGCGTTTATTCAGGGCGTACTGGATACCTTTACGCAGGCCGATGCCCTGACACAGAGCCAGCGTCAGGCGAGCATTGCCCTGCTGGCAAAAACCATGGGCTTACCTGAACCGGTGATCGCGAGCTACCTCAGTCACCGTCCCCCCACCACCATTGCGCCTGTCGACGCGCACGTCGCCGCGCTTCAGCAGCAAACCGCGGACCTCTTCTATCAAAACCGCCTGGTACCAAAACAGGTCAATATTCGCGAACGCATCTGGCAGCCCGCAGGCAAAGAAGGAGCTAAATCATGAGTCTGAATCTTTTCTGGTTTTTACCCACCCACGGTGATGGACAGTATCTTGGTACAGAAGAGGGCTCACGCCCGGTTGACCACGGCTATCTTCAGCAGATTGCGCAGGCGGCGGACAGAATCGGTTTCACTGGCGTGCTGATCCCAACCGGACGCTCTTGCGAGGATGCCTGGCTGGTGGCCGCGTCGATGATCCCGGTGACGCAGCGCCTCAAGTTCCTGGTCGCATTGCGCCCAAGCGTGGTTTCCCCCACCGTGGCGGCACGCCAGGCAGCAACGCTGGACAGACTGTCCAACGGCCGCGCCCTGTTTAACCTGGTGACGGGCAGCGATCCGCAGGAGCTGGCGGGCGACGGCGTGTTCCTCGACCATACCGAGCGCTATGAAGCCTCTGCCGAGTTTACCCGCGTCTGGCGACGCCTGCTGGAAGGCGAAACCGTCACCTTTGAAGGCAAGCATATTCACGTTCGTGACGCCAAACTCTACTTCCCGCCGGTGCAGCAGCCGCGCCCGCCTCTCTATTTTGGCGGATCGTCGGATGTGGCTCAGGATCTGGCCGCTGAGCAGGTCGATCTCTATCTGACCTGGGGCGAGCCACCCGAGCTGGTGAAAGAGAAAATTGCCCAGGTCCGCGCTAAAGCGGCCGCCCATGGCCGCAAGGTGCGCTTCGGCATCCGCCTGCACGTGATTGTGCGCGAAACTAATGAAGAAGCCTGGCAGGCCGCCGATCGTCTGATCTCCCACCTGGACGATGAGACGATTGCAAAAGCCCAGGCGGCGTTTGCCAAAACCGACTCCGTCGGGCAGCACCGGATGGCGTCTCTGCACAACGGTAAACGCGAGAATCTGGAGATCAGCCCTAACCTGTGGGCAGGGGTCGGTCTGGTTCGCGGCGGCGCGGGCACGGCGCTGGTCGGCGACGGCCCAACCGTGGCAGCGCGTATCAATGAATACGCTGACCTGGGCATCGACAGCTTTATTCTTTCCGGCTATCCGCATCTGGAAGAGGCCTACAAGGTGGGTGAACTGCTGTTCCCGCATCTGGATGTCACTATTCCGGAAATTCCGCAGCCGCAGCGGCTCCAGCTTCAGGGCGAAGCCGTGGCGAACGAGTTTATTCCACGCAAAGCCGCGCAGAGCTAAGGAGTGACCATGTCTGCCACCTCACAAAAATGGCTGCTGCGCGCCGCCCCGTGGTTTTTGCCCGTCGGCATTGTGGCGATCTGGCAGCTCGCGTCGTCCACCGGCTGGTTGTCAAGCCGCATTTTGCCCTCTCCCGAGGGCGTCATTGAAGCGTTCTGGTCGCTGAGCGTGAGCGGAGAGCTGTGGCAGCATCTGGCGATCAGTTCGTGGCGCGCCGTGATTGGGTTTTCCATCGGCGGCAGCATCGGTCTGGTGCTGGGTCTGATCAGCGGCCTTTCCCGCTGGGGCGAGCGGCTGCTGGATACGTCCATTCAGATGCTGCGCAACGTGCCACATCTGGCGCTGATCCCGCTGGTCATTTTGTGGTTTGGGATCGATGAGAGCGCCAAAATCTTCCTCGTGGCGCTGGGCACGCTGTTCCCGATATACATCAACACCTGGCACGGCATCCGCAATATCGATCGCGGTCTGGTCGAGATGGCGCGAAGCTACGGGTTGTCCGGTTTTTCTCTCTTCATACACGTGATCCTGCCGGGCGCCCTGCCCTCGATCATGGTCGGAGTGCGTTTTGCGCTCGGCCTGATGTGGTTGACGCTGATTGTGGCGGAGACCATCTCGGCCAACTCCGGTATCGGCTACCTGGCGATGAACGCCCGGGAATTTCTGCAAACGGACGTGGTGGTGGTCGCCATCATCCTGTATGCCCTGCTCGGCAAACTCGCCGACGTTAGCGCCCAGTGGCTGGAGCGCAGCTGGCTGCGCTGGAACCCGGCCTACACCCTTCAGGAGGCAAAAGCATGAATACAGCACGACTGAACCAGGGAACGCCGCTGCTGCTGAACGGCGTGACCAAACGCTATGGCGAAAACACCATTCTTAACGGGCTGGATCTGCATATTCCCGCCGGCCAGTTTGTGGCCGTGGTCGGACGCAGCGGCGGCGGCAAGAGCACCCTGCTGCGTCTTTTAGCCGGGCTGGAAGCCCCCAGCGGTGGAGAGATTCTGGCAGGCACCACGCCGCTGGCCAATATTCAGGACGATACGCGCATGATGTTTCAGGACGCGCGCCTGCTGCCGTGGAAAACGGTGATTGATAACGTCGGGCTGGGGCTCAAAGGCAGCTGGCGGGATGAAGCCCGTCAGGCGCTGGCCGCCGTCGGGCTGGAACACCGTGCCGGTGAATGGCCTGCGGCGCTGTCTGGCGGACAGAAACAACGCGTGGCGCTGGCGCGAGCATTGATTCACCGGCCTGGCCTGCTGCTGCTTGATGAACCGCTTGGCGCGCTCGACGCCCTGACGCGGATTGAGATGCAGGATCTGATTGAATCCCTCTGGCAGGCGCACGGCTTTACGGTACTGCTGGTGACGCATGACGTCAGCGAAGCCGTGGCGATGGCGGATCGGGTGCTGCTTATAGAAGACGGGAGAATCGGTTTGGATCTGACGGTGGATATCCCTCGCCCTCGCCGGGTAGGCTCGGCAAAACTGGCGGAACTGGAGGCGGAGGTGCTGGATCGGGTGATGAAGCGCGGGGGTACGGAGCTACAGCGAGCTAAGGCTAATGCCTGATGCCCTCACTCCGGCCCTCTCCCACAGGGAGGATCTGACGTGGTATACCAGATTCTCCCTGTATCTTCTGAAGTATTTCTGTAACACCTCAGGCCGCGTATACCCTGGCATGTCCGGTTTCCTTTTGTCTACTATTGTCTTCTGATGTATCCCTGTAGCGCCTCCATTTTGGGGGCTACTGTGGAGGCTAATAACTTCATGGAGACCTGATAAATGGCATTACCCCATGAAGCTCGACACACTCATCTTCGGTGGGATCTCCAGAAGCATATGGATATGATCTACACAGCATTCTGCTTCCAGAATATTCACGTTTTTCCCCTCACATAGCTTTCTTAAAATCGCGCCTACTGCTCTGCATTTCTCTCCATAGAACGCCTGTCTGCGGTACTTCGGAGCAAAGACTATGTGATATTTACAGTTCCATCGGGTGTGCGCTAAGCTCTTTTCGTCCCCCATTGGCCCCCCCTTTTGATTTCTTGTTTCTCTCTTGCAGTTGCCAGACCGCAAGTTGTTTTAACAAATCAAAAGGGGTTTTTATAACTGGCTTAAAGCTGAAAGCTTTACGGAACCCCCAGCCTGGCTGGGGGTTTTCAGTGCACTATAAAAAGGCCAGGAATAATACCCGGCCCGTATATAACAACACCGGAAAAAGAACCAGGCCTACCGGGCGGGTAAGAAATCCTCGCGAATCGGGGTAAATACATCCAGCAATTTACCGGCTTCCAGGCAGGTACACCCGTGTATGACGCCGGAACGTTTATACAGGGTATCGCCTGCCTGGACGGTGTGTGTTTCATCACCAATCGTGAAGCTGAACACACCGGACAGAACGTACGTCAGCTGTTCATGAGGATGCGAATGCATCGGTCCGACAGCCCCGGCCTCAAATGCCACTTCCACACTCATCAGCGAACCGTTGTGAGCGAGTATTTTTCTTGTCACGCCATCACCGGCTGATTCCTGCATGACATCTTTGTGAAATACAAACATGATAAATCTCCGCACTATGACAGGGAAAAACGATGAACCGTCCCGCTGTCAGTTTTCACATTAAGATAATTATTCTCAACCGTTACACCGATATCCCCCGTGTCAGACAGGTCAGTGACAACAATATGGACGACGCGTTTTTCCTGTGAACGCATAATCAGATATTCAATATCAGCCGTCGAAGGATTATTCGGCCCTTTTGCCTGATATAAATCTGTCGCTCCCGGCGAGCAGCAGTAAACAGTAAACCGGTTCACAGCCTGATAAGAAAATACGGCAGTTTCCGTAAGCGGGATTTTATCTGCCACCCGTATATGGGGATAAAATCCGTCCCGGTAGCGCCATTTATTCAGCGCAGTGCAGGGTTCCGCATCAATCAGCCAGGAGGTCCCCACCATCTGACCATGCGGATTATCGATGGTGGAGATATCAATCAGTAAATCTCCCGTGACGATAATATTACGCCGGTAAACCACGTCCCTGTACGCGTCATCATCCCACTCCACCCGCGTTTTGCTGTCGGGCAAAACAGGCTTCGCCTTCCAGTCCACTTCCGTTATCAGCTGAACGAAATCGCCTGTATGACGGTATGACACCACGCGCGGGTAAGCGGGCGGCTGGTTTTTCCCGTTAATGCAAAGGGTGTTATGCGAAAACGAATTCTTGTAATAGCCGTAATGCAGCGGCGCGCCGTACCCTGTCGTCCCCAGATCGGGGAAAATATCAATCCCTTCATCAAACACCGTCAGTCCAAGGCTGTTATAGTGGTCATGCTCACCACCATACGGCATGTGTTTGACGCAGATGGCCCGGCCGGGTTTTGGCCTGATAATCGTCAGTCCGGATTGCGGCACCCGTAGAGTATGCTCCGGCGGAGTAAGCACTTCACCGGACAGATCTTTCCCGTAAAACAGCGCATCGATACTGTTGCGCCCCTGGTGATGGCAGATGCTTTTCAGCAGCTGACCGTAGCTTCTATCTTCGTAATACCACCAGGCAAATTCATAGATATCACTGTGCGTCAGCCGCTCCTGCCCGTTCACACAGTCGTTGATTCTGGGCAGCGTCATATCCGGCATCAGCAGGTGAAGCGGCGCACTCAGCATCTGACGGTAATACGGCTCCCCAAGCAGGGAGTATTCAGATCCCCCCGCGACTTTTTCAAACGCAAAAAAACCCTGAAGCGCGTAGTAATGATAATGCAGCGAGCCTTCAAACCAGAGTCCGTCCGGCATGACGGCATGCTCCAGCTGATACCTCAGCCCGTATTTACCGTTAACCGCAAAGTCCAGGTACGCATCGTTATCCAGAACGGCCCCGATAATGCCGATGGCTGCGCCAATTTTGACCTCATGATTGTGGATTTGATTACAGCGGTGTTTCATCAGAAAATCCGCGCCGGTGCACAGCAACCTGGAGGCAATATACTGCTCTTCCTCTGCACTCAGATGCGCACGAACAAGATCAAACCCGCGGGCAAAATCGGTATGACAGTTGGCTTCGCACAGCGTCTGCGCGTTGGCCTTGCCGGGACCGTTATAAGGGATCCCCCCGTGCTCCTGGTAATCCGGGTAATAGCGGGCATACCCCAGCAAAATTTCCCGCACTTTGTTCAGGTAGCGCTCATCCTCTGTCAGCAGCCAGAGAACGCCCAGCTCATAGCATGCCTTCGCATTCAGACCGTTCAGCCATCGCCACCAGGCCCCGTCATAGGGTTCACCGGAGAATTTTTTTCCGTCAACCGGGCAAACATGTTGCTCCGGAGAATGTCTGTCCCATGTCAGGCGCACACTATGATCCGGGCAGAAAAAATAATGATTCCAGGTTGCGCAGCCGGTTTCAGGTACCAGCACCGGGTTATTGATCACATCGCTGTTGCCGGTGATCAGTCTCAGGATAGTGTCAGGCGTTGCACGCTCACGCGCCCGTAAAATCTGTAATTCAGTAAACTGTTTCATCTTTTCCCCGCTATTTCACCAGAGCCGAGCCTGGGGTGAGAATGTTTATGTCCCCGGGGTTTGCTTCAGTCAGTGCCGCAGCAGACTGCAAAAACCCGGCATCCCCGTACGCCCTTGCAGCCGCCAGCAGCGGCCCCGTCGCCTCAGAAGGGGTGTACTTAATCTCTTCGTGCAGCCAGGCCGTCTGCGGTTTCCCCGTCTGTCCGCTGACCAGCATGAAGGCTTTTTTCAGCGAATGATTATCGAGCCCGAAGCCCCATACATCGTTTTTCAGCTTTTCACCGTAGCGGCCCATTTTCGCGTAGGCGGCCAGTGCAAAATTGGTGTAATGGAAGGAACGGGTACGCTCCGTTTCTGAAGCAATTTCACCGTTGGCATTCACCTGAGAAGCCAGATGGCGGAGTTTGAAAATATCCGTCTGCAGCCGGGCCTGCTTTTGCTGCCCGGTGAACAGCGAGAACGCAGTGACCTGCGCGTCATACCAGGCCCCGTGATTGTTGTACCAGTTCGACTCCTCAAACCCGTTTTGGCTTGTCAGCAGCCATTGGGTGTAATCGCCGTACCAGCGTTTATACCCGGCCAAATCCTGTGCCGGTATCCGGCCCGATGCCTCAAGCAACACAATGCTGTCGGCCACGTCAATCAGGACGCGGGTATCGATAATCCCGATCCCCCTCCCGTCGATGGCACCTGGAATTGCCTGCGCGTAATTCAGGTTGGGATTCATCCGGGTTTCGTCATCCAGGAACCAGGCCTTCAACAGTTGCTGCGCCTTATCGGCGTATTTTGCGTCTCCACTGTAAAACCAGGCCAGGGCCAGTGCGCGCACGTCATCAGAGAATTGCACCATCCGCTTACTGTCGGTCCCGTTCGTTTTCGAATCAGGGTTGATCTGTCCGTCCTTACGGACGTAGGGCATTCCGTTTTTCGTGTCCGGGTCAGGCCACCAGTAGGGGCCAAAGCTGTAGTAGTCGTGTTTATCCCCGGACGCCGGGGTCAGTGTTTTGTCTGTCACCGCGTAGCGCGAGTGAGTCAGCGCCGAATCAGCCTGCTTTTGCAGTGCGCGCCAGGCAACGAGATATTGGGGATCACTGTGAGTAATCGCCCCCTTAATCTCCAGCATTTTCGCGCAGTCATAAGTCAGACAATCATCCGGTGATGACGCCATTGCCACCGAAGGTGCGGCCAGAACGGCGCTGATCATCAGCGCCTGATAAATGGGTTTCAGTTTCATGCAGACGCGCCTTATCCGAGGGTATCGAGGTTGATGGACAGGCCAACGCGGAAGCGGTTTTCAGTCAGACCTGCTTCACCGTCATACTTACCCTGCTGTGACATGTAGTCCCACTCAACATAAGGCTGCCAGGTTTTATTGTGCTTATAGCGAATAACCAGATCGTTTTCCCAGGAAGACGTTTCCCCGTTGTTGAAGTGGAAATCATTTACGTAACGATAAAACACGGGATTGTTCTGGATATCCCAGTCTTTGTTTCGCCAGCCGAGATACAGATCCAGACGTTCCTGACTGCCTTTATTTTCTTCGCCGTTCAGGTCCGAAGAATCGTACTGATTCCAGTCATAACGGAAACGGATCGCGGAATACCAGTTATCCGTCATCTTCCAGCCAAATTTCACGTAGGGGCGAAATTGTGCCCCTTCACTGCCCCAGTGATAGACCATACCTGGCTGAGCGAATGTGTTTTGGGTCAGGCTGTATTTGTAGTTCCCTTCAAGCTCGTTATAGTCCGTACTCGACTGGTCGAAATCGTTATTTCCCTGCTTGTTATCGGTTTCCATACTCAGCCAGAAATTCCCGACGGTCTGGCTGATTTTAAAGCGGGATTCCCAGGTTTTACTGGCTTCTTTATAGCCGCCACGCACGTCAAACGTCGCTGCGTGGGCCAGAATGGGGGTGCAGCAAACCGCCAGCAACAAAGCTGATTTTTTCATGAAATAGTTTCCTTACCTGAAATGAAGAATTACGCCGTTGCCAGCTGATTTGTTTTTTTCGGTGATTTAATCAGCACCCACAGGAACATCGCGCCGATCAGGTCAAATACGCCCAGGCCTACAAAGAACGAGTTGTAACCAATCACGGCCACCATTGATCCCAGGAATAGGCTGAAGAAGAAATTGCCCATGCTGCCCGTAAAGCCTGCAAATCCGGTTGCCGTCCCTACTTTCTCTTTCGGGAATAAATCAGAGGACATACTGATAACCGTGACAGACAGGCACTGGTGCGCAAACCCGGCAACGCAGAACAACGCCAGCGCAACATAAACGTTTGTGACCAGACCAACCCCCGCCATAGACAGCATCAGAACGGCCGCAAAACTGAACGTGATGCGTTTGGCATTCAGGGTGCAAACCCCACGATTGACCAGAAAACGAGAAAGGAATCCGGCAAAAACACACCCAAAGTCAGCGGTCAGGAACGGCAGCCAGGCAAACATAGCGATATGCGCCATATCCATATGCCGAACGGTGACGAGATACAGCGGCATCCAGTAGTGCAGTGTGCCCCAGGCCGGATCGGCCATAAAGCGCGGCAGGGAAATCGCCCACAGGTGGCGGTCTTTGATGATGGAGGCCAGCGAGGCTTTTTCTTTCACGACCTCAATCTGGTCTGCCATCACGGCGGCATGTTCAGACTGAATGTATGACGGATGTTGTTCGGGAGAGCGGTAGAACAGGAACCATACTACAGCCCAGACAAGGCCAATCGCACCGGTCACAACGAATGACATTTCCCAGTTGTAGTAGGTGATAGCCCAGACGACCAGCGGCGGAGCGAGCATTGCACCAACAGACGTCCCCAGGCTGTAAACCCCGCAGGCCAGTCCGCGCTCTTTCGCCGGGAACCACTCCGCCGTAACTTTCATCCCGGCCGGGTTAAATGCTGCTTCAGTAATACCCAGACCGCCACGTAACCAGGCGATTGGCAACCAGCTGCTGCACAGAGCGGTCAGCATATTGAACAGGGACCACAGTCCGGCAAGTAAAGAAAAGCTCAGACGCAGGCCTAGCTTATCAATAATAAATCCACAAATGACGCCGCCAATCGCGTAGGTGAAGGGAAACACCGCTGTAATCCAGCCGTATTGTTCGGTGGACAGGCCGAGTGTTTTCATCATTTCCGGCGCAGCAACACCGAGCGTACTTCTCGCAAGATAGTTTGTTATGGTCCCCAGCATCACGAGGATGATGATGTACCAGCGCAGATTTTTAATCTTCATAACGGTTCTCATGTGAATAAACAGTCAAACAAAACAGCACACCTATAAAAATGAAACATCATTTCAATCACATTGAACGCAATATTTGAGATTAATTCCGTGAGGATTTTCACACTTATGCCACCCCAGAAATTGGGCGGCTTTTTTGTGTATTGAAAAATGGCAGCGTTAAATTTTTTCCTTTTTGATTTCATTTCGATAAAAAAATAAGCACGAATAATTAATAACGATTTTATTCAGTATGCATTCAAATCTATTAGACAGCTTCTGACATCAGGGAAGATTAAATAAATTCACAAAATGAATAAATTACATATTTAAATTCGCAAAAATTATTTATACCTCGGTGGGATTTATTTGTAACAGGGATAGATAAAGGATTATCAGAAGGAGGAGTATAAAAGGGCATAGAGTGGTGGCTCTCTGCCCTTAGTTAGGTTCCTGCATTATCCCGAGCTGCTCAGCCTGAAAGCACCACCAGCCCGGAGGTGTGGGTTAATCCCGCTTACCTCAGTTTGACTGAATAGCCCGCTTCGTTAAATTTTTGTACTCGCGAAATAGAGCATTACAGCGACACCACCAGCATTCGGGGGGCTTTTCTGGGGGCTAAAATTACCGATTTTTTTAAAAATTCTTTTAAATTCAATAAAATCAGCCTAAGCAGAACATCCCCCACGGGGAGAGGGAGAAAACCAGTGCCCCGCTATCACACGGCGCAAGGGTAAATCGTAGGCCCGGTAAGCGTAGCGCCACCGGGCTTTTTTACATCAGGCCAGCGCCTTAGCAATCTTCTCGTACAAATCGCCAGACAGGTTTTCCAGCCCTTTCAGCTGCTCAAGCGCGGCGCGCATCTTCGCCTGGCGCTGTGCATCGTAGCGTTTCAGACGGATCAGCGGCTCAATCAGACGCGACGCTACCTGCGGGTTACGGCTGTTGAGCTCGGTCAGCATTTCCACCATAAACTGATAGCCGCTGCCGTCTTCGGCGTGGAACGCGGCCGGGTTGCTGCTGGCAAATGCGCCAATCAGCGAGCGAACGCGGTTCGGGTTACTCATGGTGAACGAACGGTGCTTCAGCAGGCTGCGAACCTTGCTAAGCGCATCGGCCGCCGGGCTGGTCGCCTGCAGAATAAACCACTTGTCCATCACCAGACCATCCTGGTGCCACTTGTCGTCGTACTCCTGCATCAGCGCATCACGGCATGGCAGTTCAGCGGCAACGCTTGCCGCCAGGGCCGCGAGCGCATCGGTCATGTTATCCGCTTCGTGATACTGTTTGCTCACCAGCGTATTAGCCAGCCCGGCCTCACCAAAGGCGAGGTAACGCAGGCAGGTATTGCGCAGGGTACGCTTGCCGATATCCGCATGCTCCACGCGATATGCGTCAAGCTTGTTGGCGTTGTAGATCGCCAGGAACTCGTCCGCCAGTTCGGTCGCCAGCGTGCGGGTCAGCGCTTCGCGCACCGCCACGATGGCAATCGGGTCGATGATGTCGAACAGCTCCGCAATTTCAGTCGCGGACGGCAGCGTCAGAATTTCAGCCGCCAGCGCCGGGTCAATCTTCTCATCCAGCAGGATGGCGCGGAACGCGTCTGCCACATGGACCGGCAGCGTCAGCGGCTGGCCCTGCTGGTAACGATTCACGTTCAGCTTGATGTAGGTTGCCAGCAGGCTCTGCGCCGCATCCCAGCGAGAGAAATCGTTGCGCGCGTGGCGCATCAGGAACGTCAGCTGCTGGTCGCTCCATTTGTACTCAAGTTTCACCGGCGCGGAGAATTCGCACAGCAGCGCTGGCACCGGCTGGAAGTAAACGTTATCGAAGATAAAGGTCTGCTCTGCCTGGGTCACGTTCAGAACGTGGTGAACCGGGTGGCCGCCCTTCTGTAATGGGATGACTTTGCCTTCGTTGTCGTACAGCTCAATGCTGAACGGAATGTGCAGCGGATATTTCTCTTCCTGCTCGGCGGTTGGCGGCGTGCGCTGGCTGATGGTCAGGGTGTACTGCTCGGTTTCCGGGTTGTAATCGTCCTTAACGGTGACAATCGGGGTCCCGGCCTGGCTGTACCAGCGGCGGAAATGAGAAAGGTCAACGTTAGACGCGTCTTCCATCGCCTGCACGAAGTCGTCGCAGGTGGCCGCGCTGCCGTCGTGACGTTCGAAGTAAAGCTGCATCCCTTTCTGGAAGTTTTCCTCGCCCAGCAGGGTGTGGATCATACGAATAATTTCAGCGCCCTTCTCGTACACCGTCAGGGTGTAGAAGTTGTTCATCTCGATGACTTTATCAGGACGGATCGGGTGCGCCATTGGGCTGGCATCTTCCGCAAACTGCAGACCGCGCATGGTGCGCACGTTGTTGATGCGGTTCACCGCGCGTGAACCCAGATCGGAGCTGAACTCCTGATCGCGGAAGACGGTCAGGCCCTCTTTCAGACTCAGCTGGAACCAGTCGCGGCAGGTAACGCGGTTACCGGTCCAGTTATGGAAATACTCGTGGCCGATGACGCGTTCGATATCGAGGTAGTCTTTATCGGTGGCGGTATCGGTACGCGCCAGCACGTACCTGGAGTTAAAGATGTTAAGGCCTTTATTCTCCATCGCGCCCATGTTGAAGAAGTCAACGGCGACGATCATATAGATGTCGAGATCGTATTCGAGGCCGAAGCGCTCTTCGTCCCACTTCATGGAATTAATGAGTGAGGTCATCGCCCACGGCGCGCGGTCAAGGTTGCCGCGGTCAACGAACAGCTCAAGCGCCACTTCACGGCCAGAGCGGGTTTTGAAGGTGTCGCGCAGCACGTCGAAATCACCCGCTACCAGCGCAAACAGGTAGCACGGTTTCGGGAACGGATCCTGCCACTGCACCCAGTGACGGCCGTTGTCGAGTTCGCCTTCACCGACGCGGTTACCGTTAGAGAGCAGGAACGGGTAGAGCGTTTTATCGGCAATGATTTTGGTGGTGAAGCGCGCCAGCACGTCCGGGCGGTCCAGGTACCAGGTAATGTGGCGGAAGCCTTCGGCTTCACACTGGGTACACAGAGCCACGCCTGACTGGTAGAGCCCTTCCAGCGCCGTATTGGCGGCAGGGCTGATCTCATTGACGATGCGCAGCGTAAAGCGTTCCGGCAGGTTGTCGATGACCAGCTGGTTGCCTTCTTCTTTATAGTCTGACCAGGGTTCATCGTTAATATGCAGGGAGACCAGCGTCAGGTCTTCGCCATCCAGACGCAACGGTACGGCAGTCGCGCTGTGGCGCGTCACCTGGCTTACCGCCGTCACAACGGTTTTTGTGGCATCCAGGTCAAAAGTCAGATCGATATCGCTAATCAGGTAATCCGGCGCACGGTAGTCGTGGCGGTATTTGGCTTGTGGCTGTTGTGTCATAGAAAACCTTATGCATCGTTTGTCGAGTAACGTTTCAATATATTCCTGTTGTGTAAAACGCGCTATGCAGAATGTTCATCTTTTCAGGCAGAAACTCTTTTTTTGCTACATTTGTATAACACGGGGCACGAAATGCTCTCGACCATAAAGTGTGCTTATGTTGTGATCGGGGTTCAATAAATCACTAAACAAGGTATACTCCGGAGTTGTTTATTGTACTAAACGCTCCCGTGAGAGGATGCTACAGCGCACCTATGACTCAATTCGCTTCTCCGGTTCTGCATACGTTGCTGGATACCGACGCGTATAAACTGCATATGCAGCAAGCCGTTTTCCACCATTACAATGACGTTCACGTCGCGGCGGAATTCCGCTGCCGTGGTGACGACTTGCTCGGTATCTACGCAGACTCCATTCGTGAACAGGTCGATGCGATGCAGCATCTGACGCTGCAGGACGACGAATACCACTGGCTCTCCGGGCTGCCTTTCTTTAAAGCGGACTATCTGAACTGGCTGCGCGACTTCCGCTATAAGCCAGAACAGGTCACCGTAACCAACGAGAACGGCAAGCTGGATATTCGTCTTGAAGGCCCGTGGCGGGAAGTGATCATGTGGGAAGTGCCGCTTCTGGCAGTGATCAGCGAGCTGGCTCACCGCTACCGTTCGCCGGAAACGGGCGTCGAGCAGGCCGTTGCCTCGCTGGAAAACAAACTTGCAGCCTTCTCTACGCTGACCGAAGGGCTGGATATGTCCCGCTTCCGCCTGATGGATTTCGGCACCCGTCGCCGCTTCTCTCGCGACGTTCAGGAGGCCATAGTAAAACGTCTGCAACTTGAGCCGTGGTTCGTGGGCACCAGTAACTACGATCTGGCGCGTCGCCTCAACCTGACGCCAATGGGCACCCAGGCGCACGAGTGGTTCCAGGCGCATCAGCAAATCAGCCCTGACCTGGCTAACAGCCAGCGTGCGGCGCTGGCCGCATGGCTTGAGGAGTACCCGAATCAACTCGGGATCGCCCTCACCGACTGTATTACGATGGATGCCTTCCTGCGCGATTTTGGTCCCGAGTTTGCTGAGCGCTACCAGGGGTTACGCCACGATTCCGGGGATCCGGTTGAATGGGGCGAAAAGGCGATTGCTCATTACCAAAAACTCGGCATTGACCCGATGAGCAAGGTACTGGTCTTCTCCGATAATCTCGACCTGGCGAAAGCCGTCGAACTGTATCGTCATTTCAATGCCAGAATTAATCTTGGCTTCGGGATTGGTACCCGGTTGACCTGCGATATCCCTCAGGTAAAACCTCTGAACATCGTGATAAAACTGGTGGAATGTAACGGCAAGCCGGTGGCAAAGCTCTCTGATAGCCCGGGTAAAACCATCTGCCATGACAAAGCGTTTGTCCGCGCATTGCGCAAAGCGTTCGATCTCCCCCAGATCAAAAAAGCCAGTTAAGCGCTGACGGGAGCCTTCAGGGCTCCCTTCCCTTATTTATTTCTTAATTCTTCTCTTTTGACTGCGAAATTTACTTGTCTGATAGCGGATGGCAGGTAACATAGATATCCCCCCGTCTTAGGGTGGACAAGTGTTTATTTTTTCCGACTATTAACAGAGAGAATATTATGAGCGTTGTGCCTGTAGCCGACGTACTCCAGGGCCGTGTCGCCGTTGACCAGGAGGTCACCGTGCGCGGATGGGTGCGTACTCGCCGAGATTCTAAAGCTGGCATCTCCTTCCTTGCCGTCTATGACGGTTCCTGCTTTGATCCTGTACAGGCCGTCATTAATAATTCTCTGCCCAATTACAATGATGACGTTCTGCGCCTGACGACGGGTTGCTCCGTTATCGTTACCGGTGTGGTTGTCGCATCACCGGGCCAGGGTCAGAGTTTCGAAATTCAGGCCTCTGCCATTGAAGTGACCGGCTGGGTTGAAGATCCGGACACCTACCCGATGGCGGCAAAACGTCACAGCATTGAATACCTGCGTGAAGTCGCCCACCTGCGCCCGCGTACCAACCTGATTGGTGCGGTGGCCCGCGTGCGTCATACGCTGGCTCAGGCGCTGCATCGCTTCTTCGATGAGCAGGGTTATTTCTGGGTGTCTACCCCGCTGATCACTGCGTCCGATACGGAAGGCGCAGGCGAAATGTTCCGTGTCTCCACGCTGGATATGGAAAACCTGCCGCGTACTCCGGAAGGGAAAGTCGACTATGACAAAGACTTCTTTGGTAAAGAAGCCTTTCTGACGGTATCCGGCCAGCTCAACGGCGAAACCTACGCCTGTGCGCTGTCTAAGATTTACACCTTCGGCCCAACCTTCCGTGCCGAAAACTCCAACACCAGCCGCCACCTGGCGGAGTTCTGGATGCTGGAGCCGGAAGTGGCGTTTGCTGACCTCGACGACGTTGCCGGTCTGGCGGAAGCGATGCTGAAGTACGTCTTCAAAGCGGTGCTGGAAGAGCGTCCTGACGACATGAAGTTCTTCGCCGAGCGCGTAGACAGCGATGCTGTGGCGCGTCTGGAGCGTTTCGTCTCTGCCGACTTTGCGCAGGTGGACTATACCGACGCGGTAGCGATCCTCGAGAAATGCGGTGAGAAGTTCGAGAACCCGGTTTACTGGGGCGTCGATCTGGCGTCTGAGCACGAACGCTATCTGGCCGAGAAACATTTCAAAGCACCGGTTGTTGTTAAAAACTACCCGAAAGACATTAAGGCCTTCTATATGCGCCTTAACGAAGACGGGAAAACCGTGGCAGCAATGGACGTACTGGCGCCGGGCATCGGTGAAATCATCGGTGGTTCTCAGCGTGAAGAACGTCTGGACGTGCTGGACGCGCGCATGGAAGAGATGGGTCTCAACCCTGCGGACTACAGCTGGTATCGCGACCTGCGCCGTTATGGCACCGTTCCGCACGCTGGGTTCGGTCTTGGTTTCGAGCGTCTGATCGCCTACGTTACTGGCGTTCAGAACGTGCGTGACGTGATCCCGTTCCCACGTACTCCACGTAACGCCAGCTTCTAAGTAACACAACAGATAATGGCCAGCATTTGCTGGCCATTATTTTATTCTGCCCTGTCAGTTTTTGTCAGCGCAAAGTCAACGTTTTTAAACCATCACCCCGTCACAACCACTACCTGTTACGTTTTGTTTCCGCGAAATATCCAGCCACAAAAAATAAACCACATTCTTATTGAGATTATTACAGCCTCAAGCAATAGCACAAATTTCAACCACTTTTTCAGCCATCCAGAAGTCTTTTTGCGGTCATAAGAAAAAACGAGTCGTTTAACATCCGTTTATAGGAATTGCCTTTATTCAAATTAATCATAAGGAATTCATATATATAGGAAACAATTCGCTGCTTAATTCACCAGGACACGCTGAAATTTGAGATGGTTCACAAAGTTCCGAAAAATACACATTTAGTTACACATATTTTCTTATTGTAACTCAATCTTGAGAATTGTAGCACTTTCAGGCTAGCGAAACGCTTCGGTGAATGGAAAGATGCCTGTCAGATACATAAAGACACCAAACTCTCATCAATAGTTCCGGAAATATTTATTGACAGAATTTATTGACGGCAGTGGCGAGTGTCATAAAAAAACCAATGAGGGTAATAAATAATGATGAAGCGCAATATTCTGGCAGTGGTAATCCCTGCCCTGCTGGTAGCCGGTGCAGCTAACGCTGCAGAAATCTATAACAAGAACGGCAACAAACTGGATCTGTACGGGAAAGTTAATGCTGAGCGTGACTTTGTTACCAATGGCGATAACACCAACAACTCCGACTCAACTTACGCGCAGATCGGTTTCAAAGGCGAAACTCAGATCAACGACCAACTGACAGGTTATGGTCAGTGGGAATACCGTGCACTGGCCAGCTCAGCTGAAGGTGAACAGTCTGCAAACAACTCTACCCGTACTCGTCTGGCTTTCGCTGGCCTGAAAATGGCTGACGCTGGCAGCATCGACTATGGCCGTAACTACGGCATCGTATACGATGTAGAGTCTTACACCGACATGGCGCCAACGTGGTCTGGCGAAACCTGGGGTGGTGGTTATGTTGATAACTACATGACCAGCCGTTCTACTGGCCTGCTGACTTACCGTAACAGCGATTTCTTCGGTCTGGTTGATGGTCTGAGCTTCGGTATCCAGTACCAGGCTAAAAACGAGCGCGCTGACCTGCGTCGTGCCAACGGTGACGGTGTTGGTTACTCTGTGGGTTACGACTTCGGCGGTGGCTTTGGCCTGACCGGTGCGTACAGCAATGCTAACCGTACTCTTGACCAGAAAGCTGATGGCAAAGGCGACAAAGCTGAAGCATGGGCAATTGGTGGTAAATATGATGCTAACAGCCTGTATCTGGCAGCGGTGTACGCAGAAACCCGCAACATGAGCATCCTGGGTAACAGCACCGGTTCCAATACTCCGGATGCTGATGGTGACGTGTTCAACGTAGCGAACAAAACCCAGAACTTCGAAGTTATCGCTCAGTATCAGTTCGATTTCGGCCTGCGTCCATCCCTGTCCTATGTGCAGAGTAAAGGTAAAAACCTGAACACCGTAGCTGGCGGCGATGCAGATCTGGCTAAATACGTTGAAGTTGGCGCAACTTACTACTTCAATAAAAACTTCAACGTGTCTGCTGACTACCGTATCAACCTGATCGACGAAGATCAGGCCAAGCGCACTGGCGGCGGCTGGGTTGGTACCGACGACCAGGTTGGCCTGGCTGCAGTTTACCAGTTCTAATCCGTACACCACGTTGTTATATGCTTAATGAACAGGGCTTCGGCCCTGTTTTTTTATGCCTGACAGAAAATAATGGCGACTTTTGAAAAGCCGCACGCTTTTCGTCGCAAACGGTTGGCATTTTGTAAATCTACCGTTAACCTGATAGCGGATTTCACTTCTGTAATCACAATGGAACTTCGTCATGTTTGAGAACATTACCGCCGCTCCTGCCGACCCTATTCTGGGCCTGGCCGATCTGTTTCGTGCCGATGACCGCCCTGGCAAAATCAACCTGGGTATTGGTGTATATAAAGATGAAACCGGCAAAACTCCGGTACTGACCAGCGTTAAGAAAGCTGAGCAGTATCTGCTGGAAAATGAAACCACCAAAAACTACCTCGGTATTGATGGTATCCCTGAATTTGGTCGCTGCACCCAGGAGCTGCTGTTCGGTAAAGGCAGCGCAATTGTGAGTGACAAACGTGCTCGCACAGCACAGACCCCTGGCGGTACCGGCGCGCTGCGCGTGGCGGCGGATTTCCTTGCGAAAAACACCTCTGTTAAGCGTGTATGGGTGAGCAACCCAAGCTGGCCGAACCACAAGAGCGTCTTTAACTCTGCGGGTCTGGAAGTACGTGAATATGCTTACTACGACGCGGCAAACCACGCTCTGGACTTTGACGGCCTGCTGGCAAGCCTGAGCGAAGCGCAGGCGGGTGACGTGGTGTTGTTCCACGGCTGCTGCCACAACCCAACCGGTATCGATCCAACGCTTGAGCAGTGGGAACACCTGGCTAAACTCTCCGTTGAGAAAGGCTGGTTGCCGCTGTTTGACTTTGCTTATCAGGGCTTCGCCCGCGGTCTGGAAGAAGATGCCGAAGGCCTGCGCGCGTTCGCAGCAGTTCATCAGGAGCTGATCGTTGCTAGCTCCTACTCCAAGAACTTCGGTCTGTACAATGAGCGTGTGGGTGCCTGTACGCTGGTTGCGGCTAACGATGAAACTGCCGATCGTGCCTTCAGCCAGATGAAATCCGTTATCCGCGCTAACTACTCTAACCCACCGGCACACGGTGCCTCTGTCGTTGCCACCATCCTGAGCAACGATGCGCTACGCGCGATCTGGGAACAAGAGCTCAACGATATGCGTCAGCGTATTCAGCGCATGCGCCTGCTGTTTGTGAACACCCTGGCTGAGAAAGGCGCGGACCGCGACTTCAGCTTTATCATCAAACAGAACGGCATGTTCTCGTTCAGCGGCCTGACTAAAGAGCAGGTTCTGCGTCTGCGTGAAGAGTTTGGCGTATACGCCGTGGCCTCTGGCCGCGTTAACGTTGCAGGCATGACCCCTGACAACATGGCGCCACTGTGCGAAGCGATTGTCGCTGTGCTGTAATTTGCACCTACAAAAAAGCCTGCGTTTAGCAGGCTTTTTTTATGCTGGTTACCAGACAGGCATCTCATCCTGAAGGAACGGATTATGGAGCCGTTCATAGCCCAGCGTCGACATCGGGCCGTGTCCAGGGATAAACGTCACGTCATCACCCAGCGGCAATAACTTCTGTTTGATCGACTGAATCAGCTGCCCATGATCGCCGCGCGGAAAATCGCTGCGTCCTACGCCACCTTTGAAAATCACATCGCCGGAAATCAGCAGACGGGACTGGTCATCAAAGAAGACGATATGGCCTGGCGTATGCCCAGGACAATGCAACACCTGTAAAGTCACATTCCCTACGTTAACGCGCTCTCCTTCGTTCAGCCAGCGATCGGGCGTCAGGGGTTGACACTCATCAAGGCCAAACATGCGGCTTTGGGCAGGTAACCCCTGCAGCCAGAACTCATCTTCTTTTTCCGGGCCAATAATCGGCACACCGTAGTGTTCAGCCAGTTCAGCCGCTGCGCCTACGTGGTCAAGGTGACCATGCGTCAGTAAAATCTGCATCAGCGTTACGCCGCTGTCGGCGACTTCCTGCTTGATTTTCTCAGCATCACCGCCGGGATCGACAAGCGCGGCCAGTTTGGTTTGCTCACACCAGATTAATGAACAGTTCTGGGAGAACGCGGTAACCGGAATAATACGATAGTTCATACTGCTCCTGTGTTTCGTTATTACCAGTGCCGAACCGGACCGGTATCAATATGCACAAAGTTGCTGCTGGGGTAGTATCCTACACCACCTGCGCGCATAGATAACGCGGCTTTGCGAATATTGGCTAACGAAACGCCTTCAATATGGAAATCCATTGCCTGTCCCTTCGTGTGGTAGCTTTTTTTCGCTACGCCACGGCTATGGGCGCGCAGTTCATTATTGGTATCAAGAGAGCGATAGCCAGAAATAAGCTGCACCGGCTTGCTGGTACCCAGCAGGCCCTGAAGGCGGAAAAGCTGATCAAACAGTCCTGGGTCGATGGCTTTTACTTTATTCGCGCGGAAATCACGGAAAAAATGGTTGAGTCTTGCTAATTCATCCTGAATATAGCCTCTGCCATCAAAAAACTCCGCTTTTAGCGACTCACCGGTGTGAAGATTGTTGAGCGTTAAAACTCGCGGACGAGGTGTCGAGAGGGTGGCAAATGCTGGCGTCGGCAGGATGGCCGCTGCGCCGAGCGCAACACCACCTAACGCCAGCAGTTTGCGGCGATTAGCGTCAAATTTGTCCATGATAATCAGGTCTACAGGTCAATGAAATCGTAAATATGCTTAGCGCACGAAGGGCACCTTAACTGGCAAAACAGGGTACGTCAAGGCGCCCAACCCCAGTGAATACGCGGCTTACAGCGATATTGGCCCCGATTCACCCTAACTTACGACAATCATTTTTCCCGAACTACTTCATTTACCTGATTAATTGTTCCGCTTTTGGCAAAATTTGTGCGCCGGATCGCGCGGTGAGATCATAATTGTAAATATCTGTACGATACTGAGTCCGCCCGTCTTCACCCACGAACGCCGTCAGATAATAAAGATTGACCGGAATATTGTGTCGGATATTGACATAGCGCGTATCCCCCTGCTTCAGGGCGTCAGAAATACGCGTATCGTTCCAGCCCGCATCCTGCAACAGCATGTTGGCCAGCTCCGAGGCTTTGTTCACGCGCACACAGCCAGAACTCAGCGCGCGGGTATCTTTCTGGAACAGATTATGGTTCGGCGTATCGTGCAGATAAATCGCATCTGAGCTCGGCATATTGAATTTGTAACGTCCCAGCGAGTTATGCGCACCGGGCGCCTGCTGGAAGCGGAAAGGCAGGTTCGATGCGGTAATCGTCGACCAGTCGACCATATACGGATCGATCGCCTCTTTACTGTTCCAGCCGCGCATCACCGTATAGCCGTGACGTTCCAGATAACCCGGATCGTTCCAGACCTTAGGCAGAATATCCTTCCGCGCCAGCGTCGGCGGCACGTTCCACGGCGGATTCACCACCACGTTATTTAACGCGCTGCTCATCATCGGCGTTTTACGGTCCGGACGTCCGACAATCACGCGCGATGCCAGTTTTTCACTGCCGTCCTGATAATAGACCAGAGAATAGGCCGGGATATTCACCATAATGCCGGTGGACAGCGTGCCCGGCAGCAAGCGCAAACGCTGGATGTTGAGCGCCAGCACCCCTGCCCGCTGCGCAGGTGATACGTTCAGCCAGTCTCGTGTTGACGGGCCAATGACGCCATCGGCTCCCAGCCCCTGAGCGGCCTGGAATTGTTTCACCGCCGCCACCAGCTCACGATCGTAGGCCGCTGGTTTATTACTCAGGGCAGTGGCCTTGTTCTCTTTTACGGGCGCTGACGGGCTGACCACCACGCTTTGTGGATCGTCGCCAGGCAGAGCAATCTTCGGCCCGCCATCCAGAATACCGGAGCGTTTCAGGATCTCGCGCAGGGCAGGCACATCGCTGCTCCACTGTCCAGGACGCAGCGTCGCGGTCCCCCGCATTTGCGGCCATGGACGCGAGTCCCCCACCAGCGCGAGAAGCGACTGGTGCATGGTGGCATACTGCGGATGCGCAGGCGCGAGGCTGGCAATGAAGCGCGGCAGGTCGCCGTTATCCAGCGCTAATTGCCACTGGTTAATCACCGACAGGGCTGGCGTCGCCAGCTTATAGGGCTTATCGCTGTATAACCAGCGGTTGCCATTGACCGGAATGCCCGCCACAAACTGCAGGTAACCCATCATGGCATCGGAAAGAACCACGTCCCGCGCCTGGCCGGTGACGGCAGGATCGGTTAACAGCTCAACCCACTTTGTAAACTGCGGCTGAAATCCCGCAATCGCCACTTCCGCCAGCTGCTGCTGGAAGGCGCGTACGGCATCGCGGTTTTCCCACATGGGTTTCATATCACGGGCAGCATAGAGCAGCGTGAGCTGATTGATATAGGCAGGCGTGTAGCCTGATGGCAGCCCTGACTGCAGCTGTTGAGCGATCGATTCGGCGTCGATACCTTCTGGCAGCGGCTTAATCCCGGCCATGATGGCCGTCGCCGGCGATTGCTCCAGCGGCTGGGATAGCGACGTTGGCTGCGCGCCTGTCGTTGCAGAGCTGTCAGTCGGCACAATTTCAGGCTCGTCGGCCTGGGCGGTTAACAGTGGAGCAAACATCACTGTCAGGCATAAACTTAGCGCGGACAGCTGACGACCACATTTTTTCTTAAGCAACATCCCTTGCCCCCTGTTTTCACGACATGCCCATCACGTTGGGGCTTTCTTTCATTATAGGTAGACGGCTACTCTGTTGCCTTACCTTATGTAAAGAAGTTTAAAGATAACGCAGCCCTAAGCACAAGTTAAGTTTAAAAAAAAGCGGCGCGAATGCGCCGCTTCTGATCAGCAGACGCTTCAGGAAGCGTCTGCTGTGGTTTCCGGCAATGACTCCGGCGGCTGCGGCGCGAAGCCACGCAGGCCTACAACATGAACGTGCTCGCTGTTCTGGAACACTTTACGCACCAGCTTATAGGTGGTCCCTTTTTCAGGGCTGATGTTTTCCGGCGCCGCGATGATGAGCTGCATATCGAGACGATCGCAAAGCTCAAACAGCGTGGCAATCGAGCGGGCATCAAGACGCGCTGCTTCATCGAGGAACAACAGTCGACATGGGGAGATGTCTTTGCCGCGCAGACGACGCGCTTCATCTTCCCAGCTCTGCACCACCATCACCAGAATCGACATCCCGGTACCGATCGCTTCCCCGGTCGAAAGCGCCCCGGATTCCGCACGCAGCCAGCCGTCAGAACCACGGTTAACCTCAACTTCCATTTCCAGGTAGTTACGGTAATCCAGAAGCTCTTCACCGATGGTTTGCGGCGTACGCTGACCCATATCAATCTGCGGGTTCAGGCGCTGATAGAGCTTCGCCAGCGCTTCGGAGAAGGTCAGACGGTTGCTGTTGAACAGATCCTGGTGCTGTTCGTGCTGCTCAGACAATACGTCCAGCAGCGTGGCATGGGCCTCACGCACGTTGACGTTGAGACGCACGCTGTTCACCTGGCCAAACGACACGCTCTGCAGGCCCTGGTTCAGCTGGCGAATACGGTTCTGTTCGCGCTGAATGGTTTTGCGAATGATGTTCGCCACGCTGCGGGAGCTGATAGCCAGCTTCTGCTCGCGGGAGGTCAGCTCTTCCGTCAGGCGGCCCAGCTCGATTTCCATCTGTTCAATGGCTTCAACCGGATCGTCGGTACGGATGATATCCTGACGGATACGCTCGCGCAGGTGCTGGTAAACGGCCACGAAGAACTGAATTTTACGTTCAGGACGCTTCGGATCCTCTGACATGCGTAATACATCGCGCAGATGTTCGTTATCCGCCACCGCCAGACGCAGCGCACCCAGCGCCTTATCCGACATGGAACGCAGCTCATCGGCAGAAAGGTACGCCAGTTCGCGGCGGTGCAGACGACGTTCAACGTTGTTGTCTTTCACCATGCGCATCACCGCGCACCAGCCCGCTTTCGCCGTCACGACCTGCTCACGCATTTCATGATAGTCGCGTTCCAGCTTGCGCAGGCGACGAGTCAGGTTATCCATTTCCGCTTCGCAGAAGGTCAGCGCTTTTTCCAGCTGGTTACGACGCGCACGGTTGTTGCTGAGCTGAGCATGCAGTTCGTCACGACGGATGCGCGCACGCTCTTCCGCCCCGCTGTCGGCACGGACGCCGATGTCCTGAAGCTCTTTCTGCAGATCGTTTAACAGCTCTTTCTTGGTATCGAAGGAGCTTTTCAGCGAGGCCAGCACCTGGTTGTACTGGTTCAACTGAGCCGAGTGGCTGCGCATCACTTCGCGGGCGCGAGTACGTTCCGCTTCCGCCTGCTCAAGGCGCTGACGCAGTTTTTCGTTCAGGTCGCTGTTACCGCTCAGCATTTCAGCTGAATCAGAGTAGCCAAAGTGCGCACGACGCTGCACGACTTCCGTCAGGGCAAACGCCTGCTGACGCGCTTCGCGCTGCACCTGCTGCGACCAGGCATAATCTTCTTTTAACTGCTCGAACTGTTCCGGATCGCTCTGCAGTACAGACACTACGGGTTCAAGCTTCGCCAGCTGATTACCGTGCTGCTGCACGAAACGCGCGGCTTCCTGTGCTTCATCCAGACGTTCCTGGATCTCATCAACGCGGTCGGCCAGCGTGTCATCCGCCAGCAGGTTCAGGCGCGGCAGGATGCGGTTAAGGGCAGAGACGCCCTCTTTCGCCTGTTCGAACTGGACGCGGCTCTGCTGGTTGTCACTTTCATGGCTGGCGATGGCACGTTCCAGCTCGCCACGGCGAGTATTGAGCTTGCGGATTTCCGCTTCCGGGTCAGCTTCAAACGCCACGCCCAGATGGCTGCCGATAAAGCGGCTGAACGCCTGGTGCAGACGCTGGGTTTTCTGTACGTCAAACGACAGGGTCGCGAAACGTTCAGACAGCGTTTCACGCTCAGCGTGCAGGCTTTCGATGCGGCTTTCGCGCGCGGCGCGGCCAAACAGCGGCAGCTCCGGGAAGCGAGAATAACGCCACTGACGGTCGGCGATTTTCACCACTACCGCTTTTTCCAGCTCGTCAACGCTGAAGACGCTGTCATCGAACGACTGCGGATCCCCTTCGATCAGGTAGAGATCTTCCGGGCAATCTTCCAGCCCTGCGAGCTGCTCAGAAATGAGCGACAGATCCGGCACCACAATCGCGTTACGCGACGGACCATACAGCGCGGAGAAGTATGGCGCATCGTCCAGGCCGACGTCGTCGTAAATCTCGGACAGCAGCACGCCGCCAAAACGCTCGGCTAGCGCATTCAGGCGCGGATCTTCTGACCCGCCCGGCTGGCTTAAGCGCTCGATTTCTTCGTCGACTTCGCGCTTGCGGGCACCGACTTCGTCACGCTCAACAATCGCTTCGCGTTCGCGCTCCAGCAGCTGTTGCAGGTATTCGGTCACTTCCTGACTGGATTCAAACTGCTCGCCGCACTGTTCGCTGAGCTGATTCAGGCTGCTTTGCGCTGCCAGCCAGACCGGCGCACGCTGCAGGAGTGCCTTCGAACGGGACTGAAGCTGCTCCAGCTCCTGACGCAGCGTCATTCGTTGCTCGCTGGCGTTTGATACGGTATCGGACAGGGCCGCAATACGCGCTTCCAGCTCCTGATGCAGGGCCTCAAGCTCGTCGAAATCGTAATGCTTACCCTGGCGCTTACAGAACTCGGCCAGCAGACGCTCGGCTTCCTGCTGCTCGCGCAGACGCTGTTCAAGCTCGTTCAGGCGCATACGCAGCGGCTGCACCTGCTCGGCCAGATGGCGCTGGTTGACACCGTCGCGCAGCAGTTCACGGGCAACGTCCCAGGCTTCGTTGCGCGCCAGCGGACCGTTAATCGCAACGACTAATTGATAAGCCTGCTCAAACTGGCTGTGCGCCGTTTGCGCGACGCTCATTTTCTGTTCAAGCGAGAGCAGTTTCTCGGTGGCTTCCTGCTCTTTGGCCTGGAAGGTATCCAGCCACTCGTCGGCGCTGTCCGGCGTCAGATCCGGCAGATGGCACAGCTCTTTCGCACGCTGTAACGCCTGCAGCGCCTGGTTGTACTGAATCGCACGCGTCTGCTGTACGTCCAGCGCCTGCTGGTAGTCCGCAAGCTGGCTTTTCAGCTCGTCCACTTCCAGCTCTGCGGCTTCGGCGCGGGCTTCATTCTCTTCCTGCATCTCAGCGGCTTCGGCCACCACTTCATTTTGCTCTTCGAGACGAATCTGCAGCTCATCGAGATCCGCTTCGTAGCGTTCGATCTTTTCCTGCTGGCGCAGCGCGGTCTGCACCAGGTTCAGGTGATCGCTGGCAGCCTGGTAATCGGCTTCCAGATCGCCTTCGGCACCGTTGTGCTCGCCCAGCTCGCGCGCCATTTCGACGTGCTTGTACTGCTCAGCCACCAGCTGTTTACGGGAGGTAAACAGCTCGCGGCGGTATTCTAATGCCTGATCGAGATGCACGCGGCGCTCGTTGGCGTGACGCATATAGTCCGCCGCCACGTAGTTGGTCGCTTCGCTGATCAGGTGTTTAAACAGGTCGCGGTCAGACTGCGTTACGCGAATGGCTTCCAGTGTCATGCGGTTTTCACGCAGCGCCGCTTCCATGTCCTGGAAGGCCTTACGCACGCCGCTGTTTTCCGGCAGCAGGTAATCGCGCAGAGAGCGGGTAATGGCGCTGGAGATACCGCCGTACAGGGACGCTTCGATCAGGCGGTAGTATTTGCTACGGTCTGATGCCGTGCGCAGACGGCGCGCCACCACGCCCAGATCGAACATCAGGGAGTGGTAGTCGGTAATCGAGTTGAACTGCTTGAACTGCACGCCCTCAATGGCTTCGAGCTTGTCTTTCAGCTCCTGCAGCGTCAGCACGCGCGCCTGGCGTTCGTTAAGGGTTTCCGTCAGCAGCGCGGTCGGCTGCACGGAGGTTGGCAGCCCCTGAATGGCGAACGGTTTGATATCCACTTTACGGTCGCGACCGGCGACCTGCTGCAGGCGCACACCCACCACCACGCGCTGGTGGCGGGAGTTGATGACGTCCAGCACGGAATAACAGACGCCCGCTTTCAGCTTACCGTGCAGGCCTTTATCACGGGAGCCGCTTGTGGCACCCGCTTCGGTGGTGTTACGGAAGTGAAGCAGCGTCAGATCGGGGATCAGCGCCGTAACAAACGCCGCCATGGTGGTGGATTTACCCGCACCGTTACCGCCGGAGAGCGTCGTGACCAGCTCATCCAGATCGAAAGTACGGGCAAAGAAGCCGTTCCAGTTAATCAGCGTCAGTGAGCGAAATTTACCGCGTTCAATCATTACTCTTCCTCCCCGCTATCCGGCAGATTTTCTTCATGCTCGTCATTGAGCTGCAAATGGTTTTCCACCGGCATCGCTTCACCGTCGCGGATCATGCGAAGCTGCGCTTCACGCGCGTCATCGCCCGCACGCACATCGGCGCCGAAGCGGAAGACCGATTCCGTAATGCGGAATTTGCTGCTGTCATGGCCCATAAACCAGACCATCCCCAGACGACGCAGACGGTTCAGAGAAGAGCGAACCTTTTCCTGTAATTTCTGACGGTCAAGATCCGACCCCGTCGAGCGGTTGTTCACCAGCTTAAGCAGCTTGCTCTCATCGGCCAGCGTCAGCAGTTCATCGTACAGCTCCTGCTGGGTGAAGATGCCTTCATTCGCCAGACGCTCGGGGCTGAGATAGAGATAACAAAGTATTTTGCCAACCATCATATCCAGCTCGGAGAGCACGGAGCGCGGGATCAGCGTCGTGGAGCGCGGGCGCAGATAGAAAAAACCTTCCGGCGCGCGGATAAGCTCCACGTTGTAGCGGGCGTAAAACTCTTCCAGGTACTCCTGGAAGTCCATCAAAAAGGCGTGATTATCCAGCTCGTCCAGGCCAATGTGACGACCGGCACGCAGCTGGCTGTCCAGCGCCGGAAATAACGGATTCGCCAGCGCCTGTGCCAGCTTAACTGGCATCACTTGTTCAATATTTGTCAATGACATGCGCCTGTACCTTGGCTCCGTAATCGTTAATTGGCTGCCACTTCGGCGGCAGTCCGGTGAAATCAGCTTGCGCGATACCCAGGCGCACCGCCTGGTCTACCACAATGCGGGCAACGTCGAAGTGGCGCGCGCGAGGATATTGCGCCAGATAGTCGCGCACCACGAGCCCAAGATCCAGCGGCGCTTGTCTGGTTTTGTAGACAGCGAGCTGTTCTTCGATCATGGCCGCAAGTTGCTCACGAATTTCGTTGAACTCTTCGTACTCCAGATCCGGCGGCAGTTCACCGGTCACCTCTTCATCGCGCAGCGCCATCTCTTCGTCGCGCATATCCAGCAGACGATCGGCATTGGCGTAGGTCAGCGCCCACGGCGCATCGAAGTAGGTCTGTACCGACTGACGCAGACGCTGGGCAAAGACGCGGTTTTTATCCATATCAATCGCGGTACGGATAAATTTATGCACGTGGCGATCGTAGCCGATCCACAGGTCGATCGATTGCTGGCCCCAGCTGATAATACGGTCGAGTTTGCTCTGCAGGTCGAACACCAGACGGTCGATAAAATGCAGATCGTCATGTGCCAGCGTCGCGTCCTGGATGCGCAGCAGGTTGGCCTGCAGCTTGTCCCCTGCGGCTTCCAGCGTATCCTGGAGTTCGCGCAGCGTGCCGGATGTTTCTGACAGCAGAAGTTCACAGCTGGAGATGGCCGCCCGCCAGTCTTTGTTCAGCAGCTGCGCGATATCGTCTTTCACCTGCTGCTGCTGTTCATCCATCAGACGCTGGGTCAGATCGATGCTGTCGAAAATCTCTGCCACCGAGTACTTCAGCGGCGCGTAGACGTTACGGTGCCAGTGAAATTCGTCACCGTTTTCATCCGCGGCATCGGCGGCACGCTTAAGCTCACCCGCCACGATCGAGAGCTGCATGGAGAGACGCAGCGTGGAAAATTCGCGCTGGCGAATATAGTAATCGGTGATGCCGATGCCCAGCGGCGTCAGGCGATAGATAGCGTTTCCTTCCGCCTGCTCGCTGGTAAAGCGGTTCAGCAGACGTTGACGCACCATATCGTTAATTGCGTTATTGGCACGCACGCTAATGGTTTCGCTGGTTTGCTCAAACGCATCACTGACGTGGCGGAACGCATCCACCAGTTCACCCTCGCTCATTTCACCATCCAGCCGTTCGCCGTTCAGCGTGGCAACCGCCAGCAGGAAAGAGAGTCTGTCTACCGGCAGCGAGATGGAGAAATCGTTTTTCCTGGCCCAGGCAACCAGTTCGGGGACTGTCTGGGAAAATTCACTCATAGGTTATCCTTGCATCTGCGGCTTGTGCGCGGTGACGTGAATATAGCGGCCAAGGCTGACAAAAGGCTCCTGACGGCAATACCGCGTTTCTAATTCTGTTAGGGTGTCAAAACAGTCACGCTGTTTGTGTTTTTCACGCAGATAATCATGAAACACCCTGACGCCCGTCTTCCCGACGATCTGCCAGCCAATCGCTTCCAGCCAGCCATAAACCTGCTGCGGATCGCGCGGATAGTCCGGGGAAAGCGTGCGCTTTTTCTTTTTGGGCATCCCGACCTGAACATAGTCGAAGTTTCCTGCCACCATGTTGTGCATCAGGAAGCCGTTAGCATTGTAGAACATCAGCGACAGCGTACCGCCCGGGCGTAACATCGACCACAGGGTTTGTAACACGCTTAGCGGATCGGCAACCCACTCCAGCACCGCATGAAACAATATCAGATCAACCTGGGTTTCCAAATGCTGCGCGATGTCCTGAGCGGCGCATTGTATAAAATGCATGTTGTCGCTCACACCTTTCTCTTCTGCAGCACGCGTCGCGCGGGCGACCATTTCCGCTGAAAGATCGCAAAGCGTGACGTGATGACCAAGCCCGGCCATTTTTATTGCCGTCTGCCCTTCACCGCCTCCGGCGTCCAGCACGCGCAACGTTTGGCCGCCAAAGGTCGCCAGAATGGTGTCCAGATCCTGCCAGAGGATCGTCTGGCGGAGCTGCCCTTTCGTGGTGCCATAAATGTTGCGCGAAAACTTTTCCGCGATGTCATCAAAATTGCGATCCCGCATTGGGAGAGTTCCACTCGCTAACTGCAAAACCGCTATTTTGTCACACCCGCGCGGAGAATGAACCTCTCTGGTGTAATATCACCGGTAATCACCTGCTGTATGGTCAAAAAAGGAACCAAAAAGGATGCTTTTTACCCTTAAGAAATACATTGGAGGGATGATGCTTCCCCTTCCGCTGCTGCTTATCATCATCGCGCTGGGGCTGGCACTGGTGTGGTTTAGTCGCTTTCAGAAAAGTGGCAAAACGCTTATCACGTTCGGCTGGCTTGTCCTGCTGCTGCTGAGCCTGCAACCCGTGGCAGATGGACTGCTACGCCCGATCGAAAACAGGTACCCGACATGGCAGGGAAACCAGAAAGTTGAGTACATTGTGGTGCTGGGCGGCGGATATACCTGGGATCCTGACTGGGCTCCCAGCTCGAACCTGATCAACAACAGCCTGCCACGGCTAAACGAAGGCATTCGCCTGTGGCTCGCGAACCCGGGATCAAAAATGATCTTCACCGGCGCGGCGGCAAAAACCAACCCGGTGAGTACGGCTGAAGCGGGGGCCAGAGTCGCGGAATCGCTCGGCGTGCCGCGTTCCTCGATTATCACCCTGGACAGCCCAAAAGATACCGAAGAAGAGGCTGCCGCAGTGAAGCAGGCGATTGGCGATGTCCCGTTCTTACTGGTGACCTCCGCCTCGCACCTGCCACGCGCGATGATTTTCTTCGAGAAGCAGGGTCTGCACCCGCTTCCCGCACCGGCAAACCAGATGGCCATCAGCGCGCCGCTCAACCCCTGGGAGCGGGTGATCCCCTCCCCGATGTGGTTGATGCATAGCGATCGCGTCGGCTACGAGACGCTCGGACGCCTCTGGCAGTGGTTGAAAGGATCGTCAGGCGAGCCAGGGCAAGAGTGATTTAGCCGCCAGATCGAAGTTGGCGCGATTGAAACGTCCGGTGTTAACCAGTTGCGCCACTTCGTCCCAGAGCAGATAAAGCCAGCGCCGCCAGAGAAATGCCTCAGCAACGGGTGCGCGTTGAAGGTAGTGCCACAGTAAACCTTCCGCCGCCCCGCTGTCGCTGAGCCTGAACAGCTCATATTCGCGCGGAGCCCAGAGCATGATCCCCGGCCCCACCATCGCCAGAAGCTGATCGCTGCGGGAGTCTTTCAGCATGCTGCGGAGGGTAAAATTACCGTGGATCAGCACGCAGTTGTCATTAAAGCCTTCGAACAGCGCCGGTAAGCACTCGCGGGTGCGAAACAGAATACGCTTATCCTGCATGGTCAAACCGGTGTTATTGAACTGGTTAAGCGTTCCCCACAGCACTTCAACCCGCTGGCGATACCACAGCGGCCACAGGTTTTCCTGGGTACTGTCCACCGGGCCAACAAGTCCACGGCTATCCTGACGGTGCCAGGCCAGCAGCGCCTCAACAATCTGGTCTTTCAGCTGCTCCCAGCGTTCCGGCGTACGCGCGGGCGCTTCAACGGGCACACCGCGTAAACGCTCAATCAGCAGTACATCCGGGCCGGGGTGTTCCTCATGCGTCATCACGCCGTACACGGTCGGCATACGGACGGTCCCTTCCCGTGCCAGCATCGACATTTTCCAGGCGAGCTGCCTGGCAACGCCCGGCGACGAGAAACTTCGAGCCATCAGCGGCATCGGGTTGCCCTGGCTGTCATACAACGACCAGAGCGCGGTATCAGCCTTTTCACTCACGCATTCGACCCGGCTTAATTTCTCACCCAGCAGATGGCTAAGTTCGGCACGCAGCTGTTCCATATGAGATTACCCCCATCAAGACTACTGCTTTTATAATGAGCGCCCGGAGTGCAGATGTCACCCGGAAGAGATCAATTAGGGTAAAGAAAGGCAAAAATAACGGGGGAGAGAACATCCCTCCAGAAGGAGGGATGCAGGCGGTATTAGCGCAACTCGGCGCGAACGCGCTCAAGATCTTCCAGTGTGTCAACGCCCGTACCGGGCACCTGGCTGGCAACGGCAACGTGAATTTTCTCGCCATACCAGAGCACGCGAAGCTGCTCCAGCATTTCGATATGCTCCAGCGGGCTCGGCGCCCAGGTAACATACCTGCGAATAAAGCCGGCGCGATAGCCGTAAATCCCAATATGACGCAGGAAGGAATCGCCGATGGTCTCTTTAGAGAGCGCAAAGCGATCGCGATCCCAGGGAATCGTAGCCCGGGAGAAATAAAGCGCATAGCCTTCGGCATCCATCACCACCTTCACCGCATTCGGATTGAATGCCTCTTCAGCGTGGTGAATAGGCACTGCGAGCGTCGCCATACCAACCTGACGCTGCGCCAGGTTTTCTGCCACCTGACGGATAATCACCGCCGGGATCATCGGCTCGTCGCCCTGCACGTTTACGATGACCGTATCGTCACTGAAACCACATTTCTCAACCACTTCCGCCAGACGCTCGGTGCCGGACTGGTGATCGGCGCGGGTCATGCATACTTCACCGCCTGCCGCCTCAACCGCACGGGCGACGTCAGGATGATCGGTAGCAACAATCACGCGATCGGCACCGGATTCACGCGCACGCTCAAGAACATGGACAATCATCGGCTTGCCGTTGATATCCACCAGCGGTTTACCCGGCAGACGGGTTGAGGCGTAACGCGCAGGAATAATGACAACAAAACTCATGGTTTGCTCTCTTCTGCCACCAGGGAGCGGGCTTCATTTTCCAGCAGTACCGGAATGCCGTCACGCAGCGGGAAAGCCAGGCTGTCCAGCTTGCAGATCAGCTCCTGTTTGTCCTGGCTGTAGTAGAGTTTGCCGTTGCATACCGGGCAGGCAATAATTTCAAGTAAACGGTGATCCATAGTTCCTCCGTATGGGTAATCGTTAAAGCTTAACACATTCCCTTTTCAGGGCGTGCCTGTTTCCCAGCCACTTCGACAGGTTGTAAACAGTCCGTCAGGTACCCGGCCAAGCGTCACGTCGCGAGCCCCTTGCCAGCGCGCGAACTCGCTCATGGCGGACGTCAACCCTTTTTCCAGGCTCGCCGTCACCCTGACGCCCTCTTCCAGATAAAGCGCAATGATTTCCAGCGTGCCGGTCTTGCGATGCATTTTGGCGTCCATGCGCCCGACCAGTTGCCCCTTGTGCAGCAGCGGTAAGACAAAGTAGCCGTACTGCCGCTTTGGCGCCGGGGTATAACATTCCAGCCGGTAGCTAAAATCGAACAGCTGCTCAGCGCGTTTTCTGTCCCAGACGACCGGATCGAAAGGTGACAATACTGCGCTGTGGGTCGCCCGGAGTTTGCCCTCCAGAGCCTCGGGCAGCAGAGGGAGAAGATCCGCATGCAGCCACATTTCTCCCAGCGTTTCCACCATAACGGGAATAACTCGCTGTTCGCGCTGCCACACCTCCAGCAGAGGCTTCAGCGCAGGCTGACGGAGGCGATAATAGTCTGCCAGCCATTGTGGACGGAAAATGCCCAGGCTGCGGGCGCTGTTTTCCAGCATGATGGCCTCGGCCGCCTCCTGGGTAAGCAGATCCCGCTCGTCGTCCCAGTGGGGCATCACGCGATGCGTCAGGTCGTAGACGCGCTGAAAATTACGCCGCTCAATCACCATGACTTTGCCTGACGTGAACAACCCTTCAAGATGACGCTTGTGCGGCTTCCATTCCCACCAGCCGCTTGTGCCTTTGCGCGGATGTTCAAAATCGGCGGAGCGAACGGGGCCGTTTTCCCGAATATGGCTGATAAGCTGCTCTATTTCGGCCTCATGTTCCTCCATCCACGCTTGCCGGTATTTCCAGCCCATCTTTTCCGGTGCAAGCATACGGTGGCGGACCAGGGCAAAATCGCTGCGGGGCAGGAAGCAGGCTTCGTGCGCCCAGTACTCCATAAGCTCCCCTTTGCAGAGCGCCTCATCCAGCCACTGTGAGGGATAACTTCCCAGACGGCTAAAGAGCACCAGATAAGGGCTACGGGCCACTATGTTAATGGTGTCGATTTGAAGCAGCGACATGCGCTGGACGGTAGAGAGGATATCGGCAGGCTGCGCGCGGCGGCGGGGCTTTTTGAGCAGCCCCTGCGCGGCAAGATGTAAATTACGTGCGGCTGAAAGCGAGAGTTGCGGTAAAGACATGCGTTTTCCTGTCAGTCAAAGCGCCACCAGAACCGCGTAAGCCTCTACTGCACCAACGCAATCAGTTCCTTGAGCAATTGTTCCGGCTGTTCGCCGCTGAGTTCAGCGTCAACCGGCAGATACCACCAGTTATCTTTCGCAAAGGCACGGCATTTAACCGCATCTTTTTCGGTCATGATCAGCGACTGCCCGGATGCGGTCAGGGCGTCTACCTGCCCTGCCACCAGCGCCTGATGGTCAGCCAGCGGAACGCGTTTTTCAAGCCGGGCACCACATTGCTCCAGCGTCGCGAAGAAGCGCGGCGGATGACCAATCCCCGCCATCGCCACCAGTGAAGGCAGCTCAGCAACCGACCGGCGTTCCCCCGTCACCAGGTTGATCGCCAGACCCGGCTGCAGGCGCATGGGGATTTCACCCGCTTTTGCCTCACCGCCGTTAACAATCACCGCATCAACAGATTTCAGACGCGAAGCACGTTCGCGCATGGGGCCGGCGGGCAACCACCAGCCGTTCCCGAAACGGCGAATGCCATCGATGACCACAATCTCTTTATCACGCGCCAGGGCGTAATGCTGCAGACCATCGTCAGTGATAATGATTTGCACCGCGTGTTCGGCAAGCAGTGCCTGAACGGCATCGCTGCGCACCGGTGAGACGGCAACCGGCGCGCCGGTACGCTGGAAAATCAATACCGGTTCATCACCGGCTTCGGCGGTCGAGGTTTCCGCCGTGAGCAGCAATGGATAATGCGCCGCTTTACCACCGTAACCACGCGACACCACGCCGGGGCGGATACCGCGCTTTTGCAGTTGCTCCACCAGCCAGATCACCACCGGCGTTTTGCCGTTGCCACCCGCAGTGAGGTTACCCACCACGACTACCGGAACCGGCGCGCGCCAGGCACGCCTGAGCCCCAGACGGTAAAGCAAACGAATGCAGCCGCTCACCAGGCCGTACAGCCAGGAGAGCGGCAAAAGCAGCAGCCACAGCGGAGATTCACCGGACCAGATGCGTGCAATCATTCGCCGAACTGCATTTTGTGAAGCTGGGCATAAACGCCGCGGTGTTCCAGCAGATCGGCATGGCTTCCGCGTTCAACAATGATGCCGTCCTCAACCACAACGATCTCATCTGCCTGCTCGATAGTGGACAGGCGGTGCGCAATCACCAGGGAGGTACGGTTCTTTTGCAGCTCATCCAGCGCCGACTGAATGGCACGTTCAGATTCCGTATCCAGCGCAGAGGTTGCTTCGTCCAGGATTAAAATCGGGCTATCGCGCAGCAGCGCGCGCGCAATGGCGATACGCTGGCGTTGACCACCGGAGAGCAGTACCCCGTTTTCACCGATGATCGTATCCAGACCGTTATCCATCTTGTTGATAAAGTCCATTGCATACGCCATACGCGCGGCGTTCTCAATCTGCTCACGGCTGTACTCGTCAGTGCGCGCATAAGCAATGTTGTTGGCGACCGTATCGTTGAACAGATGTACGTTCTGAGAAACCAGCGCCACCTGGTTACGCAGCGACTGCAGGGTGTACTCCCGCAGGTCGTGACCATCCAGCAGGATCTCACCTTCGTTAATATCATAGAAACGGGTGATCAGGCTGGCAATGGTCGACTTACCGGAGCCGGAACGGCCCACCAGCGCAACGGTTTTACCCGCCGGAATAGACAGGTTGATATTACGCAGCGCGGGGATTTCACGGCCAGGATAGGTGAAGGTCACGTTGCGGAACTCTACGTCGCCACGGGCACGCTCAATCTCGCGTGTACCTTCGTCTTTTTCCTGTTCGGAATCCAGAATGCTGAACAGCGTCTGACAGGCGGCCATCCCGCGCTGGAACTGGGCGTTCACGTTGGTCAGTGATTTCAGCGGACGCATCAGGGCAATCATCGAGGAGAAGACCACGGTGATGGTACCCGCCGTCAGCGTCTCCATCACGCTTGGGAAGCTTGCAGCATAGAGAACGAACGCCAGCGCCAGGGATGCAATCAGCTGAATGATCGGGTCAGAGATGGAAGAGGCCGAGACCATTTTCATCCCCTGCAGACGCATTTTATTGCTGACCTTATCAAAGCGTTTGGTTTCAACTTCCTGGCCACCGAAGATCAGCACTTCTTTATGCCCTTTCAGCATCTGCTCTGCGCTGGTCGTCACCTGCCCCATGGTGTTCTGCATATTCTTACTGATATTGCGGAAGCGCTTTGAGACGACGCGGATAGCAATAGAAACTATCGGTGCCAGAACGATAAGGATGATCGACAGCTGCCAGCTGTAGTAGAACATCATCGCGAACAGGCCGATGATCGACGCGCCCTCACGCACAACGGTAATCAGTGCGCTTGAGGACGAGGAGGCTACCTGCTCTGAGTCATAGGTAATACGAGACAGCAGCGTCCCGGTAGACTGCTTGTCAAAGAACGAGACCGGCATACCCATCATGTGGCTGAACAGACGACGGCGCATGGTCATAACCACTTTCCCTGAAACCCAGGAGATGCAGTAGCTGGAGATATAGCTGGTGATACCGCGTAAGATCATCAGACCGATAACCACCAGAGGCATCCATAGCAACACTGAGCGATCCGTTTTACCAAAACCGTCGTCCAGTAACGGTTTGAGGAGCGATAACATAAAAGTATCGCTGGCTGCGTTGAGGATTAACGCTACACCCGCCACGATCAAGCCTGCTTTAAAGGGTGCAATCATCGGCCAGAGTCGGCGGAAGGTTTGCCACGTGGAGAGATCTTTGTCGTTATGCATTCAAAAAACCAGCATTTGTTGAAATAGCCGCATATTCTACCCGTTATCTACGGGCGCGCCAAACCACTGATGATACCAGGGCGGTAAAAATTGCTCCCGCACGCGCCGGATTTGCCAGTGATGTTGCGAGAATGTCACCGATATTTGTCCGGCATGGGGGGTATCGTGCCAGATATACCCTTCTTTTCGATAGCGCCGGACCACTTTAGCCGACGGAAATCGCCATGCGTTATAGCGAGCCGCAGAATCCAGAGCGATCTCTCCCTCCACCCGCTGCACCAGCGGCAATGACGAAGAGGTATTGCTGCCGTGATGAGGTACCTGTATGAGGGTGGCCGTCAGATGCTGCCAGTAATGGCTAAGCATAGCCTGTTCTGCTTGCGCTTCAATGTCTCCCGTCAGCAGAACACTTTGCTCACCGTCGTCAATTTTTACCACACAGGAACGGTTATTTCCCCGAGCAGGATAATTCTCAGGAGGCCAGTGAACGGTGAAGGTTAACCCCTGCCAACGCCATTTTTGCCCGCGAAAACAGGGACGATGTTCCGCCACGCGCAACGGGCTTCTCACCCACATTTCAGGCCACGCTTTTTGCAGCGATGCGAGACCTCCCGCGTGATCGAGATGCTCATGGCTGAGAATAACGCCTTCCGGCCTCAGGTGATGCCAGCGCAGCCACGGAATAATTAACCGCTGCGCACTATCCCCGCCCGGCCAGGCAAGCCCAGTATCATAAAGAATGGCTTTTCCCTGCCGTTCAATGACCATTGCCAGCCCCTGCCCCACGTCCAGCATATGCAGCGTCCAGGCGTCGTTTTTCACCGTTCGCCAGAGTGGGAATGCCAGTAAGACACTGCCAGCCAGACAAACGGCAGGAACAGTTTTCCAGGCGCGGAGACGCCAGCCGATGAGGATAAGCCAGGGCAGTAACGTCATGTACTGCCAGCGTTGATCAATACCCTGCCAGCCGTCAGGCAGGCGCATCAGCAGCCAGAATAGCCCCGAAAGTGACGTATCGGCTGCATACCAGATGGCGCTTTCCAGCCCCGTCAGTGGCAGCAGATGGAGCAGCATGCCGAGCAAAATCAGCGGAACGCAGACAAACGTCACCAGCGGAACGGCAAAGAGATTGGCGACCAGAGAGGAAATACTGAAGCCATGGAAAATCAGAACCTGTAGCGGCATGAGAAGGAGTAACATGCCAGCCTGCAGATAGATCAGGTTCAGCAGCGGACGTATCCGGCGAGCCCACTGCCAGTGGGGAAGAGGCAACCACTGAAACCAGAAAATCAGCGCGGCGACGGCAAATGCAGACAGAAGAAGACTCTGCGAAAGTATGGCTAAGGGATCGCTTACCAGGATCGCCGCGACACAGCAGATCCATACCTGCCAGGGAGACCATTGCCTGGCGCCGATCCGCAGCGCCGCCAGTACAGCGAGGGCAATCACCGTTCGGAGCGCAGGAGGTTGCAATCCGGTCAGCCAGGCGTAGAAAGCGGCAAAGAATACCCCAGCCAGCAGAGGCATGCGCCAGTTAACCCGGTGGCAGGGTAATAAAAACTGGATCCCACGGGCAAGCAACCAGACGATGGAGGCCGCCAGCGCGATATGCAGTCCCGAAATCGCCATCAAATGCAGCGTGCCGGTTTCACGCATCAGGTCTTTTACTTCCCGGGATACATTCAGACGCTCCCCCATCCCCAGCCCGAGAATAACCGCGCTCCAGCGATAAGCGGAAAGTCGGTTTTGCAGCGACGTCAGATATTGTGCGCGCAGGCTGCAGCGCCCGTCGACGAGTTCCGCATGGGTGAAGCGCCCGCTCAGCGTTTGATGGCGGGCAATAGCGCTGCGCTGTGGATCATACCCTCCGTCATTCAGTTCGCCATGTGCAGGCCTGAGCCTGAGCGTCATCGCCCAGCGCTGACCGGGACACGCTTCCTGCGGCAGATAATTGCCATACAGCGTAACGCCAGTAGAGCCCCACCAGCGTTGACCATCGACGCGGAGAATGTTTCCCTGATGCTGAGTTGCGCCATCGGTGGCGGTGATCTCTACCTCAGCCTGCACAGCACCGGTGGTTAAATGCTGCATCGGCCAGACGCTCTCCTTCGCGGCCAGAACACCCCACACACAAAATAACAGCGTGATGCCTGTATACTTCAGTCGATTGCTTTGCCGTGCGGCCAGCACGCCCCCACCAGCTATCATTATCCACACGGTATAGCGCGATGGCAGTTCAGGTAACCAAAGTAACGGGGCTATTGCCAGAATGGCGCATATACCTAAAGCGGGAATTCCCATTGCTACCTCCCTGTTTCAGGGTGGCAGTATGCGGGCAGGTCGAGCGGGGTGTCAGGTGTGAAAAATGCAATCTACAGCAAGCGCTGCAAGGTTTTTAGCGCGTTGCAGCAATCGCAACTGAAAATGCGAGACACCTTCAGAATGAAAGCGACGGAGACAAAAAAAGCACCCGCAGGTGCTTTCTTTCGAACCCAGTTTAACCCGCTGGCTAAACTCAGTTACCGTAAATATTGGCGCGATCGCGCAGTTCTTTACCCGGCTTAAAGTGTGGAACGTACTTACCTTCCAGCTCGACTTTATCGCCAGTTTTCGGGTTACGCCCGGTACGTGGAGCACGATAGTGCAGAGAAAAACTACCGAAACCGCGGATTTCAATGCGCTCGCCCTGGGCAAGAGTGGAGGCCATATGCTCCAGCATCTCTTTTACGGCATCTTCCACTGCCTTGGCAGGGATATGCGGTTGCTGACTGGCAAGTCTTTCAATCAATTCTGACTTGGTCATGATTCCTCCGGTTCCTTTCAAACCAATTAGCTTAACAGCTCATTAAACAAGGGCGGCCGTAGCCGCCCTTTGTTATTGATTACAGGACGAATCCTGCAATCTGTCAAGTTTGCTCCTCATCCTTCGCGCTGTAAATGCGTTACAGCTCAAATGATGCTGAGAACCTGATATTACTCGCCTTTAGCTGCTTTGAAAGCTTCAGCCATTGCGTTGTTAGAGAAGTTTGCATCTTCCTGTTTGTTAACAGTTGCGATTGCATCTTTCTCATCAGCTTCGTCTTTAGCACGAACAGACAGGCTGATTGCACGGTTCTTACGGTCAACACCGGTGAACTTAGCTTCAACGTCGTCGCCTACGTTCAGAACCAGAGTCGCATCTTCAACGCGGTCACGTGAAGCTTCAGAAGCGCGCAGGTAGCCTTCAACGCCGTCAGCCAGTTCTACGGTTGCGCCTTTAGCGTCAACTGCAGTCACTTTACCGTTTACGATTGCGCCTTTCTTGTTCAGTGCAACCCAGTTGTTGAACGGATCTTCTGCGAGCTGTTTAACGCCCAGGGAGATACGCTCACGCTCTGCGTCAACCTGCAGAACAACCGCTGCGATTTCGTCGCCTTTTTTGTATTCACGAACTGCTTCTTCGCCTGCAACGTTCCAGGAGATGTCAGACAGGTGAACCAGGCCATCGATGCCGCCGTCCAGGCCGATGAAGATACCGAAGTCAGTAATAGACTTGATTTTACCTTCAACACGGTCGCCCTTGTTGTGGGTTTCCGCGAACTGCTGCCATGGGTTGTTTTTGCACTGCTTCAGGCCCAGGGAGATACGACGACGTTCTTCGTCGATATCCAGAACCATCACTTCCACTACATCACCAACGTTAACAACTTTGGATGGGTGGATGTTTTTGTTGGTCCAGTCCATTTCGGAAACGTGCACCAGGCCTTCAACGCCTTCTTCGATTTCAACGAAGCAGCCGTAGTCGGTCAGGTTGGTTACGCGACCAGTCAGTTTAGTACCTTCTGGGTAACGCTTAGCGATAGCTACCCATGGATCTTCGCCCAGCTGTTTCAGGCCGAGGGATACACGAGTACGCTCGCGGTCGAACTTCAGCACTTTAACAGTGATTTCGTCGCCCACGTTCACGATTTCGCTTGGGTGCTTAACGCGTTTCCACGCCATGTCGGTGATGTGCAGCAGGCCATCAACGCCGCCCAGGTCAACGAATGCGCCGTAGTCAGTGAGGTTCTTAACGATACCTTTGACTTCCATGCCTTCCTGCAGGTTTTCCAGCAGCTGATCGCGTTCTGCGCTGTTTTCGGATTCGATAACGGCACGACGGGAAACAACAACGTTGTTACGCTTCTGGTCCAGCTTGATTACTTTGAACTCAAGCTCTTTGCCTTCGAGGTGCAGGGTGTCACGGACTGGACGAACGTCTACCAGTGAACCTGGCAGGAACGCACGAATACCATTCAGCTCAACAGTGAAGCCACCTTTAACTTTGCCGTTGATAACACCGACCACAGTTTCAGCTTCTTCGTAAGCTTTCTCCAGCGTGATCCATGCTTCGTGACGTTTAGCTTTCTCACGAGACAGCAGGGTTTCGCCGAAGCCGTCTTCTACTGCGTCCAGAGCAACGTCAACTTCGTCACCAACCTGGATTTCCAGCTCGCCCTGGGCGTTTTTGAACTGCTCAGCCGGAATGGCGGACTCAGATTTCAGACCGGCGTCAACCAGTACTACGTCTTTGTCGATAGCAACAACAACACCACGAACGATGGAACCCGGACGGGTTTCGATTTCTTTTAAGGATTCTTCAAACAGTTGAGCAAAAGATTCAGTCATGTTTAATCTTCAGGTTAATATTAACGTCCACCTGGCTCCGTGCCGGATGGGGTTGTTTCACATACCCGCCGTCAATCCATTGCAGCGGGGGTACTGCTAAATCGGTCGCGATTACGCGAGTGCCAGTTTTTGGCGCGCATATTGTAGCGCTTTTTCAATCACTTGCTCAATAGTTAAACTGGTTGAATCCAGAACTAATGCATCTTCTGCAGGAACAAGTGGTGCGACGGCGCGGTTACGATCGCGGTCATCGCGCTCTTTTATCTCGGATAAAAGGCGATCAAAGTTAACACTAAACCCCTTTTCCTGCAACTGAAGCATGCGGCGCTGGGCACGCTCTTCAGAAGAGGCGTCAAGGAAGATTTTTACTGGCGCATCAGGGAAGACCACCGTTCCCATATCGCGCCCGTCAGCAATCAGGCCCGGCGCCTCACGGAACGCACGCTGGCGGCGTAACAGCGCCTCGCGTACGCGTGGGAAAGCCGCCACCTGCGATGCCGCATTCGCTACGTCCTGGGTGCGGATTTCGCCGCTCACGTCTTCCCCTTCCAGGATCACTTCCAGGTTGCCATCGGTGGAAACAAAACGCACATCCAGATGCGCAGCCAGCGGTACCAGCGCCTCTTCAGACGCCACATCCACATGATGGTGCAGCGCAGCCAGAGCCAGCACGCGATAGATTGCTCCCGAATCTAAAAGATGCCATTGCAATGCTTCCGCCATCGCTTTGCACAGAGTACCTTTCCCTGCACCACTCGGCCCATCAATGGTGATTACCGGGGCAACTGCCGTCATCTTTTTCTCCTTAAACAAGGCATACCGTTTACATGAACGCCGCGCATTATACGCGTCAACGTGCGCAACTGTTACCTTTGCGTGCAAATTACGGAATGATTGAAGCAGAGTGTAGAAGAAATGAGCGGGAAAGATCGTCAGGAAGCGTAAGGAAATGCCGCATCGGGTGATGCGGCAAGTATCCATTATGCCAGGGTGCTAATGCGCGCCAGCTGCTCGAAGTAGTCCGGGAAGGTTTTCGCCGTACATTTCGGGTCAAGAATGGTCACAGGCGTGTCGGACAGCGCCACCAGCGAGAAGCACATCGCCATACGGTGATCGTTATAGGTGCCGATTTCCGCAAACTGCAGTTTTGCCGGCGGGGTCACGCGAATGTAGTCTTCGCCCTCTTCCACCTCTGCACCGACCTTACGCAGCTCGGTCGCCATCGCGAACAGGCGGTCCGTCTCTTTTACGCGCCAGTTGTAGATATTACGCAGCGTGGTGGTGCCTTTGGCAAACAGCGCCGCTGTTGCAATGGTCATTGCCGCATCCGGGATATGGTTCATGTCCATATCAATGGCGTTCAGCTCGCCGTGCGTACAGGCGATGAAATCATCCCCCCAGGTAACTACCGCTCCCATTTTTTCCAGCACGTCAGCAAAACGGATATCGCCCTGCACGCTATTGCGGCCAATGCCCGTCACTTTAACCGTACCGCCTTTAATCGCGCCTGCGGCAAGGAAATAGGAGGCGGATGAAGCATCGCCTTCAACCAGGTAGTGGCCCGGGGACTGATACTGCTGCGCTCCGCGCACCACGAAACGCTGATAAGACTGGTTTTCCACCTCAACACCAAAGGTGTTCATCAGGTGCAGGGTGATATCAATGTACGGCTTAGAAACCAGGTCGCCTTTAATGCTGATGACGGTGTCCTGTGGTGCCAGCGGTGCGGTCATCAGCAGTGCCGTCAGGAACTGGCTGGAAACGCTACCGTCAACCTCAACATTACCGCCAGTGAATCCCCCGCGCAGACGCAGGGGCGGGTAATTTTCCTGCTCAAGATAATCAATCTGCGCGCCGCCCTGACGCAGGGCATCCACCAGATGGCCGATCGGACGCTCTTTCATTCGCGGCTCACCGGTCAGCACAATATCGTTACTCCCCAGACACAGCGCAGCGGCCAGAGGACGCATCGCGGTACCGGCGTTACCCAGGAAAAGCTCCAGCGCTTCAGCAGAATGTAACGCGCCGCCGTTACCGGTGACTTCACAACGGGTACGATCGTCAGACAGCGCGTACTGAACGCCCAACGCTTTCAGTGCATTGAGCATATGGCGCACGTCATCGCTGTCCAGCAGATTAGTGAGGACGGTGGTGCCGTTTGCCAGAGCTGCCAGCAGCAGAGCGCGGTTCGAGACACTTTTTGAACCAGGCAGATTGATGGTGCCATCTACCCGCGCGATAGGTTGTAACGTCAGGGATTCCATGAAAACTAAACTCTCAACTCAACATAATAAAAACCCCGCAGGGACGCTGCGGGGGTGAAAAACAGCACATTAACCGTGACGACGTTCGAAGTCGATCATGAAATCCGTCAGGGCTTTAACGCCTTCCAGCGGCATCGCGTTATAAATGGAGGCACGCATGCCGCCAACGACGCGGTGACCTTTCAACGCATGCAGGCCTGCCGCGAAGGACTCTTCCAGGAACACCTTATCCAGGTTGCTGTCCGCCAGCTGGAACGGCACGTTCATGCGGGAACGGTTCGCTTTCGCCACATCGTTACGGTAGAAATCGCTCTTGTCGATGACGCCGTACAGCAGTTCGGCTTTTTGCTGATTAACTTTGTCCATCTGCGCCACGCCGCCGTTTTGCTTCAGCCATTTGAAGACCAGGCCGGAGAGGTACCAGGCAAACGTCGGTGGGGTGTTGAACATGGAATCGTTGTCGTTCAGGACGGTGTAATCCAGAATTGACGGGCAAGACTTATGGGCTTTCCCCAGCAGGTCTTCACGCACGATAACGATAGTCAGACCCGCAGGACCGATGTTTTTCTGTGCGCCCGCATAGATCACGCCATAACGGCTCACATCCAACGGCATGGAAAGGATGGTCGAAGAGAAGTCCGCGGTAACAACCACGTTATCCCCAAAGTTTGGCTCTTCATGAATGGCGATGCCGTCGATGGTTTCATTCGGGCAGTAGTGCAGATAAGCCGCATCATGGGAAAGTTGCCACTCGCTCATCGGCTTCACGCCACGCAGACCGTCAACGGTCACTTTGGCATCGATCACATTCGGCGTGCAGTATTTGTGCGCTTCTTTGACCGCACTGGCCGCCCAGTAGCCCGCATCAACGTAATCAGCGGTGGTTTTGTCACCCAGCAGATTCAGTGGGATGCCCGCAAACTGGCCGCGTCCACCGCCGTGGCAGAACAAAACTTTGTAGTTCGAGGGAATGTTCAGCAGATCGCGAAAATCCTTTTCTGCCTCTTCCGCCACCTGAATAAACTCTTTACCCCGGTGGCTGATTTCCATCACCGACGTACCCAGACCGTTCCAGTCACACAGCTCCTGTTGAGCCTGTTTGAGCACGTCTGCCGGTAACATTGCCGGACCTGAACTGAAATTAAAGACTTGAGCCATTTCCCCTCACCACGCTAAAAGCCATAAGATATAACTGTGGATATCGGTTTTATCATTCAGTGACACGCGCCGCAATGTCTAAAACTTATGACCGGGGAAATGTGCCCTTCGTCACACAATACAATCTGCCGCCTCGTCGTGACAAAACCGACAAAATCGCTGTCAGACGAGGCGTTTAGCCCGGCTAACCTTTGTCCATTCCGGATTTGCACAACGCGGGCATAATTGATGATCGCCCGCATGCATCCCCACCACATGACTACATTTTATACATGCATACTCCCCGGTTTCAGGTACCACCCTGAACCGTTCTACTAACATATCCGGCAGGATACACAGGCCGGGCTTAACGTCGTCGTCAGCATAGTAGTAGACGCTGATTTGCCCATTGGTTTCCATGATCGCCAGCCGCACCTGCCCGAGCTGTTCAACGCTATTCAAACGCAGCTCCATAAAGAACTCAAACTCGGTCATATTGGCGCTTTGCACATTTTCCCATGCCAGCTGCCCGTCTTTCACAATTACAACCGGCTTCCCTTCCAGAAGATCCTCCAGCTTTTCGCTTTTTGACATCAGCCACATGACCAGACGGTAGAGCAAGGCGAGGGAAACAAAAACGATAAACACCGGCACCATCGGCACATCGTCATAAAAGGCGACGTCCCCTGCGGCCGAGCCCAGCGTCAGAATGATCAGCACCTCAAACAGTGACATCTGCCGAACGCCGCGACGGCCGGTAATTTTGAGAAACAGGAAGACGAGCACGAAAGTGTACAGGCTGCGCAGCGCCACTTCGCCCAGAAATTCAGGTGGAACTTTATCAAACGCCATCCGCTGGAGATCAAATGCTTTCATTTTTGTATGCCTTAACAGTCAGTTACTGCTACTAAGCATAGCCCAGCCATTTATTTTCGCCGGAGATAGCACCCGTCACGCAAAACCCGTATCATTGCGCGCTTTACGTACGATAAAAGTGAACGCCATGACTCAAACGTTTATCCCCGGCAAAGACGCCGCTCTGGAAGATTCCATCGCTCGCTTCCAGCAGAAACTGACCGACCTGGGCTTTAACATCGAAGAAGCCTCCTGGCTGAACCCGGTGCCTCACGTCTGGTCCGTGCATATTCGCGACAAAGACTGCGCGCTGTGCTTTACCAACGGTAAAGGCGCAACCAAAAAAGCGGCGCTGGCTTCTGCGCTGGGTGAGTATTTTGAGCGTCTGTCCACCAACTATTTCTTCGCCGATTTCTGGCTGGGCGAAACCATCGCCAACGGCCCGTTCGTTCACTATCCGAACGAAAAATGGTTCCCGCTTCCCGAAGACGACGAACTGCCGGAAGGCATTCTGGACGCCCGTCTGCGCGCGTTCTACGATCCGGAAAACGAACTGACTGCCAGCATGCTGATCGATCTCCAGTCTGGCAATGAAGAGCGTGGGATCTGCGCCCTGCCGTTCACCCGTCAGTCTGACGAGCAAACCGTGTATATTCCGATGAATATCGTCGGCAACCTGTATGTATCCAACGGCATGTCCGCGGGTAATACCCGTAATGAAGCGCGCGTACAGGGTCTGTCTGAAGTGTTCGAACGCCATATTAAAAACCGCATCATCGCTGAATCCATCAGCCTGCCGGAGATCCCGGCGGACGTGCTGGCGCGTTACCCGGGCGTGGTGGAATCCATCGCGAAACTGGAAGCGGAAGGTTTCCCAATCTTTGCGTATGACGGCTCGCTGGGGGGTAAATATCCGGTGATCTGCGTCGTGCTGTTTAACCCGACGAACGGCACCTGTTTCGCCTCCTTCGGCGCGCATCCTGACTTCGGCGTGGCGCTGGAACGTACCGTGACCGAGCTGCTGCAGGGCCGTAGCCTGAAAGATCTCGACGTATTCACTCCGCCAACGTTTGACGATGAAGAGGTGGCCGAGCACACCAACCTCGAAACCCACTTCATCGACTCCAGCGGTTTGATCTCCTGGGATATGTTCAAACAGGACGCGGACTATCCGTTCGTGGACTGGAGCTTTGCCGGCACCACAGAAGAAGAGTTCGCGACGCTGATGGCGATCTTCAACGCCGAAGATCAGGAAGTCTACATTGCCGACTACGAACACCTGGGCGTTTACGCATGCCGTATCATCGTACCTGGCATGTCCGATATCTACCCGGCGGAAGATCTGTGGCTCGCAAATAACAGCATGGGCGCGCACCTGCGTGAGACTCTACTCTCCCTGCCGGGCAGCGAGTGGGAAAAAGAAGATTATCTCAACCTGATCGCCCAGCTGGACGATGAAGGCCACGATGACTTCACCCGCGTGCGCGAACTGCTGGGTCTGGCGACCGGTAAGGACAACGGCTGGTACACGCTGCGTATCGGTGAGCTGAAAGCGATGCTGGCCCTCGCGGGCGGCGATCTGGATCAGGCCCTGGCCTGGACCGAATGGACCATGGAGTTTAACCAGTCGGTCTTCTCTGCGGAGCGCACCAACTACTATCGCTGCCTGCAAACCCTGCTGCTGCTTGCGCAGGAAGACGATCGCGAGCCATTGCAGTATCTGAACGCCTTCGTGCGCATGTACGGTGCAGAAGCGGTTGAAGCCGCCAGCGCGGCGCTGAGCGGTGAAGAGCCGTTCTACGGTCTGCAGGCGGTTGATAGCGACCTGAAGGCCTTCCCGGCTCATCAGTCTCTGCTTAACGCCTATGAGAAATTGCAGAAGGCGAAAGCCGCTTACTGGTCAAAATAAGCGCATATAACATTAACGGCTGTAGGCGTATTCAATCGTCTGGGCTATATTACGGGGCAATTTCATTGCCCCTTTTTTTTTATTTTTTCGACAATGATTGTTGATTGTAATAATAAAGTTAAATATGGGTAAATATAATAATATTTAGCCGGGCTTTATTGTTACTTTTTATTTTAAATACTCCATATTAATTAACTGTTTCGAAGGGGGCCGAAGGAAAAAATTCAACTCTTTTCATAACTTTTAAAATTTATTTTTATACGGATAATCAAATACTTACTCCGCATTTGTTGTAAAACCATACATACTGCGGGCCTATAAGCCAGGCGAGATATGATCTATATCAATTTCTCTTCTATAATGCTTTGTTAGTATCTCGTCGCCGACTTAATAAAGAGAGAGTTAGTGTGAAAGCTGACAACCCTTTTGATCTTTTACTCCCCGCCGCGATGGCAAAAGTTGCCGAAGAAGCGGGTGTCTATAAAGCAACGAAACACCCGATGAAGACGTTCTATCTGGCGATCACGGCCGGTGTGTTCATCTCTATCGCTTTCGTCTTCTACATCACCGCCACCACCGGTACTGCCGGAATGCCTTTCGGCATAGCCAAACTGATTGGCGGCATTTGCTTCTCACTGGGTCTGATTCTCTGCGTCATTTGCGGCGCCGACCTCTTCACCTCAACGGTGCTGATTGTTGTGGCGAAAGCCAGCGGAAGAATTACCTGGGGTCAACTGGCGCGCAACTGGCTTAACGTCTACGTTGGTAACCTGATTGGCTGTCTGCTCTTTGTTCTGTTGATGTGGCTCTCTGGCGAGTATATGACCGCCAACGGTGGCTGGGGGCTTAATGTCCTGCAAACTGCTGACCACAAAATGCACCATACATTTATCGAAGCCGTTGCTCTCGGCATCCTCGCAAACCTGATGGTCTGCCTGGCGGTCTGGATGAGCTACTCTGGTCGTAGCCTGATGGATAAAGCCATGATTATGGTTCTGCCGGTTGCGATGTTTGTTGCCAGCGGCTTCGAGCACAGTATTGCGAATATGTTCATGATCCCGATGGGGATTGTTATCCGCAACTTTGCAAGCCCGGAGTTCTGGACCGCAGTTGGTTCATCCCCGGAAAGTTTCTCTCACCTGACTATTATGAATTTCATTACTGATAACCTGATCCCCGTCACTATCGGGAACATTATCGGTGGGGGTCTGTTAGTTGGGTTGACATACTGGGTCATTTACCTGCGTGGCGGCGACCATCATTAATGGTTGTCTCAGGCAGTAAATAAAAAATCCACTTAAGAAGGTAGGTGTTACATGTCCGAGCTTAATGAAAAGTTAGCCACAGCCTGGGAAGGTTTTGCGAAAGGTGACTGGCAGAATGAAGTCAACGTCCGTGACTTCATTCAGAAAAACTATACCCCGTATGAAGGTGACGAATCCTTCCTGGCTGGTGCAACTGACGCAACCACCAAGCTGTGGGACAGCGTAATGGAAGGCGTTAAACTGGAAAACCGCACTCATGCGCCAGTTGATTTTGACACCTCCGTTGCATCCACCATCACTTCTCACGATGCTGGCTACATCAACAAAGCCCTTGAGAAAATCGTTGGTCTGCAGACTGAAGCACCACTGAAACGCGCAATCATCCCGTTCGGTGGTATCAAAATGGTTGAAGGTTCCTGCAAAGCGTATAACCGCGAGCTGGACCCAATGCTGAAAAAAATCTTCACCGAATACCGCAAAACCCATAACCAGGGTGTATTCGATGTTTATACCAAAGACATTCTGAACTGCCGTAAATCTGGCGTTCTGACTGGTCTGCCGGATGCGTATGGCCGTGGCCGTATCATTGGTGACTACCGTCGCGTTGCGCTGTACGGTATCGACTTCCTGATGAAAGACAAATACGCGCAGTTCGTTTCCCTGCAGTCCGACCTGGAAAACGGCGTAAACCTGGAAGCGACTATCCGTCTGCGTGAAGAGATCGCTGAACAGCACCGCGCGCTGGGTCAGATCAAAGAAATGGCAGCTAAATATGGCTGCGACATCTCTGGCCCTGCTACCAACGCTCAGGAAGCTATCCAGTGGACCTACTTCGGCTACCTGGCTGCGGTTAAGTCTCAGAACGGTGCAGCAATGTCCTTCGGTCGCGTATCCACCTTCCTGGATGCGTACATCGAACGTGACCTGAAAGCAGGCAAAATCACCGAGCAAGACGCTCAGGAAATGATTGACCACCTGGTCATGAAACTGCGTATGGTTCGCTTCCTGCGTACCCCAGAATATGATGAGCTGTTCTCTGGTGACCCAATCTGGGCAACAGAATCTATCGGTGGTATGGGCGTTGACGGCCGTACGCTGGTCACCAAAAACAGCTTCCGCTTCCTGAACACCCTGTACACCATGGGTCCTTCTCCGGAGCCGAACATCACCGTTCTGTGGTCTGAAAAACTGCCTCTGAACTTCAAGAAATTCGCCGCTAAAGTGTCCATCGACACCTCTTCTCTGCAGTACGAGAACGATGACCTGATGCGTCCTGACTTCAACAACGATGACTACGCTATCGCTTGCTGCGTAAGCCCAATGGTTGTTGGTAAACAAATGCAGTTCTTCGGTGCGCGTGCTAACCTGGCGAAAACCATGCTGTACGCTATCAACGGCGGCGTTGATGAAAAACTGAAAATGCAGGTTGGTCCTAAGTCTGAGCCAATTAAAGGCGACGTGCTGAACTATGACGAAGTCATGGAGCGCATGGATCACTTCATGGACTGGCTGGCTAAGCAGTACGTGACCGCGCTGAACGTTATCCACTACATGCACGACAAGTACAGCTACGAAGCCTCTCTGATGGCGCTGCACGACCGTGACGTGGTTCGCACCATGGCGTGTGGTATCGCAGGTTTGTCCGTTGCGGCTGACTCCCTGTCTGCAATCAAATACGCGAAAGTTAAACCAATTCGTGACGAAGACGGCCTGGCCGTAGACTTCGAAATCGAAGGCGAATATCCGCAGTTTGGTAACAACGACGCTCGCGTTGATGACATGGCGGTTGACCTGGTAGAACGTTTCATGAAGAAAATTCAGAAACTCACTACCTATCGTAACGCTATCCCGACTCAGTCTGTTCTGACCATCACCTCTAACGTTGTGTATGGTAAGAAAACCGGTAACACCCCAGATGGTCGTCGTGCTGGCGCGCCATTCGGCCCAGGTGCTAACCCAATGCACGGTCGTGACCAGAAAGGTGCTGTTGCCTCTCTGACCTCCGTTGCAAAACTGCCGTTTGCTTACGCGAAAGATGGTATCTCTTACACCTTCTCTATCGTGCCAAACGCGCTGGGTAAAGACGACGAAGTGCGTAAAACTAACCTCGCGGGTCTGATGGATGGTTACTTCCACCACGAAGCGTCCATCGAAGGTGGTCAACACCTGAACGTGAACGTGATGAACCGTGAAATGCTGCTCGACGCAATGGAACACCCTGAGAAATATCCTCAGCTGACCATCCGCGTATCTGGCTACGCAGTACGTTTTAACTCCCTGACGAAAGAACAGCAGCAGGACGTTATCACCCGTACTTTCACTCAGTCCATGTAAGTGGAATTGACTGAAATCACGCGTTAAAAAGCGTACAATAAAGGCTCCACGTCAGTGGGGCCTTTTTAGCACCCTCTCCACCTCAGTCTCTTTTGTCCGCTATCTATACTCTATGGATAACAGCCAAAACAGACTCGACATAGCCTTTGAGCTGTGCACCTACATAGGCCCCTGGATGGGCCAAATTCGGAGATATCACCGCAATGTCAATTATTGGTCGCATTCACTCCTTTGAATCCTGTGGCACCGTCGATGGCCCAGGTATCCGCTTTATTACCTTTTTCCAGGGCTGCCTGATGCGCTGCCTGTACTGCCATAACCGCGACACCTGGGATACCCATGGCGGTAAAGAAGTTACCGTTGAAGATCTGATGAAAGAGGTGGTGACCTATCGCCACTTTATGAACGCATCCGGCGGTGGCGTGACGGCATCCGGCGGTGAAGCCATCCTGCAGGCTGAGTTTGTCCGCGACTGGTTCCGCGCCTGCCGCAAAGAAGGTATTCATACCTGCCTCGACACCAACGGCTTTGTGCGCCGCTACGATCCGGTTATTGATGAACTGCTCGACGTGACCGATCTGGTGATGCTCGATCTCAAACAGATGAACGATGAGATCCACCAGAACCTCGTTGGTGTTTCAAACCACCGCACGCTGGAATTTGCCAAATACATTGCCGACAAGGGCATTAAAACCTGGATCCGCTACGTTGTTGTTCCCGGCTGGTCAGATGATGACGACTCCGCGCACCGCCTGGGTGAATTTACCCGCGACATGGGCAACGTCGAGAAAATTGAGCTTCTGCCCTATCACGAGCTGGGTAAACATAAATGGGTGGCAATGGGCGAAGAGTACAAGCTTGATGGTGTGAAGCCGCCGAAAAAAGAGACCATGGAACGCGTGAAAGGTATTCTTGAGCAGTATGGCCACAAGGTCATGTATTAAAGAGAAGGCCCGGTAAAAACCGGGCCTTTTTATATTCTACTTAAAGACGCCGTTAATTACGGAGGTCACAATCGCCGTACTCAGCGCAATTAAGACCAGATCGTCCCCGACCACGCGCCATTCATATCCCGGGTAGGAAGGAAGTTGTCCCAGCATAGAGGCTGGCACGGTTTTCTTCGCAATGCCCGGAGGAAGCGGTTTACCGCGTGCGAGGTTTTTCGCAATCCCCGGAGGCAGAGAGTCATAGCCTGTTAAGCCATAATTCAGTGCCAGATGACGGGCATGATCAAAGCTCACGCGAGCGTCGACGTCATTACCGACATCTTTGCTGTTTTTAAAGCTCTTTTCCGATTTTCCTGGGTTATCCTGACCGCTATTTTGTTTATTACCATGGTTACCGGAATTACCATGATTGCCGCTATTACCCTGTCCGCCACTGTTTCCGTGACCACCGCCATTCCCGTTTCCAGGATTAGCCATGACCGGAGCCGTTGCAAACGTTAAAGACAACACTACGGCAAGTGCGGTAGTGGAAAAACGACGTGTAGACATGATTGCTGCCTTTTAGTGGTAGAACTCATTTGAATTATCGCCAGGCGCGAAAAACAAACAATGAGTAAAAGTCTTATATGTGACAGGGACAAAAAAGCCTGTCATCGACAGGCTTTTTTATCATCAGGCATGAGCCACAGGCGTGGGATGCTCGCCCGCTTTGCGCAGCAGCATCAGGAGATAAATAAATGAGACGCTGGCGATCATGATAAACAGTAAATTATCGGAGTAATTTTGCATGAGCATGGCGGTAAACGTCGGTCCCAGCAAACTGCCGATGGTATAGCTTAATAACAGCGCCTGGTTCATTGCCACTAACTGGTGATGTTCAACTTTCTCGCAGGCCCAGGCCATCGCAACCGGATAGAGCGTGAATCCTGCGGCACCCAGAATAAACAGCGCGGGCGCCATCGCGGCATTGCTGAGCATTGCAAGGCATCCCATGATCACCACGAAGACCTGAACGCGTAGCACCAGCAGGCGACCAAAACGGTCCGCCAGACGGCCAATCGGCCACTGTCCAACAATACCCGCACTCACCATCACTGCCATCCAGAAACCAATCCCGGAATCGCTGACGCCCTGATGGTTCAGATAGAGCGGCATCAATCCATAGAGCGAGCCCAGTACAATCCCGGAGATAATGCAGCCGTTAACCCCCAGACGCGCCTGGCGCAGTCTCAGCATTGGCCAGACGTGGGTCGCTTCCTGATGTTCGCTGTTCTGATTCACAATGCGCGTAAAGAGCAGCGGCAGGATCGCAGCCAGCACCATGCCTGTTACCCACGGCAGCACGCTCATCAGGTCGGTTGGCAGTTTGCTGACCATCAGTTGTCCCAGCACGGTACCGACGTAGTAAACCATCATATAGGCCGCCAGCAGGCGTCCGCGGTTACGGGACGTGCCGCTGCACATCAGCGCGCTTTCAACCACCACCCAAATCATCGCGCAGCCGACACCGGCGATAAAACGCCACGCCATCCAGCTCCAGAAGCCCACCATCAGACCCAGACCGGCGCATCCGGCAGCAAAAATCAGCGAGGCCAGGTAATAACTGCGATTAAAGCCAAAGCGCTTAATCAGGCTACCGGTTAATAATGTGCCCAGCAGGTTCCCGGTAAAAAAGGACGAGCTAACCATACCCACCTGCCAGGTCGGTAAGTTTTCATGGGCAAGCCACAGCGGGACGAGCGTATTTAACACTGCGATCGCCAGGGTCAACAGAAGCAGGCCACAGAGCAACAGGAGCACTGGCCGGGTATAGGTGGTCATGGATTAAAAACCGTGAGGAAGTTCAGATTTCGTGCGCATCATGCCACTGGCAAAAACAAAGTCAATCCACTGATTTAGCCGGCTCGCACAATATGCTCTCCGTCGATTTAAAAAACTTATCCTGCTAATGCAACGCCTGCTATAGATATTAATTATGTATATGTTTTTATTTATTAATGGCCGAAATTAAAACAAAACGACAGTCGAAAAATTTCATGAATGAAAAAAGAAAAAGCCGGGCGCTATGTCCCGGCTTTTTATAACGAAAAATGAAATTAGCTGGCGATAGCCATACCGACCGTCATATGCAGGCCGTAAAACACACCGCGACCAATTAACTCCCCAGCCAGCACCAGCACAAAAGCCAGTGACAGGAGCGGCAGTGCAGGCTGATAACCTTTAAGCTGAGGGGCAATCCAGCACACCAGCGCAGCTGCCAGCAACACCACACGCCAGGCCATCAGCGATCCGTAGTCCGGCACCAGCGCAGAAGCCTGCTGGATAGAGCTGTGAATGGTTGCCAGTTCGGCCCCCTGCATCAGGGCGACCATCGCACTCACCACCAGCGCCAGCAGCGAGACAGCGGGCAGCAAACGCATTGCCCAGCCATCTACCCCCGCCACGCGCAGCAGCAGGTAGCCCAGCAGCGGCCCGCCGATAAACATCGTCAGGAAGAAGCTCATCGGCGTCCAGATGCTGTACCAGGTTGGAACGGTATCGATGGTGTTATAGACGCGCACCATCATCCACACGAACACCACGCCCAGCACCATCGTCACGATCAGCCACAGGCTGCGCAGGCCCGCAGGCAATTTCTTCAGCGCAGCCAGCAACCAGCCCAGCCCGCCGACGGCAAAGAAGATTGCCCCGCTGGCAATTTCGTTACTGAGCGACGATGCGCCTACGCGGTTCAGAGAGTTAAACGCGCGCATCGGTGAGCCCAGATGCAGCGTAGAGGCAATAAATCCAATCCCCATCAGCACCCACAGGCCAAACATACTCAACACTAAACGCTGCTGCTGTTCGGCATTGAGATTCCCTTTTAACAGCGCCAGCGCCAGAACAATGAAACCGCCCACTACGCACTGCCCAAAGACCGTGAAGATCATCAGCGGCCATTCATGCCATCCACTTCCCATCTCACACCTCCTTCGGGTTTGCCAGATAGCCGGTGGTGTCACCTGTAGGACGGCTGTTGGCGTTAGGTTTAATCACAATACTCGGCTTGGTGAAGTGCGCAGACGGCAGCGGTGCCACGGCGGCAAGCTGGCCGTGTTTTTGACGCAGCTCTTCAATCGGCCCAAAATCCAGTGCGCGCAGCGGGCAGGACTCGACGCAAATCGGCTTTTTGCCATCCGCCACGCGGGTGTGGCAACCGTCGCATTTGGTCATATGACCTTTGGCGGCGTTGTACTGCGGTGCGCCATACGGGCACGCCATATGGCAGTAGCGACAGCCGATGCAGACATCTTCGTCCACCACCACAAAACCGTCTTCACGCTTGTGCATCGCCCCGCTCGGACAGACCTTGGTGCAGGCCGGATCTTCACAGTGGTTGCAGGCAATCGACAGGTAATAGGCAAAAACGTTCTGATGCCAGACGCCGTTGTCTTCCTGCCAGTCGCCTCCGGCGTATTCGTAAATACGGCGGAAGCTCACGTCCGGGGTGAGATCTTTGTAATCTTTACAAGCCAGCTCGCAGGTTTTGCACCCGGTGCAACGGCTGGAATCAATGAAAAATCCATACTGGGTTGTCATCGGTTACTCCTTAAACCTTTTCAACCTGGACAAGGTTTGTGTGAGACGGGTTGCCTTTCGCCAGCGGCGATGGACGCTGCGTGGTCAGGACGTTAATACTGCCTGCCTGGTCGATGCGATTGGCATCCGGGCTGTACCAGGCACCTTCCCCCAGCGCCACTACGCCAGGCATCATGCGCGGTGTCACTTTGGCTTCAATGTGCACCTCGCCGCGACCGTTAAAGATACGCACGCGATCCCCATTGCTGATACCACGTGCTTTGGCATCCATCGGGTTGATCCACACCTCCTGGCGGCAGGCAGCCTTCAGTACGTCAACGTTGCCGTAGGTGGAGTGCACGCGCGCCTTATAGTGGAAACCGGTCAGCTGTAGCGGGAATTTCGCCGTCAGCGGATCGTTGTAGTTTTCGAACCCCGGTGTATAGATCGGCAGCGGATCGATAACGTCCCCTTCCGGCAGCTCCCAGGTAGACGCGATTTTTGCCAGCTCTTCGGAGTAGATTTCGATTTTGCCCGACGGCGTGGTCAGCGGATTCGCCTGCGGATCTTCACGGAACGCTTTGTACGCGACGTGATGCCCTTCCGGGTCACGCTGCTTGTACATGCCCTGCTTGCGGAAGGTGTCGAAGTCCGGCAGGTCAGGAATCGCTTTACGAGAGAGCTCGTGCAGATGACGCATCCATCCTTCCTGCGTGCGTCCCTCGGTAAACTGCTGCTCAACACCAAGACGTTTCGCCAGCTCGGAGGTCATCTCATAGATAGTTTTGCACTCGAAGCGCGGCTTGATGGCCTGGTCGGTAAAGATCACGTAGGACATGTTCCCGCAGGAAGCATCCAGCGCGAAGTCCATCTGCTCAGAGGCGGTGCAGTCCGGCAGCAGAATATCGGCGTATTTCGCCGAGGAGGTCATGTGGCAGTCGATCACCACAATCATCTCGCACTTCTTATCGTCCTGCAGGATCTCATGGGTGCGGTTGATTTCAGAGTGCTGGTTGATGAGGCAGTTACCGGCATAGTTCCAGATCATTTTGATCGGCACGTCCAGCTTGTCCTTACCGCGCACGCCGTCGCGCAGGGCGGTCATTTCCGGGCCACGTTCAATCGCATCCGTCCACATAAACATGGAGATGCTGGTCTTAACCGGGTTATCCAGCGTCGGCATACGCTCAAACGGCACTTCATAAGAACCTTCGCGCGCACCGGTGTTACCCCCGTGAATGCCGACGTTACCGGTCAGGATAGAAAGCATGGAGATAGCGCGGGTGGCGATTTCGCCATTCGCATGACGCTGCGGTCCCCAACCCTGGCTGATGTAGGCCGGTTTGGCTGAGCCAATCTCACGCGCCAGCTGGACAATACGCTCCACAGGGATCCCAGTGATGGTGGATGCCCACTCGGGCGTTTTCGCTACGCCGTCGCTCCCCTGGCCGAGAATATACGCCTTGTAGTGACCATTGGCAGGGGCACTGGCTGGCAGCGTTTTCTCGTCATAACCGACGCAGTATTTATCCAGGAAAGGCTGATCGACGAGGTTTTCGGTGATCATCACCCATGCCAGCGCTGACACCAATGCCGCATCGGTACCCGGACGGATGGGGATCCACTCGTCTTCACGTCCGGCACCGGTGTCGGTATAGCGCGGATCGATGATGATCATGCGGGCATTGGATTTGGCGCGGGCCTGTTCGAGGTAGTACGTCACTCCACCGCCGCTCATGCGCGTTTCGCCCGGGTTATTACCGAACAGGACGACCAGTTTACTGTTTTCGATATCGGACGGGCTGTTGCCGTCGGCCCAGCCGCCGTAGGTATAGTTCAGGCCGGCGGCAATCTGTGCGGAAGAGTAGTCGCCGTAGTGGTTGAGATAACCGCCGCAGCAGTTCATCAGACGCGCCACCAGCGTTTTACCCGGTGGCCAGGAGCGGGTCAGCGTGCCGCCCAGCGTCCCGGTGCCATAGTTCAGGTAAATGGATTCGTTGCCGTACTCTTTAATCAGGCGCTGCATGTTGGTGGCGATAATATCGTAGGCCTCGTCCCAGCTAATGCGCTCGAACTTCCCTTCCCCACGTTTACCGACACGTTTCATTGGGTATTTCAGACGATCCGGGTTATAGACGCGGCGACGCATGGAGCGACCGCGCAGGCAGGCGCGAACCTGGTGTAACCCTTCGTAGTTATCATCCCCGGTATTGTCGGTTTCGACATATTTAATTTCGCCATCCACCACATGCATACGCAGCGGACAACGGCTACCGCAGTTTACGGTACACGCACTCCACACCACATTTTCCGGGGCTGCGGCTGAGGATAGTGCATCCGCCGCCGACGCCAGCCGGGTAAAAGGGAGCGTGAAGGCGCTGCTGGCTACAGCCAGGCCGCCTATTGCCGTGGTTTTCATCAACCCACGGCGAGTGACCTCGGCAGCCATTAACGCTTCAGGCGCTTTGATTTTCATAGAGACTCACTTTGGTTGCTCACAAAGAAAAGAGAGGCGGCACGAACCGCTATATAGTTTTATAAATAACGAATTTTTTTGTTATCAGCGTTTTATGCTGACTTTCATTCGGAGGAGTATTACTACTTTAGAGGGAGGGGGTATTGCGTCGTGTCAATTCAGAGGCATAAAAAAAGCGCCCGATGGCGCTTTTTTGTTGTAAGGCAAAGAATTAGCCGATGTACTGCTGGCCTTTCATATATGGACGCAGCACTTCAGGGATCTCGATACGGCCATCTGCCTGCTGGTAGTTTTCCAGCACCGCAACCAGCGTACGGCCTACAGCCAGACCAGAACCGTTCAGGGTATGAACCAGACGGGTTTTCTTGTCAGATTTGCTGCGGCAGCGTGCCTGCATGCGGCGCGCCTGGAAATCCCAGACGTTAGAGCAGGAGGAGATTTCACGGTAGGTGTTCTGCGCAGGCACCCAGACTTCCAGGTCGAAGGTTTTGCAGGCACCAAAGCCCATGTCACCGGTGCACAGCGCCATACGGCGATACGGCAGGCCCAGCAGCTCCAGCACTTTTTCCGCGTGGCCGGTCATCTCTTCCAGCGCGTCCATGGAATCTTCAGGACGAACGATCTGCACCATTTCAACTTTGTCGAACTGGTGCATACGGATCAGACCACGGGTGTCGCGACCGTAAGAACCAGCTTCAGAACGGAAGCACGGTGAGTGTGCCGTCAGCTTGATTGGCAGATCGTCTTCGTCGATGATCTCGTCACGCACAAGGTTGGTCAGCGGCACTTCCGCCGTTGGGATCAGCGCATAGTTGCTGCTGTCTGCTTCCTCGTCCAGGGGACGGGTATGGAACAGATCGCCGGCAAATTTCGGCAGCTGGCCCGTACCGTACAGCGTATCGTGGTTAACCAGATACGGAACGTAGGTTTCGCTGTAGCCGTGCTGCTCGGTGTGCAGATCAAGCATGAACTGCGCCAGCGCGCGGTGCAGATGGGCAATCTGGCCTTTCATTACCACGAAGCGAGAGCCGGTCAGCTTAACCGCGGCAGCAAAGTCCAGACCCGCATGCATTTCGCCCAGGGTCACGTGATCGCGCACCTCGAAGTCGAACTCGCGAGGCGTGCCCCAGCGTTTCACTTCAACGTTGTCGTTCTCGTCTTTGCCGACAGGCACGCTGTCGTCAGGAATGTTCGGGATAGCCAGAGCGATATCACGAATTTCGGCCTGAAGAACGTCCAGCTCAGCTTTTGCCTGATCCAGTTCTTCACCCAGCTTGTTCACTTCCAGGCGTAATGGCTCAATATCTTCCCCGCGCGCTTTCGCCTGGCCAATGGATTTCGATCGAGAGTTACGCTCTGCCTGCAGATTTTCAGTTTGTACCTGCAGAACTTTACGACGCTCTTCAAGAGCGCGCAGCTTATCTACATCCAGCTTATAGCCCCGGCGTGCCAGTTTTTCAGCGACTGCGTCTGGCTCATTACGCAGCAGATTGGGATCGAGCATGCTTATCCTGTGCTTATCGAATTAAAATAGGAAAATGTGACCACAGCCTGCGGCCACAAGGATACATTGCCAACATTACCGCAACGATTGAACTAACGGTAGCGTTTTATAGGGCTATTTTGATCCTGTCCGGCGAGCCAGGTGAGCTTTTCACCAATCTTGCCTTCAAGACCTCTGTTTGTGGGATGATAATAGCGCGTTTGTGCCATCTCCTGCGGGAAATATTCCTCTCCGGCAGCGTAGGCGTTGGGCTCGTCGTGCGCGTAGCGATACTCCTGCCCGTAACCCATCTCTTTCATCAGTTTGGTTGGCGCATTGCGCAGATGAACCGGCACATCGTAGTCCGGGCGCTCGCGCGCATCCGACATCGCCGCTTTGAAAGCGGTATAGACCGCATTACTTTTCGGCGCGCAGGCCAGATAGACAATCGCCTGCGCAATGGCGCGTTCGCCTTCCGCTGGCCCGACGCGGGTGAAGCAGTCCCATGCAGAGATAGCGACCTGCATGGCTCGCGGGTCGGCGTTGCCGACATCTTCTGATGCAATCGCCAGACAGCGACGCGCCACATACAGGGGATCGCCACCCGCGGTGATAATACGTGCATACCAGTAGAGCGCCGCATCCGGCGCGCTACCGCGCACGGACTTATGCAGCGCCGAGATCAGGTCGTAAAAACGGTCGCCTTTATTATCGAAACGCGCGCTGCGCTCCCCGGCTATTTCGGTCAGCAGCTCCTGCTTTAGCACCCGCTTTCCGGCATCATCCACTTCGGCCATGTCGGCCATCATTTCCAGCGTGTTCAGCGCGCGGCGCGCATCGCCGTTGACCAGTTCCGCAATCGCCCGACGCGTGTCGTCCGGTAGAACGATATCCTGCCCGCCGTAGCCGCGCGCCTTATCCTCCATCGCCTGAGTCAGAACCTTTTCGATATCCTCTGTGGTCAGGGATTTAAGCAGGTAGACGCGGGCGCGGGAAAGCAGCGCGGAGTTGAGTTCAAACGATGGGTTTTCAGTGGTGGCGCCGATGAAAAAGATCGTGCCGTCTTCAATGTGCGGCAGGAACGCATCCTGCTGGCTCTTGTTGAAGCGGTGGACTTCATCGACAAAAAGAATGGTGCGGCGCCCGGCATTACGGTTTTGCCGTGCGCGCTCGATCGCCTCACGGATCTCCTTCACGCCGGAGGTAACCGCCGAGATGCGCTCAACGTCCGCGTTAGCATAGCGGGCGATCACTTCAGCGAGGGTTGTTTTGCCGGTGCCGGGTGGCCCCCAGAGGATCATCGAGTGCAGATGCCCGGCCTCTATAGCGCGCGGCAAGGGTTTCCCCGCAGCCAGCAGATGCTGCTGGCCAATGTACTGCGCTAAATTTTCTGGCCGCATACGAGCGGCCAGAGGTTGAAACGCATTATCTGAAAAATCGAGCGACAGGTTGCTCACTCACGCCTCTTACTTATTGCGTTGATCGTCCACCGTTACGCCCTGCGGCGGGGTAAAGGTGAATTTCGATGCGTCAACGGCGCCGTTCTGCTGGGACTTAAGCTGATAGCTGCTGCGCTGATCGTCCTGCTCAACCGCGCCGAACTGATTAATGGTACCGTTGGTGCTCACGTTGATGGTGAACTGCTTCAGATTGCCGTTGCTGCCTTTCGGCGTCAGGACAAACTCGTCACCGTTTTGTTTAATATTGTACTGCTGCCAGTCGCTGGCCTGGTTGCGGGCGATCAGCATAAACGGCGTATTGCTGGTGGCATCTTTCAGCCAGGTCGCGGTTGCCTGCTCAACGAACGGGTTGAAGAACCACAGCGTTTTACCGTCAGACACCAGGATGCTTTCATCCGGCTGAGTCATGTGCCAGTTGAACAGATTGGGGCGTTTCACCCATAAATCTCCCTGTCCTTCCTGCACCGCGTTACCGCTACCGTCAGTCACTTTTTGCGTGAAGCTGGCGTGGAAGCTGCTTACTTTATCCAGTCGGCTTTTAAGGTCGCTGGCTGCATCAGCCCAGACGCTGCTCGCAACAAAACTGGTGAGTAATGCACAGGCGATGGCGATTTTTTTCATTGTTATTCCTTAAAATACGTCTTCCCGAAATGGGGTTTCCGTTTCTATTCTGGACCTGCCCGAAGGCAGGCGACAGAAGAATATGCTTAATTTTTGCTGCTTTACCCTTCTTTGCAATCGCTGAAGGTTAATCAAACGGCGGCGGTGCCAGCACCTCACGGTTACCGTTGTGCCCCTGCTCGCTCACAATGCCCTGCGCTTCCATCTGCTCGATAATACGCGCCGCGCGGTTGTAGCCGATGCGGAACTGACGCTGCACGCCAGAGATGGATGCCTTACGTTTTTCAGTAACGAAATTAACCGCCTGATCGAATAATGGATCCAGCTCTTCGCCGCCGTCAAAGCCACCGCCGCCACCTTCGCTTTCGCTGTCGGAAGTAATGCCATCAACGTATTGCGGACGTCCACGCGCTTTCCAGTCCTGTACCACCGCGTGCACTTCCTGGTCGCGAACAAACGCACCGTGGACACGCACCGGAGAGGTGGAGTTCGGGCCGGAATAGAGCATATCCCCCATCCCCAGCAGCGACTCAGCACCGCCCTGATCCAGAATGGTACGCGAGTCGATTTTACTCGAAACGGTAAACGCAATTCGGGTTGGAATGTTCGCCTTAATCAGACCGGTGATAACGTCCACAGACGGACGCTGCGTTGCCAGCACAAGGTGGATACCCGCCGCACGCGCTTTCTGTGCCAGACGCGCGATCAGTTCTTCCACTTTCTTACCGACGGTCATCATCAGGTCGGCAAATTCATCCACCAGCACAACGATATAAGGCAGTTTTTCCAGCACCGGATGCTGGGCATCCATGCTGTCACCCGGCTTCCAGTACGGATCCGGGATCGGACGGCCCATGCGCGCCGCCTCTGCGATTTTTTCGTTGTAACCGGCCAGGTTACGCACACCCAGCGCCGACATCAGCTTGTAGCGGCGTTCCATCTCGTTGACGCTCCAGCGCAATGCGTTGGCGGCGTCCTTCATGTCGGTAACCACTTCCGTCAGCAGATGCGGAATGCCTTCATAGACCGACAGTTCGAGCATTTTCGGGTCGATCATGATGAAACGCACATCTTCCGGCTGCGCTTTATAGAGCATGCTGAGGATCATGGCGTTCACACCGACGGACTTACCGGAACCGGTGGTACCCGCGACCAGCAGGTGAGGCATTTTTGCGAGGTCTGCCACCACCGGATCGCCCGCGATATCTTTACCCAGCACCACAGTCAGCGGGGATGGGTTATCGCGGAACTTGGTGTTATCCAGAACTTCACGCAGGTAGACGGTCTGGCGTTTCTTGTTCGGCAGCTCAAGACCAACGTAAGGTTTGCCCGGTATCACTTCCACCACGCGCACCGCAACGGTCGACAGAGAACGCGCCAGGTCGCGGGAGAGGTTGGAAATACGCGCGGCTTTTACGCCAGGCGCCAGGTTCAGTTCGAAACGGGTGATCACAGGACCCGGTGAGTAGTTCACCACGTCCGCCTTGATACGGAAGTCAGCCAGACGAGCCTCAACCAGACGGGCCATCTGCTCCAGCGCAAACGTATCAACCGGCTCAACTTCAACCGGTGGCGGCGTCAGCAGATCCAGCGACGGCAGCGGCGTGCTCGGACGTTGCAGCGGACGGCTGTCACCGTTACGCATCAGCAGCGGGTGAATCAGGCTCTCCTGCGGCTGTGGCGCTGGCTGCTGGAACTGCGGCGGCTGTTGTTGTGGCTGCTGCGGCTGCGCATACGGCTGCGGAACAGGTTGCTGCGGCTGCGCGTATGTCTGCGCCTGCGGCGCTGGCTGCTGGCGCACAGGTTCTGCTTCAGGCATCACGCTCGGGGTGAATAAAGGCTCGCTCGGGCCATCATCCACCAGATCTTTCATTGGCGAGAACTCGAAATCCGACAATGAGAACGGGTTCGCGCCAGCAGGCTGTTCACCTGAGTAACGCTGCTGCTGGGTTGCCGCAAACTGACGCGCTAATTCGGCTTCAGCCGCATCATCTTCGTCTTCCAGCATCGGTTCATCGTGCTGATAGTCTTCCCCATAGCGCTGATTCTGCTGTGCAGCGAACTGGCGCGCCAGCTCGTCCTGCTGCATCTCGTCAGCATCATCCTCATAGTCCGTCTCACGCGCTTTTTCTTCGGCCATCCGCTGAGAAGGCAACTTAATCCCATAAGAGGCAAGCTCACGACGCGTTGGAACGCGAACGCGGTTAGGGCGAGGCAGTTGCGGACCAATCCCCTCTTTTACCTGAGGACGCGGCGCGCCGCCCGTTGCCAGGCTAAATACCGGTGCCGCTGCGGCAGCGGCAGCGGTAGCCTGCTTCACGCTATCCGCTACGGGTGCAACAGCAGGCGTCGGGTCGACTGGTGGAACCGAAACCGACGGGGCTTTTGGCGCAGGTTCCTGCACCGGTTCAGGCACAGGCTGATACCAGGCCGCCAGCTGCTCGCGTTCACGGGCACGACGCTCTTCAACTTCTTCAAAGTAGTACATTGGCGGACGAGAGGGTTTCACCTCTTCGACTGCCTCCGGTTCAGGCTGCGGCTCAACATAAGGCTGCACAGGCTCGACCGGTTCAGGCACATATTCCTGATACGGCTGGGACACCGGCGGCTCATACTGCTGCGGTTCATACTCAGCCTGAGGCGGCTGATAAGGCTGCTGCCACTGCGCCTGCTGCACGGGTATATAGCTTTCAGGTTCAGGCGCAATAACCGGCTCCGGCGTGTGCACACCCGGTGCGGTCTGCCACGCAACCTGAGGCTGCTGAATAACGGATTCTGGCGGCGAAACCGCCTCAGATGGCATCACGGCGTCAACTGGCGCGGCATACGCCTGCGCTGCGGTCGTTGCGGCTGCGGCAGCGGCAGCGGCAACCGGCGCGGTAACGGTATGACCATTAAGCAGCGGATCGTATTCATCGAAATCTCCCGGCATCGCGCGGTTGCCGGAGAAAAGCACATCGTCAGGATCGACGGCGGCACCCGCCGCACGGTATTCAACCTGCCCGTCTTCATCCATACGTTTACCGGAGAAGAGCGCCGCATCGGTTTTACGCCCTAGCGGGTTGGCAAATTTTTCAGCGACGCGCTGGCGACGCGCCAGGGCACCGCGCAGAATACGGGCACGACGAGATTCACGACGCTGCACCGGGGCATCGTCTTCCTCTTCGTACTCATCTTCATATTCTTCTTCATCAACCCACGTGTCATCGCGGCGGGTACGGTTGCTGGCGAAGGTGAGGATGGTGAGAATAAAGCTGCCGATCTTCTCGGCAATGCTCACCCATGACCAGCCGGTAAACAGCGTCAGCCCGGCCGCCCAGATACACAGCAGCGCCAGCGTGCCGCCGCTGCTATGCAGCATCGGCTGTAGCGCAGAGCTCAGCAGGCTGCCGATGACCCCGCCAGAGGCAAAGTACCAGATATCATCGGCGTTAATCGCCGCCAGCCCGCAGGAGGTGAGGATCAGTGCCAGCGCGCCAATCAGGCGCAGGGATACGGCAAAATAGTCGATGTAATCATCGTTCTGACGATGACGCCATGCAAACCAGCATCCGCCAATGATAATGACGGGAATGGTATAGGCCATCACACCGAAAATGAAAAAGAGCGTGTCCGCAAGCCAGGCGCCGGGTACGCCGCCTAAATTATGTATAGGCTCATGCCACGCGGTTTGCGACCAGCTGGGATCGGAGGGGTTAAAACTGAGTAAGGCTGCCATCAGCCAGACGGCGAAAAGGGCAATAACAATCAGCAAAGCCTCGAGGAGACGACGTCCGCTGCTTAGCTTCGATAATGTGACTTCTTTGTCTTCAGTGTATTCCTGGCTCAAGAAAGGCTCTCCAGGTATCAGGCATATCCTGCCTGTTTGCTAAAACGGACAACAGCGCCGGGGCTCCCCGGCACTGTTGCTGTATGGATTAACAGGAGTGTAATCAAACTACGCTGATTTTGCACCTGTTCCGTGTTAGCGCGTCTTAATAACCAGACGATTGCTCTGTTTGACCTCTTCCATCACCACATAGGTACGGGTGTCGTTCACGCCTGGCAGACGCAGCAGGGTTTCCCCCAGCAGCTTACGGTAGGCGGACATATCAGGCACACGGGTTTTCAACAGGTAGTCAAAATCACCGGAAACCAGATGACACTCTTGAATTTCTTCAAGTTTTTGTACAGCGGCGTTAAATTGCTCAAACACATCCGGCGCACCACGATTCAGAGTAATCTCAACAAATACCAGAAGTGAGGCATCCAGATAATGCGGGTTCAGCAGAGCCGTATAGCCCTGAATAAAACCCTGTCTTTCCAGTCGGCGCACACGCTCAAGGCACGGCGTCGGGGAAAGTCCCACACGTTTTGAAAGCTCGACGTTGGAAATACGCCCATCCTTTTGCAATTCATTAAGAATGTTACGATCGATACGGTCGAGATCTTTGCCAGGGCGCTTCTTGCTATCTACCATTATTATTGTCTCTCTGTATTCCTTCCCTACTCCTGCCTGGACCCTGTGCACATCACTGTTCAGAGCCTGTACCCGTTAGTCATCACATCGCCTGGTTATGTATTAGACGCGATGCGGATTCGGGTTCTGTTGGTAAGAAGACCGCTGCCCGAAGGCTGTCACCGACATCACGTATGGCGTCTGTCCACGCCATGCGTAGATTTCACTGACACGGTAAAAATGGCATTTACGTGCATGCCTATGCGGCATACGGTTAACGCGGTTTTTTTTCTTCCTTGAATGTTTTCGCAAATGCGCAGGGGATTGTCAAAGCAAAACATCGTTTTTTAGTACAAGATGCCGGATATTCATTTCGGAGGGGTATTAATCCTCATTTTGCTGCCTTATAAACGAGCGGTTTTCAGTAGCAGGCATGATGTAATCTTGTCAGATCCATCGGGCGCAGCTATTGCATATATCGAAAGCAAAATCCCAGTGCTCTTTTTTTACGGCAACAAATTCCCTACAATCCAGCCCATTGCCTGCCAACAACAATGGGGATCTCATGGGCACGACCAAACACAGTAAGTTGCTAATCCTTGGTTCCGGACCTGCGGGATATACCGCGGCGGTCTATGCTGCACGCGCTAACCTGCAGCCGGTTCTGATCACCGGGATGGAAAAAGGCGGTCAGTTGACCACCACCACCGAAGTGGAAAACTGGCCGGGTGATCCGAACGACCTGACCGGGCCGCTGCTGATGGAACGCATGCACGAGCATGCCACCAAATTCGAAACCGAAATTCTCTTCGACCACATTAATAAGGTCGACCTGCAGAACCGTCCGTTCCGTCTGACGGGTGACAGCGGCGAATACACCTGCGACGCGCTGATCATCGCCACTGGCGCCTCAGCCCGCTACCTCGGCCTGCCATCCGAAGAAGCGTTTAAAGGCCGCGGCGTCTCTGCCTGCGCCACCTGTGACGGTTTCTTCTATCGTAACCAGAAAGTTGCGGTTATCGGCGGCGGCAACACCGCAGTGGAAGAAGCGCTCTACCTGGCGAACATCGCCTCTGAGGTGCATCTGATCCACCGTCGCGACACCTTCCGCGCGGAGAAAATCCTGATCAAACGTCTGATGGATAAAGTGGCGAGCGGCAACATCGTGCTACATACCAACCGCACGCTGGAAGAAGTCACCGGCGATCAGATGGGCGTTGCGGGTCTGCGTATCCGCGATACCCAGAACACCGATAACGTCGAAACGCTGGAAGTGGCAGGCCTGTTTGTGGCTATCGGCCACAGCCCTAACACCGCGATTTTCGAAGGTCAGCTGGAGCTGGAGAACGGCTATATCAAAGTGCAGTCCGGCATCCACGGTAACGCGACTCAAACCAGCATCCCGGGCGTGTTTGCAGCTGGCGACGTGATGGACCACATTTACCGTCAGGCGATCACCTCTGCAGGCACCGGTTGTATGGCCGCGCTGGATGCAGAACGCTACCTCGATGGACTGGCTGAACAAGGGAAATAATCTTTACAAGTCAGTAACAAACGTAAATAAAGGCGGCGATAAGTCGCCTTTATTGTCTCTCCGTTGTAACATTGCGCTGCCCAACTCTAATAACGTCACCTGCAAAGTACGCAATGGAAAAAACCCGTCAACAAGAGTTAACACGCTGGCTGAAACAGCAAAGCGTTCTTTCCCGCCGCTGGCTTACGATCTCCCGTGTCCTGGGATTCGTTAGCGGTCTGTTGATTGTTGCCCAGGCATGGCTGCTGGCCCGCATTCTCAATCATATGATCATGGAGAACATCCCCCGCGAAGCGCTCCTGCTGCCCTTCATTGTCCTGATCCTGATTTTTGTCCTGCGTGCCTGGGTGGTATGGCTGCGTGAACGTGTCGGTTTCCACGCCGGACAACATATCCGCTACGAGATCCGCCGTCAGGTGCTCGATCGCCTTCAGGAAGCCGGACCTGCGTGGATCCAGGGTAAACCAGCCGGAAGCTGGGCGACGCTGATCCTTGAGCAGATAGACGATATGCACGACTACTATGCGCGCTACCTGCCGCAGATGGCCCTTGCCGTCTTCGTTCCGCTGCTGATTGTTATTGCCATCTTCCCGGTTAACTGGATGGCTGCGCTGATCCTGATGGGCACTGCCCCACTGATCCCGCTGTTTATGGCGCTGGTTGGGATGGGGGCAGCAGATGCCAACCGTCGTAACTTTCTGGCACTGGGGCGCTTAAGCGGCCATTTCCTGGATCGTCTTCGCGGCATGGAGACGTTGCGCATCTTTGGCCGCGGCGAAGCGGAAACTGAAAACATTCGCCGGGCGTCGCAGGACTTCCGCCAGCGCACGATGGAAGTGTTACGCCTGGCTTTTCTCTCTTCCGGCGTGCTGGAATTCTTTACCTCGCTGTCGATTGCCCTCGTGGCGGTCTACTTCGGCTTTTCCTATCTTGGCGCGCTGGATTTCGGCCATTACGGCACGGCAGTGACCCTTTCTGCCGGTTTCCTGGCGCTGATCCTGGCCCCGGAATTTTTCCAGCCGCTACGCGATCTGGGAACCTTTTATCATGCCAAAGCGCAGGCGGTTGGCGCGGCAGATAGCCTGAAAACGTTCCTGGAAACGCCGCTGGCGCATCCGGAACGGGGTGACGTGACGCTGAATGCCAACGATCCCGTGACCATTGAAGCGCAGGACTTTTCCATTCTGTCACCCGAAGGCAAAGTGCTCGCGGGTCCGCTGAACTTTACCTTATCTGCCGGACAACGCGTGGTGCTGGTCGGCACCAGCGGCTCCGGGAAAAGTTCTCTGCTGAACGCCTTAGCCGGTTTTATGGCCTACACCGGCTCGCTGCGGGTAAACAAAACCGAACTACGCGACCTCGATCCAGACGTCTGGCGTAAACAACTCAGTTGGGTCGGACAAAACCCGCAGCTTCCGGCCTCTACGCTGCGAGAAAACGTCCTTCTGGCGCGCCCGAACGCGCGTGAAGATGAGCTGCACTCGGTTCTCGACCGCGCGTGGGTCAGCGAGTTTCTGCCGCAGCTCCCGCAAGGGGTGGATACCGTCGTCGGTGACCAGTCTGCCGGTCTGTCGGTCGGACAGGCCCAGCGCGTGGCCGTGGCCCGGGCTCTTCTTAACCCGAGCCAGCTGATGCTGCTGGATGAACCCGCTGCCAGCCTGGATGCCCACAGCGAGCAGCGCGTGATGGAGACGCTGAACGCCGCCTCGCGGCAGCAAACCACCCTGATGGTCACCCACCAGCTGGAAGGTATTGCTGACTGGGATGAGGTCTGGGTGATGGAAAACGGTCGTATCGTTGAGCAAGGCGATTACGCCTCTCTTGTTGCCGCGCAGGGGCCATTTGCCGCCCTGCTGGCGAACCGTCAGGAGGACATCTGATGCGTGCTCTGCTGCCTTATCTTGCGCTCTATAAACGCCACAAATGGATGCTGACGCTGGGCATTGTGCTGGCAATTGTGACGCTGCTCGCCAGTATCGGCCTGCTCACGCTTTCCGGCTGGTTCCTGTCGGCCTCTGCCGTCGCGGGATTCGCCGGGTTATACAGCTTCAACTATATGCTTCCCGCGGCTGGCGTGCGCGGTACGGCGATTACCCGTACTGCCGGACGCTATTTCGAGCGGCTGGTCAGCCACGACGCGACGTTCCGCGTCCTGCAGCACCTGCGTATTTACACCTTCAGCAAACTGCTTCCCCTCTCCCCTGCCGGGCTGGCGCGTTTTCGTCAGGGCGAGTTACTGAACCGCGTCGTTGCGGATGTCGACACGCTCGATCACCTGTACCTGCGCGTGATCTCCCCGATAGTGGGCGCGTTTGTGGTGATTGTGGTGGTCACGCTGGGACTCTCTGTTCTGGATGTTCCCGTTGCGCTGACGCTGGGCGGGATCATGCTGCTGACACTCATCATTCTGCCGCCGCTGTTTTACCGTGCCGGGAAATCCACCGGGGAAAACCTGACGCGTCTGCGCGGAGATTACCGCCAGCAGTTGACCTCCTGGCTTCAGGGGCAGGCAGAGCTGACCATTTTTGGTGCCAGTAAGCGCTACCGCGCGCGCATGGAAAGTACCGAGCTGAACTGGCATGAGGCCCAGCGCCGCCAGTCGGAACTGACGGCCTTTTCCCAGGCGCTGATGATGTTGATCGGCGGCGTGGCGGTGATCGCCATGCTGTGGCTGGCTTCCGGCAATGTCGGCGGTAACACACAGCCAGGCCCTCTTATTGCCCTCTTCGTTTTCTGTGCGCTGGCCGCTTTTGAAGCGCTGGCCCCGGTCACGGGCGCTTTCCAGCATCTGGGGCAGGTGATCGCCTCTGCCCTGCGCATCACCCAGATTGCCGAGCAGGAGCCTGAAGTGACGTTCAGTACCAGGCAAACTGCGGTGCCTGAGCTGGTTGCGCTGACCCTTGATGACGTAACCTTCACCTACGACAAACAGGCGCAGAACGCACTGGAAGGTATCAATCTGTCAGTCAATGCAGGACAGCGGATTGCGATCCTCGGCCGCACCGGCTGCGGTAAGTCGACGCTGTTGCAGCTGCTGACGCGCGCCTGGGATCCGAAGCACGGTCAGATTCGTTTTAACGAGACTCCGCTGGCAGATTTCAGTGAACAGGCACTCCGTAAGACCGTCAGCGTCGTTCCGCAGCGCGTACACCTCTTTAGCGCCACGCTGCGCGATAACCTGCTGCTGGCCGCGCCGGAAGCGTCAGACGATGCGCTGCGCGCCATGCTGGAGCAGGTCGGGCTGCAAAAGCTGCTTGAGGACGAAGGGCTGAACAGCTGGCTGGGTGAAGGCGGCCGTCAGCTTTCCGGCGGAGAGCTGCGCCGCCTGGCGATTGCGCGTGCGCTGCTGCATGATGCGCCATTAATGCTGCTCGACGAACCGACCGAAGGGCTTGATGCGACAACCGAGAGCCAAATTCTTGATTTGCTCGCGAATGTTATGACCGGCAAAACCGTACTGATGGTGACACACCGCCTGCGCGGTCTGGCGAGTTTTGATCGGATAATTGTGATGGACAACGGACACATTATTGAGCAAGGTAGTCACGCAGAGCTGTTGGCGAAACAGGGTCGCTACTACCAGTTTAAACAGCGTCTGTAGACTATATTTGTAGCGTCCTCACTCGCGTACTGGAGTTTTGCTGTCATGCGCCTGGTCCAGCTTTCTCGTCATAACATCGCGTTCCCTTCGCCGGAGGGTGCACTGCGTGAGCCCAACGGGCTGCTGGCCCTTGGCGGTGACCTTAGCCCTGCACGGCTATTGATGGCGTACCAGCGCGGCATCTTCCCGTGGTTTTCTCCCGGCGATCCAATTTTATGGTGGTCTCCCGACCCGCGCGCCGTGCTGTGGCCAGAGCAGTTTCACCTGAGCCGCAGCATGAAGCGTTTCCATAGCAAATCACCGTACCGCGTCACGCTGAACCACGCTTTTGGGCAGGTGATCGAAGGGTGTGCCGAAGACCGTCACGAGGGAACGTGGATCACTCGCGATATCATCAACGCCTACCACCAGCTCCATGAGCTTGGCTACGCCCACTCTATTGAGGTTTGGGAAAAGGGTGAACTGGTTGGCGGGATGTACGGCGTGGCGCAAGGAACGTTGTTTTGCGGCGAGTCGATGTTCTCCCGTGCGGTTAACGCCTCGAAAACCGCGCTGCTGGTCTTCTCCCGGACGTTTGCCCAACGCGGCGGACGCCTGATCGATTGCCAGGTCCTTAATGAACATACGGCCTCCCTCGGTGCCGTGGACATCCCGCGACGTCAATATATCGAGCATCTGGATGCCTGCCGTCAGGAGAAGCTCCCGCACGACTTCTGGATACCCGGAACGCTCTTTATGCCCAATAGCTAAATGTTTTCCGCATATTTTTTGTGAGGGTGTTATAATTATGCCGCAGAGTAGCTTCTGCCTGTTGCCCCGCCGCCGTTTGGGACCCTCGCTTCAGATAACGTCCTGACGTTTATCCTGTCGTCTCCCCTTTACGAATGCGCTTCCTGTTCGGTTGTACCGTGACGCTTGGGCAATGCGCCGAAACTGTTTTGCTGCGTTTTAATCGCGCAATTCTTTACTTAATTGATGAATTTCGGCATTATCTTGCCGGTTCAAAACTTGGTAGTGATACCCCAGAGGATTAGATGGCCAAAGAAGACAATATTGAAATGCAGGGTACCGTACTTGATACGTTGCCTAATACCATGTTTCGCGTAGAGCTGGAAAACGGTCACGTGGTAACTGCGCACATCTCCGGTAAAATGCGCAAAAACTACATCCGCATTTTGACGGGCGACAAAGTGACTGTTGAACTGACCCCGTACGACCTGAGCAAAGGCCGCATTGTCTTCCGTAGTCGCTAATTGTTTTCGCCTGTAATGGCAGATGAATCTTAAATAAGGCCGGGATATTCCCGGCCTTATTTTTTGATGGTGCAGTTGATTATTTGAACAATTATTTGGCGGTTCGTTTGAGCGTCGAGGCTGTCTGTTCGACAGTGTAGGAAGTAAGGGGGTGAAGCCTTATTTTCTATTTTGCTAAGCTGCGTGTGTGGCAGTGTATGAATTCTCTCGCAATAGTGGGTCACGGCAGAGCTTTTAAGCTGCCTGCACGGCAGTGCACACTGTCGAACAGTTTTTTGAACTTAGTCAAATTTCTAAGCTGCCTGCACGGCAGTGCACTCACTAAAATTTCGACCAGTCTGTTCGGCAATTTTCTAAGCTGCCTGCACGGCAGTGCACATGTTCTAGCGGCATTAGCGCAAAGCAGCTCCTTTCTAAGCTGCCTGCACGGCAGTGCACAAAAAGGTAATGATATTGTTCACCTTCCATCGTTTCTAAGCTGCCTGCACGGCAGTGCACCTTTCGTCGCTGTTTGTTGCCTGCGGGTCAATTTTCTAAGCTGCCTGCACGGCAGTGCACAACCTATAACTACATCAACGGGACATGGAGCATTTCTAAGCTGCCTGCACGGCAGTGCACTGTGATTTATAACTGGTGACATAAACCCTCCATTTCTAAGCTGCCTGCACGGCAGTGCACTGGAATAATATCCCCACACCATTATGATTTTCATACAAAAAAAGCTAAAAACCCTTCTCTTACCCTCTTTTTCACCCACCAAAATTTCCCATTTAAAATCAATACATTACAAATTCACTAAAAATTAGGGTCAAATGCCCTTTTCTCTTCCCTATGCATACAAAACACTCATTTCACTCCTCCCGACAAATGGCTATACTTAACCATGACAAATGACATTACTCAGGAGAAAGCATGAGAACCTGGATCCCCGCGCAGAAACCTGCTGATAACGCACTATGGCGCTACGCCGGTTTACCTGCAAACAGAGGTATGCGGCTGATTGAGTATCTCAACCAGGGCTTACCCGTCAGCGTCCTCGACAATATCCACGAGTGGACGGCCATGTCGAAAGCAGATATTTTGCGCGTCACAGGGATTAATGAGCGTAACGTGGCTCGTCGCAAAAGCGCGGGACGGACGCTAACGCCGGATGAGAGCGAACGCGTGGCCCGTTTCGTACGGGTGCTGGATGCAGCCGTCGATTATTTTGGCAGTAAAGAAGAGGCATGGAACTGGCTGCAAGCACCGGTGCGCGGGCTTGGGAATGTGGCACCTGTCGACCTGATTGCCACGGAAACCGGTGCTCTGGAAGTCACCGACTTGATTGGTCGACTGGAGCACGGAGTGTTCGCATGATTTTTTATCGGCTGGTGACGGGACGTTATGCCAGCGAAGCGTGGAGTGGAAGTGGCGCAAACCAGTATGGCGGACGCTGGAACCATAAAGGACATCCTGCCGTGTATGTGTCCACCACCATCTCGCTGGCGTCACTGGAGATTTTAGTCCACGTTAAAAAAGATACCGTGCTGAATCAGTACCAGCTTTTCAGCATCGATATCCCGGATGACCAGATTGATTACCTGGATAAAGCGTGGCTACCCGAGGACTGGCAGGAAAACCCAGCGCCGGTATCAACAATGGATCTGGGAACCGGTTGGTTACAGGCTAACAGTGCCCTCGCGCTTATCTTACCTTCCTGCATCATCCCTTATGAAAACAATGCCATCCTTAACCCCTTACATCCTGCATTTCACTCGTCGCTCGATTCAGTTCAGCAGTTGCCCTTTATTTTTGATTCCCGCCTGGCTGAAAAAACCGCACCCTGAACGCTGATGCGGTTATGCTTCTCAGAACCAGGGAACCGTCGCCGTCGCGCTGAGCCCGTAGGTTGTAAACATGCCGGTGGCAGGCGCAGAAAGCAAATCACCGTGGCGAATAAAGAGTTTAAAAGACTGGCCCGAAGAGAGGCTGCGCAGGTTAAGCCAGGGTAAATCCGTTCTCGCTTCCTGCATCGTCAGAAGACGTTGTTGCGCCTCTTCCTCGGTTAACCATCCCTTTTTCACCGAGCGTCGCATGAGCCTCTGCGTGCTACTTTTCACCTGAACGCGGCTCACGCAGCGCCACTGGTTGACGACAGGCACGGGCTGGATGTCCGAGGACATGCAGTAGTCGCTCAATCCTTTTCGCCATATGAGTGATTCGAGTTCGCTTAACGCCGGGTGAGTACCATGCAAGCGTAACACCGGACCAGGCTTAATGCCGTGCGCAGGGAAACTAACGCCAATATCCCCCTTCCCCCGCTGACCCAGCGCACGATGCAGCTTAGCCACCAGCGCGGTCATCAGCATCTCCTCGCTGAACTCCGGGTCGGGCAGGACGCGGATCTCAATGTAGTGATCCATAGCCACTCCTTACTCGCCCTTCTCACCGAAGACGCCGCCGCGGATCAGCACGGCCATCACGTAATGTTGCTGTTCAACGTCAGGCTTTTGGCCTTTCGTCACCCAGTTATCCAGCAAGGTGTAGAAGTCCATTTTCTCTTTCGGCTGACGACAAGCCACACCGCGGCTGGTGACTGAGCCGTAAGGTTCCACGGCGATAGCGCCCAGTGCATCTACCTGAGGATGCCAGGTATCGATAGTTCGAATGGCATTACCGATTTTCTGCGAATGCATGCCTGCCACATTATCCACCTGATACAGCAGGCGACTCTTGCTGCTGTTGCTGTCCAGAACCAGTTCCTGCGACGGGAAGATCTCCTGTCCGGCACCGAGAAGCACCTGCGCTTCGACGTTCAAGAGAACAAATCCTTCACCGCTAAGCCCTTTTTCGATTTCTTGCGCCAGTGCGTTCAGGCTCTCGTCGCTGGCAGAAAAATCTCGCAGCGCATAGCTGTATGCATCAAACGTCCACGACTTACTGCCCGTCACGGTCACGATAATTTTTTCTGCACCGACGCGGTTGCGCCATAAAAAACGGCCGTTAGCCAGGTTGGTTGCGTAGCGGCGCGCCAGTTCTGCAAAACCGTGTTCACTGATATAGCCGTCGATAACCTGCTGAAGTTCATCCTGATAGGCACGATCGTTACACACAGACGGCGTCGACAGGTTACCCAGCACGCGCAGGGTAAATTTCACTTTCAGGGTGTCCGCACCAGCAGGCAGTGCCGCCACATCGACTCGCTGCAGGTTCGCTTTCTGGATCTCAGCATCCAGTTTCGCCGGATCGTTGGTGAGCGCGTTTTTCAAACGGTTAGAAATGGTACCACGCACCGCTTTTTCCTGAATACGAATCGGTTGCCAGGTCTCTCCCTCCCAGCTTCCTGAATACATCATCGCATCCGAGGTTGCCAGTTTACGTTCAAATGCCAGTACAGATGCCGTTTTAACGGCAGTTGGAGCCTTTGCCATAGATAAGTCCTTTTTTAATTAAGATGTTCAGATGTCACCGGCGCGCCCGCGCCCTGACAGTAGTAACCTGTTTCTGTCGTGTGATAACGCCAGAAAATGTCGTCTAAAGACTGAATCCGGTGCAGACTGCACCATTCGCCCACGCCATGCACCGCTTCGGTATACGCGAAGGGCGTTTTTGCATCGCGCGCGTTTGCCACGACACCGGGCGCGTAGAGTTCAGAGATGCGCTGGTAACCTGTCATTAATGGCACCAGATAGCCGGGCTTAGGTTTGGGGACGTAGTGCCAGTTTGCTGGCTCGCCTTCGGATATGTTGCCGTCCTCCGGCGTTTCAGCCTGCATTTTCAACGAAGCGAAATCGAGCCAGGCGTCAAGCAGCGTGGCGTTAGGGTCGTTTTCAAGAAGCGTGTGATGATGTTCCGCCAGCCAGCTACTGCGATCGCGCAGGGCAAAACCCGGCATCAATTGCCACTGTAGTCGGCCCATTTCCTGAGCGCTGGCAGGCATCGTCATAACCGAAATATTCTGGATATCGACGATGATTCCCCCCGCCAGTCGAAGCGTCGGGCATACCTGAGACAGCAACTCGGCGAGATCGCGCTGCCCGTATTCACCGTTGGGGATTTCCCCGTGGCATTCCAGCAGCAGTGACACCGTCATATGCATGCGCCCCTCTTCATTAAAAGAGGCCGTTTTCGCTTCACGGGTAAGGGGGTTACGCGTCAGGGCGAACTGATAATCACGACCAGACGTATGCGCGTGGATCTGGTGTTCGTGGCTCACGACGGCGCAGCCATCAATGCGCAGCCCGTGCGTTTCAGTGAGTTTGCGAGACAGCGCATGAGAAAATCCCATGAAATGGGTGATGGCGGGAAAACCCCAGGTCAGGCCAGCAATCGCGTTGGCGTTTTCAACTCTCACACGGCGAAGCAGGATCAGTGAGCTCATTTCAGCGCCTCCTGGATAATTTTTTCCATCTCGCGGAGGTTGGCCCGTAAACGTTCGCGGGTTTCCCATTCTCGTTTTTCTACAGCACCTAAATCCGGCATCGGCTTCCGCAAACGGGCGTTCAGCCACAGGGCAAAATCTTCGGCCACAGCGTCCTGCCAGTCGTCTTTTTCTCGTTCAAGACGGAAGGCTTCGTCTGTTTTTGTGCGCCAGGGATCGAGCCAGAGCTGTTGATGTGGTTTCAGATCCGGGCAATTGCACGTCCAGTTCTGCGCGGTTTCACGCTGAAATTCAGATGCGATCTCAAACAGCAGATCGATAATCATATTGATGTAGCCATCGCGGGCTTCACGAATACGAAAATTGGTGTAATCACCCGCTTTCGTCAGTAGGGAAACAAGCAGCTGAATGTGGCTCTTCGCCCGGCGGTCAAATTGCCCCCCCCAGGCGAAAACAGAACGTAAACTCACAGGCGGCTTTTCTGCTCTTTTCCACCGCGGCGGCTGGCAGGAAAGTAGCCAGCTCCGTCCGCCGCGCACGCTGTTGAGATAGGAAATGTTCTGCGGTTTAGTGCCACCGAAGTGTATTTCTGCTGAATCCGGGAAAAGTGTCAGCGAAGCAGGATGCCAGGTTTTCTCGCGCCTGGCTTTCCAGATGGCTTTAACCTCATCGCCAAAACGGAAGGCAATCATTTTCTGATGCATCGCGTGAACAAGCGAGGTGGCAAACAGCGGGCTTAACAGATGGTAATCACCACCAGCCGGAAAATAACTCTGTTTCGCCAGCTTATGTGAAGCAGGCTCTCCAGGCGTTAAGGCGCGGGAAAATCCCGCAATCCACTCACTCAATTGACTCGCGTCATTGGTAAAAGCGGCCAGCGCAGCATGATCGCCACGTTTCAGGCTAGCCAGTAGAGAATCGCCATCTTCTGTCCGCGTTTGCAGCAGTTTCGCGATGTCCAGCGCAGCGGCGTTACCCACCGCATCCGGTTCCAGACCTGACAACGCAGCGGTGCTGAGATACCCTTCCTTCGCCACTGCCTCGCTGTAAATACTGCTACTCTTTGAATCCCCGTGGGTAAATTTCGCCGCATGGGTCACGAGGTTAATTTGCCCGGCTCGCTTCGCGGCATCCGTCAGCCATGCTTTCGGTTCATAGCGAAGCTCCAGTGCCCGGCGTTCTGCCGCAAGCGTTGCGCTATCTGTATCGCTGCGCTTTGCGGCCTCTTTACCACATGCTTCCAGCTTTGCTTGCCGTCGTCCGGCAATGTACTCAGCGATGAAAGCGCTTAGTGCTTCAACTGACATACTTGCTCCTGACTCTTAGAGATATTCCCTGAATACACCCAATGCGGGGTGATATAACCATTTCTCTGTTTCCTCCTCCCTGGTCACTCTCAATGTGATTTCGCCATACCGTCGCGACACCGCAGCCAACTCCATCTGCTTCGTCTCCGCCAGCGCCTGTAATACCTCGGCATAATCAATTGCAATCCACGGCTCTACGCCGTCAGCAATGGATAACAGCTGTTTGCAAAATCCTCCCGCAGGTTTCGGTTCACCATTTTCCTGAAGCAAACAAAATACGGGCTCGTCATCTTCTTCTTTCATTGTCAGATAAAAGGACTCCTGCGGAGATGAGGCGCGAAACGGCGTCCGCCGCTGCAACTCACCGTTCCACGTCAGCGGCAGCCGCCACCACGACGCGGCCACCGCATCTGACTTATCGCCGCCGTCCAGCAGCGCGCCGCGCAACCGGGCGTGCTCCAGTGCCGCCAGCGCATTGCCGGGCAGATTCTCAACGATGCGCGGGAGCGCATTCAGCGTGCGATAACCCTCTTCGCTGAGTAACTCATGGAGATCGTGGTGAGGCAGCAGATGCTGCTCGGTTTCAAAACCGGGTCGGCAGTAGGCCACCGTCTCCCCGCGAAGCGAGCGAACATTGCGTTCCAGAATCACCAGATTTTCGCTCTCAGGCACGATCTGACGATGGCGCTGAATACGCCCCCCAAACTGAATAAGCGAACGCATCGAACTCGGCTCGATAATTCCCCAGTCGGCATCAAAATCGCGCCCGACTTCCAGAACAGATGTGCCGAGTACGACAAAAAGATGGTGCTGTTCCGGTGACATCAGTGCCTGCACAACTTCAGGCAACTGCCAGACCCGTTCCGGCTCATGCCGCGTGAACACGGCATCGAGTCGTTTTTCAATTGCCGCACGCACCGCCAGCGGGTGCTGGCTGTGGTACACGCAATAATGAATGCGGTAATTATCCGGAGAGGGTAATGCCATCAGCGCCTGCGCGACGGCAACCAGCGGGTTGATATTCGCCATCCGCACCAGACCAAACGACACGGTTTTGCCACTTTTATGCGTGCTGTGATGATGACCGTGCAGCGCGATTGTTTGCTGATGCAACGTCTGCGCCAGCGCAGAGACAACATCGGCAGTACAGGACGAGTGCGGCTTCACGACGGCCAGTTTCCCCAGACGAAGCCGGGGCTGGTCAGGCAGACGTTTGATCCGCTGCCTGACAAAATCGCCATGCGCCTGACGAAATTGAGCTTCGTCGACCACATCCTGCGACTGCGCGCCATATTCATCGAACCAGGCGCAGCAGATACTCATCGGCCTGTCCGACTGACCGCACGCGGCCTGCCAGGCTTTGCGCCCTACCCGATAAGCTTCAAACAGCGCTTCCGTTAATGCAGGGGGGAGCGTCGCCGAGGAAAGCAGCACGCGGGAACCCAGCATTCCCGCCCAGTTCACCAGCCGACACAGGGCGTGCAAATCATCAACATCAAAATCATCAGGCTCATCAAGAACCAGATCGCTGGTCATCAGGCGCAACATGGCGGGGATCTGCCTGCCGCCGCGCACGCCTTCCGTAGCTGGCATCAGGTGATCGATGGTTGTCACCAGCACCGGGGCACTGACCAGACGATTAAGCGCCGGTTCTTTCGCCAGCCACTGCTGTGCGATCCCGCTACTGGTCGCCCCTTCGTAATGCACGTAATGGTGGCTGGCGAAAAATGCTTCGTCGCTGGCGCTGCTGGTATCTTCAGCCTCGTTACCCTGATACAACTCCTTCACTGCTGCGGCACCGGTCACGACGGCCAGCGCGTCGTCATCCAGCCTCAGGCGCGAACGTAAAGCCTGCCCCGTTTGCAGCGTCAGCGTGCGTAACCCCAGCGCCACGCTGAAACGACACCCTGTCTGATCATCAGCCAGAGCGTACATAATTCGGGCATTGGCAAAGGTTTTACCGCATCCGGTCGAGGCCATATTGATGCCGAAGAAGCCCTGCTCGTTACTCTTCTCGCGCAGGGAAGAGGCAACGTCCCAGGCCTTGTTCTGCCAGTGAAAACGCTCTTCTTTTGCCCTTTCCCGGAAGGTTCTATGTCTGGCGATGGCGGGCAATGAACGACGCAACGCCGGAAGAGAACGCCCCATCAATAGCGCCTGATGCGCTACGCCGACATTGTGTTCATCCAGCTTTTGCTTGAGTTCCCCGGTCCCTCGGTAGCTGTTAGCCCATACCTGAAAGGCATCATCCTGCCATCCGGAATAAGCCGGTTGAGAGGAGTAGACGTGATCGGCCAGCATCAGCGACAGACGTGCAAGGTGGAGGGTAAAGAGATTATCCAGCGATCCCGCATGAAGCAGAGCAGGCAGGTTCCGGATGCGTTTACCAATCTGACGGGCCTTCTCACGCCAGGTTTGACTTTTTAGCGGCGTACCGTGGGGAAATGTCCAGACATTTTTAAAATCACGCGCTTTCCACTGATGTTTTTCGGGAGATTTATGATTAAGCGAGTTCCAGTCTGCGTTCAGCTGTCGCTCAAACCAGCCTTCGCAATAGAGCAACTCAGGAAGAGTCGAATGCGACTGCGGTAAACGGTGGTGCGACAATATCAGCCATACCACCACTTTCGCCAGAGGTGGGAGGTTGCTCAAAAGGCTGCAATTCTTATCTGTGTCCATCTTCAGCGCTTTCAGCATAGCCTTTTCGTCAGCGGCTTTTAGCTGGGTGAGAGATGTCAGCCACTGTTCATCGGTTTGCTCTCCTACAAACGCCTCGAACAGACGAACCGAGATCCACTCATGGCGAAACGGCTGACAAACGTGCTGACTTTCCCCCTTAAGCGTCTGCTGGAAGCACATCCCGGCTTTACCAAAATCATGAAACAGCCCGGCGATCGCCGCCAGCAAGGCGATGCTTTCCGCACTTTGCCAGCGGTGTTCGCTGTCATTGCGAATAATTTGCAGCGTCGTGCGATTCGTTGGCACGCGCCCCTGCGCGTTAAAACGCCGCAAATTCCCGACAATCCACAGCAGTTCGGTTTGACCGTTTTTTTTCAACCAGTGGCAGGCCACGGCGGTATTACGTCGCGCAGTTTTACGCAGCAGCTTGCGCAGCGTGATAGCGCCTTCCATCGTCATCGTCGTCTGCCATGCCGCGTCTCCCGTGCGCTCAGCAAACTGATCGATAATCTGCCAGCTTTGCTCGCGCGCACGTTTGGTACACCGAGAGATAATCAGCACATTCATTTTGTGCCCCCCGCCAGCGACTGCGAGGTTTCCTGCAACGTGGTAATCATTACATCCAGCGCATCGGCCTGCTGAAAGGCATTAATACAGCGCTGGCGAAACTGTTGATTATCTTCACCCTCCATAGCCGCAATAAATGCCTGCGGCATAACGAGGGCATCTTTGATTAAATCGGCAATATCAAAAACGAGCCCGCCGCGTCGGGTTTTACCGTGCATGACAGCCAGACCATGAGGAATGCCCGTCACCCAGGCCGCGACCGCCGCCAGCCCGTAGGCGAGATAGTTACCCTGATCGAGAAAACGGTTTGCCATATCCGCCCCTCCGCCCCGTTTGGCGCGGCTGAAGTGACCGTAGCCCACGGTCTGGCTTGCCAGTTTATAAAGTGATTTTGTGAGTAGTGCTTCCTGGAGCATCAGGGATGTATGATCCTGCGCGTTATCCATACCCTGTCGGGCACGCTCCAGAATAGTGTCCAGCGCATTCTTATCTGGCTGAAAAGCCGTTTCGCGCTGCATCCGCAGCCCTGCCCACTGTTTTTCGATTTGCTGAAAACGAATAAACTGAAACTGCTTTGCCGCCTGCAGACGTTTTTCTTCATCAAACCAGAATGAGACCCAATTTTGTAGATACGCCGTCGGACGGTATTCGCTTTGCGGGCTGAGCCATGAGATATCAATATCCACCTCGTTGGCGGAATAAAGCGGCGTGCCATCTGTACCGCAAAAACCAACCATCACGCCCGCCCGCGCAAACTCCCGCATTGCCATTTGCGTAACGGATGTTCCCATTCCCAGCATCACCGCTGTGGTATTAGCGATGGGAATATTCCAGTAAAATGACTCTTTCCCTTCCTGGGTGACATATTCAACGCGTCCACCATTTACCTGGATACGGCATTTTTCCAGGTAATAAATGTTGGCGCGTTTTGAATGCAGAATGGTTTTTAAGTCTGTTGAGGTGATGCTGTTTGCGGACATAGTAAGAGCTTTTATTTCAAGGCGTTGTATGCATGGCATGTTATCGGAGACAAGATGAACAAAAATGTGACGGGTATCAAATCAATACTAATTACAGCTATAATTGAGAAAAAAATATCTCCATCCCTTCACTTATCATTTTCACCAATGATATATATGTAAAAATATAATTTTCCCGTGAATGTTTTCGGGTATACGTTTGAAAAAAAGTGAGAGTTTGAATAATTTCACTTATAAAATTGATATGGCGAATATTTACTAAAAAGAGGGGTCTGCCTGTACGGCAGTAAACATTTTATTGCGAAAAAAATCGCAGTCGAGTTTTTCTAAACTGCCTGTACAGCAGTGAAGCAGGAAGAACACCGCTCATCCTAATGTCAGGAAATAAATTAAGCAACTCCTCTTCCCTACCAGTTTCAGAAAGGGGTCATTGATACAGGCGCTTAAAAAAGCGCCTGTAGGCATAAAGAGAGTCAGGGAGCCTCACCATACATTTCATTGGCTTTTTCACTGGGCCACTTCTGGAGCGGGCTACATGAATATGTTTGAGGACCAAGGGCAAGGCTGTAAGAAACCTCACCCTTATCATTTTTTGAGCTCCCCCAGACTATATCAATTTCATTATCTTCGCGGGCAATAAAACTCTTTGACAGGTTATCATATCTGGCGGGAATGAATTTCGCATAATTCATCTCCTCGGGAGATTGCTCGGATGAGAGAAATAGATCCAGATTATGTGTTTGTTTATTTTCCAGGCCAATCAATGTAGAGTGGTTTTCAAGCATAATAACTTCAACATCGATGTTTTTCCCACAAATCTGATGACTTTCGGCTTTAAGTTCCCCCATACGAGGTATTCCAACCGCATTACCAGTTACTGGGAGAAAAAGAATAGTTGTCATAATAAAATATTGAAATTTCATATAGCTCTCCTTGTTTTTAATGGGAGGAGAATAGCTGAAAGGTATTTTATTTCCAGGTAAAAAATGCCAACTCCCCATACGGAGTCAACATAATGAAGAGATGAAGTTTAGGTCAGCATCAAAAACGGGCATTCGCCTAATAGACTCGGTTATGATTGCCGATGGTTTTTATTCTGCCTGTACGGCAGTGAACTGCACGAACACATGATAATGTGTGTGTGTCGCTTTCTAAGCTGCCTGTACGGCAGTGAACGTACTGACGGTTTACGTGGGCAATGACCTCCCTTTCTAAGCTGCCTGTACGGCAGTGAACGCGTGGTGCGCGTCCTTCAGCTATTGCTGCAATTTCTAAGCTGCCTGTACGGCAGTGAACTGGGATAACTGGCAACGCTTTAATGGAGAACATTTCTAAGCTGCCTGTACGGCAGTGAACAATGGCTGCTAACTGAGACGGTGATATATGACTTTCTAAGCTGCCTGTACGGCAGTGAACAAATTTCAAGTGCGTAAGGGCTGGTGCGTAATTTTCTAAGCTGCCTGTACGGCAGTGAACAGAAAACTAATTGATATGATTCGCGCGAAAGATTTCTAAGCTGCCTGTACGGCAGTGAACTACTTGACCAGCTCAATGCCAAAGGCGGTAAATTTCTAAGCTGCCTGTACGGCAGTGAACAATGACCGGCGTTTTTACATCAAGGAACTTACTTTCTAAGCTGCCTGTACGGCAGTGAACTGAAATGAAAAAACGCCATCTTATTGTTAGCAAACAAAATAATCAACTTTTACGCATAAAACCCTTTTTTCTGGAACGTAAATACGCACCATATAAATCAATACGTTACGTAAATATCAGAAAAAAGGGTATAAACCAATAACGTCAGAGTAACGCCCCCGACGCCTCGGATCGCATTCAGGAAATAATGTGAATTACCGTTTCTGCACGTTGAGGTGCAACGACATCCGCGGCCATCGAATGCGTAATGTCATGGAGCAACCCCGTCAGGTGCGGCAACATATCGCAGTCAAAATGCGACACCAGCAGCACATGGTTTAACGCGCGGCAGTAGTCGCATTTCGTTTCTGTATCTTCAAGCAACCACTCTTTTTGTCGCGGTTGTTCCGCTTCGTCCTCAAATTCCACCACCTGAAAATCACGCATTGATTCTGTGAGGCCGGTTTTAACTTCTTCCAGCCAGGCGCCGAGACAGAGGCAGACGGGCTGCGTTTGCGGGAGTGATTTGCAATCCAGTAGAATTTCGGTGAGCAGCTTGCAGCGCTCGGCCAGGGTTGGGAGATCGGGGTTGAGGGAGAGTTCGCTGTATAAATGGGCGAAATTGTTTTCTGTATTCATTGGGTAATTCCTTCACACACTATGAATTTACCACCGCAGGAAACGCCAATTTGCTGGCGGCGGACGAAAAGGAATTGGCGTACCAGTGTGTGTGCTACTGGCGCTTCAAAAGAAGCTTCCGATTCGCCCGCCAGATGCAGAATTATACCCTTTTCCTTAGGGCGAACGAAGCCTGCAGCATTACTGCTGCTCACACACTTTCAGGACGCCAATCCCGACACCTGATTTTGCAGGTGCGCCGCCATTTTATTACTGTGGATTTATCCAGCAACTGACTTCGAAAGAAACTGGAAAGCGCCTCGCAAAATTCCTCTGCAGCCTCGTGCCCTCACCTCTCGCACAGGGAAGGACGGCAAAACATTGAACAAATAATAAATGTAATTTAAGTGAGTGAGGCACACGACAGGTTGGAATCCGTGTTTACCCCTCTGGACGAAAGGTTTTTTTCTATCGCTATTTCATAGATAAAAGCGTGAAACACGCTAAATTCAATACAATTAGCGTATATCCGCAAACGAGCATCATTAGTGCGCCTGAAGTTTTTGAAAGTCTTGCCCCTTAGCTGGCGTGATTAAAGTCGCAAAAATGCTTGCCTATCTGTTTGATGCTCATAAAGCGGATTTTATAGCGTCCGGCAAGCTCTCGTATCATCACTATAAAACACTGCGCTCTGCAGTTGCCGCAAACGTCCTTCTACCCGAAACAACAATTGTAAATGAAATCATATCAAACGATATCAGAGCTATTTTTAATGACGTACTTTTAAAATTTTAAAATAAGCTGATAAAAATAACGAACAACTTATAGTACAGCATTGCATTCACCACATTAATTATTAAAGACCAACCATCCATCATGTAAATATAAAGACTGCCTTTTCTCCTATTTAACAAAAGTGAGGGCACGATCACTTGTTCAAAGCGTTCCTTATAAGATGATGTACGTATTAAACCAAAGGAATGCATTATGTATTACAGTGAAGATATTATTAATAAAATAGGAACTGACAAAGAATTAGCCATAAGATTAGATAAGGCTATGAGAGGGGTCAAAGATGAAGTTACTGATTATTTAAATAACCTCAGTGATGCAGCGACGCGCCTGTTATACTATTCATCATGTTTAACAAAAAATTATCATGATGTTTGCATCCGATTAAAGGATGAAGATGTTAGGTTCGTGCAGGGGTTAGGCGAGTTAGTTATACACCGGGATTTAATTTTCAGGATGATTAAGATTTATATAGAAACGGTTCTCAAAAACAAAAATGAAGTAGAAAAGAAAACAATTCTTGAAAGATTAACACCATTCACTAAAAACATTTCCATAAAAACCTTATCAAAATCTGCCTTAATTTATTCCGTTGTATCTTACATTTGTTATGGAAATAAAATGAATGCCTCAGTTGAAGCTGCTTTTGTGAAAAAAATAGGAGGACGCGCTGGCATTCCGATTACTGCATTGAACCTTTATGGCATTGTTAACAAAGCTTCTGAGAGTGCAAATAGATTAAAGACTTTTATGCCACAATTTTATCATGCACTTTATGTTGAAAAACTTGAGATGATGTATTTTCTTATTGAACCAATTATTATGAAGGCTGGATACATAAACATAAATACAGCATCTGATATTGAAATTACTAACACGCTAAAAAGAATGATGTAATCATGTTAAAGTCAATCATGGAATTTTTAAAACAATTCTTTGATAGTTTTATACAAGATTGTTTTAATGATTTTTATTGGTACGGTGTATTTATATTTTCTGCTTTTCTTTCAGGTATCATAGCAGCAAATATAGAGGATGTTAAAATAGCCCGTAACATTATTCTAGGCATCTTTATAACCGTATTTGCAATTGCTTTTCGCTTCAAAGACAAAGGATAAAAAATGACAATACCAGCATATATGTGGCTTACCGATGAAAATAACTCACCTATAATAGGTGAATGTTTAATGCCTACACGATTGGGTTCCACAGAGCTTAAATCGTTCAATCATTCTGTATGGATCCCTACAGATTATAACACTGGAAAACTTACTGGTACGCGCCTACATGTTCCGATTACATTTGAAAAAGAGATAGATCGCCTCACCCCCTATTTATTCAGGGCGGTATGTCAGGGCAGAACACTTAAAACTGCTTTAATTAAAATGTACAGGATTAATGAAGCAGGAATAGAAGTAGAATACTTTAATATAAAGATGGAAAACGTAAAAATTACAAGGATTTCTCCCATTTTATTTCCAATAGGCGTTGCAAGTAAGCATATGGAAGAAATTGAAATTCGTTATGAATCTATAGAGTGGATTTACTGTGATGGGAACATAATGTTCAAAGACTCATGGAATGAAAGAGCAGTGGCATAAAAAAGAACTATCAAGAGTCCTTTTTTATGTGACCATCTTACTAAAACTAAACAACGGCAACCGAAGTTGCCGTTGTGCTTTTACCTTACAACTCAGTGAGCCGCTTCCGGCTTGTGCTTCGCTGCACTCTGGAAATCGTACGTCAGCTCGTTCTTCGCCTGGTCCAGCGCCACGGTCACCTGGCCGCCGTCCACCAGCGAGCCAAACAGCAGCTCGTTCGCCAGCGGTTTCTTCAGGTTGTCCTGAATCACGCGCGCCATCGGACGGGCGCCCATCGCACGGTCGTAGCCTTTCTCGGCCAGCCAGTTGCGGGCCTCCTGGCTCACTTCCAGCGACACGCCTTTCTGATCCAGCTGAACCTGCAGTTCGACGATGAACTTGTCCACAACCTGATGAATCACCTCGGTAGACAGATGATCGAACCAGATAATGTTGTCCAGACGGTTACGGAACTCCGGCGTGAAGATCTTCTTGATCTCCTCCATCGCATCGGTGCTGTTATCCTGGTGGATCAGGCCGATTGATTTACGCTCGGTTTCACGCACCCCGGCGTTGGTGGTCATCACCAGCACCACGTTGCGGAAATCCGCCTTGCGCCCGTTGTTGTCGGTCAGCGTCCCGTTGTCCATCACCTGCAGCAGGATGTTGAACACGTCCGGGTGCGCTTTCTCGATTTCATCGAGCAGCAATACCGCGTGCGGATGCTTGATCACCGCGTCGGTGAGCAGGCCGCCCTGGTCAAAGCCCACGTAGCCCGGAGGCGCACCAATCAAACGGCTGACGGTGTGACGCTCCATATACTCGGACATATCAAAGCGCAGCAGCTCAATGCCCAGCGCTTTTGAGAGCTGAACCGTCACCTCGGTTTTCCCCACGCCAGTTGGACCGGCGAACAGGAAGGAACCGACAGGCTTGTGGTCATGCCCCAGTCCGGCACGGGCCATCTTGATCGCTTCGGTTAAGGCCTCAATGGCTTTATCCTGACCAAAGACCAGCATTTTCAGGCGATTGCCAAGGGTGCGCAGCGTGTCGCGGTCGCTCTGAGAAACGCTCTTCTCAGGGATACGCGCGATGCGGGCCACCACGGACTCAATATCCGCCACGTTAACGGTTTTCTTACGCTTGCTCGCTGGCATCAGACGCGCACGCGCCCCTGCCTCATCAATCACGTCAATCGCCTTATCCGGCAGGTGACGGTCGTTGATGTATTTCACCGCCAGCTCCACCGCCGCACGGACCGCTTTCGCGGTGTAACGCACGTCGTGATGCGCTTCGTACTTGGTTTTCAGACCGTTGATGATCTGCACCGTTTCGTCAACGGACGGCTCGGTGACGTCGATTTTCTGGAAGCGACGAGCCAAAGCACGGTCTTTCTCAAAGATGTTGCTGAACTCCTGGTACGTCGTGGAGCCCATCACGCGGATCTTGCCGCTTGAAAGCAGCGGTTTGATCAGGTTTGCCGCATCCACCTGGCCACCGGAAGCCGCACCTGCGCCGATGATGGTATGGATCTCATCGATAAACAGGATGCTGTTGGTGTCCTGCTCCAGCTGTTTCAACAGCGCCTTGAAACGTTTTTCAAAATCACCGCGATATTTAGTGCCCGCCAGCAGCGAGCCAATATCCAGCGAGTAGATGGTGCAGTCGGCAATCACTTCCGGCACGTCGCCCTGCACAATGCGCCAGGCAAGACCTTCGGCAATCGCCGTTTTACCCACGCCTGACTCACCCACCAGCAGCGGGTTGTTCTTGCGGCGACGGCACAGCACCTGGATCGCGCGCTCCAGCTCTTTATCGCGGCCAATCAGCGGGTCGATACCGCCAACGCGAGCAAGCTGGTTAAGGTTGGTGGTGAAGTTTTCCATACGATCCTCCCCGCCTGCTTGCTCTTCATTGTTATTGACCTGATTGCTGGAATCCGATGCCTGGTTAGGCTCGTCTTTGCGCGTTCCGTGAGAAATAAAGTTAACCACGTCGAGGCGGCTGACTTCGTGTTTGCGCAGCAGATAGGCAGCCTGTGACTCCTGCTCGCTGAAGATGGCGACTAAGACATTTGCGCCAGTCACTTCGCTACGTCCGGAAGACTGGACGTGAAATACCGCGCGCTGCAGCACGCGCTGGAAGCTGAGCGTCGGCTGCGTGTCGCGCTCCTCTTCACTGGCTGGCAGCACTGGTGTGGTTTGTTCGATGAAGGCTTCGAGTTCCTGACGTAGCGCCACCAGATCCACGGAGCAGGCTTCCAGCGCTTCGCGGGCAGATGGGTTGCTAAGCAGTGCGAGCAGTAAATGCTCGACGGTCATAAACTCATGTCGGTGCTCACGCGCTCTGGCGAAAGCCATGTTTAAACTGAGTTCCAGTTCTTGATTGAGCATAGGCACCTCCCCCAATTTTATGCCTTATCAGGCCTTTTCCAGCGTACACAGCAACGGATGCTCGTTCTCCCTCGCATAGTCGTTCACCATCGCCACTTTGGTTTCCGCCACTTCGGCTGTGAAGATGCCGCAGATAGCTTTGCCACGATAATGAACGGTAAGCATCAGTTGCGTTGCACGTTCTACATCATAAGAAAAGAACTTTTGTAGCACGTCAATAACAAATTCCATCGGCGTGTAATCATCGTTCATTAACATAACTTTATACATAGATGGCGGTTTTAGCGCGTCACGCACTTTGTCTTCCGCCAGCTGGTCAAAATCCAGCCAGTCGTTGGTCTTACCCATTTTGCATAACCACTTTGAATCTACCTCAGATGTTAGATAACAATCATCTATTACTGTCATCCGCGATGTCTGTCACAAACCGTTGCAATAGCGTTAACTGCTTCAAACTTTGGTTGATTATTGTCCCATCTCCAGCGCCAAACGCTTGACGACTTCTATCGTTTCTCTAAATTGTACAAGCGTGAGATGGCGAGGTTTTGAACAGCCCCCACTCCACCACCGGTTCATTCCATCTTAATTTATAAGATTTACGAAGGATGTCGAAGCATGGAAATGGGTACTGTTAAGTGGTTCAACAACGCCAAAGGGTTTGGCTTCATCTGCCCCGAAGGCGGCGGCGAGGATATCTTCGCTCACTATTCCACCATTCAGATGGATGGTTACAGAACGCTCAAAGCCGGGCAGTCCGTCCGGTTCGATGTACACCAGGGGCCAAAAGGCAATCATGCAAGCCTTATCGTACCCGTTGAAGCAGAAACGGTTGCATAGCTCTCTGTTTATTGTGTACATCACGCAGTCAAAATGCCAGCCCGATCGGCTGGCATTTTTATTTTCGGGTTATTCCCGCGCCAGCGCATCCACCGGATCAAGCCGCGCCGCGTTGCGGGCGGGCAACCAGCCAAACAAAATACCGGTAAACGTTGAACAGAGAAAAGCGGTCAATATGGCCACCGGCGAAAAGCCAATCTCCCAGCCGGGTAAGAAGAGCTGAAGCGCGAAGGCGATCATCATCGAAAGTGCAATGCCCATCGCCCCGCCAACCAGACACACCAGCACCGCCTCAATCAGAAACTGCTGGAGCACGTCGCTGGCTCTGGCTCCGACCGCCATGCGGATGCCGATCTCGCGCGTGCGCTCCGTCACCGACACCAGCATGATATTCATCACCCCGATACCACCGACGACCAGCGAGATCACCGCCACCAGCGTGAGGAACAGCTGAAGAGTACGTGTGGTCTTTTCCGCCGTTTTCAAGAGGCCGTCCATATTCCAGGTGAAGAAATCCTTCTTCCCGTGGCGTAATGTTAACAGCCGTTCCAGCTGCTGTTCGGCGAGCGCGCTGTCATAGCCCTCCTTCACGCGCACGGTGATGGAGTTGAGCCAGGACTGGCCCATGATCCGCCCGGAAATGGTGGTATACGGCAGCCAGACGCGCAGGATCTTGCTGCTGCCAAACATCGACTGCTTCTCTTCGGCCACGCCGATGACCGTGGCCGGCATATTGCCGACCAGGATCACTTCGCCCACCACGTTCGCTTTATTGGGGAAGAGCTGCCTGCGCGAGTTGGCGTCCAGCACCACCACCTGCGCCCTGCCCGCCAGCTGTTCGGCGTTGAAGGTGGCACCTTCGCTGAAGGTCATGCCATAGACGTTAAAGTAATCGCCGCTCACGCCGTTGGCGCTGGCCGCTACGTCGATATTGCCGTAGCGCAGACGCAGGTTTTGCGAGACCGCAGGCGTGGCGGAGTTCACCCACGGCTGCTTCTGGATGGCCGCCAGATCGTCATACTTCAGCGCCTGCTGATACTGCGGCTCGTCGTCGCCGAAATCTTTGCCGGGATAGACGTCAATGGTGTTGGTCCCGATGGCGCGGATATCCGCCAGCACCAACTGCTTCGCCGCGTCGCCCACCACCACAATCGACACCACCGAGGCAATACCAATAATGATGCCGAGCATGGTCAGCAAGGTGCGCATTTTATTGGCCGCCATCGCCAGCCAGGCCATGGTCAGCGCTTCACGAAAGCCGCTGGAGAACTGTCCCCAGCCGGTTGCTGCCGGTAGCGCCTCTTTTGGTGCCGCCGCGCGGGACTCACGCGGCGGCGGGTTGCTCACCAGCTCGCCGTCGTGGATCTCAATAATGCGTTCCGCCTGCTTTGCCACCTGCGGATCGTGGGTGACGATAATCACCGTGTGACCCTGATCGCGCAGCTGGTGCAGGATCGCCATCACCTCTTCGCCGGAGTGGCTGTCGAGCGCTCCCGTCGGTTCATCCGCGAGGATCACCTGCCCGCCGTTCATCAGCGCACGGGCGATACTCACGCGCTGCTGCTGGCCGCCGGACAGCTGCGACGGCTGATACTCCACCCGCTCCGCCAGCCCCAGGCGCGTTAACAGCGCCTTCGCGCGCTCAAGGCGTTTTTTACGTTCCACGCCCGCATACACCGCGGGCACTTCCACGTTCTGCGCCGCGCTCAGGTGAGAGAGCAAGTGGTAACGCTGGAAGATAAAGCCAAAATGCTCCCGGCGTAGCTTCGCCAGCGCGTCGCCGTCCAGCGTAGAGACGTCCGTCCCGGCCACGCGGTACGTGCCGCTGGTGGGTTTATCCAGACAGCCGAGAATATTCATCAGCGTCGATTTACCCGAACCCGACGCGCCAACAATCGCCACCATCTCGCCCGCTTCCACCCGCAGCGAGATGCCTTTCAGCACCTCCACCGGGCCGTCGCCGGACGGATAGCTGCGACGAATGTCCTTCAGCTCAAGCAGCGCGGTCATTTAGCAGCTCCGGGCAGGCTTTCACTGACAACCACCTCCTCGCCCTCTTCCAGCCCTTTCACTACCACCACGTCGGTGTCGTTGCGCGCGCCAATCACCACTTCGCGCTCGCGCGTTTCGCCGTTACGCAGCACTTTTACCTTGTAGCGATTGTCCCCGGCGGATTCACCCAGCGCGGAAAGCGGAACGGTCAGCACGTTCTTCACGCCGGTCAGCTGGATATGCACCTGCGCGGTCATGTCCAGACGCAGCACGCCCTTCGGGTTCGGCACTTCGAAACGTGCATAGTAGAAAATGGCGTCGTTAACCTTTTCCGGCGTCGGCAGGATATCTTTCAGCACGCCTTCGTAACGGGTTTGCGGGTCACCGAGTACGGTAAACCAGGCGTTCTGCCCCGGCTTAAGATGGATCACGTCCGCCTCGGAGACCTGAGCCTTCACCAGCATGGTGCTCATGTCCGCCAGCGTCAGAATGTTTGGTGCCTGCTGGGCGGCAATCACCGTCTGGCCCTGCAGCGTGGTAATTTGCGTCACTTCCCCGGCCATCGGCGCAACGATTTTTGTATAATCGAGGTTGGTTTTCGCCGTATCCAGCGAGGCCTGATTACGTTTGATTTGCGCGTCGATCGTGCCAATCTGCGCCTGTTTCACCGCCAACTCCGTCGCGGCGGTGTCTAAATCCTGCTTTGAAATGGCCTGGGTTTTCGCCAGCGCCTGCTGGCGAGTCAGCGTCACCTGAGCCAGATTACGCTCTGCCAGCGCCTGCGCACGCTGGGCGCGCAGCTCCATCAGCGTAGCCTCCACTTCGCGGATCTGGTTCTCAGCCTGCTCGGGATCGATAACACCAAGCAGCTGGCCTTTTTTAACCTTGTCGCCAATCTCTACCGACAGCGTTTTCAGCTGGCCGCTGACCTGCGCGCCGACGTCAACTTTGCGCAGCGCATCAAGTTTGCCCGTCGCAAGGACGTTTTGCTGCAGTTCACCCGGACGAACGATCAGCGTCTGGTACTGCGGAACAGGCGCGTTAAGCACCTGCCATAACCAGAATCCACCGACTAAAATCACCAGCGCCAGCAGCAGAAACAGCGTTCTGCGTTTTCCCTTGAGGTTCATAAATATTCCAAATTAATGTTCTGGCAATAATAAACGTTGATTCTATCTAAACGACTCCTTAACGAAACCCCTGTTCTCCGAAATCGCCGTAATTTGTTTACAAGACGTTGATATTTCCCCTGTTGAAATAGCGATATTCAAAAAGACTCAGGATTTATCATGTCTTCCATCGTCGATACACCCTATTCAAACCTGACGCAGCCGACATCCGGCTGGCAGCTTTTCAAAAACCTGGCGTCCGGGAAGATCGCGCCCGGACTGGCGTGGCAGAACCCCGCTTATCGTCGTAAGTTCATGTTGCGTTCACTGGCGACGCCCGTGAGTACGTCCCGCCTGTTAACGAGCCTGGCAAAACAACCGCGTCTGATGCAGATGTTGCAGGTACAGCCCGGTCTGCCGTGCCGGCTTCATCGCCCCTGGTTGACGGTGAAGATGGATCGCCAGCACGCGCTGGAATCCCTGAACTGGCACTATCAGACCATGAGCCGCCAGCTGCCCGCATCACTGCTGAAGGGCTATCTTTCGACGCAGGGCGTTACGCTGCTGACGTTAACCGGTAAAGATGAGCAGGCGTTTACCGTCCGCCTGTGTGCCGATGCGTTCCTGGATAAAGAGGGCGAAGCCACCCTTACCTTCTGCAACAGTGAGAATACGGTGCTGGCGGAGCTAACCTTTACGCTCTGCCAGTTTGAAGGAAAATCGACGCTGTTCATCGGCGGCTTGCAGGGCGCGAAAGCGCATGTTCCCCATGAGCTGATCCAGAAGGCGACAAAAGCCTGCCACGGGCTGTTCCCGAAACGCCTGCTGGTTGAAGCCGCCATGACGTTCGGCGCCGCCTTCCCGGTCGCGCAGATTGTTGCCGTCAGTAACGCCACCCATATTTATCGCAGCTGGCGCTACCGCAAGAAAAAAGAGGGAAAACTGCTGGCCGATTACGACAGCTTCTGGAGCTCGCTCGGTGGGGAAAAACGGGAAAGCGGTCACTTTATGCTGCCGCTCGCCATGCCGCGTAAACCCATGGATGAGATCGCGAGTAAAAAACGTGCCGAATACCGTCGCCGCTACGCGCTGCTGGATAGCCTGATTCAGCAGGTGAAACAGGCGACCGAACGTTAATCCGCCCTTCCGCGTGCCAGCCACAGCACGCGGGAGAACATCTTGCGCAGCAGGGTCGGAACCGCCTCGACGCCCCGCCTTCCTGCTTCCGTCGCCACTTCAATGGCTAAGTCCGGTTTTGACGAGCGGTGAATGGCTTTGGCGATCACGCGCCGCATGTTCATCGGGACGTCGACCGGCACCATCGCAATGCGGTGGAATACGTCGTCAAAACCCTGACGATACATAAAATGCTCCATGTCCATCGCGGGCAGCATCGTTAAGTGGTCCCGTTCTTCTTCCCGCTCGTTGTTCAGCAGGCTGCGCACGGTTGAGGCATATTTTTTACCCGCCTCGTCACCGTCCACCAGCACATGCCATTCAATTCCCATTCGCCGGGCAAATTTTATCAGCGGTTTTAATCCCGACTGGGCAAATTCGATCACCTTAATGCCTTCGGCATCAAAGTGGTGGCCGCACTGGCGCGCCAGTTCGTTAATGACCCAGGTCTCCGTTTCCCCCTCCACCAGCAGCCAGCAGCGGGCAAAGAGTGACGACGCGCGATTAAAACGGATGTGAAACGCAATACGCCGCCCGTCTTCGGCATTCATCCCGCCGGGCCCGAGACGGTACGCGGAAACCCGCGAAGACTCGCGCACCAGACGGCAGATGTGCTCCACCGGCGTCAGCGATAACAGTTCACCGGAATTGGTGGTGGTAATCCGCTGGAGCGGCAGCAGATTCAGCAGATGCCACGCCACGGAGAGCATAATGGGGTGCAGACGCGTTTCAGGGTCTTCCACCAACAGCAGAGGGCGGGCATCCCGGTCAAGACGCACGGTGCCTTTCGCCTGCAGAAGCGTTGAAAACAGCCCCAGCAAAATCACCCGATGGGTACGACCGCCGGGCCGGTCGATCATCCGGTTGATGATGTCGAGATAGCGCCAGCTGCGTTGTTCATCGTGAGAGCGGCGGCGCATCAGACGATGGCGGGACTCCGAGGTGCCCTGCTCGGAAAAATAGTGCTCCAGCAGTTGTACCATCGCCGACAGCCCCTGACGAATCTGGCCATCGGTGAGGTTCTGCGGACGCGACACCAGCTCTCGCGCCAGGAAATCCAGTTCGCGGGCAGTGACTTCCACCTCCGGCATATTCGGTACGGTACCGTTACGGATACGGCGCATAAAACGCGCATCGCGCAGGCGCAATACCGGCGTCAGGCGGATCAGGTGACGCGCCAGATCGTCGATGTTGTCGAGCGGGATCGGACTGGCCTTCTCATCAAGAAATTCACGCAGGGTCAGCACCCCTTCGTTCTCCGCCATCTCGCCTTCCAGCCGATAGAAGATCCGGTGAAAGCCGTCGTCGCACGGAACCCAGCAGGGCGACAGCGGACGGAAGCGACGCACGCGGTGTCGTCCGGGCTCGGATTCGCGGAACGTAAGGATAATGTGCAGGTGCTTTTCGCGGCCCGCGATGTCGCCGGGCGGGAACCAGAAATCATCGTGAACGAAGTGATACAAATCGTCTTCGGGTGAAAGCAGGAGGGTCAGCGCATCCAGCAGGCTGGACTTACCCCACGCGTTCTCGCCGATCAGGACGTTGTTCTGCTCCAGCTGCAGCGACAGACGGTTAATACCGCGAAACCCGACAATTTCCGCACGTTCGAGAAGCATAAATCCCCCGCGAAATGATCACTTTTTCCTTTAAGTTATCAGCAGTATAGCGGGAGGAATCTTGTCACGACAGCACAACATTCATTCTTATAAGAATTGGTCTATGCTCTATTTACCGCTGACTGGAACAAGGATTGACATCACATTGCCTTAAATCAAATCAATCGAATTTATTTAAGTGGCGAAGGGGTGTTGTTGGTTTCTAAAATAATGACTCTTTGAGTCGTCATCCCTTTATGGCGATATCCCGCGCGCAGGAAAGCGCACGGTCATTTATTATTGAGGTGGTTATGTTTAGAAAATTAGCAGCAGAATGCTTTGGTACATTCTGGCTGGTATTTGGTGGCTGCGGCAGTGCCGTTCTGGCAGCAGCATTCCCGGAATTAGGTATTGGTTTTGTCGGCGTCGCGCTGGCGTTTGGCTTAACCGTATTAACCATGGCGTTTGCCGTGGGGCATATTTCCGGCGGTCATTTTAACCCAGCAGTGACATTAGGCTTATGGGCGGGCGGCCGTTTCCCGGCGAAAGACGTGATTGGCTACATCGTAGCGCAGGTGGTGGGCGGTATTATTGCAGCTGCCGTCCTGTACGTGATTGCCAGCGGTAAAGCCGGGTTCGACGCGGCGGCCAGCGGCTTCGCCTCTAACGGCTTTGGTGAACACTCCCCGGGCGGTTATTCCATGCTTTCTGCGATCGTGATTGAAATTGTGCTGACCGCCGGCTTCCTGCTGGTGATCCATGGCGCAACCGACAAATACGCGCCCGCAGGCTTCGCGCCCATCGCCATTGGTCTGGCGCTGACGCTGATCCACCTGATTTCGATTCCGGTGACCAACACCTCCGTTAACCCGGCGCGCAGCACCGCCGTCGCCATTTTCCAGGGCGGCTGGGCGCTTGAGCAGCTGTGGCTGTTCTGGGTGATGCCAATTATCGGCGGTATTCTGGGCGGCGTGCTGTACCGCACTCTGCTGGAAAAACGCGATTAATCTATCCCTCCCTCTCCCCGTGGGAGAGGGCCGGGGTGAGGGCAACAGGCCGCACATACAAGCCGGGTAAGGCGCAGCCGCCACCCGGTTTTCTTTTGCCGCTTTACTGAGCAGCCGTTATTGGGTAGTGTCTCTGGCGCTTAACAGATACTCAAAAGGACCGGCTGTTCATGTTTTCAGGACTCCTCATTATTCTGCTGCCCCTGATTGTGGGCTATCTCATCCCGCTGCATCAGGAATCCGCATTACGGCTTATTAACCGTTTTCTCAGCTGGATTGTTTACGTCATTCTCTTTTTTATGGGGATCAGTCTGGCCTTTTTGGATAATCTGGCGACGAATTTGCTTTCTATCCTGCATTATTCTGCGGTCACCGTGGTGGTTATTTTGCTGTGCAATATTGCCGCGCTGCTGTGGCTGGAACGCACTATTCCATGGAAAAATCACCATCATCAGGAAAAACTCCCTTCACGAATTGCGATGGCACTGGAGTCATTAAAACTCTGCGGCGTCGTGGTGCTCGGATTTCTTCTGGGTCTTACCGGATGGGCATTTTTACAGCACGCGACAGAAGCCAGCGAATATACCCTGATCTTCCTGCTTTTCCTGATCGGTATCCAGCTGCGAAATAACGGTATGACGCTGAAACAGATTGTCCTGAATCGTCGGGGAATGATGGTTGCCGTTATTGTTGTCGCCAGCTCAATGGTGGCAGGAGTCATCAATGCCTTTATTCTCGATCTGCCGCTGAAGACCAGCCTGGCGATGGCCTCCGGGTTCGGCTGGTATTCCCTGTCCGGTATTCTGCTGACCGAATCGTTCGGCCCGGTGATCGGCAGCGCCGCCTTCTTTAACGATCTGGCACGCGAGCTGATTGCCATCATGCTGATCCCGGGTCTGGTTCGCCGCAGCCGCTCAACCGCGCTGGGCCTGTGCGGCGCCACGTCGATGGACTTCACCCTGCCGGTATTACAACGCTCCGGTGGTCTGGAGATGGTGCCCGCCGCCATCGTGCACGGTTTTATTTTGAGCCTGCTGGTTCCCATTCTCATGGCGTTTTTCTCTGCCTGATACCTCTGTGGCGGTAGGGCTCCTGCCGCCAAAATTGCGCTAAATCAATATCCCTCTATTTTGTAGAAGAAAGCCCTTTCCCCCACTCTGCCACAGGCATAACCTTAAACATGTATATTAAATATAACTTTTACAGGTGTGATTATGTTTTGTGTGCAATGTGAACAAACCATCCGTACCCCGGCAGGCAATGGCTGCTCTTACGCACAGGGTATGTGCGGTAAAACCGCAGAAACATCAGACCTGCAGGACCTGCTGATCGCTGCCCTGCAAGGCCTTTCCGCATGGGCCTTCAAAGCCCGTGAATACGGTATTATCGACCATTACGTCGACAGCTTCGCCCCGCGCGCATTCTTCTCCACCCTGACCAACGTCAACTTTGATTCCCCGCGCATTGTCGGCTATGCCCGCGAAGCCATCGCCCTGCGCGAAGCACTGAAGGCGCAGTGTCTGAAGGTGGATGCTAACGCTCGCGTGGACAACCCTATGTCAGAGCTCCAGCTGGTGAGCGATGACCTGGGCGACCTGCAGCGTCAGGCGGCAGATTTCACGCCAAATAAAGACAAAGCGGCGATTGGCGAGAACATTCTCGGCCTGCGCCTGCTGTGCCTGTACGGCCTGAAGGGCGCTGCGGCCTATATGGAACACGCGCACGTGCTCGGTCAGTACGACAACGCTATTTACGCCCAGTACCACAAAATCATGGCGTGGCTGGGCACCTGGCCTGCCGATATGAATGCTCTGCTTGAGTGCTCAATGGAAATCGGCCAGATGAACTTCAAAGTCATGAGCATTCTGGATGCCGGTGAAACCAGCACCTACGGCCACCCAACGCCGACTCAGGTCAACGTCAAGGCGACCGAAGGCAAATGCATCCTGATTTCCGGTCACGACCTGAAAGATCTCTACAACCTTCTGAAGCAGACCGAAGGTACCGGCGTTAACGTCTATACCCACGGCGAAATGCTGCCCGCACACGGCTACCCTGAGCTGCGTAAATTCAAACATCTGATCGGTAACTACGGCAGCGGCTGGCAGAACCAGCAGGTTGAGTTCGCCCGCTTCCCTGGCCCTATCGTGATGACCTCTAACTGCATCATCGACCCTACCGTGGGCGCGTATGACGACCGCATCTGGACCCGCAGCATCGTCGGCTGGCCGGGCGTGAGCCACCTCGAAGGCGACGATTTCGGTCCGGTTATCGCGCAGGCGCAGCAGATGGCGGGCTTCCCGTACAGCGAAATTCCACACCTGATCACCGTCGGCTTCGGTCGTGAAACCCTACTGGGTGCCGCAGACTCGCTGATTGACCTCGTCAGTCGTGAAAAGCTTCGCCACATCTTCCTCGTTGGCGGCTGCGACGGCGCGCGCGGCGAGCGTAACTACTTCACCGACTTCGCCACCAGCGTGCCGGAAGACTGCCTGATCCTGACCCTGGCGTGCGGCAAATACCGTTTCAACAAGCTGGATTTCGGCAACATCGAAGGTCTGCCGCGCCTGATTGATGCAGGCCAGTGTAATGATGCTTACTCGGCCATCATTCTGGCGGTCACGCTGGCGGAAAAACTGGGCTGCGGCGTCAACGACCTGCCGCTGTCGCTGGTGCTCTCCTGGTTTGAGCAGAAGGCGATCGTGATCCTGCTGACCCTGCTCTCGCTCGGCGTCACCAACATCGTGACCGGCCCGACCGCGCCTGGCTTCCTGACGCCGGACCTGCTGGCGGTGCTGAACGAGAAATTCGGTTTGCGTTCCGTCACCAACGTTGAAGATGATATGAAGCAATTGCTGAGCGCGTAAGGAGTTATTCATGACCATGCCAACCTCACAATGTCCGTGGCGGATGCAGGTTCATCACATCCATCAGGAGACGCCGGATGTGTGGACGCTGTCGCTGCTCTGTCACGACTACTATCCGTATCGTGCGGGCCAGTATGCGCTGGTCAGCGTCCGCAATTCCGCGGACACCCTGCGCGCCTACACCCTCTCCTCCACGCCGGGCGTGAGTGAATACATTACGCTCACCGTCCGCCGCATTGATGACGGTGCCGGCTCTCAGTGGCTGACCCGTGACGTGAAGCGCGGGGATTACATCTGGCTGTCTGACGCGCAGGGGGATTTCACCTGTGATGACAAGTCAGACGATAAATTCCTGCTGCTGGCGGCGGGCTGTGGCGTGACGCCGATTATGTCGATGCGTCGCTGGCTGGCGAAGAACCGCCCGCAGGCCGACGTGCAGGTGATCTTCAGCGTGCGCTCCCCGGAGGATGTGATTTTTGCCGGGGAGTGGCGTGATTATCCGGTAACGCTGGTAGCGGAGCACAATGCGACCCACGGTTTTGTGCCCGGTCGCCTGAGCCGCGAGCTGCTGCAAGGCGTGCCGGACATTGCGAACCGTACCGTGATGACCTGCGGTCCGGCGCCGTACATGGATATCGTGGAGAAAGAAGTGAAAGCGCTTGGCGTGACCCGCTTCTTCAAGGAGCAATTCTTCACGCCTGTTGCAGAAGCGGCAACCAGCGGGATTCAGTTCACCAAACTGCAGCCAGCGCAAACCTTCTTTGGCCGCGTGGGTACCACGCTGCTTGAAGCGCTGGAAAGCAACAAGGTGCCGGTGGTAGCGGCCTGCCGCGCAGGCGTATGCGGCTGCTGTAAGACGAAAGTGGTTTCCGGGGAGTACAGCGTCACCAGCACCATGACGTTAACCGACGCGGAAATTGCCGAGGGTTACGTGCTGGCATGCTCGTGTCACCCGCAGGGTGATTTGGTCCTCGCATAAACGGTAAATGTTCGATCGCAGGCCCGGTAAGCGTTAGCGCCACCGGGCTTTTTGTCGGGTGGCACTTCGTTTACCCGACCTGCGTTGTGCATGCTGCCTGTTCGGCAGTGACTTGCGCCCCTGAATGACTGCTGAGACGCGATATTCCTAAGCAGCCTGTACGGCAGTGAACTACCCCCGAAAAGGATCGCTGCAACAATATTATTTCTAAGCTGCCTGTACGGCAGTGAACTGGAACAATCTACACCTATCACGTTGTCAGATAAAGAATTCCCCCAGGAAATCCCCCTTAAACCCTTTTTTCATGACATACAATACAGCTCAATAGAATCAACCACTTAAAAATCGCCAATAAAAAAGGGTCCGTAGACCCCTTCTTTCATTCCGGCATCCAACTTTCACCGCCACGCCGGACCTTTCCCTACCGCAAACCGCCCGGCGCCTAAAAATGCCACCGCCAGCGAGCCAATAAAGAAGTACACCAGGCTTTCAATCGCCCATGCACCGACCTTATCGAGAGCGAACGTTTCCCCCGTCCCCACCATCAGCCACGCCACAACCATCGTAAACGCCAGCACCAGCGCGGCCGGACGCGTAAAGAGCCCGACAATCATCAGAATCGGTGCCACCACTTCGCCAATCAGCACCCCATAAGCGATAAAACCCGGCAATCCCTTTTCCACCAGCATGCCGCTGATAAATCCCACGCCGCCAAAAAGCTTATGCAACCCGTGAAACAACATCAGCCCGCCGACGGCAAGTCGTAACAAGAGTTTGCCAAAATCGTCGCAGGATAGCTTTTCATTAACAGCAATTAACAATGATTTAACCATTTGAAATGATTCCTGTTTTCACCCTAAGCCTTACCAGAGTATGCCGAATAATTGCGCAGGAAAACCACCTTTAATTAAGGGGTACTCAGCAGGCAATACAGTGACTTTCTTCTAAGCTTGTAAGCGATATCACAAAAAGGAGACGGACAACCATGAAACAAACCGTGGCTGCATATATTGCGAAAACGCTCGAACAGGCTGGCGTAAAACGTATCTGGGGCGTGACGGGCGATTCCCTGAACGGGCTCAGCGACAGCCTGAATAAGATGAAAACCATCGAATGGATGCCAACTCGCCATGAAGAGGTCGCCGCCTTTGCCGGAGGTGCTGAAGCGCAGCTTACGGGCGAGCTGGCGGTGTGCGCCGGGTCCTGTGGACCGGGAAACCTGCACCTGATCAACGGCCTGTTCGACTGCCACCGCAACCACGTGCCGGTGCTGGCGATTGCCGCCCATATCCCCTCTTCCGAAATCGGCAGCGGCTATTTTCAGGAGACGCATCCGCAGGAGCTGTTCCGCGAATGCAGCCACTACTGTGAGCTGGTTTCATCCCCGGAGCAGATCCCACAGGTACTGGCAATTGCGATGCGTAAAGCCGTGCTAAATCGCGGTGTTTCCGTGGTCGTCATCCCCGGTGACGTGGCGCTGAAGGCCGCACCGGAAGGTGCCAGTACCCACTGGTATCATGCGCCACAGCCCGTCGTGACGCCTGCGGAAGAAGAATTGAAAAAGCTGGCGCAACTGCTGCGTTACTCCAGCAATATCGCTCTGATGTGCGGCAGCGGATGCGCGGGCGCGCATAAAGAGCTGCTGGAATTTGCCGGTAAGCTGAAAGCACCGATTGTCCACGCTCTGCGCGGCAAAGAGCACGTCGAATATGACAACCCTTATGATGTCGGGATGACCGGATTGATCGGTTTTTCCAGCGGCTTCCACACCATGATGAACGCCGATACGCTGGTCCTGCTCGGCACCCAGTTCCCGTACCGCGCATTCTACCCGACGGATGCCAAAATCATTCAGATTGATATCAACCCGGCCAGCATCGGCGCGCACAGCAAGGTCGATATGGCGCTGGTTGGCGACATCAAATCCACCCTCGCCGCCCTGCTGCCGCTGCTGGAAGAAAAAACCGACCGTAAATTCCTCGACAAAGCCCTGAGCGATTACCGCGACGCGCGCAAGGGGCTGGACGACCTCGCCAAACCGAGCGACAAAGCCATTCACCCGCAGTATCTGGCGCAGCAGATCAGTCATTTCGCCGATGACGATGCGATCTTCACCTGTGACGTGGGCACGCCAACCGTCTGGGCCGCTCGCTATCTGAAGATGAACGGCAAACGCCGCCTGCTCGGCTCGTTCAACCACGGCTCAATGGCCAATGCCATGCCGCAGGCGCTGGGCGCAAAAGCGACGGCGCCGGAGCGTCAGGTGGTGGCGATGTGCGGCGACGGCGGGTTCAGCATGCTGATGGGGGATTTCCTGTCGGTCGTACAAATGAAGCTGCCGCTGAAAATAGTGGTCTTCAACAACAGCGTGCTGGGCTTCGTGGCGATGGAGATGAAGGCCGGAGGCTACCTCACGGATGGCACCGAGCTGCACGACACCAATTTCGCGCGTATCGCCGAAGCGTGCGGCATCACCGGCATTCGCGTGGAGAAAGCCTCCGAGGTGGATGAAGCCCTGCAGCGCGCCTTCGCCATCGACGGCCCGGTACTGGTGGACGTGGTCGTCGCTAAAGAGGAGCTGGCCATCCCGCCGCAGATCAAGCTGGAACAGGCCAAAGGTTTTAGCCTCTACATGCTGCGCGCCATCATCAGCGGGCGCGGTGACGAAGTGATCGAACTGGCAAAAACCAACTGGCTCAGGTAAAACATTTCGCATGACCTCTTAAAATAAAGGGATGTGAAATGATTGATTTGCGTAGTGATACCGTTACCCGCCCGAGCCGCGCCATGCTCGAAGAGATGATGGCCGCCCCGGTCGGGGACGATGTCTACGGCGATGACCCGACGGTCAACGAACTGCAGCGCTATGCGGCGGAGCTGAGCGGCAAGGAGGCCGCCCTGTTCCTGCCAACCGGCACGCAGGCGAACCTGGTGGCACTGCTCAGCCACTGCGAGCGCGGTGAAGAGTATATCGTTGGCCAGGGCGCGCATAACTACCTGTACGAAGCCGGGGGCGCGGCGGTGCTTGGCAGCATCCAGCCGCAGCCGATTGACGCCGCGCCAGATGGCTCCCTGCCGCTGGACAAAGTCGCGGCAAAAATCAAAGCCGACGATATTCACTTCGCCCGCACCAGGCTGCTCAGCCTCGAAAACACCCACAACGGTAAAGTGCTGCCGCGCGAGTACCTGAAAGCAGCGTGGGAATTCACCCGCGAGCGCAAACTCGGCCTGCACGTTGACGGCGCGCGTATTTTTAACGCCGTGGTGGAGTACGGCTGCGAGCTGAAAGAGATAACGCAATATTGCGACTCGTTCACCATTTGCCTCTCTAAAGGGTTGGGTACGCCGGTGGGCTCTCTGCTGGTCGGCAATGCGGACTACATCAAGCGCGCCAACCGCTGGCGTAAAATGACCGGCGGGGGCATGCGTCAGGCGGGTATTCTGGCGGCTGCGGGACTGTACGCGTTAAAAAACAACGTGGCGCGCCTCAAGGACGATCACGACAACGCCGCGTGGATGGCGACGCAGCTGCGCGAGATCGGCGCAGACGTGATGCGTCACGACACCAACATGCTGTTTGTGCGCGTGGGCGACGAGCACGCCGCTGCGCTGGGTGAATTTATGAAAGCGCGTGGCGTGCTGATCAACGCTTCCCCGGTCGTGCGCCTGGTGATGCATCTCGACGTGAGCCGCGAACAACTGGCGGACGTGGTGAAACACTGGCAGGCATTTTTACAGCGCTAAGGAGCATCACGTGCCGCAACGCATTCTGGTGCTTGGCGCCAGCGGATATATCGGTCAGCATCTCACCACTGCGTTAAGCCAGCAGGGGCACCAGGTGCGGGCAGCGGCACGCAACACCGAGCGTCTGCAAAAACTCAATTTGCCTGGCGTGACCTGTCACAACGTCGATCTCAACTGGCCAAAGGCGCTTCCCGCGCTGCTGGAAGGGGTCGACACGCTTTACTATCTGGTGCACAGCATGGGCGAAGGCGGTGATTTCATCGCCCACGAGCGTCAGGTGGCGATGAACGTCCGCGATGCCCTGCTGCAAACCCCGGTTAAGCAGGTGATTTTTTTAAGCTCGCTCCAGGCGCCTGAACACGAGCAGTCCGACCATCTGCGCGCCCGCCAGCTGACGGCGGACACGCTTCGCGGGGCGAATATACCTGTCACCGAACTGCGTGCCGGGATCATCGTTGGCGCGGGTTCCGCCGCCTTCGAAGTGATGCGCGATATGGTCTACAACCTGCCGGTGCTCACGCCGCCGCGCTGGGTGCGCTCGCGCACCACGCCGATTGCGCTGGAGAACCTGCTGCATTATCTGGTGGCCCTGCTGGATCACCCGGCGGAGCAACACCGCGTGCTGGAAGCCGCTGGCCCTGAGGTACTGAGCTATCAGGCGCAGTTCGAACATTTCATGCGCGTCAGCGGCCGCCGCCGCTGGCTGATCCCCATCCCCTTCCCGACCCGCTGGATATCGGTGTGGTTTTTGAACGTCATTACCTCGGTGCCGCCAACCACGGCAAAAGCGCTAATTCAGGGGCTAAAACACGATCTGCTGGCGGACGATCGCGCGCTGCGGGCATTGATCCCTCAGACGTTGATCCGCTTTGACGACGCGGTGCGCAATACGCTGAAAGAAGAAGAGAAGCTGGTGAACTCCAGCGACTGGGGCTACGACGCTCAGGCCTTTGCCCGCTGGCGACCCGAGTATGGCTATTACCCGAAACCGGCGGGCTGTACGGTTAAAACCACAGCCAGCCTTGCCGCGCTGTGGGAGGTCGTGAACCAGATTGGCGGCAAAGAGCGCTATTTCTTCGGCAATATCCTCTGGCAAACGCGCGGGGCATTGGATCTGTTGGTGGGGCACCGGCTGGCAAAAGGCCGCCCGGCACGCCCGTATCTTGCGGTGGGCGATGCGGTCGACAGCTGGAAGGTGATCATCGTCGAGCCGGAAAAACAGCTGGCGCTGCTGTTCGGTATGAAAGCCCCTGGGCTGGGCCGACTCTGCTTTACCCTGAAAGACAAAGGCGATCATCGGGAACTGGACGTTCGCGCCTGGTGGCATCCGCACGGAATGCCCGGTCTGTTCTACTGGCTGTTGATGATCCCCGCCCATCTGTTTATCTTTCGGGGGATGGCGAAACGCATTGCGCAACTGGCAGAACAAAAGACGGAAAAGAAGTAAATCTCTTATTCTTTCACCTTTCCCATTGCAACACGTCGTAATTCACGAAAGAATGCGCACGAAATTCTTTTCAACACAGTGGATTGATATGAAGGTACTGGTTACCGGGGCGACCAGCGGCTTAGGCCGAAATGCGGTCGAATTTCTGCGCAACAAGGGCATCAGCGTCAGGGCCACCGGTCGCAACGAAGCGATGGGTAAACTGCTGCAAAAAATGGGCGCAGAGTTCGTCCATGCCGACCTGACGGAGCTGGTCTCCTCTCAGGCGAAGGTGATGCTCGCCGGTATCGATACGCTGTGGCACTGCTCAAGCTTTACCTCTCCGTGGGGAACGCAGGAAGCCTTCGATCTCGCTAACGTGCGCGCCACGCGTCGTCTGGGCGAATGGGCCGTCGCCTGGGGCGTGCGTAACTTTATTCATATCTCCTCCCCGTCGCTCTATTTTGACTATCACCACCATCGCGACGTGCAGGAAGATTTCCGCCCTGCTCGTTTTGCCTGTGAGTTTGCCCGCAGCAAGGCGGCCAGCGAAGAGGTGATCGATCTGCTGGCGCAGTCGAACCCGCATACCCGTTTTACCGTCCTGCGCCCGCAGAGCCTGTTCGGACCGCACGACAAAGTGTTTATTCCCCGTCTGGCGCAGATGATGCACCACTACGGCAGCGTGCTGCTGCCGCGCGGCGGGGATGCGCTGGTGGACATGACCTATTATGAAAATGCCGTCCACGCCATGTGGCTGGCAAGCCAGCCGGACTGCGATAAGCTGGTCTCCGGTCGCGCCTATAACATCACCAACGGTGAACCGTGCACGCTGCGCAGCATTGTGCAGCGGCTGATTGATGAACTGCAGATCGACTGCCGTATCCGTTCCGTGCCCTACCCGATGCTGGACATGATTGCCCGCAGCATGGAGCGTTTTGGCAGTAAATCGGCCAAAGAGCCCGCGCTGACGCACTACGGCGTATCGAAGCTTAACTTTGATTTTACGCTGGATATTTCGCGCGCTGAGACTGAACTGGGATATAAACCGATTGTGACGCTGGATGAAGGCATTGTGCGTACGGCGGCGTGGTTACGGGATCACGGGAAACTTCATCGCTAACGTTTTGCCCACCTGCAACAGCATCATACCGTCCCCTCGCCCCTCCTGGGAGAGGGGACGGTATAAAGACTAAAACGGCAACCTTTCGGTTGCCGTTTGCTTTTACAGCGCTGTCCAGGCCTCAGCCCATGCCAGACCTGCGCCTGGTTCATAGTACGCTGGAGAGTTGTTACACCAGCCGCTGTACGGGAACGGTTTGCACTGGAACAGTTTACCGTGGTTGTTCACGATATCACCGGCGTTGTACTTGCTGTTCGCGCTCCATGCCGGGTAAGACGTATCTTCTCCGGATGGCGTTGCCGCTTTCGCTTTCACGTTCAGCAGGTAAGACGTGGTGTTGCTCAGCTCGCCATCGCTGACGGTCAGACTCACTTCATACTGCTGCGCCGTCGCAGACTCTGGCGCTGTGAAGGTCACAACCGCTTTGTCCTGGCCGGTAACAGTCTGACCATCCTGGGAACGCCAGGTATACGTCAGTTTGTTGCCATCAGGATCGGTAGAGCCTTCCGCGCTCAGAGAAACCTGCGCACCCGCTTCAACTGCGCCGATCGGACCGGCAATCTGCGCAACCGGCGCATGGTTCACCACAACAGGTTCGACCGGGGTTTCATCCGGCGTTGGTGTTGGTGTTGGTGTTGGCGCTGGCGTTTCATCACCAGATGGCGTCGGTGTTGGCGTTACCGGGGTTTCGTCCGGCGTAACGGAAGAACCATCATCGTTAACGATTTTCACGTTAAAGAAGTGCTGCACGCACTTGCTGTAGTCACCGTCTTTAAAGGCGCTGAACGGGGTCTGGTAGCCCACCAGCTGGCAGGAGTAGGTCTGGCCGGTTGGGGTATCCGCGCTCCATCCCCAGTCCTGTTCCCAGTAAATCTTCAGGGCGCCTGCGCCACCTTCGTCGAACTGCTTCATGTTGGCGCAACCCAACACCTCGTTCGCTGGAACAGGCACTTTCAGATAGTTTGCAAACTCTTTGTAGTACTTGATACGGTTCTGAGACTGCGCAATTTCAGTCGGGCCGCCGCACTCAACGCCGCCGTTGATGATCTGGGTGGTCACGCCGAAGCCAGGTACAAGACCGTTGGCTTTATCGTGATCGTTCGGCTGCCATGTACCGTCGATCACCTGCAACATGCTTGGTTTTGGCGGCTGCGGATAGGCGAAGAAGAAGATCGCACTCGCCAGGTTCAGCCAGGTGTCCGCGACCAGTTCAGGTTTGTCGAGCAGCGTACGCACGTCGCCGTACATCGCTTCAGAGAATGGACCGTAGTTGTAGTTGTAGGACAACTGTTTCGCCCCACGACCGAAGTAGCTCAGGAAATCACCGTCTTTATCTTTACCGCAAGGCCAGGTCTGCCCCTGCCAGACGTCCGGGTTACATTCGCCGTTATAACCGCCCTTCTGTCCTTCGCTCCAGCCCATTTCACGCACGTGAACCAGGGCCTGACGCCATTCGGCTTCCGGACGCCAGCTTTCGTGGCCGCCAGTTTCCTGGGCAAAGTGGGCAAACATGGTGGCCAGCTCTTTGCGACAGATCGCGTCGCTGTCACGGCCGTCGTTATAGGTCTTACACAGCGCCGGGAATTTACCGACGGCTTTCAGGAAGTTGCTGTAGGTGTATGCCTGGGCACGCAGCGGGAAGAGATATTCCCAGTCGCTGGCTTTCACAATACCTTCAACGCGCTTCACGTTGTCCGGGTTCGCCGCGCGGCCTGGCTCAATCATTTCCACCTGAGTATTGTCCAGCGTTTGAATAGTCTCTTTCACGGAGGCCATCAGCGGGAAGCTGGTCAGCTCTTTCTCTTTCTTCGCCAGATCGCTGGCTTTCATGGTGTACGGCTCACTGCTGGTCTCCTTCAGATTCGCAGCCTGGGCCATGAATGGCGCCACGCAGGCTCCCGCAATGAGTACACTCAGTAACGTCCTTTTGTTCATTTCAGTTTTCCTGTTCGTTTCAAATTAAATGTTAATATCCCGGCTTAGGTATTACTCCGTTAATACATAAACCACATTCAGCTGTTTTCACTTTTCGAAGAACACCTTCAGGAATTCTTCAAAAATAAAAAACGTTAATAACGTGCTGCTAATTTCAGTTGCTGATACTTGGCCCAGACCTTATGGGCATATTTCATCCTCTGCGGATAATTTTCTTTTTTCAGTCCGGCGTTATACGCGCCAACGGCTTCCCAGTTATAGCCATACACCCTGATCATCCCGGAGAGGATAGAAGCCCCGACCATGATCGAAGTACACGGCTCCGTGATTAATCGGTATTCGTCGATGCCTCTGCTTTCCAGCGCGGTAAAATGCGAACTGTTGATTTGCATCAGCCCGACATCCCGCGTGCCATCGCGGTTTTGCCCAACTGCGTACGGATTCATACCGGATTCCACATTCGCTATCGCGTACAGTAAATAAGGGTCGACATGATAATAATGCGCGGCTCTATCCCAACAATTTGCCAGCGCGCTTTGGCTTATTATCAATAACAACAAAATCAACTTTTTCATTTTTACCTGCTGACAGTTTCGGTTATTTCTCCTTACCAACATCCTGTAAAATGAATTTTGAATGACTCCCCCTCTGAAGGGGGAGTCATTAATGGGCTAGATTATTTGCAGTCTGTTGAAGGACCTTCTTTCACCCATACGTCGCTGTTAGCCGGGTTATCACCACGGGTCCACCATTTGGCACGGTAAACGTTGCCCTGGTAGGTTGTGGTTTCGCCGCCGTTGTAGACGAGGTCAGAACGCCAGTTCATCTTCACGTTGCTTACCAGTTCCCATGCATCCACACCGAAGCCAGGCTTGTTGCCCTGCGTCCAGTACTTCGCTTTCCACACCAGATGGTCGGCACTTACGGTGTCGCCATTGTTGTAGATTTTGCTGGCATCCCACGCAGCATACTTGCTGGCGTTAGCATCGACAGGCGCGTCGCAGCTACCGGTTGCAGAACCTTCGTCAGATGGCGGAGTCACATCATCAGCCGGAGGAGTCACGTCGTCAGCTGGTGGGGTCACGTCATCAGCCGGTGGCGTTACGTCAGCCGGTTTCGGATTCACAGTCACCTGCACGTTAGACTGCACGCTGGTTTTACCATCGCCGACAACCACGCTCAGGGTGTAAGTTGATGTTGAGGCCACGTCTGGCGCAGTGATACTCACGTTAGCGGTGTCAGTACCGGTTGCGTGCATGTCCGCTGGAACGCTCCAGGCGTAGGTCAGCGCATCACCGTCTGGATCCGCAGCCTGTGCATGCAGAGAATAGGTTTCCCCTGCCTGCAGCGTTACCGCTTCCATCTGGTTTACAACAGGTGCCTGGTTCGCTTTCGGCGCTTTGTTCACAACCTGCACATCAATCGCGTTGCTCAGACCTTTTGCATCCGTTACCGTCAGGCGGAACGTCATGGTCTGGTCGGTGGTCGCTGCCGCAACGTTGAAGGTTGCTTTCGCTTTGGTGCTGTTAGCGATGGTTACAGATGGGCCAGAAACCTGGGTCCATTTGTAGGTAATCGCATCGCCATCAGGATCGCTGGAAGCAGAGCCATCGAGCGTGACGGTTGCCGGGCCAGACACGTTCTGATCGGCAGAGGACGCGATTGGCGCGTGGTTGGTGACCACCGGATCAACCGGAGTCGAGTCGCCGCCCAGCAGGCTTTCGTTCATCGCATTCAGAATGTCGCCGGTATCAGAGTCGATAGACCACGCGAACAGACCGCCCAGTTTATTGGCCAGAACATACTTGCCTTTCGCCGTGGTTGAACGCGCATCTTCATACGTGATCAGGTCGCCGGTGGATTTGTTGAAGACATAAGGAGCTTCAGCGGTCGCATCGTAGCCGTATTCCCAGCCTGGTTTGCCTTTGTATTCGTTCACGATCTGACGATAGTCAACCACGCCCGGTTCCCAGGTGCCTTTCACCATGCCGGTTGCCGTACCGGTGAATGGATTGTCACCGGTGTAGCCATGCACGCCGGTCCAGCCGCGGCCATACATGCCCGCACCCACCACGATCTTGCCTGGCTGTACACCCTGGGAAAGCAGCGCATTAACGCCGTTTTCAGTGGTGTAATCGGTGTCAGGACGCCATGCTGGCGCACGCAGTGCAGCCTGGTGGCCCAGAACGGTGTTGCTCCAGCCGCCGTAGAAGTCGTAGCTCATCAGGAAGATGTGGTCGAGGTACTGCTGAGCCGTGGTGTAATCCACGTCTTCGATCTTATCGCGGCCTGCACCGATAGCGCTGGTCAGCTCATAGGTACGACCCGTCTGTGCAGACAGCTCGTTCAGCATGGTGCGCAGGTCGTGCATCAGTGCGGTATAGGTCGCTTTATCCTGCTGCGGGTTACCCAGGTTTTCGCTCACACCGCCACCGCCCGGGAATTCCCAGTCGATATCCACACCGTCAAAGAATTTCCACGTCTGGAGGAAATCTTTCACAGAAGAGACGAAGCGTGCGCGGATAGCCGGGTCGCCCATATGGAAGAACGGATCGGAAAGCGTCCAGCCGCCGATAGATGGCAGCACTTTCAGGCCTGGATGCGCTTTTTTCAGCGCCATCAGCTGGCCAAAGTTACCTTTGTACGGGTCATCCCAGTTGGAGACGCCAGCCTGTGGTTTTTGCAGCGCAGCCCATGGGTCGTGGATCGCCACGGTAAAGTCAGGACGGCCTTTACAGTCGTTCTGAAGCACGCGGAAGCTGTTACCGCCTTCAATGGTTTTCAGGCCGTCGTTGATGCCGTCACCGCCACAGATTGGAATGAAGCCGTACAGAATGTGGTTGAGGTTTGCCGCAGGGATCTTATCAACCGGGAAGTTACGGTCGTAAACGCCCCATTCCGGGAAGTAGGCCGCAACCACTTTATCGGTATGCTTCGCGAACGCTTTGTTGTTCTCCTGGAGAGACGTATTCAGCGGAAGCAGGTGGCTACCGTCGGTGTCAGCCACAATAATCAGCTTACTGGCGCTTTTCGCACAGCCGCTGGCGTTACAGACTTCAACCTGTTCCTGATAACGCCCACCTTTTTTCACTTTAAACGTTGCAGAGCCCGTCGCACCGGCTGCTCCGGTCCATACGGTCTGTCCGTCCAGCAGAACTTTCGCAGAAGTTGGCGCATCACCACTCCAGACGTTCCACTCAACTTTTACATCCACGCCATCGTTATGCACTTTGACAAGATTGTTATAATCCTGAGCAGCCTGATCCACTTCCACCAGGGCAAATTTGTCATTGCCATAGCCGATCGTCGGTGCACCTGGCGCTGCTGCAAATGCGGAGCTGGTTGCCGCCGCAATAAAGAGCGCCAGATATTTTGGCTTCATAAATTTCATTTTTATTTCCTGATAAATTTATTTATAACGTAATAACCCATGTCTTCCGTGAGATCATGGATGCGTTTCGCATAATGCGTATTTAACCAACGTGAGAGCCGTGAACAAAAAAATTGTTGCTGCGTTGTATTCCTCCATTAAAAGATACAAGCCGAAATTCCGTGTAGCTTATATCTCTTACGATACACTGAGCGTAAAGAGACGTCCTTCTCTTCCACCATCGAAAAAACTCATAAAAAATCTTGACCTGTATATTTAAAATGTGAAAGCAAGCTGCTGACTAATAAACACACCTATTCCAGCAAAGGCGAGATATGGTCCGAAAGAAATAGTGAGGTTATTTTTATTTAAATTATTTACGGCGAAATAACCGACAATACCGCTTAACGCTGCCGCCAGTTCAATGGAGGGTAATGCCTGCCACCCACACCAGGCGCCCAGCGCCGCCAGTAGCTTAAAATCCCCGTACCCCAGACCTTCTCGTCCGGCGATCAGACGAAAAGCCCAGTAGAGCAGCCAGAGCGACAGATAGCCCGCTACCACGCCGAACAGCGCATCGCCTAGCGGCAACGTGTGGTCAAACGCATGGAGCACTAACCCCGCCCACAGCAGCGGCTGGGTCAGACAGTCCGGAAGCAGCTGGTGCTGCCAGTCGATCATGGCCAGCGGCAGTAAAAAAGCCGCCAGTAACCACAAAGAGAACAGCGCCTGAACGTCCGGCATGCACCAGGCCGTGATGCCAAAAAACAAGGCGGAGATCAGTTCGACCAGAAAGAGTCGCAGCGGGATCGCGCTGCCGCACTGGTGGCAGCGCCCCCGTAATAAAAGCCAGCTGAGCAGCGGAATGTTTTCCCACGCCGCAAGCGTGTGCTGGCACACCGGACAGTGCGAGGCCGGAAAGAGCAGATTGCCGCTCCCCTCCTCATCCATCACCATCCCCGGTACGCGCTCGGCGACAACGCCAAGAAAACTGCCCACAATGCCACCCAGGACCGCACTCATTATCGGGAACCCTACCGGGCAGGCGTCCCGTATCAGCGCGAAGGTATTCATGCGTTTTTTGACCAGGTGAGCTGTACCTGCGCTTTCACGTCGCTGAGGTGGTCAACCGGCGTGAGGTTTATTTTTTGCAGTCTCACGCCGGAGGTCTGATTAATTTCGCGCAGCCAGCTTTTTAATTCATAAACATTCACCCGATTCACCACGAACGATAAAGTTTGCCCCTCCTGGCGCACATCCGTCAGTGAAAGGTTAATTTCATGGGCGCTGTTCTCGACCACCGTACGCGGATTATCCGTTTTGACTAACTGGACCTGAATATGATTTTTATCAATTTCACTGCGCATCCAGTTAAGCGTCTCTTTTTGTCTTTTAAGCGTCGATTTACTATTTTGAATCATATTATCCAAAGGGATCACTCCTGTGTAATACACCGCGGCCCCCACAATGGCAACGGCACATATTTTTAAAACGATTTTTTCCCTGGCGCTGTAATTCTGATAGCGCGCTTTCAGCTGTGCGATTCGCTCTTTCATTTATGTTTCCCTGCGATCATGGCGGTATACGGTTCGGTTGTTGAAACAGGCTGTAAGGTAAAATCAAAGTTCTCACTGGTCTGGTTAACAAACGCCTGCAACGCGGGCTGGTTTTGCGCGCTGACGCTCAGCGTCAGGGTGTTTTGCTGCGCATCGTATTCCAGCAGATCGATCTCCATCGCAGGAACTGACTGCCGGGCTTTCTCCAGCTCCTCAAGCTGAAGAAAGAACCCCTTGCTCTGCTTTTTCAGGCTTTGACCAAAGTGATATTTGATATTGGTCTGCTGACGCATGCTGGGGAAATGGTGCTGATAAACCTGGACGATCTCCTCCTGCACCCGATTTTCCTGCTGCACCAGCATCCAGGCCATCGCAATGCGTGGCCCCAGCAGCAGACCAACAGACAGTACGCCCGCCGCCACCATCGCGGCTTTCATACTTTTCGCCGCCCGCCCATGACCGGCCTTAAGGCTGAATTCACCGTGAAGCAGGTTAACGCGGCAGGTTTGCCACTGCGGCTGAATCAGCGCCAGCGGATGCTGCCAGGCATGCTGCACGTCAACGTGCACCTTCGCAGGCGCATCGCCGTAGCACCACACTTCCCCGACCCCGGCTTTCTGCATTAACAGCGGCAGCAGGGTAGCCTCCATTTCACCCGCCACATGGGGCGATAAACGCAGCCAGTAGCCATCATCCTGGGCGACCAGCGTGCTGCCCCCTGCCGTCACGGGCAGGAGCCAGGCATCAGGCAGGGCCTGAATCACGTTTAATCCGGCCTCCTGACAGCGGGTTAATGCCGCGCGCAGGCGGTCGGCGTCAATGGCCACGGCGTCGACGTCGGCGCCTTTTTTGTGGAGTACCGTCCAGTGGAGGTTGTCCACGTCGCCAATCAGCGTTTCTTCCGCCATCCACGAGAAAGCCATCGCCTGAGAAGCCACCTTTTTCGGCAGCGTAAAATGACGGAAAATCATGTCGCTGGCGGGCAACAGGAGACAAACGCGCGTAGCCAGGGGATGTTCGGCCAGCATCTCCAGGCTGTCGACCACCTCGACGCGCTCGCTGCCGGACTCACACCACATTATTTTCCCGCCCTCGCGGCTGTCGGGACGAACAAAAAGTACCTGTTTCATAACGTTCTACTTTTCTTATTCAATCATTCGGTAACGACGCTGCCACGTCACGATCTCACCGGCTTCGTTATTCACCTGAAGCTGGCTGACCACGCGAAGCGTTAATTCATCGGTATTGCCGGTGTAATTCACACGGAAGTACCGGCTGTTTATAGAAAATTGATCCGCCACCTGCGGGAGATCGTCTTTTAACTGCGGGAAGGTCTGCTCCAGCGCTTTGCTGAACGCTTCCATATTTTCCCAGCCCGATTCCGGGCGTGAATCCAGCAGGCGAACGGCGTCATCCCGCGTGAGTTTTCCCGGGAACATGGCCGCCAGCACGGCGGCCTGTTCCGGTTGCAGGGTGTTGACATCGATCTTGCTGGCGGCGTCCGGCAGCGCGCAAAGCAGCTTGCTCACCTTCGGGTAGGCCGCTGCCGGGAACGCAGGCAACTGCCTGATCTCGGCTATCGCGCGCATCATCTGGTTCGCCGGCTGGCGGGCTGGTACGGCACCAGCCCAGGCATCGCTCTCTGCCCCCTCTTTGGCCGTCGTCGTGTCGCCGTCGAGATAATCCACCAGCTGTTGATAGACCTCTTCCGCCGTAGTGTGGCTGAGGCCGCTTTCCGTCAGGATCTGCTCGACAATCTGCTCGTTACGCGGTTTTTCCGGCACGGCAGGTACGTTTTGCCCCTGCGTCACTTTCTCAGCGGCCAGCAGATTGTTGACGTTAAAACAGTCCTGCGCATCTTCCACCTGGCTCACGACCGTGTAGTCCTCACCCTGCGTCTCCAGCGGCTGATGCCAGTCGCCGTCCAGGGCCAGCGGCTTGCTTTCACCGCTGGCATCGGTCTGCAGGCGGTCTTTCACCACCTTCTCCTGAGCCAGCATCGCCCAGCGCAGCTGCTGCTGACTGACCTGGTAATGGGTCTTCTGCAGGTTGCGGCAGAACTGCTGGCTGATTTTGGCGGCCAGCGCCGACATCATGACCAGCAGGATCAGCACCACCAGCAGCGCCACCCCTTTCTGTTTACGTAATGCGCTCATGATTTTGCTTCCGGTGTCGGTGGCGGTGCAGGCGCGGTCTCCGGCGCAGCGGCGGGCGCTGGCGCAGCCGCTTCAGGCATATCGCCCGGTGTCGTAAAGACCCAGCGCCAGGTATCGCCATTTTCCATCGTCAACGTAATCTCCACGCCGTCCGGCAGATGGGCCGCGTCACTCCAGCTTTTCTGCCAGCCCTGACGGTAAAAACGCCACTGCAGGGATTTCACCTCGCCGACAATCGGCACTTCATCGGGTTTGACGTCCGCCGGGCTGTCAATGACCGGCCAGACGTCGCGATACAAACGCCCCTCTTCCAGCCGCCAGCGCACGCGCTCCAGCTGGACCGTTCCGCTCACCCCGTTCAGGGTGGTCAGTTCAAGGGTGTCGCCCTCCTGACGAAACAGCTCCGGCTCGTTGCGCGGGGCGCGGGCCTGAAGCTGGAAAAAATCGCGCTCCATCAGGCTCCAGGCGCGCTGAAGCTGATTGAGCTTTGCGGCGCTGGCATCGGTGGCCGAGCTGGTACGCATCGCGCCGTCCAGAATTTGCCACGCCAGGGTGCTGATCACCGCAAAGATGGTCAGCGCAATCATGATCTCCAGCAGGGTAAACCCGCGCTGGCGTCGCGTTTTTTTCACTTGCTCTCTCCCGGCGGAATGATGCGCAGGGAAATAACCGGCTGGCTCTCATCGCCTTCCGCATACACGCGCAGGGTATTCGCCCAGACGTTGTCGGCAGTTTTCACCCGCTGCTTGCGCCAGTTCCAGCTGCGCCCGCCCATGATTTCCGTCCCCTGCTCCTCGGCGTCCGGGAAGTCGGTTTTCGTGAGCTGCGCTTCCGCCAGCTGGTTTTCCGCCACCCAGCTGGCCTGGAGCGTGTCGGCCAGGCCGTGGGTAAAGCGCACGTTCAGGGAGACTGAGTTCATCAGCGCCAGCGCGGCGGTGGAGAAGATCACCAGGGCGACCATCACCTCCAGCAGCGTCATCCCCTTTTGTTTTTTGTTGCCGTTAGCCATCGTTTTCTACCGATACCGGCGCCGCGCCTTGCGACACCACGCGGAAATGGTGCTGTTTGTCGTAACTTTGCAGCGTCAGCGTAAAGCGGCTGATTTCACCGTCCGGTAAAAAGATCACCTGCGGCTCGGACGTCACCGTCGCGGCCAGGCGCTGCGGCGAGAGCGACACGTGCATCTCTTCCGGAAAATCACCTTTGGTGGTAATGCGTCCAGCAGATAATGGCACCCAGTGACGCTCGCCATTTTTATCGGCGATCGTCACCAGCTGATATTTATCGGTGGTGATCACCAGCCCGACAATATTTCCGTCCATCACCGCGCGGTCTGAACCATAATCAACGAGGGCTTTCAATTGCTGGCCAAATATATCCGCACCGCTGCGCGAAGGTATTGTTGACACCACCATCATGGCGCAACTGGCAAATATCACCAGCGCCAGAATAATTTCCAGCAACGTAAAGCCGCGTTGATTTTTCATTATTTCTCTTTCTTATCCAGAGACCAGTTGGTAATGTCATCGGCGGTATTGGCTTCGCCGTCCGGACCGGCTGAGAAGACGTCCACCGCACCGTGTTCGCCCGGGCTCACCAGGATATAATCCCCGCCCCATGGATCCTGTGGCAGGCGACGGATATAGCCGTCCGTGCGGTAGCCGTTCGGGATTGGCGCGATTTCAGGTTTGGTCACCAGCGCCTGTAACCCCTGCTCGGTAGTCGGGTAGCGGTGGTTATCCAGCTTATACATATCCAGCGAGCCTTCGAGCGCGACAATATCGCTGGTTGCTTTTTGCGTATCGGCTTTTTCTTTATTGCCCATTAAATTTGGCACCACCATACTCGCCAGTACGCCAAGAATAACAATGACCACCATTAATTCGAGCAATGTAAAGCCCGCCTGGCGAGCCAGGTTTTTACGTTTTAAAGCCATGATTTAACCTACCATATTATTAAGTTGCAGAAGCGGTTGTAATATTGACAGTACGATGAATAAAACAATCGTTGCCATGGATACCACCAGCGCCGGTTCAAATACCGACAGCGTTAATGTAATTCGATGCTGTAATGCCGATTCCTGGTTTTCCGCCGCGCGGTCCATTAAATTACCTAATTCCCCGCTCTCTTCGCCGGAGGCGATCATATACAGCATGGTCGGCGGGAATAATTTCGCCTGCTCCAGCGCCGCGTACAGTGACGCCCCCTGGCGCACGGTATCCGCCGCCTGCTCCAGCACCTGCCGGGCGTAGAGGTTTTCGATACCGTCCATTGCAATGTACATCCCCTCCAGCAGCGGCACGCTGCTGGCCTGCAAAATGCTCAGGGTACGGATGTAGCGGGCGCTGTTGATGGCGCAGACCAGCTTTTTGATCGGCGAGCCGTTCACCAGCCAGCTGTGCCAGTGAAAACGGTTTTTGGCATTCCTCAGCCAGGTTTTAAAGCCGATAAAGCCGCCGCCCAGGATACCCACAATATAAATGCCGTACGCCTGCAGGAAATCGCTCACCGCAATCAGCGTACGGGTGGTGATCGGCAGCTGCTGCTTCATGTGGGTGAACTGCTCAATGACCTGCGGTACAACTGCCACCAGCAGGATGCTGATCACCGCGATGGCGACCACGGTGAGGGTTATCGGGTAGACCATCGCCTGCGTCAGCTTGCTTTTCATCTTCTGGCGCTGCTCGTTGTACTCCGCCAGCTTCTCCAGCACGTCGCCCAGGTGGCCGGTCTTTTCACCGGCCATCACCAGGGTGCAGTAGAGCTTGTCGAAGGTGCGCGGAAATTGACTGAAGGCATCGAACAGGGTGTGGCCTTCCACCACCTTCTCGCGGATCTCCACCACCATCGCCGCCAGCTTTTTGTCTTCCGTCTGCTTCGAGATCGCCTTCAGCGCGCTCTCCAGCGGCAGCGCGGCGTTCACCAGCGTCGAAAGCTGACGGGTAAACATCGACAGTACCGGGGTGGAGAACTTCGCCCCGGTTTTCGCTTTTCCGCCTGCCGCCGCCTCGCGGGTTTCGGTGATGCTGACGGGCATCAGCTTTTGTTCGCGCAACATCTGGCGAACCTGCTTTTGCCCCTCGGCCTGCAGCGTGCCGCGCTGGGTTTTGCCTGCGACATCCGTCGCCGTCCACGCGTAGAAGGCCATTACGCATCTCCCCCGCGTTCGGCGGTCACGCGCATCACCTCTTCCAGCGAGGTCACGCCGCTAATCACCTTCAGCAACCCGTTTTCACGCAGGCTGTAGGCCTGCTTAAAGAGCTGCGTTTCGATGGACATTTCATCTTTATCTTCATGAATAGCGCGACGCATGGTGCTGTCCACCACCAGGAATTCATGAATACCGGCACGGCCCTGATAGCCGCTCTGGCGGCAGTGCTCACACCCCACCGCGCGGTAAATCACTTTTGGCGGCGCGTCCATAAAGCTGAACAGCGCTTTTTCATTGGCGTCCAGCGGACTGGTAGTCCGGCAGTGCGTGCACAGTCGACGCACCAGACGCTGGGCAATGACACCGAGCAACGATGAACCGATTAAAAAAGATTCCAGCCCCATGTCCCGCAGACGGGTTATCGCCCCTGCGGCACTGTTGGTGTGCAGCGTCGACATGACCAGGTGACCGGTGAGCGACGCCTGCACCGCAATTTGCGCGGTTTCGCCGTCACGAATTTCCCCGATCATCACCACATCCGGGTCCTGACGCAGAATGGCGCGCAGCCCGCGGGCAAAGGTCATGTCCACGCGCGGGTTAACCTGCGTCTGTCCCACCCCTTCCAGCTCGTACTCAATCGGATCTTCCACGGTCAGAATGTTGCGCTCGTGACCGTTCAGCGCCGAGAGTATGGCGTACAGCGTGGTACTTTTACCGGAACCCGTCGGGCCGGTGACCAGGATAATGCCGTGCGGGCGGTCAATCAGCCCTTTCAGCTTCTCCAGCTCTTCGTCGATCAGCCCCAGCTTGTTGATGTCGGGCTTCAGGTTACTTTTGTCGAGCAGACGCATGACCACGCGCTCGCCGTACTGGGACGGAATGGTCGAGACGCGCACATCGATGGCCTTGCGACCGATGCGCAGAGAGATACGGCCATCCTGCGGCAGACGCTTCTCGGCGATGTCCAGCTTCGACATGACCTTAATACGCGACACCAGCAGCGGCGCGAGCTTGCGCGCCGGCTGCAGCACCGGGCGCAGCACGCCGTCAACGCGAAAGCGAATGCTCAGGGTGCGCTCGAAGGTTTCGATATGAATATCCGACGCGCCGTCCTTCACCGCCTCGCCCAGAATGGCGTTGATCAGGCGGATCACCGGCGAGTTTTCATCGTTATCGAGCAGATCTTCGTTATCCGGGATCTCCTCGGTTAACGCCATCAGATCGATATCCGCGTCCATGTCGTCCACCAGCTGCTGCGACACGCCGCTGCTCTGCTGCCAGATTTTGGCCAGCATCTCGTCAAACGCTTCCGGCGCCAGGGTGATCGGGACGAACGCGCATCCCAGCACCCGGCGCACCTCCAGCAGTGCTAACGCCGGGGTGTCCTCACGGATATAGACGTCATTGTTGTAAAGCAGAACGCCGTTATCTTTTGCGTAGTTGCTGCTACACAGGGTTTTACTCAGTTCGTCCACGGTGCCCCTCCGCCTTACTCTTTAAACGGATTGCGTGCCGCGGAAGTTTTCGCGGGTGCGGCGCTGGCGGCAGGAAACGCTGGCAGTACGGCGTTGTCCGTCGGTTCAATAATGCCCAGCTTCTTCTCTTCCACACGCTGCTGCTGTCGGGCGCGGATCTGGTCATATTTCTCTTTCGAGGCTGCGCTGTAGTTGTCGTCGTCACGCAGGACGGTGGTATGAATAAACACCATCAGGTTGCGTTTGGAGGTATCCTGCGAGGTGTAGCGGAACAGCTGACCGACCAGCGGGATATCGCCGAGCAGCGGCACTTTGGAGACCGACTGTTTGGTCACATTTTCCATCAGGCCGCCGAGCACCACCGTCTGGCCACTGTGGACCATCACTTCGTTATTAATCGTGCGCGTGTTGAAGGTTGGGCCGAGGCTGGCATCTTCCGTCGCGCTGTTGTCAACGCTGGAGACTTCCTGCTCAATCTTCAGGTGGATCATGTCGCCATCGTTGATTTGCGGCACAATCTTCAGCTTGGTCCCCACCGTCTTACGCTCAACGGAGTTAAAGACGTTATCGCCGCTGGTGGTCTGCGAACCGGAAAGGACCGGCACGTCCTGACCCACGTTAAACGACGCTTCTTTGTTATCCAGCGTGACCACGCTTGGCGTGGAGAGAATGTCGTTTTTACCGTCGGTAGAGAGCGCGGTCATCAGGGCGCCAAAATCACCGTTGAAGAAGCCGGTCGCAAGGCCAGTGAAGCTCGCCCCCTTCATGGTGCCATTTTTAATCTGGCTGATTGGCAGGCCGGTTGAGCCAAACTGCACGCCGCCGTGCTTGCTGGTCCACTGCACGCCAAGATCCAGGCCGTTGCCGTCCTGCACTTCGGCAATGATCGCTTCCACCAGCACCTGCGGACGGCGAATATCCAGCTTGTCGATCACCTTCTCCAGAGAGTTCATCACGTTAGGCTGCGCGGTGATCACCAGGGAGTTGGTTGACTCGTCGGCGGTAATATTCAGGTCAGTTGAGGCGCTCGCGGTTTTCGCTTTGGCCGCGCCCGGCTTGTCTTTCAGCTGCTCACCAATCCCGGTCAGCACCGGCACCACTTTGGTAGCGCTGGCATATTTGAGGTAGAAGACGCGGGTATTCCCCTCGTTATTCTGCTCGCGATCCAGCTGATGAATAAGGGAACGGGTACGCGCCCGCGCATCTTCCGAACCGCTGATCACCAGGCTGTTGGTTTCGACATCCGCCACCACCTTGGTCGCCAGCTGCGGCGCGTTCTGCCCTTTTTGCTCTTCATTGTTGAGGTTGTTCAACATATCCGAAAGCTCTTTGGCAGAGGCAAAGCGCAGCGGGATGATTTCGCGGCGCTGAATACCATCTTTATCGACGCGCTGCACCAGATCCACCAGACGGTTCACCACCGAGGCTTTACCGGTTAACAGCAGCACATTGGACGGCTCGAAGTGCACCACGTTGCCGATGCCGGTGGCATCGTTGAGCTGGCGCAGCAGCGGAGCGAGTTCGCGCACCGGCACATTTTCCATGCGCACCACGCGGGTGATGATCTCATCACCTTTGCCCGGATTTTTGCTGTCGGCCAGCGGCGCACCGGCGGTACGCGCCACACTTGAGCGCACCACTTTGACCATACCGTTGTCCATCGGGATCACCGACAGGCCGTAGAGATCCAGCACGCTCAGAAAGAACTGGTAGTACTCATCTTCCGTCAGCACGTTGTAGGTTCTGACCGAGACGGTTCCCTGGACAGACGGATCGACCAGAATGGTTTTGTTGAGATTGCGACCTACCGTATCGATAAACTCGCGGATATCGGTATTTTTAAAACTCGCGCTAAAGTTAGCTGCAAGCAGCGAACTGGAATATAACGACAATGCGGTCAGCGCCACGCACGCCCAGGGAAATTTTTTCATGTCTGCACACTTGTTAATTGTTTAGAACATTAACCCGAATATTTTCAAGGTGAGCGTGACGCCGTACGACGACCTCCGCTTCTTTCATTTTCGACCAGTTGGCAATAATGCTTTTCGCTTTTGCTTCATCGGTCATATCGACAGAGTTAACCTGAACCGCCACATCGCCTTTTTCGAGACCTGACTGACTGTAAAAGGCGGAGGCATTCCTTGGATTTATCCTGTAGCCTTCCAGTCGGCCTTTTTCCATGAGGGGTTTTAACACCAGATAATCATCAAGATGCAAACTGTCTGCGCCGGCATCTTTCGTCGATTTTGTAACCGGGCCGCTATCCACGCCGCCCTTAAAATAGTCCGGTTTATTTAACGCCAGTACCTGCGTAGCACCTTCATAATTAACCACAACACTATCTTTGTTTATTTCCTGAATAAATGCGTCGTTAAAACCGGCGAGCGGTTCACCCTCACGGTAGCTTCGCTGACCGCCAGGGGTTTTGATGACAGCGAAGGAGAGCCAGGCGTCATCACTGCGCACAATGCCCTCTATCTCCGCTGCCAGCGGGGCTTTTGCCGCAGCCGGTAAGTTTTCCTGACGGACGGCAGCCGTAAAAAGCGTGAAGGGTTTCTCTTCACGCGTTTTTTTCAGCGGCTGTAGATCAGATTTAGCCAACTTATTCGTAACTTTTTTATAATCTTTTAAGGTGAGATACCCTTGCTGGCCGCTAAAAATGAGCAGCACAAACATAATACAAGGCGTTATCCACCGTGACAGAAATGAGAACCTCATTTTTTATCCGGCCTATAGCAAAGCAAAAATAAGCAGCGTCATACTGCGCCAATATGGAGGAAAATAGTAATAAGCTGTTGCAAATACGACCACTGACTTCGCCACCAACTTTCATACAGAAAAATATTGACCGTATAAAATCCAGATGTTAGGCGATATCAGCAGGACATTTTTACCCTGTGCGCAAATTGACCACCCTATAGCGTTGCTTTACTTTCTCGTCCTGTTGCTATTCCTAATCGGAGACGGTCAGTCGTTATGTATCAGAGCCACTTTAAATTTAAAAACCCGCCGTTCAGGGAAATCACCCGTTTATCCGGGGATTTTCTGGTGCCTTATCATCAGGACGTGTTCAACCTGCTGAAAGAGAAAACCCAGCTGGCGGGAATTATCGGGCTTTTTTGCGACGACGCTCCGCTTCCGGGCCACTTCATCGACGCGCTGAAAGCCAGCAACCCTACCGTTATTGCCATCAACGCGTTTCCCAAACTGAGTGCCAGTAGCCTGCTGTACAAACTCAACCCGGGAACGAAAGCGATTAAAGATCGCATGCAGGCGGTGGATGCCGTCCTGCGCCAGTGGCAGGAGGGGAAAGCAAAATCCAGAGTGCTGACGATCGCCCATTCCGAAGCCATGAAGGAGAGCTGCCGTGAAGTCCTGGGAACGCTGCTCACGCGTGCCCAGGAGCTGAACTTCCGGCTCGCCGTGGTGCTGACGGGCACGGCGGATCAGGAACGCCTGCTAAAGCAACCTGAACTGCACGAATATACGCACACCCATCATGTCCTGCGCCCCCTCACCTGCCGCGAATACCTGAGCTATGTGCAGGCGCAGTGTGAAGAACACGGGTGTGAGAATTCGCCGCTAACCCCGGCGCGCGTGCGCAAAATGCACGCGCTGACCAAAGGGAATATCAGCAAACTGAATGAACTGGCACACCTGTCAATGCTGGCCGCCTGGACCGAACGTGCGCTACAGGTCAGCCCGCGTCATTTACGCCTGGCGGCCGGTGAGATCCTCCCGGTGAATAAACACGGTAAGCGCCTGGCAACCGTGGGACTGTTCGCTTCCGTGCTATTCGCTGCCTGCGGCTGGTATTTGACCTCTTCGATTAACGCAAAACTTCCGATTCAACTGCCGGTCCCCGTCAGCTGGAAACAGCAGGCCCCGAAAGTTGAGGCCCCCGTGGTGCCGGTTATCGACAACGAAATGGTTAATCAACCGGATGCGATGCACCAGCTTTACCTGATGTGGGGATATGACGCCTCGGCGGACGATGCCCTGTGTCAGAACGCCGCGAAGGTGAATCTGATGTGTAAACAGGGTAGCGCCACACCGGATGCGCTCGCGAAGGAAGGTTACCCGTGGGTGAGTGAACTCAAAACCGGTGGCCATCTTAACTACGCCGTGGTCGCCCGTGTCGGAGATACCTCTATCGACCTGCTGATGAACAACCGCACCTGGCAGGTGAGCCGTAGCTGGTTTAACCAGCATGCGACAGGGAACTATACCCAACTCCATCGCCTGACGCCGGAAGGTAAAGACGCCATCAGTGCCGCCAGCGATGCGAAAGATATGGGCTGGCTGGATCAGCAGCTGAGCGTGGCTCTTGCCCAGCCTGAAACGCATTCACAAACCTGGACGGCGGAGATGATGAAACGCACCCGTGAGTTTCAGCAAAAAATGCATCTGCATGTGGATGGTATTCCTGGGGAAGATACGCTGATGCAGCTGATGCGTGAAACGCATACCACGCCGAGCGTACTGCTTCAGGCCACTCACAACACACCAGACGCTAAAACGCAGGAGAAGCATTCCTAATGTCGACTATCTGTCTTGCGGCTCAGCGCAGCTATACCAGCGGAGAGGCGGTCTGGTTTTCGTACCGCCTGCCCAGCCTGAGAAAATTCTTCAGTCATACTTTTTTATGGACGTTGGGTTTGTGCGCCATGGTGATGGCGGGACTGTACGCACACGTTTACTGGAACCTGCGCCATCCGGCACCAGAACCGGTCAAAGCCAGCGTCGCGAAACCCGAAACGCAGCTTTCAGATATGCATTATGTGTATGTGAGTAAGCCATTCCCGCATCCGCATCCGAAACCCGCGCCGGTGCAGGCTGATGTTCCTGCCATGCAGGATCTGCCCATCAATAGCGATGATGCAGACTGGCAGCAGGCGCCTGACGGCGGCGCGCCGCACGATACGTCGCGGGATACCTTACCCGGAACCGAAGCGCACGATACGGTACCCGCGAGCGCAGGCGGTGAGGATGCCTCATTAACTGAGTTGTTTAAACAAGCATTAAAAGAACAGGAACAGGATTATTCGCAAGGAAAAATTCCCGCGCCGCCTGTTGACGAGACGCAGGATAATTCGCAGAAGGATGTGTTGCATAAAGTGGATCCCCGGTCTCCTTTGAGTGAGAAAGGAGACCGGCTGGAGTAGTTAATATTTTTCAGGCAATGTTGTCAGGTTAAGGAGCCGACCCTTTTCCACAACAATGTACTGACCTTTTTTCAGATCGGAGAGGATTTTAATAATGGTACTGCGCGCCAGGTTGGTGTATTCCTGAATATAATCATAAATATTGATATCGCGCTGATGATGAACAATCAGATCGTTAATTTCGTACAAAAATTCACGCACCACCGAATAAGCACTACGGGCGACCAGGACATCGTCACGTTTGCTCAACATGCAAATGTACCAGGAGAGAACTTTGGTCAGTTGAGGCCATAAATTGTTGTCGGTCATCAGCTGCGCGAAGACCTCTTTTTTGATCGAACGCACCACGGTGTTGGCGCGAACGAGGCCGTACATGTGGGTTGCGTTGTAGTACATAGAGGAGAGTCCAAAAATACACTGGCCCGTTACCGTGAACATGCACAGCTCGTCGGATTCGCGTCGGAATTCCACTTCGCCGCTGACGATAATATGAATATACTGTGAGTCAGACGTCGATATTTTTTGCCACTTCTTTAAGGTTTTTTCTTCAAAACCTGTGGTCGCAGAAATAATGGCTTCCATTTCATGTTGCGGACGTAATTTTTTTGCGTAGATGCTTAACATTGTTATACCCGATTTAAGATGTGAAATTTTTAATTCACAGGAATAAGGCAATAAAAAGCCTTAACCTCAGAATATTTTCCTGAAGATGCTCTCAAGGAGAAGAAATAAAAGCCGAATGCGATATATTCATTTGCTGCATTAGTTAGCAAGCTATGTGTCTATCTTAAATGCGGATAATTTTAAGTCAATTAACTAAAAATGAATTGAGTTTGTACTTAAGATTAATCTGAAGAGGTTAAGGAAAAAACTACTCATTCGGGGGTATTCCGAAGGATTACCCCTGCCCGTATTTCTCTAAGAGTGCTTCAGCAATTGCCATCGTTTCTACATCGCCTGCACCGTTCCACAGCTCAGGCCTGAAGTGCATCTGGAATGCCATAATGATACGTTTCTGCTGCGCCGGCGTACTGTTGACCGGTACCTCATAGCCGTAGCGCGCGAGTAAATCGAGTAACGCGGCGGTATCCACTTGCTGAAAGCGCGGTCGACCATTTATATAGAATGCCACACGGGCGGGATCGGGCCATGCCCCTATTCCCTGCTGCGCCAGCTGTCGCCACGGGAACAGCGGGCCAGGATCGTCTTTACGCTGAGGCGCAATGTCCGAATGGGCCACCACGTTTTCAGGCCTGATGTGATAGCGGGCGATAATGTCTTTCGCGAGCGGCACCAGCGCTGCAATCTGCGCAGGCTCGAACGGCGTAAAATGCTTCACCCCGGCCGTTTTCTGCCAGCCACGATTTTCCAGCTCAATGCCGACAGACGTATCATTTATACGGTTAGTGCCGCGCCAGAAGCTGATGCCCGCATGCCAGGCCAGCTCGCTCTCCGGCACCAGCTGCCAGATGCGCGGCTTACCGTCCGGCGACGGGGGCTTCGCGGGGATCAGATAATGCGAACTGACGTTTTTGTCGGTTAGGGTCGCAAGCGAAGTGTCGAAATCATCCGCAGTGTAGTGGATCACCAGCACCTTGATACGCGGATAGGCCGCCTGTGCCTGATGACGCGTATCCAGTTCGTAGGCGCCTTTATCGACGATCCCATTTTCCTGGGCGCATCCTGCCAGCAACATCGCCAGCAGGAGCATTGAAAGCGAACGCTTCATCGACGGGTTTTCACCGCCGTGCCGCTTACGCTCACCATCAGCATGCTGGCATCTTTTCCGACCGTTTCGTAGTCGATATCAATGCCCACCACCGCATCCGCGCCCAGCGCTTTGGCCTGCTCACCCAGCTCTTTAAAGGCAATTTCGCGCGCTTTACGCAGCTCTTTTTCGTACGCGCCGGAACGTCCACCGACGATGTCACGAATGCCGGCAAAGAAATCCCGGAAAATATTCGCGCCCAGAATCGCTTCGCCGGTGACCACGCCGCAGTACTCGGTAATAGGTTGCCCTTCCAGGGTTGGCGTTGTTGAAAACTGCATACTTTCTCTCCTTCTTTAGCGTTCAATGCGTTAGCAACAGCATTATCGGTTCGTTACGCTATGATTGAAAGGATAGTTAATAAATAAGGAAATCAACATGCGCTACTCTGCTTTAACGCTTTTAGTGCCCTGCGCGCTGGTGCTCAGCGCCTGTACTACCACGGTCACGCCAGCCTTTAAGGATATCGGTACCCGCAGCGGCCCTTGTATCGAGGGCGGCCCGGACGCCGTGGCGCAACAATTTTATGATTACCGTATTCAGCATCGCGGAAATGATCTGACCGCCCTGCGCCCGTACCTGAGCGATAGTCTGGCAAAACTGCTGAACGATGCCACCCGGGATCCGCAGCATAACGCCCTGCTGAAATCCGATCCGTTCTCCAGCCGCGCCACGCTGCCGGACAGCGCCGACGTCGCCAGCGCATCAACCATCCCGAACACCGATGCGCGAAACATTCCTCTGCGCGTGAAGCTGACCCAGGGCACCCAGACCTGGCAGGATGAAGTGCTGATGATCCGTGAAGGCCAGTGCTGGGCAATAGATGACGTGCGCTATATTGGCGGCAGCGTTCATGCCCCGGCAGGCACGCTGCGCCAGTCGGTTGAGAACCGCTAAACCATCCATTGCAAAAGCGTTACCCCCGAAAAATGTGCGGCATTTCATGCGGAATGCCGACATTTATACTCGCCGACCTTGCCGTTCGCTATTTTGTGCTATGTTTAAGAGGAAATGCGGGTTATATTTAACTTTTAACGCAGAAATATTGCATAACTATTCTGTCAACGGTACTATCTGCGGCCTCAATTGCTATAGATTGCCTGGATGAGTAAAGACTGCCCCGATGAGTATTAAACTAAACGGCATTAACTGCTTCTACGGCGCACACCAGGCGCTGTTTGACATCACGCTGAACTGCCCGGAAGGCGAAACGCTGGTTTTGCTTGGCCCAAGCGGTGCAGGCAAAAGCTCTCTTCTGCGTGTCCTTAATCTGCTTGAAATGCCCCGTTCCGGTACGCTGGCGATTGCCGGCAACCATTTTGATTTCGCGAAAACCCCGTCTGATAAAGCGATTCGCGAACTGCGTCAAAACGTCGGCATGGTCTTCCAGCAATACAATCTCTGGCCGCATCTGACCGTCCTGCAAAACCTGATTGAAGCCCCGTGCCGCGTGCTGGGATTAAGTAAAGATCAGGCAATCGCGCGTGCCGAAAAGCTGCTGGAGCGCCTGCGCCTTAAGCCCTACAGCGACCGCTATCCGCTGCACCTTTCTGGCGGTCAGCAGCAGCGCGTGGCGATCGCCCGTGCGCTGATGATGGAGCCCGCGGTGCTGCTGTTTGATGAACCGACCGCAGCGCTGGATCCGGAAATCACCGCCCAGATCGTCAGCATCATCCGCGAGCTGGCAGAAACCAATATCACGCAGGTCATTGTTACCCACGAAGTGGAAGTGGCGCGTAAAACCGCCAGCCGTGTGGTCTATATGGAAAACGGGTATATCGTTGAGCAAGGTGACGCGAGCTGCTTCGCGAACCCGCAAACCGATGCCTTCAAAAACTATTTATCTCATTGATTGTGTCAGGGGAAATATAATGAAAAAAGTATTACTTGCCGTACTGCTTGCTGGCGTTACCCTTTCCGCTACCGCAGCCCAGACCATTCGTTTCGCCACGGAAGCCTCTTACCCTCCGTTTGAGTCCATTGATGCGAACAACAAAATTGTTGGCTTCGATGTAGACCTGGCAAACGCCCTGTGTAAAGAGATCGACGCAACCTGTACCTTCAGCAACCAGGCGTTCGACAGCCTGATCCCGAGCCTGAAGTTCCGTCGTATCGACGCAGTGATGGCCGGTATGGACATCACCCCTGAGCGCGAAAAGCAGGTGCTGTTCACCACCCCTTACTACGACAACTCCGCCCTGTTTATTGGTCAGAAAGGTAAATTCACCTCTGTCGATCAGCTGAAAGGCAAAAAAGTCGGCGTGCAGAACGGCACCACGCACCAGAAATTCATCATGGATAAACATCCGGAAATCACCACCGTTCCGTATGACAGCTACCAGAACGCGAAGCTGGATCTGCAAAATGGCCGTATCGACGGCGTATTTGGTGATACCGCGGTCGTGACCGAATGGCTGAAAGCCAACGACAAACTGGCGCCAGTGGGCGACAAAGTGACCGATAAGGATTACTTCGGTACCGGTCTGGGGATTGCCGTTCGTCAGGGCAACACTGAGCTGCAGCAGAAATTCAACGCTGCGCTGGAAAAAGTGAAGAAAGACGGCACCTACGAAACCATCTACAAAAAATGGTTCCAGAAGTAATTCCTGATGAATGAATTTTTACCTTTAGCAAGCGCCGCCGGGATGACCGTCGGCCTTGCCGTTTGCGCACTGATAATCGGCCTTGTGCTGGCGATGTTCTTCGCGGTGTGGGAATCAGCGAAATGGTTCCCCGTCGCCTGGGCGGGCTCCGCGCTGGTCACCGTGCTGCGTGGGCTACCGGAAATTCTGGTGGTCCTGTTCATCTATTTCGGCTCCTCACAGCTGCTGCTCACGCTGTCGGACGGCTTCACGATTAATCTCGGCTTTGCGCAGATCCCGGTGCAAATGCAGATTGAGAACTTTGACGTCAGCCCGTTCCTGTGCGGCGTAATTGCCCTCTCTCTGCTCTATTCCGCATACGCGTCGCAAACGCTTCGCGGCGCGCTGAAGGCCGTTCCGCAGGGGCAGTGGGAATCCGGTCAGGCGCTCGGCATGTCGAAGGCAGCGATCTTCTTCCGCCTGGTGATGCCGCAGATGTGGCGCCATGCCCTGCCGGGCCTTGGCAACCAGTGGCTGGTGCTGCTGAAAGATACCGCGCTGGTGAGCCTGATTAGCGTGAATGATTTAATGCTGCAAACCAAGAGTATCGCCACCCGTACTCAGGAGCCGTTTACCTGGTACATCGTGGCGGCGGCTATCTACCTGGTGATCACGTTGCTCAGTCAGTACATCCTCAAGCGTATTGACCTGCGTGCGACGCGCTTTGAACGGAGACCAGGCTGATGCTTGAATATTTCCCGGAGTTGATGAAAGGGCTGCACACCAGCCTGACGCTGACCGTGGCGTCGATCATTGTGGCGCTGATTCTGGCGCTGATCTTCACCATCATCCTGACGCTGAAAACGCCGGTGCTGGTATGGATCGTGCGCGGCTACATCACCCTGTTTACCGGTACGCCGCTGCTGGTGCAGATCTTCCTGATCTACTACGGCCCGGGCCAGTTCCCGTCGCTGCAGGAGTATCCGGTTATCTGGCATCTGCTCTCTGAGCCGTGGCTGTGCGCCCTGATTGCCCTTTCGCTGAACAGTGCGGCCTATACCACCCAGCTGTTCTACGGTGCGATCCGTGCCATCCCGGAAGGACAATGGCAGTCCTGCGGGGCGTTAGGCATGAGCAAGAAAGACACGCTGGCGATCCTGCTGCCGTACGCCTTCAAGCGCGCGCTCTCCTCTTACTCCAACGAAGTGGTTCTGGTGTTCAAGAGTACCTCTCTGGCCTACACCATCACTCTGATGGAAGTAATGGGCCACGGACAGCTGCTGTACGGGCGCACCTATGACGTGATGGTGTTCGGCGCGGCAGGCGTGGTCTATCTGGTGGTGAACGGTCTGTTGACGCTGATGATGCGCCTGATCGAGCGTAAAGCGTTAGCGTTTGAGCGCAGAAATTAATCACGTTAGTGCATAAAACGTAATTACCAGAGCGGATAACCTGATGGCTTATCCGCTTTTTTTTATACATCAAACAATATTTACTCATATTTATTGCATATAAATTCATTAACTGGCATTGTACATCCATGCCGCAGACACGGCGCATAATGACAAGATAGACAGACGGGAGCATTACCATGAAAAAGTTAGTTCTGGCCGCACTACTCGCAACCTTCGCCGCTGGCGCATCCGCAGCTGATAAAATTAATTTTGGCGTTTCCGCCACCTATCCGCCGTTTGAATCGCTGGATGCCAGCAACCAGATCGTCGGTTTCGACATCGACCTGGCGAAAGCGCTGTGCAAGCAGATGCAGGCCGACTGCACCTTTACCAACCACGCGTTCGACAGCCTGATCCCGTCGCTGAAATTCAAGAAATACGACGCGGTGATCTCCGGAATGGACATCACGCCGGAGCGCAGCAAGCAGGTTGCGTTCACCGACCCGTACTACGCCAACTCGGCGGTGGTAATTGCGAAGAAAGACGCTTATACCTCTTTCGATCAGCTGAAAGACAAACGCATCGGGATGGAAAACGGCACCACGCACCAGAAATACCTGCAGGACAAGCATCCTGAAGTGAAAACCGTGGCCTATGACAGCTACCAGAACGCGATTATCGACCTGAAAAACGGCCGTATCGACGGCGTATTCGGCGACACCGCCGTGGTGAACGAATGGCTGAAAACCAACCCGCAGCTGGGTACGGCGACCGAGAAAGTCACCGATCCACAGTACTTCGGCACTGGTCTGGGTATCGCGGTACGTCCGGATAACAAAGCCCTGCTGGAAAAACTGAACGGCGCGCTGAAGGCGATTAAAGCGGACGGCACGTATCAGAAAATCAGCGATCGGTGGTTCCCGCAGTAAGATTTTTTTGCCGGGTGGATCGGCCTACGGGGGTGGTAGTCTGTAGGCCGAGTCACCCGGCAATTTCTCAAAGTGGCACAAAGAACCTGAACCGTGCCCCGCTTGCCGACTCCATTAGCCTGATCCCGCCCCCGTGCAGTTCCAGCATGCGATTAACGATCAACAGCCCTAATCCACCGCGATTCTCACGCGATGCCTGAGGATTGAGGACAGAAGGCCGTTTGAACAGGTCGTCGCGCAGTGCGGCATCCACACCTGCGCCGCTGTCTGCCACTTCCACCTGGAGTTGCTGCGCTTCCTGCCATACGGCAAGACGGATCTCACCGCCAACGGGCGTATGACGGATGGCGTTATCCAGCAGATTGGTCACTACCCGTTCAATCATCGACACGTCGGCATAGACCAGCGGCAGCGGACCCGGTACATCAATATGCAGATTTAACTCGCGCGTGCGGGCCGCCAGCTCAAATTTTTGCGCCACGTCGGACACCAGCTCGCCCATGGCAAAACGTTCGCGCTGCGGTTTAATGCCGCCGTGTTCAAGGCGTGCGAGTTCGAACAGCTGCTGCGACAGGTGGCGCATCTTTTGGCCCTGACGCAGCGCAATGGCAAGGTACTGCTGGTGTTCCTCGGGTGTGAGCGTAGCGGATTTCAGCGACAGCATCTCCAGATATCCCAGCAGCGACGTCAGCGGCGTGCGAAGATCGTGCGAAATATTGGCGATAAACTCCCGGCGCTGGCGATCGCTGTCGGAAAGCTGATCCCACTGGGAGGTGATTTTGCGCGCCAGCTCGATAAAGGTGTTACGCAGCACGGCCACTTCGTCATTCCCCGTGCTCTCCAGCGGCTGCGCCGCCAGCTGTTTAATGGCGCTGATGCTGTCCTGCCCAAGCCCGGTAACCTCTTCCGTCAGGCGTTTAACCGGACGCGTTACCCAGTACCAGACCAGTAACCCCGCCAGCAGCCCAAACAGCGCAACCCACAGCAATGACCACAGGACGGTGCTCCACAGCGCCTTGTGCCAGGCCATTTCCGCCAGCGCGTTCGACTCCTCGCCCTGCAAAATAATGTACAGATATCCCTTAAGCTCGCCGTCCTGACGCAGCGGCGTCGCGCTGAAGGCCTTTTTATTCTGGCTTCGCGGATCGTCGCCAAAGACTGGCATCGCCGCGCCGCTAAGGAAGTTCTGTACCGGAACAAGATCGATTTTTTGGCGCTGAATATGGCCCGGCGGCGCGGCGTCCGCCAGGATATCGCCGTCGGGAGAGATAACGTATAGCTCAACGCTCGGATTAAAGGTCATCAGCCGGTCAAACAGCGGTTTTAGCGCGCTGCGGTCGACCCTGCCCTGCGCGTCCAGAATCGGTTCCCGCTGGACGATCTGCTGCGCCAGCCCGCCGGAGAGCCGCTGCACCATCGCATTGCCGTACTGCGTGCTGCTGTAGAGCTGCACCGCGCAGGCCACGGTGGCGCAGAGCATCAGAAGCAGAATGAACAACAGCGTCAGCCGCTGACTCAGGCTAAAGCGACGCATCTTGGTTTGGCTCCGCAAATTTGTAGCCCTTGCCCCAGACGGTGCGAATAATCTCCGGCTCGGCGGCGTCCCTCTCAATCTTGATGCGCAGGCGGTTGATATGGGTGTTGACGGTGTGCTCGTAGCCTTCGTGCTGATAGCCCCACACCTGCTCCAGCAGCGCCAGCCGCGAAAAAACGTCGCCAGGGTGGCGGGCAAAGAAGTACAGCAGCTCGAATTCGCGCGGGGTGAGATCCACCACCTGACCGTGGAGCAATACGCTACGCGCCAGCGGATCGATCGTCAGGCCATGAGCCTGAATGTGCCCGTCTGCCTGCGCCTGCCCCATCGCCTGCTGGCGGCGGAACAGCGCTTTGATGCGGGCAATCAGCTCCTGTACCGAGAACGGCTTAGCCAGATAATCATCGGCACCGGTTTCCAGCCCGGTGATGCGGTCGGTTTCGCTGCTGCGGGCGCTGATGATGATCACCGGCAGGTAGCGCGTCATCTGACGGATGCGGCGGCAAATTTCCAGCCCATCAACGTTGGGCAGCATCAGGTCGAGGATCACTGCATCCCACGGCTGTTTTTCAAGGCGCAGTAAGGCGTTGCCCCCGTCGGGCTCGTGGGTGATGGCGTAGCCTTCGTCTTCTAAATTGAGTCGCAGAAGCGCCGCGATATCGTGGTCGTCTTCCACCAGCAGGATCTGCTTCATGGGTAAGCCTTCAATCATGTCTTATGACGTAAGCTTACCTGATTTTGTGGGCCGGCAGAGTTCACATTTTGTTTAAGATTTCACGAGCAGCGTCAACACTTCATAATGCGCGGTGTGCGGGAACATATCGAAAAGCTGCACGCGTTCAATGCGGTAGCCCGGCAGGCTGGCGATATCTTTCGCCATGGTCTGCGCGTTACAGCTGGAGTAAACGATGTACTTCGGCGCCATCTGGCTCAGGTAGTCGCACAGCGCATTGCCAATGCCGCGACGCGGCGGATTAACCAGCACCAGCTCCGGCACGTTGCCCTGCCCGGCCGCGAACTGCGTGGAGTCCAGCGCCTGGAAATGCAGGTTCCTTAACCCCAGTTCAGCGGCGGACTGTTTCGCACAGGCGATCGCTTCGGCGGAGATCTCAATCCCCGTCAGCTGCATCTCAGGCGTGGCGCAGTGCAGGCCGAAGCCGCCCACGCCGCAGAACAGGTCCCACATATGCTTGACGTTTAACGTGCGCACCCAGTCGCGGGCGGTGGCGTACAGGCTGCTTGCCACTGTCGGGTTAGTCTGGAAGAAGCTTTGCGGGCGGATCCACAGCGGCACGCCGTTGAAATTTTCAGCCAGCGCGTGCTGGTCGGTGAAGAAAATCTCTTTCTTCCCTTCCATGATCGCCATATGCACCGGCTGAATATTTGCAGTAATGACCTTAAGCTGCGGAAGCAGTGCCTGCAGCCACGGCAGCGCCGCGCGCAGCTGCTCCAGCCTGGCTTCTGAACGCAGCACAAAGCGCAGCATCATCCCACCGTCGATCTGGCTTTCCGTCAGCAGAAGGTATTTCAGCTCGCCGCGCCTGCGGGCGACGTTGTAGGGCGTTAACCCTGCACGCGCGATAAACGGTTTGAGCGCAGCAAAGACCGGCTCAAAAGAGGCGGGATAGAGCGGGCAGCCGGTTAAGTCTTCCGGCGTGCCGTCGCGGTGCAGCATCCCCAGCAGCGGTTTTTCAACGCTGCCGCTGACCACCATCTTGGCTTTGTTGCGAAAGCCCTGCTCAGGGCCGCTGACGGGTGCGCACCACTCGCCCACCGCGTGTGCTGCCAGCAGCTGTTGCAGGTCGGCCATTTTGGCGGTGAGTTGTTGAGAGACCGGCTGTTCTATCCACTGACAGGAGCGGCAGCGTCCGGCGTCATAGAGTGCGCACTGCATATGAAAACCTTAAGGAAAACGAGGGCTGCGATTATACACATTATTGCAGGCGGAAGAACCGTCGGCTGGAGGCTGGCGCAAAGAGCAGCATCAGCACCAGCATATCCGGCAATTTCTGCATGATCAGCGCATGGAAAATCTCGCGTTTTGAGCCTCCGGCGATGCTGAACAGCTCCGGATAGCCATAGCCCAGCGAGGCGGCCCACAGATAGCTGGCGGCGGTCACCTGCGTCAGCAGATAGACCCAGCGCGCCCAGTTGCGCCCTTTGACCAGCGAAAACGCGCAGTAGATCTCGATAAACACCAGCACCAGGCTGCTTAAAAAGACCAGCGTGAGGCTCCACGTCTGCACGCTGCGGTGGATAAATTCACCGATGCCCCGCACGCCCAGGGTGTTCAGAATCATCAGCACGTCCAGACAGCGGATCATAATAATGGCGAGCGCCGCCACCTGTACCAGCGCAGGGACGTTAGGACGAGCGTGCGTAAGACGTGATTTTTTTAATAATCCCAATGTTTTACTTCCCTGAAAAACAGTGCCGCGTCATGCGCGGCACATCACCGGAAATTTTAAATCCTTCAGCCGCGTCTTGCACGCTGGATATCGCGCACTCGCTGTTTTTCCGCGCGAGCCATCAAATACCAGGCGATAAATCCGACAATTCCGACCACGCCGAGGATGATAGAGGCCAGGGCGTTGATCTCCGGGTTCACCCCCATCCGCACGCTGGAGAAGACCAGCATCGGCAGCGTCGTCGCGCCCGGCCCGGAGACAAAGCTGGCGATAACCAGATCGTCGAGCGAAAGCGTGAACGCCAGCAGCCAGCCGGAGATGACCGCAGGCATAATCATCGGCAGGGTAATGATAAAAAAGACCTTCAGCGGCGTCGCGCCGAGATCCATCGCCGCCTCTTCAATGGAGCGATCCAGCTCGCGCAGGCGCGAGGAGATCACCACCGCCACGTAGGCGGTACAGAAGGTGACGTGTGCCAGCCAGATGGTGAGCATGCCGCGATCTGCCGGCCAGCCGATGGCGTGCGCCAGGGCCACGAACAGCAGCAGCAGCGCGAGACCGGTGATGACGTCTGGCATCACCAGCGGGGCGGTGATCATAAAGGCGAAACCGTTCGAGCCGCGAAAACGCCCGAAACGCACCATCACCAGCGCGGCGATGGTGCCCAGCACGCAGGCCATCGTGGCCGCCAGCGCGGCAATGGTCAGGCTCAGCCCCACCGCGCTCATCATCGCATCGTCGTGGAACAGCTCGCTGTACCAGCGCGTCGACCAGCCCGCCCAGACCGTCACCAGCTTAGAGCTGTTGAACGAGTAGATCACCAGCATCAGCATCGGCGCATACAGGAAGGTGAAGCCGATAATGAGGATCAAAATTCGCCACGGAGAGCGTACTACCGGTAAGTTGTTCATCCGTGATCTCCCATCTGTTTCTGCTGATGCTTGTGGAACCACATGATCGGCACGATCAGCAGCAGAAGCATGATAATCGCCACCGCCGAGGCCACCGGCCAGTCGCGGTTATTGAAGAACTCCTGCCACAGCACGCGGCCAATCATGATGCTGTCCGGACCACCGAGCAGTTCCGGGATCACAAACTCCCCTACCGCCGGGATAAAGACCAGCATCGACCCGGCGATAATGCCGCCTTTGGTCAGCGGGACAATAACGCTAAAGAAGGTTTTCAGCGGACGCGCGCCGAGGTCAAGCGAGGCTTCCACCAGCGAGTAATCAATTCGCGTCAGCGCCGTGTAGATCGGCAGCACCATAAACGGCAGATAGGCGTAAACAATGCCGATATAGACCGCGAAGTTGGTGTGCAGGATCGTCAGCGGCTGATCGATAACCCCGAGCCACATCAGAAAGTTATTCAGCACACCGTTGTTTTTCAGGATCCCCATCCAGGCGTAAACGCGGATCAGGAACGAGGTCCACGACGGCAGAATCACCAGCAGCAGCAGGATGTTACGCGTCGACGGTTTGCTGTGCGCCACCGCCCACGCCAGCGGGTAGCCCATCGCCAGACAGCAGAGCGTCGAGATCGCCGCCACCTGTAGCGACTGCAGGTAAGCTTCAAAATAGAGCGGATCGTCAGTGAGCTGCAGGAAGTTGCCCAGATTCAAGGTCAGCGTCAGCTGCCCGTCGGCCCACTCCCACAGATCGGTATACGGCGGGATCGCCCGCGCCATCTCTGCCAGGCTGATCTTAAAGACGATCAGGAACGGCAGCAGGAACAGCAGGATCAGCCACACGTAAGGCATGGCGATCACCAGCTTGCGGCCGTGGTTCATCTTAAGGCGCGTCAGCCAGTGGGCAAAGCCGCCCGGTTTTTTGACTCGGGCTGGAGGTTCAAGTGTGCTCATGATCGCTCCTTATACCGTCAGCACGACGCAGCTGTCCGCATCCCAGCACAGGCGCACTTCGTCACCCCAGGTCGGCTGCCCCTTGCGGTAGCGATGTTCGTTCTGCAACTGGGCGCTGAGCATCTGCCCGCTTTTCAGCCGCACGTGGTAGATGGAGAGATCGCCCAGATAGGCAATATGCACCACCTCCCCGACGGCAAAGTTATAGCCATCGGCAGGCGGATCGTCACAGAGCATGATCTTCTCCGGACGCAGCGCCACGTAGACCGGCACGTTATCCACCACCGAGTTATCAGGATCGACCTTAAGCGGATGCTGCAGCCCCGGTGATTCGATGACCAGGCCATCCTCCTGACGATCTTTCAGCAGCCCTTCGAAAACGTTAACCGAGCCAATGAACTCCGCGCTGTAGCGGGTAGTCGGGTGTTCGTAGATTTCTTCCGGCTCGCCAATCTGTACGAACTTACCGCGATTCATGATCGCAATGCGTCCGGCCATGGTCATCGCCTCTTCCTGGTCGTGGGTGACCATCACGCAGGTCACGCCCACGCGCTCGAGGATATCCACCACTTCGAGCTGCATACGGTCGCGCAGCTTTTTGTCCAGCGCGCCCATCGGCTCATCAAGCAGCAGCAGTTTCGGGCGTTTTGCCAGACTGCGGGCCAGGGCCACGCGCTGGCGCTGGCCGCCGGAGAGCTGGTGCGGCTTACGCTTCGCGAACTCCTGCATGTGCACCAGGCTCAACATTTCGGCCACGCGCGCGGTAATTTCGGCTTTCGGCAGCTTGTCCTGCTTCAGGCCAAAGGCGATGTTCTGCTCCACCGTCATGTGCGGGAACAGCGCGTAGGACTGGAACATCATGTTAATCGGGCGCTGATACGGCGGCACGCTGGAGAGATCGACGCCATCGAGCATAATCTGCCCGGCGGTGGGCTGTTCAAAACCGGCCAGCATACGCAGCAGGGTCGATTTGCCGCAGCCCGATGCCCCGAGGAGCGCAAAAATTTCGCCTTTGTAAATCGTCAGGCTGACGTCGTCCACGGCATGCTGGCCGTCGAAAGATTTGGTGAGATTACGAATTTCAAGCAGCGGGGTCAGCGCTTTACGGACTTTCGCCTGCGGGCGGGGGATCGCGTCATTCACGGGGTGTTCTCCGGTAGAGATCAAATCATGGTGCAGGCGCACCAGAACGGTGCGCCTGTTGCCGGTGGCGCTAACGCTTGCCCGGCCTACGACTCACGGTAACTTATTTACCGCTTTTCACCTTGGTCCACGCGCGGGTACGCACGCGGTCAATTTTTGGATCCTGAACCTTCAGGGTGAACAGCTTGGCGAACACGTCCGCCGGTGGGTAGATTGCCGGGTTATTGCGGATCGCTTCGCTCACCAGCGGCACGGAGGCCTTATTACCGTTGGCGTAGTAAACGTGGTCGCTGATGTGGGCGATCACTTCAGGACGCATCAGGTAGTTGAGGAACTGGTAGGCTTCGTCTTTGTTTTTCGCATCAGCCGGCATGGCGAACACATCGAAGAAGGCCAGCGCCCCCTCTTTCGGAATGAAGTAAGAGACGTTCACGCCATTTTTCGCCTCTTTCGCGCGGTTCGCCGCCTGCCATACGTCCCCTGCCCAGCCGATCGCCACGCAGATGTCGCCGTTCGCCAGGTCGTTAATGTACTGGGACGAGTGGAAGTAGCGGATGTTTGGACGCAGCTTCAGCAGCAGATCGGTCGCCGGGCCGGTGTAGTCATTAGCCTTGTTGCTGTTCGGGTCTTTGCCCAGGTAATTCAGCACGGTCGCGAAAATCTCTTCCGGCGCATCGAGGAAGGAGACGCCGCAGCTTTTCAGCTTCTCAAGATTTTCCGGCTTCAGCACCACATCCCAGCTGTCCAGCTTGACGTCCGGGCCCAGCGCCGCTTTGACTTTATCCACGTTGTAGCCGATGCCGGTGGTCGCCCACAGGTAAGGCATGGCGTATTTGTTGTCTGGATCGTGCTTCGCCACCAGCTTCAGCACTTCCGGATCGAGGTTTTTCCAGTTCGGTAGCTTGCTTTTATCCAGAGGCTGGAAAACGCCTGCCGTCAGCTGACGCTCCAGGAAGCTTGCGGAAGGTACGACCAGGTCAAAACCGGTGCTGCCTGCCATCAGCTTTCCTTCCAGCACTTCGTTGGAATCGAAAACGTCATAGACCACTTTAATGCCGGTCTCTTTTTCAAAATTAGCGACCGTGTCCGGCGCAATATAGTCAGACCAGTTATAAACGTGCAGCGTTTTTTGTTCCGCAGCGAGCGTGCCGGCAGAGACGGCCATCAGAGCACCCGCAACCAGACCCGATAACCATTTTTTATTCAAGGCGATCATAGTGTTATTCCTTCTGAAAGCTCGTTAACAAACGAACTAAACTGTGCAATCTGGATATATGCAAAAATCATGCATAGTTTGTCGCTCTGCTCAAAATAAAAAGAAACCTCTTTACCCGGCAGGATCCGCTCGCTTTTTTAAGCATCGCAAGAATAACTGTAGCCCGTGTCTCCGGCTATAGCCCAGACGAAAAAACGCCTTTTATCAATTTTTTATGCAGGTTAAGTCTACGTGATAAGCCGAAATGGCCCTGAGGGAGGTGAAAAATTCTTTAAAGAAAGGTTAAAAGCAGCAGAAAAAATGGCCTTCTGCAGCCGCTCTGGCAGCGACTGCGCAAAAGTCAGACAGGCTTAGTGAAGAAAATTGGGAGATGCATCATTATTCTCTGCATCGTCTTCCGCGCTGTACAGCAGATGATGTGCATTGGCTTCCATCATCACCATGGAAATTTGCTCTTCACTCAAGCGCATAAACCAGGCGAACTGCTTGAACGAGAGCCCTGCACCGGAGAATAAAGACTGGCAAACGACCAGTTTTGGCAGATTATCGTCCTGTATATCGAGAAATGCTTTCACCGTCAAAGAACTGGCGTTGATAGCCGAGAGATCGGAGGCCAGCGCCAGCAACGCGGACGGCTTCACTTCGGCCAGCGCGGAGAAAAGGATCACGTCGTTAATCAGATCGATTTTGGCATCGAAAATGCCGTCGAAATTCTGCATATGAGGCAGATGCAGCGCCTGGCAGGAATCGCATTCGAAGAACGTGATCCCGGCATCATCAAGCCATTGACGTAACGTATCCAGTGTAGGAACGACCTGTAAATCCATCGCGGTGCAGCCTCTTTAGTAAAAACTTCGCATAGGGTACTCAAAAAGCGCGCGGTAATCCATTTAACCGCCCGTTTTAAGACAGTACCCCGGCGTGGCATGACGCTCAATCCATGCGATCATTTTACCTGCAATATCGACCCCAGTGGTTTTTTCCACGCCTTCCAGCCCCGGGGAGGCGTTCACCTCCATCACCAGCGGCCCGCGCGTCGCACGCAGAAGGTCTACGCCCGCCACGTCCAGCCCCAGCGTTTGCGCCGCTTTCACGGCAATCTCCCGCTCGCGATCGCTGATATCGGCAATTCTGGCAACGCCGCCGCGGTGAAGGTTAGAGCGGAAGTCGCCCTCTTTGGCCTGGCGCTCAATGGCCGCCACCACTTCATTACCCACCACGAAGCAGCGAATATCGCGTCCTTTCGCCTCTTCGATGTACTCCTGTACCAGAATGTGCGCATTCAAGCCGCGAAAGGCGTCAATCACGCTCTCCGCCGCCTGACGGGTTTCCGCCAGCACCACGCCGATGCCCTGCGTGCCTTCCACCAGCTTGATCACTAAAGGCGCGCCGCCCACCATATCGATCAGATCGCTGGTGTCGTCCGGCGAATGGGCAATCCCCGTGACGGGGAGATCGATCCCCTGACGGGCGAGCAGCTGCAGCGAGCGCAGCTTGTCGCGGGCGCGGGATATCGCAACGGACTCGTTGAGCGGATAGCTGCCCAGCATCTCGAACTGGCGCAGCGCGGCGGTGCCGTAATAGGTTATCTGGGAGCCGATGCGCGGGATCACCGCATCAAAATGCGGCAGCTTGCGGCCTTTGTAGTGAATCGACGACGCAGCGGGATCGATGTTCATATAACAGGACATCGGGTCGAGGATCTCAACCTGATGGCCGCGTTTTGCTGCCGCTTCTCGCAGGCGTTTACATGAATAGAGCGTTCCATCCCGGGACAATATGGCAATTTTCACCCTGCACCTCTCTAAAGACATGGGAAAAGCCTGCATATCATATACGCAGGCAGGTGCAGGTTAAATGGACTATCGCGTTGCCCAGCCCTGTTTGTGCAGATAATCAAGAATAAACGGGCGGTTTTCTTTGATGATGGTGCGGCGAATATGGTCGGTCCAGGTGTCGCGACGGTTATTGCTGCCGCGCGTCAGGTAGTAGTTCGCCAGCTCTTCATCGTAGTGATTCAGAACGTCCTGATCGACCGGCTGGTAGTGGTTTTCGTGCACCAGCATCGCTGCAGGGATGCGCGGCTTCAGGTCCGGGTTATCAGCAGGCCAGCCAAGGCACAGGCCAAACAGCGGCAGAACGTGTTTAGGCAGCTTCAGCAGCTCGGTGACGGTTTGAATGTTGTTACGCAGACCGCCGATATAGACGCCGCCTAACCCCAGCGATTCCGCGGCCGTAAAGGCGTTTTGCGCCATCAGCGCGGTATCCACCACGCCCAGCAGCAGCTGTTCCGCCAGCCCCAGCTCGGCTTCCGGGCAAATCTGCAGGTGGCGGTTAAAATCGGCGCAGAACACCCAAAACTCGGGGGCCTGCGCAACGTGCTTCTGCCCGCCGGTGAGCGTCACCAGCTGTTCACGCATGGTCTTGTCGGTAATGCGGATAATCGAGCTGCACTGCAAAAAGCTGGAGCTGGAGGTGGCTCTTGCGCTGTCGATAATCGCGTTACGCTGCGCCTCGGTAATCGGCTCATCGGTAAAGTGGCGAATGGAGCGGTGGGACTGGAGCAGGTCTATGGTTGGCGTCATCTTGTCTCTCTTTTTCTTGCTTAATACGTATGGCAGCCAGTATAGGCAATGATGTGCGCGGTGTAATTGGCGAAACATAGCTCATAGGTATTATAACGACAGGCGAAACCTTCTTTAATGACGGCGGGTTATGGGGCACTATACGTGTCATTCGCCGTCAGGCTTGTTTTTTTGAGGAGAGAGAAATGTTTGCAGTAATTTTTGGTCGTCCAGGGTGCCCTTACTGTGTGCGCGCAAAAGAGCTGGCTGAGAAACTGACCGCAGAGCGCGATGACTTCAACTTCCGCTACGTGGATATCCACGCGGAAGGCATCACCAAAGCCGATCTCGAAAAAACCGTCGGTAAGCCGGTTGAAACCGTGCCGCAGATCTTCCTCGATCAGAAACACATCGGCGGTTGCACAGACTTTGAGGCCTACGCCAAAGAACATCTGGGCCTGTTTGCCGAGCAGTAATGATAAGACGCCCTCACCGTGAGGGCGTTTTTATTTGCGGTGCCGTCGGTGCTGAACCAGGCTGCGCACAAACAAGTAGCACAGCGCGCCAAGCGCGCACCAGAATACGCCGCTCAGCAACCACGCCAGCTCCTGCCAGAAACTCCGCGTTGAAATATACATCAGGCGCATCATCAGCAGACACAGCGGCGCAGCGAGCATGGCGCCGAGCAGCGGTTTCACCACCTCCCCTTTACGGGAGAGAAAACTGGCGGCGGCCCCCGGCAGCGTGAAGAAAAGCAACCCCAGTTCCGGATGCCCCGACGCCCTGAACGCGCCCTTCACATTAAAAGCCAGCGACATGCAAACTACCGTGAACAGCAAAAAGCAGCTGATCACCCCCGCCCAGTTTCGTTTCATATTCAAACTATCCTCCTGACTTATCTCTATCAAATACACCTTCGTCGGGTAGACGCCCAGTCAGATAAAGCAGTGCGGCAATCCATGCCAAAGTACGCACAGGGTGATGCGATAATCAGTAGCTGTCAGTAGCTAATACGATTAAACTACACGCCAGCTAATGTTTTAGGGAATAAAGCAGGAAACAGGGAGCGTTAACGCCTTTCCCTGACCCAGAAAACAGTAGCCCAAAAAGTCCTTTCATTCAACAACTTACTGGTAAACAAGAAGTTAGCCTCCGTGAATATAAACGTCGCAGACTTGTTAAATGGGAATTACATCCTGTTATTATTTGTGGTACTGGCGCTGGGTCTTTGCCTGGGTAAATTGCGCCTGGGTTCGGTTCAACTCGGTAATTCCATTGGCGTTTTAGTCGTCTCCTTATTATTAGGCCAGCAGCACTTCAGCATTAACACGGACGCGCTCAACTTAGGTTTTATGCTGTTTATTTTTTGCGTTGGCGTGGAAGCGGGACCTAACTTTTTTTCAATTTTCTTCCGCGACGGCAAAAATTATTTGATGCTGGCGCTGGTGATGGTCGGTAGCGCGCTGCTGATCGCGTTAGGGCTGGGCAAACTGTTTGGCTGGGATATCGGGTTAACGGCCGGTATGCTGGCAGGCTCCATGACGTCCACTCCTGTGCTCGTGGGTGCCGGTGATACTCTGCGACATTCCGGCATGGCTGGCGCGCAGCTCTCTACCGCGCTCGACCACCTTAGCCTGGGCTACGCCCTGACCTACCTGATTGGTCTGGTGAGCCTGATCGTTGGTGCGCGCTACCTGCCAAAACTGCAGCACCAGGATCTGCAGACCAGCGCCCAGCAAATCGCCCGCGAGCGCGGCCTGGATACCGATTCCAAACGTAAAGTCTATCTCCCGGTGATCCGCGCCTATCGCGTCGGGCCAGAGCTGGTGGCATGGGCAGACGGCAAAAATCTTCGCGAACTGGGGATTTACCGCCAGACGGGCTGCTACATCGAACGTATCCGCCGCAACGGCATTCTGGCGAACCCGGACGGCGACGCGGTGTTGCAGATGGGCGACGACATCGCGCTGGTGGGTTACCCGGACGCGCACGCCCGTCTCGACCCTAGCTTCCGTAACGGCAAAGAGGTCTTTGACCGTGACCTGCTCGACATGCGTATCGTCACCGAAGAGATCGTGGTGAAAAACCATAACGCCGTGGGCCGCCGACTGGCCCAGCTGAAGCTGACCGACCACGGCTGCTTCCTCAACCGCGTGATCCGCAGCCAGATTGAAATGCCTATCGACGACAACGTCGTACTCAATAAAGGCGATGTTCTGCAGGTCAGCGGCGACGCGCGACGCGTGAAAACCGTTGCCGACCGCATCGGCTTTATTTCCATTCACAGCCAGGTCACCGACCTGCTGGCCTTCTGCGCCTTCTTTATTGTTGGCCTGATGATCGGGATGATTACCTTCCAGTTCAGCAACTTTAGCTTCGGCATCGGTAACGCCGCCGGGTTGCTGTTCGCCGGGATCATGCTGGGCTTCCTGCGTGCCAACCATCCGACCTTCGGCTACATTCCGCAGGGCGCGCTGAACATGGTAAAAGAGTTCGGCCTGATGGTCTTTATGGCGGGCGTCGGCTTAAGCGCGGGAAGCGGTATCGGACACAGCCTGGGCGCCGTCGGCTGGCAAATGTTGGTTTCCGGACTTATCGTCAGCCTGGTGCCGGTGGTGATCTGCTTCCTGTTCGGCGCCTACGTGCTGCGCATGAACCGCGCCCTGCTGTTCGGGGCAATGATGGGGGCGCGTACCTGTGCCCCGGCGATGGAAATCATCAGCGATACCGCGCGCAGCAACATCCCGGCGCTGGGGTACGCAGGCACCTACGCTATCGCGAACGTGCTGCTGACGCTGGCGGGTACGCTGATTATCATCATCTGGCCGGGACTCGGATAACTCCTAAGTTTGCGCGTAATGAAAAAATTTTTGTAACGCGCAGAACTTTTTTAGCAGGGGGCAGTCATAACTAGTGCCACTGCTTTTCTTTGATGTCCCCAATTTGTGGAGCCCATCAACCCCGCCGTTTTGGTTCAAGGTTGATGGGTTTTTTGTTGTCTGAGATTTTTAAACTCGCCATTACACAACGATCCATAACATATACGCTACGTCTCTCCTTCACACTGTAATGAGCCACTGATATGAGACACATCACCATTTATCACAACCCCGCCTGCGGCACGTCGCGCAATACGCTGGAGATGATCCGCAACAGCGGCACGGAGCCGGAGATTATCCTCTATCTGGAAACCCCGCCGTCGCGCGATAGACTGACCACCCTGATTGCCGATATGGGCATTTCGGTGCGGGATCTGCTGCGTAAAAACGTGGAGCCCTTTGAACAGCTCGGCCTTGCTGAAGATAATTTCACTGACGACCAGCTTATCGACTTCATGCTGAAATACCCGATCCTGATTAACCGTCCGATTGTGATGACGGCGCTGGGCACCCGCCTGTGCCGCCCGTCTGAAGTTGTCCTCGACATTCTGCCGGACGCGCAGAAAGGTGCGTTTACGAAAGAGGATGGCGAAGCCGTCGTGGACGCCAGCGGGAACAAGATCGAACGCAGGTAGAACTGACAGGGCGAGCGCTCCCTAAGAGTTCCCCTCGCCCGCAATTCTCCCCACCATCGCCCGGATCTCTTCGCGGGTTAACGGCACCCGGTCGGTGACATAGTGCAGCGTCATCCCTTCGATAAACGCGTCCAGCGCACGGGTGGTGACCGGGTCGAACCACTGCTCCAGCGTGGTCTGGCTCATCTTCATCCAGTCCTGCATCACCGTTTTGAGCGCCGCGCTGCGGTGCATAAAAGCGTAGAGCTGATACATCAGCGCCATGTTGTGCGGCGTGGTCACCTGCGAGCTGTGGATCAGGGTGGTGATGGATTCACACGCCATTTCCGGCCCGGTGACACCCGCGAAGAAATCCCGGTACTGCTGCGACATCTGCCGGGTAAACCACGTGAAGGCCTCCTCCAGCAGCGGCTCCATGCCGTCGAAATAGTAGGTCATCGACCCCAGCGGCACGCCCGCGCAGGTGGCGATTTTACGGTGCGTGACGGCGTGGATACCGTGCTCAGCAATGGTATCGAGCGTTGCCTGCAGGATCTTCTCCCGTCGATGCGGATCGTTCGGTGGTCTGCTCATAAATTCCTCATCCGGTTTGTGTACAAATGTACACAAACTTGCTAGTGTTGTCGCTACTGTTGTACTTCTGGTGCTACCCCAATGACGCTGACCTCACCCCGCAACGCCCTGCGACTACGCATGTGGGCATTGTTTATGTTCTTCTTTATTCCCGGCCTGCTGATGGCCTCCTGGGCCACGCGTACCCCCGCTATTCGCGATATTTTGTCCGTCTCTACCGCTGAGATGGGCATCGTGCTGTTCGGCCTGTCGATAGGCTCCATGAGCGGCATCCTCTGCTCTGCATGGCTGGTGAAGCGCTTTGGCACGCGGGCGGTGATCCGCACCACCATGTGCTGCGCGGTGTTCGGGATGGTGGTGCTGAGCGTGGCGCTGTGGTTTGCCTCGCCGGTTCTGTTCGCTTTAGGGCTGACGGTATTTGGCGGCAGCTTCGGTTCGGCTGAAGTTGCCATCAACGTTGAAGGGGCGGCGGTCGAGCGCGAGATGAACAAAACCGTACTGCCGATGATGCATGGCTTTTACAGCCTCGGTACGCTGGCCGGCGCGGGCGTGGGGATGGCGCTGACGGCCTTTGGCATGAGCGCCAATCTGCATATCCTGCTGGCGGCGCTGGTATGCATCATTCCGATTCTGACCTGCATCCGGGCGATCCCGAACGGCACCGGCAAGAACGCCTCGGATGAACACCATTCGGCCGAAAAAGGGCTGCCTTTCTACCGCGATTTCCAGCTGATGTTGATTGGCGTGGTGGTGCTGGCGATGGCGTTTGCGGAGGGTTCTGCCAACGACTGGCTGCCGCTGCTGATGGTGGACGGTCACGGCTTTAGCCCGACCTCCGGCTCGCTGATTTACGCCGGTTTTACGCTGGGGATGACCGTCGGGCGCTTCACCGGCGGCTGGTTTATCGACCGCTACAGCCGCGTGGCGGTGGTGCGCGCCAGCGCCTTGCTCGGCGGCCTGGGTATAGCGATGATCATCTTTGTGGACGTGGACTGGATTGCCGGGGTCTCAGTGATCCTCTGGGGTCTGGGCGCGTCGCTCGGCTTCCCGCTCACCATTTCCGCCGCCAGCGACACCGGCCCGGATGCCCCGACGCGCGTCAGCGTGGTGGCAACCACGGGCTATCTCGCCTTCCTGGTCGGGCCGCCGCTGCTCGGTTTCCTGGGTGAGCACTACGGGCTGCGCAGCGCCATGCTGGTGGTGTTAGGGTTAGTGATTATCGCGGCGCTGGTGGCGCGCGCGGTGGCAAAGCCGGAAACGGAACAAACGTCAATGGAGAAGGGATATGAGCGTTAAACTGATCGCCGTCGACATGGATGGCACATTCCTGAGTGATGCCAAGACCTATAACCGCGCGCGCTTTCTGGCGCAGTATGCACGCATGAAGGCGCAAGGCATTCGCTTCGTGGTTGCCAGCGGCAACCAGTACTACCAGCTGATCTCCTTTTTCCCGGAGATCGCGCATGAAATTGCCTTTGTTGCCGAAAACGGCGGCTGGGTGGTCGATGCCGGGGAAGATGTGTTCAACGGTGAGCTGACGAAAGCCCACTTCAACACCGTGGCCACCGTATTAAACGAGGTTCCCGGCATTGAGATTATCGCCTGCGGAAAAGGCAGCGCCTACACGCTTAAGGCCTATGACGATGCCTTCATTGATATCGCGTCAAAATATTATCACCGTCTCGAAAGGGTGCAGGATTTCAACAGCCTGAACGACATCTTCTTCAAGTTCGGGCTCAACGTTTCTGACGATGAAATTCCGCGCATTCAGGCGCTGCTGCATGAAAAGCTGAGCGACATTATGGTGCCCGTCACCACCGGCCACGGCAGTATCGATCTGATTATTCCCGGGGTGCATAAAGCTAACGGATTGCGGATCCTGCAAAAGCGCTGGGGCATCAAGGACAGTGAAGTGGTGGCCTTCGGTGACAGCGGCAACGATATAGAGATGCTGCGTCAGTCCGGGTTCAGCTTTGCGATGGCGAATGCGAAACCGCATATTAAAGCGATAGCGCGTTTTGAAGCGCCGCATAATAACGAGGAAGGCGTTTTAAACGTGATTGAGAAGGTGTTGAACGGGGAGGCACCTTTTAACTGACAATGTGCGGTCTGGTGCCCTCACCCTAACCCTCTCCCACGGGGAGAGGGGACTGTCCCGAGCTCGCCCACGGGGAGAGGGGATAAGAATTAAGGTTGCAGGGCGTTTCCGACGCGCTTGTCTTTCAGGAACACCACCATCAGGCCAACCCACAGCACGCCGTTGGCGAGGTTAAACAGGCTGAACAATCCGTTGCCGCCCAGCGCGTAAGCGTGCTTGCTCACTTCAATACCGACGGTAAAAATCAGCATCTGCAGCATGCCCATCGCCGCGGAGACCGTGCCTTTACTCATTTCACTCGCAAACAGGGTCAGGCGCACCAGGCCAGCGTTCGCCACGCCAATCCCGAAGGCATAAATGCTGAGCCCCGCCGTCATCCACAGGTAGGCGTGGGATGACGCGACGGTCGCCACCGCAGCCAGAATCAGCCCTGCCGCAATCGGCCAGCCGCCCATGATAATCAGGGAGCGCACGGTGCGGCGCGACGTCAGACGTGCCAGCACCAGGTTACCGATAATCAGCGCGCCAAAGATCGGCACCTGCAGCAGGCCATACTCGTAGCTGCTGAGCTTTTCACCGCTGATGATAATAACCGGAGACTGCGCGATCCACGCCAGCAGCGGCAGGCTAACAAACCCGGTCGCCAGCGCCCCCGCCACAAAGCGGCCATTCTTCAGCACTTCTTTGTAATCCCGGCCCAGCTCTTTAAGCGAGAGTTTCTCGCCGATGCGGGTAGCGGTTTCCGGCATCGCGCGGTGCAGGCCAAAGAATGCGATGGCGGCGAAAACGGCAAAGAGTACAAACATCCCTTCCCACGGCGCAACGTGCACCCACGCGGCACCCACCAGCGGCCCGAGCAAAGGGGCGATCAGCGCCACGTTCGCCATCAGCGCGGTGATTTTGATACACACCGCCTCCTCAAACGACTCCTGGATGGCGGCATACCCCACGGCGCCGATAAAGCACAGGCTCACCCCCTGCAGGAAGCGCAGCAGAGTAAATTGTTCAATGTTTTGCGCCAGCAGCGTGGCGAGGCAGGTGACGATAAACCACACTACGCCCGTCAGCATCACCGGACGGCGGCCAATACGATCCGACAGCGGGCCTAACAGCCACTGCAAAAACATGCCGCCGGCCAGATAGGCGGTCATGGAGGTCGGCACCCACTCAATTCCCGCGTTGTACTGCGCCACAACGGCCAGCATACCGGGCTGGATCATATCGTTGCCGATATAGGTAGAGAATTCGTAGAGCACCAGACACAGAGGGAAAAGCAACGCCTGACGACCCAGACGTGAACCAGAAGAAGAACGGTTTAACATGCAATCTCTTTATAATGACAAAATCGCGACGAGTTTAATGAAATGCCGCAGCCCGAGATAGTGATTTATCGAGGAGAAACAGAAATAAAGCACTTATCGTCTTCGTTTAAGGTTTCCTTAAGTTGACAGATTTATGATAGCGCGATTACTCGTCAATGACCCCTAATTATGGCACTCACTTCCAGCCGTTCAGAATTGTCTAACTTACAGACAAATAAGACAAAACACCTTTACCGCTTACCGTCCCGCTTTTATGGTTATCAGCTTTTGGTGCTGATAGCACTTGCCGTGGTGTTTACGTGGCTATCGCGCGATGAAGCGCTCGACAGATGGATCACCGGATTTTGGTATGACGCGGCGACGCAGAGCTTCCCGCTGCAGAAAGACCACCTGCTGGATCTGCTGAACCATCGTCTGGCGAAGTACATTGCGATTGCCTTAGGCGCCGTGGCGCTGCTTTACGGCGCTTACAAACGTAACGCAAGGCTGGTCACCGCCGCGCTGCTGATGGGGCTTGGCGCGCTGGTGGTCGGCGTGCTGAAAAGCATCAGCCACCACAGCTGCCCGTGGGATCTGGTGGAATATGGCGGTAAGGCCGTGTCTTATCCCCTGTTCAGTGCCGCTCCCGCCGACAGCGGTCCGGGGCGCTGTTTTCCCGGCGGCCATGCCTCCAGCGGCTTTATGGTGATGGGGCTATTTTTTGCCTTCTGGCGCGAGCGTCCGCGTCTCGCCTGGAGCTTTGTGGTCCTTGGCGCGGTTCTGGGCCTGGCGATGGGCTTCGGTCAGGTCATGCGCGGGGCACATTTTTTCTCTCACAACCTGTGGGCCGGGTGGTGGGTCTGGTTTTCCCAGGTGGCGGTCTACGGGCTGATTTCCACCCGGTTTGCAAAAGAGTGATTACGCTATGCTAGAGAATCTGAATTATCAGCTGTTTTATCTGATCAACGCTACCCCGGCCTCGCCAGAGTGGATGATTGATTTTGCCACCTTTCTGGCGAAGGATCTGATCAGCATCGTCCCCGCGCTGGCAGCCATCCTTTGGCTGTGGGGTCCCCGCAGCCAGGTTAAAGCTCAGCGCCAGCTGGTCATCAAAGTCGCGATGGCGCTCGGAGTAAGCGTGCTGGTCAGCTATATTCTCGGCCACGCGTTCCCGCACGATCGTCCCTTTGTCGATCACGTTGGCTACACCTTCCTGCACCACGCGCCGGATGATTCTTTCCCGAGCGATCACGGTACGGTTATCTTCACCTTCGCGCTGGCTTTCCTGTTCTGGCATCGACTGTGGTCCGGTGCGGTGCTGATGGTGGTGGCCGCGGCTATCGCCTGGTCTCGCGTCTATCTTGGCGTCCACTGGCCGCTGGATATGGTGGGTGGATTCCTGGTGGGGCTGATTGGCTGCGTGAGCGCGGCTATCCTGTGGAATCTCTTCGGTGAAGCGCTCTACCGCACGCTGTCTTCACTCTATCGCGCCATTTTTGCCATCCCGATCCGCAAAGGCTGGATACGTGACTAATCCCAACCGGACAGGTTACACTGAGCCCCCGCCCTGCGGGGGCTCACTTTTTTATCCCGAGGAACTATGGAAACACGACGCGATGACCGCATTGCTCAGCTGCTACAGGCGCTGAAGCGCAGCGATAAGCTGCATCTTAAGGAAGCCGCCAACCTCCTCGGCGTCTCAGAGATGACCATTCGTCGGGATTTGAACAGCGACAGCGCCCCCGTGGTGCTTCTGGGCGGGTACATCGTCCTTGAGCCGCGCAGCGCCAGCCATTATCTGATCAGCGATCAGAAAACGCGTCTGGTGGAAGAGAAACGCAAAGCCGCACGTCTTGCGGCGTCGCTGGTACAGCCGCACCAGACGCTGTTTTTTGACTGCGGCACCACCACGCCGTGGATTATCGAAGCCATCGACAGCAACATCCCTTTTACCGCCGTGTGTTACTCGCTAAACACCTTTCTTGCGCTGCAGGAGAAACCCGAGTGCCGGGTGATCCTCTGCGGTGGCGAGTTTCACGCCAGCAACGCCATCTTTAAGCCGCTTAACCTGCAGGACACGCTCAGCAATCTCTGCCCGGACATCGCGTTTTATTCCGCCGCAGGCGTGAACGTCCGCCAGGGGGCAACCTGCTTTAATCTGGAAGAGCTGCCGGTTAAGCACTGGGCGTTAAGCGCCGCGCAGTACCATGTGCTGGTGGTCGATCACAGTAAGTTTGGCAAGGTGCGTTCGGCAAGAATGGGCGAGCTGGCGCAGTTTGACGCCATTGTCAGCGACTGCCGCCCGGACGACGAGATTGTGGCCCATGCAAAGGCGCAGCAGGTTAAGTTGATGTATTAAGCGGGGTTGCGGCCTGATGCCCTCACCCCGGCCCTCTCCCTGTGGGAGAGGGAGAAAACCCATAAGGTTTAGCTGAACCAGCTGCCAAACCACCCGTGGAATTTCATCATCACGAAATCCCACATCCGGCTGAAGAAGCCGCCCTCTTCCACCGCTTCCATCACAATCAGCGGACGCTGTTCAATCGACTTACCGTTGAGCTGGAAATCAATGGTCCCGACCACCTGGCCTTTTTTCAGCGGCGCGGTGAGCTGCGGGTCGGTCAGGGTATAGCTGGCCTTCAGGTTTTTCAGCTGTCCACGTGGAATGGTCACCGAGCCTGCTTCACCTGCGCCCAGATTCACCTCGCTCTTGTCACCAAACCAGACGCGCTGGCTGACGAACGTGGCATCCGGTTTAATCGGCGTCACGGTTTCATAGAAGCGGAAGCCCCAGGTCAGCAGTTTTTCTGACTCATTAAAGCGGATGCGGTCGGTTTTGGTGCCCAGCACCACCGAGATCAGACGCATGTCACCCTGCGTCGCAGAGGCCACCAGGTTGTAGCCCGCACCCGCCGTGGTGCCGGTCTTCATTCCGTCCACGTTGACGTTGCTGCTCCACAGCAGGCGGTTGCGGTTCGGCTGGCGGATTTTGTTGAAGGTAAACTCTTTCTCTTTATGGATGGCGTATTCATCCGGCACGTCGTGGATCAGCGCTTTCCCCAGCAGCGCCATGTCGCGCGCGGTACTGAACTGTCCCGGCGCATCCAGGCCGTGGACCGTTTTGAACGTGGTGTTGGTTAAGCCAAGCTTCTGCGCATAGCCATTCATCAAGCCAATGAAAGAATCCTGACTACCGGCAACGTAGTCGGCCAGCGCGATACACGCATCATTTCCCGACTGAATGATTACGCCTTTGTTCAGATCGGAAACGGAGACCTGATCCCCTGGCTTCAGGAACATCACTGAAGATCCGCGCAGCGCCGGGTTGCCGGTCGCCCACGCGTCCTTTCCGATGGTGACCATATCGTCCAGCTTGATCTTGCCCGCTTTCAACGCCTGGCCGACCACATAGCTGGTCATGATTTTAGTCAGGCTGGCCGGATCGAGTTTCTCATCCGCATTGCCTTCCGCCAGCACTTTACCGCTGGAGTAGTCCATCAGGATCCAGGCGCGCGCATCCACTGGCGGCGCTTCGGGCGCAGCCTGTTCCGCTGCGTGGAGTGCTGGTGCAAACAGGAGAAGGAGCGCAGAGCCTGCCGCCAGGCTGCGCAGAGAAGTCATTTTTCGCGTCATAAATGCCACCCGAGTGTCCATTCAAAAATTACGTCACATCACCGTGTCGCAAGAAGCGATGAGTAATAGCGCACTAAAACGGTTAAAGAAACCCAACGAGGGTAAAGTTATTAAAGTTTATGCAATAACATTCATTTACGCTTTGATTCAGGCGATTTTTTTGTCTTCTGTTGCGTAATTGTTAGCTTTATCTCACCATGGCAAAAAGCCGACCCGGATTCACACTCATCAGGAGTAAATATGATTACGCTGTGGGGCAGGAACAATTCGACCAACGTGAAGAAAGTGCTCTGGACGCTGGAGGAGCTGGATTTACCGTTTAACCAAATCATGGCTGGCATGTCGTTTGGCGTGAACAACGAGGCCGACTATCTGGCCATGAACCCGAACGGCCTGGTGCCACTGCTGCGCGATGATGAAACAGACGCGACGCTGTGGGAGTCCAACACCATTGTGCGTTACCTCGCCGCGCAGTACGGTCAGGGCCGCCTGTGGGTAGAGAGTCCGGCCCAGCGCGCCCAGGGTGAAAAGTGGATGGACTGGGCGAATCAGACGCTGTCACCTACCCACCGCGTGATCCTGATGGGGCTCGTCAGAACCCCTGAAGCCGAGCGCGACTACCCCGCCATTCATGCCGCTCAGGATGCGTGCGAAAACCTGTTTGCGATGATGGACGATGAGCTGGCGAAGCATAAATGGTTCTCCGGCGATGCGTTCGGCGTGGGCGACATTGCCGTGGCGCCGTTCGTCTGGAACCTGACCAACCTCGGTCTGAAATGGACGCCGCGCCCGAACCTTGACCGCTGGCTTAATCAGCTCAGCGAGCGCCCGGCGTACCGTAACGTGGTGATGATCCCGGTCACCTGATTACGCACCGGACGGGCTGACTTTTAACAGTTGCCCGTCCGCTTCGTCGGTCAGGACATACAGATAGCCATCCGGCCCCACCCGCACATCGCGAATACGTTGTTCCCGCTCGCCCAGAATTCGACCGTCCTCCGTGACCTTATTGCCGTCCACGCTCAGCACGATCACGTCCTTTTCCTTCAGCGCCCCAATAAACAGCTTATTTTTCCACTGCGGGAAAACGTCGCTGTTGTAAAACGCCATGCCGCTGACCGCAGGTGACACTTTCCAGACAAACAGCGGCTTCTCGGTTCCCTCAACGTGCTCGCCTTTAGCTTCCGGGATTTTCAGTCCGCTGTAGTTAATACCGTGCGTCGCCAGCGGCCAGCCGTAGTTCTTTCCTTTCTCAGGGATATTGATCTCATCCCCGCCGCGCGGGCCGTGCTCGTTCAGCCACAGCGTGTCGCTCCACGGGTTCATCGCCATCCCCTGCGGGTTACGGATGCCGTAGGACCAGATTTCAGGCCGCGCGCCCGCGGTGTTCACAAACGGGTTATCCGGAGGCACTTTGCCGTCTTCGGTGAGGCGCACCACTTTCCCCTGCAACTTGTCCAGATCCTGCGCCGTCGGGCGCTGGTTGTTCTCGCCGAGAGCAACAAAAAGAGAGCCTTTGCCGTCAAAGACCATGCGCCCGCCAAAATGATTCCCGGTGGAGAGTTTCGGCATCTGGCGGAATACCACCTGGAAGGCTTCAATGCGCGTAAGGTCTTCGCTTAAACGGCCAAAGCCCACCGCCGTTCCGGCTTTGCCGTCATTCCCCGCTTCGGCGTAGCTCAGCCAGACGCGGCGCGACTTTTCAAAATCCGGAGCCAGCACCACATCCAGCAGTCCCCCCTGGCCGTTTGCCCAGACCTTCGGCACGCCGACAATCGGATCGGAAAGCCCTTTTCCGGCCTGCCAGCGTTTGAGCTGGCCGCCTCTCAGCGTCACCAGCAGCCCTTGATTATCCGGCAGAAACGCCATCGACCAGGGGTGATCGAGTCGGTTTTGCAGCACCTCGACCTTAACCGCCTCTGGCGCAGCAAGAAGTGAAAACGGAATGAACAACGCAGGCAGAAAAATCAGCGAGGATCGAGGCATAACGCGCTCCTTTATCGGCATATGGCATAAAGATTAGCCACAAGCTCCGGCCGCGTTACCACTTTTACAAAAGCTTAATCAGAAGGGGGAGTTGCCTCCCCCGGGCTCAGCGCTGCTCAAGCGTCTCGTGCTTGTTCAGACACATGATGCAAAGAGAGAGCGTTGTCAGGCAGTTTTCAAGCTTCTCCGCGTTTACAGCGATAAACGTCGGGCAGTCGTGGCGTCCGTTCATCAGACATACCCCTGCAATGGAGAGCACCTCAGCGGAGCGTCGCAGCGCCATCAGCTCACTTTCGCCGCATTCCGCCTTCAGGGTCGGTGCTTTTTCACGCATGAAATTACACAGTTCAAACAGATTATCACGCAGATGTTCGCTTTCGCTGACTGACATATAGCCTTTTGCCTTCCTGAGCTGCAGATAGGCGGCCAGGTCGATTCGGGCATTGATCAGCTTGTTAAGCAGATCGCGTTTCAGTCTGTCAACGGTCATGCTATTTCCTCCTCTGTCAGCCATGTTGCACATTCAGAATAAGGTCATTTTTTGTACAGTTTAATGCCTGAGATCAATTATTCTTAACTGATTAACATTATTTACAATGTTACAACCTCTGCCTGATACATCCGCCTTGCAAAGAGTGTATAAATCCCCCGCGATACGCTGTAAAATCCCGCCCTGATAACTCCATAATTGATGAATTTTTAACCTATGAGCAATGTTACGCACCAGCCGAAAATCGGCTTCGTCTCCCTGGGCTGCCCGAAAAACCTGGTGGATTCCGAACGCATCCTGACCGAACTTCGCACCGAAGGCTATGACGTGGTGCCAAGCTACGACAACGCCGATATGGTGATCGTTAACACCTGCGGGTTTATCGACAGCGCGGTTCAAGAGTCACTGGAAGCCATCGGTGAAGCCCTGACGGAAAACGGCAAAGTGATTGTCACCGGCTGCCTGGGCGCGAAAGTGGACCAAATCCGCGAAGTGCATCCGAAGGTGCTGGAGATCACCGGCCCGCACAGCTACGAGCAGGTGCTGGAACATGTTCATCACTACGTGCCAAAACCAAAGCACAATCCGTTCCTGAGCCTGGTGCCGGAACAGGGCGTGAAGCTGACGCCGCGTCACTACGCGTACTTAAAAATTTCCGAAGGCTGTAACCATCGCTGCACCTTCTGCATCATCCCGTCCATGCGTGGCGATCTGGTGAGCCGTCCGATTGGCGAAGTGCTGGCGGAAGCGAAACGTCTGGCTGACGCGGGCGTGAAGGAGCTGCTGGTCATCTCCCAGGACACCTCGGCCTACGGCGTGGACGTTAAACACCGTTCCGGTTTCCACAACGGCGAGCCGGTGAAAACCAGCATGGTGGGTCTGTGCGAGCAGCTGTCTAAACTCGGTATCTGGACGCGTCTGCACTACGTTTACCCTTACCCGCACGTTGACGACGTGATCCCGCTGATGGCGGAAGGCAAAATCCTGCCGTACCTGGATATCCCGCTGCAGCACGCCAGCCCGCGCATTCTGAAGCTGATGAAACGTCCTGGCTCCGTTGACCGCCAGCTGGCGCGCATCAAGCAGTGGCGTGAAATCTGCCCGGATCTGACCCTGCGTTCCACCTTCATCGTCGGCTTCCCGGGTGAAACCGAAGAAGATTTCCAGATGCTGCTCGACTTCCTGAAAGAAGCCCGTCTGGACCGCGTTGGCTGCTTCAAATACAGCCCGGTTGAAGGCGCAACTGCCAACGAACTGGCGGATCAGGTGCCGGAAGAGGTGAAAGAAGAGCGCTGGAACCGCTTCATGCAGCTGCAGCAGCAGATCTCTGCCGAGCGTCTGCAGGAGAAAGTGGGCCGCGAGATCATGGTCATCATTGACGAAGTTGACGAAGAAGGCGCGATTGGCCGCAGCATGGCGGATGCCCCGGAAATCGACGGCGCGGTGTACCTGAACGGCGAAACCAGCGTTAAGCCGGGTGATATTATTCGCGTGAAGGTTGAAAACGCGGATGAGTATGACCTGTGGGGTAGCCGGGTTTAATTACATTCCCCTCACCCCGGCCCTCTCCCCAAAGGGGCGAGGGGGAAAACCGCACCGAGCAGTCCCCTCTCCCCTCCGGGGAGAGGGTTAGGGTGAGGGGCAATAAACCTACCCCTTAATCCTCGGATCCAGCGCGTCGCGCAGCCCGTCACCCAGCAGGTTAAACGCCAGCACGGTCAGGAAAATCGCCAGACTCGGGAAGATCGCCACGTGCGGTGCAATCACCATATCCGCCCTCGCCTCGTTCAGCATCGCGCCCCATTCCGGCGTCGGAGGCTGCGCCCCTAACCCCAGAAACGACAGGCTGGCCGCTGAGATAATCGACACGCCGATACGCATGGTGAAATAAACCACGATGGACGATACCGTACCCGGCAGAATATGGCTGAACAGGATCGTAGCGTCGCTGGCCCCCATACTGCGGGCGGACTCGATAAAGGTTTGCTGCTTTAGCACCAGCGTGTTACCGCGCACCAGACGAGCAAAGGCCGGTATCGAAAAGACCGCGACCGCAATGATGACGTTGGCCATACCGCTGCCCATAATCGCCACCACGGCAATCGCCAGCAGAATGCCGGGAAAAGCAAACAGCACGTCGCAAATGCGCATGATGATGCGATCCCACCAGCCTTCGTAATATCCGGCGACGAGCCCCAGCACGGTCCCGATAGCCGCGCCGATCAGCACCGCGAACACCCCGGCGGCGAGCGAGATCTGCGCCCCCACCAGCACGCGGCTGAAGATATCGCGGCCAAGCGAGTCCACGCCAAACCAGTGCATCATTGAGGGCCCGTCGTTCAGACGGTCGTAGTCAAAGTAGTTTTCCGCATCAAACGGCGCCACCCACGGCGCAATCACCGCCACCACAATCAGCAGCAGCACGAACAGCCCCGCCGCCATCGCGACCGGCTGACGGCGAAAACGCCGCCAGAATTCAGACCACGGGGTGCGGATATGCTCCGGTTTGAGTCCCGGCATCGCGTTCAAAACGGCCTGACGCCGCCAGTTCAACAATCGCATCTTACTTATACCTGATGGCCGGGTTAATGGCGGCGTAGAGCACGTCTACCACTAAGTTGATAAGAATAAACTCCAGCGAGAAAAGCAGAACTTCCGCCTGAATGACCGGGTAGTCACGCATCTCGACGGAATCGACCAGCAGGCGCCCAAGCCCGGGCCAGTTGAAGACCTTCTCCACGACGATAGAGCCGCCGAGCAGGAAGCCAAACTGCAGCCCCATCATCGTCACCACCGGGATCATCGCATTGCGGAACCCGTGCTTAAGAATGACCCACTTCTCGCTGACCCCTTTCGCCCGCGCGGTGCGAATATAATCTTCGCTCAGCACGTCAACGAACGAGGCACGGGTAAAGCGGGCCATTACCGCCGACACGGCAGCGCCCAGCGTCATGGAAGGCAGGATGTAATGCTTCCAGGTATCGGCCCCGACGGTCGGCAGCCAGCCCAGTTCGACGGAGAAGATCTGCATCAGCAGCATCCCCAGCGCGAACGCCGGGAAGGAGATGCCAGTCACCGCCAGCGCCATGCCGAGCTTGTCCGGCCAGCGGTTGCGCCAGACGGCTGCGACAATCCCCGCGCCTAGCCCAAACACCACCGCCCAGCTCATACTGGCAATCGTTAACCAGAACGTGGGCATAAAGCGGCTGGCAATCTCCTCCGATACCGGACGGCGCGACACCATCGAGATACCAAAGTCGCCCTGCAGTACGTTGCAGATATAATGGATGAACTGCATATACAGCGGCTGGTCGAGGCCCAGCTGTTTACGCACCAGGTCAATGACGGTGGCATCCGCTTCAGGCCCGGCAACCAGGCGCGCCGGATCGCCCGGCAGCATATGGACAAATAAAAACACCAGCACCGCCACAATCAGCAGCGTCGGGATAAGCCCCAGCAGGCGTTTACAAACATAATTCAGCATGAGGTTTATTTTAAATCCGCATCGTCAAAGCTAAAGCCCGTGTCCGGCATGATGTAGAACCCGGTCAGCGCTTTGTTATGGGCTGAGACCAGTTTCTCCACCACCAGCGGCACCCACGGCGACTCTTTCCAGATAATATCCTGCGCGTCTTTGTAGAGGCGGGCTTTCTCTTCCGGTTTCGTCGTTTTCAGGGCATCGGCCAGGTCTTTGTCCACCTGCGGATTACTGTAAAACGCGGTGTTGAACAGGGTTGGCGGCCAGTTCTGCGAGGCAAACAGCGGCGACAACGCCCAGTCGGCTTCCCCGGTCGACGCCGTCCAGCCGGTGTAGAACATCCGCACGCCGCTCTCTTTCTGTCCTTTCCCCTCCACTTCTGCCGCACGCTGTCCGGCATCCATCGCGGTAACCTGCGCCTTAATTCCCACCTGCGCCAGTTGCTGCTGGGTAAACTGCAGCACCTTCTGAGCGGTACTGTGATTATGCGACGACCACAGCGTGGTGCTGAAGCCGTTCGGGAAACCCGCCTCTTTCAGCAGCTCGCGCGCTTTGGCCGGATCGTATGGCCACGGCTGATAGCTTTGCGCATACGCAATAGACGGCGGCAGCACGCCCGTCGCCGGAATGGCATAGCCCGCAAAGGCGACCTTCACCAGCGCCTGGCGGTTAATGGCGTAGTTGATGGCCTCACGCACCTTCGGGTTATCAAACGGCTTTTGCGTGACGTTCATACTGATGTAGCGCTGCATAATCGACGGGCTGGCGACCAGCTCCAGCTTGCTGTTTTTCTGCAAAATGGCGGCCTGCTCATAGGGGATCGGGAAGGCAAACTGCGCCTCACCGGTTTGCAGCATCGCCGCGCGGGTATTGTTGTCCACCACCGGGCGCCAGGTAATGGTATCGAGCTTCGGCAGCCCCTGCTGCCAGTATCCCGCGAATTTTTTCACCTTCACAAAGTCGGTCTGGTTCCAGGTCACCAGCTCATACGGGCCGGTACCCACCGGGTGGAAACCGATCTCTTTACCGTATTTTTTCAGCGCAGCGGGGGAAATCATCGCCGTTGCCGGATGCGCCAGAATGTTGATAAACGCCGAGAACGGCTCTTTCAGGGTGATTTTCACCGTCGCCGGGTCGACCACCTCGGTGCTGGCGATATTTTTATACAGGTTATAGCGCTTGAGGCTATTTTCCGGATTGCTGGCGCGATCGAGGTTAACCTTCACCGCCTCCGCATTGAAATCAGTCCCGTCCTGGAACTTCACGCCGGAACGGAGCTTGATGGTATAGACCAGCCCGTCGTCGGACACGGTGTACCCCTCCGCCAGCACGTTTTTGAGCTTCATCTCTTTATCCAGGCCAAACAGCCCCTGATAAAACGATTTCGCCACCGCCTGGGAGAGCGTGTCGTTGGCATCATACGGATCGAGCGTGGTGAAATTGGAGCCGACGGCCACCACCACATCTTTGGCAGCGAACGCGGGGGCAGCGGCCAGGGCTGCCGTCATGCTCGCGGCTAACAACCATCTACGCGCTACAAATGTAACCATTGTGTTCTCCAGCCTGTTGTAAGTTATAACCGCGAAAAAGCATTGTCCTGACGCGGGGGAGCCACGAAATGACCCGGCCCGACCTCGCGCAGCGTGACGCGCTCTACGGCCTCGCCGCGCTTACGAATATTGCTCGGCATTTCATCCTGCAGCAGCACGCGCTGGCCGTGACGGTGCGCGGGATCGGCAACCGGGACCGCCGCGATAAGCTTGCGGGTATACGGATGCTGAGGGTTCTCAAACACCGCCCTTCGCGGACCAATCTCCACGAGCTGCCCCATAAACATCACCGCCACGCGGTGGCTGATGCGTTCTACCACCGCCATATCGTGCGAGATAAACAGGAAGGCAATCCCCATATCCCGCTGTAAATCCAGCAGTAAATTGATGATTTGCGCCCGGATAGAGACATCCAGCGCCGAGACGGATTCATCGGCAATCACCACTTTCGGGTTCAGCGCCAGCGCGCGGGCGATGCAGATACGCTGCCGCTGTCCGCCGGAAAACTCGTGCGGATAACGCCAGGCGTGTTCCGGCTTCAGGCCGACGCGCTCCAGCAGCCAGGCCACGCGGCGCTGTGCCGCTTCGCCGTCGAGCAGGTTATGCACCCGCAGCGGCTCCATGATCGAGTACCCTACCGTATGTCGCGGGTCGAGGGAGGCATACGGATCCTGGAAAATAAACTGAATATCCCGCCGCACCGCCTGCAGCTTGCTGTCCGGAAGGGTATCAATGCGCTCACCGTTAAAGGTAATGCTGCCTTCCTGTGATTCCACCAGCCGGAGCAGCGCGCGCCCGGTGGTGGATTTCCCGCAGCCAGACTCCCCCACCAGCGCCAGCGTTTCGCCAGGCCAGAGATCGAAACTGACGTTTTCCACCGCATGCACTTCGCGCTTCACGCGGTTGAAAATTCCGCTGCGTAGCGGAAAGCGTGTGACCAGATCGCGCACCTCCAGAATGGGGTTGCCCGGCACCACGGTGTCCTGCTCGCGCTCATCCTCCTGCAGCTCAGACGCCTCAAGAGAAATCAGGGGGAAGCGGCGCGGCAAATCGCTGCCGTTCATCGCCCCCAGACGCGGAACCGCCGCCAGCAGCGCTTTGGTGTAAGGATGAGCGGGTGCGTGGAAAATCTGCTCAACCGTGCCGGTTTCCACCGCGCTGCCCTTGTGCATTACCAGTACCCGATCGGCAATATCGGCGACCACGCCCATATCGTGGGTGATGAAAATCACCCCCATCTCCATCTCCTGCTGCAGCACTTTGATGAGCTGCAGGATCTGCGCCTGAATCGTCACGTCCAGCGCCGTTGTCGGTTCATCGGCAATCAGCACCGCCGGACGGCAGGAGAGCGCCATGGCAATCATTACTCGCTGGCGCATGCCGCCGGAAAGCTGATGCGGATAGCGCCCGAGAATGGCCTGCGCCTCCGGAATGCGCACCAGCTCCAGCATTCGTCGGGCCTCTTTGAGCGCCTCATCGCCGCTCAGCCCTTGATGCAGCCGGATGGACTCGGCAATTTGCTCCCCGACCGGAAAAACCGGGTTGAGCGAGGTCATCGGCTCCTGGAAGATCATCGCAATATCCGCCCCGCGCACGCCCTGCATCTGCGCGCCGCTCAGCTCGTTGACATCAATGACCTGACGGTTACGGCGCCGCAGGAGCATTTTCTCACTGCTGATTTGCCCGCCCGTCTGTTCCAGCAGGCGCATCAGCGCCAGCGCGGTGACCGATTTACCGGAACCAGATTCGCCAACAATTGCCAGCGTCTCGCCGCGCCTGAGCGAAAACGATAAATTCTGTACTGCGGGGATGAACTGCCGCTCTTCCTGAAACGCAATATTCAGTTGGTGGACAGCCAGCACTTCGCAGTTGTCCAGCTCTTCACGGTGCGGCACGCGTAGCCCCCTTATTCACGATAGATGCCCGTACTCGGTTCATCACCGGCGTAACCCCAGGCGCGGTACATGCCTTCGCTGTTGAACGGCAGGGAGACATTGCCTTCACGATCGACCGCAATCAGCCCGCCGACGCCGCCCAGCGCAGGCAGCTTCTCCATCACCACGCGCTCGCAGGCCTCGCTCAGGCTCAGTCCGCCGTAATCCATCAGCGCGGTGATGTCATAGGCCGCGAGGGCGCGAATAAACACTTCCCCGGTTCCGGTACACGACACCGCCGCCGTGGCGTTGTTGGCATAACAGCCCGCGCCGGGCAGCGGGCTGTCGCCGACGCGTCCCGGCAGCTTGTTGGTCATCCCGCCCGTGGAGGTGGCCGCCGCGAGGTTACCGGCTTTATCGAGCGCCACCGCGCCGACCGTCCCCATTTTGGTGGTTTCATCGAGCGGTGCAGCATGATCCAGTTGCGTCAGACCCGCCGTTCGGGCTTCCAGCAGCTGCTGATAGCGTTCTTCCGTGGAAAACAGATCCGGCGATACCGGTTCCATTCCGTGCTCAAAGGCAAACGTCTCCGCCCCAGCGCCCGCCAGCAGCACGTGCGGACTCGCTTCCATCACCAGACGGGCGGCCAGCACCGGGTTCCTCAGACGGGAAACCCCGGCTACGGCACCCGCCTTCAGGGTGACGCCATCCATCACACAGGCATCCAGCTCGTGCGTTTCATCCCGGGTAAAGACCGACCCGATTCCCGCATTAAATAACGGGCACTCTTCCAGCAGGCGCACCGCTTCGGTGACCACATCCAGCGCGCTTTCGCCCGCTTCCAGCATTTTCTGGCCCGTTTCCACAATGGCGTACAGCGCGTCAATGTAGCGCTTTTCCTGCTCGGGACTGAGCTGTGCACGGGTGATTGCCCCTGCGCCACCATGAATTGCGATTACCGCCTTACCCATTTCGCCTCACCCGTTAGCCTGATTTGCGGCTTTTTCTATAAATATCATTATCGTCGTTGAATCTTCAGATGATTTTTGAATATAGAAAGACGCAACTGTGATGTAAAGCGTACACCCATCGGGTCATACAGTTAGCCGCACTTTTCTGCCATAATGAGCGCTTTCGTTGTTACTCCGCAGGAGCCCACCATGGATTTTACCGCCGGACTGATGCCGCTTGAGACGGCACTCTCGCAGATGCTTGACCGCATTACTCCACTGCACGCCGTTGAAACGCTGCCGCTTGTGCGCTGTTTTGGTCGTATTGCCGCGCGCGATATCGTCTCGCCGATGAACGTGCCGGGGTTCGATAACTCCGCGATGGACGGTTACGCGGTGCGCCTGGCGGATCTCCAGACGGGTAACGCCCTGCCGGTGGCGGGTAAAGCCTTTGCGGGTCAGCCGTTTAGCGGTGAATGGCCTGCGGGCACCTGCGTGCGCATCATGACCGGCGCGCCGGTTCCGGCCGGCTGCGACGCCGTGGTAATGCAGGAAGAGACCGAACAGACCGACGAAGGCGTGCGTTTTACCGCGAACGTTAAAGCGGGCCAGAACATCCGCCGCACGGGCGAAGATATCACCCCTGGCGCAACGGTCTTTGCCGCCGGACAGAAGCTAACGGCAGGTGAACTGCCGGTGCTGGCGTCGCTCGGCGTGGCTGAAATCGACGTTTTCCGTAAAGTGCGCGTTGCCGTTTTCTCCACCGGCGACGAGCTGCAGCTTCCGGGCCAGCCGCTGCAGGACGGTCAGATTTACGACACCAACCGCCTCGCGGTTCACCTGATGCTTGAGCAGCTGGGCTGTGAGGTGATTAACCTCGGCATTATTCCTGACGATCCGGAAAAACTGCGCGCCGCGTTTATCGAGGCGGATAACGCTGCCGACGTGGTTATCAGCTCCGGCGGGGTCTCCGTGGGCGAAGCGGATTACACCAAAACCATCCTCGAAGAGCTGGGGGAAATCGCCTTCTGGAAGCTGGCCATCAAGCCGGGAAAACCGTTCGCGTTTGGCAAGCTCACGCACAGCTGGTTCTGCGGCCTGCCGGGTAACCCGGTCTCGGCGGCACTCACCTTCTACCAGCTGGTGATCCCGCTGCTGGCAAAACTGTCCGGCAACAGCGCCAGCCCGCTGCCGGAACGCCTGCGCGTGCGTGCCGCCACGCGCCTGAAAAAATCACCCGGCCGCCTCGATTTCCAGCGCGGCATTCTGGCGCGCAACGCGGACGGCGATCTGGAAGTCAGCACCACCGGCCACCAGGGCTCGCACATTTTCAGCTCCTTCAGCCAGGGCAACTGCTTTATCGTGCTGGAGCGCGAGCGCGGCAGCGTGGAGCCGGGCGAGTGGGTTGAGGTTGAGCGCTTTAACCACCTGTTCGGGGGCTGACATGACGGTGGAGCTGAGCGACCAGGAGATGCTGCGCTACAATCGCCAGATTGTGCTGCGCGGGTTTGATTTCGAGGGCCAGGAAGCGCTTAAGGCAGCAAACGTGCTGGTCGTCGGTCTCGGCGGGCTGGGCTGCGCCGCCGCGCAGTACCTTGCCGCTGCGGGCGTAGGCCGCATGACGCTGCTGGATTTCGATACCGTGTCGGTGTCCAACCTGCAGCGCCAGACGCTGCACAGCGACGCGACGGTGGGCCAGCCAAAAGTGGAATCTGCCCGCACGGCGCTGGCGCGCATTAACCCCAACGTTCAGTTCACCCTGATTGACACAATGCTGGATGACGACGCGCTGTTTGCCCAGATTGCGCAGCACGATCTGGTGCTGGACTGCACCGATAACGTCACCATCCGCAACCAGCTTAACGCGGGCTGTTTTGCTTATAAAACCCCGCTGATTTCCGGCGCGGCTATCCGTATGGAGGGGCAAATCAGCGTCTTCACGTACGCGGAAGGTGAACCCTGCTACCGCTGCCTGAGCCGTCTGTTCGGCGAGAACGCACTCACCTGCGTTGAGGCGGGCGTAATGGCGCCGTTAGTTGGCGTGATTGGCTCACTGCAGGCGATGGAAGCGATCAAAGTCCTGGCGCGCTACGGCACGCCTGCCGCGGGGAAAATCGTGATGTACGACGCGATGACCTGCCAGTTCCGCGAAATGAAGCTGATGCGTAACCCGGGGTGTGAGGTTTGTGGAGGTTAAAGCAAACGGCAACCTTCAGGTTGCCGTTTTAGTGTTTGCTCCCTCTCCCACAGGGAGAGGG